>CALOBK010000007.1:0-132193 GCA_942491645.1 uncultured Alphaproteobacteria bacterium | reverse complement strand
CAACGGAAAGCTGACATACGGCAACAAGGTTGAATCAACCCTAGCTTTTGGATTGATACGCTGCCAGGAACGAGACTGACCGATCTGTTAGCCCTCGTTCAAAAGTGCGGTCATGTATTTCGATCGAAACCTTCCAGGTCTCAATTTTCGCCGAAAACGCATAGCCAGCAACCTGATGGTTGCGCTTAAATGTCCTAACAGAATTCTTGGATGAGCAACGACCACGCCACTAATCGGGGTCAAACAGGGGCACTATGAAAGGGTCTTCTTATGCGACCAGGTCTGTTTGGGTGTTCGGTTACGGCTCGCTAATCTGGCGCCAGGATTTCCCCTACAAGGAGGCGCGTCGCGCCCACATTCGAGGTTGGAAAACGCGGTTTTGGCAAGGTTCACACGATCATCGGGGAATACAAAGCGATCCTGGTAGGGTCGTGACCCTCGTCGAAGCAAAAGACGGACGCTGCTACGGACGCGCATTCCTGATTAAGGCCAATGTGTTCGAACATCTCGATCAACGCGAGATCAATGGCTACCGTCGTGAAGATGTTGAGATTTACTTCGACGACGATCGCGCGTCAGGCGTCACATATCGCGCACCAAGAGGTAATTTCGCCTTTCTCGGTAACGCGCCGGCAGAAGAGATGGTTGCGCAGATCAATCGCTGCGCAGGCCGAAGCGGCCGCAACGTCGACTATGTTTTGGAGCTTGCACGCGCGCTGCGAGACCTCAACGTTTCGGATCTCCACGTATTCGAGCTTGAGGCGCGGATTCTTGAGGCGCAAGTGCAGCCTCGCGAGTCGCCCCGTATTTAGGATTAATGGTTTTTGATCGGCGGCGCTGCAGGCCCCTTAAATAGGACAACGGCAAATGTCAAAAAAGTATACCAGGGAGAACGTCGAAAAGCTGACAAGCACGGACGTAGATTACCCGCATGACGATGCGGTCCCCGAGTTACCGCCCGTGCCCGACGCTGTAAATCCGCCGCCGCCGCCAGACAATTGGAACTGGTCGCATTTCAATGATGACGTTCACCCGCAGCACGTACCCTATAAGCCACCACTGACCGAGATCGTCACAGAGGAGAACCCTCTGAAGGCTGATGTCTGCTGGTCTATGCGCAGCCCTTACAGCTATCTATCTCTCCAGCGGCTGACATGGCTGAACTCAAACTACAACGTCGATATCAGTATCCGCGTTATTTTCCCAGTAGCCGTGCGTACGCGCAGTTCCAGCGGCAAGGCTGGATCAGGACGCTGGTACAAATGGGCAGACACGATCAACGACACCCGGCGCTGCGGCCAATATCAGGCCTTCCCCTTCCGCTTCGCCAACCCGGATCCGATCTGGCAAAACACGTGGCCGACCAACACCGCTGACTTCATGGTGCACCCGTTGGAGAAAGAACCTACATCTCCTGGGTGACACGCCTCGGCAATTATGCGGAGTTACAGGGAAAGGCTATCCACTATGTGAACGCTGTCAGTTCCCTTATATGGGGCGGCCATGTGGATCACTGGCCGGACCACGTGAAGGATGCGTTCAATTCCATTGATAGCCTAGACTACGACGAGGCCATCCAGTTCATCCGAGATCATCCGGAAAAAGTCGATGCTGTCTGGCAAGACAACCAGATGATCCAGCTAAACGCCGGCCACGGAGGCGTTCCTCTAATGATCTTCCAGGGTGAGCCGTTTTTCGGGCAGGACCGCTTTGACCTTTTCTACTCGCGTCTGCGGCAGAGCGGACTGACAAAACGGAACGCACCACGCGCCCCGTTTACGACCAAACCGCTGCGCTGGCCTGAGAACCTCTGATTCCCTCAACAGGGGGCTGCTAGACTGAACTATATCCGCTAAGTGCCTTAAGGGGACCGTTTGGCCCTTTGGAATTTCCAGCGGCCGAAATGCACTACCGAAGACCCTTTCAACAACCGCTTCAGCCGATCGTCCACTGAAGTTGACGGCTCAAGCGCTTGCATAGTTTCCCGTAGGCCCGATCGAGAATAGCTATGGCGACGGAAACCCTTGCCGAAGCCACACCATCTCCCTTGGCAATCTCGAAGAGAGTAAGCAGGGCGGCCCCCGCATGCTCCTTTGCTCTTACGCCTCATTGATCACCATCGATCAGCAGATCTCGATCGGCTCATCGCACACCGACAACCTTTCGCCATCGGCGCGGGCTTCGGGTCAGAGGGCACGAAACTGCGTAGCTCTGCGGGGGCGGTTTGATTCCATCAGCAGGCAAGCGGGAGACCGATGGTCAGAGCCAAGGAATGATATAGTTCATGAAGGATTCCATCCGGATCATGACCCTTCGGAGGATGTGGGTCATACCGGCGCTCTTCGTGTAAATGGCGGCGGTACCAGCGGCACCGGCCGGGAGTTGATTGGCGCCCTCAGGGTCGTCAAGCTGCACTCGTACGAAGAAGGGCTCTGCTCGAATCGGTTGTGCGGCAGGAACCGTGCCGCTGATCACGGCCTGGCTGTCATGGGTGACACGAAGGATCGCTTGGACCTTGCCAGTGAAGATTTTTCCCGGACGCGCCTTGAACGCGATTTCGACGTCTTGGCCCCGCTCTAGGTGGCGCTCATAGATCTGTTGGATCTGAACGCCCACAATCTTGCGCGACGTATCGACGAACGTCATTGCCGGCTGAAACGGAAAGGTCACGACACGCTGCCCCGGGCGCAGAGCCAAATAGGTCACGTATCCCTCGGCTGGCGCACGTACTGTCGTTTCTTTCAAATTCCACGCCGCTGCCTCGACCTCCGCAGTCAGCTTCTTGACGAGCGCCTCTGTCTCCTCGACCTGAAACTTGGTTCCCGCCGACGTGCTGGCGAGTTTCTCGTACTGCGCCAGCCGCAGCGTCTGAAAGTTCAGCTGCGCTTGCGCGCCATCAAGCGCGGCCTCGTAGGTTGTTGGATCGATCGTAAACAGAATATCGCCCTTGTTGATGGGCTCATTGGCCTCGACAGGAACCTCGAGCACAGGCCCTGCAACGTTCGGAATAATCTGTACCGTATACGTCAAAATTCGAGCTGATCCGGCTGGCGCACCCCACTGCATCGGAATGAACAGCACGACGAATAGCAGCACGACCCAGACGAGGATCGAAAGCCAGGTCCAGAGCTTATTGGGCAGAACCTTCAGCCAGACGAGTAAGGCAAGAAGGCCGACATAAATTAACGTCAGAAAGGCTATCATTTTGCGGAGGCGTCCTGGCGGGCCTCGAGGAATGCGACGCGCTCACGCAGCTCGTTGAGTTCCGCTGTGGCAGCAGTTGGTTTTATGAAAGCCCAGACGAAAAAGATTGGCCAGAGGACGCCACCCAAGATAGCTCCAACCCAGCCGCCAACATTGATCGCTTCTGCCTGTGGGTGATTACGCTCCGCAGCGACCTTGCCCGGCAGCATCGCCAAAACGACCCAAATCGCGACCACGGCAATCAACAAAATCAATAAAACAATAAGCGCGAAAATATCCAAACCGGTCATGAATCGCCCTCCTGGGGAAGACCAGAGCGGATTATCGCGAGGACGCTCGGCCAAGGCAAATCTTGGCACAAAGAATGCGCCAGCGATCGTGGCCGAATCGTCGTTTGGCCAGAAGTGACACTGCTGATACTTGATGGGGCCGGCTCCGACAAGAACGCGAGCGGCGAGGCGAGATGCGCGGTTAGAGACAAGGCGCGAAGTGAAGCGCCTTTGACGGCCTCGGTGACGACAGAACAAGGACGACATCCGCGAACGCCGTCAGGGACAGAATCGGCCGCTCGAATACCTCAGGGGTATAGGCGGTGTCGAAGCGCATCTTAGTCACTGGATAGCCTTGAACCACAATCAACTCCGCGACCGCCACCAGACTTGTGACTGCCTAGAATCTGTCGAGATGAACGGGTCCGGATCGGGACGGAGGGGTCAGCATCAGCGCCGCGCTTCGGCAAGACCTCACCCGCTCAAATCCAAAGCACGGCTCGCCTCGAAGAGGCGGCGCTTTTTCCTATCAATCTTGCTGGTATCGCGCCGCCAATTCCGATTGCAAATCCGCGTCGGCGCCGGACTTGGTCGTATAGACTCTGAGAATACATGACGCGGCAGGAACTGCGCATGGGAAATGCGCAAGGGAGGAGGCGGAATGCTTAAACTGCGCGAGGCTTGGCTATGCCTTGGATTCGTGGCTTTTGCCTACGCCGGTGCGGCAGCGGCCGAAGAAACCGTCAAGCAGCAAATTCTATTCACCAATGTCGATGTCTTCGACGGCTTCAGCGAAGACCTGATTAGAGATGCGAACGTCCTTGTCGAGGGGAACGTCATCACCAAAGTTTCCACCGATCCGATCGATGCGCCAGACGCATTCGTCGTTGATGCCACGGGCAAGACGATGACGCCCGGCCTGATCGACATGCACACGCACATCGTCTTCATGACCCCGGAGGGAACGAACTCCTACCAAGATGAGTGGGACGCCCCCGGTGGCGGCGCCATGGCGGCACAGGCTATTCGCGACGACTTCCTGATGAAGGGCATCACGACTATCCGTGACATCGCCGGGAATTCGCGCGGCATCGCCCGAGCTTCTCAACGCGGCATACTCGTCGCTCCGCGCATTTATACGTCGGGGGCTGTGCTCAGCCACACGGGCGGCCACGGCGACTGGGGCGATCGCAACGACCTGGAGGTGTCGGACTACGGCGCACAGGTGCAGCACTCCATCATCGTCAACAATCGGGACGACGTCATCGAGGGGTCGCGCCGCAACTATCGCAACGGAGCCCACTTCACCAAGATCATGGCCGGAGGCGGCGTCGCCAGCCGTTTCGACCCGTTGGAGATCTTGGGCGCGACGCAAGAGGAGATGGAGGCAGCGGTCGAGATTGCCAAAGACTACGGTACGTATGTCGCGATCCACGGCTATCATGATGGCTCCTACCAGCGTGCGCTCGATGCCGGTGTCCGTAGCTTTGAGCACGGCTTTCTGGTCTCAGAGGACATCGTCAAACAGATGGCCGCCAAGGGCGAGGACATCGCCTGGTCCTTCCAATGCTATATGAGCATCAAATCCTTTGGTGACTATGACTCGATGCCAGACTTCTTTACGCACGAGCAAAAGCTCAAGGGCGTGACTGTCGGAGAAGGCGCGCGGAACGCTGCCAAGATGATGCGGGAGAACGGCGTGTTCATTACCGGCGGAGCTGACATGTTCGGCCCAGGCCTTCAGGAGAAGGTCAAGGAGGACATCACCTGCTATGTCCATGAAGCAGGCTTCGCGCCCGCGTTGGCGCTGAAGTTCCGCACGGGCAATGCGGGCAAGGTTCTCAAGTGGTCCGGCCCGCTCGATCCTTACCCGACCTACGCACTTGGGACGATCGCACCTGACAGTTATGCTGACATCCTGTTGTGGGACGGCAACCCGCTGGAAGACATCGACTTGATCCTAGACGAGGACAAGCTCGTGCTCGTGATGAAGGACGGGCTCGCACACAAAAACACGCTCGTTGACGAGGACAGCATCATGTACCGCCCTGCGGAGCGGCCTCTGACTCGAGCGCAAGTCCCCTATTAGCGCCAGGCACTTTGGGAGAGGCTTGGGAGGCTCCCCCAACCTGGTAGCACAACGGATGTAGAGGAAGATTTCCAGCAGTGAAGCAACGCGCAACGCGCTTCCTTCTCCTGATCGCCTTTGCGGGCGTCGCCTGCGTTGGAGCCACGCTGCCAGGGACCGCGTGGGCGCAAGGCGCTACCGGGACGGATGCAGACCAGACCAGCAGCGGTGCCGAAGCTCTCCGCGGCGCCGCGAAAGCCGGGCTCGGCGGCCCGCAATCGGTCGGGCCGCAGCTTGAGGAGGATGCCGCGCAGCGCCAGAGCACGTCGCGCCGGCCCGTTGTGGACGCCTACTTCCGGCCGTTCGAAAGCAGCTTGGAGCGTCTCAGGCGGATTTCCGGCCTGCGGGTCGGGCCTCGACTACCAAGCGCTTTACCAAACCGCCACGGACAGCCTGACGGTTGAGGACTATGCCTCGAGCGGCAGCGCGCGCATGTTCGGCAAATGGCAGTTGCTCGGACGCGAGACGGGCAATCCTGGCTCGCTGGTGTTCCTCGTCGAGCAGCGACACGAACTCTGGACAGAGCTTACGCCCGCACAACTTGGCGGCGACATCGGTTATCTCGGGATTACCGGCACGACATTCTCTGATAGCGGCGCATCGCTAACGACACTCTATTGGGAGCAAGCCCTCGCGCAACGTCGAGCCGGCTATGTCGCCGGACGCATCGACCCGACCGACTACATAGACATTCTTGGCTACGCCAATCAGCGCACGACCTTTTTGAACCTGTCGTCTCTTGTCAATCCCACGATCGCGCTCCCCGACCCCGGCTTCGGCTTTGCGGCCGGCGCGATGCTGACAGACCAAGTCTTCGCCAAGGGCCTCATCACGGACGCCAACGGCTCATTGACTGATGTGGCGTTCTTCCGTGACGGCAGCGAGGTCTTCACCTATGGTGAGATCGGCTGGACGCCCGCGCGCGACGAACGGTTTCTTACCAATGTCCATGTCGGCGCGTGGCATGTGGATGAGCGCGTGAATGCCGGCGTTCCGGAAAGTCAGGGCGTCGTCGTCTCGGCCAACGTGACGATCGACGATGTGCTCATGCCCTTTATCAGGCCCGGCTGGTCGGACGGAGAGGCGCCTTTTTACAGTAAAGCCCTTAGCGGTGGGTTCCTGTACTACTTCCCGCGCTATCGGGATCTGGTGGGGTTCGCGGCAGCGTGGAATGAGCCGGCCATCGCTGGGCTCTCTGATCAGACCACGCTGGAAGCGTTCTACCGCTATCAGTTCTCCAACAACATTGCGATCACGGCGGACGCTCAGCTTCTGCTGAATCCGGCCCTCAACCCAAACGAAGACAAAATTGCTGTCTTCGGATTGCGCGCACGGGTCGACTTGTAGGCGGACCTTGAGCGAGGTTGCTCGAGAGCTCTAGCCCAAAAAGCCCAACGCCTCGAACATCCGGTATTTGTCCCAATCCACCCAACTCTCAACGATCTTGCCGTCCGAGATGCGATCGATCTGCACGCCGGTCCATACCGCGCGCCTACCCGATGGCGGGCGCCCCAAATACGCCCCTGTCTGCGTACCCTCGAACTGCCATCTGGTGGCGACGAGAACACCCTCGGCGATCTGATTTCGGATCGTGACCTCCAAATCGGGGAAGGCTGTGCGGCACCCCTCGACGATCGCCTTCCACCCTTGGAGATCGACGCCCTTGACCCCGCCGGCCGCGGCCGGTTCCTGGTGGTTGACGTATTTGGACGAGAAGACATCCTCAGCCTTGCCCGAACGTGAGTTCGACCACAATTCGAGCGACTGACGCGCCATGCGCTTCATGTCATCGATTGTAATATCCACCTCCCTATTGCGCCTACTTATGCGAGGTCGTCGGTCATTCTACGCCATTCTCGCCACTTCAGCGGGACAGGCCGTGCCGCTGCGTGAGATAATCGGGCCAGCGGTGGCATGAGAATCGGAGGCACTATGATCAATCTCGTCTTGATCGTTTTGTTGGCGCTCTTTGCGTTGCTCGCCGTTTTCGTGTGGTGGCGGTTTGACGTCGACCTGTCCGATTTGGTGGCATCCAGCGTCACGCCGGCGGTCGGCTTGGGGCTCATCTATTATTACGGCACGCCGCTCGCTTGGGCCGGAGGGCTTTTCCTGCTGGCAATCGGCGGTTTTGCTTTGGCATATTTAGTCAAACGCCGAGGGCGGCCTCTTTCACCGCATCGCCAACAAAAACAGACCCCGAAACAAAAATGACCGGGAAGGCGCATGCCCCCGGCCATTTGTTTGCTTTTGCGAAGAGGCTCAGCAACTACTTTGTGGGCGTGCAATGTCCGAACTGTGCGAAGGTCCGCCCGGCTTGCGAGATCGAGCCCGACATAGCGCCAGTCGGCTTCTCGACGACGGCCGTCCAAGTCTGCAAGCCTCTGCGCCCGCGCAGGATCAGCACCTTCTCATCCTGATAGACATCGCCCCTTTGAAGAAGTCCCGCACCGCCGAAGAGACCGGAGAACAGGTTCTTCTCCTTGACGTTCAGCGTCACAATGGGCGGGAGCTCGGCTGCCGCGTGCTTCACACGCTTGCAGCCTGAAACGGACGTGCACTCGAAGACCTCCTGGACCGCACATACGTACGCAGGAGTTGCATGTGCATTCACAGGCATAAGGCAAAGAGCAGCAAATGGAGCCAACGCCAAGACTTTCGAAAATCGCATCACATCATACCTTTATTTGAGACTTGAAGAAAAACCGGAACGCATGCTGCGCTGACTGCCGCAAAGCCTCAAGGAAAACTGCAATAGAGAATATAAAAAAACCGGGCGGCACATGCATGCCGCCCGGCCAACCCTCTTCCCGCATCAAGAAGGATCGTCTTAGTACTGCGCGCTGCTCGCGGACTTCGTCAGAATCTCACCGCGGTTGAGCACTGTCAGGACCTTGGCATTCGGACCGCACGTCATCACAACGCGCTCGTTCTTCATGCCGCCGAAGTGGAAAAGCTCGCCCGGGTGCAGCGTCACGTCAACACTCTTGGACTTGTATCCGCCCGAATTGGCCGACGTCGAAAACATGACTGCGCTCACCGCGCAATTCCCGTCCCGGGGCCTGAACCGCGCGATTAGGCGCGAATCCCCGACCGTGGCCAGAATCGGCTCATTCGGTCCGACCGGCCCAAGATTGGCTTTCGCTGGCTCGCCAGCCGATGCGACGGACATGACCGCCAACACCGAGAGCAGGCTCGCCACTGCAATAGACATGATGTTCCTAAACATCCGTAGGCCTCCAATTCTAAATGCAGGCACGGACTGATTCCGTGCCAAACTGAAAACATACGTAATGCTGCATTGCGGCATGTCTATGTTGCAGCGCAACGACATTGTGACGCGTGCCCAGTTGCCGCAGGAATTGTCCAAAGATGCGATTCGGATTTGAGATCGAAAAAATGCCTCAAAACAGCCATTTGCGCGCCATCTGCAGCTAAGGAGCCGCCCGCGAACGAACCGAAACAGGCCTTATTATGCGTCCGAAAGGCACAGGACGCACGGTAAGGTTGTCTTGCTTTGGGGTGCCCTCTTAGGAGAGCTTCGCTTTCACAGCACCGCTTGCCTTGCCAAAATCCATTTGCCCAGCATAGCGGCTTTTGAGGTCGCCCATGACCTTGCCCATATCACGCATGCCGCTCGCGCCCATTTCAGCAATCGCCTCATCAATGGCTTTGGCCATGTCTTCGTCAGAAAGCTGCATGGGCAAAAACTCGCGGATGATCGCTGCCTCTTCGCCTTCTTGCTCCGCTAGGTCGGCACGCCCAGCGTCGGCATAGATTTTTTGGGATTCTTCGCGCTGCTTGATCATCTTCGAGAGCAGTTCGAGCAATTCGGGATCAGTGGCTCGATCAGCGTTGGCCGTGCGGGCAGCAATGTCACGGTCTTTGATCGCCGCGCTGACCAAACGAAGCGTCGAGACGCGGCGCGATTCGCGAGCCTTGGTCGCAGCTATCAAGGCGGCGTTGATGGTCTCGCGCATGGATGGTTGATCGGGTGCTTTTTGAAAGAAGCCCCCAACCTAATCGACAGCGCGAATACGTGCAAGCAAATTTGCACGCTTAACGCATTGTTTTAACAAGAAAATATTTGCCGGAGGCGATTGACCGCGTCACAAAGCTGACGTAGATAACGCTCCTTAAGGATGCGCGCTCCTTAAAGATGTGGTCCAGCAACTTGGCCGAGCAGAGCGCAACGCCCCATCGTTTGCAGCTTTCGTTTTTGGCGACCACCCGCATTTATCCTACTAAGATTCGACCATGACCGACGAACACGACACAAGGTCCAACGCGGGCGTACCGACGCGCGCGACACCGCCATGGGCGGACGAAGCGCCGACAGCGCTGCTTGTTCTTGCCGATGGTACGGTGATCGAGGGGCGTGGCGCTGGCGCGGCCGGCGCGGCAGTCGGCGAAGTCTGTTTCAACACGGCGATGAGCGGCTATCAGGAAATTCTCACCGATCCTTCCTATGCCGGGCAGATCATCACCTTCACCTTCCCGCATATCGGCAATGTGGGTGTGAATACCGAAGATATCGAAACTTCGAATCTCGCCGCTGTATCCGGTGTGAAGGGCTGCGTCCTGCGCGCCGATATCACCTCCCCGTCCAATTGGCGCTCGGACCAGGACTTCAATGCCTGGCTTAAGGCGCGTGGCCTGATCGCTATCACGGGTGTCGACACGCGCGCGCTCACGTCGCTGATCAGAGAGAACGGCATGCCAAATGCTGTGATCGCGCATGCGCCCGATGGGGTCTTCGATCTCGACGCCTTGAAGCGAGAGGCGGCTGCGTGGTCCGGCATGGTGGGTCTTGACCTTGCCAAGGAAGTCAGTTGCACACAGAGCTACAGCTGGGATGAGACGTCCTGGGAATGGGGCAAGGGCTATGGGCATCAAGCCGCCCCGCGTTTTCACGTGATCGCAATCGATTTCGGCCTGAAGCGCAATATCCTGCGCGAGCTCGCCAGCGCCGGTTGCAAGATCACAGTGGTCCCGGCTACGACGAGCGCCGAGGCAATTCTGGAGCGCGCGCCGGACGGCGTGTTTATCTCAAACGGCCCCGGCGATCCGGCAGCGACGGGCACTTACGCGGTTCCCGAAATCAAGAAACTTGTTGAGAGCGGCATCCCGACCTTCGGAATTTGTCTTGGCCATCAGATGCTCGGTCTGGCGCTCGGCGCCACAACGGAGAAGATGCATCAGGGCCATCACGGCGCGAACCATCCTGTGAAGGATTATGTGACGCGCAAGGTCGAGATCACCTCCATGAATCACGGCTTTGCGGTGGCCGGCGAGAGCCTTCCCGTCCCGGTTGAGGAAACGCATCGCTCGCTCTTCGATGGCTCCAATGCCGGCCTGAAGGTCAAAGACAAGCCGGTCTTTTCCGTGCAGCACCACCCGGAGGCCTCGCCCGGCCCGCAAGATAGCCATTATCTGTTCACGCGCTTCGTCGAGCTGATGGAAGAGCACAAGAAGAAGGCTTAGCGTCGCTCACTATGCATGCGCTCTTAACCCGACCGTGCGGCATCGACCGAAAGAAGTTGATCGCGGTCGCGCAAGACGAAGAGCGCTATGATTGCCCCGAGCGTTGGCACCGCGGCCCAGAACAACAAGCCGCGCGGCCCTGCAGCCCAGGGGTCGATAAGCTTATCGAATGTCGAGAGAGTCGAGACCGCATGCATGACGAGCATCGCACCGTAGGTCCAGAACCGCATGAAGCCGACAGCGAAAGCTCCGATGACGACGATCTGCACAATGCCAAGAACCATAAACAGCTCGGGCGGCAGGTCAGTGAAGTAGTAGTTCGAAAACACCTTCTTTGCGTGACCGGGGGCAATGACCTTGTCCACCGCCCACACCAGGATGAAGGCTGCGAAGGTCAAGCGCATGATTAGAAGACAGACCTCTAATTTTGTATCGCGTTGCACGTCTTCCCTCTCTTTCACGTCCGCTGCTTCAACGTGCCTCCCCTACCGGCTCGCTAGGCCATTGGGAAGCCAATCTCACCGGCTTGTGAACCCGCTTGCAGGCCGGTCGACTTCCTCCATCAGTGCAGCCGAGAGCACCTCCTAAATGCCGAAACGCGAAGATATAAAGTCCATCCTGATCATCGGGGCCGGGCCGATTGTGATCGGCCAGGCCTGCGAGTTCGACTATTCGGGCACGCAGGCTTGCAAGGCGCTGAAGGATGAGGGTTACCGGATCATCCTGGTGAACTCGAACCCAGCGACAATCATGACGGATCCGGATCTTGCCGATGCGACTTATATCGAGCCGATCACGCCGGAGGTCGTTGCCAAGATCATCGAGCGCGAGCGGCCGGATGCCCTGCTGCCGACCATGGGTGGGCAGACCGCGCTGAACACGGCACTCAGCCTCCAGCGCTCGGGTGTGCTGGACGAATTCGGTGTCGAGATGATCGGGGCCAAGGCCGAAGTGATCGACAAGGCCGAAGACCGCGAACTCTTCCGCAAGGCAATGGACAAGATTGGGCTCGAATCCCCTAAGTCTCGCTTGGCCGATGCCGGCTCGCTGAAACGTGCGGACCGTGAAACCTACAAGTCCGAGACCGCGCGCATCGAGGCTGAGAATCCGGACCCGGACGCTCTAGCCAAAGCCATGCTCGATTTCGAGGCGGATTGGGCCCGGCAGGAATCCACGCGGCGGCGGCGCTACGTCGAGAAAGGCCTGATCGAAGGGCTTGAGGCGCTGCAGGATATTGGGCTGCCAGCAATCATCCGCCCGTCTTTCACGCTTGGCGGTACGGGCGGCGGCATCGCGTATAATCGCGAGGAGTTTATGGAGATCGTCGAACGCGGCCTCGATGCCTCGCCCACATGCGAAGTGCTGATCGAAGAATCCGTGCTCGGCTGGAAGGAATATGAGATGGAGGTCGTCCGGGACACGGACGACAACTGCATCATCATTTGCTCCATCGAGAATATCGACCCGATGGGCGTGCATACAGGCGACTCGATCACCGTGGCGCCGGCGCTGACGCTCACGGACAAGGAATACCAGATCATGCGCAATGCCTCGATCGCGGTGCTGCGCGAGATCGGCGTAGAGACCGGCGGGTCCAATGTGCAGTTCGCCGTCAATCCCGACGATGGGCGGCTGATCGTGATCGAGATGAACCCGCGCGTGTCGCGCTCATCGGCGCTTGCCTCAAAGGCCACTGGGTTTCCCATCGCCAAAGTCGCCGCGAGGCTTGCCGTCGGCTACACGCTAGATGAGCTCGACAACGACATCACGGGCGGTGCAACGCCGGCCTCGTTCGAGCCAAGCATCGACTATGTGGTGACGAAGATCCCGCGCTTTGCATTTGAGAAGTTCCCGGGCGCGACACCGACCCTCACCACGTCGATGAAGTCCGTCGGCGAGGCCATGGCCATCGGCCGTACCTTCCCGGAGTCTCTCCAAAAGGCTTTGCGCTCGCTGGAAACGGGGCTCACGGGGCTTGACGAATTTCCATTCGAGGGCCTTGGCCAAGGCGACGACAAGAACGTGATCCGCGAAGCGCTAGGATCACCCACCCCCGACCGGCTGCTGAAAGTGGCGCAAGCCCTGCGGCTCGGCGTCGATCACGAACAGATTTACGATAGCTGCCGAATCGATCCGTGGTTCATCCATCAGCTCCAAGAGATTATCGACACCGAGGCCCGCGTCCGCGAGCACGGGCTACCCACAACCGCAGCGCCGTTCCGGTCGCTCAAAGCCATGGGCTTTGCCGATGAGCGGCTTGCCACGCTCGCGGGGCTTGAGTCCAAGGACGTGATGAGCGCCCGGCACGCACTCGGCGTCCACCCGATCTACAAACGCATCGACACGTGCGCGGCCGAGTTCGCATCGCCGACGGCGTATATGTACTCAACATACGAGACAGAGTTTCCGAGTAGCGGGTCGTGTGAGGCGAGGCCGAGCGATGCGAACAAGATCGTTATTCTCGGCGGCGGTCCGAACCGGATCGGCCAGGGGATCGAATTCGACTATTGCTGTTGTCACGCCGCGTTCTCGCTGTCCGCGAGCGGGTTTGAGACCATCATGATAAATTGCAATCCCGAAACCGTCTCCACGGACTACGACACGTCCGACCGTCTCTATTTCGAACCGCTTACGGAAGAGGACGTGCTCGAGATCGTGCGGAAAGAGCAAACAAACGGCACGGTGAAAGGCGTCATCGTGCAGTTTGGCGGACAGACTCCGCTGAAGCTCGCTGCGGCACTGGAGGAGGCCGATGTCCCCATTCTGGGGACCTCGCCCGATGCCATCGACCTTGCCGAGGACCGCGACCGCTTCAAGGCTCTGATTGAGCGTCTTGGCCTGAGACAGCCGAATAACGGCATTGCCCGCTCGGCGGACGAGGCCCTCGCGATCGCCAAGGAGATCGGCTTTCCTGTCGTGATCCGCCCCTCCTATGTCTTGGGCGGCCGCGCCATGGAGATCGTCCACGACGAGGCTCAGCTCGACCGCTACATCACCGAGGCTGTGGTTGTCTCTGGCAAGAGTCCCGTCTTGCTCGACTCCTATTTGCGCGATGCCATCGAGGTCGATGTCGATGCGCTGGCGGATGGCACGGATGTCTTCGTGTGTGGCGTCATGGAACATATCGAGGAAGCGGGCGTGCATTCCGGCGACAGCGCCTGTTCGCTGCCTCCTCATTCCTTGACGCCTCAGACCATCGCCGAGCTCGAGCGGCAGGCAGCCGCCCTTGCGCGCGCGCTGAACGTCGTCGGGCTCATGAACATTCAGTTCGCCATTCAGAACGAGGACATCTACATCCTTGAGGTGAACCCGCGCGCATCGCGGACCGTCCCCTTCGTTGCCAAGGTTATTGGCCAGCCGGTTGCCGGCATCGCCTCGGAGGTCATGGCGGGCAAGCCGCTTGAAGCCTTCGGCCTGAAGCGGCCTATCCTCAACCATATCGCCGTGAAGGAAGCGGTCTTCCCGTTTGCGCGCTTCCCTGGCGTTGACCCGATACTCGGCCCCGAAATGCGGTCCACGGGCGAGGTCATGGGCATCGACCGCGACTACGCCGTTGCCTTTGCGAAGAGCCAGCTCGGCGGCGGCGCAAAATTGCCGCTTTCAGGCACAGTCTTTGTCTCGGTGAAGGATCTGGACAAGGGCAAGCTCCTCGCCCCTGTGCGCACCATGGTGGAGATGGGATTCCGCATTGTGGCCACGCGCGGCACCCAGCGGCGTCTGGATGCCCATGGCATCGCGTGCGAGCGGGTCAACAAGGTGCTGGAAGGCCGGCCCCATATCGTCGATGCGATCACCAACGGGGAGATCGACATCGTCTTCAACACAACGGAGGGTGCCAAGGCGCTGGCGGACTCGATGTCCATCCGACGGTCAGCCTTGCTCAACCACATCCCATATTATACAACCCTGGCCGGCGCGTTGGCCGCCACCGAGGCTATCAAGGCCTTGCGGGAAGGCAGCCTAACTGTCGCCCCCCTACAAAGCTATGTCGGCAAAGGCCCCATTTAGCCTGTCGGAGCGCTTTAGAAAACGGTCAAAATCAACGGATTCTTGACTTCGCTGGGTGAATTCCTCGACAGTATTGTCAAGGGCGCCCCCCCTTAAGGAGTTTGAACTGCCATGGAAAAGGTGCCGATGACCGCGGAGGGCTATGACACCCTTGAGGCAGAGATCAAGAATCTCAAGACCGTCGAGCGCCCGCGTATCATCAAGTTGATCGCCGAAGCCCGATCCCACGGCGATCTGTCCGAAAACGCGGAATATCACGCCGCGAAAGAGCTTCAGGGTATGACCGAGGCGCGCTTGGCCGATCTCGAAGACAAGCTGTCGCGTGCGGATATCATCGATGTGTCCAAGCTCAAGGGCGATCAGGTCATGTTCGGCGCGACTGTCACGCTGATCGACGAGGACACCGAGGATAAGGTCAAGTACCGCATCGTCGGCGAGACAGAGGCGAATGTGAAGGAAGGTAAGATTTCCATCACGTCTCCCATCGCGCGCGCCCTCCTGGGCAAGCGCAAGAAGAGTGTGGTGGAGGTTTCGACGCCGGGCGGTGGTAAGTCCTACGAGGTCATAAAGGTCGAGTTCAAATAGGCGCTGTGCGACCAGATGCATCGCGCCATGGGCTCGGCAAAAAACCGCCCGCCGGGGGCCGTCCCATTTCCGCCCTCGCCCCGTTATAGGCTCGCGCAATGATCACACGTCGCCATCTCATCGCGCGCGTTGGTGCCGGGGCTTTGGCATGCGCATTCCTGCCGCTTACGCGCGCCTATGCGGGAGGGCAAGCCGCTGATCTGGAGAAGGCCTTCGCCGGGATCGAAAAAGGGATTGGCGGCCAACTTGGCATAGCCATGTATGACACGGGGACCGGTCTCCGAGCCGCGCGGAACGGCGATGAGCGTTTTCCGATGTGCAGCACATTCAAGCTGCTCGCGGTCGCTGCCGTCCTGAAACGCGTGGACGATGGCGAAGAGACGCTATCGCGCAAGATCCCTGTGCCTGCCAGCGCGATCCTGAAATATGCGCCTGTGACCGAGAAGCATGCGGGCGGTAGCATGACGCTTTCCGATTTATGCGCCGCGGCAATGGTCTGGAGCGACAACACCGCAGCCAATCTGATCCTTGAAAACCTTGGCGGACCGGAAGCGGCAACAGCATTCGTCCGCACGCTTGGCGACACCGTCACGCGAATCGATCGCATGGAGCCGCAAGCCAATTCTTTCGAGCCCGGCGAGATCAAAGACACAACGACACCCAATGCCATGCTGGGCGCTCTCGACCGGCTTTTTGTAGGCGATGCGCTCACGCCACTTTCGAAAGACCGGCTGACGGAGTGGTTCGTTGCAAGCGAGACTGGCAAGGACCGGCTTAGGGCTGGCTTTCCCCTAACGTGGCGTGTTGGCGACAGAACGGGCACCGGCCCGATGGGCACAAGCAACGACGTCGCCATTGCCTGGCCGGCAGGCGGCGATCCCATTCTGATTGCGGCCTATCTGACAGGCTCAAAGGCGGATGGCGATGCGCGGGATGCGGCTCTAGCCAAAGTGGGCAGCGCGATCGCCGACGCGACCAGCTAAACGGCGCAAACCCTAGCCAGCAGTTCCAAGCTTTGTCCGAAGGCCGGCGGCTGCGCCTTTGAGACCCGGATACTCGGCGATGATCACATTGATCGGGATCGGTGCCACGAAGGCGGTCATACGCCCCTTACGCTTGAACGCATCCCGGAAGTCCTCCTGCTCAAGGCGCGGCAGCATTCTTGGGGCGATCCCGCCGCCAAGATAGACCCCGCCGCGCGCGCCGAAGACGAGCGCCACATCGCCGGCGAAGCGCCCGAGCCAGCGCACAAACAGATCGAGCGCTTCGGATGCCATATCGTCCTCGCCGCCTATGGCCCGGCGCTCGACATCGGCGGGTGAAAGAGGATCCCCGCTGAACCCGTAGGAGGCCGCGATCGCCTGGTAGAGTTCGGCAAGGCCTGGCCCTGACAACGCCCGCTCGACAGAGAGGCGCTCCAGACCCTTGCGCATGCGCTCGACCAGAGCCAGTTCTCGCTCGTTCTCGGCGGGAAGTGTCAGATGTCCGCCCTCGCCCGGCACCGGCACCCAGCCGGATGGCGACCAGACCAGGCCGGCGACGCCTAACCCGGTGCCTGGCCCGAGCACGATTTTGGGTGCCATCTCGACCGGCACCCCCCCGCCGATTTGATGAAGCTCGTCATCGGAGAGAACCGGCAGCGCATAGGCCTGCGCCTCGAAATCATTGAAAACATAGGCGGATTCAAGCCCCGCATCTCGCGCGAGCGTACTGCGCTTGAAGGTCCATGCGGCATTGGTGAACTTGACCGTATCCTCAAGCATGGGCGCCGCCACCGCGAGGCCAGCATGAGCGACAGTTTCCGGCGCGTCCTTAAGATAGGCGCGCATAGCATCAGCCAGCGTTGCATGCTCCGCCGTTGGAAACGTGCGGATATCGGCGAGGGAAAGCGTGCCAAGGTCGGCGATGGCGAAGCGGGCATTCGTGCCACCAATGTCAGCGACAAGTGCGTGTGCTGGAAGCTTTTTGGTCATAACAGCGGGCCTCGTGACATCGGAAACCGTGGCAAATGGTGTTAGACGATTTGGCGCAGGGCCGCGACCGCTTCCTGGGCGGTTCTGCCTTTTCCTCACTTTAGAGGACTGTTAAAAATCAGCTATGGGAAATGGGGGTTTCCGTAGGATTCGCGCGTTAGCAAGCGCTTTAGCGCTTTTGGGCCTGCTGTGTTATTCGGCGCTTGTGCCAGGTCACGTAGTCTCGCAAGCGACTACTCTTTTAGGCGACAATGAGCCGAGAGCGGCGGCGGAGATTGCGTGCCACGGCAACATGGCCGCGATGCCGGATGACTCTCGCGATCCAGTTACACCTGCCCCTCCAGAGAAAAAATGCCCGTTTTGCGAGGGCTATGCCTCCTTCCTTACCGCGTTAACGGGCGCGAGCGATGCCAGCATGATCGATGCCGAGCGCATCGGCACCGCATCAAATTCCCTCGACGACGCTCCTGTCGAACAGTTCACAGGACGCCCGCAAAATCGCGGACCACCCATCACCCTCTGATGAAGTGACGCTTGGCCTTCGTGGATGCGCTCGTCAGATGCGCGTCCCTTGGCTCTATTCATTCAATCAGGGGATTTGATAACAATGTTTGGACACTCGTATGCGCGAAGGCGGCATATCCCGCTAGCGCTTGCGACAGCCGCTCTTGTGCAAGGCTTTGCCTTCGGCGCTGCTGCAGACTCCACCATGCCCGTGGGCAGTTCTTACGACTTGATGTACGAGAATGGGGCGTTCAAACACGCTCCACGGGCCGATGCCCACGCGCCAATCGGTGTGATGGGCGACCACATTCACGGTCAAGGCGAGCTGATGCTCTCCTACCGCTTCATGAACATGTGGATGCAAGGCAACCAGATCGGGGAAGACAATGTCTCTCCCGATACGATCGTCACCACAGTGCCGAACCGCTTCTTCGGTGCGCCCATGCAGCCGCCGACGCTGCGTGTTGTGCCTACCGAAATGAACATGAGCATGAGCATGTTCGGCGCCATGTACGGGCTCACGGACCGCATCACCCTAACGGCGATGCTGCCTTATCTCCACAAGGACATGACTCACATCACCTATAAGGGCGCCATAGGCACCAAACGTCTCGGCCGGTTCAGCACGAATAGCGATGGCGTAGGCGATCTGTCCTTCGGCGGCATCGTGGGACTCTATGAGGCCTCGACGGAGGAAAGCGATGAGCACCTGAATCTGGGCATGATGCTGAGCGCACCGACTGGCTCCATCAGCGAAAAGGATCGCATCCTGATGCCCATGGGCAGGACGCCGATCGTGACCTTGCCTTATGCCATGCAGCTCGGCTCCGGCACCTGGGACCTTATCCCGAGCCTCACCTATACGCACCGCATGGGCAATCTGTCCTTTGGTGGTCAGTATCGCGGTATTTACCGCCTTGAGAACGAGAATGACCATGGCTATCGGCTGGGCAATTTGAACCAAGTCACGGGCTGGACAGCATACGAATGGGCACCATGGATCAGTAACTCGCTCCGGGTCGCCTATCAGAACTTGGACGATATCAGCGGTATCGATCCGAATATTACCGGGCCAGTCCAAACTGCCAATCCGGCTTTTTACGGCGGCGACCGGGCGGATCTTCTCTTCGGTGTCAATCTGATCGGCCAAAAGGGCGTTGTCTGCGGCCACCGGCTCGCGGGTGAATTTGGCGTGCCCTTTTATCAGAACCTCAACGGTCCGCAGCTGGAAACCGACTACAGGTTCACGCTCGGCTGGCAGAAGGCGCTCGGCGACTGCAAGTAGCTAAACACGGACAAGACCGCATCGCGACCAATCCAGATCTCGACGCGGTCTTTTTTTGTCGATATCTGAGATGCGGTGAATAACGGGCGCAGGAGAACTGTCATGACGATAACGGCCAATACGGCAAAGCCTATGCGCAAGCGTGCCCTGATTCTGACCCTGTCCCTTCTCGCAGCGGCAGGCTTGGCGCAACATGCGCTCGCTCATTCCGACGGATCGAAGAAGGAAGCGACCGGCGTCGTCAAAGAACGCATGGACCTCATGGAGACCCAAAAGGATGCCATGAAGGTCATCGGCGCGATGGCGAAGGGGGCGGTGCCTTTTGATGCTGCTAAGGCCGGCGCGGCCGCAAAAGAGATCCAGAACACCGCGACGGAAATCCCCGATCTCTTTCCGGAGGGCACTATCGGCGACCCCAGCGAGGCCAAGCCGGAAATTTGGACCCAATGGGACAAATTCACCAAAGACGCGGACACGCTTGAGGCCTCGGCTAAGGACCTCGTAGCAGCGCTTGCAGCGGACGCTCCAGACTGGAAAGTGAAGTTCAAGGGCGTGATCGACGCCTGCAAGGGGTGCCACAAGACCTTCCGGGCTGAAGAGGAAAAGTAATTGCCCCCCACAACGCCGTTCGGCGGTTGTTGTGCGGACCTGCCGGCCTCACAATCCCCTACGTCCTTTGCGAATAGGGATTGGGTTGCAGGCACGGCATGATCGACAAGCTTGAATTCCTTATTGCGCTCTCTCGCGAACGCCATTTCGGTCACGCGGCGGAGGCTTGTGGCGTGAGCCAGCCAACTTTTTCGGCCGGGATCAAGCAGCTTGAGGCCAATTTGGACGTGCTCCTCGTGGAGCGAGGTTCGCGCTTTCGCGGGTTCACTCCCGAGGGCGAGCGGGTTCTGGACTGGGCCCGGCGGATCGTGTCCGACACCCGCTCCATGCGCCAGGAGATCGATGCTCTGAAATACGGCCTGACCGGGCATTTGCGCATCGCCGCGATTCCCACCGCTCTATCGGTCGTTGCCATGCTCACGACCCCCTACCAGGCCCGGCATCCAGACGTGAACTTTACAATTCTGTCGCGCAACTCGATCGAAGTCCTGAGCATGTTGGAAAATCTGGAGGTCGATGCCGGTCTGACCTATCTCGACAACGAGCCTCTGGGGCGCGTGCAGGCTGTTCCGCTCTACGCAGAAGAATACAGGCTCCTCGCCTCCTCTAAGGGGCCCTTTGCAGATCGAAAGAGCGTCACATGGGCCGAAGTTGGCAAAATACCCTTGTGCCTTCTCACTCCGGATATGCAAAACCGGCGGATCATCGACGCACAATTGCGCCAGGCTGGGGTCGAGGTGGCGCCGACGCTGGAATCAGACTCCGTTATTGCCCTGATCGCCCATGTACGCACGGGGGACCGGGCCAGCATCATGCCCGCAAGGCTCGCTGAATTGATGAACTTGACGAAAAAGGTGCGCGCCATCCCGATCGTCGAACCTGCGGTGACGCATTCCATCGGACTGGTGGTCCCTCAGCGCAACCCATTGACGCCGGCGATCAATGCGCTCGTCGTGGAAGCGAAACGACTTGCTCCGGCATTGCGAAAGTCAGCTCCCGCCGGCTCCATACCGGATCCCTTAGGGACCTAGAGGCCCTTTTGTTGTATGATGGCGCGCTCTTTCCGCCGCTCAGCCTGCACCCCCAAATCATGAATCCAGGCCTCTGAACGAGTCCCAAAATGGGCCTCGCCCACCGACCCGTTCGATCAGGAATCTCGATCTACCGACGGAGTTGCTTTATTGATTTCACGCCAATAATTTCCCATCTTTAAAATGGTTCAAAAACGCGGTTGGGCAATGCCAAAATACGAATCCTGGACGCCTGAGCGCGCGAGCGAAATCATCGCGCAGCATCAGAATCAAAAGGGTGCGACGCTCCCAATTCTCCATGCCTTGCAGGAGTCCTTTGGATGCGTTCCGCTGGATGCAGAACCAATGATCGCCGACGCCCTGAACATCACAAGGGCCGAAGTGCATGGCTGCGTGACATTTTACCATGATTACAGGCGCGAACCGCCGGGCCGCCGGACGCTGAAGCTCTGCCTTGCAGAGTCATGCCAAGCCTCTGGCGTGCGTGCGCTGGAGAAGCGCGCCAAGGAGAAGCTCGGGGTAGAGATGGGCGGCACGACAGCCGATGCCCGCGTGACCTTGGAAGCGGTCTACTGCTTGGGGCTGTGCCACTCGTCTCCGGCAGCGATGCTCGACAAGGACGTGTATGCGGCACTCGATGAGGAGCGTCTCGATGAGCTGCTCAAGGAGGCGCAGTCGTGACCCGCATCTATATTTCACGCGATTCCGGCGCGCTCGCCTTAGGCGCCGATTCTGTCGCGAAGCGGTTCGAGCAGGAAGCCAAGGAGCGCGGCATCGAACTTGAGATCGTTCGGAATGGTTCCCGCGGCATGTATTGGCTGGAGCCGCTGGTCGAGATCGAGACGGATCAGGGCCGCGTCGGTTACGGACCGGTCAAGCCGTCCAAGGTCGACGATTTTATCGAAGCTGGCATTCTCGAGGGCAAGCCTCACGACAAGTGCATTGGCCTGGTGGACGAATATCCCTGGTTCAAGAACCAGACCCGCCTCACCTTCGCTCGCATTGGGATTACCGACCCGCGGTCCTTGCAAGATTACCAAAGCCATGGCGGCTATGCTGGCCTGAAAAACGCGATCGAAGCTGGCCCAGACGGGATTATCGAAGAGGTTCTGACCTCCGGCTTGCGCGGCCGTGGCGGCGCCGGCTTCCCCACCGGCATCAAATGGCGCACGGTCGCTGATACGCCGCCACAGCAGAAATACATCGTCTGTAACGCCGATGAAGGCGATAGCGGCACCTTTGCCGACCGCATGGTCATGGAGGGAGACCCCTTCGTGCTGATTGAGGGCATGACGATTGCGGGCATCGCGGTCGGTGCCACATATGGCTACATCTATGTTCGCTCCGAATATCCTCACTCGATCGAGGCCCTGAGAGAGGCGATCGATACGGCCCGCGAGGCCGGGTTTCTCGGCACCAACGTGGCGGGTTCAGGCTTTGCTTACGACATGGAGGTCCGCGAGGGCGCGGGCGCTTATGTCTGCGGCGAGGAGACCTCGCTGCTTGACAGTCTTGAGGGCAAGCGGGGCGAAGTGCGTGCGAAACCGCCGCTTCCCGCCCATATCGGCCTGTTCGGCCAGCCCACCATCATCAACAACGTGCTGTCGCTCGCGACTGTGCCGATCATCATGGACCGCGGCGGCGCATTCTATCGCGATTTCGGTATGGGAAGATCACGCGGCACGATGCCGATCCAACTCGCCGGAAATATCAAGCATGGCGGTCTTTACGAGACAGCCTTCGGCATCACGCTCGGCGAACTTGTAGATGAGATTGGCGGCGGCACCTATTCGGGCCGCCCGGTTCGCGCGGTTCAGGTTGGCGGACCGCTTGGCGCCTACTTCCCACGTGAGATGTTCGATACGCCATTCGACTACGAAGCGTTTGCCGCACGTGACGGCCTGATTGGCCACGGTGGCGTTGTTGTCTTCGACGATACCGTCGACATGGCACAGCAAGCGCATTTCGCCATGGAATTTTGCGCGATCGAATCGTGCGGCAAGTGCACGCCCTGCCGGATCGGCGCCGCCCGCGGTATGGAGGTGATCGACAGGATCATGGCTGACGAGGAGCGCCAGGCCAATATTGAGATTCTAGAAGACCTTTGCCACACGATGAAACTTGGGTCCCTCTGTGCGCTCGGAGGGTTTGCTCCCTATCCCGTCATGAGCGCCTTGACCCACTTCCCTGAGGACTTTGGCGCCGAAAAGAAGCGCCTTGACGCTGCTGAGTGAGGAAACCTCAATGCCTTTGAACCCGGAAACCGACTACGGAACGCCACAAGCGAAGTCCGAAAAAACCGTGACGCTGACCATTGACGGTGCTGAGGTTACGGTACCTGAGGGGACGTCAGTCATGCGCGCGGCGATGGAGCTGGGCACGCAAATCCCCAAGCTCTGCGCAACGGACATGCTGGATTCTTACGGCTCGTGCCGCCTTTGTCTGATCGAGATTGAAGGCCGCAACGGCACGCCCGCCTCATGCACGACGCCTGCTGGCGATGGCATGGTGGTCAAAACACAGACCGATCGCCTGAAGCGACTCCGCAAGGGCGTGATGGAACTCTATATCTCCGAGCACCCGCTGGACTGCCTGACATGTTCGGCCAATGGCGATTGTGAGCTGCAGGACATGGCCGGGGCCGTTGGCCTGCGCGATGTGCGCTATGGTTACGACGGCGCGAAGCATCCAAACCCGGGCATCGACAACTCCAACCCCTATTTCACGTACGAGCCTTCCAAGTGCATCGTTTGCTCGCGCTGCGTACGCGCCTGCGAGGAAGTGCAAGGCACGTTTGCTCTGACGATCGCTAATCGCGGCTTCGACTCGGTGGTGTCGCCCTCCATGGAAGAGAGCTTCATGGATTCTGAGTGCGTGTCTTGCGGCGCTTGCGTTCAGGCCTGTCCGACGGCGACGCTGAACGAGAAGTCGGTGATCGACATCGGCACGCCTGATAGCTCCGTCATCACAACGTGTGCCTATTGCGGCGTGGGCTGCACGTTCCGGGCAGAGATGCGCGGCGACGAGCTGGTCCGGATGATCCCTTACAAGGAAGGTAAGGCCAATCGCGGCCATTCCTGCGTGAAGGGCCGGTTTGCATATGGTTATGCGCATCACAAAGATCGCATCCTCAACCCGATGATCCGCGAAAAGATCACCGATCCTTGGCGGGAGGTCTCCTGGGAAGAGGCAATCCAGTACACAGCATCGGAGTTCAAGCGTATCCAGGCCAAATACGGCAAGGGCTCTGTGGGCGGTATCACTTCGTCGCGCTGCACCAATGAAGAAACCTATCTGGTGCAAAAGCTCATCCGCGCCGGCTTCGGCAATAACAATGTCGATACGTGCGCCCGCGTCTGCCATTCGCCGACTGGCTATGGCCTCAAGACAACCTACGGCACAAGCGCTGGCACGCAGGACTTTGACTCGGTCGAAGACTCCGACGTGATCCTCGTGATCGGCGCGAACCCCACCGATGGACACCCGGTCTTCGGCTCACGCATGAAAAAGCGCTTGCGTGAGGGTGCCAAGCTGATCGTCCTCGATCCGCGCAAGATCGACCTCGTGCGCACACCGCATGTGAAAGCCGACTATCACCTTCCCTTGCGGCCTGGAACCAACGTGGCCGTCGTCACCTCGCTGGCGCATGTGATCGTCACCGAGGGTCTGATGGACGAGGCGTTCATCCGCGAGCGCTGCGATTGGGACGACTTCCAGGAATGGGCTGCCTTCGTGGCCGATCCCCGCCACGCCCCTGAGGCTATCGAAGACGTGTCTGGCGTTCCCGCCGAACTGATCCGCGGTGCGGCCCGCCTCTATGCGACCGGCGGCAACAGCGCCATCTACTATGGTCTTGGCGTCACCGAGCACAGCCAAGGCTCGACAACGGTGATGGCCATCGCCAACCTTGCCATGGCAACCGGCAATATCGGCCGGCGGGGTGTGGGCGTGAACCCGCTGCGCGGTCAGAACAACGTGCAAGGCTCTTGCGATATGGGGTCCTTCCCGCACGAGTTCCCGGGCTACCGCCACATCTCCGACTCACCGACACTCGAACTGTTCGAATCCCTTTGGGGCCGCCCGCTGGACAACGAGCCAGGGCTGCGCATTCCCAACATGATCGACGCCGCACTCGATGGCTCGTTCAAGGGCATCTACATCCAGGGTGAGGACATTCTTCAGTCCGACCCCAACACCCAGCACATGGCAGCCGGTCTTGCCGCCATGGAATGCGTGGTGGTTCAGGATCTCTTCCTGATCGAGACTGCGAATTATGCTCACGTGTTCCTGCCCGGCTCGACCTTCCTCGAGAAGAACGGCACGTTCACCAATGCCGAGCGCCGCATTCAGCGCGTGCGCAAGGTGATGGCCCCGGTCAATGGGTATGAGGACTGGGAGATCACTCAGATGCTGTCGAACGCTCTGGGTTATCCGATGCACTACGATCATCCGTCGCAGATCATGGACGAAATCGCGCACCTGACACCGACCTTCGCCGGCGTTTCCTACGAGAAGCTGGACGAGCTGGACTCGGTGCAGTGGCCTTGCAACGAGGCCGCACCGGAAGGCACGCCGATCATGCATATTGACGGCTTCGTGCGCGGCAAGGGCAAATTCGTCGTTACCGAATATGTGGCAACGGACGAGAAAACTGGTCCGCGCTTCCCGCTACTGCTCACCACGGGCCGCATCCTGTCCCAATACAATGTGGGTGCGCAGACGCGGCGGACGGAAAACGTTGTCTGGCATGAGGAGGATCGTCTCGAGATTCATCCCTTCGATGCCGAGAACCGCGGTGTTCGCGATGGCGACTGGGTGAAGATTGCCAGCCGCACCGGCGAGACGACCTTGCGGGCGCTGATCACCGAGCGTGTGGCGCCAGGCGTTGTCTACACAACGTTCCACCACCCGACGACGCAAGTGAACGTGGTGACAACAGAGTTCTCCGATTGGGCTACGAACTGCCCCGAGTACAAGGTGACGGCCGTTCAAATCGCACCGTCCAACGGGCCGTCCGAGTGGCAAGAGGAGTATGAGGAGCTGTCGAAGGCGGCACGGCGCATCGCCGAGCCTTTGGTGGCGGCGGAGTAGTACTCCGCACCTCGCACCTCGCACAACGGAGAGCCATGAGCTTATGAAGCCCGACAATCTCGTCTACATGGCAAACCAGATCGGCAAGTTCTTCCAGTACCAGCGGAAGGATGAAGTCGTTCCAGGGATTGCCAGCCATATCAAGAAGTTCTGGGACCCGCGTATGCGGAATGCGATCTTCGCCTATATCGACCAGGGCGGCGACGGGCTCGATCCTCACGTGAAGGAGGCGATTCTTCACTTGAAGAATGACGTAGAACTCGCTGAGACGAGCTTTCAAGGCACCTAAGCCGACCGAAGGGACGCCCCCCCCCCCAGTGTTCGTCCTGACGCAAGAAGAAGTCACCGCGATCAAGCTGTCCTTACGCATCGCGCTCGTCGCGACCGTGGTCAGCCTCCCCTTTGGCATTGTGGTCGCGATGCTGATCGGGCGCTTCCGCTTCTGGGGGCGTCCGCTCGTCAACGCACTGGTCCTCTTGCCCCTCGTGCTCCCGCCTGTGGTTACGGGCTATGTGCTGCTGTTGCTCTTTGGCAAACAGGGACCAATTGGCGGTTGGCTCGCGGAGACATTCGGAATTGTCTTTGCGTTCCGCTGGACGGGAGCGGCTCTAGCCTGCGCCATCATGGGCTTTCCGCTCATGGTCCGCGCAATACAGCTCTCTGTAGAAGCCGTCGATCAGCGCCTTGAACAGGCTGCGAGCACGCTCGGTGCGAGCCGCCCTTACGTTTTTCTGACGGTTACGCTGCCGTTGATCGCACCGGGCATCATCGCGGGCGCGATTCTCGCCTTCGCCCGTTCAATGGGCGAGTTCGGTGCAACCATTACCTTCGTGTCGAATATTCCTGGTGAAACGCAGACCCTATCCTCGTTGATCTACACGTTCACGCAAGTGCCGGGCGGCGATGCAGGCGCTCTTCGTCTGGCCCTCGTTTCGGTTGCGATCTCTCTGGGCGCGATTATCGCCGCGGAAGCTTTCGCCCACGCGATGGGACGGCGCGTCCGCGGCGATTGATCCGACAGGTCGCTTACGCGCCTGGCTTACCTGGCATGACTGCCACGCCCCAGGGAAGGCGACCGACCGGCACTGACTTCACTGCTTTTAGCGAATCCACGTCGATGATGGTCATGTCGTTCGTGAGGCCGTTGGCGACGTAGTATTTCTTGCCGTCTGCACTGGGCTCGCCATGCCAAGGACGCTGACCAACGAGAATGTAGTCGACGACCTCTTTCTTATCCGTGTCGATGACAGCGACGCGATTGGCCGGGCCCAGCGGGACCAACATCAGCTTGCCGTCGTTGACAAAATCCATACCAACCGGCTGCAGCTGTTCTGGACGCAAACCAGGGACTTCGAAGCCGATCTTCTTGGTGATCTTCCAGGTTTTCGGATCGATCACGGAGATCGTGCCGCCTATTTCTGAAGACACCCATAGCTCGCTGCCGTCTTTGGTCCACTTCGCTTCGCGAGGCCGGGAATCTACCAACACATTGGCGATCAGCTGGCGGGTCTTGTTGTCGATGATATGGGCCATGCTCGTGCTTTCGGAGGTGGCCGCAGTGTACTTATCGCCCGGGCTGACAGCCATTCCTTCCGGCTCCACGCCGACCGGCACTTGAGCCAGCACTTCGCCGTTGGCGACCTCCATGATGGTGACTATGCTGTCGTCTTCATTGGCGATGTAAATAATCTTGCCATCCGGATCGACATCCATGAGTTCCGGATCGGGACCGCTTTCGAGCTGGCGCGTGATCTCCAGCGTATTCGTGTCGATGACATCGATGATGTTGCCGTCGCCGGCAGCCACGAACAACTCTTTGAAGTCGGGGCTAAGAATGATGCCGCGTGGGCGGCGGGCAGTCTTGACCGTCTTAATGAGTTCCATCGTGTCACCATCGAGAATGGTGATTGTGTTGTCTTTTTCGTTGGAGACAAAAATCGTCTCTGCATGCGACATGGGCGCGGCGGCCAGGAAGAGCGCGGCCGCGCAAGTCGTGGCAAGACTGATGCGTGTCATGGGGTACCCTTTGCAGATGCTCATTAGAATTTGCACTTGGTCTCAGGTTTGTCGAAACCCAGCGTGTCGGTGAGATTGGTAGGATGCAGGAACCCTTCCTGAGGAGACGTGGTGACAGGCACACGCGTGCCGCCACCAAGGATGATCGGCTGCCGCATCTGGTGATCCCAGCCCCGGAAACTGAGCGCCTGTCCCTTGAACGCCTCAAGCTTGAACTCGTCCGATAGCATGTAGCTCTTCACGCCCTTCGGGTCGACTTTGCCGGATTTCATCGCCGCGTCAGAGAGAGAGCGAAAACCCAGCCAGGCTGTGTAATCGCGCTCGACGGGTTTCCGTTTGGCGAGTTTGGGAATGGCGTTCTGAAAATGCATGCCGCCCGATTCCGTATAAGACTTGTCCCAGGCCGTGGCTTGTAGGCCTTGCGTGCCGACCACTGGACGGGCGCGCGTCGTCCGATACATGAGATAGTCGCCGAAATCGTCGTCGCTATTGATCGCCCATACCACATCGTGGTCTGGCGACCTCTCCGTCTCCTGGGCCATCTGTTGCTGGATTTGTTGGTGACCGGAATCCAGATTCCGTGCACCTGGCGGTAGATCGTAGAGGTGATCTTCGACCACCTTGCCACCGAAACGGGCCGCGGAGCGTTTCACTTGCGCGGCATAGTCTTGATCCTCCGCCGTGTCGCGGCGAACCATGTACCAGCGCGGCCATTTCTTCCAGATCAGGTATTGGGCGATGGCGTCAGCGCGCATGGCGTAATCGGGAATGATGTGGAAGACGTTCTGTCGGCATTCCTCCTGGCGCAGTTTTGTCGCGCTGGAGCGGATATTCATGATCAGGGCGTCTTTGGCCTCGGGCAGATCCGAGACCGCCAGAAGATCGTCCGGCTCCAGATCGGCGAGGAAGAAGCGGTTTCCGGCCGCCAATTGCTCCTTGGCCTTGGCCACGACGTCCCCGTCCTCGGGCACGATGGCCTCTTCGAGCTCAAAAGCGTGGCCCACGAAGTTGCCGGCCTGGTTGCCCTCTTTGAGCATCAGGCGCGCGCCCTGGATGCCCTTGTCGGTGATGATCTCCTCTGAATAGGAGAGCGGGAGCGGTTCCTCGTATTCCTTGCCGAGATAAACGACGCGCAACAGCTTCTTGTCATCAGCAGCCGGTGCAGCGCTATCCGCGCCGGCGTCATCTGAGGTCGCGGCATCTTCCGCACCGGCCGGCACGGATCCACTCGCAAAGAACACAAAGAAGAGAGCCGCGATGGCCGTCCCAAACCAGGGAGCACGCGGCAGATGGGGGAGTCTCTCACGTAATGGCAGCATCTTTTTTGAACGTTTCCGAACCTGAATTTTATGTCTAAGGTTTAGCGCCCTTCTGTCTCAGACCTTCTCACGATTGGCAATGTGCGCCGCACAATATGGACATGGCCATACCCGCATAAAGATTCTTCCTTTCTAAATGATATGGGGACGTCGCCTTTGCATTACCAAGTGACGGCAAATTTTATTGCCAATGTTTCTGGACATAGAAAGGCCGCCGCTCCCATGGGACACGACGGCCTTCAAATGCATCGTCAAAGGACGTGTAGAGCGCTTATTGGCCTGGCGTCTGCGCCGGCTTGTCCACCTTCTTCATCGAGCTTGGGTTCTTAACACGGATGAAGGATATCACTTTCCACAAATCGTCAGAAGTCTTGATGATTTCGCCAAAGGGCGGCATCGGACCCACGACAACTTCCTTCCTGACACGCTTGTAGCCCTGTTTCTTGAGCTCATCGGTGCCCTGCGCGATGAGGCGAAACACCGTATCGTCGTCAGCGCCATAAACCCATGCATCGTTGGTCACTGGCGGGCACATGCCCCCACCGCCGCCGCCGCCATGGCAGCCATTGCAGCTGTAGGAGAGGTATTTCTTATGACCCTCTTCCTCCCAGGCCGCGACATCGTCGTTGTAGGGGTTATGCAGACCACCGATCGGGGTCTTCTTGATGAGTTCAAGTGGCGGGGTCTGATCGTCCTTGGGGCAGCAATCTTCAGCCTTGGCATTCAAGGCGAACACACTTAAGGCGCCCACGAAGGCAACCGCCAGTACTCCAGTGATAATGTTGCGCACGGTCCGTTTTCCTTACCCTAGTTGCAGTTCTGGTTGAGCCTATCGAAATCAAAAGCCTATTCCGATCTTCCTCAGGCGCCTCCAGCGCACGCTCCCAATTGGGAACATACCTCTGTAGACACTAGCGCCTTCCGAGTGGATTGAGTCAGAAAAAAGTTAGGAGCTGAGACAAACGTGACCGGCTCAAGTCCTATGCGGGCTGGAACTTTTGCAATCCAAGCGCCTGGGTAAAGGCCTGTTGGCCTTCCCACGACAAACTGGATACGGCCAGCCAAATTATCTCTCACAGTCGCGATCGTTTCATCTCCTGCGAGAGCCATTTGCGCCCTGTCTGGGACTTCAGGGCGTTCTCCTAGGGTACGTTACCCATTCTGCAACCGCCATAATTCAATTCTGGGAGGGTGCAAGTGAAAAGTCGTGCGTCATTGTGCCGTTCGCCCTCGCTCATTCTAGCGCAGCTCCTGGGACATAACCTCGCAAGGAGGCCCGAGCGAAACTCAGTTGGTGATTTCGAAGTCCATGCCCTCAAAAGTGTAGCGCGGCTCCTGGATCCAGATGCCGTCCTCGTTGATCGGGACTTTGTGGATTTTCACGTCGGACACTTTTAGCCGCCCGGTCTTCTCATCCACCCAAAAGTCGATGTCGTAGTACTCGTCCTTGCTGCCCTGCCCGCCTGAAATCGGTACAGGCAAAATAGTGCCCATCCTTTTTAAGGTAGCGGATCGGCTGGTGCATTTCGACGAATTCCAACGGGATGGTTTCGCCAGTTTTCTCGTCCTTCAGTTCGAGCGCGCCATCTTGGTTCTTGTTAGAGGTGATGTAGTTGTGGATCGCACTCATGACGTGCCAGTGCCGGACTACTTCCATATCGCCAGGGTGTTCCTGGACGGGCAACCACCACCAGGCCACGGGAAGCCGCGTGATCATGATGTAACCGTCGCCCTCGCGCTTGGGGCCCTTCTGAACGCGGATATCGATCAGATCGAGGCTGTCCCCGTCGCGCTGCGGCTTGAACCAGAAGTCCAGCGCATATTGCTTTTTGGGCTCCGCCTTGTCGTGGAAGATCGCGTTGGCGAACCAGCCATAGCCTTTCATGCCGCGCACGACCCGCATCTTCTCGTAGACCAGGTTCAAATCCTGGTCGAGCTTCGGATCGTGGAAGACAAAAACGCCATCCTTCGAGCGTTCCTTGATGACCTCTTCCGTTCGCTTGGTCACCGAGGCGTCGTCGAAATCAGGATAGTCCGCCGCTAGCGCCGGCACCGAAACGCCCAAATAGAAGGCCGTGGCAATGGCCAGGGCCACCCATTGTTTCAAGCTCCAGGTGAAGATGGCCATCACTGCTTTGCCGTTTCGCCGCGATCATCAACCGCTTGAGGGGGGACGTTGGCCCGCGACAGAGACAACACTCGGATGGCCTGGGAGGCCTCCTTATTGTTGTTAAGATTGGCAACGTCCTCAGCAGTCTTGCCCTGGCTATTTTTCACCGACGGATCGGCACCAGCCGCCATCAGTAGGCCGATCATCGGCGCGCTGTTGTTGGCAGCGGCGATCATGAGCGCGGTCATGCCATTCTTGGCCTGGGCGTCGATATTCGCACCTGCATCGATCAACGCCTGGGCAATATCGGTGGGACGCTTGCTTCCTGGCAAAAAGATCGACCCTTCTGCAGGTCCCGTCTGCGCAGCCACGATCATCAGTGGCGTCAAATCCTGCGCGCCCGAAGCGACACTGACATTTGCGCCGCCATCCATCAGCGCCTTGCCGGCCTCGTATTTCTGCTCGGCAAGAGCAAGTGCGAGGGGGCGGAAGTCGTCTTGGCCTGGCTCCTCCAACGAGGCGTCATGTTTGATCAGAGCCTTGATCGTCGGCACATGATCCCGGTACAGCGCGGCGGCGAGCGGTGTCATACCGTTGCCGTCGTGCTTATTTGGGTCCGCGCCGAGTTCGACAAGGAGATCGACCGTCTTGTCATGGCGTTGCCGGGCAGCGTTGGTGAGTGGTGTCCAACCTTGAAGGTCAGGCTTGTTCACGTCCGCACCCTTGGAGACCAAAAACTTGATGCGATCCGGGTCATTTGCGATCAGCGCATTGCTCAGTTCTTGATTGGGGTCTGCCCCCTCCTTCAACCAACCTTCGAGCTTCTCCTTTGTTACAATCTGATCGGGAGATGCGAGATCGGGGCGGGCCTCGAATTTCTGGTCGGCGAGCTTGATGTAGCTTCCATGGGCCGGCAAATCTCCAGGCACATAGCACTTACTGCATTGAACAAGTGGAACGCCATACTCCTTCATGATCGCTTCGACTTTGTCAGCATTGTCGTCGAGCGCCCATTCGAGCAGATATTTGAGAAAGACATCCGTCTGGCGCACACCGAGCGCCATCTCGAATTCCATCGGCACCGTATCGTCGTCGAGATTGATGGGCACGATATCGATCGGCTCGCCCTTCATCGTCTTCACCCAACCGGCGAACGGGCCATAGACGGAGGCAACGTCGAGTTTGCCATCCAACATATTTTGGATCACGTACCAGGGCTGGTTTTCGGGAACGAGATCGCCGTCATGGGTCTGGAGCTGGAGCTTCACATTGTCGATGATACCGCGTTTTGCGAGCGCCCGTCTCACTCCCGATGTCTGAAACACGCCGACCGTGAGATCCTTCAGTTTGGGATCGTCGAGACCGGAAAGCTTCAGCCCCTTGTCGTTGCGGTAGACGATGACATAGGGCGTCTTGTAGAGCGGCTCGGTCGTCAAAAGACGCTCATAGCCCGTTGGGATGTCAAACATCACGTCGCATAGGCGCTCATCGAAGGTCGACCGTGTGAGGCCACGTTCAATGAAGGGCTGCCAGTGGTATTTGATCTTTGCGCCCGTCGCATCGGCGAGCAGCTCGGCGAGCTTGTTCTGAAAGCCCTCTCTTTGGATATTGGAGAGCGGCATGTTGCCCGGGTCGGCGCAAACATTGAGCGTAGTGAGCTTCTTGGCCTTGTAGGCCGCTCTGGCCGCCGCGCGAATGGCGATGTGCTCACTGGGCGTGAGTTCCTCGTATGTCTTGTTCATGCTTCGCTGAATCGGCTGATTGTCCGCCGCCTGTGCGGATGTCACGCCGAGACCGAGAATGGAAACGGCCAAGGCCGCAGTAATGGAGTTATATGAAAATGACACGGGGCTATCGCCTTACCTGGTAGGGCGGGCCGAGCGCCGGTGCGGGAGTTTCACCAGACCAGCCCGCTGTGGGGGTCAATCCTTCCCGCGATATATAAGAAAGAGGCGCCCGATGCCGCAAGGGCATCGGGCGCCAATAATCTACACGTTTCCGCTATCGACTATTCGTAGATGCGGAAGACGTTCAGCTCACCGCCTTGCGGGATGTGCTGCAGGCCAGCGGCCACGGTCATGGCAGTGGCACCGATGGCGCCGAACTTGTCGCTCAAATCCAGACCAGCGGTGACCGGAAGACCGATCCAGCCGCCAATACCGGAGTAAACGCCAACGTACTGCTTACCACCGATTTTCCAAGTTGCCGGGTTACCGATGATGCCGGAACCAAGCTTGCGGCTCCACAGGACCTTACCGGAATTCCGGTCGACCGCGCGGAAGTCGCCACCAAGCGAGCCATAGAACATCAGACCACCGTCGGTGACCATCGTACCACCCCAGTTCGGATAAGGATCCGGGATTTCCCAGATGGTCTTACCAGAAAGGACGTCGTACTTCTTGATCTTGCCGGTAGTGCCGGGCTTCTCAGGATACATGTACACGTTCGCGAACACATAGACAGTGCCCTGGTTCGTGTGCGTGCGCTCCTGAGGTTCAAGCTCCATGCACCAGTTGTTGGTCGGCATGTAGAAGATGTTCGGCTCTTTCGGGTCAACAGCACCAGGCTGCTGGTCCTTACCACCCATCGCAGACGGGCAGGCAGAGACGTTACGACCAACTTCAAGCGGCGAATGGTCACGAACCTTAACCGGGCGGCCAGTCTTCATGTCGACCTTCTCGGCCCAGTCTGTCGTCACGTACTTCGTGGCGCGCAGAAGGGAGCCGTCAACACGGTCCATCACGTAGGCAAAGCCATTACGGTCAAAGTGAGTGAGAGCCTTAACCTTCTTACCGTCAATTTCCATGTCGGTAAGAATGTTCTCGTTGATGCCGTCATAGTCCCACTGGTCGAACGGAGTCATCTGGTAAGCCCAGACAGCTTCGCCATTTTCGATCTTACGAGCGAAGATTGTCATGGACCATTTGTTGTCGAACGCACCAGTGTTGCACTCTTCGTGGGTCTTATCGGGACAACGATAGGACGGGCTCCACAGGCCGGGGTTACCGGTCGAGTAGTAGACCAGCTTCAGCTCGGGATCATAAGAGAACCAACCCCAAGCAGCACCACCACCAATCTTGTAGTCCTCACCGGGGAAGGTCTTGATACCAAGATCCTCACCAGCCTGACCGAAATGGGGGTTGGCCTTGTTCGTCTCAGCCGTCAGGCACACGTCCTTATCGGAACCCGTGCTGTGGCACACCCAAGCCTCGGAACCGTCCGACAGATTGAAGGCGGCAACGCGGCCACGAGCGGCGAATTCATCACCACCAAAACCCGCGAACACCTTGTTATCGGCGATCAACGGAGCCGGCGTGATGGTCTCACCCTTCTCGGGATAGGCGTACTTGACGACCCAGGCTTCCTTACCGGTCTGGCCATCTAGGGCAATGATGAAACCATCAAGAGTGCCATAAACGAATTTGCCATCGGCATAGGAGCCGCCACGGTTGACGGTGTCGCAGCAAGCGCGCGGCACAGCCGACTCGTCACGGTCGGTCTTCTTAACGTATGACCAAACCTGCTTCGGATTGTCAGGATCCGTAAGATCCAGAGCCTGAACAACGTTACAGTTGGACATGGACGGGCAACCAGAAACCATGAACAACATGGTCTTGCCGCCAACGTCTTTGATCACAAGCGGCTGACCTTCATGACCACGAAGGGCATTCGTGCCCTGCAGCCAAGCCATCTGCAGCTTGTTCACGTTCTTGGTGTTGATGTCAGAGAGCGTGCTGTGACGCGTCAACTCAAAATCACGACCAGGGGCAGGCCACTGGTCGGGATCAGCCATACGCTTGAGCTGCTCCTCATCGGTATTCATCGCCGACGCCTGACCAGCAAGCCCCATCGTCACAGCGACGATAGTACTAGTCAGAACACCATACTTTACATTCATATCTTTACTCCTCTCCCTAGCTACTCAGTTCACCGAAACGAAGTCTGAGCAATCATATGCGCTTTGGCCCTCGATTACCTTTGAGCAATGCTCAAAGTCACCGAGCCCTTAGCAAGTTTCCAAGTTGTCACTGTGTTTGTGGAAATAGGAGGCTGCCATAAAACGCAGAAGCAACAAATTCCGCCTCGCGCCCACTAATAGCAGCAAGTTCTCCGATGAGCACAATACGCGGTGACACCTCACGAGGAAATTGAGCCCGACGCCTTGTAAGACACGCTGCACCCGTTGATTCGGAGGAACTTCGCTTCTTACTCGTTGCCGCGCAACACGCTCATAATTGCCAAATGTAATGCCAATGCAAGTGAAATTTGGTGCAGGCAACGAATTCTGCCAAAGCAAGTTTTCATTTGTTGCGCTGCACCAAAATACATGAGCCCCGCAGGCTAAGCGCTGCTTGCACATCCAAGACGGCCTGTGTGCGGCGCATCGATCATTAATCTTAGTGCGGATTGGCGGATCTGACCGCACCTTGGCGGCGCGCCGCCGCGAAGTGCGCTGGCTCGAGACGGCAACTATGGAAGCGATCTTCCGTTCGCCGCTGGAAGATGCTGAATGGCAATTCTCATGAGTTCAGGCAGCGTGCGCACGCCGAGTTTTGCTTTCAGTTGGGTGCATGTGTTTGCGACCGTTTTGTAACTGACATGCAGATGCTCGGCGATGACGCCATAGGGCTTGCCTTCCGCCACAAGGGCCAACGTCTGAAGCTCACGCACTGTCATCCGGCGAAGGGGATTCGTGGTGCCGCGCGCCTCCATGAAGGCGACCTCCGATGCAAGGTCATGACTGAGATAGGGCTGGTTCTCGCTCACTCTTTGAAATGCGGTCTGCACTTCTTCGGGTGGCGTGTCCTTCAGTACGTATCCGGTCGCGCCAACCTCGAGCGCACGCGAGACAATGACTGGGTCGGAGTGCATGGTGAACACAAGGATCGGCGTTTCCTGATCGTGCAATCGCAAACGCCGAATGAAGGACAGACCGCCGAGCGATCCGCTCTGCATCGCGAGATCGACGATCAGCACGTCGGGCTTGTGCGTGCGATAGAGTCGAAAACCATCGGCCAGACTCTGCGCCTGATAGATCTCCTCCACGCCGACATCCTCCAGAAGCTGACGGCAGCCTTGCAAAACGATCGGATGATCGTCGATGACGAGAACACGAGTCATGATAGCTCCCTAACCAATTCTGGCGTCCTGGCGCACTCATTGGTTTCCTTATCAATTGGAATTTGCACTCTGATAATCGTGCCCTTGGATCGCGTGCTCTCGACAACGCAGTCACCGCCAACCGAACGCACCCGTTCCGTCATCGTCGTCAGGCCAAAGCCCTTCGGCGCGGTCGCTTCCATTCCTTTGCCATCATCGGACACGGTCAGCCGAATATCCGCCCCAGCACCGTTGATGCCATCTAGTGGACGCAGCCCCTTCTCGCCGAGATCGACCGTGACGTTTCCCGCATGCCCATGCCGAATGGCATTGGTGATTGCTTCCTGAATACAGCGATAGATCGTGAGGTCGACGGGCTCACCATAGGACTTCGCGAGCGTTCCGATGTCGGTCTGGATTTGTGTATCGGGATGCCGCCCCTGGAGACCCGCGGTGAGTTCATCGATGAGATCGGCAAGCTTGACTTGGCCCAGCGGTCCCGGGCGCAGCTTCTTGAGCAATGCGCGATTCATGGCCTTGAGCCGCTCGGCAATAGAAAGAATCTCGCCCGCGCGACTGGAGATCTTCGACGCCTTGTCTTCGGACAATTGACCTGCCGTCGTCTGGATCGACGATGCGTTCGCAGCGATTCCAAACAGACACGGGCCCGCCTCGTCGTGAAGTTCGTTGGCGATTTCACGGCGCTCTGCGTCCTGGACGTTTATGAGCTGCCGGTAGAGACCCTCGTTTTCCGCGCGAGCCACATGGAGTGCGCTTGCTAGAGTATTGAACCGATTGGTGATGACGGCGAATTCTTTCACCTTCGATGGGTTGAGCCGTGCGCCGTACTCGCCGTCCTCAAGCTGATGCATACCCTTGGAAAGACTGGCAAGCGGATCGAGCACGCGGCCAAGAACAATATAGAGGACGATGAGGACAATCACGTTGATCGCCAGCCATATGAGAGCGAGCGAGGAAAAGTCCTGCCAAGCTTCCGCAATCTCGTCGGCCGGCTCTCCCAATATGATGACGGGATGCGCGCCGTCCGGGATCAGGCGCACTTTTCGCTGGACCACCTCGGGATGGACGAGCGCAACGTACCAATCGGGCGCGTATGGCTTATCCACGCCGCTCGCCTCACCCTTCGGCGAAATAATCGCAAGGTGGCCCGAATCGCCCATGAACATGATCCGCACGTGACGCAAATGCTTCAACTGCGGGGGTAACTCTTCGTCGAGCTGGTCGAGTTTCCCTTGGGCACCGAGGTCCTTGAGGGTGACGTCAACAAAGCGCTGCGCCACTTCCAGCGAAGCGTCCATCTCGACTTTCGTCGCCGTGCGGGTGTTAAGGATCGAAATTGCACCGGCGATCAGGGCCGCAACGAGGTTGATCGCCGCAACCACGATAATCAGTTGCGTTCGAACTGGCCGGTCGTACCAAAGCTTCTGCAGCACGCCTCGAATATCTCCACAGCGACGAGAACCATTCACCCCAGAGAGCGGCTAGGATCTCTCGGCTTCGGCCATGTTGGGCCGTCCCTATTGATCGGCCCGCACTCCTGCTTGCCTGTTGCGGCAAATCGCCTAAGGTATTGGGATCGCAGGGCGAGAGGTACCGCACTCCACGCCCGATGACGCCAAATGGCAATGCCACCAATGGCAATAGCATTGCCGAATCCTCCCGACTAGCGTTCTGAGCAGGCGAGAGCTCCCAGAATTAGCTGCCTTTGCTGCAAGCGTGGCTTTTTCCTAAAGCGCTCAGGGATGCGGTTCATGGAACCGATTGAGCCTTCCGGTGGTTCTCTATCGCGTATAGAGACCTGAGACGGCGCCTTGAGGCCCTGCATTCGAGGCTCCAAAGGGTGCGCAAGTTAGGGCGGGACGGCTGAACACGGGGGCCGAAGCAACCGCCACGCCCCATTTTCGCTCAACTCGACGGGAACCTTAGGCTAAGCACCCTGTTTTCTCTTGAGCGAGGGACGTGGATGATCCTCGTCAGCAAGCTCTGATGGGATCGCGAAGAGGCAACGTTCGATGAAGCCAGCCTTTTGGATGAGGCGGGCTCATTCAACGCGTTGGCCTAAACGACATCCAGTCACGCAGCTCATTTGCCTCGAGGCGGCGCGACAACCCCTTTGATGAACCAGGGCGATTAGTGCCCGCGGTCCCAGAAGCGGAAGAGTTTTCCAACCCGGCTCATGTTTCCAACCTGGCATGGGCCTTCCAAACAAGGAGTACGACGAATGAAACTAGTGAAATTCACCTTTTCGGCGATGATGATTATGCTTGCCATGGGCTTTGCCAATGCACAGGCCGGAGACATGAAGGACGGCGCGAAGCAAATGGGCGGCGGAGCGGTCCAAGGCACTGCCGGGGCTGTCAAAGGCGCGGGCGAAGGCGTCGTGGACGCTGGCAAGAGCGCTGTCGACGGTGTCGGGGGCATGGCCAAAGGCGCGGCGGACATGACCAAGACTCCCGCAAAAGGGGCGGCAGACATGGGCAAGAGCGCCGTCGAAGGAACCGTGGGCGTAGCCAAGGGCGTCGGTGGAGGCGCCCTAGATGCCGGCAAAAACGTTGTTGGCGGTGCGGCCGGAATCGTCGGGGGTGCCGGCAAGGTGACCAAGGGCGCCGTCGAAGGCGTTATCGGCGGGACTGAATAGTCCCAAGAAAGAAACGCCTTGCGGAGACCAATCGGGGTGTGTGATGCAAACCTGCATCCACACCCTTCTTTACGGGGCAATCATTTTCAGTCAGGCCCACAAGGCTTTCGACACAGGGAGAAAACCACATGAATATTGCAAAAAGCACCTGCGCAGCAATTGCGCTCACGCTCGGTTTGGGCCTTAGCACAGCGCACGCCGAAGAAAGCTGGCTCGATACCATCAAGGGCGCCCTTGGCATGTCAGAGGACGCAGCAAAAGACACTGCCAAAGACGCCGCGGGCGCGGCTGAAGGAGCCGCTGACAGCGCTGACGATATGGCCAAAGATGCCATGCAGGGTGCCGAAGGCGCAGCCTCCGGTGCTGCCAGCATGACTGAGGGCGCGGTCGAAGGTGCCGCGGGCATGGCCAAAGACGCCGCGGGCGGCGCAGTGGACATGAGTAAAGAGGCGACCAAAGACGCCATGGGTATGGCGAAAGACGCGGGCGGCATGACCGAGAGCGCGGTCGAAGGTGCCGCGGGCATGGCCAAAGACGCCGCGGGCGGCGCAGTGGACATGAGTAAAGAGGCGACCAAAGACGCTATGGGTATGGACAAGCAATAAGTCCCTACCCTCACGAACCGCTGACACAAACGAGAGTGCGTGAGGCCGCGCGGGTCCACGCACTCTCTTTTGCGAACTTGTTTGGCCCGGCTTAGTGGCTCATCAAGACGGCGATTTCCGTGTTCCGCAAGACGTGATCCGTGGCGCCCCCAAAAACCCATTCACGCCACCGCCAGCGTCCATAGCCTCCCATGACAAGGAGCACACCAGCGCCGGCTTCCGTTAGGATTGCATCGCCAGCATCACGCGATCCGAGAGGCACGAATTCCGCTTCAACACTTTGGCACGCCGCCGACAAATAACTGGCCATGGCCAAGGCTGTGTCGTCCGGTTCATCCTCGGTTAGGCTCACGAGCCGGACCCGCTTCGCCGCATCGAGAAATGGCGCGGCGCCAGTGATGGCCCGGACTGCCTCAACAGCATCCTTCCAGGCGATCACCACCGTCTCCCCGATCTCGCCTCCTGCCTCATCAGGTACGAACAGGACCGGTCGCCCGGACTGAAATAGGGCCGCATCACGCGCCTCGTCGAACATCTCGTCTTCCATCGCCCCAACGCTTGGCAGCACGCTAAAATCCGCACTCTTGGCGCGCATGGCGATCGCAGGGCTCACGAGACCCTCGACAGTGATCAGCTGGGAGTGCACATCGGACCAAGCCGCCGATGCCGTCTCGAACCAGGCAGTCCCCTGTCTTTCCTCATACTCCACCTGCTTTCTGGCGACGTCCACGAACGCCTCGAAATAAACAGGGCTGAGTTCGGTCGAATAAGGCAGACGCTGCGAAGGCGGAGGACAGGGATGCAAGACCTCAAGCTCGGCATGGAACCGGCGAGCGAGCGCAAATGCCGCGTCCCGACACGCCTCCGTGGTGCCCTTTGCGTGAATGGGGAGCAGAACTTTTACTGGCTTCATGGGATGCCTCCAACGGCCTGCCACTATTGCACGCTAGACTCCTCCAAATTCGCCTTGGGGCGCATTGACCCAACGCAAAGATGGGGCTCGCCTTTTGTTCATATTTAGGCTCAAAATAGGCCGAAGTACCTGAAAGATTGAGACGAAAAAAGGAGGCGCTTTATGGACTTCCCCTTGGATATCAGCTTCCGCAATATGGATCCGTCCCCCGCCGTCGAGGCGCGTGTCCGCGAGAAGGCGGCAAAACTCGCACGGCTCTACAACCGCATCATCGGTTGTACGGTTGTCGTGGAAGCCCCGCATCGACATCATCACAAGGGCAAGCTCTATAGCGTCCACATTGATATCAGCGTCCCAGGCAAGGATTTGTTCGTAGACCGCGCCAAGCCCGGCGACCACGCGCATGAGGATGTCTATCTGGCCGTGCGCGATGCATTCAAAGCCGCCGAGCGGCAACTGGAAGACCATGCCCGCCGAATGCGCGGTGATGTGAAGACGCATGGATCATCGCAGCGGGACGGCATTGCTCCGCCTACGGAGTAATCCGGCTCATTCCTTCCAGAAGGCTTTGACGTCGGCAAAGCGGGCATAAGCACGCTTTGCCGCCTTCATCAGTTGCTTCTGCTCGGCTGAGTCGATCTCAGGCAAGGGAATGCTCAACGCGCCTGCTCTGCTGCCGCCCCGGCCCCAATAGGCCTGCCTCGTCGCAATGTCGTTCAGCCCCCCAAGCGAATCCAAAAGCTTCCCCAGGGCTGCGAGCGAGGCCGCGCACCTCTTTGCGCTTTTCCTACCCTCGAAGGTCGCAGCGAAAAACTCGCTCCCGTAGCGCATGCGTTTGGCCAGAATCCGCAAACGGTGTCGGTCAGAGACGCTCAGCTGACGGAGGTTTTTTCCCTTCTTCTCGACCTTACGGCGCAGCTGCGAAAGCTTCCTGGCCGCATATCCGGCGATGCGCTTGCGGCTGAGACGATTGCCTCCGCTGGCCCAATCGCCAAACTCGATCCAGGCACCAAGATCGAGCAACGCAAGCCGGAAGCGCGTTGAGCCCGTGGCGACAATAGCGCGCTCGTAGGCTTCCCCCCTGCGCTGAATGATCTGATCGTGAATAGTCTCCCAGCCCGGATCGTTGGGGTGGGCGGCGTGGTGTGGCTCTAAGACATCAGCGATGAGCACATCAAGATCGCGCGCCGGACCGAGTTCGTCGCTGATCCACTTCAATTCGCCGCCGATGGCGCGGCACTGCGGGCCATCCACAACGTCGCGAAACAAGGTCACTGCGGCCCGTAAACGCCGCAAGCCCACACGCATCTGGTGCAGCGCTTCGGCACGGCCTCTCCGTGTGGCTGGAAGGTTCACGAGGATCTGGCGCAAGCAATTGCGGGCCACGATACGGAAAGCCTCGGCACATGTCTCGTTCGGAGCGACGCCGACCGCCTGCGCCTTCTCCACTGTGCGGTTGCCGCCATCGAGCAAGTCAAAGCCGCGCTCCGCTTTGGTCTTAACGGCCAATGTGAGGGGCACGGATTCGGCCAACGTCTTGGCTAGCGAGAACAGCGGAGCCCGGTCACCCGCCTTGAGCTCAAGCTCCAGCTCGCAAACGGGCGCTTCCCTATCGCCGGCGCTGATCTCTCCTTGATCCACGGCCAGCTCAATCTCCGCATTCTCGTGCGCGACGAGATAAGTCCGGCGCTGGAACCGCGTCTCAAAACGCGGCCGAAGCGCAGCGCGCACCCTATTGCTCAGAAGTGGTGCAAGCGCGGTGCCCTCGGCCGCGCTGAGGTCAGGCGCATTGGCCGGCAGACCGCACTCCCACTCGTCGCGCTCGAGGAATTCGCCTTCGCTGCGCGCCGTCTTGATCGTCTGGACAAAGCCCGTTCCGTTACTCCGCACGCGCAGGAAGACGCCAGCTTTGCGCAATGCATCGTCGTCCGTGTCGTAGTAGACAGAAATCAGTTCGCGCGTCTTTCCCTTGCAAGCCCGCGTCACATGTGGCGCCGGCTCGTCCGCCGGGGTCGCGTCCGACATAGCGAATAGCGGATGGGCGAACAGCGTCGTGGCATCCGACGGGTCGAACTCAAGCTTGAGTTCGATCTCCTTGGCCTCATGCTCCAGCTTTGAAGCAGACACTCTCTCGTCTCCTGGCAATTGCGTAGCGAGGCACATCCAATCGGTCTACACCCTCTATTTTACGCTTTAGGGGCAAGAAGGTTCAAATTTCCAATGGACGTTCCAGCGGAAGACACCGCGCATTGCGTTTATCAAAGCATGTGGGACTAGCCGATGCGAATGACCTGGATCGACGTCGCCGCAATGACGAGGTCCGAGCGCTCGCCGGAACTCCGGAAATCGTGGGCCGTCCTTCGGGTCGGCAGGCCGAACCTGGTTGCGGCCGCCTCGTCTGGCGAGATTGATGGGCCCGCGGAAGGCGTAGACTGAGAGCCTCAGCGTAGAATTTACGCGAGCGCGAAGCTTTTTCGACACTCGGACAGAAGCGCGCCATAGTGGCTCAGTGCTTTCGACTCTTTCCCGCCACTAGTTGTCGTCTTTGACGGTTCGGAAAAACTCCGCATTGGGACAAAACGACTGCGGCGTCCCTTGAGCATGGTCCGCAAGCCAGCTCCGGCACATGGTCTTGCAAGAGCAACCACGGCAATTGGCCCGGGCTCGGACATAGGACTGGCCACCATCGACATCGATAGCGGCCACAAGGTCAACTTGGACAACATCCAACATGTCGTCCATGAGGACTTTCCTGTGAAAGCCTGACGACTTTGGTCCTAGCCCTTTCATGTGCTTTCCCCCATTGCACAGCCCGTCGTTGGCGACGTCTACACAGCGAACACGGGGGAAGACCACAAGACCTTGATGCAAATCAACGTTGTACTTTCGCCACTAGCCCTCATCCGCTCGGGACATGCCGGCCAGAATGAGATCACACGCCTCGCCCACCTCAGCCCAGCGGAGGACTTTCACCCATTTGCCTGGCTCCAGGTCCTTATAGTGCTCGAAGAAGTGTCTGATCTGCTCGACGAGAATTTCGGGCAACTCGCGATAGCTGGTGACGCGCTTGTAGTACGGGTGCAATTCGTCGATCGGGACGGCGATGATCTTCTCGTCGATGCCGCTCTCGTCCTCCATAAGAAGTGCGCCAACTGGGCGGGCCCGAATGACGGCGCCGGAGGCGACGGGCGTCTGCGTAATGACGATACAGTCCACCGGATCGCCGTCGTCTGACAGCGTATGAGGGATGAAACCGTAATTGGCCGGGTAAAACATGGACGTATGCAAGAACCGGTCGACAAACATCGCCCCTGACTTCTTGTCCACTTCGTATTTCACCGGCGATCCGCCTTGAGGGATCTCAATGATCACATTGACTTCGTGGGGCGGATTGGTGCCCGCAGGGATCTCTTTAAGGTTCATAAGTCCGATCTCCTAACCTGTTGCAGCAACAGCACGCTCATCGAGCGCAACCGTCTTGATCAAGGCGAACACCCTGGCGCCAGGGCTAAGCCTAAGCTCATCGATGGCTTTGCGTGTGGCAAGAGCGAAAAGATGTCCATGACCGTCGAGGTCAATGGAAACACCGGCGAACGGCCCCTCGTCCGTTTCCACGGCCGCCACGGTGCCTGATAGCGAATTTCGCATGCTGATATCACGTCCTGGCGTCCTTGCCAGGGCGATATCGGTGGATTTAACAACCAGCCTTACTGATTGTCCCGGCGGTCCCTTATGGCCGACGACCCGGACGGTGCCGCCAGGATGAGACAGCTCCGTCAGCCCATAGGCGTCGTCAACGGCAGACACGGTGCAGTTCAAGACCGAGGCCCGTTCGAAGCGACTGAGGCTTGAGAACGTCAGTCCCGGCCCCAAGACCTCCTCGGCAGGGCCGACCGCTGCAACGCGTCCCTTCTCAAGCAGCACAACGCGGGAGGCTAGCCGAGCGACCTCCTCGACGGCGTGGGACACATAGACGATCGGGATTTCGAAGCGATCCCGCAAGGACTCAATCAAGGGCAGAATCTCATATTTCCTTGCGGCATCGAGCGAGGCGAACGGCTCATCCATAAGCAGCAGTTCCGGAGCCGCCAGAAGCGCGCGCCCAATGGCCACGCGCTGTTTCTCGCCCCCAGACAGGTATGAGGGCCGCCGGGCGAGCAAGTCCTCAAGCCCCAGCGTCTCGACCACCTGGCTGAGTTCCACGCGGACATTGTCCGTCTTCGCAAACTTGCGACCGTAGAGGAGGTTCTGCTTGACGTTGAGATGCGGAAACAAGCGCGTGTCCTGGAAGACAAGGCCGACGCGGCGCCGGTGCGGCGGCACGAAAATACCAGCATCCGTGTCAACCAGAACTCGGCCATCGAGTACAATTCGCCCACGATCTGGTCGAGACAGACCAGCGATCAGATTGATAGTCTGGGTCTTGCCGGCACCCGACCGCCCGAACAGGCACGTGATGCCTGCCTGGTTCTCGAACGCGACCTCCAATTCGAAGGCTCCAATGCGTTTGGCGATATCGACACTGATCATGGGACTCTGGTCCTGAAAAAACCGGATGGGCGAAGTTTATCTGTCCGGATCGTCCGCTTCGCTTACCCCGAACCTCAAACCGGGTCTAGGAACCAAAAAGTCTAATACGTCCGACTTCCGGCCGCGCCGTCCCTTGCTTTTGCCCTGACGAGCCCGCTTGGGGAACCTCGGCCGCAGAACTGGCCACCACGTCGGCAGTGGTCCTGTTTTCGCTGATTGTTCAAGGTCTGACGCTTCCAGCCGGCGTCCGCCGTTTCGCACAGCCGGCGACGCAAATCCTGAGACGGAAAGACGAGGGCTATTCAGCGCCCATGGCCTTCCGCTAAAACGGGGCCAACAATTCTAGCTTTGAGAGGAACACCCATGCGCTCTGCAGCATTTGCATTTTCCCTGGCACTCCTGGCCCTCCACCTTGGCGCCAACATCGTCCATGCGGAAAAAGTCCGCTGCCAGGCCATTCGGGATTCAGCCATGTGCGTCTCTGAGCCAACCTGCTGGTACGACGCTGCAAACAACAAGGGATGCCTGCCCGGGCCTGCGCCCACAACGGACCGCTGCATGTCCCATCTGGGAGAACAGACCTGCAACACCAGCAGTTTTGGCTGTTCGTGGAACGGGCCCGAGGAGAAGTGCGTTTCCAAAGTTCAATAGGCGCAGCGAGACCGCTGTCGCGCTGAGTTGGATGGGAGGAAGAGCAGCATGATCGAGCTACTCAAAGGGTTTCCCGAGAATGTTGTGGCCATTACCTGCCATGGCGACGTCTCCCGGAAAGACTATGACGACGTGCTGATCCCCGCGGTCGAGAAGGCGCTTCAGTCTCACGACAAAGTCCGGATGCTTTATGAGATCGGCCCTGATTTCGCAGGCTACCATGCGGGTGCGGTGCTGGAAGACTTCAAAACCGGTATGGAATATTTCTCCAAATGGGAGCGGATCGCGGTCATTACCGATATCGAATGGATTTCAGCGTCCGTGAAAATTTTCAGAGTTTTCCTGCCCGGCACTATGCGAATCTACTCGCTCGCCGATGCCGCCAAGGCGCGGCTGTGGATCACCCAAGCCGCATAGATCAAGCGGCCTAGAGCGACACTGCACCGGACACCAAAGCGCTAGGCGGGTGCCGCCGAACGTTGCGCGATCACTGGTGCACCGTGTGGATCGAAGATGCGGCAGGCCAGAAGCTTCACCCGCGCATGAGGCGCAAGCTTGGCCTTCAGTGCAGCAATGGTATTACCTGCTTGATATTCCTCCCAAAATCCAACGATGGCATTGGCGATGAGCAACACCATGATGATGATCAAATCGGACCAATGATGGACAATGCCGAAAAGGATCGCCGCCGCCTCAATCATCCAGGGGATGGGTCCCTAGAAGTAAGAGAGAAATTTGAGGAACGGGTTGGCCGCTTTCTCGGCGATCTCGTTCGCACCGTACTAGGTCAGCCGCGACTCAGCTTCCGCCTTGCTGAGCCCAGTCTTCGGCGAGACGCCGAGTTTCTCTTCTAGCTTGTCGAGCGCCAGGCTCGCCAGATCGGATTGGTGCTGGCTCTTGGATGCTGCGTCAGCCATGTCGGCGCTCTCCTCATCTTTGCCTGCTCGCGCGGCCGTGCAAAGAAACTTGCCTCATGCGGCAAAGATGCTCCATGCATCTTTGGCTTTTGCTACGGACTTATTAGGTATGAAACCCCTGCGTCAGTACTAAGACTTGATTGAAGAGCTATTGCCGGACACTGTGTGTCCCGTTTCCAATAACAGCAGACTGACCGCAAGCGGCATCGTCCGGAACATGACGATTAGGTGCTTGACCGGCCTGTCATCCGCCGCTGTGAGTTTGACCCTAATACGTGACGCTCAAGCCCTAAGGGAGGATGAGTGACGGTGGTGCAGACCGAAGACAAGATCGACGAACTGGCGGTCAATACGATCCGCACCCTCACCATCGATGCCATTCAAAAGGCAAACTCTGGTCACCCTGGCACGGCCATGGACGCCGCCCCGACCGGCTATAGGCTTTGGCAGCAATTCCTGCGCTACGACCCAAAGGCGCCCCATTGGATCAATCGCGATCGGTTCGTGCTCTCGGCGGGGCATGCATCGATGCTGCTCTACAGCCTAATCCATCTTGCGGGGATCGAGGCGGCGGAAAGCTCCTATCAGAAAAAGGGCGGTGAGGCGGTGAGCCTTGCCGATATCGAGAGTTTCCGTGAGGACGGGAGCCGCTGTCCGGGGCATCCGGAATATGGCTGGACGAGCGGTGTCGAAGCGACGACCGGCCCACTGGGCCAGGGCTTGGCCACCAGCGTTGGCATGGCGGTCGCCGGCAAATGGCTGGCGGCGACATACAACAAGCCGGATTTCGAGCTCTTCAACCACAACGTCTTCGCGCTCAGCGGCGAAGGCTGTCTGATGGAGGGCATTGTCAGCGAGGCCGCCTCGCTCGCCGGGCATCTGAAGCTCTCAAATCTGTGCTGGATCTTCGACAACAACAACGTGACCATTGAGGGTCACACCGAAATCACGTTCACCGAAAATGTCGCCAAGCGGTTCGAGGCCTATGGCTGGAAGATCGTCGAAGTGGCGGACCCCAACGATCTCAGCCAACTTGCGGCAGCCTATAACCAGTTCCTCGCAACCGACGATGCACCGACGCTGATCATCGCCCATAGTCATATCGGCTATGGCTCACCAGGCAGGCACGACACGCCGGCGGCCCATGGCGAACCGCTGGGGTCAGAGGAAGTACGCCGCACCAAAGAATTTCTTGGCTTCGACCCAGACAAGTTCTTTTTAGTTCCCGATGGCGTGCGTGAGCACTTCACCAGTCACATGGGCCAGCGGGGTGCGAATGCGCGCGCCAAATGGAACGCGCTTTTCGCCGAATACGCCAAAGCGCACCCTGAAGAAGCTAAGCAAATCGAGCTGATCGAGAAGCGCGAGCTCCCCAAGGACTGGGACAGCGATATCCCGACATTCGATCCCGACCCAACCGGCATCGCCACACGCGCGGCGTCAAGCAAAGTGCTGAACGCCATTGCTGCAAAGGTTCCGTGGGTCTTTGGAGGCGCAGCCGACGTCGCCGGAAGCACGAAAGTAGTGTTGACCTATCCCGATGCCGGCGACTTTCAACCTTATAGTCACCTTGGTGACTATGGCGGCAACAACATTCACTATGGCATCCGCGAACACGCCATGTGTGCGCTTGCCAACGGCATGGTGCTAACGGGCCTGCGTGCCTACGATTCCTGCTACCTGATTTTCACGGACTATGCGCGCGGCGCGATCCGGCTGGCCTCGCTCATGGATATTCCTGTCCTGCATATCTGGACGCACGATTCCATCAGCCTTGGTCAGGACGGCCCGACCCATCAACCGATCGAGCAACTGGTCTCGCTCCGCGCCATGCCGGGGCTCATGGTGATCCGGCCCGCGGATGCGAATGAGACCGCAGAGGCCTATCGCTTTGCAATGCCTCATAAAAGCAGGCCTGTCGCGCTGATCCTGACCCGGCAAGCGCTTCCCATTTTCGACCGCACCAAGTTCGCGCCCACCTCGGGCCTTGCCAAGGGCGCCTATGTGCTGGCCGATGCGGAAGGCGGCAAACCCGATGTCATTCTGATTGGAACCGGAAGCGAAGTCGCACTTTGCGTTGCCGCGCGCGAGGCCCTCGCCAAGGACAAGATCCAAGCACGTGTCGTCTCGATGCCGTGCCGCGAATTGTTCGAGGAGCAGCCGGAGGCTTATCGCGCATCCGTGCTGCCACCGGAAATCACAGCCCGTGTTACTGTCGAAGAAGCCTCACCGCTAGGTTGGGACCGCTATGCGGGGCCGAAAGGAATTGTGCTTGGCATCGATACGTTCGGTCTTTCGGCGCCTCTGAAGGTCGTCTCGGAACATTTCGGTTTCACGCCCGAGCGCGTCGCCGAAGCCGCCAAGAAGGTGGTGAAACCTTAGTTGGGTCGCGCGCCGCAATGCCGGGGCGTATTTGAGGATACGAAACGAGGAGAGACACAATGCAACTCGGCATGATCGGCCTCGGCCGGATGGGCGCCAACATGGTCATTCGCGCGACGAAGGCGGGCCACGACTGTCATGTCTTCGACACCCACGCCGATGCGGTGACAGCGCTGACGGAAAAGGGCGTGAAGGGTAGCACGGACCTTGGCGCATTCGTGCAAGGGCTCGATAAGCCACGCGCGGTTTGGATGATGGTCCCGGCAGGCGCCGTGGACGCCGTCATTGCCGAGCTCGTCCCGCTTCTGGATGCTGGCGACATCGCCATTGATGGCGGCAATTCCTATTACCATGACGACATCCGCCGTGCGGACGACCTGAAAGGCAAAGACATCCACTATGTGGATGTTGGCGTCAGCGGCGGGGTGTGGGGCCTTGAGCGCGGCTATTGCATGATGATCGGCGGTGAGGACGACGTGGTTGCGCGGCTCGATCCTATTTTCCGCGCGCTTGCACCAGGCGTCGATGAAGCGCCGCGCACGCCGGGCGCGACAGGCGAGGCCTCTCCGGCTGAGAACGGCTATCTTCATTGTGGGCCAAACGGGGCCGGTCACTACGTCAAGATGGTGCATAACGGCATCGAGTACGGGCTCATGGCCGCCTATGCGGAGGGTCTGAACATCCTGCATCATGGCAATATCGGCAAGACGCAGCGGACCACAGATGCCGAGACAACACCGCTGCGAAACCCCGAATATTACCAATACGACATCAACCTGCCGCAGGTTGCCGAAGTTTGGCGGCGCGGCAGCGTGATTGGCTCCTGGCTGCTTGACCTCACCGCCAGTGCTCTGGCCAAGAGCCCGGACCTTGCCAATTTCGAGGGCCGCGTTTCCGATTCTGGCGAAGGCCGCTGGACCGTGCTTGCGGCAATCGACGAAGGTGTACCCGCGCCCGTAATCAGCTCCGCGCTATTCTCGCGGTTCGCCTCAAGAGGCAATGCGGACTTCGCCGACAAGCTCATGTCCGCGATGCGTTTTGAGTTTGGCGGACATCTTGAGAAGAAGGGCTAGGCAGACCTCGCCATGACGTCATCGAATCAGAACGAATCCGACGCCCTCGTTTTCTTTGGGGCGACGGGAGATCTAGCTAAAAAGCAGATCTTCCCAGCCCTCTATGGCTTGGTCCGCGATGAAGGTCTGTCCACTCCCATTGTCGGCGTGGCCAGATCGGGATGGGGGCTCGAACAGCTTAAGCAACGCGCGGCGGACAGTGTCAAAGACCATGGCGGCGACATCAAAAGCGATGCTTTCAAGAAGCTCTTGGGACTCCTGCGCTATGTGGATGGCGACTATGCTGACCCCAAAGTGTTCGCGACCTTGCGCAAGGAATTGGGCGATGCAAAACGCCCCTTGCACTATCTAGCGATCCCGCCGGCCCTTTTCTCTGAAGTTGCCTCGCAGCTTGCGAAATCGGGCTGTGCGGAGAACGCGCGGCTCGTCGTCGAGAAGCCGTTTGGCCGCGACCGGGAATCCGCAGACCAGCTGAGCGAAATCCTCGACACTTATTTTGACGAGAAGAACATCTTCCGGATCGATCACTATCTTGGCAAAGAGCCTGTGCAGAACATTCTCTACACACGCTTTGCCAATTCGATCTTCGAGCCGCTCTGGAACCGCAACTATGTGCGCAGCATCCAGATCACCATGGCTGAGAATTTCGGCGTGCAAGATCGCGGCGCGTTCTATGACAGCGCCGGCGCCATCCGCGACGTGTTGCAGAACCATATGCTGCAAATTCTCGCATCGCTCACCATGGACCCCCCCACGGGGCAGGAACACGAAGCGATCCGCGACCGCACGGCGAGCCTCTTGAAAGCCGTGCGCCCACTCGATGCCAACCATCTCGTGCGCGGCCAATATCGCGGATACCAAGACGTCCCTGGCGTGCGCCCCGGATCGACGGTTGAAACCTACGCGGCGGCCAAGCTCTTCATCGATAGCTGGCGCTGGGAAGGCGTGCCTATCTTTATTCGCACGGGCAAATGCTTGCCCGTAAGCGTCGCTGAAGCCGTGGTGCAGTTCAAAAAGCCGCCACGGGAGACCTTTGGCGAGATCAAAGCGATCGGTTGCGGCCATATGCGCTTTCGTATTCAGCCAGACGTGACGATCGCGCTCGGCACGCGGGTTAAGGTTCCCGGCGACCGCATGATCGGCGACGATGTGGAACTGATCCTGACCCGGCAGCGCACCGAGGACAAACCGCCCTATCAGCGGCTCTTAGGCGATGCCATGGAAGGGATCAGCGATCTTTTCACCCGCGAAGACATCGTCGATGCAGAATGGCGCATCGTCGAGAATATCCTGGGCAATGTGACGCCCGTTTACAGTTACGCGCCAGGCACGTGGGGACCGAACGAAGCCGACCAGCTGTTCGGCGCCGACGGGCGTTGGCTCAATCCGGACCCGCAATAGCCGCACCTCATGACCAAGACGCACGAGCTTATCTTCCTGTTCGATGTAGACAACACGTTGCTGGACAACGACCGCATGAAGGCGGACATGGGCCAGCATGTCTTGGAGACATTTGGGAGCGGGGCTCGGGACGAGCTGTGGGCACTCTACGAAGCCGAGCGCACCAAACATGGTTATGCCGATTTCCTCGGCACGTTAGAGAAATTCCGCTTAGCGCACTTGGCAGACATGCGCGTCTTGCGTCTCGCCAATTGGGTTATGGACTACCCTTTTATTGAACGGCTCTACCCAGACGCACTCGCCGTCGTGCGGCATGTCAGCCAATGGGGATTGCCCGTAATTCTCACTGATGGCGACGGCGTATTCCAACCGCACAAGCTTGAGCGAGCCGGACTCGTCACCGCCTTTGATGGCCATGTGCTGAACTATGTGCACAAGGAAAAAGAACTCGACGATGTTAAGCGGAACTATCCAGCGCGACACTACGTGTTGATCGACGACAAGCTTGCTCTGCTCGATGCATTCAAGCGCGCCTGGGGGAACGGGGTTACCACCGTCTTCCCTCGCCAAGGTCACTATGCCAACAACACTGATAACCTAGTTGGTCTACCGCCAGCCGATATTGAAGTTGTGCGCATCGCCGATCTGATGGAGCACGATTTCTCAGAACATCTCCCGGCCTAAGGAGGAGACGACCCGTGAAGCCAACGAAAGCCCTACACGATCTCGGACAAAGCCTGTGGATCGACGATATCACCCGCGACATGCTCAATAGCGGGACCTTGAAGAAATATATCGATGAGTTTTCGGTGACGGGTCTGACGTCCAACCCGACGATCTTCGACAATGCGGTCTCGAAAAGCCAGAGTTACGACACCGAGATCAAACGCCTCTACAAGGCCGGCTATTCGGGAGAGGCGCTGTTTTTCGAACTTGCCTTGCAGGACCTGTCTCGTGCGGCGGATTTGTTTATGCCCATCCACCAGCGCACCGCAACGGTCGACGGCTACGTATCTCTCGAGGTCTCGCCCCTCATCGCTTACGACACCGAAGCGACGGTCGCCGAGGCCAAGCGGCTGTTTCAGCGCGCCCATAAGCCGAACCTCTTTATCAAGATCCCCGGAACGCGAGAAGGTCTGCCGGCTATCGAAGAGGCGATCTATTCGGGCGTGTCGGTCAACGTGACGCTGCTGTTCTCCTCGGCGCACTGTGTGGCCGCCGCCGATGCCTACATGAAGGGCCTGGAGCGGCGCGTAGCGGAAGGGCTTTCTCCCGACCTACGTTCCGTGGCCTCGATCTTCATCAGCCGCTGGGACAAGGCGGTGCTGGACAAGGTGCCGAGCGAACTCCGCGACAAGCTCGGCATCGCCGTGGCCCACGAGGCCTATCGCGACTATCGCGCCCTTCTGGACACCGATCGCTGGCAGCGGCTTGAGTCGCTCGGCGCGCGGCCCCAGCGTCTGCTTTTTGCCAGCACCAGCACCAAAGACCCTAGCGCCCCAGACACGCTCTACATTGAGGGGCTTGCTGCACCCAATACCGTCAACACCATGCCCGACAAGACGCTGCTCGCCTTTGGCGATCACGGCACCTTGGACGGCGTGCTCGCCGCTGACGGCGGCAAGTGTGAAGACGTTCTGGCGGCCTATGAAAAAGCGGGCATCTCGATCGCAGACCTTGCCGCACAGCTTCAAAAAGACGGCGCGGCATCATTCGTCAAATCCTGGCAGGACTTGCTGCAATCCATCGAAACCAAGAGCAAGGCGCTCGGCTAAAGAGAGGCTTTCCGATGTCCATCGTAACCGATACCCCGGCCTGGCAGGCTCTGCTCGCCCATCACGACAAGATAAAGGATCAACATCTGCGCGACCTATTTGCCGATGATTCAAACCGCGCAGGCAAGTTCACTGTCGAGGGCGCGGGGCTCACTCTCGATTACTCGAAACAACGGGTGACTGAGGAAACGATGACGCTTCTGGCCGAGCTCGCCAAGGAGCGGAAGATCGCAGAGCGCCGCGATGCCATGTTCGAGGGCAAGAAAATCAACGTGTCGGAAGACCGCGCCGTGCTGCATGTGGCGCTGCGCGCGCCGCGCGACGAGGTAATTGAGACGGATGGACACAATGTGGTGCCGGACGTCCACGCTGTCCTCGACCGCATGGCCACTTTCGCTGACAAGGTCCGGAGCGGCGCCTGGGTCGGACATACCGGCAAGCGCATCAAAAACGTGATCAATATCGGCATTGGCGGGTCTTACCTTGGACCCGAGATGGCGTATCTGGCACTGCGCCCCTATTCGGACCGGGACATGACATTCCGCTTCGTCTCCAATGTGGATGGCGCTTGTTTTGCCGAAGCGACGCGCGATCTCAATGCCGAGGAAACGCTGTTCATCATCTCGTCGAAGACGTTCACGACGCTCGAAACCATGACGAATGCGGCAACGGCCCGGGACTGGGCCGTGAAAGCGCTCGGCTCAGAAGATGCGGTCGCAAAGCATTTCGTGGCCAACTCCACAAACACTAAAGGCGTTGAGAAATTCGGTATCGATACCGCCAACATGTTCGAGTTCTGGGACTGGGTCGGCGGGCGCTATTCCATGGATTCGGCGATCGGCCTGTCCACCATGCTCGCGATCGGGCCTGAGGGCTTTGCCGATCTCCTCGCCGGATTCCACGAGCTGGACGAGCATTTCCGCACCGCGCCGGTCGAGAGGAATTTACCCATGCTGATGGGGCTGCTCACGGTCTGGTACAATAATTTCTTTGGCGCGCAGACCCTCGCGGTGCTGCCTTATTCAGAGCACATGGCGTGTTTCCCCGCCTATCTCCAGCAATTGCAGATGGAGAGCAACGGCAAGCATGTGGACCTTGATGCCGCGCATGTGAAGACGCAGACAGGACCAATCATCTGGGGCGAGCCGGGCACGGATGGGCAGCATTCCTTCTACCAGCTCATCCATCAGGGCACCAAGCTGATCCCATGCGACTTCATCGGGTTTTTGACGCCGCTCAGCGCCCTTGGCCACCACCACGATCTTCTAATGGCAAATCTGTTCGCGCAGGCCGAAGCCTTGGCCTTCGGCAAGACCGCGGCGGAATTGAGCGCCGAGGGCTCGCCACCAGCGCAAACACCGTTCCGGGTGACCGAAGGCAACCGGCCAACAAACATGATCCTGGCTGAGACACTCGATCCCAAGACGCTCGGACGGCTCGTTGCGCTCTACGAGCACAGCGTGTTCACGCAAGGAGCCGTGTGGGATATCGACTCGTTCGATCAGTGGGGCGTGGAACTTGGCAAGGTGCTCGCCAACTGCATCATTCCAGAGCTGGAAGCGAAAGAGGCCCCCACCCTTTCTCACGACAGCTCGACCAATGCGCTGATCGAGCGCTATCGCCGCCACAAATTTTCGTAAGGGCTTTTCAGCCTGGGCTGCGGCCGCTCGCGGCGGCATCCCTGAGAGCCGCGATGTTTTCCGCATAGCGGCCGCCATCGACCTCGATATGGATGGGGCGCGCGCCCACCATCTCTCTGATGGCGCGGATTTTCCGAAGCTGGGCCGGGATGAAGGTCTGCCCGCCAAAGCCGGGATTCACCGTCATCACAATGACGTGGTCCACCTTGTCCAGCACATATTCGATTGCGCTTTCATGGGTGGAGGGCGTGAGACTGACGCCGGCTTTCATCCCAAGGCTCTTGATGAGTTGAAGCGAGCGGTCGAGATGAGGACCTGCCGCCACATGCACGGCGACCATGTCTGCACCGGCCTCCACAAAGCCCGCAATGAACGGATCGCATGGCGCGATCATGAGGTGAACGTCGAAGATCTTTTTCGTATGGGGCGTATGGCCTTTACCGCGCCCGCGCCCGCGCCCATCGTGATGTTGGGCACGAAATGCCCATCCATCACATCGATATGCATCCAATCTGCGCCTGCCTCATCGACAGCCCGGACCTCTTCGCCGAGCTTGGCGAAGTCGGCGGACAGGATCGAGGCCGCGACAATGATCTCCTATGACATGGTCTTCCCTTTCGGGCCGAAGCTTAGCCCGAGTCGGTGAGGCCATTAGGTGTGACTTGAAGTACGACTTGGGCACACGCCTTTCCATTTGATCGCTTGCGGGGTCTGTTACTTTCTGCCCCTATCGTCATCTCAGGACCAAGCGAGACGACACGACGCGGCGAGACGAGGCACGACATATGACACCGGAATTTGGGAGCTTGCGTATTTGTGAAGACGCCGCCCATTTGGCGCGAGAGGGGGCCGCGTTCCTCTGCGACCATGCCGCAAGCCGCGCAGGAAGAACCATTGTGGCCCTGTCGGGGGGCAATACACCTAAGCCCCTCTATGAGCTTCTGGCGCAAAAACCGGCGAGATCCAAGATGCCCTGGGACCGCGTGCATTGGATTTTGGGCGATGAGCGCTTCGTGCCGCCCTCCGATCCTGCCAGCAATTACGGCATGGCACGCAAAGCTTTTCTCTCTCACGTGCCGGTGCCGCCTGAGAATGTGCACCCGGTCGAGACCGACGGGGTCACACTCGATGAGGCCGCCGCAAATTATGAGACCATGCTGGCGGGGCTTTACGGCGCCGACATGCTGGAGCCGGGTAAGCCACTGCTGAACATCACCCTGCTCGGTCTTGGCGAAGACGGCCATACCGCATCACTCCTGCCCCACGAGCCGGTTCTTCACGTGCGCGACCGCTGGGTGGCCGCCGTGCCGAAAGGGCGTGAGGAAGAGCGCATCACCCTCACCTACCCGGCGATCAATGCAAGCGAGATCGTTGCCTTTCTTGTGTCGGGCAAAGGAAAACGCGATGTTCTCGACAAGATCCTGTCGGGCGACGACAGCTTCCCCGCCTCCCTCATCCGTGCAGAAGGTGAAGTGCTCTGGTTCGCCGACCGCGCGGCCGCTGGCCGCTGGGCGTAGAACGACGCTCTCCGAGGAGAAACTCGTTGGCGTGTCCCGCGTGGCGGACGCGAACAGGGCTTATGTTGACGCCGCACACAGACTTCCTGGCCTTTCCTTTTTTGGACGGAGCGCTAGGTTCCCTGCTCTATATCGAATGAAAGGACCGACGTGACGCGACCTGCCGAGCCCTCCAAGGAAACGATGCCGGGCAGAGACTGGATGCCGGATGAGGCCGCAATTGATGCCATCGTTCGCGGCGAGCACGGCGATCCCTTTTCCGTTCTCGGGCTGAAGCGCGGACAGTTTGGCGCATCACTGTGCGCCTTTCTGCCGGGAGCGGCAGCTGTCACGGCCTTTGATCCCGAGACGGGGGTTGAAAGGAAGCTTGCGCGCCTGCACGAGGCGGGCTTTTTCGGTGCGCGTGTTCCGGCGAATCTCACGGACGCCTATCTCCTGCGCGTAACGCTCGGTGCGGCGGGCGAAGAGATCGACGATCCGTATCGGTTCGGACCGATTTTGGGTGAACTCGATTTGCACCTGCTTGGCGAGGGCACCCATTTGCGGCTTTACGAGAAGCTCGGGGCGCATCTCATTCGCCACGAGGGTGTCGAGGGGGTCAGCTTCGCGGTCTGGGCGCCGAATGCCGCGCGGGTCAGCGTGGTGGGGCCCTTCAACGACTGGGACGGCCGCCGCCATGTCATGCGCAAGCGATGCGAGGCCGGCGTGTGGGAGATTTTTATGCCCGGCCTCAAAGTCGGCACGCTCTATAAATACGAGCTGCTCGGGGCGGGCAACGAATTGCTGCCCCTCAAAGCAGATCCGTTCGGCTTCCAGCAAGAGCACCCGCCCGCAACGGCGTCCATCGTCCACGGTATCCCAAGCCTGCCCGCAGCGAACACACCGTGGAGAGCGATGCGCGAACAGGCCCACTCCATCCACGCGCCGATTTCGATATACGAGGTGCATCTCGGCTCGTGGATGCGTGGGCCTGGCAACACGTTCCTCAGCTACGCGGAAATTGCCGACAAGCTGATTCCCTATGTGCAGGAACTCGGCTTCACTCATATCGAGCTGATGCCCGTGAGCGAGTTTCCGTTCGATGGATCTTGGGGCTATCAACCGATCGGTCTTTTCGCGCCGACCTCACGCTTCGGCACGCCGGAAGATTTTGCCGCGTTTGTCACGCGCTTCCATGAGGCAGGGATTGGAGTCATGGTCGATTGGGTCTCTGCGCATTTTCCAACGGACGCACATGGGTTGGGGCGCTTCGATGGCACCGCGCTCTACGAACACGAAGACCCGCGGCTCGGCTTCCACAAGGACTGGAATACGCTCATCTATAATTTCGGGCGCCGCGAGGTGATGAATTTCCTCCTGGCCAATGCGCTCTTTTGGATGGAGCGGTTCGGGATCGATGGCTTGCGCGTCGATGCGGTCGCCTCAATGCTCTATCTCGATTATAGCCGAGAGTCTGGCGAGTGGGTTGCGAACCGCTATGGCGGCAACGAGAATCTGGAGGCGATCGCCTTTCTGAAGAGGCTCAACGAGCTTGTGTTCGCCGAACAGCCCGGCACAACGACTCTTGCCGAAGAATCGACGGCCTGGCCCGGCGTCTCGCGGCCGACTTATGCAGGCGGGCTCGGCTTCGGCTTCAAATGGAACATGGGCTGGATGCACGACACGCTGGTCTATATGCAAGAGGAGCCCATCCACCGGCGTCATCATCAAGACAAGCTGACTTTCGGCCTGCTCTACGCTTTCACAGAGAATTTCGTTCTGCCGCTATCGCATGATGAAGTGGTACACGGAAAGGGCTCGCTGATCGGCAAGATGCCCGGCGACCGCTGGCAGAAGTTCGCGAACTTGCGCGCCTATTTTGGATTCATGTGGGGGCATCCTGGCAAGAAGCTCCTCTTTATGGGCGGAGAATTCGCACAGGAAGCCGAATGGAATCACGACAAGGACCTGGACTGGCACCTGCTTGAGGATGGGATGCATGGCGGCATGCAGAAGCTGATCGGCGACCTCAACCGGCTCTATCGCAACACACCGGCACTCCATGTCCACGACACCGAACCCCGAGGGTTCGACTGGGTCGACACCAGTGACACGGAGGCAAGCATCATTGCCTTTCTGCGCTGGGGTGACGAGGGCGACCCCCCTGCTCTGGTCATTTGTAATTTCACGCCCGTCCCGCGTGAGAGTTACCGAGTCGGCGTTCCGCGCGGCGGACGCTGGGTCGAGCGCATCAATACGGACAGCACGGACTATGGCGGGTCGGGAATGGGAAATCTCGGCGCGGTCCATACCGATGGTGTTCCATGCCACGAACACCCCTACTCGCTGAACCTCATGCTGCCGCCGCTCTCCACCGTGATCCTAACGCCGGAGCCTCAAGCGGCGACAGGCGGATAGAGCTCGTTCAGTGGAACCGACTTGCCGGAGCTTTGGACGATGCGGCAGTGGTAACGCTTCAGGGCGCGGGGATGCGGCACGCCGCAAGAATGCGCGATGACACCCACGTCGTAGCGCAGGCGTTCCACATAGTTCTTGACCCGCACCGCTTTGTCTTCCGGATCTAAACCACGCTGCAAACGAGGCTCGTGTGTCGTGATCCCCGTTGGGCAGGTGTTCTTGTTGCACTTGAGGGCCTGGATACACCCCAAGGCAAACATGAAGCCGCGCGCCGAAACCGCCACATCCGCCCCAGCGCAAAAGGCCCAGGCCACTTCCGCCGGCGTAACCAGCTTGCCAGAAGCGATCAGCTTGATCCGATCCTTCAGCCCGTTGCGTATGAGAATGTCGGCCACCATGGGGAGCGCCTCCTTCACCGGCAGGCCCACATTGTCCATGAGCGGCATGGGCGCCGCGCCCGTACCGCCATCGCCTGAATCAACTGTGATGAAGTCCGGTGCGGTCTTGATCCCTCGGCTCAGGATTTCCTTGCAGAGATTATCCAGCCAGCCATAGGCCCCCACAACGGCCTTGAATCCCACCGGCTTCTTGGTGACCTCCCGAACGCGCTCGATCATATCAACGAGCTCGGCGACGTTGCGGATATCTAGATGACCGTTGGGCGAGATGGAGGCTTGCTGCCGGGGAATGCCCCGAATTTCGGCGATCTCCCGTGTCACTTTCACAGCCGGCAGAATGCCGCCTTTTCCGGGCTTAGCGCCCTGGCTCATCTTGATCTCGAACATCATCACTTGGGGGTGCTCAGCGATGGCACGGAGCCTCCCAATATCTAACGCGCCGTCTTGATCGCGCACGCCATATTTGGCCGTGCCGATCTGATAGACGATGTCGCAGCCGCCCTCGAGGTGGTAGGGCGACAACCCGCCCTCGCCCGTATTGAGCCAGCACCCCCCTAGCCTCGCGCCATTGGATAGGGCAAGCACCGCCGGTCGCGAAATCGCGCCATAGCTCATGCCTGAGATATTGATGATGGACGTCGATTCATACGGATTGTCGCAATGCGGTCCGATGATGATGAGTGGCGTCGGGACGGAGTCCTCGGTGAGAGTTGGAAATGGGCAGTTGACGAAAATCACCGTCCCCACGGGAGTCAGGGTCTTGGTGGACCCGAAGGCGACTGTATTGTCTCCGCCCTCGGACGATACATAGACCCATTCCCGCTCCGCGCGGTTGAACGGCATTTCCTCGCGGTCCATGGCGAAAAAATACTGGCGGAAGAACTCTCCCAGTTTGGAGAACACATAACGGAAACGCCCAACGACGGGGTAGTTACGCCGTACGGCATCCTTTGTCTGCGTAACATCGACAATGAAGATGACGACGACGAACAGAACGACAAGGCCCACGACGAAGGTGAACAGCGTCGAGAGAAAGTCCAGACCAACCATTGTCACGTCTGTGAATCCACCAATGCCCGTCATGAGAGAGCGCCCCTTCAAGAGTCCGAAGTCACCAGTCACGTCACTGTGACTGTTCTCATGCGCCGGTCATCACAAAACACATCACGTTCACTTGACGAGCCCCAGATGCTTGCAAGCATGAAGCGGACAGCGTAGCAGGCGCGGTATGGACACTCTGTTCGATCAAGGTCCGCCGCCCCCCTGCCCTGCTCCGTTTAATCTGACGGCCACCGTGCTCGCGCGCGCCTCTGAGCTAAGCGGGAAGACGGCGCTCAGCGTGATCGCACCGGACGGCGTGGAAACATGGACCTATGGGGAGTTGGAAGCGGCCGTGCGCGGCGTGGCCACTGGGCTCTTGCGTGAAGGCCTGCAACCCGGTGATCGTCTCCTCATGCGACTTGGCAACAGCGTCGAGTTCCCCATTTGCTATCTTGCCGCGCTCGCTGTTGACATCATTCCGGTTCCGACATCGGCGCTTCTCACGGAGAGCGAAGTCTCACGCATTGTCGATGAGATCGGGCCAAAGCTGATCGTTACAGAAGACGGCGTTGCGCTTCCATTGAACTCGCAATGTCCGATCCTTTCGGTGGATCGTTTACGAGCAATGTACGCGCTGCCACCGGCGGCCTATGCGATGGGCGATCCGGGCCGCCCCGCCTACATCATCTATACGTCAGGCACATCGGGTCAGCCCCGCGCGGTGACCCATGCGCACCGAGCCGTCTGGGCGCGTCGGATGATGTGGGATGGCTGGTATGGCTTGTCCGAGAGCGACCGCCTTCTGCATGCTGGCTCATTCAACTGGACATACACGCTTGGGACCGGCCTGCTTGACCCTTGGACACGCGGCGCAACGGCGCTGATCCCAAGGAAGGGCGTCACGTCCGATCAGCTCGGTTCTTTAATCGAAGCGCATGGCGCCACGATGTTCGCCGCATCGCCTGGGGTCTACCGCCAAGTGCTCCGGACACCGCCACCGCGTTGTCCCTCGCTGCGCCATGGGCTTTCCGCGGGCGAGAAGCTACCAGACGCGGTCCGGGCCGCCTGGGAAGAGGCAACGGAAACGCAGATCTACGAGGCCTTCGGTATGTCGGAGATCTCGACCTTCGTCTCTAGCTGCCCCACGCGGCCTGCGCGCCGAGGGACACTTGGCTATCCGCAAGACGGGCGGCGCTTGGCAGTGCTGGGAGAGAATGGGCCTGTCCAATTTGGAGAGCCGGGCATCCTTAGCGTCTCCAGACGAGATCCGGGCATGATGCTGTTCTACTGGGGCACCGAGGCAGAAACTGAAGCACGCTTCGCCGGCGAGTGGTTTCTCACCGGCGACCTCGTGAGCATGGCGCCGGACGGCGCGCTGACCTATCTCGGCCGGGCCGATGACATGATGAATGCGGGCGGCATTCGCGTATCGCCTCTTGAGGTCGAAAACGTCCTCAACACCCATGCTGATATTGTTGAAAGCGCCGCCGTCGAGGTCTTGGTCAAGTCGGATACGACAGTGATCGCAGCGTTCTACGTGGCCAGCGGCAAGGTCGACCATGCTGACCTTGAGCGCCACGCCTCGAACCATCTCGCCCGCTACAAATGTCCGAGGATCTATTCACAAGTTGAGGCGCTGCCCAAGGGGCCAAACGGTAAGCTCCTCCGCCGCCGCTTGCGTGAGGCGTATGAAAAGACCGCGGTTAGCCGGGAGTAAGGCCCGCGCCTAACGGCCGAAGGGCCGGAACCCTTTTCGACCGGAGATCGAGCGCACTCTTCTTTTCCGTTTGGGCACACCGAAACGTCTCTTCTCCGACTTCGTTGCAGCGAGCCTCTTGCCGGCCGTGGCCTTCCTTTTCGTGCTTTTCTTGGCGGTGCGCTTCCGTCTCTGCGGTTTTGCCTTCTCCGCCACAACATTGGAGGCTGCTGAGTCGTTGGTCCGGACGATGAAGTCATCGCCTTCAGGCAGAACCGATGAATGCTTCGCCTTGTCGGCAACAATGAAGGATGCACCGGACGTCAACCCTCGGGAGATTTCAGCTCGCATGTTGCCCGGAATGACAATCCGGTCGAGGACGCCGCCAGGCTCTTCTCCTTCGAGACTGATCCCGATCCAGGTCGGCTCGCTGCCATCGCTCGGACGCGTATAGACAAAGTGATGCGTGCCAAGGGCCTTTTTCGGGTCCTTGAGGGTGACGGGCACGTGATCGACGCGACTAAAGCCCTTCCGCAAGAAGAGATAAGCATCGGGGAGCGGCCCCTTGCCCGCCGCCTCATAAATTTTGGCTGCAATTCTTTCGGAAAAGACGCCTCTGCGGCGAAGGCCATGGTCCTTCTCGAAGGCCCGGATCGCCTTTTTGGTCTCGGGCCCCAGATAGCCGACAAATTTATCCTGCGGCGTTAGATAGCCCATTTCCGCGAGCGCTTCCTGAGTCCCAATCGCGATGTCTCTTTCTTCTCGCCGTGTCACGAGAATGCGCCAATGTGCGTCGGTCTGTTTCGCACGATTGGCGACGTTCGATGGGCCTCCGGACACGAATTGCGCGGCCTCCTTCGCGCCGGCCTGGACAGCGACATCCACCGGGAAAGAGGCAAGCCCTCCCTCGTGCCAATCCTTAACCAAGACAGGATGCTCAATCGGTTTGGGCGCCACCATCGCGCCCGTCAGCATGGCAACTTTCCCGCCAACTTCCGTCATTCTGTAGAACTCGGGCGCAAACTTACTGGGTAGCCGGACGCAGCCATGGGACGCAGGGTAGTTGGGCACAACTCCGGCATGAATCGCTGTCCCGGACCGAGTGAGCCGATGCATCCAGGGCATGGGCGCATCGTCATAGAGATTTGAATAATGCTCTTGCTTTTTCTGCAAGATGCCGAAGACACCTGTCAGCGTCTGGTAGCCCCTCTTGCCGCTCGATATCTTCGTGGTCTCGATACGCTCCAGACCGCGATAAACCTCGAGCCGTTGGTCTTTCAGGGAAATGATGACGCTGAGCGGGTCGCTCAGCACCGTCCCCGAAATTTCTTGGGACTTGATCTGCGACGGCTCGATCAGCTCAGCGGGCAGGCTGGCGACAAGTCGCTCGGGCACGGCCGTCTCTTTCAAGGCCGTTACGGTGTTGTGAGACTGAAGAGCCTTGCTCCGAAGCGCAGTTGCCTCAACCGCGTCCGAGACTGAGGCTTCAAGAGGCTGGGCCTCGGGAAGCGGCATGGCCGGCAGTGGATTTTCTTCAGGTATAAGAGCCGCGAGGGCCGCGGAAATCGCAATCGGCCTCATGATGGGGACTGTGAGCGGCGCCTCGTCAACCTCGCTAGCGACGGATTCGTATGTCAGCGCTAAAATTGGCGTCTCGGTGAACTCTTTCACCTCCTGCCCGATCGGTTCGGCCGCTGCCAAACTGACAGAAAAAACCGGTGAAAGGAGCAGTGCTACCGAGCAAATGCGTGAGACCCACATACGTCTTCCCCAAGGGCGATGAATAAATTCCAATATGATTCTGTTATCACCGAACCTGGTTACGACATCGTGACCTAGACGGGTGTATTCGCGTCCGCTTACTTCGTAAGCTCGACATCCACACGGCTTGAGGGGACCAAACGATCAATACAGTCTTTTCTGGTCCGCGACCCTTCCTTGCACTCAAGGACACCGTTGATCAGAAAACTTCCGATCTTGTCGCAAGCGGTCTCTTTCAGCTCAAATAATTTCACTGTGCGCTTTTTCGCGTTGAGAGGCGCAACCTCCATTGCAAAACGACGTTCAATCACACCGTCTGGTTTAAAAACCACAAGGTCGACTTTCAGCGTTCCGTAGTCGGCACCGCCTTGGTTGTCGAAAACGAAATAGGCCTGGCATCCGGCTCCGTCCGCATTGAGCTTGTTGAGCTCCATGCCTATCGAGCCTTTGCTCGTCTTAGCGAACGCCCCGGGGCCGAAAAATGCGACCCCGATAATCGTCAAAATCAATAACGCAGCCCGTCGGCCACGGAACAAATCAATCAATGCACGCATACGCCCACCTCGATGCCAGCATCAGTAATCAACCCTTCGCCAATTTGTGCCAAATACTCCGAAAATCACGGCCTTCCTTGTCATTGTCCGCTATCGTACCTCACTGACGTGAGTTTTAGTAGCCGCGCACCCTGTTCTCAAGCGGGATTGCACTCTTGGCCCAATTTTCCAGTTGGGGAATGGCAGAGCTCGGCGCGGGCGGGCCCGTCCCTCGCCCTCGGCTTTGCCCGTGCCCGTGTAACAGCGGCGATACCGTCATTATCGACTCCCTCGGTGAGGGTGGTTGGAATTCGCCACATCGCAATTAGATACGGTGTTGTGTCTTTTCAGAGGAGGCCGCCATGGCGGACAAGCAGAGTTTCACTCCTGAGGAGTGGTCCAAAATCATGATGAGCCCGACCATCGCGGGCATGGCGGTTACAGCCGCTGATCCGGGCGGCCTTTGGGGCATGCTCAAAGAATCGTTCGCGAGCGGCTCGGCCCTTGTCGCGGCCAAGACCGATCCCGACGCCAACCCGCTAACGAAGGCCGTTGTCGCGGACTTTGAGACCTCGGATGCGCGGGGCCAAATCAAGGAGGCTTTGCAGGAGCGCTTCGCCGGTGCAAAGCCAGGGGATCTTGTACCCCGGGCGCTTGAGAGCCTTGCAGAGGTTTCGCAGATTCTCGACGCCAAAACGCCGGAAGACGCCGCGGCCTTCAAAGCTTGGTTACAGGGGATCAGCCAGAAAGTCGCCGAGGCGTCCAAGGAAGGCGGATTCCTCGGATTTGGCGGCATACAGGTGAGCGATGCCGAGAAGGCGACCCTCGCCGATATACAGAAGATCTTGAACGCAACAGCCTAAGGTGATTGCCGCAAGGGAGGACGTCAGACAATGACAACTTTGCAAGACATTCTCGCAAATGCTCAACATGGCGATGCGGTCAATTTGCTCGGTAAAGCCTATGACCTCACGCCAGAGCAAACGGAATCTGCTGTCGCCGCGCTTCTGCCGGCGATCTCGATGGGCCTCAAGCGGTCCACGGCAACCCCTGAAGGTCTCGGCGAATTGTTCGCCGTGGTGGGACAGCAGCCAGACCTCTACGGGATGTATGAGGATCCAGACGCCGCACTCTCGCCGGAAGGTGTCGCCGCAGGCAATGCGGTGCTAGCCAATATGTTCGGATCACCTGAGGTGAGCCGGGCCGTTGCCAACCAGGCACAACAGCTTTCCGGTGTTGGCGGTGCAATTCTTAAAAAGATACTGCCTGTAATCGTGGGCATGCTTCTGTCCGGCTTAATGCGCGGTGGATCAGGACAGGCAGCCCCGGCGCCAGCGCCCATGCCTCGTCAACCACGCCCCGCGCCAGGCGGTGGCGGCCTGTTCGACATCTTCCGCGAGATCTTTCAGCAAGGCGCTGGCGGAGGCTCGTCATCAGAGCCGGGCCAGCCCGGACAAAGCCCCGTGCCGCCAATTGGGGACATTCTGGATTCGATTGGTGATGGCCGCCAGGCGACGGCCAACCCTTCCACTCCGAAATTTCCCATGCCCGACTACAGGCAGCAACATGTGCCCGATTCCGCGCCTCAGTCCATGCCCGACCAGCCCGCCCCAGGTGGCGACATATTCGGGCAAATTCTCAACGAACTCGGAAAAGCGGTGCGCGAGGGACGTGTCAAACCGGTCATTGTCGGGCCCGGCGGAGCCGGCGTACCGGGACGGCAGGCGCCTCAGGGAGGGCAAGCGCAGAGCCCCGGCCCACAATCTTCGGGAGGAAGCATTTTCGGCGAAATTCTTCGGGAGGTCCTTGGTGGAGCGATGGGCCAAACTCGGCCACCTCGACACGGGCTGATGGAGCAAACCGGAGCGGGTGCGATGGTCTTTGGCAACGCGCTGGATCCTGACACGAGAGTTGGCCAACACCACGCCGATAGTTTGCAAGAAATATTCACCCGCTTCGATGCAGGCTTGCCCCCGCAAGCAGATTGACCAAAATCCTGGCGCCTTGATAAGCGGCCGCGACCCGCATTCGCGCTGCATGAAATCTCGCGCATCGACTCGCCAAATATCTGGCAGAGCCTGCTCTCCTTCAATGTGGGTGTGGAGATAGGTCAACTCGCGATCGTGCTCGCATTCTGGCCAACTCTTCTGTTGCTCGAGAAGGTCAGTGTTCGCTCATGGCACACGACGCGCCTGGCTATCGCTTTCGCCTGTATCGCCATTGCAGGGTATTGGACCGTCGAGCGCATACCGGCTGTCTTCGAAACCCTTTGAGAACGCCCTCGAAGGGAGCATTGTTAAGGTACCATACCGGTCGCCTGCGGACTGGTGTCCTTGGCATCGCTAAATAATGCTGTTGCCGGTAACAGGTATCGTTGAATTGGGCAGATGCGTGTTCAGAAGCGTACGTCCATAGACGAATTGATTGGAAACGCGAAGCAAGTGAGGCTTGAGCTATGAGTGAGCAATTCCCCCTACAGAATAGCGTGAATGTTTTTGTCGATTGGGCCAAGGCGCGTCTCGATGAGATGGCCGCAAATGCCGGTACACTTCAGGCCAATCTGGACAAATTGGACGCCAATACGCGCACTCAAGCCGAGCAGGCCATCGCCCAGCTCAATCAATGGATCGAACAGGGCCAAAGCGACATCAAGAACGTTCAGGCGCAAGGCGAGGCCTCCGTCTCTCAGGCAAAGTCCGACATGGAGACGCTTTGGGCGAAGTTCCAGAGCGATTCCGGCAATTGGGTCGAGCTGGCTCAAGACCAGCACGCCACGTTCCAAGCTCGCGCGGCGGCCCAGGCCCAGGCCTGGCAGGACACGATCGGCGGCTACATGCAGCGCCTGAACGACGTCCAGTCGCAGAACAAGGCGCAAGCCGAGGTGCAGGTCGAGCAGCTCAAGGCCGAAGCTCAGAAAGCGCAGGCCGACCTTAGCGCAAAGGCTGAAGAGCTTAGCAAGGCCGGCCAATCCTCATGGGCGGCTATGAGCGAGGCGCTCGATCAGTCGCGCGATGCCTTCGCCAAGTCGATCGAGGTGGCCGCGAAGAATTTCAACGACGCTTTAAAGAGCTAGACGCGGCACGCGCGCCAAAGCCGACATGCGACAGAGGTCTGGGAGGTGCCAAAAGGCGCCTCCCCCTGACCGTTGAGGCTTTCAGGACGCGGTGTCTTGCTGTGACAGAAGCGCGCCGAGCACGGCTGTCAGCTCCGGTCCTTCGACAAAGATGTCGCCTGCGTCGATTTCGGGCTTTGCCTTTAACTATCGCACTTAACTAACGCAACTCATTAGGAGTGCTATTCCCCCGCCGACCCGCTAGGTCTCAGACTTGGTTGTTGAAACCTGGACGACAGCCCCCATGTATTATTTTGGGGGGCCGGGTTAGGAGACTTGGCCATGACTCGATTTCTACTATTCGTAGCCCTTTTGGTCGCTGCCGCCTATATGTTGACGACGCCTCCCGCGCCGGAAATGGCCTTGAGTGCGAATGAGGCGCTATCCCCCAACGACAAGCCGCTCCTGACCTCTTGGGGCAGATCGCTGGGTTCCCTTAGGGCGGATTCAGGTGCGCACTCACCATCATCGCCGGATACCGATTTGGGAAGCGGTACCCAAACAGCGTCCGCCTCGAAGTTCGATCAATATGGCAAGGGGACCGAACTTTGGGTCCTTGGACAAACGAACGGTTGGAAAGAGCCCGCAAACCCCGCTGCCCAGGACCGGGGCTGGGTATCCGACAGCTATGTCGAGACGGCCGCAATCCTCCCCGCCGCTCGGCAAATTGCAGACACCGACAGGAACACAAAAGCCTTGGCAAGGCCTGAGAACAAGCTTGCGAAGGCACGGCTGAAGCAAAACCGAACAGCAAAGCCGGGTAAGCTGGTTGTCGACCGTATCGCGGCCGCAAGGCCACCCCAGCGACGTGGTCTGTTCGCACGGTCCAAGACCGCCACACACGCAAACACTGCCAAACGTGCCGGTAAAAACAGGCCAAATCGCGGGTTCTTCTCCCTCTTCAAAGGGCGCAGCAAGCCTGCCCGGCGCGCCTGGGCAGTCGGTCCCGCGCGCTAGATACAACCACCAGAAGTCATCGTGAGGGGGCCAGAAATGGCGTAAGCTCGTGCCCTACCATTGGGCGCGGCTGGAGCCAGAGCTGCGCATCATCGTGGGGAGATGTTGCCATGGGAGGTGAAACCGTCACCGCGTGGGGCATATTGGGTGCCGTGGGCGTGGGAGTCATTGTCGCGATCCTCATCGTGATCGTGATCAACACGCGAAAGAATCGCGAGTAAGAGCGCCAAATGTTCGAAGATCCCCTTTTTTGGGTGTGCGTCCTGCCGGGACTGTTGCTCGGCCTTTACGCGCAGTCACGTATCAAAAAGAATGTCGCTCAGTACTCGCAAGTGCGGACCGAGAGCGGAATCACAGGCGCTGAGGTCGCCCGGCGTCTTCTCGATGCCCAAGGCCTCCATGATGTGACTGTGGAGGCCACACCAGGTGCCCTCAGCGACCACTACGATCCACGAAACAAAGTCCTCCGGCTCAGCCAGGATGTCTATTTCACGCCCAGCGTTGCAGCCGCCGGGATCGCGGCACACGAGACCGGGCACGCCTTGCAGGATGCGGAGGACTATCTGCCCATGGAGGCCCGCACCTATATCGTGCCCTTCGTGCAGCTTGCCTCGAAGATCGCGCCCTGGCTGTTCGTTGCCGGTCTCATGCTGCAGATGGACGGCCTCACCTGGGGCGGCGTCATTCTCTTCGGGACGTCTTTCTTTTTCGCGCTGCTCACGCTTCCCGTGGAGTTCAACGCAAGCGCGCGGGCAAAGGCGTTGCTGGTGCGCCACAACATCATTGAGGGGGAAGACCAAATCCAAGGTGTCGATAGCGTTCTTGACGCAGCGGCTTGGACCTATGTTTCGGCGGCCGTGTCCGCCGTCGGGGTCTGGCTTTTCTATGTCTTCATGCTGCTCTTCCGAGGGCGCCAGTCTGCAGCGCCACGGTAAACAGGCAGAAGAGCAAAAGCGGTGTAGAGAGTCACTGGCCGGGTTGGTGGCCAACTGAGGGGGGGAACATGCCGCGGCACAGTCCGATGCTCTTTGTCTTTTTCAGCCTTGTGGGCCTCTTGGCACTCGTCGGCCCTAAAGGAGCGGAGGCTGTCGCGAAAGCGCCACATACGGCCCAAGAGCCGTTGATCACCACCTTCTCGATTGTCGCTTACGACCCGGAGACAGGCGAGCACGGGATTGCCGTTCAGTCTAAGTATTTTGCTGTCGGTGACGTCGTTCCGTTTGCCAAGGCCAAGACAGGAGCGCTGGCGACCCAGGCAGTGGGAAATCCACTCTTTGGGCCGGAAGCACTTGAGATGTTCGCAGAGGGTGTATCGGCAAGTGAGGTGATCAAGCGCCTTCTTGCCAGCGATCCAGGCCGAGAGTCGCGGCAGATCGGCGCGGTGGATGCCAAGGGCAACCCTGCAACTTTCACCGGCGAAAAATGCCTGCCATTTGCAGGTGGCAAGACGGGTGAGCACTACACGGTTCAGGGCAATCTTCTGGCAGGCCCGCAAGTGCTTGATGCCATGGCCGCCGCCTATGAAGCGCTCCCCGGCGATCTGGCGACCCGGCTCGTTCACGCTATTTCGGCGGGCCAGGGCGCGGGCGGCGATGCGCGCGGCAGGGAGTCCGCTGCTGTCCTTGTCGTTCGGGAGGGTGCCGGTTATCTCGGCCTGAACGATCGGCTCATCGATCTCCACGTGGAGGATCACCCAACACCGATCCGCGAGTTGCAGCGTCTGCTCGATATTCGCCACGGACACCTCGCGGCCGCGGACACCACGACATACCTGACCCAAATCGATGGCGCTCCCGAGGCTGAGCGGGCCAGACTGATTACGCAGGCCCGGCAGGCTGCCGAGCGCGGCATTGCTGTCAATCGGAACAGCGACACGCTTTGGTGGCTGGCGGCGCAGACCCGACTCCTGAATGGGGATCGTTCCGGTGCATTGGAGGCTGGGCAAAACGCGCTCCTCCTCAGCCCATCATGGCCGCGTCTTCCTGAAGCAACCCGCATTGAACTCGGCGTCACGCCGGAGCTGGTCGATGCCTTGCGCGAAGACGAGGGATTCAAACGTCTCTGGGATGCCCTGACAATCCAGGCACCGGTTGCGCGAAAATCGACTGTTCAGGAGCTTTCCGAGTGAGCGATGCAAACGCGACAACGGGGCCCGCTGGGCCTGACGCTGGCAGCACGGTGCGAAAACACCGCCGTTGGACTCCGGGACTGTCCGGACGAGTCCTGCTTGGTCTCTTCCTCGGTATTGTTGCCGGCGTCGTCTTCGGCGAATGGGCGGCGAATCTGAAAATCATTGGCGACGTGTTCATCGGCCTGCTGCAGATGACCGTCTTGCCCTATATCGTCGTATCGCTTCTCGTGAGCCTTGGCCGTTTATCTTACAAAGAGGTCTGGCTGCTTGCACGGAAGGGCGGCGTCTTCGTATTGGCCTTCTGGGCGATTGGCATTGTCGTCATACTGGGCATGAGAATCGCCCTGCCCGACTGGCCCTCGGCGACCTTCTTGAGCACCAGCCTGATTGAGAAACGAGAACCGCTCGATTTTGTGCAGCTCTACATTCCCTCGAATCCGTTTTCATCGCTTGCCAATGGCGTGGTTCCCGCGATCGTCATTATCTCGCTCGCTGGCGGTATTGCTCTGATCGGCGTTCCCGACAAGCAATACTTCTGAAGAATCTGGAGATGGCGAGCGAAGCGGTCATGAGGATCGCGCAATTCGTCGTGCAGCTTGCCCCTATCGGTGTATTTGCTCTCGTCGCGGCGACCGCAGGCACAATCAGCTTTGAAGAGCTCGGCCGGCTGCAGGTCTACATTCTCTCCTATATCGGCACAGCGTTGCTTCTGTCGCTCTTCATCTTGCCTGGACTCGTGTCCATCATAACGCCGATCCCTTTTCGGCGTGTCTTGTCGGGGACACAGGACGCGCTGATCACAGCCTTTGTGACGGGCAACCTTCTAATCGTACTGCCTCTGCTGTCTCAGCAAATCAAAGATATGCTCGATGAAGCTGGGTGCTTGGACTCCGACAGCGAAAGCGCCGCAGATCTCATGGTGCCGATCAATTTCAATCTGCCCAATCTGGGCAAGCTGCTGTCTCTGGCCTTCGTCCCGTTTGCCGGGTGGTTTGCTGGAACCCCCTTGTCGCTCGACGATTACCCGCAGCTTTTGGGCGTCGGCTTGTTCAGCTTCTTCGGCGAAGTTGTCTTCGCGCTGCCCTTCCTGCTCGACCTCATGCGTATCCCGGCGGACACGTTCCAGATTTTCGTTTCAGTCGATCAGTTCACGGGGCGGTTCGGGACGCTTCTTGCCGGTATGCACACTGTTATGCTGGCATTGCTCACCGCCGTCGCAGTCACCGGTCACTTGAAGCTCAACTGGTACAAAGTAGTCCGCCACTTGGTGATCCGTGCAGCGCTGTTGTTTGGTCTGTTTGGCGGCTTGCGGCTGTTTTGTGAAGACGTGGTGCCGCAGGAATACCAAGCCTACAACGCCCTGGCCGAAATTGAGCTGCTCTCCGACCAGCCTGACACACGGCTCCTCAATATTGGCAATGTGGAACCGCTTCCCTACGCCAGCCGCGAGAACCGCATGGCGGCAATCGAAGAACGCGGGCGCCTGCGGGTCGGCTATGTGTCGGATTCCCTGCCGTTTGCATATGAGCGGCAGAACGGTGATCTGGTTGGCCTTGAGGTGGACCTCGTCCAGATGATCGCCAACGATTTGGGGCTCGGGCTGGACCTGGTCGAGATCAAGCGCGAGGACATCGCCAAATACTTGGCCAATGGTCAGATCGACATTTCCATCGGAGGCCTGTTCGCCACGCCGAACCGCACGCTGAAATATCAGTTGTCCGAACCTTATATGGATGCCTCGCTCTCTCTGGTCGTTCGCGACCACAGGCGACGGGAGTTTGGCGACTGGGACGAACTCCAGCAGTTGAAAGGGCTCAAGCTCGCACTGCTCAACAACCCATTCTACGTTCAGCGCGCGGCAGAGACGCTTCCGGACGCCGTCGTAAAGGTGATCGACTCACCGCGTATCCTCCTCGGCGCACCCGAGGGCGAATATGATGCAATGTTATATTCCGCCGAGGCCGGGTCGGCATGGACGCTTCTCTATCCAGGGTTTTTAGTGGTCGTCCCAATCCTCGTGTCATTTCCGTTCCGGTCGTCTTCGGCTTGCCGTCCGGGGACGCGAAGTTTTCTCAGTATGTGAATACCTGGATCAGGTTGAGTAAATCCGGCTGGTGGGTCGACCGGCTTTATAGCTATTAGATCCTCGGAAAAGGCGCGAAAGCAAAGAAGAAACGCTGGTCGGTTGTACACAATGTATTTGGATGGGGTGCCGATTAGGTTGGCTCGTGCCGTGGAACGTGCAAAGAGACGTGTCAACATGGCACCGCTTCATATCGCCTGATAAGAAATACTGGGCGCCGCCAATACCTCGAGTTCTTGGCCTAGATTTCCTGCGAGCACGCAGGAGCCAAACGCGGCGAGATATCTAAAGGAAGACTTTGATGACGGCTGGTTTCGGACTGGAAAAGCTTGGGCTCGTTTCGCTGCGTCACCCGTGGATCTGCCTTATCATCGTTGCCCTGATAACGCCAATCGCAGTCTATGGCGCGAATCATTTGCGCTACTCGAGCGATGTCCGGGAGATCTTTCGCTCCGACGACCCCGATTTTATTCAACTCGACCTCCTCACGGAGCGCTTTCCAGACAGTCAGCCCGATCTCCAAATTGTTGCTGAGGCCAAGAAGCCTTTCAACGCAAAAGACCTGGAGGCTCTAAGGACCCTTCAAAACAATCTTAAGATGGTCGACGGCGTCACGGGCGTGCTCTCGATGTTCTCAGCCGTCACTGCGCCGGAAGACGGCAGCGCTCCGAAGTCCCTCTTCCCCGACGATCTCGGAAAGCTTGAAGACTCCAAAGAGCTTCGAGCGCAGGTGATCCAGCATCCGCTCATCGCAGGCCAGCTCCTCAGCAATGACTGGCGCCTGACTGTCTATGCGCTCTCGCTGAAAAGCGAGGGGCAAGACCCCAAAGGGCAAGAGGCGGAACGGGCCCTTGTTGCGGAAGTCGGCAAGACGGTCAGCGAGACCTTGACGGGGTCCGACGTTACCGCGCGCCTGACGGGTCTAGCGGTCATCCGCGATGAAATTCTCTCCGGCCTTGCCCAGGATCAGCGCATGTTTGGGTTGGTCGCCGCAGGCCTCGGGCTCTTGCTGTGCTGGGTCTTCCTGCGCAGACTTTCTCTCATCGTCATCGCCGCGATCCCTGCTGTGATCGCTGTGGTCTGGCTTCGCGGTGGTATGTGGCTGTTCGACCAGGACATCAATCTGCTCACAGGCATCGCGCCGACGATCATCCTCGTCATTGTCCTTTCGGACTGTTTGCATCTGCTCTTTTCGATCCGCCGCGGCATACATGAGGGCGAACCTCTGGAGGCTGCGATCGAGCGGGCCGTGAATAGAGTGGGACCTGCCTGCGTTCTCACCTCTCTTACAACCACCATGGCCATGGCATCGCTGATCTGGATGCCACACTCATTCATTGCCCATTTTGGGATGACCACGGCGGCAGGGACCGCTGTTGCCCTCATCGTCACGCTTCTGCTAGTGCCAGCCCTGTCGGTCCTTCTGCTGCGCGGCTACGCGAAGGAAAATCACGAAGACCAGAAAGTAGATGTGATCCGCAGCAGTATCGAGACAGTCTGCGGTAAGGCAGCAGATGCAGTAGCGGCGGCCCCGCGTACGATCACTCTTATCGGGCTTCTTGCGACGGTGGCAGGCTTCTGGCTCCACACGTTGAACCAGCCGCAGTACAGCTATGTGAGCAATATGCCGCCCAATAGCTCGGCCCTCAAAGCGATCAAGGACTATGACAGGAAACTCACCGGAGCCAACACGATGGAGGTGATCCTGGACTTTCCGGAGGAGCACGCCCTGAAGTCATTCAAGACATTGTCTGTCATTCGCGAGGCCCACAAGGTTTTGGAAAAAGAACCCGCAGTGGGCGCCGTGACTTCGCTGCACACTGTTGAGGAATGGCTGGGAGGCGGCGTGGAGGGCGAGGACCGTCTTCTCGACTTTCTGGAATCCAAGTCAGTGGAGTCTTTTGCCTCAAGCTTCGTGGCGCTGAAGGAGAAGGCCATTCGATTGAGAGGGCAGTTCCGCGACATGACTTCCGACGAATTGGAGCCTGTTCTTAAACATGTGAAACGCGGGATGAAGAAGCTCGAGGCCGCGAATCCAGGACTGGAAATCTCGGTCACCGGCATCGTTCCCGTTTCCTCAAAGGCAAGTCATGAGATGATCCGGCAACTCAACCGGAGCTTGATCATCGCTATCGCGCTCATTCTCCTACTGATTGGGATCGGCATGCGCTCCTTGCGGGCGGGACTTGCCAGCGTCCTGCCGAACCTGTTTCCCATTGCCATGGGCGGGGCTTATCTAAACCTCGTCGAGGGCGGGCTTGAATTCACCAGCCTCGTTGCCTTCGCCGTTGGGTTCGGCATTGCCGTAGACGCGACGATCCATTTTCTGACCCGCTACCGTCTGGAGCGGGCCGAGGAGGCGAACGTCAATACGGCACTCCAAAGGACTATCATGACGGTCGGTCCCGTCGTCATCATGAGCACTGTGTTGATCGCGACCGGCATCGGCACCACGATGTTCAGCTCTTTGCCGACCGTCGCGCTCTACGGAACAATTGTTGTGATCGTGCTTATGTCCGCCGTGGTGGGAACGTTACTGTTCCTGCCGGCCGTGATGTCCACGATGGAGCGCTACTGGCCAGCACGGTGGCAGCGTAAGCCCGAAACCAAATCGGCCTAAAGAACACGTCAGCTTCCGTCAACGCTTTGGCGGAATTCCCAGATAGCGGTTTGTCCCTCTCCGGATCATCCGGCTCGGCAGCTTGCCGCGAAGGAAGAAATCCAATCGCGCGAAGAAGCCAACGGGATAGCGGAATTTAGGATGGGGCGCTTCCAAGGCCGTGGCGATCACCTGGGCGACCTCGACCGGGTCGCGGCCATGCTTCTGCTCATGCGCATCGGCGCCACGGAACACTCGCCAGAGCCAAGGCGTATATGGACCGCCTTGAGGGAGCACGCGTTCCGTGCTTGTCCAGATCTCCGTCCGGTAGGGACCAGGTTCAACGAGAACGACATCGATCCCGAAGCCGTCGAGTTCATAGGCGATCGACTCGGCCCATCCTTCCAGGGCCCATTTGGAGGCGCAGTAGATCGAGTTTGCAGGCTGGCCCGCAAAAGCCGACTGGCTTGAAATAAGAACGATGCGCCCATGCCCTTGCGCTCGAAAAATGGGCAGTAGTGCGCGCGTCAATGCGAGCACGCCGAAAAAGTTCGTCTCCATCACGCGTCGAATTTCAGCCTCGGGCAGATCTTCATGGGCGCCCGCGATAGCCACGCCTGCATTGTGCACAACGGCATCCAGCTTCCCGCTGGTCTCAGCAAGGATGGACGCGACCGCCGCCTCGATCGAGGCTTGGTCGTTGATGTCGAGCCGCTCGAAGCTAACCTGCCCGGCGAAATCGGCCTCCTTAAGCGCGGTCTCAAGCGAGTCCCTCTTTGCAAGGTTTCGCATTGTGGCAAAGACGCGCCAGCCCTTGGCCGCGAGAATCTTTGTCGCAACATGGCCGATGCCCGTCGACGTTCCGGTGATTAGAACCGTTGACATGTGTTTTTCACCTGCCATGCCGCATTTTTCCACTGCGTGCGGCCCTAACGATTGTCAACTGAGGCGCGAGCTGCGGCAAGTTTCACCATTTGCAAACTAGGGCTTTGCCTCGCACGTTAGGTGTGTAGCATAGAGCGCATTAGCACTGGGAAGCTCAATTCAGGCGTCGAGAGATAGGTCGTGTATCCTTCAACAGATGAGGCGAAGTCCAGCCAGACTTGGTGGTCTGGTGTCTTCGCAGCCGGCCAATTCGCGTCGGCCAATATTCTCCTGCTTCTTGGGTCGGCATCCTTGATCGTGAGTGGTTGGGCGCCGTTTGCGGTCATCGTGCTGATTATGATCTTCGGGTCGTTCGCGGACGAAATCAGCGGCGATGATTGGGACAGGTTGAGCGACAGCGCCCGCGCATTCTTCAACTTTAATCTCTATCTGTCGCTTCCTCTGATGTTCGTTTTGACGGCCTTGCTCGTCTTGTTCTCTCTTGAATATCCAAGCTTCGCGGATCACCCGGTCCAATTGATCGGAGCCATCTGGGCCGTCGGGTATCTCTTGGCCTTGGTCGGCGCCACGGTTGGGCATGAACTGACCCATCGGCAAGGACGGCTTCCGCAAACGATCGCGCATCTTCTGCTCGGCTTCACTGGCAACACCTCCTTTACGATCTATCACGTTCACGTCCATCACCGTTTGGTGGGCACGTACGAAGACGCCTCCACGGCACGGCGGGGCGAACGGTTCCCAACGTTCGTTGCGCGGACCATCATTCAACAGTTCACCCAGGCTGCACGAGTCGAAGCCGCGCGCTTGCGCCGCCGCGGCATGCCTGTCTGGTCACACCACAACCGACTGATACGGGCACATGCCGCCCCGCTGTCGATCCTTGCCGTCGTGGCTGCGATCGGCGGGCCGTTTGCGATTTTGGTGTTCGGTCTCGCCGGAGTGCTGGGGCGCCTGTTTCATGAGCTCGTGAACTATGTACAGCATTTCGGTCTCGTGCGCGCCGAGACCGCACCGATCCGGCCGCGCCATAGTTGGGACTCCTATCGCAGGCTCTCAAACGTCCTGCATTACAATCTGCCCCGCCACTCCGATCACCACATGTTCGCGACCAAGCCCTTTTGGCGTTTGGATGCCTTGGACGACGTGCCGATGCTGCCCTACGGCTATCAGACCATGGCGACGATCGCGCTTATTCCTCCGCTGTGGCGGCGTGTCATGGGGCAACTCCTAAAAGACTGGGACGCGCGCTTTGCTAGCGAGGCAGAACGTGAGATCATCCACGCTCGCAACTGGGACGGGTTGGCCTAGACTCCCGGCTCGAGACGTGGCCTCTTTGGCGTTCGGGCCTGGGCACAGAAACCTGGGTATCGGGGCTTGCGTATGCGGTTTTTCGGATCAGGCTCCAGGGAAAAAGCGATCCAGATAAGTTCATCCGCGCGGTGATCCGGACGGTTAGTTCCCACGTATGAAGGACATGACAAATCTGTAGGACCACGCCGCATCCACCATATGAACACGGCCGAATCATTGTCTTCTAGCCCGGAAGAGCTCCTGGACGACCGAGACCTCATAAACCGCGTTGCCTGTCACGGTGACCGCGATGCCTTCCAGTGCCTGTTTCTTCGGTTCGGCCCGAAAATTAAAGCGCTAATGATCCGAGGCGGCGCTGATTCCGCGACCGCGGAAGATTTGGCCCAGGACGCGATGCTGACCTTGTGGCGCAAATCAAAGCTGTATTCGCCAGAAAGAGGAACGGTGGCGGCATGGGTCTTCACAATTGCGCGGAATTTGCGGATTGATCGGCTTCGACGGCAATCCCCTCAGGTCTTTGAGGACATAGACGAATTGCATTTGGAAGCGCCGATTGCCAGTGGCGAGGAAGAAACAGAGATGAGGCAGCGCAACAACTTGATCAGCCAAGCCCTCGCGGCTCTTCCTTCCGATCAGCGGCGCGTAATTGAGATGTCATTCGTACAAGACATGCCGCAGACCGATATCGCTCAAGCACTCGATCTGCCGCTTGGAACTGTAAAATCACGCATTCGCCTCGGATACGCGAAGCTGCGGGAACGCTTGGAGTTCGTGAAATGAAAATCGCCCATCACCCTGACACCGCGACGTTGGTGAGTTTTGCCGCCGGTACCCTCGACGAGTCCTTCGCAACGGTGGTTGCAGCGCATATTGCCTCGTGCCCGACCTGCGGCGCTACTCTTCGCGACATTGAGGCGGTGGGAGGGTCTCTGCTGGAGTCAGTCAGCCCCGCCATGTTGAGCCCAACGGCGCTGAAACAGACGCTGAGCAGGCTTGGTGAAATCTATGGTGATGGCGGCGGTGAGACAGCCAAACCTGCGCAGAGTGCGCCGGAGGTTCCTCTGCCCCTGGCCAAGCTGCTCACCGGTGGACTGGACACCATTGCATGGAAGACCGTGTCACCCGGCGTTGCCAAACGTTCCGTGCCGATCTCGAAGGCTGCGAAAGGCTCGCTCACCCTGTTGAAGATCGCACCGGGGAAGAAGATTCCCGATCATGGGCATAACGGTATGGAAATCACGTTAGTGCTGAAAGGCTCCTACCGCGATGCTTTGGGACGGTTCGGGCCGGGCGACATCGCCGATCTCGACGAGCATGTGGAGCACCAGCCCGTGGTCGACTCCTCCGATCCGTGCATCTGCATCGTGGCGACCGAAGCCCCCACGCGCTTCAAGAGTCTTTTTGGTCGCCTGCTACAGCCCCTCGCGGGGATCTGAGTGGCAAGTACTACTCCCCTCCGCTGGCGCACGGCTTGGATTGTCGGCGGGAGTTCCGGAATTGGTGCGGAGTTGGCGAGGCTTCTGGATGGCCGTGTCACGACGGTCGCGGTATCCGCACGCTCGGAGGAGCACCTCAAGGCGCTCCAAATGGCATCCAAGTCGATAGTCGCCTACCCGCTCGATGTGACCGACGAGAACGCCGTCGCGCGGTGTTTTCGCGATATCCAAACCGCGCATGGTCCAATCGACCTTGTGGTGATGTCGGCTGGCACATGGAAGATTGTCGAACCGCAAGAGTTCGAAGCGAAGGCTTTCCGGAAATCCATGGACGTGAACTATATGGGCGTGGTGAACGTCTTGGCGAACGTGGTGCCCGACATGATGAGCCGCGAAGACGGGCAGATCGCTATCATCTCTTCCGTCGCAGGGTATCGCGGCCTTCCCAAAGCTGCGGCCTACGGCCCGACCAAGGCAGCGTTGATCAATCTAGCGGAATCGTTGCGCCCGGAGCTCGAAGAAAAGGGCGTCAGCCTGTCGATCGTCAATCCGGGCTTTGTTGACACCCCCATGACGGCGACGAACGACTTCCCCATGCCGTTTCTCATGCCAGTGGATGTCGCTGCCCAGCGGCTCCTCCGCGGCCTCGAAAACAAGAACTATGAGATTGTTTTTCCGAGGCGGCTTGCTTGGGGACTGAAAGCGCTACGACTCATGCCGAACGCCCTATTTTTTTGGATCGTCCGCACCTTCATGCTCAAGCCGTAGGCGGGTTTTCTTCGGGTCGCGTCAGCCGGTAAAGGCCGACATCGATCGTGTCTTCCAAAAATCCCGCCTCGCAATAGGCAAGGTAGTAATACCATTTGCGGTAAAAGCGCTCGTCGAAGCCAAGCGGTGCAATCTCCGGCCATGCGGCTTCAAAACGTTCACGCCAGGCACGCAGTGTCCGCGCATATGACGATCCGAAAGCCAAAACGGGCTCGTATTCCAAACCGGCCTGTTTCGCTTGCTCCTCCATGATCGTCTTGGTGGGAAGCATGCCTCCTGGGAAAATATACCGCTGGATGAAGTCGGGCTGACGCCGGTATTGGGGATAGTGGATCTCCCCAATTGTAATCGCCTGGACGATCGCCGTCCCACCCGGCTTAAGACGGTCATAGAGCGTCTTGAAATAGCTCGGCCAGTGCTGCTCACCAACGGCTTCAATCATCTCGATAGACACGACGCGGTCGTACTGACCTTGCGTGTCGCGATAGTCCTCTAACTTGAAGGAAAGCTGCGCCTCAAGACCAGCTTCCTTCGCCCGGGCATCCGCATGCGCTAATTGCTCATCAGATAACGTGATGGCTGTGACGGATGCACCAAGGTCGCGCGCCGCACGGTGCGCAAGTGCCCCCCAGCCCGAGCCGATCTCCAGAACGCTCATGCCAGGTGTGATGCGCAAGGCCTCAAGGATTGCGTTCAGCTTGGCGTCCTGTGCCTCGTCAAGCGTTGCCGTATCGTCCTTATAGAGCGCGCTGGAATAGATCATCCGATCATCCAACCACGCCTCGAAGAAAGCGTTGCCGAGATCGTAATGCTCGACGATGTTGCGGCGGCTGCCACGGCGCGAGTTTCGCCGGCGCATATGCCCAAAGCGATCGAAGAGGCTCTGCCGGAAGAGCACACGGCCCGAATCCCGAAGCGCGAAATAGTTTCGCAAGACGAAACGGAACAGCCCAACTAAATCCGCACACTCGACGTCGCCATCGAGATAGGCCTCAGCAAAGCCGATCCCGCCGCGGCGGATCGACTTCCTGATCACGCGATAGTTCTTAAGCTTAAACACAGCCTGATGTGGCCGCTCCCGCCCAAAAGAGATGCACCGTCCATTCGGGAGTTCGATCAACAGCGAACCTTCCGGTTGCCACGGCAATAGGCGCTCGCCGACGCCCACGACGAAACGCCCTATCAGACCCAGCCCCATGGGCGGTTGGCCTGCGGAAAACGAATTTCCAGTCATAGATCCCCGTGCTCTCTCGGTGTTGGAATGAATGCAATCGCAGGCTCTGTGCGCGGTGGACGCTTCACCAGCCGTAATCCCTTGAGCCAAAGTTTCAGCGCTTCAAAGTGAATAGCCGCCATCACCTTGACTGATAACCAGCCCATACGCGCAAGTGCCGACAGCAGGGTCCGGTCGGTGAGCGGGGCGCGCGCCCCCCGAAAATACGCCTTCAGCACCGGCCCCTCATCATTGTGAAGCGCGATGCCGATCGTGATGTCATCGCCGAGCGGCGTCACGTGAAAAGTGTAGCGCCCATCAACACTATTGAATGGGGAAACATAGAAGGTCTTTTGGCAGCTTTGGCTGACTGTGGCCGAACCACCTTTATCGGGATTACCCACGGGCACCACATAGGTTTGCCGCTCGCCGAACGTATTGTTGACCTCATAGATGATCAGCCTGGTATCCCCGTGTGCATTGACCCCGAAATAGACGGTGACCGGATTGAAGCCATAGCCCAGCATGCGCGGGTAGCAGAGCATCAGGAAGCGCTCAATGCCGGCAACGCCACTTTGTGCGGCGATCTCCCGGAGATATCCGGGGAGCGGCGTGCCATCGCCATGATCCGCATCGTATAAACTGCAAACGTTGAAACGATTGTATGACAACAGGCGGATCCGCCGATCGAGATCTGGCAATTCGTCGCAGTCCAACAGAAGAGAGAACACATTGTAGCGCAGCGCGTGCTGAATGGGACGAACACGCTTGTGCACCACAACCCCTTCATAGATTGCGGAGGCAGTCATTATTCAGCGGCCTCAAAAGAAACCGGATCGGTTTCGGTTAGCATCGGTGGCAAGTGTATACGCCCAGACTCCTCAGCAACGCTCCATGGACGTTTGTGACCGCCAAGCTGCTCGGCGACCGCAAGACCACTTTGCAGGCCATCTTCATGGAATCCATAGCCAAAATAGCTACCACAGAACCATGTGCGGCGATTGCCCTGTAGGGACCAAAGCCGGCGCTGCGCTTCGATCGCATCAGCGGTGAAAACGGGGTGGTCATAGTCGATCTCAAGATCGATAGCCTTGGGATGGATGTCCGAAGGGGGGTTCAAAGTCACGAAGAGATCCGTCGTAGTCGGCAGGTTTTGAAGGCTGTTCATCCAATAGGTCACGCAGAGCGCAGACTCCATGCCGTGCTCCTGCTTCATATAGTTCCAGCTTTGCCAGAGACGCCGGCGGCGGGGCATGAACCGTTTGTCGCGGTGCAAGACCGCGCGATTGCGCGCGTATCCGAACGTCCTGAGGAGCGCCCGCTCCTCGCTTGTTTCATCGCCGAGCATTGCCAAGGCCTGATCAGCATGGGCTGCAATCACAACATGGTCGAAGAACCGGACTACGCCGTGTTCATCTTCCACATGGACGCATGAGTCCGTGCGCCGCACCCGGCGAACCGCAGCGCCACTTGCAATCTCGAAATTGCCTTCGGCGCATAGCCGCTTGACATAATTCCTGCTGCCTCCCGCCACGGTTCTCCACGCGGGCCGCCCGACGCTCTGCAGCATCCCATGATTGGCATAGAAATTCACGAAGGCGCTAGCTGGAAAGTCGAGCATGCCCATCATGGGCGTGGACCAAATGGCTGCCCCCATGGGCAAAATATGATCTTCGATAAAGGCGGCGGAATACCCTTCAGCCGCAAGAAAGTCGCCGAGCGAGGTCCCTTCGGGATAGGCCTTCAGCCTATCGTAGGACGATCTGAAAAACCGGAACAGATCGCAGACCAGACGCCACTGCCTGGGATTCCAAAGGTTTGACACTTGTCCGAAAAGGCCGAGAGGACTGCCCGCATACTCGAAGGCACCGTCGTTGACTGTAACCGCAAATGTCATTTCCGTCGGCTCAGTGGGCACGTCAAAATGCTCAAACAGAGCTATCAGGTTTGGATAGGTACGCTCGTTATAAACGATGAATCCCGTGTCTACCGGCACGAGCCCATCTGCCGTTTGAACCTCGGTCGTGTTTGTGTGGCCCCCTAGACGGCCCTCCTGCTCAAAAAGCGTAACACGGTGATGCTTAGAGAGCAGCCACGCGGCGGAGAGGCCGGAAATCCCAGAGCCGACGACAGCAATATTGAGAGAAGTCATAATCACCATAGTAAATAAGACGGCGTCTGCCAGATACGCGGCAGAGGCACGATTAGATCACGCCCAAACTCGGTCAGTCTATACGCCGCCCAAGGCCCGCGTTGCACTATAGCCAACGACCGCCGCGACCCCAGTGAGAGCCGTGCCCCAAGCGATATCGACGATGGTAACGATCGGGCTCCACCCTTTCAGGGTAGCGAGATTGGTCATGTCGTAGGTTGCGTAGGTGAAGAAGCCGAACAGCGCCCCATACAAAAGGGCTGTTTTCCACGATCCAGCCTGCACGGCCGGGAGAACAGCGAAGATCACGATGCCGACAACAAAGATCAGATAGAAGCCGACCGCAGCCGCCATGTTGAACTTCTCAAGCAAGAGTGGCCCGATCTCCTCGCGGTAGAAGCTTTTGGCGACGAATCCCAGCCAGACGAAATCAAGAGCAAGGAAGCTAATGGCGGTGGCCACGTAGGAGATGACATAGGTCATGCGGCGGTCCCAAGGTTTCGTCCTCGAATTTGATCGTTAAGGCCTTTACGGACAAAACACGCAAACGGATCACCACACAGCCAGGTTCCTTTTCTTGAGCGGCTATGAGGGAAACCAAGGCCCGTTCCGGCCCAGCCAAGGAAACGCCTCATTCGGACGTATCGTCTGGCGGATCCTCATCCTCGAGCGCGCGATAAGCCGCCCCGTCCAAATCCTCAAACTGTCCTGATCGCAATGCCCAGAGAAAGGCTCCGAGCCCGAATGCACCGAGCAGCAGCGCGGCGGGAACGAGCCAGGCGAGCGCCGTCATACGCGGCCTCCCCTCGCAAGCCGCGCCGCATTTAGCGTCACAAGGATCGAAGAGCTCGACATCACGATAGCGGCGATCAGCGGGGTTACGAACCCTGCCATCGCCAACGGCACGCAGATAATGTTGTAGATCACCGCGACGCCAAAATTCTGGAGCGCCATGCGGCGAGCGCGGCGGCCTGTTCCGATGGCTTCCACAACGGGGGAAAGAGCTTTTCCCTGGAAGATGAAGTCGGCGGCGCGCTGGCTGATATCCGCCGCACTCGCCGGGGAGATCGAGGCATGGGCGGTTGCAAGTGCCGGCGCATCGTTGAGGCCGTCTCCAACCATTAAGACCTTGTGGCCTTCGCGCGCGCGCGCCTCGAGCCATTCAATTTTTCCGCCGGGTTTGAGCTGTCCGTAGAAATTGTCAATTCCAACCTCACGTGCGGTGCGTGTCACGACAGCATCCCTGTCACCGGACAGTAGCGCGACAGCAAGCCCGCGCTTCTTCAAAGTTTCGACAGTCGTTCTTGCATCCGGCCGCAGCGTATCGGCAAACCGGAAACACACCGGCGCCGTCTCACCCTGCCGGTACCACACCTCGCCACTCTGCGGGTCGAGACTCGTTGCCCCGCACCACGCCGCAGAGCCCAGGCGCTCCTCGCCTTCCGGTGTTTCGCGCGCCAAGCCTTCACCAGGCGTTTCTTCAATACCGGCGGCCGCTTGGATCTTCCCAAGGCGCCGTTCGGCGGCAGCCACAAGCGCGCGCGAAAAGGGATGTTTGCTACCCGTTGCAAGCGATGCGGCAGACGCCAGCAGGTCGTCGGAGATAGCGTCAGCGTTAAGTAGCTGCGGCTCTCCCAAAGTCAACGTGCCGGTCTTGTCGAACGCGACCATGTCAACTTCCGCGATGCGCTCAAGCCCGTCTGGCACTTTGACCATGACCCCGCGCTTGAACAACCGAGAGGCCGCCGCAATCTGAACGACAGGGACCGCAAGGGCGAGCGCACAAGGACACGTAATGATGAGAACAGCGATGGCATAGGTGAGCGCTGTATCCCACGTGGCGCCAAAGAGCAGCCAGCCCACGAATGTTGCCAGCCCAAGCCCATGGACGGCGGGCGCGTAGATCTGGGCGGCACGATCGGCAAGCACACGGTAGCGGGCCTTGCCTTGCTCCGCCGCCAGCATCAGGCGGCTGATCTCGGCGAGCAGTGTTGCATCGTCCGAAGCCGTGACATCGATTGTGAGGCTGCGCGTGAGATTGAGTGTCCCGGCGTAGACCGGCACACCGGCATCGACACAGAGCGGTGCCGTCTCCCCCGTGATGAGGCTTTGATCGACATCGCCGGTTCCGCCGGCAACAACGCCATCGGCGGCGACGCGCTCGCCGATAGCAACCAGTAACCGGTCGCCGGGACGAAGGGCGCTGGCCGCCACTTTCTTCTGCGAACCATCCGCGCCGATCACGGTGGCGATGCCGTTTTGCAGGCTGAGGAGATTCTGAGCCTCTCCTCGCGCGCGGACACGCAAGGCCTCATCGAGATAACGACCCACCAGCAGGAAGAACAGCAACGTCACAGCAGCATCGAAATAAACTTGATCGCTGGCCTGCATGGTTTGGTAGAGGCTCATCCCTGTCGCCAGCACAATGGCGAGCGAGATGGGGACATCCATATTTAGCCGCCGTCCTTTGAGAGCGGCGAATGCGGATACAAAAAATGGCTCGCCGGCATAAAGGACAGTCGGCAAGGCAATCAGTGCTGAGAGCCAGCGGAACATTTGCGCAAGGGCTGGATCCATATCTCCCCCCTCGCCGGACCACACGGCGATGGAGATGAGCATAATGTTCATGGCCGAAAAGCCAGCCACCGCGACACGCCGCAGCAGATATTTCTGGCGCGCATCGCCCCGGTCTTGCTTCGCCGTCTCGACGGGCGCGGCCTCAAAGCCGATCCGGTCCAAGGCGCCAATGAGAGCGACGTCGCTTGCTCGTTTCGGGTCGTACGTCACCGTGAGACGTTTGGCGGCGAGGGACGCGCGTGCGGTATCGACACCTGGTACGCGCAGCGCCGCACGCTCGACTGAGCGAAGGCAGGCGCCGCAATGCATGTCGTCAACAGCAAGTGAGAGTGTCGCGAGTGCAGGCGCGGCAACATCTTTTGCAACCGCGGCTGTGGGGACAGTCATGACTCGTCCGCCACATAAAGGCGCTGCTTCAAACGGTGGACAGGTGCTCCGCCCTCGCCCTTCGATGACACAACCGACACGACCCAGTTGCCTGGATCGAGCATCACCTTGGATACATAGCGCCCATTCGACCACTCTTGAAACTCGAGAACACGGTCCTCGCGGCGCTCCGCGGGGCGCACCAGTTTTGCGGATAGGTTCAAGCCACTGACAGGCAGGTTTTCCTTGTCGAGGAAGCGCAAGGTTATCGTCCGCGCCGCCTTGTCATAGTCGAGCTTCGTTTCCCAACCGAGCTCTGTCTGACGCTCTGCCTCAGCAATGGTCTGGTTGTAGTTCAATCCGCTCCGGTAAGGGTTCGGTCGCTCTCCACCACTGAATGTCGATACGGCGTAGTAGACCAAAAAGCCATTGGCGATGAACATGACGCCAAAAAAGGCTATCAAGCCCCACAGAACGTGTCGGCCCGCGATGCCCTTTGGAAACCACTTCGGGGCACCCGTGCTGGTCGTGCTCATTTCCGCGGCCCTCCTTTCGGGGGCCCTCCTTTTGGGGGCCCTTGGAATTTCGCTGCGTGTTCGCTGCGCGCGCCGCTGGCGATATCCGTCACGATAAAGTTGAATGCCGTTGCTTGTCCGGGAAGAGCCATCACGGCCTTCTTGTCGAGCGTAATGTAAAGCGTCATCGATTGCAGATTATCCGGCGGCACAGGCACAACACCACCCTCATGGCCGACCAACTTGAGCTGGGCACCTGGCAGTCCTTCCACGCTAATCTTGAACGCGCGCGGCAGGTAGAGCTTGTTCAACAGTTTGACTTCGTAACCGTTGCGCACCCCGCCGTCTGAGAGTTTGACGTAGAGCGGATTGCGATCGTGCAGGACGTTCACCTGGAGATCGGGGCGCATCACGAGCGCTACGAGCATGATCAGTCCAACAAGGACGATTGCCGCAGCGTACAAAATGACCCTCGGGCGCCAGATCCTGAACGGTTCGGCGTCCTGGGCGCCTGCGTCCAGGTTCCGCATCGTGTCATAGGCGATCAAACCTTTTGGCCTGCCGACCTTATCCATGATCTCGTCGCAGGCATCGATACAAAGCGCGCATTGAATGCACTCAAGCTGCGGCCCGTCGCGAATGTCGATACCGGCGGGACAGACCGCGACGCATTGATGGCAGTCGATGCAATCGCCCCGTCCCTCCCATGAGTCTCCCGCTTTGTGCGGCCCATTGGGCTCGCCACGCCAGGTGCGGTAGGAGATCAGCAGAGAATCCCGATCGAACATGGCCCCCTGAATACGTGGCCATGGGCACATATAGATGCACACTTGCTCCCGTGCGATGCCGCCAAGAACGTAGGTCGACAATGTGAGTAGGCCGATAAAGAGATAGGCCGTCGTGGGCGCGTCGAAAGACACGAGCTGCTTTGCGAGCGTTGGGGCATCGGCAAAGTAAAAAACCCAGGCACCGCCCGTGGCGATTGCGATCAACAGCCAGCTCAAATGGGTCACGCCCTTTCGCCACAGGGTCTCAAAGGACCGCGGATTCTTATCGAGGCGAAGCCGGGCGTTGCGATCGCCTTGCCAAAACCGCTCCACGGCGATCATGAGATCCGTCCAAACGGTCTGAGGACAGGTGTAGCCACACCACACGCGCCCAGCGACCGAGGTAACGAGGAACAGGGCCAGAGCAGCGAGCACCAGGAGGCCCGTGACATAATAGAACTCCTGAGGCCAAATCTCGAGAAAGAAGAAATAGAAGCGCCGCGCCGGCAAATCGAGGAGCACTGCCTGATCTGGAAGGTAAGATCCACGATCCCAGCGTATCCACGGCAAAATGTAGTAAATGCCGAGCGTGACGACCAAGACGATCCACTTGATCGTGCGAAAACGGCCATGGGCCTCTTTCGGAAAAATCTTGATACGGTCGGCGTAAAGCTGCTGTCCATTGCCGGGCGAAGACGCACCTCCGGTCCCGTACTCAACGTTTGCCATCTTCATTCCAAGCTCTGTTGCGGCTACTGACCGCCGCCGAGGGAGTGAACGTAGATCGCCAACTCCTTAATCGTCGCAGGATCAAGCCGCTGTTTCCAGCCCGGCATCATACCACTTCGGCTATTGGTGATTGTCTCCACGATCGTAGCCTTGTCGCCCCCATAGAGCCAAAGCTCGTCCGAGAGGTTCGGAGCACCCAGCGCCTGATTGCCCTTGCCGTCCGGCCCATGGCATGCGGCACACGCAGTAGCGAAAAGCTCTTGGCCGCGCTCTGCGGCAGCCTCGTCTTCCACATTGCCTGAAAACGAGAGAACATACTCAGACACATCGGACACCTGGTCAGGCTTCAACATGCCAAGCTGGCCGAACGCCGGCATTTGGCTGTTGCGCGCCTCAGGATCGTCAGAACGGATGCCGTGCTGGATGGTTTGATAAATATCATCGAGCGACCCGCCCCATAGCCACGCATCGTCACGAAGATTTGGATACCCAATGCCACCTTGTGCGCCGCGGCCATGGCACGGCGAACAATTGTCGCCGAATGCGGCCGCACCGCCAGCCAGTGCGAAGTTGAGCAGTTCCGGATCGGCCTTGATCGCGGCCATGTCACTCTCAGCGATCTTGTCGCGAAACGTCGACTTGCTTGCGTGCGCTTGCACCAAATCCTCAGCGACTTTCTCTCGTTGGCTGTAGCCGAAGAAGCCCTTTGTGTGGCTGGTAGCGAGAGGCCATGCTGGATAGACGATCCAATACCCTATGGCCCAGACGATACAGGCATACAGGATATAGAGCCACCATTTGGGCAGCGGGTTGTTCAACTCCGCAATGCCGTCCCAATCATGGCCGGTATCTCCGACCTCTGGTGACGTATCAACGTCTCGCTTGGCCATGGCTTAGCTGTCTTTCTCTTTGTCGGACTCTGGGTCGTCCTCCAACGGCAATTTTGCGGCCTCGTCGAAGCGCCTCTTATTGCCGGGCCAGAACGCGTAAAGCACGACACCAGCAAACAGCACGATGAAGAAGAGAAGCGCAGCTACTTGGCTGATGGAAGCTACCTGGTCATAGGTCATCGTTTCGTCCTCACCGCAGATTGGGGCCAGCAGCGTCGAAGCTGGCAAAGTCTACAAGTGTACCCAGCATTTGCATGTAGGCGATCACAGCATCCAGCTCCGAAATGTCTTTAGGATTCCCGTCGAAAGACCGCGCTTGTGCTTTGGGATAGCGCGCCAAAAACGCCTCAAGATCGTCGGTATTCTTGCCGGCCTGGCTCTCAAGATCGCCCTTGGCAGTCTTAATCATCTCTTCCGTATACGGAACACCAACGATTGCGCTAACGCGCAATTTGTCCTCGATGTCGTCATAGTCGAGCTTGTTCTTCGCCAGGAACGGATAGCCAGGCATAACGGACTCGGGCACGACAGAACGCGGATCGATCATGTGAGCCCGGTGCCACTCGTCAGAATATTTCCCACCAACACGCGCAAGGTCCGGACCCGTGCGTTTGGAGCCCCATTGGAACGGGTGGTCGTACATGCTTTCCGCAGCGAGACTGTAGTGACCGTACCGCTCGACCTCATCCTTCAGTGAGCGGATCATCTGGCTGTGACACAGATAGCAGCCCTCACGGACGTAGATGTCGCGGCCGGAAAGTTCCAGCGGCGTATAGGGACGCATCCCTTTCACCTTCTCGATGGTTGATTGCAACCAGAACAGTGGTGCAATCTCGATGAGACCACCGATGCTCACGACGATCAGAATGCCGATCAACATGAGCATCGGGCTCTTTTCCAGGATTGCGTGTTTTTCCCAGTTCATTTGCCCCTCCCTACTCCGCCGGCGCCGTATATTCGCCAGGCCGGAATTCGGGAGCCGCAGCGACAGCTGGTTGGTCGGTCGCATCGACAGGCTGGTCGCCTCGCGCGGTGCGCCACAAATTATACGCCATCAGAAATGCCCCGATGACGAAGAGCAGCCCGCCCGCGGCCCGGATCACGTAGAACGGGTGCATGGCCTCGACCGTCTCAACGAAGGAGTATTCGAGGAAGCCGAGAGAGTCATAGGCCCGCCACATCAGCCCTTGCAGGATGCCCGAGACCCACATCGAGGTGATGTAGAGGACGATACCCAGCGTGGAGATCCAGAAGTGCCACTCGACAAGGGCCTGTGAGTAGAGAGCCTTGCGGTGCCACAGCCACGGCACGAGGCAGTAGAGGGCGCCAAAGGTAATAAAAGCGACCCAACCCAGCGCACCGGAATGCACGTGTCCAATGGTCCAATCCGTATAGTGCGACAGTGAGTTGACGGATTTGATGCTCATAAGCGGACCTTCAAAAGTCGACATCCCGTAGAAGGCCACCGCAACAATCAGCATACGGATAACTGGATCTGTCCGGAGCTTGTCCCACGCGCCAGAAAGAGTCATCAGACCGTTGATCATGCCACCCCAGGAGGGCATCCACAGGATGATGGAAAAGGTCATGCCCAGTGTCTGCGCCCAATCCGGCAGTGCTGTGTAATGCAGGTGATGAGGCCCTGCCCAGATATAGATAAAGATCAAAGACCAGAAATGGACCACCGACAGGCGGTACGAATAGACGGGCCTCTCGGCACGTTTCGGCACGAAATAGTACATCATGCCGAGGAAGCCCGCGGTGAGGAAGAAGCCCACCGCGTTATGGCCGTACCACCATTGGGTCATGGCGTCCTGAACGCCAGCATAAATGATGTAGCTCTTGGACCCGACCAGGGATAGCGGCACCGCCAGATTGTTGACGATGTGCAACATGGCAACGGTCACGATGAAAGCCAAATAGAACCAGTTCGCGACGTAAATGTGTGGTTCGCTTCGCTTCGCGATCGTAGCGAGGAAGATGAGCAGATACGCAACCCAGACAGCGGTCAGCCAAAGATCGACGTACCATTCCGGTTCGGCGTACTCCTTACCCTGCGTGACACCGAGCAAGTAGCCCGTGGCCGCCAGCACGATAAATAGCTGGTAGCCCCAGAACACGAACCAGGGCGACCACTTTCCAGCAAGCCGCGCGCGGCATGTGCGCTGCACGACATAGAAGGACGTGGCGATAAGCGCATTTCCTCCAAACGCAAAAATCACCGCAGACGTGTGGAGCGGCCTCATGCGGCCGAAACTTGTCCACGGCAGGTCGAAGTTCAGCGCAGGAAACGCGAGTTGCCATGCGATGATATCGCCGACAATAAATCCGGCAATGCCCCAGAAAACCGTGGCGATGACGCCGGCCCGAATGACGCCATCCTGATACCCGCGCGTGTCTTTCGACTCCCTCCCCTCGACGAATTGTGTGAGCATGTAGAGGAGCGCGAGAAACGCCGCACCGAAAAGAACGCAGCCATGAAAGGCGATGACCCGATCAGCACCCGCAAACGCCCAAACAGCGCCGACCACAACCAAAAATATGGCAGCGCCTAGCGCTAGAATATCCGACAGAGCTTTCCACTCGTCCCGTTCGAGCATCGCGGCCATGGATCTAACCCCTCAATTTGAGACAACGCCCCAGTTCTCAATGGCAACCGTCGCGGTCCTCGCGGGCGCCCCCAAAAATTGCGCCCGTTCCGCGCCGCCGCCGACGTCAACGTTACATGCGCGCAGTCCCCCGCCCGCTTTGATCCAGAGCAAACTTTGATCCGTTCCAAGACATCTATTCGTTCCGTAGACTCATGATGTAAGCTGAAAGATTGTTCAGCTCGAGCTTGGTGATTGGAATTACAGGCATTGGATGCTTAGGAATAATGATCCGCGCCATGACTGCGCCCCGGGTCTGGCCAGGCTTGTTTGCAATCTCCACAAACGTGGGGACATCTACGACGGCGCTGGTTTGTGAATCGGAGACAAGGTGACAACCAGAGCAAACCCGTTCGGCAAGGACCTTGCCGTGTTCGGGGTCTGGCGCATTGGTGACCGGCCCCTCGGCATGGGCGCTCGCACCTAAAAACAGGGCCAGGGCAAGCGAAAGAACAGCCAACACGCTCATGGACTCTCCATACATCCACAGCCTCATGCCGACAAGGCCTCAAGTTTGGACATGTCGAGTACCGACACACGGCGCGCAGACTCCAGCTTGATGATTCCCTCATCCTTCAGCTCCGCGAACATCCGCGACACTGTCTCAAGCGTCAGCCCGAGATAGTCGGCGATATCATGTCGGGGCATGGCGAGCTGAAGCGTGCTTTCCGAGCCCGAACGGCGAGCCATCTCAAGAAGGAACGCCGCGAGCCGCTCCAGTGCATTCTTGCGACCCAGAAGAAGCATATGGTCTTGCGTTTGGCGCAGGCCGATCATCGTCCTATTGAGCAGTTCGTGGACGAACGCGGCTGAAGAATTGGCGCTCAATAAGGTCTGCCACTTGTAGGCCATAACCTTGACCGGCCCAATCGCTTCGGCCGACACGTAGTGAACGTCGTCTACCTCGAAGCCGAACATGTCGCCGGGAAGATGAAACGCACTAATCTGCCGGCGGCCATCGGGGAGAAGTTGGGACACGCGGACTACGCCTGAAACGAGCTTGTACACATAGCGGGAGGCCTCACCTTCGGCGAAGATCTCGGTATTGCGGGCAAAGTTGAGCGGCACACTAGAGGTCTGTGGCACCTCGAGCTCGCGCCCTGGACACAAGCCTACCGGTGCGGTTGGCAGTTGGGGTTGCCGGATGTCGAGAATGGTATTTGGCGTCAGCATGGAAGCCTCCTAAGAGTCGAACCAGGAGATCGATTTGCCTAACGCCATGAATACGCGCCTTCGTACGCGCACAAAATTCGGTACGGCTCCCTAGGGAAAACTACGTAAACCAAAGTGGGCTAGGACGCCCTCAAGGCATCGCCGGAGGTGTCGCCTTGCCCAATGACATGGCGGATCGTGTTGAGCAGGACCCCGCCAAGAACCGGTTTCTCAAGTACTTCGGTGATCCCGCGCACTCGAGCCTCGGCCAGCACAAGCTCCGTCTTCTGAGAGACCATAAGGATGACGGGCACGCGCCCATAACTTGGAACAATTGGCCTTGCTTCGGCCTCCATCCGTGAGAAGAGCTCTTGGTCGAGCACTAGGCAGGCGCCACGCAGACGAGAGGCGTGCGAAGTTGGAGACAGTGTGTGCTCGTCGCAAAAGCGCGTCTCAAATCCTTCGAGTTCAAGCGAAAAGCGCAGGCTGTCAGCAAGAATACCGTCACGCACTGCAATTAAGATCGTATCGGCTTGATCCATGCCTTTTCCCAAAGCGTCCATCTCCGTGCGATCATCATCGAGAACGCTCCTATGGTGAGATTATGGGAGGCTGGCGCTGCCGCTTTGAGCCAAGTCAAATAGGGGCAGGCGCGGGTGCGGCTAGTCCGGCTGAGCAACCGGAAGCGGTACATGGGCTAAAATCGCCATGCGGACGAGCTCCGACAGGCTCTTCGCCTGCATCTTGGCCATGACGTTGGCGCGGTAGACCTCGACGGTGCGCGGGCTAATACCGTGAGCAGCCGCAATGATTTTGTTGGCCTGCCCCGCAACCAGCCCCTCGAGAACCTGGCGTTCGCGGTCGGACAACGTTCCGAGCCGCGCCATGATTTCGGATAAGTCGCCGCTGCTCTCTCCGTGCACTTTTTCGAGTGCCGCTTTGACGGCGCTGAGCAGCGCCCCTTCATCAAACGGCTTCTCAATGAAGTCGGCGGCGCCAGCCTTCATCGCTTCGACAGCGAGCGGAATGTCGCCATGTCCCGTGATGACGATCGCTGGAAGAAGCGGCAGGGCGTCCTTGATCCGATGCAAGAGTTCAATGCCGGTGATCTCAGGCATACGCACATCTGTAATGAGGCACCCACACTGCGAAGGGTCCAGCGCATCCAGGAACACCATCGCAGACCCGTAAACACGCACGGGGAAGCCCGCGGAGCTGAGCATGAAGGCTAGTGATTGGCGAACAGCCTCGTCGTCGTCGACGATGTGGACAACAGGATTGGCGGGCATCAGGTCTCACCATTGCGCGTCGTAGGCTCCAAAGTGAAGCGAAACACCGTACCGCCGCCTTTGTTCGGCTCAACCCACATACGCCCACCATGCGCCTCGACCAGCCGCTTGGAAATGGACAGGCCAACACCCATTCCCGTGGCCTTCGTTGTGACGAAGGGCTGAAACAACTGCTCCGAGATTGTCTCCGAGATTCCGCTTCCAGTATCGGCGACTGAGATCTCCACCATGGGCGCTCCCGTCTGGTACTTGTGCGTGCCAGAAAATGCCGTCGCAACCAAAAGTCTCTTCGACTCACAACTCTCCATCGCTTCGATGGCATTGCGCATCAAGTTGAGCAAGACTTGCTGAACCTGCACTTTGACGACCATCACGTCGGGAAGAGAGGGGGCGAACTGGAAGCTGGCCTTCACGCCTTCTTCGTTGGCGCCGATCATGGCTAACGCACCAGCCTCCTCAACGAGGTCGTTGACGTCTTCCGCATGCCGCGCGGTTTCATGATTGGTCACGAAGTCTCTGAGTTGCCGGACGATCTCGCCGGCGCGCAAGGTCTGCTGTGTTGTGGCCGTGAGCGCTTCGCGGACCTTGGATACCTTTTCATCATCGATGGATTCGAGCAGGCGCTTGCATCCTTGCAGGTAGTTCGAAATCGCCGTCAGTGGCTGATTGACCTCATGAGCTAGTGTCGATGCCATTTCGCCCATGGCCGTCAGCCGGGAGACACGAGCCAACTCCGTTTGCAGATCCTGCAGTTGCTTTTCCGTATGATGTCGCTCCGTGAGGTCCCGGATGAAGCCCGTGAAGAACCGTTGATCCCCTGAATGCATCTCCGCGACTTCCAGCTTCATCGGAAAGGTCGAGCCATCCTTTCGCTGGCCGGTGACCACGCGACCAAAGCCGATGATGCGCTTCACGCCAGTGTCGAGGTATCGCCTGATATAGGTGTCATGCTCGTCGCGGAAGGGCGTTGGCATCAAGACCGAGACGTTCTTGCCACCGACTTCCACCTCTCTATGACCGAATAAGCGCTCGGCGGCAGCGCTGAAGGAGCGAATCATCCCCGTCTCATCGATCACGACGGTTGCATCGGGCACCGTATCAAGGATCGACCGCAAATGAGCCTCGCGCGCGCGCACGTCCTTGGCGTGGCGGCGGCTGCGTATCCGGGTCCGGCGGAGCACTTCGCCCAGCCATGAAATGCCAACGCCCACAACAGCGAAGATCCCGGCCTCGATGAGAGCTGGCGTCGAGATATCGCCGCGCGTGATGAGGGCAAGCCCAATCGCGATTGACAGGAGTGTCGCGACGAGCCCAGGACCGAATCCACCAAAACCTGCCGCAATGGCTAAGCCTGGAATGAATATGAGAAAGGACGCACGCCCTTCGAGCCAGGGATAGAGACCCCAGGCAAGGCAAGCCATAATCCCCACGATGGCTACTGCCGCCCAGTAGTGGAGGCTCCTTGGGTCAGGATCGATCAGCGCGCGCCAGAACCCCTCAAGTCCCTTGTTTGTCTTGGCGTGCGTCGATGGTCCATGCATGGCAGGGATATTACCTTCAAGGACTGCCCGCGCCCCTGGGTCTTAAGTCTCGCGGAACGGCAAGCCTGAAGTTGCATCCTCTCATGCCTCAGGCCGCTCGTCTCTACTGTTGCCAACGAGATGGATCGAGCACGAGGCCGGACGTCAGGACTTTGGAGTTGGGTCTTGCGCGCTTACATCGTCTCCAGCAAGCATACGATCCCGTTGCATTTCCAGCCACATAGCGTTCACTACAGCGAAGACCGCCGCGAGCGGAAGCCCTAGAAGCCATGCAAAATACCACATGTATTGGGCTCCTTTCTAGTAGACCGTGTCGGAATGGCCGATGACGTCGGCCTCGCTAACCTTGCCCCAAAGCACCTTGTAGACCCAAGCGGTATAGACAAGGACGATGGGCAAAAGGATCAGTGTCGCCACCAGCATAATGAAGAGTGTCAAATGGGAAGACGAGCTGTCCCAGGCCGTCAGCGACGAACGCGGATCGATTGACGAGGGTAGAATGAAGGGGAACATCGTCAGACCGACCGACGAGATGGCGCCGAAAATGCCAAGCTGGGACCACAGCAATGTCGAGACTTCACCACGCCCTGCGCGCAAACCCCTAACCGCCATCACCATGCCGAGGAAGCCAAGGATCGGCGCGATGACAATCCAGGGCCTGTCGGCATAGGCTGAGAGCCAGGTACTGGTCCGCTCAACATCATAATAAAGTGGGTTCGACGGGCCATCGCTCACGACGTTACCAACCAGCGTATAACCTGTCATCCCGAAGGCGAGCCAGAGGCCGGCCAGCGCATACCCGGCAATGGTCACGATTCCGGTTACAGACCCGATCGACCGCGCCCGCTCGGCCAGGACGCCCTCGGTCTTAAGTGACAGCCAAGCCGCACCGTGTGTGAGAAGCATGACCAGCGAAACCATACCCGTAAGAAGTGCAAAGGGGTTTAGGAGACCGAGGAACTTCCAAAGGAAGGTGCCCCTGTAGTGCGAGACGAGGTCAGGCGTAAGCTCAAAAGGTACGCCTTGCATAACATTGCCAACAGCCACACCGAAAATGAGCGCAGGGACCGCCCCGCCGATAAAAAGGGCCCAGTCCCAACTGCTGCGCCAAACGGCGCCCTCGCGCTTTGAGCGATATTTGAATGCCACAGGCCGCAGAATCAACGCCGCGAGCACAACGAACATCGCAAGGTAAAAACCCGAAAAGCTCACTGCATATACGAGCGGCCAAGCGGCGAAAATCGCGCCGCCGCCGAGAATGAACCAGACCTGGTTGCCTTCCCAAACGGGCCCGACTGTGTTGATCACGACGCGGCGCTCGGTATCCGTCTTGCCGACGAAAGGCAGCAACGCGCCGACCCCCATATCGAAACCGTCGGTCATCGCGAACCCAATCAACAGCACACCGAGCAGCAACCACCAAATGACACGCAGGACTTCGTAGCTCATTAATTCGGAGAGGATCATGGCACTTACTCCGCAGGGCTCGCAGCAGCGAGATTGTCGTCTCTCAGTTCGTGCAGGTGGCGTCCGTGCCGCGCCTCCCAGATTTCGGTTTCCTCAACGTCCTGGTATGGGCCTTTGCGAATAAATTTCAGCATCAGGGCCATCTCGATGACAAAGAGGATTGAGTAGAACGTGACGAAGCCAGCCAGCGTTATGAAGAGATCTTGGACGGAAAGCTGGCTTGCCGAAAGAGCAGTGGGTAGAACGCCATCCACGGTCCAAGGCTGTCGGCCGAACTCAGCGACGAACCAGCCCAGTTCCGCCGCGATCCAGGGCGTTGGAATCAACGCGACCGCTGCAATCAATGACCAGCGGGGATATTTCTCACCACCAAAGCTCGACATCCAGAAGAAATAGAGCATCACCGCGATAAACAAGAAGCCAAGCCCAACCATGATCCGGAACGACCAGAAAAGCGGCGCGACACCAGGGATCGTATCGTTGGCGGCCTTGTCGATCTGCTCCGGCGTTGCCTGGCGCGGATCGTCCACATAGCGCTTCAACAGCAGCGCAAAGCCCAGATTGTCGGAATTGTCCTCGAACGCTTTGCGGGCTTCGGGCGAGATCGCCCCGTCCGCACGGATATCAGCAGGCTTACTAGAGCCGGCGAAGGAAGCGGCGCGTTGATCGCGAATTTCCATCAGCGCGTCGTAGGCAATGATGCCGCTTTCGATCCGCTTCTTCGCCTCGTCGACAAGCTCGTTGATGCCTGGGATCTCTTGGGTCAGGGACCGCGTGGCGATGATGCCGAGGGCCCAGGGAATCTCGATGGCGTAATGGGTCTCGCGCGCTTCCTTGTCGGGAAAACCGATCAAGGTGAAAGATGCCGGCGCCGGTTCCGTTTCCCACATCCCCTCCATCGCTGCGAGTTTCATCTTTTGGGTATGGCTAGCGGAATAACCGGACTCATCGCCAAGAACGACGACCGAGAGCGAGGAGGCTAGCCCGAAGGCGGCGGCAACGGTGAGCGAACGGCGGGCGAGCGCGATATGCCTGCCTTTCAGCAGATACCATGCGGAAACGCCGAGGACGAAAACCGAGGCCGTGACGTAACCGGCCGATACCGTATGAACGAACTTAGCCTGGGCCACCGGGTTGAAGAGCACATCGAAGAACGATGTCATCTCCATGCGCATCGTATCCGGATTGAATGTTGCGCCGACCGGATTTTGCATCCAGCCATTCGCGATCAAAATCCAGAGGGCGGAGAGGTTCGAGCCAAGCGCCACAAGCCAGGTCACCACGAGATGTTGGACACGAGACAACTTGTCCCAGCCAAAAAAGAAAAGCCCGACGAATGTGGCCTCCAAGAAAAAGGCCATTAACCCTTCAACGGCAAGCGGCGCCCCGAAAACATCGCCCACGTAGTGGCTGTAATAGCTCCAGTTCATCCCGAACTGGAATTCCATCGTAATACCGGTGGCAACGCCAAGCACGAAGTTGATGCCGAAGAGCGTCCCCCAGAATTTCGTCATCTGGCGCCAAATCGGCCGGCCGGTCATGACATAGACCGTTTCCATGATCGCAATGATGACCGACAGACCCAAGGTCAGCGGCACAAAAAGAAAGTGATACATCGCTGTCATTGCGAACTGGAGGCGTGACAGCTCGACGACGTCGAGTTCCATGACAAGTCATCTCCTTGGCGCCGGAATGCGTTATCGATCTTGTCGACTCAAGAGCGCCCAAAACCGAGATCGGATATAGCAGCATGCTCGGGTGTTAGTGTGACATATCTCAAACTTTGACGCACAGTCGTCGTCCTACAACTCCAACGAGATACGCTGCCCGAAAACGGAATGCCCGAAGCCGCGATGAAGGGCTGCCAATATAGCTGTGTCCGGAAGCGCCCGACGAATGAAAATCAGGACCCGGTGGGCCGTGGCCTCATCAAGGCCCTCGGTCGGTTCGTCGAGCAGCAACAGACGCGGGCGCCTCAGAAGAGCTCGAGCTAGTGTCAGCCGACTAGCCTGCCCTCCTGACAGACCGGCACCACCCTCTCCGAGCAGCGCCGAAAGCCCCCCGCGCTCATGGATTGTTTGGTCGAGATCGACCGCTGCCAGCGTCTCCCACATCTTCGCATCGGAGGTTGCGGCAGCCAGTGCCAGATTATCGCGGATCGTGCCCGCGATAAGCGCACTGCGTTGGGGAACCATCGTGACAACGTCTCGGAACGCTCCCTCCTCCCAGTCTTGCGGCCGTCGGCCAAGGACTGTGATGTACTCGCCTTCTGTGTTGATCGGTTCTTCGGCGAGACCCGCGATCCGCAACATGAGAGTGGTTTTCCCCGACCCGCTCGGCCCCGTCAAAGCCGCGGCCTCGCCCGGCGCTAGATCGAGGCGGAAAGATGAGGACTTGATGCAAAGAACCGGCGCATCCGCCGCAATGTCGGAACGGTGGTCAGGTGTTGTCGCCTCTGGACTGGGCGCATCTCCGAAGGCGCCGATCCGCTTTGCTGCGCCCTCGATGCGGCCAAAATCGGCCACACCCCTCTTCAACGGCAACAAGGTCTCCGAGAGCGCAAGGGCAACAAAGACGCCAATGGCTGCGACAGCCGCGCTTGCCACATCCTGATCCACGAGCGAGGCGCCCGCGATCAGCGCGAGCCCGGCAACAATCGTTACGAGGCTTGAGAGGAGGAAGCCGGCATCACGCTCGGACCGGTCCAGCCCTCTTGCGGCGCCACGCGTACTGCGATCGATTTCAAGAAGCGCGCCCTCACGCGCGCCGATACGGCCGCGAAGGATCAAGGCCTCCCGGTCCTGAATCATATCGATAATCCCACGCCGAAGCGTCTGTGCGCCTATTTCGGCGGTCTCTGAGGGTGCTAACCCGCGTACGCCGAGCCGCCAAAGGATCAGTGTGGCGAACGGCACATAGCCACACAAGACGACCCATGCCACCGGCCAGCCAACGAGCCAAGCAAGCGCCCAGAACACCAGCAGATGTGTCACGAGCGCTGCAAAACCAGGGATAAGCAGCCGCAATACGATCCCATCGAGCGCATCCACATCCGCAAGGATCCGGGTCAGCACAGCCTCACTTCTGAGGCTTGCCAAGGCACGCGCACCGCGCATGGCCTGCATTCTCAAAAGTCTCACGCGAAGCTGGGCGAGCGCGCGAAGCGTCGCATCATGGGTGAACACCCGCTCGCCATAACGCGCCGCGGCGCGGCCAAGCGCCAGAAAGCGCACGCCCGCCGAGGGACGAAAGACATCGAAGGCAATGCCAATCCCTGCGAGCCCGGCAAGCCCGGTCGCGGTAATGAACCACCCTGACAGGCCGAGAAGTCCGGCACCCATGAGCAGTACAATCGCTGTCAGCGCCGCCCCGCGCGCCATAGCCCAGGGCGCGGCGCCAAGCAGAAAGCGCAGCAGATGAAGCATGTCCCTCATGCGCCGACGCTCACTTGGCTGTCCATCGCAGCAGCGAGGACAGGGTCGTGCGTCGCCACGATCAATCCCCGCCCCTCTGTCTTGAGTCGCAGCAGCGCCTGGATGAGCAAGGCCGCCGCGTCAGCGTCGAGATCGGCGGTCGGTTCATCGGCCAAGACCAAATCGCTGCCGCTCATCACCGCCCGAGCGATCATCAAACGGCGCGCCTCGCCGCCAGAGACGCCGCCACCCATTACGCCAAGGCGCGTTTGAAGACCATCCGGCAGGCGCTGCACGATCTGCCGAGCATTTGCAATATCCAGCGCCGGCCATGGATCGTTCCCAGTGCCGTCTGGGTCCAGCCAGTCCGCAAGAGGCGTGTCGGGAAAATGCGGGCGCTGCGGGACATAAGAAAGCCGTGCGCGCCATGCATCCGCTGTTTGCTCGTCCAGCCTTTGACCGCACACCTCTATATGTCCCGAGGTGATGGGCACGAGCCCAGCAATCGCCGCAAGCGTCGTTGTCTTGCCCGCACCGCTCGGCCCGGTCAACGCGAGCGCCTGCCCCGATGTGAGCAGGAGATCCGGCAGCGTGATGCTTGCTCCGGGATGGGCGGCGATTGCAGCGGACAGAACCACAGACGGCACTCCGTCGAGAGGCGGCACGCGCGCGCCCAAACCGACAAGCGCAGTCCGGTCAGCCGCATCGAGCGCGTCGAGCTCGGAGACTACCGCGTAGCCGGCTGCCCGATCGTGCCAGGCAGCGGCCAGGTCGCGCATAGGCTGAAAGAACTCCGGCGCGATCAACAGGAGGAAAAGCCCGTAGCCCAAAGTGAGCGGCGTACCCCAGGTCCCAAAATTGAGTTCGCCCAGAAGCGAGAAGCCGACAAAGACCGCAATCATGGCGACGCCGAGAGCCGAGAACAATTCGAGCACGGTCGAGGAGAGAAACGCAACGCGGAGGACCGCCATGGTCTTTTCGCGTAGCGCCTCGGCACGATCCTCAAAATCTTGGGCCGCCCGCTCTGTTGCCCCTAAGAGACGAATGTCGAGCATGGCCGAGAGCCGGTCCATCAGCATGTCGTTCATCGAGGCGATCTCGTTCATCTGACGGCGCGCGGCGTCTTCCGCAGCCATACCAATAAGCGCCATGAACACAGGGATGAGCGGGCCGGCGATAAGCAGGATCAGCCCTGCCGCCCAAGAGATCCAAAACGAAAGAGCCGCAAGGACGAGAGGCAGGACGGCCAGCCGCATCATGGAAACGGAGTACCGGGTGATCCAGGGCTGGAGCATAGGGAGCTTCTGAACGGCGAGCGCGGCCACAGCGGCCGAGCCGGCGTGCGAAGGATTGCGGGCTTCGCGCCGGATCAAGATTTCCCGTTCGCGCGCGATCGTCTGGTCTGCCGCCTCAAAAAGGAGGCGCCCGGCCGTGTGGTCCAGCCCCGCACGCACCAGCCCGCAGAACATGAACGCGAGAACCGCCGGCAGGACCTCTTCGGCTCCCGCCAAGTCCGATACCCAACTCGATATAGACCAGGCGATCAGGCCAGCTTGGAGCGGCCATATGAGACCGGCGGCAAGGGAAAGCAGACCGGCCTGACGCAATTGGGCCTTGATCGGCGCAATGATCCGCGTCTGCGCGAGACGGCGCTGCGCCCGCGCCTCGCCCTGATTACCGGTTCCCATCGCATCCCGTTCGGTCATCCGTCATTCCTCGACGCGGGCCCGCGTTTCCAGCTCTTCGCAGATACAGACGGTACCGCGCGCGAACATCGGATTGTGTGTCCTTACGGCCAGGGCAGGACAAGCCATGCCACCAGGTCGCCTAGTCGCGCATTGCGTATAGAAACCGATATCGTTGTCGAAAATCGGATAGCAGCCCTCAAGGCGCCTTGCGAGGATTTCGATCGAAGGGCGGGCTCCCCAAATTCTTGACACCGCGCAAGGTGACGGACAGCCCGTTTCCCTACCGTAATCGTTCCAAGGCTTGCTCAGCGTCAACCTATTTCATGAGGCACCAGAGTGATTACAAAGGTTCGCGGCGATATTCTCATGAGCGATGCTAGGGCTATCGCCCATGGCGTTGCTCCCCATGACCACTTCAACCAGGGTCTCGCGCTAGCTCTAAGGGAGCGACACCCGGCGATGGCGAAGGACTTTCGCCACTACTGCCATCAGGAAAATCCGAAGCCCGGGCATGCTTGGCTCTGGGCCGGTCCCGAGCGGGTCATCATCAATCTGATGACCCAAGAGCCAGCACTAGACAACAAAGCGCATCCGGGCAAAGCGACGGCGCACAATGTAAGTCACGCCCTGAAAGAGCTGCACGCAATTGTCGAGAAGGAGAACATCCCTTCGATCGCCCTCCCCAAGCTTGCTACTGGAGTCGGCGGCCTCGAATGGGCTGAGGTCGAGCCGCTCATCAAGGCCCATCTCAACGATCTTGGGATCCCAGTTATTATCTACGAGACGTATGAGGCGGGCGCTAAGGCGACAGAGCCCTTATAGACCCCAGTCGCACATGCAGCAGAAGTGGTTAGGTTTTTGGACCGGGTAGTTTATGTGTTGAGCCCGCGTATTGAAGACGATCATTCGCCCGCACCGACTTGGTCTCAACACCTGTCTGAATTCGGAAGAAGTGGCCCAAAAGAACCGCGAGATCGTACGCGGTTCTTAAATGGGAAGGTTGGCAAATTGCCCACGACTTAGCCTGTGCAGAGGCGCTAGTCAGCTCAGAATAAGCCCCTGTAGGTCTATAGATCGCGTTTGTTTTCGTTAGGCACTCAGCGGAGGCATTCCGCCAGGTGATCGTCTTCATCCAGGCGATCAAGTTCCATGCCTTTGAAATCGCCACGAGAGACAACACCAAGAATTCTGTCGCCCTCGACAACAGGCAGATGTCGGAATCCAAGGTCGTTCATTTTGCGGAGTGCGTCTATGGCGCCAATCGTAGGCGCTACCGTAACCGGGTTGGGCGTCATAGCTTGGATGAGGGGCGTGGCCTCGGCGCTCTTGCCTTCGGCGAGTATTCGCACCGCGTCGCGACCTGTGAAAATGCCAAGAAGCCGCTGGTCTTGATCGACGACCAGGACCGAGCCCTTGCAACCTTCCCACATCCGCCGGCATGCTTCTTGGACCGAAGCTTGCTTGCCAAGTGCTAGCAGCCTTTGACCTTCCAATACTTGGGCGAGTTTTCTGTCCATCATGTCTCCCTCCAATCTCCCTGGAGCAATCACTGCAGCATTATGACATCCGTCTCTCCTTGATATGGAACAAGGCACATGGGTTATTGGCCGCGACGGCAAGAAGTATGAGCGTCCGTGGGGGCGTCAGCCTCCGCTTTTGATCTATAGCTGCCGTAAGGCGAGCCGGCCGACATATCGGCTCCGGGCATTGGCAGGCAAACCCGAACGGGCCTGAATGCAAATCAATCTGAACCCGCCTCTTCCACCTTGCGCAACGCGAGCAGGGTCAAGATCGGCCCGAACACCTCAAAGACAATCGCACTACTGATCGTGACGGCCAGAAGCGTTTCGGCCAGGTCGGGTAAATATTGCGCCCCCACCAGGGCCATGCCGAGCGCGATGCCAGCTTGAGGCATCAGTGCCAGACCGATCCACTGCCGATGCAACTTGGGCACACCACCCAGAAACCCGCCAAGCCACCCGCCCACGACGCGCCCGAGTGTGCGCAGCACGACGTAGGCGATGCAGAGTGGCCCGACGAGATCGAGAGCTTCCGGTTTCATAGAAGCGCCCGCGAGCACAAAGAACAGGACCATGAACGGCCTTTCAATATGCTCGATCTCGTGAAACGGCCGGCGGTGATGTTCCGCCAAGTTCGCCACGATAATGCCTGCGACCATGCCCGCCAGAAGAAACGAGGCCCCGAGCCAGACCGCCAGGCCAGCACACAGGAAGACGACGCCAAGAGCCTCGCTTTGCATCGGCTCGCCCGGGTTGAGTTGGCCTGTTAGATAAGCTGCGGGCAGGCCAACGGCGACACCGACCACGAGTGCGCCGCCAAGCTCCCACAGGCTATGCTCCAAGATCACGGCCCCGCCGTCCCCGTTAATCGATCTCGCCACGACCAACAGCAAACTGAAGGCGATCAAGCCCCAGGCGTCGTCCATCGCAACGATTCCAAGCAGCGTGTCAGTGAACGGACCCTTCGCGCGCTCCTATTTGACGACATCCTGGGTCGTTGCCGGCGCCGTCGCCGTTGCAATGCCGGCGAGCAGCAGCGCCAGGATGACCGGCGTTCCAATGGAAATAAGGCCAAAGCCGACAAGGATCGTCGTCAACACGACAACCACAAAAGAGACCGCAAGGATCGTCTTGCCGTGGCCGCGCAATTCCGGAAGCGACAATCGCCCGCCGAGAAGGAAGGCGACCATAGTTAGGGCGACCGAGGTGAGCAACTCGTGCCAATCGTGAAATGGCTGCGGTAGCAAATCGAACCCGGACGGGCCAACGGCGAGGCCGAACAAGATGAGGAGGTTCACGCGGGGGAGACGCGTACGGCGCCCGACCTCGTCGGTCACCAAGCCGACAAGCAACAGCGCGCCGAGTGCCATTAGGAATACATGCAGATCCATCAAGACCGTTCAGCGGTATTGTTAGAAAAAATGCCCCGTGATGCGGCGACGACGCGGTGGAAGCAGTAGAGGGTGCTTCCAAGTTTTTCCATCTTGCAAATCATGCGGAAAAGTCGCGCTCATTCGGTTTCCGCAAAAATAAGACGCCGATCACGACCGTCATCATAGCCACAATTATAGGGTACCAAAGACCGTTGTAGATGTTCCCGGTTGCCGCTGCGACCGCCGTAGCTACCAAGGGCAACATGCCGCCAAACCAGCCAGCACCAATGTGATACGGGAGCGACATGGAGGTATAGCGAATGTTGGTCGGAAACAGCTCTACAAGAAAAGCAGCGATTGGCCCGTAGGCCATCGTGACGTAGAGAAGAAGTACCGTCAAAATCAATAGCGCGATCGGCCAGTTGATCTTGGCCGGATCAGCTTCGACGGGATACCCCGCCGCGATCAAGGCTTGATGCCAAGCATCTTCGTTCCAGCCATCGATCGTAGTCGAGCCGATTCGAATGCTGATAGTTTCTTTCCCAGCTGGCGCATCAATGGCTTCAAACGATAGCCCTGAATCGGCAAGAAAGTCCTTGGCACGGTCGCAGTCCGAAAACTGTGTCCAAGGCCCAACGAAGAGATGCAGCCTGCATTGCTCCACGTCGGCGGTGAGCACGATTGGATTCTCGGCCTGGAACGTCTCCAGATCAGGATTGACGGCGTGCGTCAGGGCGCCAAACAGTGGGAAGTATGTCAATGCGGCCAGAAGACATCCCGCAAGAATGATCTTCAGCCGGCCGATTTTGTCGCTTAACCACCCGAAGAAAACGAACATCGGCGTTCCAATAAGCAGTGATGTCCCCACTAGAAGATAGGCGGTTAGAAGCTCAACCTTTAAAGTGATTGTCAGAAAAAACAGCGCATAAAACTGACTGGTGTAGAAGACGACGCCCATACCAGCCGTTGCGCCAAGCAGTGCCAAGAGAACGAATTTATTGTTCGGATATCGGAAAAAACTCTCAGCAATTGGTGCCTTAGAGCCTCTGCCCTCTTCCTGCATTTTGGTGAAGAGTGGGCTCTCGCTGAGTTTCAGACGGATGTAGACAGAAAAGACGAGCAGTATCAACGAGACTAGAAAGGGCAGGCGCCAGCCCCACTCTGCGAAGTCGGCAGGCTCAACCAAAAAGAAGCGACACGCACCGATGATCATGAGCGCCATTAAGAGCCCAAGGGTGGCCGTGGTTTGAATCCAGCTCGTTGCAAAACCCCGCTGATTTGGCTTGGCGTGTTCGGCGACATACGTTGCCGCACCACCGTATTCACCGCCTAGAGCAAGCCCCTGTAGGAGGCGCAAAGTTACGAGCAAGACTGGCGCCAGCCAACCGATCGAAGAGAACGTCGGCAAGAGCCCAACTGCGAACGTCGCCGTGCCCATAATGATGATGGTAATGAGGAAGGTATACTTACGACCAGCGAGGTCGCCTATGCGGCCAAAGATAATCGCACCAAAGGGTCGAACTAGGAATCCTGCGGCATAGGTCGCGAAAGCTGAAAGCAGTGCCGCGGTTTCGTTTCCTGGCGGGAAGAACAGCGACGCGAAGAAGGGTGCGAGCGCGGCATAGAGGTAGAAGTCGTACCACTCGAAGACGGTGCCAAGCGAAGAAGCAAATATTACGCGCTTCTCATCAACGCTCACGCCTTCGTAGCGGTGCGATTGCTTGGCGGCTGCTTCAATTTCCGTCATGCGCGTTTCCCTTAACGGTTTGCTTTCGGCGCCGAGGACAAAACTGTCAAGCGAGGCTGAGCGAAAGTCAAACTTTACGGCCCCTTAGGAGCGCAATGGTAATTGTGAATAAATACAGCAACTTGCTGTGGCTGTGCTGGCAGTCCGAGGCCAATCCGTCTCTCTCTGCAAACTTGGGAAATGCAGGGAGTTTCCGCCAAATAGCAGGGAAAGCGCTGACTTATTCCTGCAGAAAAACTCAGACTCTCAACGCGTTGGATAGCTCTCTCCCTAACCTAACGAGCAGGGAGAGCCTCGTTCATAGCAGGGAGGCGAGCAGAGCGGATGAGGTTTCGGTACACACATGCTAGACACGGACTACAATCTTGCCGGTGTACGGCGTCGAGGGAAATTCAATATGCAATCCGACAGTCAGGTCGTCATCGTAACGGGCGCGGCCAGCGGTATTGGACAAGAACTATGCCGCTTATTTGCTCGTCGCGGCGCCCGAGTTGGCTTGATTGACCGCGAGAAAAGCAAGTTGGATGCGTTCGCGGATGAGCTTTGCCAGACCGGAATTGTGTGTACAGCATCCGCCGTCGATGTCCGCCAGCGTGAGGAGGTCCAAAATGCTGTTCGCCAGATAGTCAATGCACTTGGGCCAGCCGACATTCTGATCCCGTGTGCCGGAATCTGCCGCGCCTCCACGGTTCATGATCTGAAGATTTTCGAACTGGAGGAGATCATCGGAACCAATTTCCTTGGCATGGTGTACTGCATTGAAGCGGTCCTCCCCTCAATGTTAGAGCGCCAGAGTGGCCAGATCGTCGGCATCTCAAGCATGGCAGGCGTGCGCGGCATACCCTTCGAACCGGCCTATTCCGCAAGCAAGGCCGCGATAGCGGCTTATCTGGAAAGTCTTCGATCAGAACTCAGACCGTTGGGGATCACGGTGACAACAGTATTCCCTGGCTATGTGCAAACACCCTTGCTCGATGAGATCAATGAGCTAATGGGGGCTGATATGTCGAGCGGAAGAGCGTTCACGGGAGAGGTTGCCGCGGCCACGATCATGAAGGCTATCGAACGGCAAAGAGCCCATGTCTATTTTCCGTGGCCACTCGGATTAAGCGTACGCCTAAGCCGTCTCATGCCACCTCGCATCTATGATGCCGTTATGAGGCGAATGTTCAGTCGCTTTTCGATTTCCCGGCGCGGGGGCGCAGGCACTTAGCAAGAGGGAACCTAGCGCGGAGCAGCCGCCGGACGCATGAGACCCTCTGCGATCATCCAATCGATGCACTCCTTCAGCATGGCATCAACCGATGCTGGCCGGTACTTGAGCTCACTGATTGCCTTGTCGCTCCGGCAGATGACATGCGCACTCAGCATTGCAGCCGATTCTGGCGAGATCATCGGCTCTCTCCCGGTAATCATTGACGTCCACTCCGAAACACGGCCGGCGATGCGCAACACAATAGGACGACCGACACTTGCATTGCTCGGTTGGCCGATGAGTTCGCCCACGATTCGCACAATATCAGCATAGGAAGCCACGTCTCCGCCGAGAAGATAATTGTGCCCGGTTTGGCCTCTCTCGACTGCCGCAACATGTGCCCGGACCACTGCCCCGACGTCGCAATAGCAAGCGCTACCCGGCGGAACCCGGAACAATCGCTTGTCGGCCGCAAGACGTATGAACTGAGACCACGTGCCCCAATCATAGCGGCCGATAACATTGGCGGGATTGAGAATGACGGCATCCAGCCCTTGAGCAACGCCTCTTGCAACTTCCTCCTCCGCCATGGCCTTCGAGTGCTGGTAATTGAAACTGTTTCTGCCAAGTTTGGGCGCCGTCTCGTCGAAGAGTTCAGTTTGAAACCCATAAGCCGCAGTCGAAGACGTATGAACGAATTTTCTGGTTCGCTTGGCCAGTGCCGTCGCCACCAGGTTGCGCGTTCCCTCGACATTGGTTCGCCATTGCCGCTCCTTGTGGCTGGACCACTGGCTCACATCGCCAGCGACATGGAACACCACATCGACATTCTCCGGCATGGCTCGTTCGAGCGAGGCTTTGTCCTCGATCGACCCTTCCACAAGACGGACGGGATAGTTGCGCAGATGCGTCAGCCGGGAGCTTGGTCGATGCAGCGCAACCACGTCCCAACCGGACTGCGTCAGGTGCTCCACCAGATTCAGGCCGATGAAGCCTGTACCGCCCGTGACGAAAGCAGTTTTGTTTGGCATGATCCGAGGCCCTCGTTTAGCCATGTCGATTCAGCGGCAATGTTGATATATGGTTCGGCCAATGTAGCGAGAATCGGGCAGGACGTTGTATCTCTGATTTCCGTTGCATCCCTACGGTGGGTCGAAGCACATAATGTTTTCATTGCCGACCCGGGTGCACGTGGCAGGCTTGTCCGGTCGTGAGATAACTGACTTTCTTTCGATGTGCGACGGTGACGCCTTTCAGCGCTGGTGGCCGGGCACTCATTTCCATCTCCGCACCATCCGGGGGAAGCCCGGAACTATCGGGTCTTGCATCCTTCTAGATGAAATGGTGGGCAGCCGCCGCGTCAAGGCAAAGTGCGAGCTTGTCAGCCTCATGCCGGGTAAGGAACTTGTCTGGCAACTCAGATGGCCATTGTTCAGACTTCCGGTGAGACTGGTTCTCCGCCTGCAGGATGACGACACTGGGGTCCAAGTCGAGCAATCGATTGAAGCTGGCTTTTCAGGATTTGCCGGATTTCTCGACCTGGCGTTCCGCCTCTTTTTTCCGCCGAGCTTTGCTGCTGCCAAGGACGAGCATGTGCAGACCGAGTTTCCAAAGTTGAGGGACTTCCTTCATCAGGAAAACCGTTGATGCTGAAGCAGCCCGAGGGGTTTTGTCGGCATTGTCAGAGCAAATCGGCTTGAGCCGGGCCGGGGACATCCCTAGCCTCTGGTGATGCGCAATCCCTTCCGCTATTTCAACAGCTCGTCCGAGGTGATCCGCCTCACGGTGATGATGTACATCCGCTATCCGCTGTCGCTGCGACAGGTCGCGGATCTGCTCTCGGAGCGGGGCATCGACATCTGCCACGAGACGATGCGGTTCTGGTGGAGCCGTTTCGGTCCGATGTTTGCCGCGCAGATCCGGAAGAGGCACCTTCATCATCGATCATATTCGCGCTGGCGTTGGCACTTGGACGAGGTGTTCGTCAGGATCAATGGAGAGACGCATTATCTGTCCGCGATCAATTGTAAGCGACCGGCTTCGGTCGTACCGATCGGCGATGAAAGTCATCGGCAATGCTGCCGATCGGGAGTGCGGTTGGTGGCTCAACAATCGGGCTGAGAATTCACACCAGCCGTTCCGACGGCGAGAACGAGCAATGGCAAAGTTCAGGGACATGAAAACCCTTCAGAAGTTTGCCGCTGCCTACGCCTCGATCCACAATCACTTCAACCACGACCGCCACCTCAACAGCCGCCACATCTTCAAACAGAATCGTTCTGCCGCCCTCGCCGAGTGGCGTCAGCTGGCGGCCTGAACGCCTCAGATCAGCACCCTTCGCACGCTCGTTCAGGTTTGTCTGACAATGCAATTAGTTCGCGTGGCTGCGCTGGCAGTCCGGGGCAAACTCCCCTCTATTAGTCAATTCCCTGATCTACGGGAAATACGGGGAAGTTTTGCAGATCTGGCCACGAATGCGGTAAGAGGGCTCGGTTTTCCAACTATACATCAGCTTGTTACGCCGAAATTCCCTACGCAACGGAACAGGAAACTTTCTGACGCTAACAGGGTATTGTCCTCCGCAAAGCAGCAATGAATTCAGCCAATCAATGGGGATGGGTTTTTTGGAACACACAGGTCGAGACATCCAAGAGGGCTTTTGGGCGAGTCTCATCAATTTCCTATTGTTTCAGCTCGGCTGGTTTGGCTGTGTGCTCAGCGGCGCTGCGGGCCTCCCCTGGCTGGGTGCCATGCTTGCCACCGCGATTATTGCCTGGCACTTGTTGCGTGCACCCGACCCCGGTGCGGAACTCAAACTAATTGGCGCGGCGGTCGCCATTGGTGCCGTGTGGGACAGTCTACTGGTATGGCAGGGCTGGCTGGCTTACCCATCCGGCATGGTGTTGCCATTCGCCGCACCGTGCTGGATTGTGATTATGTGGGCGCTGTTTGCCACCACATTGAACGTCTCGCTGCGCTGGCTCAAAGGCTGCTGGTTGCACGCCTTCCTGTTCGGCGCCATCGGCGGGCCCCTAGCCTACTTGGCGGGGCAAGGGTTAGGCGCGGTGGAATTTGTCGAAACCCGTAGCGCGCTGCTGGCGCTGCTCGTTGGCTGGGCACTCTTCACACCGCTGCTCGTGGCCTTGTCGCGGCGCTATGACGGCTACGCAAGGATCCGGGCGGACGGATGATCCGCGCGGTACTGGCCAGGACCGGACGCTATGCTTGGACTGCGGTGCGAGCATGCATCGATCTCAGTTCGAAGGTGCAAGGCGCGAGAGCGCCTGCTGAAGTTCGCGAACGACCGTCTCCCGCTCCTGGCCCTGCAGATTGGTTGTATCGAGCCGAAGCGAGAGCGCGGGACTCGAGAACTCGACGAGCGCGCCGCCGGACTGCTCCTCGATCATTCCGAGCACTTGGTATGCCTCTATGGCCTCCGCGAAACCCTTGACCACGACCGGGTCCCTGCGAGCGCAGCGCACCTGCGACTGAACCAACGCCCAGGTCGAATTTGAGATCAGGATCTCGTCGGGCGGGGATTCGGTCTCGAGCCGGCTCGCTAAATTCACCTGTCGACCAATGATAGTGTACGACATCTGCACGTCGCTCCCGAAGTTCCCGACGTTGCAGTACCCGCTCGTGATGCCCATGCGCACGTGGAAGGGGCGCCGTCTTCCCGCGGCCTCCCAGCGCTGGCGCAGAACACGCATGCGCTGCTGCATCGCCATCGCCATTGCCACACAGCGATAAGCATCCTGCTCCTCGCCCAGCGTCTCAGGGTCGCCGAAGAACACGAGGATCGCGTCACCAATGTACTTGTCGAGCGTCCCACCGTACTCGATGACAATCTCCGTCATTGCGAGGAGATACTCGTTCAAGAACGAGGCGAGGTCCTCTGGATCGAGACTCTCGGAAGTCGCGGTGAAGTCGACGATATCGGAGAAGAAGACGGTAAGTTTCTTGCGCTGCGTGGCGATGCGCGCGTCCTGCTTGCCTTCGAAGATGGATCGGTAGATCACGGGCGACAGGTACTTCGATAGCTTGTCAGCAAGAGCCCGGAGATCGCTCTGGGCGGCCTGTAGCTCCTCCGAGCGCTGGGTCAGATCGCGCTCCAGACGCACGAGGCGCTCCCCGGCCAGCAGGCGAACCTCGAGTTCGGCCTTCTCGAAGGGCTTGGTCAGGAAGTCGTCGGCGCCGGCGGCGATTCCCTTGACGAGATCTTCGGTCTGCGTCCGGCTCGTAAGCATGATGATGTAGACGAAGGGCTGGTCCCGGGCGGCGCGGATTCGCCGTATCAGCTCGACGCCCGTGACCCCCGGCATGTCCCAATCACTGACAACGATGTCGAAGTTGCTCATCTGCAAGGCCTGCCAAGCCTTGGTGCCATCGCTGGCCGCAATCACATCGTGTCCCAAGCGCCCGAGCTGCCGTTCCAGCGAGCGGCGCGAGATCGGCTCGTCCTCGGCAATTAGGATCCTCATGCACCTTCACCGGACAACATCGCGCGGGTCTCTCGGCACAAACAGTCGAAGAGTTCGATAAAGCCCTCTACCTTGGGCGGCATCCCGTCGAGCTCTCCCCTACGCGCCGCGTGCTCGATCTCCTCGGCCGCCCGCTGGACGCTATCGGCGCAGAAGTTCGAAACCATGCCCTTGAGCATGTGGGCCTTGCTAACTAGACCGTCCTGGTCACCGGCAGCAGAGGCAGCCTTGAGCTGCTCGACGAGACTTCGCCCGTCCGACTCCAGCAGCTCAACTGTTTCCTCCAAAAATTCCAGGTCGCCGTCTACCCGATCCAACAGCGCCTCCTGGTCGACGAGATTGCTCACGTGATCTGCTCCTCACCCGCCACGGACCCATAGATTCCTCTTACGCGATTCATCTCCTCCATCAAGATGCCACGCCGCACTGGCTTGGATACGTAGCCGTCCATGCCTGCGTCGAGGCAGCGCTCCCGGTCTCCGGTCATGGCGTTCGCCGTCATCGCGACGATAGGCGTCCTGCGATCGCGGCTCTCCTCGAGTGACCGGATGTGACGCGTCGCCGTGAGGCCATCCATGATGGGCATCTGAACGTCCATCAGGATTACATCGAACGATTTCCGCTCGTACGCGTCGACTGCCTCTTGGCCATTCGTCGCGATCTCCACGTTCCAGCCCGCCTTCTCAAGCACCCGCACAGCAAACTTGCGATTAACTTCATTGTCCTCGACTAAGAGGACACGGCGACCGGAATCGGTTCGTGGCGTCGGCTCTGCTACTACCGCTTCTGCTCTTTCTGCTGCTTCTGCGACGTCGTGCTCGCTTGGGGACAGCAACCCTTGCGGCGCAAGCGCGCTAACGATGGCGTCGAGGAGCATCGACTGCTTGATCGGCTTGAGAAGCGTAGCCGAGATACGCAGGTGTTCGGTGGGCCGCTGCTTCTGGGACACGCCCGACGAGCTCAGGATCAAGACCGGGAGATTCTCGTGGGTCGGGTTGCCACGCACATGCTCCAGCAGACTTAGACCATCCATCTCCGGCATGAGCATGTCCGTGATAAGCAGAGAGAAAGGCCGACCTGCGCTCGCGGAGCGATCGAGAGCGGCCAAGCACTCGCGACCGGAAGAGACGACCGTAGGCGCTAGGCGCCAGTTCGAGAGCATGATCTCAAGAAGCCGCCGGTTGGTCTCGTTGTCATCTACTGCCAGCACGCGAGCATCGACGAGTCCTTCGAGGCTCTGAAGGATCTCGTCCTGTGTGCGATCCTCGCCCCTGCCGAATCTCGTGGAGAAGAAGAACACGCTGCCCTCGCCGGGGGTGCTCTCCACTTCGAGCGTCCCTCCCATGAGCTCCACTAGCTGCACAGAGATATTGAGCCCGAGCCCAGTGCCGCCGTGAAATCGGGTGGTCGAGGTATCGGCTTGCTCGAACGGACGGAAGATCTTCTCGATCTGCGCTGGGCTGAGGCCGACGCCAGTGTCGCGCACCGAGAACACAAGCACGAGCCCATCGGCGTCTTTCTCGTCCAGTTTGACCTCCACACTCACCTCTCCGACCTCGGTGAACTTGATCGCGTTTCCAACGAGATTGACCAGGATCTGTCGCAGGCGCATGACGTCGCCGATCACCGCGTCCGGCACATCGGATTCGACGAAATAGGTCAATTCGAGCCCCTTCGTGTGCGCCCTCACGGCCAGCGGATTCAACGTGTCCGCAATCGCATCTCGGAGCAGGAAGTCCACCGGATCCAGCTCGAGCTTACCCGCCTCAATCTTTGAGAAGTCGAGGATGTCATTGATGATCGAGAGCAACGCGTCCGCCGAGGACTTGACCGTATTCATGTATTCGCGCTGCTCGGGATCGAGATCCGTATCCAGCGCAAGCTCGGTCATTCCGATGATCCCGTTCATCGGGGTGCGAATCTCGTGGCTCATGTTGGCAAGAAACATACTCTTCGATTCGTTGGCGGCTTCCGCGGCTCGCTGCGCCTTGCCGAGTTCCTCGGTGCGCTCAGCAGCGCGCAACGAAACGCAGATGCTCTCAGCGACAGACGAGAGAAAGTCCACCTGGCGATCGCCAAACGGGGTCACGGATGCTAACTCGACAACGCCAAAGAGCCGGTTCTCCTGGAGCAGTGGGAATACGACAAGGCCACGCGGGGCGGTCTGCCCCATGGAGGATCGAATCGTGAAGTAACCCTCCGGAACCGTATCGACCAACAGAGGCTTGCGATCCCGCGCCACCTGGCCGACGAGTCCCTCGCCGACCACAAAATCCGGGGGCTGCACACTCTCCCCCCCTGCGGCGTATTCGCCTATGCACTGTAGTCGGTTCGAGTCTTTTCGGCATACGTAAAGCGAGCCGAGCTGCGCTTCCAGATGCACGGACAACGCATGGGTCAACCGCTGTCCGAGCTCCGCTTCTTCGAGCGCGCCGCGGCTCGCATCGTGAACGCTTCCTTGACCTTTGCTGAACCAGTTACGTAGCGTGGCATCGTCCGCGTTGTCGCGTAGCTTACCGGTCATGCGCTGCAATGCGATACCAAACGTATCCTGCTTTGAGCGGAGCTCGATCGGCGTGTCCAGGATTCCCCGGCCCACGTTCGCCGCTACCTCAGCCCGTGATTCGAGGCTCGCCAGGAAATCGTTCAAGGTCCGCGCCATGACGCCAAGCTCTTCAGTGCCCGGGATCGCCAAGCGCTTACTCAGGTCCCCCCTCTCCTGAATTTTGCCGACGGTCTCAACGAACTCGTCGATGGGTCGGGTGATGCTGCGTATGATCGACAGGGCAATCGCGATGGCCAGCATGATGGCGATCAGCGAGCCGATTAGAACGGCCCAGAACGTCCTATCGTTGCTCTCCTGTACGCGGGGCCCCAGCTCATCCTGGTCAGCCTTGAGCGAGAGCTTGATCTGCTCGGAGATCTCAGCGACCGACCGCTCAAGGGGCTGCATGCGTTGCTTGATGATCGTGTTGCGGGTCTTGATAGTGTTCACGATCTCTTCGAATGCGCCCAGGTAGATCGAGCGAGCCGCGTCGAAGTCTTTCAGACGCTCCCTGCGCGTCGGGTTTTCGATCGCGCGGTTCATCTCGGCAAAGGCTTGCTCGAAGCCGGGACCGAGCTCTGCCTCGACCCGGTTGACATCGGCGTCGCGGTTGTCCTCCAAAAACTTCAGCATGTAGAGGCGCCCCAGGAGCACCCGCTCCAGGGCACGGCCCGCAACGTAAGCTGCCTCCGAGTCATTGTCCTGGAACGCAGAAACCATGATCTGAGTCAGATTCTCGCGCATGCGCTTGCCTTGCGGATTAAGCGTCTGGCGCAGCACGTCGTCCCTGCCCCGCATCAGGCCGAAAACTTCTTCCGAGGCAGCACGATAATTGTTGAGATCGTCCACCAGTTCCCGACTCAGCTCGCGCCGTGTCGGATCCGCGATGTTGGTCTGCTGCTCCAAGGCGAAGTCCCGAGCGCGATCGAAGCGCTCCTGAAAAACTCCCAGTTGGTCATCTTCGCGGGTGCTTAGGAAGCTCTTCGCCGCGTTCGAAGCACTCAGCATGTTTGCCTGGACGCGTCCTGAGAGAACGCTCGCCCGCGCCAGCTCCCGGTACGTCTTGAAGCTCTCGCTCCCGGTACGCAGCCCTTCCAACGCGAAAACGACCATCAACGCCGAGACCAACAGAACCAGAACGAATCCGAGGCCGATCTGAGTACGGATCTTAAAGTTCTTCAGCATGTTCCTAACTCAGTACTGGTGCTAGCGTAATGCATCTCATCCATCGTCGGTCATAGCATTGTCAACGGCAAGAATCCGCCTCAACGCACCGCCAAGAAATTGATGCGATTAGCACTCCAGACCCCCATGGGTTGAGCCGAGAAGCAGAAGCTGCTCCGGTTTCATCAGACGCAGCCCCGAGCTTGGGACGGTGCTGCTGCTACCAGAAACGACCATTCGCTCCAACGGCCACCGTTAGAATACCAAGCACAAGATTGATCGCGACGATACGACGGATCTGATCGAGCTCCTTGGCAGCATCTGGGAAGGCCTCCGTCTCGATGACACGGCAGAAGCGCCGCCAAGGCGCAAGGAAGAGATACAGAAAAAGCAGCATCATCAGAATGCCGACGCCCTGCATGATGTGGATATGCGATCCGACAGCTGAGAACCCGCCGAAATAGCTGAAAATCATGCCGTAACCGCTGGCCAGTAGGAGGACAATGCTCGCCCACACCCACGGAAAGAAGCGGCGGAAGACGCGGTGCCAAAGGACAAGCCGCTCTGCAGCCGGGAGAGGCCCGGCCGCGGGCCGCAGAACATAATAGGCAAAAAACATCCCGCCCACCCAAATAACGGCGGCAACGACATGCAGGGCCACGAGTATTGCCATACGGGGAGAATAGTAAGCTCAGCGAAGCTTGCCCAGCCACATTGCTCGTACAGTCAACGCAATCTGATTGTTGGCATTGTCAGAGTAAACTGGCTTGAGCCTCCTGGTGTGGTTTCTTAGCCTCCCGTGATGCGCAATCCCTTCCGTTATTTCAACATCACGCCCGAGGGGCGTGATCGTCCGCCTTGCGCCAGGCAGAATAGCCGCCTTGGAGGTGCCGCGCACCTCTGAGCCCAGCCTCCTGTGCGAGCTGGACCGCCATTGCTGACCGCTCGCCGAAGGCACAATAAAAGATGAGAGGCTTCGTGGCCCCGAGCTCGCGCAGCACACCACCGGGCTTCAGCGCATCGGCAAGGCCAGTATAGCCCACATGCAGCGAGCCAGGGATCTCCCCATACTTGGCTCGCTCACGGTCCTCGCGGAGATCAACAATGGCCACATCAGCCTTGTTAGGCTGAGAACCTAGCTCGGACGCATGCACAGCCCAACCACGCTTTGCGATCTCGTCTTGCGAAAGCCCCACCCGCACATTCGCAGGGACAGCGGTATCCATCATCTTGGGGTCAGGCAGATTGAGCTTGCTCATCAGAGCGACGTACTCATCGACCGTCTTCACTTGGAGCCGGGGGTTGAAGGCGCGCTCCTCGGCAATCGTACTCACAGTCTCGCCCTTATAGTCGTGCGCAGGATACACCAGCGTATCGTCGGGGAGCTTGAGCAGCCTGTTGAAGATGGAATCATATTGCGCGCTTGCATCACCATTCTGGAAGTCCGTGCGGCCCGTGCCGCGGATGAGAAGCGTATCGCCCGTGAAAACGCGATCATTCATGGTAAAGCAGTAAGAATCGTCCGTATGGCCCGGTGTATAAATGGCGCCGAGCTGCAGCCCTTCGATGTCGACCGTGTCTCCGTCGCTGATGCGCATGGACACGACGTCGGCCTTGGTTTGCTCTCCCATCACGGTCACGCATAAAGTCCGGTCACGTAGAGCCCCAAGCCCTGTGATGTGGTCCGCATGCAGATGCGTGTCGATCGCCTTAACGAGCTTTACCTCGAGTTCCTTGAAGAGCTGGATATAGCGGTCGACTTTATCTAGTACCGGATCGATGATCAGCGCCTCACCGCCTTTCCTACTGGCAACGATGTAGCTGTAGGTGCTGGAGACGGAATCGAACAGCTGACGGAAGATCATGCCGTGCCTCCGGTGGTCTCAAGGCGCTTGGGCAAACGCTTTTGCGTGACGAAACGCGCGAGACCGACGCCAGCGAGCATGGCCGGCACAAAGATGAGCGTGCCGTTGGCCATCAGTGACAGTGAAGTGATGGCGGGGCCGGGACAAAAACCCGATAGTCCCCAGCCGATCCCAAAGAGTGTTGGGCCAATGATGATTCGTGCGTCAACTTCTTTAGCTGTTGGCAGATGGAACTGCTCTGCAAACAGAGGCGAATGCTCTCGAAAGGCCAGCCGATAGCCGACAAATGTCACCACCACAGCGCCTCCCATGACGAAAGCGAGGCTGGGGTCGAAAGTCCCGGCCACATCGAGAAAGTTCTGCACCTTGGCCGGATCGGCCATGCCGCCGATCACAAGGCCAAGCCCAAAGATGAGCCCGGCAATCAAGCTAAGCGCGAGACGAAGCATTGCCCTCACCCCCCGATCACATGGCGCATGACGAATACAGTGGCAAAGCCCATCGCCATGAACACCACCGTGGCAACAACTGAGCGGCGCGAGAGGCGCGCGAGTCCACACACTCCATGCCCGCTCGTGCAACCACTGCCATAGACAGTGCCGAATCCAACCAGCAAGCCTGCAATACCCATCAAGACCGCATTGGCTGCCACGGTTTGGGGCACGGGCCCACCGATCACCGCCGAATAACAAAGCGGTGCCGCCATCAGTCCCACCACGAAGGCCACCGCACTTGCTGCATCCGAACCGGTGTAAGGAGGAAATATCCGCGCCAATATCCCGCTGATGCCGGCAATACGCCCGTTGAACAGCATCAGCAACACAGCGGACAGCCCGATTAAGGCGCCGCCGATGGTGGAAGCAACTGGTGTAAAGGGAGTAATGACATCCATAATGCCATTCTACGCCGACCGCCCGAATCCTTCAAATATTCGCCCGCGCCTAAATCTCGAGCCAGGCAATGGGCAAAGTCTTATCACTCAGGCCGCAACCTCCTCCAACGTCGGGTAATCGGTATAGCCTCGTGCATCGCCACCGTAGAACGTGTTTTGGTCCGGCTCATTGAGCGGTGCACCCTTCTCAAGGCGCTTGACCAGGTCCGGATTGGCGAGGAACGGACGCCCGAAGGCGATGAGATCGGCCGCGCCGGACTCTACTGCTTTGATCGCCAGCTGGCGGTTGTAGCCATTGTTCGCCATATAGGCGCCGTCGAAACCGGCGCGCAGCTTGGCCATGTCAGCATCGGGGGGCAGATTGCGCGACTGGCCCATCTCGCCCTCGACTAGATGGAGGTAGCCGAGCCCTGCGTCGTTCGCCCGCGCTATAGCCGTGGCGAACGTGGTCATGGGATCGCTGTCGGACATGTCGTTGAAGGTCGAGAACGGGCTGAAGCGCGCGCCCACCCGTTTCGGCGAGAACACCTTTGTGATCGTGTCCAGCACCTCCGCGAGCAGCCGCGTGCGGTTCTCGACGCTGCCTCCATAGGCGTCGGTGCGCTTGTTTGTCCCGTCGCGCAAGAACTGGTCGAGTAAATAGCCGTTGGCCGAGTGAAGCTCAACTCCGTCAAACCCGGCCGCTTTCGCATTCTCAGCGGCCTTGCGATAATCGTCTAGCAACCGCGCGATCTCGTCCGTCTCCAGCGCCCGTGGCTCCGAGACGTCCGCGAATCCGGTTTCGATGAAGGTCTGGGCATTAGCGGCGATCGGTGACGGCGCGACCGGCTGTTTTCCGTCTGGCTGCAACGAGACATGGCTGATGCGTCCTACGTGCCAAAGCTGGAGGAAGATGCGCCCGCCCTTGGCGTGGACTGCGTCTGTCACCTTCTGCCAGCCTGCCACCTGCGCGTCGCTGTGGATGCCCGGCGTTTGAATATAGCCCTTGCCTTCGGGCGAGATCTGCGTCGCTTCAGCAATGATCAAACCGGCCGAAGCGCGCTGCGCGTAGTATTTGGCATTGAGCTCGTGCGGCACATCTCCGTCGGGCAGCGCGCGATTTCGGGTCAGCGGCGCCATGATAACTCTGTTGGGCAGTGTCAGATCACCAAGTTGCAAAGGGGTGAACAGCTTCTCTTGCATTTGCTACTATCTCCATCATGTCGATCAGTCGGACCTTGACGTGGCGTTGCGGGATTCCATCTTCAACCAGTATACTGGTATTGACATAGTTGGTTTTCACGAGGGAGCAGGGCAATGCCGCATATTGTGACGGACAACTGCCAGCGTTGTCGCTTTACCGAATGTGTGGATCATTGCCCGGTGCAGTGCTTTCATGCCGACGACGAGCAGCTATACATCAACCCCGACGTTTGTGTCGATTGCGGTGCCTGCATTCCCGTGTGTCCGGTTCAAGCCATCTACGACGTCGTTGATATGCCCGACGACAAGAAGCCCTGGGTCGCGGTGAATAAGGAGCGTGCGAGCATGTTGCCAATTATTAGCACGAAGCAAGATCCGCTCCCAACCGCAAAGGCACGCCAAGCCGAACTTGGCTTCTGAGGGAGCCCGAAAAGGATTCGGGCATGTCTGGCAAGGACGCATCGCGGCAAACGCTGCAAATAGCCATCGTGGGGAGCGGGCCGAGCGGTTTCTACGCGGCCGAGGCGCTACTTCGGTCCGACCGGGACGTCCGGATCGATATGATAGAGCGGTTGCCGACCCCGTACGGGTTGGTGCGGAGTGGCGTCGCGCCGGACCATCCCAAGCTCAAGCAGGCCATCGCTGTCTATGACGGCATTGCCCGAGATGAGAGTTTCAGCTTCTTCGGCAATGTCACGGCCGGCCGAGATGTTTCGATCGCCGAGTTGCAGCGAACACACCATGCCGTGCTGCTGGCCTGCGGCGCGCACGAGGATCGCACTTTGGCGATCCCCGGTAGCGGCTTGGCCGGAAATCACAGCGCGACCGAGTTTGTCGGCTGGTACAACGGGCACCCCGACTTTCGCCACAGAACTTTCGACTTGAGCCATGAGGTTGCGGTGATTATCGGGCAGGGCAACGTTGCGGCCGACGTCTGCCGAATTCTAGCCAAGCCGGTCGATGGCCTCCGCGACAGCGACATAGCGGAACACGCCCTTGAGGTTCTGGCCGAGAGCAAGGTCAAGGAAATCCACGTTATTGGCCGACGGGGTCCTGCGCACGCCAAGTTCACCGCAAAGGAGCTTCGCGAGCTCGCGGGCATTTCCGATGTCACGGCACATGCGAAGCCGGAAGAATGTGTCCTAAACGAAGAGAGCCGTCTCGAGCTAGAAGGCCGGGCCAATTTCAATGCGGTCAAGAATTTGGAGATGTTCGGCGCGTTCGCCAGACAGGTTGAAACCCGCGGGCAACGCAGAATCTGGTTTCGCTTTTGCCTCAGCCCGGCCGCCCTTGTGGGCAGGGATCGCCTTGAGGCGATTTCCTTCGTGCGCAACCGCCTCGAAGGTCCGCCGTTTTCGCAAAAGGCGTCCGCTACAGACCAAACTGAGACGATCTCTTGCGGGCTTGTGTTGCGGAGTATCGGTTATCGTGGTGTCCCGCTGGACGGCGTTCCGTTCGATGGCCTGCGTGGTGTGGTCCCGAACGTGGCGGGCCGGGTCGTCTATGGCGAAAAGCCGATGCGCGGTCTCTACGTGACGGGTTGGCTAAAACGCGGCCCCACCGGCATCATCGGCACCAACCGCGCCGATAGTATCGAGACAGTCGAAAATCTGCTCGGCGACGCATCGGAGGAGGAGGTGAAGTCCGGCGCGGACGCACTTCTTCCGCTTCTCGAAGCGCGTCGTGTAAGATGGGTGAGTTTCGCCGAGTGGCTAAAGATCGACGCCGCTGAAATCGAACGGGGCAAGGATAAGGGAAAGCCGCGTGAGAAATTCACGCGGATTGATGAAATGCTCAATGTGTTGGAGTGATGGGGCGAGCGTGGCGTTCATTCCGGCGCGATTCTTTCCGACATCCGGCATCAACGTCCCAACTCCAACCAGTTCAGCGCGCGGGACTCGAGATATGGGTAGAACGGATTGCAGCCTATCCGCGCGAGCTGATCCAACGGCACCAGCAGTGCATAACGTTCACCGTGCAGCGCCAACGTGCCGAGCCGGATCCCGAAAAACTCCGAACCATCCGGCTCCAATCCGTACAGCGGGTCGTCGATCGGGAACGGCACCGCGATATGCGACAGCGAGAAAACGCCGGGCGGATATTTTAGATCGATGGCTGTCTCGACAATATCGAGCGAGCCCGGCGCCACGGACTTTTGTACCGCCAGTGTGGTGTTCGCGTTGGCATTGGTGATGAGCACCAACCGGTAGCCGCGAGCTTCGCGGCGGAAAAGGGTAGAAAGAAAATTCCGGTCCGCGGGCGTGATGAGCATCGAGAACGCAGCCAACCGATTCAAATCGAACAACACTAGCTCACTGCCATTAGCTGGCAGATTATCGAACAGCGTATCGACCGCCGCTGCCGTACGGACGGTGGTATCGAGCACCGACTGAAAGGCTAGAATCGGCGGAATGTCCGCGAGGCGTCCATTGCCTTTTAGTCGTTCTATGCTGGATGCGATTTCCTCCGTCAGCGCGCGAGTCTGGATAGCGCCATTGAGCGGGAACGAGTTGTACTTAAATGGGTTGAATTCGGGCTGCACATCAGTCCACGCCGACTTCTCAAAATACGGTATGAATGCTAGAGAATCTAATAGCCGCGCCAGTGCTGCAGCCGGCGAAATCCCGATCATCGGCGACAACAATATTATCTTGCTCGCCCGCGGCAGTGTCGGGTCTTCCAACGCATCGAGCTGATGCTTGACGATGAGGGCGCCGCCATTGGAGTAGCCAACCATCAGAAAAGGGATATCTGTGCCGATCCTCTCCCGAACTGTCCGTGCACCCAGGCGGGCGGCCGCGAGCCAGTCCTGCCATTGCGTACGCGTCAAGGACGCGGGTACCGTACCGTGACCCGGCATCCGCAGGACAAGTACATAATAGCCTTGCTCAAACAACACATCAGCCATTGTGCGCATGCTGTACGGTGCATCCGTCAAGCCATGCAGCAACAACGCGCCACCTTTGATTTCCGCCGGCACGCGCTCGAACGTGCGGTTCCAGTCGGTCGAGAAACTCCACTGATAGTTCGCGCTACCTTTCCAGTAACGGTTGCCTGGAAGCTGCTCCTCTGCTGGAATTGAGGCTTCCAACAGCTGGCGTGTTTCGTCAAATAGTGCGTTCTCGTATTCGAGGTATTGGGCTAGGTCCATACCAGCGTCGATATCAGCCGCGGCCAAGTCGGGTTTTGGGACCTGCGTGTGCCATGGCTGCAAGTCCGGCAACCGGCGCGCCTCAGACGCGTATATGAATACGATCGTCACAAGCACCAGAGCGGCCGCGACGACGGTATTTACACCCCAACGGAAAATGTGTCGCATCACGACGCTCCTGCCCCGACCAATGCCAAGTCTCAGTGATCAGAACTTATAATGCCTGGAGCAACAAGCAGAGGCCTGATGATATCGAGCTTGCTCATTGTTGGGATGATTCTGATGAGCCTGTATCAGACAGCTGTCACTCGAGGCATCTGTAGTTGCAAAGGCTATACGGGTCCTGGGTTTGTCCTTTCCAAAAATTCCATCCAGCCTGGATTCGAATTGCAAGCCAGAATCATCGCACCATTGAGAGCGATGTTTGCGATCTGGGCTCCGACCAAAGAGACTATGGCCGGATATAGACGCCCGGCGGCAATGCCACGGTAACTGGGAGAGCTCTGCGGTTCGTCGCCGATTAGCATCAACCGATGAGACCGATATCGTTTAAGCGCCACCGCTTCCCGTCAGCAATAATCCGCCATGCCGTCTGGCTCTATGCCAGGTTCACGCTGTTCTTTCGGGATGTCGAGGAACTGCTGGCCGAGCGAGGCATTAACGCATCCTACGAGACGGTCCGGCGGTGTTTCCTCAAGTTCGGGCCGTCGATCGCCTCGAATATCCGCCGTTCGCAGCCGCGACCAAGCGATCATTGGTACCTCGATGAAATGGTGATTTCAAACCGCGGCGCTCAATACTGGCTCTGGCGGGCGGTCGACAACGAGGGCGATGTGCTGGATTTCCTTGTCCGGAGCAGACGGGATGCACAAGCCGCAAAGAAACTCATGGTGAAATTGCTTAAGAAGTACGGCTTTGCGCCGAGCCGAGTTGTGACCGATCGGCTGCTATCCTATCCGGCAGCGTGCCGCGCGATCGGGCTCATGGCTGAGCACGATAGAGATTTGCGAGCAAACAACAGGGCGGAGAACTCCCATCAGCCGATACGACGCCGAGAACGTGACAATGCCCCCTAAAAGCGCCTCTAGGTTTTTTTATCTCGACAAGCGGTGATACCCCCCTTCAAGGTGAACCCGGCGTGTCACTCTACCGCAGCCCGACGCCGGCCGAGGTTCACTCAATTGAAAAGCAAACAAGACCCGACGCAGTCTGCCGCAGCCACACCGGCCGCGCGCGACTGGGCGCAAGTTCTCGCGCCCTACCGGCAATCAAGCAGCAGCCGGGGTATTATCGAGATCATAATCACCATTGTTCCACTTGTTGCGCTCTGGGTGTTAATGTGGGCGACGCTCGATCTTGGCTTCTGGTTAGCGCTTCCGCTCGCAATACCAGCTGCGGGATTCCTAGTGCGCCTCTTCTTAATCCAGCACGATTGCGGCCACGGGTCCTTCTTCCGGCATCGCTGGGCAAACGATTGGACCGGTCGGATCCTCGGCATATTGACGCTCGCTCCGTATGGTTTTTGGCGGCGCACCCATGCCATGCATCACGCAAGCTCCGGAAATCTTGACCGTCGAGGCTTCGGCGACATCGACACACTTACCGTCGCCGAATATCGCGCGCGCTCGGTTTTTGGGCGGTTGCGCTATCGTCTCTACCGGCACCCATTGGTAATGTTCGGCATCGGTCCCGCCTATCTGTTCATTCTCCAGTACCGACTACCAGTGGGAATGATGCGGGGCGGCTGGCAGCCTTGGGCCAGCACCATGGCAACAAATCTCGCCATCGCCCTGATCGTCGGCGTACTCGTCTGGCTCATCGGCATCAAAGCATTTCTACTCATTCACCTTCCGATCACGCTGCTCGCGTCATCAGTCGGGGTATGGCTTTTCTATGTACAACATCAATTCGAGGACACGACATGGGAGGATGAGAGCGAGTGGGATTGGCACCAAGCCGCATTGCACGGCAGCTCGTACTACGACCTGCCCGCGTTCCTGCGCTGGTTCACGGCCAATATCGGCGCTCATCACGTACATCACCTCTGTAGCCGTATCCCCTATTACCGGCTTCCAAACGTGCTGCACGAGCATCCCGAACTCCGCGCCATTAACCGCCTGAGCCTGCTCGAAAGCTTCCGCTGCGTGCGCCTAGTGCTGTGGGACGAGGCCCGACGCTGCTTGGTGCCTTTCCACGTCTGCCCATCGTCTAACCCGGAGGGCTGAGGGCAACGCTGAAACGTCTGGCCGATGACGTGTTGCCGGAATTCTCGGAACACGTAAATTAAGCCCATGCAGAAATCCATTCTTATTACCGGTTCGACCGATGGCATCGGATTGGAAACGGCGAAGATGCTCGCTTCTGAGGGGCGCCACGTTCTGATGCACGGACGTAACCCAGGAAAGCTCGAAGCCGCCATGCACCACGTTTCGTCGATAGAGGGGGCGAGCGCATCGAAGCTTGCGTGGCGGACCTATCGAAGATCGCAGATGCAGCCACACTCGCCGATCAGGTTCGGGAGCGGCATGATCACCTGGATGTCGTGATCAACAATGCCGGCGTGTTCAAGACACCCAGTCCGATTACCGACGACGGACTAGACGAGCGCTTCGTGGTCAACACCCTGGCGCCGTACTGCTGACGCAAAAGATGCTGTCGCAAACGCTGCGCAACCTGGAATACGACGGACTATTGACGCGTCAACTCTATGACGAGCGCCCGCTGAGAGTGGAGTACCAACTCACAAACCGGGGCAGCGAATCGCTGCCAATCGTAAGGTCACTTAAGCGCTGTTCCGAACGCCACCTGCACGACATACAGGCCAGTGAAGAGCGCTTCGAAAAGCACGCACCGGAGGCGCAGCCGTGTCACGTTGTTGGCGTTCAGGTGCGGTGAATGTAGCGGCACACCAGGCGTCATGCGATGGCGGAGGCCCCTCAGGCCAGCGCGTTCACGCTTTCATTACCTTGGCGACAAAGGGCGACGTCATGGCACGGACGAGTGCGCTGTAGTTGAGTTGGAACCCAATCTCGGCGCCGACAGGCGCTTGGCATTTCCCCGAGTCCACGACGAGATGATCGCTGCTCGCCCCGAGAATCTCCATTCCCGATGGGGCCCCGAGACCGGAGGGATCGGCGTCCTGATGCCCGATGGCGAGGATCGTCTGTGAAATGCGGCCCCGGTTCCCGGTTGGCGGCGTCTCACCAAAAGCCGTTTGTGCGATCTCGCCCCAGGGCTGCGACGGCTTGACCTTCGACTCAATAACCTCAGCGAAGAGTGTGATCGCATCTGTGTGTAGACCGTCGATCGGTTGACGATGGAGAGGTTCGCGACCGAGCAGGTACGCCTCCCCTAAACGGAGATCGTTGATCCGCCGCGTATTTGCCCCGCCGAGCGCCCAATTCAGGCTGGCGGAATTGCCGCCGGAGACAATTTCGAGCATCGGGCCGAAAGTGGCGTCGATCGAATCTGCCAGAGCCGACAGTTCGGCCATGTTCTTACTGTCGGGGCAGACCCCGCTGCGGCAGGCGAGGTTAGTGCCAATACCTTTGAGCACTATGTTCGGGAAGCGAAGCGTCTCGCGTACGGTCTTTTCGAGATCCCCAGGCATAATGCCTTCACGTAGGTCTCCAAGCTCAACCATAAGCACGATTCCGTGCGTCCGCCTGGCGTTCCTCGCTGCAGACGAGAGCTTGCTGACAACGTCGAGTTCAGTGTTGAAACTCACGTGGGCGTTCGCAACGACGCGGGCCGCCTGACTAAGCATAGGAGAGCGAATGAGCGTCATCGGCGCCGATACCCCGGCAAGACGCATCACCTCGATGTTCTCAATGCGGGAGTCGCCGAGCCCCCTCACTCCCGCCCGGAGCAGTGCACCGGCGATTTCGGGGGAGCCGAGAGAAGCTTTAGTAACGCCCGTAACGCCAATCCCGCGATCAGCCAGGCGTGTGACCAGCACGCGGGCATTGTCTTGGATCTTCTTAAGATCGATCTCCAGTCGCGGCGCGGTCATTGCGCGCAGGCAGTCAGCCTCTCCTGAATCTTCGGGAATGCCTTAGTGACCATATATACCAGGTCATCGGGTGACCGTGTAAGCGCATCGGTGACGGGGATGCCGAGTTGGTGTTTATAGAGCCTGAAGGCCGCGCAGATTTCGGCCTCGGTCATGTTCTCGTGGTTGATCGTCAGCCCTATAACCGTCGTGTCGGCAAAGGCCTCGATAAGATTGATTTCGTCGGCCGGCGTCGGCATGACCATCTGTTCGAAATCGCAGCGAGTGACCCGTGCTGGAGCGTGCTGCAGCACGACCCCATCGGGGCAACTGCCGCGCAGGATGAACGCCGAGGTGCAGAAGGCGGGATGGCTCAACGCGCCCTGCCCCTCGATGATGATCACATCCGGGTCTTCGCCCTCGAACGCCTGGAAAACGGCAGCTTCCATCTCACCGGCGCAGAACTGAGAGGGGATGGCATCGAGAGCAACGCCGTAGCGGGCGCCTTGAATCAGTCCCGTCTGGCCGGTGCCGACCAACACCGCTTTCACACCGCGATCGTTGAGGGCACGTGTCAGAATAGTGGCGGTCGTGCGCTTACCGATGGCGCAGTCGGTACCGAGAACGGCGATGCGCGGGCATGTGACCTCGTCGATGCGACCGCTGAACATCCGGAGGTCCTTTTTGGCGCGGGGCTTGCGAATGTCGAGGATCACCACATTATTCGCAACGCTCGCGGCTGCGAACTCCCGATCGTCATTGAGGAATTCATGGAGGCCGTTCACGACGTTCATTCCGCGACTTATCGCGTCGAGCACCAGACGACGCTCATACGTCGATAACATCCCGCTCGACGGCGCTATTCCCAGGATGAAAAAGTCAGGAACACCTCCAGCACGCGCCAAAGCGTCGTCCAGGTCGCGACAGATGGGGATGCCGTTTGGCCGATCACCCAACACAATGCCGGAGTCGAGGCCGGCCTTCTTGCTGTCGATGACCGATACGATTTCATACAGCTCCGAGTGACGAACGAGCCCGTTAGCGGTTTTGCCATCGACGGCACCAAAATTTGCTTCGCAATAGACGACTGCTGTTGGAGTTTCTTCACGTTGGTGTCGTGGCAGCACCGGCAATTCAGGAAGCATTTCAGCGAGCGGGTGCTCAAGAATCGCAGACAAAGGGGCGACGGTCGTATTTTGCATTCTAGTCTCCATGGTCAGCCTCGGAGCGAGGGACGGGATTGTCTCTGCCCGCATCGACCTCAGCGTCCGAGCTGGTCACGCAGAACGGCAAAGTGCGTTTAATGAGAGCGTTTTCTGGCGAGCATCGCTGGCGCTATATGCGTCGGGGGCCTTAGGTCTAGAATCCCTAGCGGTGCTGAGCGATGCGGTCGTTGTAAGTGGCGGTACGGGAAAAACGTGGCCCCCTTCCTCGCCAAGCATCACGCGCTTTGATCAGCGCGGCCTCGAATTCGTCAGCAGAGGAGTCGCGTAGTTCCGGTTTTGGTTGGGCAAGAGGAACGCCGTCGGGGCGGCGAGAGAGCCTCGAGGGATGATCAGCAAACTTGGCATGCAATGTAGCGCGCATAGAGTTGAACCTTTCTGAAGACTTGACTTAATTGGTCGTAGGGCGAGATCCATGGGACGCCTTCTATTAGCGCCTTGGATTCGTTGCGAGGGTGCATGGACGTCACAGCGTCGAAGCGAGGTTGCAGTCACGGACCCCCGGGCGCGAGTCGTGGGACGCTAGTCGGACGCCATCTCTCAGATGCCTATTACTGCATCCTCTTCCTGCGCTGCCTGAAGGTCCAAAGGATCGATAGTCACTGTCTCCACCGTGGATCCGGCCTCGCCCGGTACGATCATGGTCGTCGAAACCCGACGGTAAGCCAAAAAGGACAGGCTCTCGATCAGCTCTTCCTCTGTTACGACCTGATAGTCGGCAGGCGGCAGCAAACGATCTACTCCGCCTATACAGAATGATCGACAGAAGGTGACGGTCTTGCTGCTTGTCCGGGTTGTCATCAAAATAGAACCTCATTTGAATCGATGGGTCGGTCGCAAACCCGAGGGGCATACCTCAATGCACTCTGCACATCTGATCCACGCCGCGCATCACCTGTGCCTTGATCGGCACGGCTGCATCCGCGTTCACCTTCGTCCACATCGTGCTGACTTCTTCGGCTAGCGCCGTCAATATGTCGAACTGCTTGCGCGAAAAGGCCGCCTGACGCTCCACAATGTCGGCGAGGTTCTTGGCACGCGCCAAGCCCGTGGCCAGGTCGAAGCTCTCGTCGAAAGAGCGCCGGGAGAGTTTGACGATCCTACGATTAAACGCGGTCGCACCTTGGCCGGCCGCCTCGAAGGAGTCGTCGAACATCCTCACGGATGCATCGAAAGCATCCCAACCGCGGTCGCACGCCTCGCGGGTCTGTATTGCGGACTTCTCGGCAAGGGCGCGCACACCCTCCGCAACGGCCGTGTTGAGACCGAGATGGCCAAGTTGGTCTGTCATCTGGCGATAGGCATCCCGGGCTTGGTCAGCGGGAGATGGATTGGTGGTGGGGATCATGAAAATTAGCTCTTAAGGTTGACGCAAACGCAATTCTTCGCAGGCTAGAAAGCCGCGGGCCTCGAGCATGAAGTCTGCTCGGTGTGCTGAAGATGTGCCGGAAGAAAAGGGAGCGTGCACGGAATTAGCACATAGTCTCTGCCGTCAGCGCCTAGGTCCGGCGAGTCAGTCATAAGACCCTAGGCTTTATCCCAACCCATTGCAAGCTCAGAGCGATCGAATCTTCTAGCGCCTGTATAAGTTGAGGCGCACTGGCTTGACCAGAAAGTCCGCTTTGTGCCAACGCGGACATCGGCTACATCCCGGTGGGCAATGTCACGGTAACTCGGATAGCTCTGCGGTTCGTCGCCGATTAACATCATCGGATCAGACCGATATCGTCTATGCGCAGCCGCTTACCGCCAGAAATCATCCGACACGCGATCTGGCTCTATGCCAGGTTCACACTGTCCTTTCGGGATGTCGAGGAATTGCATTGTAAGAGCAGGGCCTGAACGCTACGAAATCCCGGATGCCGTGATTTATGGCGGCGGAATATCGCAAAAAGGAAAGACAACTTCATGCTCTACGTTGATGTTCCAACCCGGCCAGAATTTCTGGCACTTAAAGACAAGCGAGCAGATGCTTGTGTGTCCATTTACGTTGAAGCGACGCCGCTGTCTCAGCATGTCGATGCCAGTCGCACGCAATTGTCGAACCTTTTTTCAAATGGGCGCGACCAGCTCGAAGCTGCTGATTTTGACAAACGGCGATTGATCGAATTGGCCGAGCACATTGACGATCTATTAGACGACGAGGAATTCTGGCGGCTTCAGTCTCATAGCCTCGCCGTGTTTGCCACCCCGGATTCTTTGCAAACGTTTCGGTTGGCCAATCGACTTACTCCAACGGTACGAGTCTCGGACCGCTTCCATCTCAGCCCCTTGCTGCGAGCGATCACATTCCCACATGCGGCCTACGTTTTGGCCATCTCGGAGAATATGGTACGCCTCGTCGAGGTTCTCCCAGACACTGCCGCGTCACAGGTGAAGGTAGCCGAGCTGCCGCGTGACGCTGCCAGCGCTGTTAGGAAGTCATCCCTGAACGACCGTGGGCATAGCGGTCGCATTCATGGCACTGAGGGGCAGAATGTTCGCCTCCGCCAATATGCACGACAGATCGATACGGCTATTCGCCCCATGTTAGCTGGCCGCGACACGCCGCTTATCCTCGCTGCAGCAGACCGTTTGGCCTCCATCTACCGCTCTGTGAACAGCTACCCCAATCTCCTTGCAGATCACCTGGGGACGGTGTCGGACCGTACAAGCAACGACGAACTCGCAGAGGCAGCCCGACAGATTCTCGACCAGACGAACGCTCAAGAGATCTCAAAGCTCCAAGCGCTTTTTGAGCAGCGGGCCGGAATGAATAGAGCCACGACAGATATATCCGATGCCGCCCGCGCTGCATCATATGGTGCGATTGAAACACTCCTTGTGGATATCGACAGCGACATGCCGGGAATCGTCGATGAAGAGACGGGTGCAGTAACCTTTGCAGAAGGGCCCAGTGCGTTGACATACGACGTTGTCGACGAAATCGCTTCTAGGGCTCTTTCGACCGGGGCACGTGTTCTCGGAGTAAGAAAAGCGGACTTGCCTGACAACAGCTCGTTGGCTGCCATTCTAAGGTTCGCCGCCTAAGGGTTTGGGCGGTCTCTAGTGCCTACGGAGGCATTGTCGGACAAACCTGAACGGGACTGACGAAAGGTGCTGGTCTGAGGCGCTGAGGCCGCCCGCTGACGCCACTCGGCTAGGGCGGCTGACACGCCTTTTGGCCCTAATCCCAATTATTCCGAGGGTCGAGGCCAAAAGAGAACCACCAGCACAATCGCCCAAACAATACCCCAACCAACCCAAGTGATGTTGGGGTGGCTCGCCTGCCATTCCAGGATGCGCTTGTGAAAGGTCACCAAAGTATCCCACCCTGTTGTCGAGCCAGCGAGCGATCGAGCCGCAATGCACTCATTGGAAATATATTGGATGAGAGGATGCTTGAAATTGGCATAGATCAAAGCCTCGAACTCCGATGCCCTTACCGCGCTTGCCGAAACTCGAATGCCCGCTATTGGCACGAAGCAGAAATGCTCGGCCTCCACGGCACTGTTGCGGCGGCATGCTTCCCCCGAGCTCCCTGCTCCTAATGTGTGCTTAGGGTCACTAGCGGACATCAGAGCGCGGATCAGG
>CALOBK010000006.1:0-281300 GCA_942491645.1 uncultured Alphaproteobacteria bacterium | reverse complement strand
CAGTTCTAACGCAACTTGAGTTTGCCGCTTGGTACCGTTCAAAGGGCGCCTTCGTCGGTTTGGGACGTAATCTCAGCGACGACACCATCATTCGAGACAAGGCAGCGCCAGGGCGCCCGATTGGGGCCAACGCCAACCATGACGAGGGAGTTGGCTTCCGAGTACCGGAGCCAGGACTGCAACGTCGCTTTCACCCGTCTGTTCGGCGACTGCCCCTTAGGCAGGCGCTCTCGGTCTTGGCCGCTAGAGGGCCCAGGAGCAGCCGCCTGGGGTTTTTCCTCGGCGGGCGTTTGAGCGTCTTCCCCAGGCGTCGTTTCTGGCGCCTCGGCGGGGGCAGCCAGCAGGTGCGTAGCGGCCTCAGCGGGCTTGGCCGGTGCGGCCTGGCCTGTCTTCCCCCTGCTCGGTCGCTGGCGGTGCTTCTTGCACTTCAGATTTTTCTTCCGAGCAGGCCGCCAAAGCCAACACCAGCGTTACTGCGATTAATCCGTACAGACTCTTCATGGTTCACCTGACATTTCTGAATTTCTAGATCTAAAGGGCACCCTCGTCCGTCATAGACATGACCTCGGCGACGACACCACCGGAGACAAGGCAACGCCACGGCGCCCGGTTGGGTCCAACGCCGATATTAGCTACAACGTTATTGTGCCTCGGACGTTTCGGTCCGAGCAGCGTCACGTCTCCGTTGTTGGTCTCGATCGAGACGGCCTGCAGGCAGGCTTGCTCGTTCTTCGAAGGCATGCCCTTGGATTCCACCGGGCTTGCGTTTCTTCCAGAGTTCGCTTGGGGCTCATTGACGATGAACTCTGCGATTTTCGTGCCTGTCGCGTCGAACGAGCATTGGAAGGTCCGAGGCGGATTGGATTCGTGTCGCCGTTCACGGCGTAGGTGCCATCGGTGCGCCGCCCTTCGCTATATTTGACGCGACATCCGCTGACACGCGCAGATGTGACGCCGCACGGGTGCGGCATTTGTCGAGCATCTGTGTCTTGTCACCAGCCGAGGCTGCTTGTCCGGATTCTGACCTTGCGGCTGGCGCCCCTGCAGCCGATTTTAAAAGGTGCACCTGTGACGATCATCTCAAGCCGGTAGTTGGCCACCTCGTCCTGGCGCGGCGCTCCGCATCATGTAGACGCGGATCTTGTAATCGCCGCTCGGAAGCGTGCCCTCGAACTGATTGCCGCTTGTGGAGCCAACGAACATGGCAACTTGAACCTCGCCGGGCGCCAAGATGTTGAAGTAGTTGGCGCCGTTCTTGGTGCCCATGCTGACATTCATGTGCTGGCCCTTGCTGGCCTCTAGCACGTAGTCCACTGTCTCGTAGCCCTTGATCTTGCCTTGGATGGTAGCGCTGCTCGTGCCGGGCTTGAATTGAACGCGACGTAAGGGGGGGGGGGGGGGGGGGGGGGGGGGGATGTCACTGAGCGAGCGCTGACGAAGTCACGAAGGCTGCGAGCGCCGCTGCGAGAAGCGGCGCGTGGAACGCTGTTTGGCGCATGTTGGCTAATAGCCCCATCGCAATTCGGTTGAGCTGTCTGTCGTCTGAGGGCAGCCCGAATATCGTCCAATTGTGGCGCAAGTTAACCCCCGTGTGTACCGGGAAAAACCTAAATCCGGACGTAGTGGTGATGAAGTCCGCCAAGGATCGCGTGTGAACTAATAGCTCCGGTCGGCGTTGTCAGACTAACTATTCAAGTTTTATTATTTCGGCTAGTCGGAGGCGGTCAAGACTCTCACGCCGCGAGTTGACGCCACTCGGCCAGGGCGGCAGAACGGTTCTGTTTTGGAAGACAGGGGTTGATGTGGCGGTCGCGGTTGAAGTGGTTGTAAATCGAGGCATGGGCGGCGGCAAATTTCTGTAAGGTCCTTACGGCCCTAAATCTCTGCATCGCCTGTTCGTCGTCGGAACGGCTGGTGGGAATTCTCAGCCCGATTGTTGAGCCACCGACCGTACTCGTGGTTGGCGACCTCTCCTATTATTTTCATCGCCGATCGGTACTGACCGAAGCCGGTCGGTTGGCAATGTCAGAGCAAATCGGCTTGAGCCGGGTGAGACATCCCTAGCCTCCGGCGATGTGCGCAATCCCTTCCGTTATTTCAACAGTTCGCCCGAGGTGATCCACCTCGTGGTAATGATGTATATCCGCTATCCGCTGTCGCTGCGGCAGGTCGAGGATATTTATTCTGGAAGCGGGGCATCGACATCTGTCACGAGACGGTGCGGTTCTGGTGGAACCGTTTCGGTCCGATGTTCGCCAACGAGATCAGAAAACATCGCATTCAGACTCGATCGTATCTGCACTGGCGTTGGCACTTGGACAAAGTCTTCGTGTGGATCAATGGCGAGACGCATTATCTGTGGCGTGCGGTAGATCACGAAGGTGAGGTGCTTGAGGTCTTTGCTACGAAGCGCCGGTGTATCGCAAGGCTGCACTGAAGTTTCTTAAGAGGATGATGAAACGCTATGGCCGGCCCGGTTCGATCGTGACTGACCGGCTTCGCTCCTACGGTGCGGCAATGAAAGTAATCGGCAATGCCGCCGATCAGGAGTGCGGTCGGTGGCTCAACAATCGGGCTGAGAATTCACACCAGCCGTTCCGACGGCGAGAACGAGCAATGGCGAAGTTCAGGGACATGAAAACCCTTCAGAAGTTTGCCGCCGCCCACGCATCAATCCACAACCACTTCAACCTCGACCGTCACCTCAACCCCCGCGACATCTTCAAACAGAACCGCTTTGCTGCCGCATTCGCGGAATGGCGTCAACTCGCGGCGTGAGAGTCTTGACCGCCTCCGATCAGCCAGCCCACGCCCAGTCAATCTGACAAACGCCGCGCGGCGCAGTTGTTACCTGAGGTGTTACCTTAGCCTTTGAGTGCGCAAGGGCCGGAAACGTAACCTATTGAAATAGTGGTGCCCAGGGGCGGATTCGAACCACCGACACGCGGATTTTCAGTCCGCTGCTCTACCAACTGAGCTACCTGGGCATGCCTGACGGCAGATTAGAGCGTGACGGGCATCAGTGAGCCAAGGTCACGCGCAAGGCCCTGGCTTATAGGCAATCGGCCCGTCTGTGTCGAGGCCACTATTCGATACGTCGCATCGCAAATTGGCGGCACGGTATTACTTGGCGTCCCAGTCGTACGGAGCATCCTGCAATGCCTCTCCGGCCTCCTCTGCCGGCCTGCCGGGAAACGCATAGCCGCCCTTGAGCCAACGTCCAAGATCGATTTCGGCGCAGCGCTTGGAGCAGAACGGACGACGCTCCTTGATTGCCGGTTTGCGGCAGATCGGGCAGCGCGCAATGCCACTCTCCGCGCCTTGCTTGCCGGCGTCCGTGCTCACTCCGTCACCACCTCGGCCTTCGCGAGCCATAACAGGGCGACTGGGTATCCCTCACCGGCCAAAAGGCTCACCACCTCGGTTAGCGGCAGGCCTACGACATTCGTATAGGAACCCACAAGCTTCACCACGAACGCGCCGGCGATGCCTTGAATCGCATAACCGCCCGCCTTGCCGCGCCATTCACCGCTGGCAAGATAGGCGCCGATCTCTTGGTCCGAAACATTTCGAAAGCGGACGCGCGTTTCGACGACGCGTTCGCGCCAGCGTCCCTCGGGCGTCACGACGCAGACTGCTGTGTAGACGCGATGGGCCCGGCCGCGCAGGAGCCGCAACATATCGGCCGCCTCTTGCTCAAGCTCGGCCTTGCCAAGCACCCGGCGCCCGACCGCAACGACCGTGTCCGCGGCGAGCAGGAAGGATTTAGCCAGTTCCGGTTCGGTTTTGACGATCTTGAGCGCAGCTTCTGCCTTGGCCTTGGCCAGCCGGCGCACAATTTGGCGGGGCACCTCACCCTTGGAGACGCTTTCATCGACCGATGAGGGACGCAGAGCGTCCGGTGCGATCCCGGCCTGTTCGAGAAGTTGGAGGCGGCGCGGCGATGCAGACGCCAGGACGAGCTTCGGCCGGAAGCTCGAGCTAGGCTTAGGCGCACGGCGGCGCGGCGGCCGCTTGGGCGCCTTCGCCTTACCCGTGGCCGCAAGAGCAGGCTCGGCTGACGCGGGTTTGCTCCGCGTCAGCCCGAGCTTGCTACTTAAACCGGTAAGTGATCCGACCTTTAGTGAGATCATAAGGGGTCATCTCGACCAAAACTTTGTCACCAGCAAGGACCCTAATCCGGTTCTTGCGCATCCGTCCCGCCGTATGGGCGATGATCTCGTGTTCGTTCTCAAGTTTCACCCGAAAAGTGGCGTTCGGGAGCAGTTCTGTGACCACCCCCGGAAATTCGAGCATTTCTTCCTTCGCCATAAGGCTCCTTCCGCATCTGCCGGTTGCCGCGGAGAATGGTCGCGTGGACCGCCAAAATCAAGCGCATTCAAGCCAACCCGTCGCAGGGTGGACAATTCAACAAGCCCTCAAGCAGGCCAGAGGCCGGTAGGGCGGATTAAACGAGGCCCTCAAGTAGCGCAGAGCGCGGGTGGCAAACTAATCCCGTGCTAGGTTGCTTGTGTAGGCTGCTTGTGAACGGGACACATCGAGGAGAGTGAACCATGCTGTTCATTTGCTATACCACCATCGAGCCGGACGCGCGCGATGAGACCATGGCGCGCTTCATGGAGCACGGCGTTGTGGAGCCCGCGGGCGCGAAACTGCAAGGGGCCTGGGTCTCAGTCGCGCAGCAAGAAGCCTGGTGCGTCCTTGAGGCCGACAGCGCAGAGGCGATCATGGCTCCGTTCGACGCCTGGGGAACTGACCTCAATTTGCACCAAATCACGCCGGTGTTGGATTTCGCCGGTCTCAAGAGCTTCCTGGAAGCCAAGGATTAGAGGCTCGCGCGGTTTGGCAAGCGTCTTGTGCACGGCCTAGCGCTTGGCTGGCGCCGATCTGTTGGGCTGGGCGCCATTGGCGGCCTCATTCGAGGCGCGGACAAGGGAGGCAGGCACCGGACCGTCCCAAGGCCTTTGAGACTCCTGGCCGTCTTCGGCACGATGCGGGTCTTGGGCGTTATGTGCCTCATGCGCGATCTCGCGGAGCGTCCCATCGAAGCGCTCAAGATTGCCAACGATCCCTGTGGCAAGTTCGACATAGTGCTGATGTACCAAGAGCAGCCGCCGGCGCAGATCGTTGTTAATCGCCCGATATGCGGCCGTCTCTTGTTCCTGCGCGACGAGCTGGGTCCGCAGACCGTTCCGCTCGGCGACCAGTTTTTGAATCGCCGCCGCACCGGCAATCGCGGCGCTCTCGACCGCTTGATCGGTCGAAAAATCCACGGACTGGTTGTTGTGCTGCGCCCGGTGCACGGACCCGCCATTGGCTCTTTGGACGTCGTTCATCTTTCGATCCACTCATTGCCTCGGAACGAGAAAAACGGTCCGCGCGCCAAGCCGTTCCACCACGCATGCAAAAGAATCTCGGGAGACGGCAGAGGGCCTAGACGCCGCCTGCGCCAAGCGGGGCAAATTCCGCCTTGATTTTGGCGAAGAGACGGTCGCGAACGTCGCGGTAGGCAACGAGAATCTGTTCACGGGCCCCCGTGGCCAGGGTGGGATCTGGGGCAGGCCAATAGTCCACCTCGATCGCGTAGCCTTGGGCGAGTGCCAGCGCCTTGTGCTGGGCCTCGGGCGACAGGGTGATAATCCGGTCGAAGCTGAGATCGTGCAGATCGTCCCATCCGCGAGGCACATGATCCGAAATATCGATCCCAATCTCGTCCATTGCAGCGATGGCGAATGGGTCGGGCTCACCGGGACGCACGCCTGCGGATTCCACATAGATGCGCCGATCGGCAAGATGGCGGAGTAAGGCGGCGGCCATGGGCGAGCGAACCGCGTTGCGAGCACAAGCGAAGAGCACAGCGCCAGGCAGATCGCCGTTTGCCCGCACCGTCGATCAGGCCTTCCAGTGCAGCGCGCAAAGAAGCGTGAACAAGCGCCGGGCCGTGGCGATGTCGACGGCGACTTTGCCCTTGAGCCGCTCCATCAGAAGGTGGCTGCCCTCATCGTGCAGGCCGCGCCGTCCCATATCGATCGCCTCGATCTTGGAGGCTGGCTGTGTCTTGATCGCCGCATAGTAGCTATCGCAAATCAGGAAATAGTCTTTGATGATGCGGCGAAACGGCGAGAGCGACAGCATGACCTGCTGGAGCGGCACCCCGCTCTCGTCGGAGATGGCGAAGACGAGCCTGTTGTCGGCGAGCGACAGATGCAGCGCGTAGGGGCCCTCCTGACCCTCGCCTTCAAGCGCGAAATTGTTCTTCTCGATCAGATCGAAAATGGCGACCTCGCGCTCGTGCTCGACCTCGGGATTGTCGCGGCCGAGCGAGGCCTCATCGAGGGTCACGGCAATCAGCCGCGTACGTGCGGAAAAGGTGCTGTCGTTGTCCGTGTCACTCATAGCTAGTCCGGCAGGTTGAGCCTGATGCCGACAGACCGGCGATGCGCGTCCAGCCCTTCGGCGCGGGCAAGAGTCATGGCAGCGGGGCCGAGCAACTTGAGACTGTCTGCATCGAGCTTCAGAAGCGAGGTGCGCTTCATGAAATCGAGCACACCGAGCCCCGATGCAAAGCGAGCGCTCCGCGCGGTCGGCAGCACGTGGTTGGTCCCAGCCACATAGTCGCCGATAACCTCGGGCGTATATCGGCCAACGAAGATCGCGCCCGCATCCCGGATCTTTGCCGCCAGATCGTCGGCGTTTTCGGTGGCGATCTCCAAGTGCTCTGGCGCAAGGCGGTCCGAAAGAGCGGGCGCCTCATCAAGTGTGTCCACCAAGATGACTGCGCCAAAATCGTTCCAGCTCGCGCGCGCGGTCTTGGCACGCGGCAGCGTCTTCAGTTGTGATTCCACCGCTTCAACGACCGCGTCCGCAAAACCCGCATCGTCGGTGATGAGGATCGACTGCGCCGCCTCATCATGCTCAGCCTGTGCCAGCAAATCGCTCGCGATCCAGGCCGGATCGTTTTCGTTATCGGCGATGACAACGACCTCGGAGGGTCCGGCCACCATGTCGATGCCGACCTGGCCGAATACTTGCCTCTTGGCGGCGGCGACATAGGCATTCCCTGGCCCGACAATCTTGGCCACGGGCGCGATGGTCTCGGTTCCATAGGCCAGCGCGGCAACCGCCTGGGCCCCGCCCACCCGGTAAATCTCGTCAACGCCTGAGAGCCGCGCTGCGACAAGTACGAGCGGGTTCAGTTCACCGCCAGGGGTGGGCACGACCATGATGAGCCGCTCAACGCCAGCCACTTTCGCCGGGATTGCATTCATCAGGACAGAGCTTGGATAGCTTGCCGTTCCGCCGGGCACATAGAGGCCTGCCGATGCAACCGCCGTCCACCGCTGGCCGAGCTCAACGCCAGCCGCGTCAATATAGGATTCGCTCGTGGGACGGTGGCGACGGTGGTGGTCGAGGATGCGTTCGTGGGCAAGCTCAAGCGCCGCCACGGTCTCATCATCCACCTCGGAGTGCGCCGCATCGATCTGCGCGTCCGTGACTGCAATGCCAGTCGAGCTCAAATCGAGCCGGTCGAATTGTTGGGTGAAGTCGATCAGCGCCGCATCGCCGCGCGCACGTACATCCGCGATGATCTTGGCCACTGCATCGTTCACGTCGGCGGAGGATTCCCGCTTCATGCCGAGCAGCGCCTCAAAGCGTGCCGCGAAGGTCCCGTCGCGCGTATCGAGGGTTTGAACCATGACTCTTCCCTAGGCGCCTGAGGCCTTCGGCCCTTTGGTGCCCGCGTCTTTCGGCCCTTTTTCGCCAGCCCCAAGCTCATCCCCGCTCGGGTGTTCCGGCTTGTTGCGGGTCTGCCAAACCTCGCCAAGATCGCGCAATTCCGCCTCGATACACTCGACTTCGAGCTGCACCGTGACGCCGCCGGAGAAGAAGAGAACGACGTTGCCGCCAGGCGCTTCATTCTCATCGAAAGCGATCGCGAGCAATGATAGAACGCGATCCTTTTCCTTGGGCTTGAGGTCCTTATGCTGCGCGCGAAGCACCCGGTCGAAGCGCAGCGCCGTGCGGCGGCGGCGATAGCGATCGCCGTCGGTCCCGGCGGTCACCCAATCGAAGCGGTTCACAACGGCGGCAAAGCGCTTTTGCGATGGCAGGTAGGCCATATCGCCGACGCGCACGACCGCATCTTGGACTTGAGACGATATGACCTGAAGGTCTTCCTCGTCGAGAGCGAGCAGCTTAAGCGTGGTCATTGGAAAGAATCACCGAAAACAAGATGCCTCATGAGCTTGGAGGTAACACGCTTTCGGACTGGGCCGAAAGCCATGGCGCATATACGAGCCTAGCCCGAAACCCTGTCAATCTGCGCCCCGCATTTGCGCAGCTTCTCCTCGAGCCGGTCGAATCCGCGATCCAGATGGTACACGCGCCCAATTGTAGTCTCCCCTTGGGCGGCGAGCCCCGCAATGATGAGAGACACCGATGCACGCAGATCCGTGGCCATGACGGGGGCGCCGCGCAAACCGTTCACGCCATGAACAAGTGCGGTGTCCCCTTGCAGATCGATGCGGGCGCCGAGCCGTGCCAGCTCTTGCACATGCATGAAGCGGTTCTCAAAAATCGTCTCGCGCACTTCGGACACCCCGCGCGCGGTACACATCAGCGCCATGAGCTGAGCCTGCAGATCGGTGGGAAAGCCTGGGAAGGGCTGCGTCTCGACATTGATCGCATCGAGGCCATGGCCGTTTCGCACCACGCGAAGGCCGCCGGGCTCCTCGTAGACATCGACGCCCGTGGTGCGCAAGGTCTCCAGCGCCTCGTGCAGGAGTTCTGCGCGCGCGCCTTTTAAGAAGACATCTCCGCCCGTGATGGCGGCGGCCATGGCATAGGTCCCAGTCTCGATACGATCGGGCAGCACGTCGTGCTCGGCGCCATGGAGGGAGGGCACACCTTGAATGTGGAGCGTGGAAGAGCCGATGCCTTCAATCTTCGCGCCCATTTGCACGAGACATGTGGCGAGATCGCCAACCTCGGGCTCGCGGGCAGCATTGACGATCTCGGTCTCGCCTTTGGCGAGCACGGCTGCCATTAACGCATTGTGGGTCGCGCCCACCGACACCATGCCAAGGTCGATCCGGTTGCCGACAAGGCCTTTGGGCGCCTTAGCGATCACATAACCGGCGTCGAGTTCGATCTGGGCGCCAAGTGCCTCAAGGGCGAGAAGATGCAAATCCACAGGCCGCGTGCCAATGGCGCAGCCGCCAGGTAGCGACACGCGCGCCTCGCCGCAGCGCGCAATCAGTGGCGCCAGCACCCAAAAGCTTGCCCGCATGCGCGCGACCATCTCATAGGGCGCGGTCGTGTCGACAATCTCCGCCGCTGTCAGCCTGTGGGTCTGGCCGTCGCTTGTGCTTTGGCCCGCGCGTTTTCCCGCAATGGTAATATCTACGCCGTGATTTCCCAGAATCCGCCCGAGCAACGCCACATCGGCAAGCCGGGGCATGCCATGCAGCGTCAGCGTCTCAGGGGTGAGAAGACTAGCGATCATCAAGGGCAGCGCCGCGTTCTTGGCACCGCTGATCGGTATGGTGCCCACAAGACGCTCGCCGCCGACAATGCGGATACGATCCATGATGACCTGCTCCCTCACGCGTGGCCTTCTGGCCGCCGCGTCTCGTTACGCCCCTGCCGCCCTACTGAGCGGGGGATCAGTCTACTCTTTCCACTTTAGCCCTGTCCCCCCTCTTTCGGGGGCAGGGACGCGGATTTGCGCAAGCGCACTTTCTCTTTTCTCTTAAATAGGTTAGAGCGCAGCGCCTGGGCGAGCCGGTCGTCACGCGCATCCGCGCTTGTCGCCCTTTCGGGTTTCCCCTCGCGGTCACGCTTCTTGCCCATCTCAACACCCGCTCACGCGCCTTGGACCCCGCGCCTTGTAACCTATTGAACGGAAGACCGTAAGGGTCGGGGCAATCCTTGCGTCCCCAAGCCCGCTATGGCAATTTGCGCGCCGCACGCAAAGAGACGTCCGCGATTTTTCTGCATTCGCCGTCTTGTGCCGGCCCACCGATCAACGAGAGATCCATAGGTCAACAAGCCGCCGTAGCTCAGTGGTAGAGCGCGTCATTGGTAATGACGAGGTCGACAGTTCGATCCTGTCCGGCGGCACCAGTTTTCAGACTATGAGACCGTAAGAAACCCCATGGGGCACGTCACATCGAAAACCTGCAACTCGATCATGCGCGTTAGAGCAGCGCGCATCCTGGCTGCGGTCTTGTTGATGGGCGCTGTCGGTTCGGTCGCCAGTCCCGCTTTTGCGAAGAAGCAAAAATCAAGCGAGACCACCAAGGTCCAGAAGACAGCCAAGGCTCAGAATGCCACAAAGTGCATGCGTGGACCGGTGCCCCCCTTCATGCGCAATCCCCGCTTCATGAATCGTGGGTTCGTCAAGAATAGGTGCAAGAAACAACGCTGAGATCGGTCGGAATTCAGCCCCTAGCCGTCGTTGCCTGGACGGGGGCACGGCATCTCCGTTGGTCCTATCTTCGCCCTTCTATTCAGGACACTGACTATCGGCGCTCCGGGCAAAAACAACATCGATTTCGCGCAAGAAGCCCATTTGGTCGGTCCATCCCGGCCAAAGCAGGATCGGCTCAAGGCCCAACGTGCGCATGAAGTCGATCATATCGGACAGGTCCGACTGACCCTCGTAACTCGCCCGGCACTGCAGCTCCAATTGCACCGCGTCAATGCGATCAAGAACGTCAACTGCGCCCTCCAGGACAGACCGTTCGAAGCCCTGAGCGTCGATCATGAGAAAGAGGCGCTTCGCGCTCGTCAATTCCGGTACCAGGGTGTCGAGCCGGCGCATCGGCGTGGTCTCTTGACCGACAAACGTAATGCCCGGCTCGGCCTCGGTCGCCCAATCCCCGACCGGCAGGAAAGAGCTGCTATATGAGTTGCCTGAAATGTTGATGGTGTCTTCGCCGTCCGCCGCGCCAAGTCCGCATCGATAGCAGGACCAGCGCTCGTCCCCCGAGCATGCCTTCTCGAGCTCGGCAAAGGCATCCGTTAACGGCTTAAACGAGATGATTTCGCCGCCAAAGCCAGAGGCCCGCAGGGCCCAGCCATGCTGACCGGTGCTGGCGCCCACATCTAAGGCGAGATCGATGCCGCGCCGATTCAAGTGCTCGTGCAGCCGACTGAAAGGCCGCATGGCCTTTATACGACCGAGCTCTTCTGTTACCGAGCGCAGCTTCTGCTTGCTCGTGTTACGCTTCTCCGCCAAGGCATATTCGGTGCGCACCGACTTCAAGGTCTCGCGCGATTTGCGCAGGTCTTCAAGCGCGGCGCGCAGCTTCACTTTCAGCTTGTTGCGCTCATCGTGAAGTCGCCGAATAGCCGGAATACTCCGCGCTAGGTCTATCCAGTCCAATGCCCAATCCCCTCCAGAACAACCTACCGTCGAATACGCCCCTGACCGTCACATAGCCTTCGCTGCCGCCGCCGCGTCGGTTTGGCCCGACGTGCAATTGTCGCCGCAAAGACCATTGAAAGTTCGGCGAGACATCCAATGTATTCATTCACGGGGACGTCGATCGCGGAGGTAGTCGAGATGACGAGCGATAAGTCCCAATACCGTGGCTACGAAATTCGGCTGCGGCAGGAATGATCAAATTGGTGTGCCAGCATTCACCCAATCCGTGACGATGTGCCCATGCTGGCGCTTTCGCCTTTGCACACACTCTCGTTCAGTCCCGAATAGGCTCTGACTGCAGCCAAGCACAAGATCGACGAGAACTTGGGCACCGCGCCCGAACGGCATGTCGCCTAGCGGCGTTTGCCGCGCCGACGGACCTATTTGCTGAGCAAGACGTAGGCCGCGTAGCACAGGGTCAGCGCGAGCAAAGGCCGAAGCAGCCAATCGGGCGCGACGCCGGCAAGACGCGTGCCCAGCAAAATGCCTGGGATCGAGCCACACAGCAGCGCTGCAAGAATGCCGAAGTCCACATGGCCGAGCCCGAGATGGCCCGCGCCCGCGACAAGGGTGAGCGGCACCGCATGGGCGATGTCGGAGCCGACAATGCGCTTTGCAGGCAAAGCGGGAAACAGCATGGCGAGCACCACAACGCCGATCGCACCGGCGCCAACGGAGGTGAGTGTCACAAGGAACCCAAGCGCAACTCCGAAAATGACGATCGCAACGACGCGCTCGGGCTGTTTCTCCTCCATGCTGCTCGCCGCGTGCTTCTTCATCATGATGGGATAAAGCACGAGAGCAAGAGCACTCACCGGAAGTGCAAAGGCCAGCCCATAGCGAATCCACTCCGCCATGGCCGCCGTGTCCAAGGGCACATAAGCGATGATCGCCAGCAGAAGGATCGAGGCCGGCAACGAGCCCATCGCGAGTCGGACCACGATCGGCCAGTCGACATTCTCTGCAAGGTGATGGCGCCACCCGCCAACGGTCTTGGTGACAGCCGCATAGAGGAGATCGGTGCCCACCGCGACAGAGGGCGGCACGCCAAAACTTGAGATGAGCAGAGGTGTCATGAGCGCACCGCCGCCCACGCCCGTCAGTCCAACCAAAAAACCGACGCCAAAACCGGCGCCAGTCAAAGGCAGCAGGGCGATAGCCCCACCGAGATCAATCATTAATGTAAGCCTCCCCCGACGTTACCGGCGCGATCGAAACCATAACAGCTTTGCGGCCATTATCAGTCCGTCTCAATCAGGACCGGAACACCCGCGGACCGTAGCAGAATTGCTACCTCCTGGGCACGTCGCTCATACTCGGCCTTATCTTCCCGGGAATTGCCGAGATCGGCGCATAGTCCGGACAACCGCGACCGGTCGAGAACAAGAACATTATCGTCAACGGCGGCTGCACCCTTCTGTACCCAGGTGATGACGCCGCCCGCCACAGTTGCCCCGTCGATCGCATTGACGAGGACGAAATTGCCGGTCAGCGGCAAATCGCCGAAGAGATCGAGTGACGTGGAGCGGCCAAGCAGAATACGGCAATCGGCAATATCGTTCATGCCACAATCGTGCGCCTTGGTGGAAGCCAGGGTCTCAAAGTCGACTTGGGCCGAAACGCTCATGGATGTCACCGGACTCAGGTCCGTGGCGGTACGCAGCAAATAACCTGCCTCCGGATCGAACGGTGTCTCGGACAGCCAGACGAGACGCGCCTCGATCACGTCGGCATTGACGGGCCGGCGCTGCGTTTCCGACAGCACGGCGCCGCGAGAAATGTCGAGGTCGGTGTCGAGGACAAGCGTGACCGCATCGCCGCCCGAGGCGCTCTCCAAATCACCACTCATCGTCGAAATGCGCTGCAAGGTCGCACCAAGGCCGCTGCGCGCATCCACCACACGGTCGCCCACGCGGATTGTGCCGGAGGTCACCGTGCCTGCATACCCGCGAAAATCATTCGCCGCCCGCAGCACAAGCTGCACCGGCATGCGGAAGGGCGCATCCTCGGCCTGCGTCTTCGGATCAACGCTTTCCAGATAGTGGAGGAGCGTCGGTCCCTCGTACCAGGGCATCTCGACGGAGCGCGCGACCACGTTTGCGCCGGTCAGCGCGGCAACGGGGATCGCGGTGATTTCGTCGAACTCAAAATTGCCTGCAAGGGCCCGGAAGTCGGCCTCGATGGCGCGGTAGCGTTCCATGGACCAGTCGGTCTGATCCATCTTGTTGACTGCAAGAAGGACCTTCTTGATGCCGACAAGATTGCAGATCGCCGCGTGGCGTCGCGTCTGCCGCTTGACGCCATGGCGCGCATCCACCAGCAAGATAGCAACGTCGGCGTGAGACGCGCCGGTTGCCATGTTGCGTGTGTATTGCTCGTGCCCGGGCGAATCGATGATGACAAAACGGCGGCGTTCCGTTTCGAAATAGCGCCAAGCGATGTCGATGGTGATGCCCTGCTCGCGCTCGGCCACAAGGCCGTCGAGCAACAACGAAAAGTCGATGCGCTCCCCGTTCACGGCACGAGCATGCGAGGCGTGCATGACGGCCGCGCGCTGGTCCTCCGTGACGCCCGCCGCGTCCCAGAGAAGACGGCCGATCAGTGTCGACTTGCCGTCGTCGACCGAGCCGCAGGTCAGAAGACGGACCATACCTTCCGAGGTTGTCTTGGACTGAACCTCTGCCTGCAAGGATGGGGTTTCGGAAAGCACTGCCAAGTTCACTAGAAATACCCCTCGCGCTTCTTCATCTCCATTGCACCATCTTGATCGTGGTCGATAAGACGGCCTGCCCGCTCCGACACGCGCGCACCTAACGTCTCCGCCACGACGGCGTCTAGGTCGGTCGCCTCAGATTCGATTGCGGCGGTCAGCGGATAGCAGCCCAACGTGCGGAAGCGAATCTTGCGCATTTGCGGCACTTCTCCAGGAATAAGTGGCATACGCTCGTCGTCGACCATGAGAATCTGGCCGTCACGCTCGACCGTGGGGCGCTCTTTCGCAAAATAGAGCGGCACCACATCGAGATTCTCCAACGTGATGTAGCGCCAGACATCGGCCTCGGTCCAGTTGGAGAGAGGAAAGACTCGCACGGTCTCATCCTTACCGAGGCGTCCGTTCAGGAGCTGCCACATCTCGGGCCGCTGCAAACGCGGGTCCCAAGTGTGGCCGCCCGCGCGGAAGGAAAACACGCGCTCCTTGGCGCGCGAGGCTTCCTCGTCGCGCCGGGCGCCGCCGAAGGCCGCATCGAAACCGCCCGCATCCAGCGCCTGACGCAGCGCCTGGGTCTTCATGATGTCCGTATAAACAGACGGCGGCTGGTCGAAGGGATTGATGTTTCGGGCAAGTCCGTCGTGATTGGTATGCGAAATCAGGTCGAGGCCCATTTCCGAGACAGTGCGGTCACGGAACGCGATCATGTCGCGGAACTTCCAGGTCGTGTTCACGTGCAGCAGCGGAAATGGCAGCTTGGCCGGCCAGAAGGCCTTCCGCGCCAAATGCAACAGAACCGTGGAATCCTTGCCGATCGAATAGAGCAAAACCGGCGTACGGAACTGTGCGGCCGCCTCACGGAAAATATGGATGCTCTCGGCTTCGAGGAGCTTGAGATGCGAAGTTAGTACGGTCATGCCGCCTTCTCCTTTTGCACGGCGGCGACTTCAGTGCGCTCGGCGGGTTCAGCAACGTGCAAGCCGCACTCCTTCTTGTCTTCAGACTCCCACCACCAACGGCCCGCACGTGAGTCTTCGCCAGGCTCAATGGCACGCGTACAAGGGGCGCACCCGATCGAGCCGAAGCCCTGCGCATGGAGCGGATTGACCGGGATATTGTTGGCCTCGATATAGACCATCAGCGTCTCTTCGGACCAATCCGCAACCGGGTTCACCTTGATGAGGCCGCGGTCCGCATCCCACTCCGCGAGCGACACGTCGGCACGGGCTTGCGACTGATCGCGACGCAAGCCCGTGATCCAGCCCTGCGCACCTTCGAGAGCCCGGTTCAAGGGACGGACCTTACGAACTTCGCAGCAGCTCTTCCGATTCTCGACCGATTGGCGGAAACCATAGACGCCGTCGCGGGATACAAGCTCCTCGACCTCTTGCGCGTCGGGCGCCACGAGGCGGATCGGGATGCGAAAGCGCAGCTCGGATAGTTCGACTGTTTCAAGCACTTCCGGAAAAAGCCGGCCCGTGTCGAGCGTGAAGACATCGACCTCGGCGGCGGACTTCGTGACACCAGAGCTCGTAACACCCGATTTGGCGATCGCCTGCAAAATGGCCTGATCTTCGAGCCCAAGGCTCGAGGAGAACGCGATACGGCCTTCGATGTGTTCAGCAACTAGCGCGATACGCTCGACAAGATCGTCAGTCCCCGCGAGCGCTCGGTTCAGCTCAGCGGCGGCCTTGACCGAGGCGTTCCAGCGCAGAGCACGCGGGTTGCGCGCGGCGGGCTGATAATTGTGGCGGATCATGTCCAATGACATTTTCCAGGTCTCGGCCGCCTCCGGATCGGCGATCTCAGCCGTATCAAAACCCGAACGCAGCAAGAATTGTGCATGATCGGGAATAAGCGAACCGATCGCACGAATCTCGCCGGTAAAACCGTGGCGGTCGCGCAAGAGGCGCGCCAGACTGAAGCCACGGCCATCGACGAAGCTCGGGAAGAGAATATCGATGGGACCGGCATTGCCGCCCGCCGCCGAAGCCAATACCTCATGATCCGCGGAAGGCGCCAGCACTGTCTCGGCCGCATCCGGATCGGCGATGACTGCCCCGGTTGTCAGATCAACGAGCATCATAGAGAGCCTCCTTGAAGGGCGCGACGCCAACGCGGCGCCAGGTCTCGAGGAAGCTCTCTCCCTCATGACGATTTGCAATGTAGGTATCGACAATCGTGTCGATGACATCCGGCACCTTTTCCGCGCGGAAGCCTGGGCCGACGATCGTTCCGACCGCAGCGTCGTCCTTCGGGCTACCGCCAAGCGTGATTTGGTAGAGCTCGGTGCCTTTCTTATCGACGCCGAGAATGCCGATATTGCCCGCGTGGTGATGCCCGCAAGCATTGATGCAGCCGGACATATTGAGCCGCAGCTTGCCGATCAGGTCTTGACGCGCCGGGTCCTCGAACCGCTTGGCAATTTCCTTCGCAATTGGGATCGAGCGGGCATTGGCGAGATTGCAATAGTCGAGACCCGGGCAGCAGATCATGTCGCCCAAAAGCTCGTTGTTCCCGGTCGCTATCCCGGTATCCACCAACGCGTCATAGAGCGCGACGATGTCGGCCCGTACCACATGGGGCAGCACCAGATTTTGCGTATAGTTGACGCGGACTTCATCGTGACCGAAACGCTCGGCGAGATCGGCGATGACATCCATTGTGTCTGACGAGGCATCGCCCGGTGTCCGCCCTGGCTCCTTGAGCGATATCACGACCGAGGCGTAACCCGGGACGCGATGGGTGAGCACGTTGTTGCGATACCAGTTGGCAAAAGCCGGGTCGCTCTCGCGGCGCGCGGCCAAAGCTTCGTCGCGGGCGTCTCGCTCCGGCAGTTCAGGCGGCGTGAAATAGGACTCGATGCGGTGGCGCTCGTCGTCAGGAAGATCGATTGCCGCCTTGTGGGTTGCCTCCCAATCCGCCTCCACGGCCTCGCGGAATTTCTCAAGACCGAGCTCATTGACGAGAATCTTGATGCGGGCCTTGTAGAGATTGTCCCGGCGCCCAAGCAGGTTGTACACACGCAAGATCGACTCGACGTAGGACAGAATATGTTCCTTCGGCAGGAACTCGCGGATCACCTGACCGACATAGGGCGTACGGCCCATCCCGCCACCAACGAGCACACGGAACCCGTTCTCACCATCCGGTCCGCGCACGATCCGCAGACCAATGTCATGAAAGGCTGTTGCAGCCCGGTCTTCCACGGCGCCCGAAACGGCAATCTTGAACTTGCGCGGCAGCCAGTTGAACTCAGGATGGAGTGTCGACCACTGACGCAAGATCTCGCACCAAGGGCGCGGGTCTTCCAACTCGTCGACTGCGGCAGCCGCATAAGGGTCTGAGGTGACGTTGCGCACGCAATTGCCGCTTGTCTGGATGCAGTGCATCTCGACTTCGGCAAGGGCTGCAAGCACGTCAGGAATGTCCACGAGCCGCACCCAGTTGAACTGCAGGTTCTGGCGGGTGGTGAAATGGCCGTAGCCGCGATCCCATTTACGGCCAATCAAGGCGAGCTGACGCAATTGGCGCGGCGACAGCACGCCATAAGGAATGGCGACGCGCAGCATATAGGCGTGAAGCTGCAAATACAGGCCGTTCCGCAAGCGCAAAGGACGGAACTCTTCTTCCGTCAGCGCACCCGACAAGCGGCGCTCAACCTGATCGCGAAACTCTGAGACGCGCTCTTTTACGAACGCGTGGTCAAACTCATCATAGCGGTACATCGTACCAGTCCTTTGTTAGCGTCGTGCGATGGGACGCGCGAATGCGCTCTCGCACGGAAATGGGGTCGACGCTGCCGTCGTCTTTCACCTCGACGGGCATGGCGTAAACACTGATGACGAATTGGTCGCGGACGGAGACCTCAGCCTTCGCCTCAAGCGCCTCGATCTCGTCCTTGGTTTCGGCGCGAGCGGCGTCGGCGATGTCCTCCGTCCACCCCCCGCTTGAGGTGAGGTAGAAGACGATTCCATCGGTCAAGCGGTTTGCGGTCACGACACTAGGCATTGAAGTTTGCAACCCTTTTGCTGGCGAGGATGGTCTCAACAGTGCCGGCGGCCGGAAGTCCTGCGACTTCGCCGAATATCAGGACGGCCGGACTGGCGAGCCCGAGGCTGTCCGGGTTTTCCGCAAGCGCCGAAATCGTGGTGGCAATCCGCCGCTCGTTCTCGCGGCTTGCATTCTCCACAGCAATCACCGGCAGGCCGGCGCGAAAGCCGGCTTCAAGAAGGCGCTGCGCAATCACAGCTCCGGTCGTCACGCCCATATAGACAACCAGCGTGTTGTTGCCGGAGGAGAGTGCGGTGAGATCGAGGTGCTCGAACCGCGGCGCCTTGCCGCCCGCTTCGTGGCCGGAAATGAACGTCACGGTGTGGGACACATCGCGGTGGGTGAGCGGGATCTGCACGCTGGCGGCGGCGGCGGCACCAGCGGTCACACCGGGAATGACCTCAATCACAATGTTTTCCGCCCGCAGCGCATCAAGTTCCTCCCCACCACGACCAAAGATAAATGGGTCGCCCCCCTTCAGCCGCACCACAGTCTGCCCAGCCTTCGCCCGCTCGATCAGGAGAGAATTGATCTTTCCCTGGGGCACACTGTGGGCGCCCTTGGCTTTGCCAACCGGGATCAGGTCCGCCTCGCGGCGGGCATAATCGAGTACGCCTGCACCGACGAGCTGGTCATAAAACACAACGTCTGCCGCTTTCAGGGCGCGGACCGCTTTCATGGTGAGAAGCTCAGGGTCGCCGGGCCCCGCTCCGACCAGAAGGACGCGGCCTTGGCCAGACAGAGTTCCCGCTTCGCTCTCCACCGCCGCGCGATCGATTGTCTCGTCGATCAGCTTGCGCGCCTTCGCCTCATCATCGTGAAACAGGGCATTGGCGGCTGGGCCGTCGAATACAGCGTCCCAAAAGCGGCGACGCGCGCTTCCCTCCGGCAGCGCCTCAGCGACTCGCGCCCGAAACGTCTTGGCGAGCTTGGCCAGATCGCCAAGCCGAGGATGCAATTCGCGCTCCAGGCGGGCGCGCAAGTGCTGCGCCAAAACCGGAGCGGCGCCCGATGTTCCGATGGCCACTGTCACTTCGCCGCGGTCGACAATCGCAGGAAGCGCGAATGAGCAGAGCTTTGGACGATCGGGAACATTGACCGGAACGCCGAGCGCGCGGGCCATGGCCGAAATACGCGCATCTTCGTCGTCGTCCTCTGTGGCGGAGATAACAAGCGGCCGGCCGCGAATCTGATCGAGGCCTGGCGATGGCTCGATCAGATGAACCTTCCCCTGCCCTGCAAAATTCGCAAGCTCCGGCACGAGCGCGCCTGCCGCGACCTCGACGACATCCGCGCGCATCAGCAGAAGCCGAGCCTTGATGGCCGCAAGCTCCCCACCGCCCACGACGAGCGGCGGCCTGCCTCCGAATCTCACAAAGATCGGAAAGGTCCGCATCAGCCAGCCGTCCCGGTCGCTTTGGGCTTGTCGGTGGCCTCGGCAAGGCTCTCGGGCGCCAGCTCGACCTCCAGCCCGTCGAGTTGCGGTGTCATGATCAGCTGGCAAGACAGCCGGGAGTTGCTGTCTACCTGAAACGCGCCGTCCAGCATTTCAGTTTCTTCGTCCGTAGGTGACTGAAGCTTGTCAATCCAGTTGTCTGCAACCCAGACATGGCACGTCGCGCACGCGCACGCTCCACCGCATTCCGCTTTGATTGGCAGACCCCAGTCGCGGATCACCTCCATCACGCGCCAGCCCTCAAGGGCCTCGAGGCGATGCGTAGAGCCATCCGGAAGGCGCACACTAATGAACATATCTAGGCAAGCTCCGCACGTCGTCGGGACTGGATCGAACGACCCGTGCACGCGGCAATTGCTGCCCTGGCAAGCCGGCTCGTCCCCGAGAGTAGGCATTCTCAAAGAGTTGGCTGCGCATGCAAGTTGCACCAGCGGGACTTTTTCCAATCGCCATGTCGTAATTCCTAAAATGCCCGTCCGATGCGACCGCCGCGTTTCCAAACGTCTCAAGGTTATAGGAGTGGCCCGCGAGCGGCGGCTTCGGTTCCAGATATAGCGTAGGGTATTGAAAAATCATTCCTTATAAAAAGTCCATATGCGAGTCTTAGCGCAATATTGTTCCTATAATAGAAATTTTGACGAATATTTTTGCATACGCCGCCTCTCGGGCACGTCGCTTCTCTCGTACCTGCCTCTTTCGGAAAACCGTTTCTTTCCAGCAACTGTTGTGTGGAATCTCCTCTTGGCACGGGAGCAGAAGGCCTCGACCACTGGTTGATCTACGTGTTTTGCGCCACAGCGCCCTATCTCGCGTTGTGATTCTGGGGGGAACAATGAGGCGACATCGTTCGCGTGTTCACGGGGATTCATCTACGGTGAACGGGTTGTCTAAGCGGTTCACTAAGGCGCGCGGCGCTCTGCTGCTGGGCACCGCCCGTATTTCCAGCATTACGGGCGGCAATAATAGCGATATCCGGATCACCAATACGGGTGATCTATCGACCACTCGGCATTCACGCGACCCATCGGTATCTACCGGGATCTTATCTCGGCCGCCGCAGCGAAAAATGCTGGTAGATCACGAATAGCGGCACCATCAAAACAGCCGGCCTGAATCTCGACGGGTTTTTCGGCGTCACCACGAGTCGCAACCAGCGATATCAAGGTGACCAATGACGGGGACATCAACACGCTTGGCATCGACGCTGAAGGTATGACCCTCCTCACATACGGTCCTAGCTCATCAATCGCTGCGGACAATAGCGCGGCAATCAATACGCTCGGAGCATATGCCGAGGGTATCAACGCGGTGACCTCCGGCCGGAACGGCGATATCTCGATCGTCAATAGCGGCGACGGGGAAATCAACACGCTTGGCATCACCGCGGTGACCGCCGGCCCGTACGCCGGTATCTCAATCGTCAATAGCGACAACATCAGAGCGCGCGGCGCCTTTGCCAACGGCATTTATGCGACGACGGTCGCCCGAAACACCGCGGTGACTATCGAGAGTTCAGGGTCCGTGAGGGCTGAGGGCCCGCTGGGCATCGGCATTAACGCGGCAACGTTTAGGCGTTCGTCTCCAATCACGATCAACAATTCGGCAGACATCTCCGCTGGGACGGGACTTACGATCGATACGGAGGGTGCCAATTCCTTCATCCACAACTCGGGACTGATCACCGGCTTTGTCGACCTGACGCCCAGCGCCGACATTTTCACAAACCTCAATGGCGCCGAATTCAACGCGAGCAATACCAGCCGGTTTCGACGTGGTGGCGATGACCTCTTTATCAACCATGCCGGCGGCACAGTGCGGACCGCCAGCGCTTTCAATGCCAGCGAAGACACGAGGTTCACTGGTCTTGAGCGGTTCGAGAATAAAGGGCTCATCACCATGGTGGATGGGCGGATCGGCGACCGCTTCACCATTTCGAACACGCCCGGCGGTACCGATACGTTTTTTGAGGGCTCCGGCCAGTCTACCTTGGCTGTCGATACGTTTCTTGGCGGGCCCGGATCCAAGTCCGATACTCTCGTGATCCAGGGCAGCGCCTCGGGACGCAACTGCCTTGACCTCAACAACGTCAATCCCGGGCCGGGCCAGCTCAACCGAGAGGGCATTCCGGTGGCGTTTGTCGATGGCACCGTGAAGGCGAGCAACCCTTACCTCGACAAACCGATCGACATCGGCTTGTTAAAGTATGAACTTTTCTTTGTTCCTACGGGTAGCGGTCGTTTCGAGTTGCGCAGTCATGCGGGCGGCGGAGCTCACGTCCTGCCTCAGATTGTGACGGCCTCGCACCAGACGTTCCACAACACGTCGGAAACCTGGTTCGACCGAAGCACGGATTTGCGCGTGCTTCTGGCGCGCGGCTCTGTCTGTGAGGATACGGCCAAGCCCGCAGAGCTCGTACGATGTCAGGAGCTCTTCAACCTCACGCCTGGGGTTTGGGCACGCGTTGCGGGTAGTTGGCTCGATTTCGATGGCAATGCCAAAACGAAGGCAAACAGCAGAACCTACCGCTACGATCTCGGCCGGAACCTCACGACCTGGCAGATAGAGTCCGGTTTGGATTTCGGCACAGAAGCCGTTCTTGCCCCGGACGATATCCTGGTTCTCGGCGTCCTCGGCGGCGCAGTCGAGTCCAACCTCGATTACAATGCGCTCGCGCGGTCCTATGATCTCAGCAGCCTTGAGGCAGGCGCCTACGCCACCTATCTACGCGGCGGTTTCTTCCTCGACACCCTGTTCAAGGCCTTCTTCGGTACATTAGTGTTTGGACGCGGCCATTGAATTCCCCGAAATCCTGGATACCCAGACGTACGGCCTGCGCGTCGATAGCGGCTATCGCTTCGGCGGCTTGCAGAACGGTCCCTTTTTTGAGTCTCTGGCCACAATTGCCGTCTCTTGGACACATATCGATGACTTCTCGCGCGGCGGCAACAGTATCGACTTCAGCGACGACGAGCCGGTGCGTGGACGCCTCGGCATACGACTTGGAACGAGTGCGCAAATTTGGGAAGGCACTACATTCGAGCCGTTCGTGACGGGTAGCCTGTGGGGCCTGCCGTCCGACGATCATCGTGCAACACTCACCTCAACAAACACACAGCTCATCTTTACCGACCAGCCAGACGATGTTTGGGGCGAAGTCTCCGGCGGCATAAACTTTTTCAATCCTGAGGCACGAACCGCGCTGTTCGCCAAGGTGGACTATATCTTCGCTGACGACACGGAAGGTGTCCTGGGCCGGGCGGGTATGCGCTACAACTGGTAGTGCATCGAATATCGCGCGAGCTGCCGCGGGTCCTGCTCAGTGCAGCTCAAGCACGCAAGCACGCAAGCACGCAAGCACGCAAGCGGTGCACATCCCTTGCGGCACCTCTTCTCCGACAAAGTTTCGCATCACTCTCCCCAAGGGTGGTTTGCACAGCCCGGCCTAACTGCTAACTGCTTGTTCTGGCCCTAGCGCCAGCGGGCTTCGGCGAGATCCGAACCATATCGGGGTAAGAAGACGTGACAGCGCAAGAGACTGAGCAAAGCGCAAAGCTAGACGTCGATATCGAAAATGCCGCACGTGACCGCCATCAGCTGCGGACCTTGGCGGTGGCGATTACCACCATTTCGGTTGTGCTCTGCGCAGTTACCGCGATCATCATTTATGTGATCGCGCTGAACCAGCTTTGGTTTCTCAACTTTCCGCTCGGCTTCTACCTTCTTGCGCAGGGGCTCTTGTTCTTCGTAGTGTTCATTACGTTCTGGTATGTGCGCGTACAGGAACGGATCGACCACACGCGGAGCATGAACGAGGAGATCGCATAGGCGATGGTCCTTCAGTCACGCCAGCGCACACCGAACCCTCATCTCGGCGCGTATTACGGAATCGTGACGAGCACCTTCATCTCGCTCGTGCTCCTGCTCGCTATGGCGGAACAGCTCGGCTGGCGCAACGACTCGGTTGCACGGCTCATGATTTTAGTGCCCCTCTTTTTGTATTTTGCCATCGCCGTTGCCGCACGCACGCTCAATGTCGAGGACTTCTTCGTGTCCGGGCGCCGCGTGCCTCAGGTCTATAACGCTTTCCTACTGGCCGCGATCACTGTCGGTGGTACAGGCTTCTTTGCCTATACGGGGGCCCTGTTCTTCGTCGGATTCGACGGGCTTGCCATCGGACTTGGCTGGACATGCGGCCTCTTATTGGCCGCCGTTCTGTTCATCCCCTATCTGCGGCGGGCCGGTGCCTACACATTGCCGGCCTTTCTTGGCCAGCGCTTCCGGTCACGCGCAACGCGCATGATGGCAAGTGCCATGCAGGTCGTACCGACCATGCTTCTGCTTGCCGCCGAAGTGAAGATTGCCGCGACCGTTTTGGCGCTATTCCTGCCTGGTCCCTATTGGCTGACCTTGCTGATCGTGATCCTGTTCGTCGCGGCCACAGGCATACTTGGCGGCGTCCGTGCGCTCACATGGTCCGGCAGCGCGCAGTTCATCTCGGGCGCCATTGGTCTGGCGATCCCCCTGATTGTCATCGCCGGTCTCCTCACCAACCTACCTGCGCCGCAGTTCACCTATGGCGAGATGCTCAATTCACTACAGAACGCAGAAACGGCCGCTGGCGTGGTTCCTGTGGAGCCCGGCGCGCTGTCCGCCCTTCCAGGCAATGCGCCCGTCGCCGCGCTCAAGCCATTCCTTCAGACCTTCGGAGCAATCACAGAGTCTGGCTTCTTTGCGCTGTTCTTCTGTTTTGCGCTTGGAACCGCGGCACTCCCAAGCTTGCTCTCACGGAGTGGTGTGACGGCTTCGGTCGCCGATCAGCGCCGCTCTACTGCCTGGGCGCTTCTGCTTGTCGCCCTCTTCGCCATGACGGCTCCTGCGCTCGTGGTGTTCGCCAAGGCCCTCATGTTTGGAGATGTGACTCTCATCCGAACCCAAGGACTCCCGGCCTGGCTGTCCGGCTTGAGCGAACTCCAGCTCTTGAAGGCCGGTGATCTCAACGGAGATGGAACGATTGGCGCGAGCGAAATGCTCCTTGGGCGTGATGGGCTCGCACTCGCCTTGCCAATATTGGCGGCCGTCCCCCACATCCTCACCGTGCTGATCGGGGCAGCGGGTCTTGCGATTGCCTTGGCTGCAGCCGGCTCCCACCTTTTCACGCTTGGCGCCAGTCTCGCGGACGACATCTACAGATCGCTCGACCGCCAGCCGATCGTGCTGCCGCGTCTGATGGTCGCTTGGGCCGCTATTGCCGCTTGCGGCCTTCTGATGGCGATCTATCTGCTAATCGCCGAGGTGGATGCCTTGGCCTACGCCGTCACGGCCTTCGCATTCGCTGCGGCAACCTTCTTTCCGATTCTGCTTCTGTCCATATGGTGGCCACGCTGCACCGTTTGGGGGGCGCTTGCGAGCCTCATGACCGGGTTCGCCGTTATGGTGCTCGGTGTCACCCTGGGCGGAGTTTTCGGTATCGCTGGGAATGCAGCAAGCACGGCAATGGTCAGTCTCTTCGCGGTGGTGCTTGGGCTTGGAGCCGGCGTCGGCGCCAGTCTTTATGGGGCTAGGCCCACTGCCGCCGACATCGATTTTTACGAAGCGATGCGACGACCCGACGGTGAGACACTCTTCGATCAGGCGGAAGCGCGCGCAGCCACTGCCGCGGCGCGGCGCAACGCGGACTAACCCTACCCATCCACGGAACCCACTCATCCCATAGACACCCCCGCCTCAAAACCCACGCTTCCCGCTCTATCCGGAGATCGTGCCCTTCCGCACCGGCCGTTTGCCGGTCTCAGGTGGGCACGAACTCTACTACGAGGAATGCGGGTCTCCGGTCGGCAAGCCTATCGTCATGCTTCACGGCGGGCTAGGCGGTGGCATCAGCCCCATCATGCGCCGCGTCCATGATCCACGTCTCTATCGCATCGTTCTGTTCGACCAGCGCGGCTGTGGCCAGTCGACCCCCCCATGCCTCGCTTGAGAACAACACCACCTGGGGCCTCGTCGCCGACATTGAGACTTTGCGCCATCATCTCGGCATTGAGACTTGGCAAGTCTTCGGCGGCTCATGGGGGTCATCACCTGCCCTAGCGTATGCGCAGACATACCCTGAACTCGTGCGCGAACTGATCCTGCGCGGCATCTTCATGATGCGCCGCGCCGAGCTCGATTGGTTCTACTCCGAAGGTTGCAGCTGGCTGTTCCCGAAGGCCTATGCCGACTTTGCTGGCGTCATTCCAGAAGCGGAGCGACACGATATCATCGCGGCTTACTATAAGCGCCTCACAGGCATCGACCCGGTCGTGAGGCTCGAGGCCGCGCGAGCATGGAGCGCCTGGGAGGGACGCACACTGTCTCTCCTGCCTGACTTTGACTGGGAGCGGCACTTTTCAGCCGATCACTCCGCGCTCGCGTTTGCGCGCATCGAGTGCCACTACTTCGCCCAACGCGGGTTTCTTGAACACGACGACCAACTCTTACGGAATGCGGATCGCTTAGGAGACATTCCAGGGGTGATCGTGCATGGCCGCTACGATGTGGTCACCCCGGTCAAGAATGCCTTCGATCTTGCCCCTGCATAGCCGCTTGCCGAGCTGCAGGTGGCCCCCGATGCAGGGCATGCCATGACGGAACCAGGAAATGTGCACGCTTTGATTGCCGCAACGCGCATGTACGCCACGAACTGATTAGACGACCGCCACCCGGCCAATATAGCTCGAGACCACGCTGCGCCGATGGGGCGCGGTCCGGTGCTCGAGATAGAGGCCCTGCCAGGTGCCAAGCGTCATCGCACCATTGCGGACGGGAATTGATAGACTCACCGAGGTCAGCATCGCCTTGATGTGGCTCGGCATGTCATCCGGCCCTTCCTCGTCATGAACGTAGTCCCGGTCCTCAGGGGCCAAATTTCCAGTGCATCGAGCAGATCGAGCCGCACATTCGGGTCCGCGTTCTCCTGAATGGTGAGCGACGCAGACGTATGCGCCACGAAGACCGTGACAAGCCCGCCGTCGGCGCCGATACCCTGCAGCCATTCGGTGGCGGCGCGCGTGATCTCGACAAAGCCCTTGCCGCGCGTCGGTGCGGACAGGACGTGGCTCGCCTCTACCAGACCGGCCACACTGTCATCTCCCTCTAATGATTCAGTTTGAAGGCCCTGACTGTCCCGATATCGGGCAATCCTTAAGAGAAAATTTACCGTGCCTTGACACCGTCAGTGAGACCGCGTCGTCGGCCTCGTTGCGGATACGCCATCCCCGCTTGGGGCGCGAGAGGAAGCGGCGTCAACTCCATGAGGAATGGTATGGCTTCAAAAGCAGGTTGGCAAACCACGGCTGGTTTCGGGGGGCATGGCGCCTGCCCGGGCGAGCACTCGCAAGACCAATCGCTGAACCAACCCTTGAACCGGAACTTGGAGCAGAACTTGAAGCGGGATTTCGACCGGGATCTCAATCCGGGCTCCGCCGCGTATCACTCAATGGATCAGCGTACGGTCGAATCCCTGCTCCGGCGGCTGGTGGAACGGGTCGAGGAGAGCGAACACCTCTATTGCGCGGCCCTCGATGAACTCCACACGAGGCTCGATCGACTGACGCACACGACGGACGCCGCACGGCAGACGGTTGCGCCCGAGGATGCCGAAACATTCGACCGCGTGCATACACAAGTCAGCAATCTGGCCCGGCGGCTTGAAGACGAGACCTCCACGCCACTCGATGATTTTGACCGCCTCGGCAGAACCTTGACGGGCGGCCTGCGCGGTGCCGTTGAGGACAGTGTCCCCGCCCATTCTGGCGAAGACCCGCTTCGCAGCCACCCCGCTGTCAACAATTGGTTTGGTACCGCACCGGAACCGAGCCCGTTCGCACGGTCTGTCACGGCAGCGCGCTCACGGACCCAGCCCGAACCGGACCCCGGCGTCACAGGCCACGGCCAAACGTCGCCCCGGCGCGCACAAGGCACGCAGCAACAGGCTTTCGACAATCGTCTCGTAGAGATGGCCGATAGGCTTGAACGCTCGATCGGCGCGGCCATGCCGAGCAGTATGATCGAGGCCTTGAATGCACGTCTTGAGGAGGTCGGCACTCAGATTGCCCAGTCGCTCGACACCGCGCCGAGCCGTACGGCCCTTGAGCTCGTCGAGAAGCAGGTCTCTGATATGGGACAACAGCTTAGCCGTGCCGAGGAGCAACTCGGCAGGCTTGGCGGCGTTGAGGAGCGCTTGCTCACACTGCTCGCACGCTTGGATGAGCAGGATGAGCGGCCGAACCCCTCAGGGCTCGATCCTGCGCAGCTACAGGAGATCGCCGCCAAGGCTGCTGTAGAAGCGGCGCGGCTCGTGGCCGACGACTCCAAGAAGACGACCGAACGCCTTGAGGCGATGCAGCGCGAGCTGAACTCTGTGAGCGATACGAGCCAAAAGTCGGATGAAAAGCTGGCGGGCAAACTGCAGTCGGTACACGAATCTCTGAATCAGCTCGTGCAGCTGGTGGAACGTGGGAGCGCCGCACCGGGTCCTTTTGACGCCCCGGCACGTTCCATGCCGTCGCCCTGCGCAACAATGCGCGCCCCGGCAGCGGCAGAGCCCCTCCGGGATGAGCCGTCTCGGACCAAGCCGGCGCAATCGCGCCCTTCAGCACCGGACGCGAGAAGGCGCGAGCCTGTTGGCGACCAGCCCACACGCCCCAAACCTGTTGGCTCCAAACCCCCCGGGCCCAAACCTGCTGGTTCCAAGCCCGCTGGTTCCAAGCCCGCTGGCAGCAACGCGCGCAGTCCTAAACCAGAGGCACCGCGCTTGCCCAACATGCAGGGTGCTGCCGCCAAACCAGACACGAGGCAGCCCAGCCCAACGCGGCCCCGCTCGCAAAGACGGAGCCCCCACGAGGCTGAGATGCACGTGAAGGAGACGTTGCGGAGCCGGCTAGGCACAAGCCGCCCCGATAGCCAGCCTCGTGACATCCCGGTGTCATTCGACCGCGAAAGTCCCGCCAGTTTTCGTGAAAAGGCCTTCGATCTTGATGAAGACCTACTCAACGTGGCGCCCGACGACATGGTCGCCGCCGCCCGCCGCGCAGCACAGGCTGCGGCCGCTCAAGCCGAGGCCCGTGGGAATCGTCTCTCGCGACGGCGTCTTGCAGAGAACAGTCCTCTGGACGAGCAACCTGAGAACGGGCGACGGTCCCTTTTGATCATTTCGGCGGCCATCCTGCTCGTGATCAGCGCCCTTCTTCTGTATGGGCGGCTTGGCTCTAAATTGGACGCGCAAGTGGGCTCAGGGAGCGCCAATCAAACCCTCGCACCAACCGGAGAAACCAATCCGTCCGCCGCAGGCGCACCCAGCCAAGCCGCGGACGACGGCGCAGCACCAGTGCCCGGCGGAGAACGGTCCGGATCGTTCATGATCCTTCCCGATCCACGCATCGCGCCAGGCTCCGTTTTCGTTCCCTTGAAGGAGCGGGTCGGTCAAGTTGGCCAAAGCACCCCGGGCGTGACCGACATCCCCAAATCCGCCCCTCGACCCATGCCAGCGAGCGAGCTCACCCCAGAAACGCAGCTCGCCGCCCTGAAGCCCGAAGGGAGCGCCGCCCTGCCCGATGGCGTGATCTTCTCCATCGAGGAACCAGTCTCGACACCGCAAGCCGCAATGGCCGAGAAGCTGACGGTGACGCCTGTGAAGGGCCCGATGCCACCTGAGGCGCCTGGCCCTCTGCCCTTACGGAAAGCCGCGTCCGATGGCGATGCCATCGCGCAGTACACGATCGCAATCCGCTATATCACCGGGAGTGTGGGTACGGACGATCCTAAGACGGGTGCCGAATGGCTAGAGCGCGCGGCGCGAGCCGGTCTTGCGCCTGCCCAGTACCTTCTCGGCGCCATGTATGAGCGCGGAATTGGGGCCACGGCCAATATCGACACTGCGAGAAACTGGTACGTGGCGGCCGCGGAACAGGGCAACGTCAAGGCCATGCACAACCTCGCCGCCAGCGTAAGGGGCCAAACCGGCAGCACGCCCAATTACGAACTTGCCGCCAAATGGTTTGGCGCGGCGGCGGCCCGGGATCTCGTCGACAGCCAGTTCAATCTCGGCGTCCTTGCCGAGCACGGCCTTGGCCAGTCGAAAGACCTTGCCGAAGCCTATAAGTGGTTCTCGCTTGCTGCTGCCAACGGTAACAAGGCTGCGAAGAGCCACCGCGATTTGATCCGTGCACAACTCGCGCCGAAAACGCTGGTGGCTGCGGAAACGAAGATCAAGACTTGGACGGCCGAACCTGTTTCGCCGGAGGCCAACGATGTTCGCAAGCCGACCGGCGGGAGGACCGGCGCCGGATCGGAGGCCAACGGCGCGGTGCCCCAAGCCGCCCCTGCTTAGTATGCCGCCCCTGCTTAGCTCTCTGAGCTCAAGGCCCTGGCAGGGTCGCAGCCTCAAACGGCGGGGCAGCGCGCACAAGGGCAACGATGCCGAAGGATTCACACTTCCGCCCGAAATTCGAGAAGAATTTGTCTGAAAGCTATGTAACGCATTGACAGGTTCGCGCGCGACGAACAGGTTGCAAAAGCGCTCGTTTTCTCAACGACCTGGCCGATGTTTCAGATTTATCTGCCCATTGCCGAAATCTCAGTGAACCTCGTGGTGATGCTGGGTCTCGGCGCGGCAGTTGGCTTTCTCTCAGGCATGTTCGGCGTCGGCGGCGGTTTCCTGCTGACCCCCTTCTTGATGCTGTCAGGCATCCCACCGGCAATCGCCGTGGCCACAGGCGCCAATCAGATCGTGGGCACCTCGGTCTCGGGCACGCTCGCCCAATGGCGGCGCGGCAATGTAGACCTGCATATGGGCGCCGTGCTGATCGCCGGCGGCGTGGCCGGCGCTCTGATCGGCGTGCTTCTTCTCAAATATCTCCGCGAACTTGGCCAAGCGGGGCTGTTTATCTCGCTCACTTACGTCGTTTTCCTCGGCGGGATCGGTGCGCTCATGCTGTGGGAAAGCGTGAACGCAATCCGGCGCCAGCGAGCCGGGAAAAGCGTCTCCGCGCGGAAGTCCGGTCAGCACAACTGGATTCATGGCCTGCCGTTCAAAATGCGGTTTCCACGATCGCGGCTGTATATCAGCGCCATTCCCCCTCTCGTGATTGGTGGCGTCGTCGGCTTGCTCGCCTCATTCCTTGGCGTAGGCGGCGGGTTTATCATGGTCCCTGCGATGATCTACATCCTGCGGATGCCGACCAATATCGTCGTTGGCACATCGATCTTTCAGATCATCTTCGTAACCGCCGTGGTGACGCTGCTCCATGCCACGCTGAACCACACGCTTGATATCGTGCTGGCCTTGCTGCTCGTGATCGGCGGCGTGATCGGTGGTCAGTTCGGCGTGCGCGCAGGACAGAGGCTTCGCGGCGAACAGCTTCGCGCGCTGCTGTCACTGATGGTCCTGGGCGTCGCGGCACGCATTCTGATCGACCTGCTGGTCAAACCATCGGATCTCTACAGTCTTGTTCCAATGGTGGGCGGATCATGAGCACCGCGATCGTCCGCCCCTTCCTGCTTCTTCCGCTGCTGCTTCTGCCGCTGCTCGTTGGCACGGCTGCGTCCGCACCGGATGCTTTGCCGCCGCCGCCCATGGTTAAGCCCGGGACGGGCCAGGAAACCGTTCAGGCGGATATCTCGACACGTGAAATCGCCATCCAGTCCAATTTCACGGGCGTTGAGATCCTGATCTTCGGCAGTATCGATTTCAGCGACTCGCGCACGCCGACCGGCGGCACTTACGACGTTATCACTGTGGTGCGCGGCCCGAATGAGCCTTTAGTGCTGCGCAAGAAGACCCGAGTGGCCGGCATTTGGGTGAACGGCCCCGCCAAGACCTATGACGATATCCCGAGTTTCTATGCGGTTCTGTCCTCGCGTCCCGTACGCGCAATCGCATCGGACAAGGCCTTGCGCAGCCTCGGGATCGGGCTATCGGACATCGATTTGGGCCGGGATACGGCGGGCAGTCCGCAGGAGCAATCCTTCCATTCGGCCATGATCCGGCTGATGGAGGGTAAGAAGCTCTTTCAGGAGGACTACGACGGCGTGGTGTTCATCGGCCGCAGCCTGTTCCGGGCAACGGTCGCGCTGCCGGTCAACGTCGCCACGGGCCGCTACTTGGTAGATGTATACCTATTCCGCGATGGGGAACTTGCAAGCAGGAGCCAGGGATCGCTTGAGGTGACCAAGGCTGGCATGGAAGCTCTGATCCACACGCTCGCCTTTCAGAATCCGTTCTTGTACGGCCTACTTGGCATCGCGATCGCGATGCTAGCAGGGTTACTCGGATGGTTCGCGTTCCGCCGCGACTAGCGCGCTCAGTCTGGAAGAAGCAGGCTGCCCAGTACCGGATAGACGGCGTGCCGTCCCATCATCCAAGCCTCCAGCTCATGCCAGCGAAACAACGGCTGAAAGGCCTCATGCAAAACGTTGAGCCCGCCGGTATAGGCGCCGAAGGCCGGCATCACCAGACGGCTGCCATCGTTCGCGAAACAGCGCCTCCGCACCACCGTGCCGCGCCGGGAGATGCGCGCGATTGGATGCAGATGACCGACGATCTCAGGGCCTGCCGCATCCTCGGATGGCTCATGACGGAGCACGACACCCCTGATCGTCAGGGTGGCGCAGACGGTGCCGCCAATGCTTGAGGGCAGAAGCGGATCGTGGTTGCCACAGATCCAGAACCAGTCGCGCCCCTCTTGTTGTGACTTGAGGAGCGCAAAGTCGTCCTCGACAAGGTTGTCCGCGCATTCGCTACGATGAAAGCTGTCGCCAAGCGCAACGACGCGCGCCGGATCAACCGCCTCGATGATCTTGCCAAGCCGGGACAGCGTTGCGCGCGTATCGTAGGGCGGCAGCAACATGCCGCGCGCTGCATAGGCGGCTCCCTTCTCCAAATGGAGATCGGCGACGAGAAGCGTATCTTCCGCCTCCCAGTAGAGCGCACCAGCGACCAGCGGCCGTAGTGTGTGGTCTCCAACGGAAAGATGCGAGCGAAGCGTAGGTGCAGTCTCCGGCATCAGATCGACCTTAGCGCGCAGCATGTTCCCCCCCAGGGTCGCCAAGGGCTTCTTCTCCCAAGCATTCGGGATTCAAGCCTTCATCGTTCAAGCCCTCAGCCTTCATGGCCTCGGCGATGAGTTCTCCGGCAGTTTCACGCAACAGGGCATCGCCAGCATCGCCAGGAACAGTTTCACGCCCGATCTCGAGCATGACTGGTACAGCCAATGGCGAAACGTGGCTCAGCGTACTATGCCTGATTCGTCCCCCGATTCGCTTCAAGAATTGTCCCAGCCGCTGGAGATCGATGAGGCCGGTTGCGGCATCCGCGAAAGCCGCACGCAATAACACATGACCGGGCTCGTGCTGGCGCAGGACGTCGTAGATGAGATCGGAGGAAGCCGTCATCTGACGTCCGGTCTTTTCTTGACCCGGATGGCGGCGCTCGATCAGGCCGGAAATGATCGCGCAAACCCGGAACGAGCGCTTCATCAGATTGGACTCAGCAAGCCAGGCATCCAGATCGTCGCCCAGCATGTCCTCGTCGAAGAGTTCCTTGAGGTTCAGGCGGCTGTCTCGGATCATCGCACTCATATCGTTGAGGCCCCAAACCGCGAGCGCATATTCGTTCGCAACAAAGCCGAGCGGGCTGGCGCGCGTGCGTTCCAAACGGCGCGTCAGCAACATGCCAAGGCTTTGATGGGCGAGCCGTCCCTCGAAAGGATAGCAGACGAGGTAGTGCCGCTGCCCGCGCGGGAAGGTCTCGATCAGCATCTCACGTGCGGATGGCACGACCGAAAACGCAGCCTGTAATTTCAGCCAATCGGAGACCTGATCAGGTAATTTTCCCCAGTCGCCTTCCGCTAGCATCGCCCGCACGCGTTCGGCGAGATATGTGGAGAGCGGAAACTTGCCGCCCTCATAGGAGGGGGCCTTAGCGTCGGCATCATGGGCGCGCGTGACGATGGCATCCATATCGCGCAAACCCTGGAACCGAAGCACCTCGCCAGCGAAAACGAACGTATCGCCAGGTGTGAGCTGCTGGATGAAATATTCCTCGACCTCGCCCAGCACGCGCCCGCTAACGGCCACCCCTGTCGGCTTGAGCGCGCCGCCTTTTAGGCGAGCAAGGCGAACGCGCAGCATCGGCGCCTCGACAATCGTGCCGACATTGAGACGGTATTGTTGTGCGTAGCGCGGATGAGCCAGGCGATAAGTGCCCTCCTTGGTCCGCCTAAGTTTCGCATAGCGGTCGTAGCTCGCGAGCGCGTACCCGCCTGTCGCCACGAACGCGGCGACCTGATCGAAGATCTCGCGGGAGAGGTCGGAATAGGGGGCGGCGCTCGTTACTTCTCGAAAGAGCACATCGGACTCAAAAGGCGCTGCGCAAGCCATGCCGAGAATGTGCTGGGCAAGGACATCGAGCGCGCCGGGCCGCGTGGGCGGAGTGTCTTGCTGGCCCTCGCTGGCGGCTTCGAGCGCGGCTTGACACTCCATGACCTCGAAGCGATTCGCCGGCACAAGCAGCGCCTTGCTGGGCTCATCGAGCCTATGATTGGCGCGTCCGACGCGCTGGGTAAGACGGCTGGAACCTTTGGGTGCACCGACATTGACGACAAGATCCACATCGCCCCAGTCGATACCCAAATCAAGCGTCGAGGTGCAGACCACCGCACGAAGCTTGCTTGACACCATGGCCGCTTCCACCTTGCGGCGCTGACCGACATCGAGCGAGCCGTGATGCAGTGCGATCGGCAAATTTTCGTCGTTGCAGCGCCATAGCTCGTGAAACAGCATCTCGGCCTGCGAGCGCGTATTCACGAATATGAGCGACAAATTGTGCGCCTTGAGGGCCTCGTAGATTTCCGGAAGCGCATAGCGTGCTAAGTGCCCAGCCCACGGAATCTCAGCATTGGACTTCAAGATCACGATGTCGGCCTGTGCACCGCCAGAGGCGGTAATGATTTCGGCCAAGCGCGTTGCGGGCGCGGCCTCTCCGGAGGCCTCGGTCTGCGGCACGAGGTACGCCGATAGCTCGAAGGGCCGAGCGACCGTGGCGGAAAGGCCAATCGCCGTGAGGCTTGGCGCGAGGGTCCGAAGCCGTGCCAGGTCCAGCGCGAGAAGATCGCCGCGCTTGCTGGAGCTGAGCGCATGGAGTTCGTCGAGGATCACGCATTTGAGCCCGCCGAAGAGGTGGGCGGCGTCTTTGTGGGAGAGCATTAGTGCAATCTGCTCTGGCGTGGTCAGCAAGATGTCGGGGGGGAGAATGCGCTGGCGAGCGCGGCGCGATTGCGGCGTATCGCCGGTCCGGGTCTCCAGGTGAATGGCAAGCCCCATCTCGGCAATGGGCTCTGTGAGATTGCGCGCGATGTCAGTGGCGAGCGCCTTCAGTGGCGACACATAGAGCGTGTGAATGCCGCTCTTGGATGGTTCGGCGAGCGGCCGCGCTGAAAGGTCGATCAAGCTCGGAAGAAACCCGGCCAAGGTCTTGCCGCCGCCTGTCGGTGCGATCAGGAGCGTATCGCGCCCTTCCCCCACCTTGTCGAGCAGGGCCCGTTGATGGGCGCGCGGCTGCCAGCCACGCGCGGCGAACCAGCCAGCGAAGGGCTCCGGCAATCGCTCCGATGCGGGGGCGCTGGCAGGCGCGACTTGCACGGTGCTCCCTCGCCCGGCCCGCCGGCCTCGGACATGATCGTTCTCTTTCGGATCTCCCACCGTCCCGATCTTGGCTCCCTTGAGTTTCGGCGTCTTGAACGTCGGCGTCTTGATCTACAGCGTCTGGCGCACCAACTGTGATACAGTTTCTAGCGAAAGCCCACGATGCGGAGGCATGGGAGTACATGGAACGGTTCTTTGGCGGCAATCCGGCGCTCGTCTTTGCCCGGCTCGCGATCCTATCCTTAATCATCGGTGTCGTCCTCGCGGCGCTGGGCTTCAGCCCTTATGACCTCGTCCAAACCGTGCGCGATCTCATTCAGCGCGTTTACGACATGGGCTTTGCGACCATCGAGAAGGGCTTCCGCTACTTCCTGCTTGGTGCGGTGATCGTGTTCCCGATCTGGCTCGTGGTGCGCGCTTTCAAGGTGTTCGGCCGGGACGAAGAAGACACAGCTATGATGGAAATGCGCGCGCCCGAACGTGAGGCGCCTGGGGCTAAAGAATCGCCAAAACCGTCTCCGGCGGGCGGCCAATAGCAGCCTTCGCCCCCGAGATCACAATGGGCCGCTCGATCAGAACCGGGTTTTCGACCATCAGCCGAATGAGTTCGTCGTCGGTCACCTCCCGGTCTTTCAAACCAAGTTCGGCGTAACGCGCTTCGCCTTTGCGCACGATATCGTGGGCCTTAAGACCGAGCTTTTTCAGAATGCTCTTGAGTTCGGCTGCGCTCGGCGGCGTCTTCTGATAGTCGACAATTTTCGGTGCAACACCGTTGTCCTCAAGCAAGGCCAAGGTCTGGCACGACTTCGAACAGCTGAGATTGTGATAGATGGTCACTGCTTTTGGCATTTGCATAAATCCTCTAAATTGTTTTAATTCAGGTAGTTAACTGTCAATTGACGCTTGTCCTTTTCTCAAAAGGTAACTCTCTAGGTAACATCAGACTGAAGAGGTATATGATGTCGCGCTGGCCCCGATATGTCCGTCTACTCGGGAGACGCCCGATCAGCCGATCTGAGCCGCTCACTTTAGCGATAGCCTGGCGCGGCTGATCTTTATCAACGCGCGGTCGGTCGCGGAAGCCGAGCGTGTGATGAAAGACTCGAGTTGTAGGAGCGTGTTCCGACCATGTACGGCATGGGAAAGATGAAGGCGCTGGCCATTTTGAACTATGTCGTAGTGCTGGCCGTCTTTCTTGTGCTCGCCCCGCAGCCGGCACATGCCCTGGACCGCGATGAGGCAGCAAGGCTCAATCAACAAGCGCTCGAACTTGCAAAAAAAAGGACCAATATGCTGAAGCCGAAAAAGTTATTAGGCGAGCGCTAGCAATAAACAAGGAGGCATTTGGTCCGGAGCATGGCCTGACAGAACACGCCGTAGCCGCGTCCTTGATCGGCCGACGTACAGAGAGCGCTCCTAACGTGTTTGCTGCATGATGGTCTTAGTAGACTTATCTACCGGGTAATGAGCCACGAGGCACCCACGGGGGCCTAGCCCATAAGAACCCTATTCAGGCCCTCCGCGTGAGTCGTATAATGTCGCCTGAAATGCGAAGCCTGAAGCTAGATCCGTGTTATTGCCAACGCCAATAGGAACACCGCTATGAAACATCTCTTCTTAATCTGCGCATTGCTGCTCGCCTCGCTAGTCGCCGCGTGCGATCAAGCCGAAGAACCTGCGAAAGAGCCGATTGCGGAAACGCCTGAGCCGCGGGCTAGCACGCCTCCAGTTGAGTCGGCTCCTGCGTTGGAACAACCAGCTGAAGAACCAATGGACGCGGCCCCGATGGACGAGGCACCGCCAGACGAAGAGCCTGTCATGGAAGAAGATACGGTCGAAGAAAAAGAGGTTATCGAGGGGCCTGTCACAACCGACTCCCCAGACGAAGATACGCCGCAATAGTTAGATGTGAGTTGAGGGATTGGAGGGGCGTCGACTTCGGTCGGCGCCCTTTGTTGTGTACGCTGCGAGAAGCGGGGCGAGCCAATGAGGGAAGCTCCCATGACTAACATGCAAAGACGAAGCCTCGGCCCGGGGGACCACCGAGACCGAGGCTTTAGTATTGGTTAAAAAAAAGATGGCAGGGTTGAATGCCAGTTATTTAATCGGCTCGTAAACCGGCTCAACGACGGCGGCCTGTTGATGATGGCCCCAGCAGCCTCCAAGACTAACCGCCGCAGTGACGGCTATCGCACACGCTAGAAGTACTCTCATTTGTCAGTCTCCCATGGGTATTTTTTGGTGTCAGGATCAGTAAACGCACTCTGTCCTGGCAATAATGTGACCCTCAGAACACAATTGAAAAAGCTTCAACCGGCGGGACCTAGCCCATGGCATCAGCACGCCGTTTTCCCGCCACCCTTGTCCGGGTTAGATAGCGCAATTCGGCTAGTGACGCCGGGGCGATTTCGCAGGCCTAGGCACGGACGGCATCTCGATAGAGCCAGTCGTCGTCGGCTCTGACTCCATTTGAGGTACAGGCTGCCGGAGTCCAAATCGGACCGCAACAAGATCTGCTGCCATCTCTTCTGTTGCCTGCGCGAGCTGCTCTTTCAGCTCGGCTCGTAAGGCGCCTAGTTCGCTTGCATAGTCGAGGCGGTCTTGAGCGGTCAGTTGAGGGCTGGCGCCACTGTAAAAAAGCGAAGTGAAAATAAAATTGAGCACTAAGAGAACGATGACAGTCCATCGGAACACATCCCAAGTCATCGCTTCTTCGACTGCAATCTCGATCGCGCTGCGACCGATTTGCTTTGCTTGCACTAGCCGCTTGAAGGCTTTTCGCGCTTCTGAGCCTTTATCGCTTTCCATGAGCAATTTTCGGCGCCAAAGAGTTAATATTTCATAACCCACCACATGCTTCGGTCGCCTAAATATCTATGTCTCAAGGCCTTTTTCCAACACCCCGACCGGTCGAGCAGATACCGGGCGGCTTTAAGGTGCTCGACGCTACCGGCCAAGCCCTTGCGCACATCTACGCTCGCGAGAGAGACGCCACATGAGGCCAACATCGCTGGCGTGCTGACCTTCGATGAAGCGCGGCGCATTGCTGTGAATGTCGCTAAGCTGCCGGAGCTGTTAGGAGCGAGTTAGGCGTCGCCCCAAGAACCTTGGCGCATGACCCCAGGCTGCTATGAAAGGTGCTGCCCGCATGATGGTCTTAGTAGACTTAGCTACAGGGTAACGAGCTGCAGGGTGCCCACGGGGGGTCTGCCAGATAGGGGTCCCGTATCCGGCCCTGGTTTGCGACCCCTACCTGGCTTCGCACCTGCTGGCCCTTCGGGGATTGTCACCCGCGTGTTGGCGAGCCTGCGAGGGCCCGATAAACCGACGCCTTCGATAGTGACGTCTGCCGCATAATCTCAGGCACTGTTTCCCCTGACTTCCTCAGCTTTCGAATCTCTTTGATCGTCTTGGAATCCAGCAGGGGCTTGCGTCCAAACTTCACGCCACGGTCCCGCGCTTTGGCAATCCCGTCCATCTGACGCTCACGCCGGATGTCGTTCTCGAACTCCGCGATCAGCGCCAGGATGCCCATCACCAGCTTGCCCGTGCGTGAGGTGGTATCGATTGTCGGGTCATCCACCACCTTGAATGAGACGCCCTTCTCAGAAAGCTGAGAGATGATGCGGTACAGGTCCGAAGTAGACCGCGCCAGACGGTCTATTTTGGCCACCAGGAGGGTGTCACCTGCCCGCAGGTACTCCAGGCAGCGCTTCAATTGAGGGCGACCAGCATCGACCCCTGACCGCTTCTCCTTGAAGACCTTCTCACACCCCGCCGCTTCCAGCTTCTCAAGCTGAACGCCGAGGTCCTGCCCGGTGCTCGACACCCGGGCGTATCCAACCGTGGTCATAGCGTATCTCATGTCCTAAAAGGTTACGAGAACCACATTAAGAGACATATTTTGGAACGCGTCAACGGGATGTTTCACAATGTATATATTCTGAGACTGGCACTGGAGCTATCGTTGACTTCGGGCAACAGTGTATTATTTAAGCAACAGTGATGGGTTTTTCCCTCCCCCCATCATGAGGTTCCCCCCAAAAGGAACCGGAGAAGCCCCGTGATATCCCCCCGTATCCGGGGCTTCTTTTGCGCTCTCAAACCTCAGCTGGCGCGGCTCAGATCCCGCGCTTGGGCTATCCCGTCCCGATCGACGGTGAGGACCAACGAACTCACACTGAAAAACACGCCCCGACAACTCATGTAGGACTACGAAACCTGAAAGGTTTTGTTGTTTATCTATCCCATCCCTGAGGGACGTTATTGCCGCTTAGCATCCGCGAGATTCCTGTCGCGACATAAGGACGATTTCTGCATTCGAGGGCTAAGAAAACACCCTCGAAACTTATCCCGATGTCAGCTAATGACGCAGAACGGACGTTCTCATCAAACAATCTCATGTCAACTTATCTAAGCATTACAAGGGCATATCGCGCAAAGGTTGTATTGGCTTTGGATAAGGCCTATGGTCTAAGCACTGGCACGCCGGAACCCCAGGCGCTGGCGGTGAAGATTATCGTGCCAACTACGTGCACGCCCCTTTTCCGAACGTCATCAGCACACCGAGCAGCCCGCACGCTCCAGGCCTCGCACGTTCCCGTCCTTAGATGGGTCAACTGCGAGGACGAAACTCATTTAACCAGGAGAACTCAGATGGCTAAAAAGAATGAAGTAAGATTCATGGTCAGTTCTATTTGTCCCGCCGACCAAGTGGCGGAGGGAGACCGGCTGTATAGCAGCCACATTGATTGGATGAAGGGAACCCATCACCGCGATGGGCCGAATGCGCTTATAAGTTATGACGTATCCAAAACGCCGGAGCTCTCAGATCCGTTTGACCTGACTTCAAAGCCAACAGGGAATACGGTCTTTGTCTTGACGGAAGTCTACGGCAGCGATGCGGGCGTTGTTGATCACTTCAAGCAGGCCGAAGCAAGTTGGAAGGATTTTCCAGCCTGGAAAGCATGGTCAGGAAAATGCAAATCGACCAAGGTTGGAGCCGCCAAGGTGTTTAACACGCTCTGGTAGAAGTATTCTGAGCCGCTCGATATGACGGTCGAAAAATCTTTTAATGTCCCGTCGAAAGTCCCGAGAGGAAACTCTCGGGGTTTTTGATTTTGCAGTACCCGGTAAAAGCGGCGATGAACCTTTTCTCGGCGAATGTCTGCAATTGGCGCTTTGCCGACTCTTCGAGCGGGCTCGCCTCACGTCCGCTATCGGGGGTAAACTGGATACCCCGCATTTTATGAGTACACGGACTAGTCGTCTGGGTTCGCTGCGCTTCAGCCGCATGATGGTTGAAAGCAGATAGGTCCTGGGTAACGACAACAGGAGCTATGGCGGGGGGCACGACGCCCGGAACGGACCAAGCGATCTGGGCCTTCGCGTTTGCTGCTGCCGCTTATAATCTGATGCGGCTGCCCAAACCGGAAGAAGTGACGCCGTGACCAATACACACGTTGAGCTTCATTCCGAGATTACCTGCCCGCACTGCGCTCACCGCAAGGTCGAGGAGATGCCAACGGACGCCTGCCAGTTCTTCTATGAATGTGAGAGCTGCCATACCGTGCTACGTCCAAAAACGGGGGATTGCTGCGTGTTCTGTTCCTACGGCTCGGTGCCGTGCCCGCCGATCCAGCTTGAGCGTGGGGGCGAAGGCGGTGGCTGCTGTCACTGAGCTACTTCTTCAAAACAGCCTGCTAGAACGCTACAGCACTCCGCTGAGCACTAGACCGGTTGAAAACGCGCTGCGGCGCGGCACCCACCGACGGTCACAAGATTGTCTGACGACGGACAGAAATATATAGACTTGTGATGGATGGTGACTGTCATACGACTAGCTCCGGCAGTGTTTTTTCCGCCCATTCGCCAGCGCGGCGGCCAACCAGCGAACCAAGTGAGTTGACGTTTTCACGCATCATCGCGCGGACCAGCGTGTCCTTAATACGGCCAATGAGCTTAGGCCCCTCGAAGATCAGCCCCGTATAGAGCTGAAGCAGAGACGCACCCGCCTCCACCTTCGCCAGTGCAGAATCGCCAGAATCAATTCCGCCAACGCCAATAAGCGGCAGTTTGCCCTCGGTGATTTGGTAGACCCGGGCCAGCATACGCGTCGTGCGCGTGAAGGCCGGCTGCCCCGATAGCCCGCCGGCCTCGCGGGCTAAGGTCTCGTTCCGAACACCATCGCGCGCAAGCGTCGTATTTGAAATGACGATCCCATCTGCACCGCTGTCCTGAATAACGGCCACGACCTCGGGCAAATCCGCATCAGCCAGGTCCGGGGCGAGCTTCACGAAGAGCGGCGGCGGAATGCCTGACAGCGCATTCCGTGCCTCCCCGACCTTGGCGAGCAGTTGCCTCAGTTTGCGAGGCGCTTGCAGATCGCGCAGGCCTGGCGTGTTCGGCGAGGAAACGTTGACGGTGAAGTATCCTGCCACCGGAGCCATGCGAGTGACGCCCTCCACATAGTCCGCGATGCGATCCTTGCTGTCGCGGTTCGCGCCGATGTTGACGCCGACAAGACCGAGGGCCCCTCCCCGCAGCCGGCCAAGAGCGGCGTCCTGTCCCTCATTGTTGAAGCCGAGGCGATTAACGACCGCGCGATCCTCGACCGAGCGAAAGATGCGCGGGGCCGGATTGCCAGGTTGCGCCTTTGGCGTGAGCGTACCGACCTCTACAAATCCGAAGCCCATCTGAAACAACGCGTCCACCACGCGTGCGTCCTTGTCGAAGCCAGGGGCGATACCGACGGGGTTTGGGAAGTCGAGCCCGCAAAGCGTTTGCCGCAGCCGCGTATCGTCAGGCTTGGTGGCGCGGGGGTAAATCCCAAGTTCCAGTGTTTTGATCGTCAGAGTGTGCGCACGTTCAGGATCGAGCGTGAGCATGAGCGCTTGACCAAGACCGAACAGCCCGCTCACACGCACGCCTCTTTCGCAACACTGTCAGGGAGAATGTGACACTCGTCATCGTCAAGGGGGAGCCGTGCCTCGGCGACAATGGCGTCCAAGGCAAGCGGTCTATACAAATGCGGGAAGAGATCGCCGCCACGGGATTTCTCCCATTTGAGCGCAGACCCCAGCGCGCTCGTATCGACCGTTAGAAGCACGAGGTCCTCCTGACCCGCAAAGTGCTTGGCCAGTGTTCCAGCGAGCTGATGGGCGGCCGAGAAATGGATGTAGCCGTCGCGAAGATCGTCAGCCGTTCCGAAGAACTGCCCTTCGCTTTTGGCCGCGTCATAGGCGGCATCGGCAAGAATTTTGTAGATGGGTTGGACCATGGTGCGCCGCGCAAGACTAGCGGTGCTCCGCCCGGCCAACAAGACCACACACGCAAAACACGAGGCCGCGACGCCCGCAATCTGCGCACTGTGGACCCGAACGAAAAGATACGTCATAAAAGCTCTTTTCTAGGTATTGTTTCCTTATTCGAAACTCAATTGGGAGCCATTTCCTTGAAAAGGCTTACCCATGACCGAATTTGGTCTGCCATCGATGCGCTTGCGCATCGCTATGGCCTATCCGCCTCCGGGCTCGCCAAGCGGTCCGGGCTGGATCCAACGGCCTTCAACAAATCCAAGCGCTTGACCGGCGATGGGCGCCCACGATGGCCCACTACGGAAAGCATCGCCAAGGTCCTCGATGCGACCGGAGCCTCCCTTGAGGACTTTACGGTACTCACTTCAACCGAGCCGTATCAGCGCAACCCGATTGCGCCTATTCCGCTGATTGGTATGACGCAAGCGGGTGGCGGCGGGTTCTTCGACGATGGCGGTCATCCCGTCGGCGGCGGCTGGGAGCAAATCCCGTTCCCGCGCGTCGACGATAAAAATGCCTATGCGCTGGAAGTCACCGGCGAAAGTATGCAGCCGCTCTATCGCGATGGCGACATTCTCATCGTCTCCCCAAGTGCGTCCCCGCGCAAAGGAGACCGCGTCGTGGCCCGCACCACCGATGGCGAGGTCATGGCCAAATTCCTCGTGCGACAGACAGCCACAACGATCGAACTTGCCTCCCTGAACCCGTCCTATGCCAATCTTGTCTTTCCGCTGGAGCGCGTCGAATGGCTCGCCCGCATTATCTGGGCGAGCCAGTAGCGATGGCCCGCCTCTCTCTAATTTTGACAGCCATGATCGTCTTCGCCGCGATTTGGTTCTTCTGGCCTTTCGCTGGCCAGAAAAATGTGGTGCGAGTCGATGCACCGCCTGGTGGAAAGCAAGCTGGAGAGCTCTTCACGAAGCCCCTGCCTAAAGACGCGCTGCCAAAGGATGCGCTGTCAAAGAACGCTTTGCCTGACTGGGCGAAGTTCAATGAGAAAGAGCCGGGGCAGGCAAAGCCCGACACAAAAACGGCTGTGCCCGGCAAAGCCAGTCCCTTAGAGCCAGCCAAGCCCACGGCCGCCTTGCAGGCCAAGCGCTTCTATCGTGCCGTCGTCCGCGATGGAGGGGCGCTTGAGACGCACGGCATGACCATCACGCTCGGCGGAATCGACGTCAAAGGCCTGACCGGCCAATGCAAAGACACCAAGGGCCAAGACTGGCCATGCGGGCGATATGCGCGCGCCGCGCTCATCCGGTTGATCCGTGGACGCGCTGTCCTATGCCAAGTTCCTGTCTCGGGCGAACACAAGGCGCTGACCGCGCGCTGCAGCGTGGGCGGCAAGGACCTCTCGCTCTGGATGGTGCGCCAAGGTTGGGCGGAACCGAAAGCCTCCGCAAAGGCCGAACTCACAACAGCTTTGGATACCGCGCGCAAAAGACGGCTCGGCATCTGGCGCTGAGCTATTCTTCGCCTAGCTGGCCAATTCGCCCGCGAGCGCCTTTGCGATCAACGCACGGGTTTCGGGAACGCCGTACAGTTCCACAAAGGATCCAAAACGCGGGCCCTGGGTCTGGCCGAGCAGCACTTGATAGAGCGCTTGGAACCAGTCGCGCAGCGGCTCGAAATCATGAGCCTTGCCGACCGCATAAACCTCGTTCTGAATCTGTTCGGCCGGCACCTTTTCGGGGAGCGCCGCAAGCCGCGTATCGAGATCGGCAAAAGCGCTGCTCTCCTTTTGCGTCGGCGCGCGGTACCTTTTCGACGGTGCCACGAAGTCGTGGAAATAGCGGATCGCATAGCCGACAAGCTCATCAAGCAGCGGGTGGCCCTCGGGGCTCGCCTCGGGTGTGTAGCGCTGGATGAAACCCCATAGCACGTCCCGATCTTCCGCGTTCGAGGCTGAGGCAAGATTAAGCAAAAGCGCGAAACTGATCGGCAGTTCCGCCTCCGGCGGGGTCCCGTCATGGATGTGCCAGACGGGGTTCATCAGCTTCGCCGCCTGATCCTCTTTAGGGAAGGCTGCGAGATGGCCGACATATTCGTCGACCGCGCGGGGAATGACGTCGAAATGGAGCCGCTTCGCCTTTCTTGGGCTCTGATACATATAGAGCGCGAGGCTCTCGGGCGTGGCATAGGCCAGCCACTCCTCAATCGTCAGCCCATTGCCGCGAGACTTGGAAATCTTCTCGCCGTTCTCATCGAGAAAGAGTTCGTAGTTGAAGCCCTCAGGCTGCTGACGGCCAAGAATGCGGCAGATGCGTCCCGACAGACGCACCGAATCGATCAAGTCCTTGCCCGCCATCTCGTAGTCAACGCCGAGCGCTGCCCAGCGCATGGCCCAATCCGCCTTCCATTGCAGCTTGCAATGGCCGCGCGTAACGGCGACTTGCGTCAGCTTCCCGGTATCGGGATCGTTGTAGAGGATGGAGCAGGCAGCCAGATCGCGATCGATGATCGGCACTTGCAGCACCTTACCCGTGGACGGCGATATAGGCAGGAACGGGCTGTAGGTCGCGCGCCGCTCGGGCCCAAGCGTGGGCAAAATCACGTCGCGTATCTCTTCGTAGTGCTCAAGCACCTTAAGCAAGGTCGCATCGAACCGGCCCGAGGTGTAGCACTCCGTTGCGGACAAAAACTCGTAAGAAAAGCCAAACGTATCGAGGAAGGACTTCAGCCGAGCATTGTTATGCTGACCGAAGCTCGGATACTCACCGAACGGATCGGGCACTTGGGTCAGCGCCTTGCCCAGATGCTGCTCCACCATCTTCTTGTTGGGGACGTTGTCCGGGACTTTGCGCAAGCCATCCATATCGTCGGAAAAGCAGATCAGCCGGGTCGGAACCTTGTCCTCGGTAAGCACGCGGAAGGCATGACGGACCATTGTGGTCCGGGCAACTTCACCGAACGTGCCGATATGCGGCAGCCCGGAGGGCCCATAGCCCGTCTCGAAGATAATCGAGCCCGTCGGTTGCGGGATGCGCTTCAACCGGCTCAAGACTTTGCGTGCTTCTTCGAACGGCCAAGCTTTGCTCACATGCGCGTGGGCGAGGAGCTCCGGGGTAATCTCAATGAAGGCTGCATCGCGGCCAGCTTTCGTGGTCTCGGACATGCTATCTATGCTGTTCTGAAGAGGGGTGGTCATGGGCCTGCGCAAACAGGCCCACCTCGATGCGAAACAAATTTCATAGATTTCTGTCCAGCGCCAGTATTTCCCATTATTTCTTGCCGAACAGGCGCTTGCTGCGACCTTTGCAATTTCCTACGGTCCCCCCGTTTCGGACATCAAGACACAAGAGGGTTGAAAGCCGATGACACAGTCCTTGGACCATCACACTGCGCTGATCTACACGATGGTCACGACCTCGGCGGTCGACCAGACCATGACCGATGCGGAACTGAGCCGCATCGGCGAAATCGTTTCGCACTTGCCGGTCTTCGCCAATTATGACGCGGACGGGCTGGTGGCCGCTTCTCAGGCTTGCGGGGAACTTCTCGGCGGCAAGAATGGCCTGGACCGCGTCCTTGAACTGATCCGGGCCGGCCTGCCGGTGCGGCTGCGTGAAACCGCCTATGCGGTGGCGCTGGAGATTGCGGCGGCGGATCTTGATGTTCGCCCCGAGGAGACGCGCTTCTTAGAGCTTCTGGCCGAGACGCTTGAGATCGATATGCTGACAAAATCAGCTATCGAACGGGGCATCCGTGCACGCAACAAGGTGCTCTAGACGCAGCCGTTTCGGTCAAAACAGGCAATGTCGGGCGCGACAACCTCAATCCTGCGCGTCAGCGCGCGAGCTTGCCGGCACCTGAATAGAGCGCCCCGCCGATGACACATGGCACCGCAATCTGCGCCTGGCCCAGCGCTGAGGCAGCCATACAGCCGGTCGCGATAGCGATCGAGCCTGCGGTCCAACCTTTCGAAAGCCCCGCGTCGGCTGTGAGTTGCTGCCGCTGCGCATCCTCGATGGCGCCGTATTGCTCCTTCCGAATGTTCTCGGCCTCGAACAGCTCGGCGGCCTCGATCACATCGTTTAGGGGCTTGGCGATTTCTTCTGGCTGGTTTGGGACTTCCGCACGATAAAGACCAATCAGTTCGCGATCCCGTTCGGCATAGGATGCGAGTGTCCATTTCGCGGTCCCACCTGTCGTGACTTTGTCCACATTGTTTGCATCCGCGCCCCAGCCAGAGGTGAGCTTGCCAAAGAAGCCCTTCTCCTGCGCACCCTTGGACCACTTTAGCGCCTGCATGATGCGCATCACCGGCGCATGCTGACCCGAGGCGACGTAGTAGCCCCATTGTGCATAGACGCCAGGAGCACCCCCGACATCCAGCTCTAGGCTCTGAAGTGTGGGCCGGCGCCCATCTAGGAAATCGTCGATCATCGGCTTGCGTAGCGGCATCTCGGCGGCATTTTTGACGAGTAGGTCCTGCCAGTCAGGTCGGCCCGAATAGGCGATCGCGCGGATGATGACTTCTTGTTCCTTTGCAGGCATGGGGAACATTTTGGGGATGAGCCCCGGGCCGTCATTGGGATTAGTGCCAAGGACACCGGCAATAAAACCCACGCAAAACCAGCGCTGCTCCTTGTCCGTGAACAGGCCATGATCGCGCATGGCGTGAACGGCGGCGGGCACTTTCCAATATTGCGGGTTGTCGCGGTAGTTGGAGACCCAATCGAGCAAGCGCTCGGCGGAGGCAAATTCCGGCTGCTGGGCGTAGGGAGATGCCAACGCTGTCTGTGTCGGCGGAGCAGGCGTGGCAATGCCCGGTGCGCCTAAACTTGCGGCGGGGGGCCTCGCCGCCGGAGCATTCGGTATTGGTACACTGGGTGCCGGCACGCTTGGTGTAGGAACACTTGGTGCCGGAACATTGGCAACCGGTGCGCTCTGTGCCGGACCGTGCGGCTCTGGAGCCTGGAAGGTTGGACGATCATAGACAGCGTGAGGCGCGGACGGCGACGGCGCGGTCGCATCGGGCGTCACGGGCGCGCTCGGGCCTGGCTCAGGCTGCGAAATCCGTTCCTGCGCTGCTTTAGGGGCTGCAGCCTCTGGCGGGCTCAGCCGCTGCGGCGCGGCAGCGCTCTTCGAGAACGCGCTGCTGTTGTCCGCCACCATAACGCCACCCGCTTGAGCCACAAAAGGGTGCGCGACGCCCAGAACGCCAATTGCGGCGAGCGCTAAGATCCAAGCCATATGCATGTCATCAGCTTCCTCCCCCACGCCCCAGAGTGCTGACGAATAAAACACCTTTGGTTAACGCAACTTTTTCGCGCACCGTTCCAGAAACCCTGAATTTTCGAGCGTTTCGTGGCGATTTGAAGGCCGGAGCATTAACCATAACAAAAGGTTACCGCGCCTTCGGTGCCCAGGGCGACGCCAAGCGAGTGCTGGTGATCAAGGCCCGGTACGTCCAGCCGCCCTCGCCGCTCAATAAACGGGAGGGCAGCCGGGGCCTCGCACTTCACGCCGCTAGGGAGCAAACTCGTTTGCACGAGGCCATCCCAGGAGCTGGGCGCCGCCTGGTACCGTCGATATATCCCCTGTAATCAGGATGCGCTTTCCCCTAGCATTAATCCAATCAATAGGATCGATGATGGATATCGATCATAATAATCTCAGCAGATTAGACCTCAACCTTCTCGTTGCCTTCGATGCGCTTCTGGCCGAGCGCAGCGTGACAAAAGCCGCCAAGCGCATTGGGCTTGGCCAATCGGCCATGAGCCACAATCTGGCAAGGCTCCGCCGCCTATTTGGCGACGAACTCTTTACGCGCGGGGCCGATGGCATGCGGCCAACGCCGCGGGCCCTCGCCCTCGCAGATCCCGTCCGCACTGCTCTTGGAAAAATCCAGTCGGCGGTGTTGCAGAGTGATGCCTTCGATCCTGGAACGGCGAACAGGGTCTTCCGGATCGGGCTCGCCGACTCGATCGAGGTGGCGATTCTCCCAGCGCTTGTCGAACGGCTGCGGTCGGAGGCCCCGGACGTGTCGTTGAGGCTCCGCTCCGCGAACCGGAGCGATGTCTTAGGCGAGCTTGATACGGGACAGCTTGATCTTGGCATCGGCGTCTTCGAACACGGCCAGATTCATCACATCCGCCGGCCGCTCTATACGGACCATTTTTTGTGCCTGTTCAGCCCCGAGCGCCTGGGCGTGATGCCACCCGTGTCCCTGGAGGATTATTTAGGCTTCCCACACATCTTGACGAGCCTGGCAGATGACTCGCGGGGCGTCGTAGACGAGGCGCTGGCGAAGCGGAAGCTTAAACGGAAAGTCGTGATGACCACGCCGGGCTTTCTCGCTGTCCCATTCGTGGTGCGGCGCGCGCGCGTGATCATCACCATGCCATCGCGGCTGGCGCGCTATTTCGCTGAAGCCTTCGACCTGACAACCAGTCCGGTTCCTATCGAACTGCCGCGCTTCACAATCTCTTTGCTTTGGCACGGAAGCTTCACTCAAGACCCGAGCCATCTTTGGTTGCGCCAGACCATCGCATCGCTTGTTGCCGAAGACAGCCTTGAACTCTGACGGCAATGGGACCTACTGCCCGAGTGCGCCAAGGCAACTCCCCAAGTTGCAATAAGGGGGTTATGTTCTCGCGCCATGACCTGCAAGAATCGTCGAACCGCATGGCAACGGCACGACGAATAGAATCCAATCAACCGCCGAGGGGAACTGCCATGACCGGAAGCACAGACGCAAATGCACCCGCTGAGCACCAAGACGCGCTCAGCGAGGTCTTGGCCGACAAATGGTGGACTGTTGGCCTCCGCGGCCTGATTGGTATCATTTTTGGTCTTATCTGCATTTTTGTCCCCGCAGCGGCGATTCTCACGCTCATTATCTTCTTCTCGGCCTATATGCTGGTCGATGGCGCTCTGGCCATCGCGTCTGGGATCAAGGCCGCGCGCAACGGCAAGCGGTGGGGCTTGCTGATTCTAGAGGGCATCGTCGATCTTGCTGCGGGCGCGATCGCCTTTGTTTGGCCCGGCATCACCGCCGTCGCCTTCGTCCTTCTGGTCGGCGTCTGGGCTGTTATTTCCGGCGGGTTGTTGTTCGCCGCTGCCTTTTCTTTGAAATTCGACCATGGCCGCTGGTGGCTCGTGCTTGCGGGCATCACCTCCGTCATTTTCGGCATCCTGTTGCTGGTCTCGCCGGTCGTGGGCGCGGTCGTGCTCACGTGGTGGGTTGGGGCCTACGCAATCGCTTTTGGCATCATGCTCATCATCCTCGCCTTCAAACTGCGCGGTAAGAAGGAAGAGCACGCGGCGAAGGCATAGCCCCCCGCAGATCTTGCAACGACGGCCTGGCCGGCTTGAAGCGAAAACGCCTCTTGCCAACAGGTGAGAGACCCCGCGAAAATTGAAGGAGCGGCGCTCAACGGCGCCGCTCTTTCCCGATGGCCTGCCCTCGGCAGCTTCAACGCACGGGACAAAGGCGCGACCTCGCGCCGTTGTGATCCCTCAGCACGTTGGTTTGTGGGAGCAAGCGCGGCACACTATGGCCCATGCAAGACCCATTTACCTTCGAAGACCCTTTTGCCTTCAACGACATGCTCGTCCGCTTGAGTGTTTTCGCCGGCCTGTTTGTCGTGTTCGCCGTGGTCGAACTCTTGCTCCCCCGGCGAAAACTGGTTGCCTCGAAAGGGCGACGATGGCTGACCAATATCGGCATCAGCGCGACGGCCGGCGTTTTGCTGCGCCTGATGGCGGCATTGGCGGTGCCGCTAACGGCGATTGCGGCCGCGCTCTACGCCCAGGAGAAGGGACTTGGCCTCCTCAACGCCGTGTCCTGGCCCGCATGGATGAAAATCGTGATCGCGCTCGTGGCACTCGACCTTGCCATCTGGGCGCAGCATCTCGTTTCTCACAAGGTCTCGATCCTGTGGCGGCTGCATAAAGTACATCACGCCGACCGCGACATTGATGTCACGACGGCGATCCGCTTCCACCCCATCGAGATCGCATTGTCCATGCTGTGGAAAATCGTTGTAGTGGTCTCACTTGGTGCCTCGCCTCTCGCGGTCTTCCTGTTCGAGGTGATCCTCAACGGGTGCGCCATGTTCAATCACGCCAATATCGATCTGCCGCGCCCAATCGACAGAGCGGTGCGCCTACTGATCGTGACGCCGGACATGCACCGGGTGCACCACTCAGTCTACCGCAGCGAGCACGACTCCAATTTCGGCTTCAACCTGTCGGTTTGGGATCGGCTGTTCCGGACTTACACGGCGCAACCAAGCGACGGCCATCTTGGGATGCGCATCGGGCTCACCCCCTATCAGACCGAAGAGCCAACGCGCTTTGGCTGGAGTCTCGTCCTGCCATTCCGGAAGCCGGCGGTGCCGGTGCCTGACCACGCCACTGCGTCCCCTCAGGACAGGCAAGAGGCGCAAGACGCCACGCCGCGCGGCTGAGAAAATTCTCTCTAAAAGAAGTTCATGGGGAAGTAGCGCAGGAACATCTCTTCGTAGCGGCCGCGCGCATGCACCTGCTCAAGTGCATAGTTCAGGATCTGGGTGAGCTGGCGATTGCCTCTCTTTACGGCGATCCCGACGCCCTCGCCAAAGAAGCGGGAATCGAGATAGGGCCCTCCGCGAAATTCGCAACATCGCTCGCTATCAACCCCGTTGAACCAGAATGTCAGCGTAATGCCATCGCCGAAAACGAGATCGATGGCTCCGTCTTTCAGCGCCTTCTGGGCCGCCTCGCTTGTATCAAACGCGGCAATGGCTGCCCCGGGAAAGAACGTCTTCAGATAGGCCTCGTGACCACTATTCTTCGCCACGCCAACTTTCAGACCTTTGATATTCTCGGGCCGGACAGTCTTGAGTTCGCTCTCTTTGCGTGCAGCAAAACGCGCGGGCGTGGCGTAGTAGCGCGACGTGAAGTCGGAGGATTTCAAGGCCTCCGCCGTGATGCGGATCGAGGCAATAGCTGCGTCTGCTTCGCCGCTCTCCAAGGCCGGTATGAGACTGCTCCAATTGGTCGCTTCGATCTCACATTGGACCTCAAGCACCTCGCAGATGGCTTGGGCTAAATCCACATTGAAGCCCGTCAGCGCTCCCACCTCGTCATAGTAGTGAAACGGTGGATAGTCGGAATCGGTCACAAAACGGATCTTCGTGATCCCTTTCATGTCGGGTTTCGGCCTGGACGCGGTCCCCTGCCAGCTATCGGGGACGATGGACTTCGGCTTTGGGGCCTGCGCAAAGGCCGCGAATGGCACGAGGCAGAAAGCCCCAAGAGCCAAAAGAACGAAGCCTATCGGCATCGCTGCTCGTCTCATCATCGGAAAATCACCACGCCGCCATCTTGTATTCCCGTCTTAGCGCGGCTTCGCAGCCACCGCCAGACCGGCACTCCACTTTTTGATTGCATAATCCGTTTCTACTGTCTTTGCTTGCATTGCTTCCAGCGCTACGCCTAAGTCGGAATAATAATTGCCTCTCACCCAAAAAGAGAAAGAGAGGGAATGCCTGCAGGTGTATTATTGGATTCATACTCGTTTTATTTGTTCGCGAGCCCAAAACAGCTTTGCAGGGCCACCCGCCCGGTAGCGCGGAAGCGCCGTTATCCGTTGAAGAAGAGTATGGCTTCCTCGTGGGCCGCTATGTGGACGCGGCAAACCTCTCGGAGGCCTCCTCCCTTGCGGAATGATGGGGAGTCCATCCGCACGGGGTCCTGATCACAACGGGGATTATGACCGAGGAGGCGTACACAGCGGCTTTGGCGGACTCCGCCGGAGTTGCTTACAAAACGGCGCTTTCAGCTGACGACGTCACCATTCCAGATCATGCAACTTTGCGCCGGTGCTTGCATGCCGGTCTCATGAAAAACGCCCATCAGAAATACGGCTTCTTACTCGCGCAACCCCGCCTCCGCCCTTCCACCTTCCGCGCGCTGATGGCACATCTGCCGCCTAGCCGCTTCACGCTCGCATCGCGCCGCCCGCGCCTCAGTGCCCGGCTCAAAGTGGCTGCATGGCGGGATTGGGTGCCGTGCATCGGCGGCCTTACGTTGCTTTGCGCAGGTCTCATAGCACCACTCGCAACGGTTTCGGCCGTCTCGCTTCTATTTGCGGCCTTTTTTATCCCGGTCATTGCGCTCCGCGCTTCGGCTGCCCTGGAACTTGCCGACGCAGGCGCGGCTACACCTCACTCTAGCGATGGCCGCCGTCCTCGTTGATCCACACGGTGAGTGATCGCTTCCGGCGCTTCCAGGCAGGCTGCTTCGTTGCAGCCTCAGGACCGGGAGCAAGGACTTTGTCCCCCCGGACTACGCCCCCCAGGCCGCAAGCGATTGTATGTAGGGAGAGCGTCAACACCCGCCCGCGGGGGAACGCCCATCGAACGTATTACGCGGACATTCTGCGGACACGCCCTCTTTGGGTGCCCTTCCCTTATCGCCTAAGTCATTGAAAAGATTGGAGCGGGTGAGGCGAATCGAACGCCCGACACGTAGCTTGGGAAGCTACTGCTCTACCACTGAGCTACACCCGCCCGTCACCACACTGCGTAGCCTTTCCAGGAGGCCGCGGAAAGAAAGAAATGCAATAAGGCCTCTCGCAAGGGTGAACGCCGAAGGGCTTACGGTTAATAATAGGCCACTTGTTAATGTGCTCGAATCAGAAACATAGACGACGGAGATTCGTGATCACAACCGTACTCGCTACGCCCCTATCCAAGTTTTCAGACCCGGACCACACCGCGGACGGCGCGCGCCGCGCGCGTGTCGCGCTGGAGGCGCTTCGTACGCTCTGGATAAACACAGGGACCCTCTGCAACATTGCCTGCAGCAATTGCTACATTGAATCTAGCCCGACGAATGACGAGCTCGTCTATATCTCTCGGTCCGAGACGACTCTCTATCTTGACGAGATCGAGCGTGACGGCTGGCCCGTGACAGAGATCGGATTTACCGGCGGCGAGCCCTTCATGAACCCTGAAATGCTCGGCATCCTTGCAGACGCATTGGACCGCGGCTTTTCCGTCCTTATCCTGACAAATGCGATGCAGCCAATGTTGCGGCCGGCTGTACAAGACGGATTGCTGGAATTGCACAAGGCGCACAGGGACCGTCTTCACCTGCGTGTCAGTCTGGACCATTACTCGATGGCGCTCCACGACGAGGAGCGTGGCAGCGGGTCGTTCGACAAGACGCTCGAAGGCGTGGACTGGCTTGCGGAACACGGCTTCTCCATCGCTCTTGCAGGGCGCACCTGCTGGGGCGAAACGGAGACGGACACGCGAGCGGGCTATGCGGCACTGATCAAAGCACGAGGTTGGCCCGTACGTGCAGCCGATGCAGACTCGCTCATATTGTTCCCGGAGATGGATGAGCAGGCCGATGTGCCTGAGATTACCGATGACTGTTGGGACATACTCGGACGGTCGCCATCGGATGTCATGTGCGCCTCAAGCCGCATGGTCGTGAAGCGCCGGGGCGATAGCGCGCCAGTGGTCCTGCCTTGTACGCTCCTGACCCAAGACCCAGCGTTCGACATGGGGCAGACGCTGGCCGCGGCAACGCGTGCCGACGGCGGTATGTTCGACCATGGCGCCGTCAAACTTAACCATCCGCATTGCGCAAAGTTCTGCGTTGTTGGAGGCGGCAGCTGTTCGGCCGCAGAATAGGAGCGCCCTATGACCTGGCGCAGCGGCGCAAGGGCTTCCACTATTGCGGCTCAATAAAAAGCCTTTTGGTAACACAATCACCATTGTTTCCCGCGGCGAAAAGTCGCTAATTAGTTGTCGAATCAGAACAATGCACGAGGGAAAAATGGGAAAAAAATCTCCGCAACAAACCGATGTGGTCGTCGGGCACAACATCCGGTTTTGGCGGCTTGAGAGAAAGATGTCCCAAACCGACCTTGCAAATGCACTCGGGCTCACGTTTCAGCAGATCCAAAAATACGAGAATGGAGCCAACCGGGTGGGTGCCAGCCGGCTGATGCAAATCGCCGAAGCTTTGGGCGTGGCAATCCACGTCTTCTTCGACGGCGCAGGCAACCAAGCGGCGGAGACGGAATCGCCGATCAAATTTGTCGCCGATCAGCAGGCCCTGCGTCTGGTGCGAGCATTCGCAGATATTGATGACGCAACGCTGCGGCGTTCGGTCGTCACTCTGGTCGAGGGCATCGCGGAAAGCCGGCCTAAATCCAGCGGATCGACCTAGGGGCTCGCGCCAACCTAGTTTCGCTTTATGGGAGGCGTTTCGCACTCCCCAAACTCGGCGGCATTTTGTTCGATTCCCGCCAGGTCGGACTCGGCCATTTTGAGATACTGCACGAAGGTGTGGAGTTCGTGTTGAAGCCTTTCGATGATGGCGTAGCCCAACAGAACGAGGAGCGATCTCGACCATTGCGGCCATCCCGCGGTGGGATCTGGGTCCGAGAGGTCGCCGATCTGGCCGTCTTCGGTCTTCAGATAGTCGCCTACCGATAGCTTTGCTTGCAGCCCGTAGGGTCTCCTGGTCACGCTGCTTCCTCCTGCGGTTTGCACTGCCAAGCGGCCGGGAAGCCCGGACCAATCAGCCTATGCTACGTTTTCAACCGATGTGTGTGATGACGTTGCATGGGCGCCCCTGGCCGCGTTGCTCGCGCGATGGACGCATTGGGCCTGCAGAGCGTCCCGCCATGATGTGATCCACGCGCACACATCAAAGCGCTGGTTTAATGTGCGACAGGATCCGCCAGCGCGCACAACGTGCAGCACGGCTCACCTTTGATATTGAGACGGGTAGCATCACGCAGCACGGCCACTTCCGACCTCCATACAAGTCGCATGCTGAAGTAAGACCAACTTGCAACGTCTTGAGGCAAGTATTGTGGGAAGACCCGCTCTCCCGGACCAAGCCAATTGCTCGGAGATGCCAGCACAGATCGTGGCGGTGACCTGGAGCGCTTCGACCTCTTGAACGAGATCCAGAGATCGATTCTCATACGGAGAATGTGTTGCTGCCAATGGCCTGCCCCACCGAATGAGTGGCGGACTAAAAGTTTTACATCTGGAGATTGCTAGTCAAGGCAGCCAGCGAAAAAGTCGCACCAAGCCTACTGCTCCGTGGACGACGTGTCTTCGTCTGCCGTTTTGATCTCAAAGGGGAGTTCGAAGCTCGCTGACTTCTTTCCGAGCTTGTCCGTGAACTTTAGCTCCGCCACATACTTGCCGGCGGGCGCCTCCGTAAAATCGATCGTCAGAGCTGTCATCACCTCCATGTTTTCATCGCGACTGTCGAAGGTGAAGGTGCCGAAGGCTTCCTGCTCGCCGAGAACTGTGCCCTCGCTGTCTTTCAGGACGAGGTCGGAGACCAGCTCCGCGCGGTTCAATCCGTTTTTTAGCTTCCAAGTGAACCCGACTGGTTCCACATAGATGAAGAGCTTCTCTCCCGGCTTGAAGACATGGTCCGGACGGGGATCATAAATGCCATACCCCGTGGGAGCCCCCTTGACGAAGAGGGCTTCGCGGAAGAGAAGCGGGCCGGAATCCCAAATCTTCAAAACGGCCTTGCGCATCGTGTTGTAGGCTTCGAGATCCTTGCCGCTTTTCGCCTCGGCCTTGGCGCGCTTTGCAGGTTCGGTCACAGACTGCGCATGGGCGGCGCGCTCTGTACCCAGGCACACCACGAGAGCGAGTAAAACAGCGGTCGTCGCGTATTTCATCGTAGCCTCTCCGAAAATCTCGCAAATAAATGTCGCGCAATGAAGCAAACGACAATCGCATACGCTTGGTTCTTTCGCCACTGTGGCCACAAGGGAAATCGGCCGCACTGTTCTGCAGAAGCGCCTCGTTCTACACTAAATCCATGACCACAATCGGCTGAAGCGCTCGCCGACCCCGCCGTGAGGGGCGTCTATCTCGCCCTTTGTCTCGCTCTGGTCCTGATTCCTCTGGTGGCCCTCTGGCTCTGGACCCGCAAACGGGCGAAAGCCGGCACTGTGGACCGGCCGCCTTTCATACGCGTGGCGCTCCTGACACTGCTGTGGCTGGTGGTCAATGCCATCGCTCTAGGCTTCATGATGTGGGCCGACACGGTCAACGGTGTTGCCGGCTGAGCCTGCTCAGAACGGATTGTCTTCCGACTTCCCACGCGTTGCAAAGAACTCTCGTGCCGCGGCGAACACGACGGGACTCAGCAGCGCAAGTGCGATCAAATTGGGGATCGCCATGAGCGCGTTGAGCGTGTCGGCGAGCAGCCAGATGAAACTGAGTTTGACGGTCGCGCCAACAATCGGCGCCAGCGACCACACGACCCGGAACGGAATGATGACCTTCGTGCCCAGGAGATATTGCCAAGACCGCTCGCAGTAATAGCTCCAGCCAAGCAGCGTCGTGAAGGCGAAGACTGCGAGCGCGATGGACGTAATGTGACCGCCCACGCCCGGTAGCGCCGACTCAAAGGCGTAGGACGTCAACTCCGCGCCGTTCCTACCGCTCGTCCAGGCCCCCGTGGTCAGGATCACCAAGGCAGTGAACGTACACATGACGATGGTGTCGATGAACGTGCCCAGCATGGCGAGGAGGCCCTGGCTGACCGGGCCTTTACACTCGGCGGCAGCGTGGGCGATTGGCGCCGAGCCGAGCCCCGCTTCGTTAGAGAACACGCCGCGCGCCACACCGAAGCGGATTGCCGCCCACACGGCCGCGCCGGCAAAGCCACCGGTCGCCGCGATGGGCGAGAAGGCATGGGTGAAGATCAACCGGAAGGCGGCTGGCACCGCCTCGATGTTCAGCCCGATGACCACTAGGCCAGCGCCGATATAACAAATCGCCATAAGCGGGACGAGCTTGCCGGCGACAGCGGCGATGTACTGAACGCCGCCGACAAGCACCGTGCCTACGAAGATCGCCAGCACGACGCCCGTTACCCAGTACGGAACGCCAAAAGAGGCCTCCAGAGCGTCGGCGACGGAGTTTGCCTGCACCGTATTGCCGATGCCGAATCCCGCTAGCCCCGCGAACACCGCGAAGCAGGCGCCAAGCCACGCCCAGTTCTTCCCGAGCCCGTTCTTGATGTAATACATCGGGCCGCCGACATATCTGCCGCGATCATCGACTTCGCGGTAGCGCACGGCCAATACGGCCTCGGCGAACTTCGTGGCCATGCCGACTAGTGCCGTCATCCACATCCAGAACACGGCGCCCGGCCCACCGATGAAGATTGCCGTGGCCACGCCGGCGATATTGCCCGTACCGATGGTCGCGGCGAGCGCGGTCATCAGCGCATTGAAGGGGGTGATCTCGCCTTTGCCCTCGGGAACGCGCCCGCGCCACAACAGAACAAAGGCGAGGGGCAGATCCCGTATAGTACGGAACCGCAAACCAAAGGTCAGGAGAAGTCCGACGCCGAGCAGAAGCACCAGCATGGGAACGCCCCATACGACCCCGCTCAACCATTCGACAGCCGATGTGAGCGCCTGCATGATAGCTTTCCCCCGTTTGATCGATTATTTGCTGCCCCAGCGTGATCGGGCAGATTGCCCCTAGCGGAAATGCTTGGACAGTTTCAAGCCTTGGGCTTGATAATGTGAGCCAATGCCTTGCCCGTAAAGGGTCTCTGGGACCTCGGTCAAGCGGTCATAGACGAGCCGACCGACAATCTGACCGTCTTCGACGATGAACGGGATATCGAGACTGCGGACTTCGAGCACAGCCTTGGCGCCCGGCACCTTGCCCTCAGCATAGCCGAACCCTGGGTCGAAGAAGCCCGCATAGTGAACGCGATATTCACCGATCATGGGATCGAACGGCGCCATCTCGGCCACATATTCAGGCGGGACGGAAACGCTTTCCTTGGACGCCAGGATGTAGAATTCGTGCGGATCGAGGACGAGGCGTTTGTCGCCGCCAAGATGCACGGTCTCCCAGAACTGCGCCACATCGTAGGCGCCGACATTGTCCACATCGACGACGCCCGCATAGCGGCGCGCGCGATAGCCAACCAGCCCGCCAGACTCGAGGGGAGCCAGGCTGATGCGCAAATTAAGCCCTTCGCGGATCGCAGCTTCGCCTTCCACTAGCCCAACGTCTGAGTGGATAGCGCGCAAATGCTTGTCGCCCACGCGTCCGGGCTGCTCGCCCTCCTGCTGGCTGACGCGGCGGCGAAAGCGAATCTGGTTGAGGCGCGAGCCAGTGCGCACCTTGATGGAGAAGGTGCGCGGGCAAATCTCTGTATAGAGTGGCCCCGAGTAGCCCTCACCAACGCTATCGAAGCTATCCTGATAGTCGGCGATGAGGCGCGTGAAGACGTCGAGCCGGCCTGTCGAGCTCTTAGGGTTCGCAAAGCCAGCCACGGTTGCGCGCAAGTTCAAGTGCTCAGCGAGGGGGACGAGATACACGCAGCCTGCTTCGAGGACAGCGCCCTTCGTGAGGTCGATCTCATGGAAGGTGAGACCCGCGAGCTTATCGCGCACGGTCGATTTGGTGCCGGGGAGAAAGCTCGCCCGAATGCGATAGGCAACCCGCCCGAGCCGAAGATCGAGACTGGCAGGCTGAATCTGGCCTTCCTCGATTGCGGGCGCCCCGGCAATCTCTCCGCCTGCGATGAGAGCCCGAAGGGCCTGGCTGGGCAGGACCCCGGTTCGAGAAAGCGCGCGGCTCGCGCTTCCTGCGGGAATATCCGGGGTCTCCTCCGGGAGGCCTTCAAAAAGCTGGTCGGATTGGTTCATCATCGATCTTCTTGGCATCTACGCCGCGCGTGGTCACTCTAAGCTCGGCCTTCTCCCCTGGATTCACAAGAGCCTTTAGGCTGAGGAAGGCTTGACTGGGGCGCCGCGTGGCGCAATTAATCCTCCTCGTGGTGATTTGGCCGGCCGGCTTGCAGCCACGTAAAACAAGTCGCTAAAAGGCCGTGGACGCGCAATTCCCGGCTTTTGGCGGCTGCCAAATCCGGGTTTTTTTGTGCTGCCGGCCGCCGGAAAAACGTTCGAGGAGTGTTTGGTCATGGCCGGGAAAACGAAGAGCCGCCGCGAGAACTGGAGCGCCGCCACAAAGCTGGTGCAGGAGGGCACGCTGCGCAGCCAATTTGGCGAGACGTCCGAGGCCCTCTTCCTCAATTCCGGCTACGTCTATGACAGCGCAGAGGAGGCGGAAGCGCGTTTCAAGGGTGAGGCCGACGGCTATGTCTATAGCCGCTACGCGAACCCAACGATCTCCATGTTCGAAGATCGCATGCGTGCGCTTGAAGGGGCCGAGGCGGCCCGAGGCATGGCGAGCGGCATGGCGGCTGTTGCGGCCTCGCTTCTATGCCACCTCAAGGCCGGAGATCACGTGGTCTCTGGCCGCGCATTGTTTGGAAGCTGCCTCTATATCGTGGATGACCTGCTGCCCCGTTACGGCATCGCCTCGACACTGGTCGACGGCCGCGATCTCGCTGCCTGGGAGGCTGCGGTTCAGCCCAACACGCGTGCCTTCTTCTTCGAGACGCCGACCAACCCCGTGCTTCAACTGGTCGACATTGAGGGCGTGGCGAAGATCGCCAAACACGCCAACGCGCTCACCATCGTCGACAACGTGTTCGCAACACCCCTCGGCCAGCGGCCCCTGGAGCTTGGCGCAGATATTGTCGTCTATTCGGCGACCAAACATATTGACGGGCAAGGGCGCTGTTTGGGTGGGGCGGTGCTCGGCCCAAAAGAGTTTATTGAGGAGACCTTGCACACCTACCTGAAACACACCGGACCCTCGCTCAGCCCCTTCAATGCATGGGTGTTGCTGAAGGGCTTGGAGACGCTGCCCTTGCGCGTTGCGCGCCATTGCGAATCCGCGGCCCGCGTCGCCGACCTCCTTGCCGAACACGCCGCGGTGCGCCGCGTCTATTATCCAGGGCGCGAAGACCATCCGCAGCACGCGCTCGCCAAGAAGCAGATGGCCTTTGGCGGACCCATGGTCGCCTTCGAGATTGGGGATGCGAAGGAGGATGCCTTCGCCGTTCTGAACGCGCTTGAGCTCTTCAGCATTAGCAACAATCTCGGAGATGCGAAGAGCCTGGCCACCCATCCAGCAACCACCACCCATCAACGTCTCACACCCGAGACACGGGAGGAGCTCGGCATTTACGACAACACGATCCGGCTGTCTGTCGGTCTTGAGGACGCGAACGATCTGGAAGCCGATATCGACCAGGCCCTTGCGGCCGCAAAGTAGCGAAAAGCAAAGAAATGGCTGAGCCCGCGAACATCAAAGACGCTACAGGCCTTCTCGCCACACTGGTGGGGTTTGACACCACGAGCGCGAAATCCAATCTCGAACTGATCGCCTTTGTCCGGGACTATTTGGACGGCCATGACATCGCCTCGACCCTGGTGCCAAGCGGCGATGGGAAGAAGGCGTGCCTGTTTGCAACGATTGGCGAGGGCGAGGGCGGCATCGGGCTTTCTGGCCATAGCGACTGTGTGCCGGTGACCGGCCAATCCTGGACGTCCGATCCCTTCACGCTGACCGAGAGGGACGAGAAGCTCTACGGGCGAGGCACGTGTGACATGAAAGGCTTCATCGCTTGCGTGCTCTCCTCAATACCGCTGTTCAAATCGGCACCGCTGAGCGAGCCCATCCACATCATCGTCTCCTATGACGAAGAGGTGGGGTGTCTGGGTGTACGCCCGATGATCGCACGCTTTGGCGTGGATCTCCCGCGCGCACGGGTGGTCATCGTTGGTGAGCCGACAAGTATGCAGGTGATCGATGGTCACAAATGCATCGACGTCTACTCCACGACGGTCACCGGCAAGGAGGCCCATTCCAGCATGCCGGCGCTTGGCGCTAATGCGATCTCCGCGGCATCGAAACTCGTTGAGGAGATCGACCGCTTAGCAGCAGAGGTCGCCGCGAGCGAAAACGATCCCCATTTCGACCCACCCTACTCCACTGTCATGGTCGCCATGATCGATGGTGGGACGGCGCCCAATATCGTTCCCAGAAATTGCGAGGTCCGCTGGCAGCTCCGCGGGCTTCCCGGCACCGAGGCCAAGGATGTTCCATCGCGTCTCTCGGACTTCGCAAACCGGAGCCTTCTCCCGGAGATGCGGAGCGCGGCACCTGATGCTGCGATCGAAACCGAAACGCAAACGTCGGTACCCGCCTTCTCCGCCGGACCAAAGTCCGATGCCGTTTCCTTGGCCATGAGTTTGACCGGAGCAAACCGCGCCAGCGGCGTGTCCTATGCGACAGAGGCCGGGCTCTTCCAGGATGCGGGCTGTCCTGCTGTGGTCTGTGGACCAGGCGACATCGCGCAAGCTCATGCAGCCGATGAATTTGTGTCGATCGCACAGCTCGAGGCGTCCTTGCAATTTCTTGCCAAGCTCATGGAGCGTTTGCAGACGTGAGGGCCTACTCGATCCCAAACTCTTTCGGATCGAAATTGTAGCGCGCGTTGCAGAATTCGCACGTGACCCATAGCTCGCCGTCCACGACCATGTCGCTCATATCCTCGTCTGAGAAGCGCTTGAGCATGTCCTCGACACGTGTCCGCGAGCAACTGCAATAGGTCTTGAGCGAAATAGCGCGAAAGACACGCACCTGCTCTTCGTGAAACAGGCGATAGAGAAGCCGTTCCGGCGCCAGCAACGGATCGAGCAATTCGTGATCCTCAACGGTCTCGGCTAACGCCTTGGCTCGGTTCCAGTCTTCCTCGAAGGCTTTAGGCGTTACGAGGCCGCCCTCGCGCGTGAGCTTTTGGACCAGAAGGCCGCCAGCGCGCCAAGTCCAGGTGCCCTCGCCGTTCTCGGCCGCTTGGAAATGCCGGGCAACCGCAAGCCGGATAAAGCTCGGCAGCTGCTCCGACTGCTGGAAGTATGTGTCTGCGGCCTCGGTGAGGCTTGAGCCTTCGAGTGGCACAACGCCTTGATAGCGCTCCGCATCCACACCGCGATCGATGGTCATCGCCAGGTGCCCTTGCCCGAGCAGGGCTGGCTCGAGCGCGGCCAGCCGCGCCTCATCGAACCGGGCATAAGCCCGCAAGGAACCCGGCACCACGAAGTCCGCAACGAGGAGATCGACGGGACCGTCGGTTGAGGCTTGCAAGATCAGCTTGCCGTCGGATTTCAGTGATGCGCCAAGAAGCGCGGTGAGTGCTACCGCCTCTCCGAGCAGACGCGAAACCGGCTCTGGGTAGGCATGGCGCGATAAAACTGTATCGACAGTCGGCCCGAGCTTGACCAAGCGCCCCACAACGTCCGCCTGCTCGGCCTGAAACGGCAGGACAAGGTCATCCGCAGGCACAGCAATCTCAATCGCACCTTTCAGCGCTGGATCGCTCACCGCTGACCTCTGCGTGCGAGTTTCTTGGCTGGCTTCTTATTGGCCGGCCGCTTCTTGACCGCTCTCTTCTTGACTGTCGTTTTCTTCGCGACCGGCTTTTTCGCGGTTGTTTTTTTCGCCGCGGCACGGTGCACGGAACGCTTCGGCGCTTTGGCGCTCGCGGCCTTCTTTGCAGGCCTCCGCTTCGCCGCGGATTTTTTGACCGCAAGGCGGCCCTTGTTGAGACACCACACGAGAATGGCCTTCTGCACGTGGAGCCGGTTTTCCACCTCGTCCCAAACCGCCGATTGCGGTCCGTCTATCACAGCGTCCGTGACCTCATCGCCGCGATGAGCTGGCAGGCAGTGCATGAAAATGGCCTCAGGTTTGGCCTGCGCCATTAACGCCTCATCCACCCGGAAAGGCTCGAGCGCTGCTTTGCGCGTCTCCACATCCTTGTCACCCATGGAGACCCACGTATCAGTCACCACACAGTCCGCCCCTTGAGCTGCCGCGTGTGCATCGGCCGTGACCTCGATCACGGCGCCTTCCGCGCGCGCCCAGACCAACAAGTCCGGCGCAGGAGCGAATTCCGGCGGTGTTGCCATGCGCAAGGTGAAGCGGAAACGGGCCGCCGCATGGACCCAGGAGGTTGCGACATTGTTCGCATCCCCCAGCCAAGCAACGACACGCCCATTGATGGGTCCCTTGCGCTCTTCGAATGTCAGAATATCCGCCATGATCTGGCAGGGATGCGACCGGGCCGTCAGGGCATTGATCACCGGAATGTCCGCATAAGCGGCAAACTCGGTGAGCGTCTCATGCGGTCCGGTCCGAACCATGATGGCATCCACATAGCGCGACAAGACACGCGCGGTGTCGGCAATTGTCTCGCCGCGGCCAAGCTGCATGTCCTGGGCATTCAGCACAATGGCTGCGCCGCCAAGCTTGTGGATCGCCATCTCGAAGGAAACGCGCGTTCGCGTCGATGGCTTCTCGAAAATCATGGCAAGCACGGCGCCAGCAGGAACGGACAACGCCTTTGGCACCTTGCGCGCCTTCTTCAGCGTGGCGGCAGCCTCGAGAATGGTGCGCAAGGTCGCGCCGTCCAGGGCGTCGAGATCGAGAAAATGCGTTGGCGGCTGGGGCATGGAAGGCAGGTCTTTGATGAAGGGTTTCAGAAAGAGGGTCTGGGAAAGAGGGTTTTGGACAGGAGGTCTTAGACGAAGTGTCTCAGATAAGGTTTAAGCGTTTTCGGCGTTGCCGGATTTCAGAGTGCTGCAGGCGGCGTCGATCGTGGCACACGCAAGGTCGATCTCATCTTCGCTCACGATCAGCGGCGGCAACAGACGCACCACATTGTCACCTGCTGGGACCGTAAGCATGCCCCGCTCTCTTAGAGCCGCCAGGAGCGTGACATTCTCGGGCTTGCACTGCAGGCCCATCATGAGCCCCTGGCCCCGAACCTCGTTGATAATATCGCTGTGCTCATCGGCAAGACCGGCGAGCCTTTGCTTCAACCTCAGGCCCATTTGCGCCACATGTTCGAGAAAACCAGGCGCCAAAATCACATCGAGGACGGCATTGCCGACCGCCATGGCCAACGGGTTGCCGCCAAATGTCGAGCCGTGCGTTCCAGGGGTCATGGCTTGGCCAACGGCTTCCGTGGTCAGGCAGGCACCAACGGGAAAGCCGCCGCCGAGCCCTTTGGCCGAGGCCATGATATCCGGCGTCACTTCCGCCCATTCATGCGCATAGAACCGCCCGGTACGCCCGACACCGGATTGCACTTCGTCGAGCACGAGGAGAAGGCCCGCCTCATCGCACAGCGCCCTTAGATCTTGCAGGAAGCGGTAGGGCACCTCGCGCATGCCCCCCTCACCCATGATCGGCTCCAGCAGCACGCCCGCGGTCTCATCACCAATGGCCGCCTTGACCGCATCGATATCGAAGCCGGCGACCTGATCGAACCCATCCACGGGCGGACCGAAGCCTTCCAAATGCTTGGCTTGGCCTCCGGCCGCGATGGTCGCCAGGGTCCTGCCATGAAAAGCGCCCTGGAAGGTGATCAACCGGTAGCGCTCCTGCGCCTCATTGGCGAAGTGGTAGCGGCGCGCGGCTTTGATCGAGGCTTCCACCGCCTCGGCCCCGGAATTTGTAAAGAACACGCGGTCGGCGAAACTAGCATCGCAGAGGCGCTGCCCAAGCCGTTCCTGCTCCGCAATATGATGCAGGTTTGAGACGTGCCAGACCTTCTCGGCCTGATCTTGAAGCGCCTCGATCAGAGCGGGATGGGCGTGGCCGAGCGCTGTGACGGCGATACCGCTTGAGAAGTCGAGATAGCGCGTTCCGGCCTCCGTGAAGAGAAAGGCGCCCTCTCCCCGCGCGAAGGACAATTCGCTGCGGGCATATGTCGGAAGTAGGGCCGACATGAATCTTTCGTGTTCCTGAAACAAAATTGCCGCCGACCGGCGGCAGCAAGCAAAGTCAGAGTGTTAGGTCTGCTCCGAGGTGGAGTCAATCAGTCCTCATGACCGTCTTATCCAACGTTTCTCCACTCTTCTGTCAACGCATGGGTTTGTGCTCCGACAAGAGAAATGGCAGAATCGGCTTGTTCCGGTGGAAAACGGGGCACCCAAGCGTGGCGGACGCTTGTCGGTTTCCACCGGGGTTAGTAGGGTAATAATCGCTCGGCTACCAGATGTCGTAGGTGCTGTGGGCGCCGAAGCGGTCATTTCTCAGCAGTAAATTCGAGTAATTCGAAAAACACCGTCTTTCATGACGGGGGGACTCTGAGTCCAAACGAGGAGGCAAACATGGCTTGGACTGACGAACGAGTAGAACTGCTGAAAAAGCTCTGGTCTGAGGGACTGAGTGCCAGCCAAATCGCGGGTCGCTTAGGCGGCGTGACCCGTAATGCGGTTATCGGCAAGGTCCATCGGCTCGGACTTTCGGGGCGCGCGACCAGTTCCCGGTCAAGCGTTCCACGGCCAAGGCGCAATCACACGCCGCGGCAGAGCCGAGCGCCCTCGCTCACCTTTGGCACGCGCGGCAATGCTGCGTTGAAGCCGACCTACGAGGCGGAGTTCGAGGCGACACCCGCTCCGGCACCGGTCGAGGAGTTGGTTATCCCGCTGCACGAGCGGGCGACCATCCTTACGCTGAACGAGTCGATGTGCCGCTGGCCCATTGGGGACCCCAGCGAAGGGTCGTTTCATTTTTGCGGACGCAAGAAAAACGGTTCGTCGCCCTATTGCGAGCATCATGCCTGCATGGCGTATCAGCCGGCTCAATCGCGACGGCGAGAGAAGCGCTCGGCCACAGGTTGAGCCTCTCTTCCATTTCCAGAAAAAGACAGAGGCGCCGCGAAAGCTGGCGCCTCTTTCATTTTCAGACGAACCAAGCCTCCCGCGAGGCCTATGCCGTCTCTTCGAGCTTGTCTGAAAAGGCGTAGCCCGCACCGCGCACGGTCCGCACAGGATCCCGCTCGGGCCCACGCATCATGGCCTTACGCAGACGGCCGATATGCACATCGACGGTGCGCTCGTCCACATAGACGTTTCGGCCCCACACGCCATCGAGCAACTGAGCACGGCTGAAGACGCGTCCAGGGCTCTGCATCAGGAATTCCAGCAACCGGAATTCCGTTGGCCCGAGATGAACCTGACGGCCATTGCGCGTCACACGATGGGACTCCCGATCAAGTTCGATATCAACGACAGTCAAAACGGTTGCGATGCGCTCCGGACTCGTGCGGCGTAAAATAGCGCGGACCCGAGCCATCAATTCGGGCAACGAAAATGGCTTGACCACATAGTCGTCGGCGCCAGTGGTGAGGCCGCGAATCCGGTCGTTCTCTTCGCTCCGCGCCGTGAGCAGGATGATGGGAATGGTCCGGCTTTCTTTGCCCACGCGCAGGCGCCGGCAAAGCTCAAGCCCGGACAGACCTGGCAGCATCCAATCCAAAACGATGAGATCGGGAGAGTTCTCCGCGATGGCAACTTCGGCCTCGTCGCCGCGATGGATAACATTCACCGCGTAACCCTCGGCCTCAAGGTTATAGCGGAGGAGAAGAGCCAGAGGCTCTTCGTCCTCAACTACCAGAACTTTTGCTCCCGCGTTCATGCCGTTCACCTGAAGCATCGCTTACGACGCCGACCCGGTCTGCGATGTGTACGCCGTGGAACTGGTCGTATCGCCCTTGGGACGCTGGTCCGTGATCGGCCGGCCATGCACAAGGTAGTAGACCGTTTCTGCGATATTTGTCGCGTGGTCGCCAACACGTTCAATGTTCTTCGCGCCGAAGAGGAGATGGGTGCACAGGCTGATATTGCGCGGATCTTCCATCATGTAAGTGAGAAGTTCGCGGAACAGCGAATTGTACATCGCATCAATTTCTTCATCCTTGTACCAAACGTCCAAAGCGCGCTCGGCATCGCGCGCGATGAAAGCATCGAGAACTTGCTTCAGCTGGGCAAGAGACAGCTCGCCCATGTGCTTCAGGCCTAGCATGAGTTGTTTGGGCTGCTGCTCGGTGACCACGGCGACGGCGCGCTTGGCGATATTCTTCCCAAGGTCGCCGATCCGCTCCAAATCGGCGGAGATACGCAAGGCCGCCATGATCTGACGCAGGTCGTAGGCCATTGGCTGGCGCCGCGCGATCATGACCACGGCCTGCTCTTCGATCTCACGCTGAAGCACATCGATTTCCTCATCCAGAGCGATCGTGTCCGCAGCGAGACGGGGATCGCGGCGCTCCAGGGCTTCGAAGGACTGCCCGAGCACCTGCTCCGCAAGACCGCCCATTTTCGCAATCTTGTTGTTCAGAAGAGCAAGCTCCTCCTCGTAAGACCTGACAATATGTTCTTTCTGTTGTTCCATGGGTGGCGAACTCCTGAGCGCCGATATCAGCCGAAGCGTCCGGTGACGTAGTCCTGGGTCCGCTGATCGGTCGGATTGGTGAAAATCGTCGAAGTCTCGTCCACCTCGACGAGTTTGCCGAGATGAAAAAAGGCCGTGCGCTGAGAAACGCGCGCCGCCTGCTGCATCGAGTGAGTCACGATCGCGATACACAAGTTCTCCTTGAGTTCGTCAATCAAGGTCTCGATCGTCGCGGTCGCAATCGGATCAAGTGCCGAGCAAGGCTCGTCCATGAGCAAAACTTCAGGATTGACCGAGATGGCGCGAGCGATGCAGAGCCGCTGCTGCTGGCCGCCCGAAAGACCGGTGCCTGGGGCATCCAAACGATCCTTCACCTCTTCCCACAGGCCGGCCTTTCGCAGGCTGGTCTCCACCACTTGCTCAAGATCCGCTTTTGTTGCGCAAAGGCCATGAAGCCGGGGCGCATAGGCCACGTTCTCAAAGATTGATTTCGGAAACGGATTTGGCTTCTGAAACACCATGCCAACCCGCGCGCGGAGCTGAACCGGATCGACATCGGGCGCGTAGATGTCTTCCCCATCAAGGCGAATGTTGCCTTGCACCTTGCAGATGTCGATCACATCGTTCATGCGGTTCAAACACCGCAGGAAGGTCGACTTACCGCAGCCCGACGGTCCGATCAGTGCGGTTACCGACCGATCGAAAACCTCAAGGTTCACATCGAAGAGCGCCTGCTTGTCCCCATACCAGAGGTTGACGTCAGCCGCCTCCAACTTGAGCTGGCTGTGCGCCACAGGAGCTGTGTGCCCGGTTTCCTTTGGCTCCGCAGGCGCTTCCGCCCGACCGGGAGGCCTGCCGTCCACCTTCACCTCCATGACTGCGGTCCCTCTTACCATTTCCGTTCGAACCTATTTCGTAGATAGACGGCCAAACTATTCATCACGATCAAGAACGCCAGCAGGACCATCGTCGCGCCCGCGGTACGTTCCACGAAGCCGCGTTCAGCGGACGACGCCCACATATAAATTTGCACGGGCAAGCCCGTCGCCGGCTGAAGTGGTGTCGTTGGATAGTCGACGACGAATGCTACCATACCGATCATCAGCAGCGGGGCCGTTTCACCCAGGGCCTGAACCAGACCAATAATCGTTCCGGTTAGGATGCCCGGCAAAGAGAGCGGCAGCACGTGATGCCCGATAAGCTGCATCTTTGAGGCACCGACACCGAGAGCGGCTTCACGAATGGACGGTGGCACCGCTCGGATAGCCGCCCGCGTGGTGATGATAATGGTTGGCAGCGTCATTAGTGTCAGCACAAGACCACCAACCAGTGGTGCAGATCGGGGAAGACCAAGAAAATTGATAAAGACGGCAAGACCGAGCAAACCGAATACGATCGACGGCACAGCCGCGAGGTTGTTGATGTTGACCTCGATGATGTCGGCGATCCGATTCTTCGGGGCGTACTCTTCCAGATAGAGCGCTGTGCAAACACCGAGCGGCACGGCCAAGAGTACCACCGTGATCATCATGAAAAATGAGCCGATCAGCGCGACACCAAGACCTGCGGTTTCCGGACTGCTTGATGCGCCATTGATAAACAAACCGGTGTTGAACCGTGTCTTCATGTTGCTGGCCTCAACGAGCGTATCGATCCAGGCAATCTGCTCGTCTTTGATCAGGCGGCGGTCGTTTGGCGTATTCCGGTCGATCGACCCCTTCATCAAGGCGTCGGCATTGTCGTTGGCAAGCAGCCACACGTTTTCCGTCTTCCCAATAATAGACGGATCGCGCAGCACCATGTCGCGTAATTGCACATCGACACCACGCGACAACAATTGGTTGGCAGCGCGGCGGTCCTTGCGGTTCTTGGCATCGACGCCAAGGTCTTTGTAAAGGGCCTCGCGCGCCAATTTGACGAAGTTCGCGCCGAAGAGTTCGTCCTCATCCTTCGGATTGCCCGACGGGTTGATCACCGCGGGATTGAAATAGACAGGCAACTGAATCGAGGTCTGCAAGAACGCCGACCAGCCCTGGCTGACGATCGAGGCGAATAGGAACACTAGGAATCCGAGCGCGAACAGAATCGCCGCTATTCCGTAAAAGCGGAAGCGCCGCTCGGCCGCGTGACGGCGGCGAAGCCTCTTCTGCGCAGCATCGCCTGTGAGAGACGCGAGGGAAGCGGTCTGCTCGATCATTATTCGTACTGCTCCCGATATCTGCGCACGATGTAGAGGGCATAGACATTCAACGCCAAGGTGATGACAAAGAGCGTGAGCCCAAGCGCGAACGCGACAAGCGTCTGCGGACTGTTGAACTCAAGGTCACCTGTAAGCTGGCTCACGATCTTCACGGTGATGGTCGTGACAGGCTCAAGCGGATTGACCGTCAGATTTGCTGCGATCCCGGCGGCCAGCACCACAATCATCGTTTCACCGATTGCGCGAGAGGCTGCGAGCAAGACCGCGCCGACAATGCCGGGCAATGCCGCTGGCAGAATGACTCTCTTGATTGTTTCCGATTGGGTAGCGCCAAGACCGTAGGAGGCTTCGCGAAGAGACTGTGGTACGGCGTTGATAATGTCGTCGGAGAGCGAGGACACAAAAGGGATAATCATCACGCCCATCACGATACCGGCGGTCAGAACGCTCGATGCCGAGATATCAAGTCCGACATTGAAGCCGAGGTCGCGCAGCATAGGGCCGAACACCGACAAGGCGAAAAGGCCGTAGACGATTGTCGGGATGCCCGCGAGGATTTCCAAAACGGGTTTGGCAAGCGCACGAACCTTCGAGCCCGCATATTCAGACATATAAACGGCGGCGAACAGTCCGACAGGCACCGCAACCATGAGCGCCACCGCGGAGATGAACATCGTGCCCCACAGAAGCGGTAAGAGGCCGAATTGGCCTTCCGCCTTGCCGACCGTGGCGAAGCGTGGATCCCAGACCGTCCCGAAGAAATAGTCCATGGGCGAGACGAACTGGAAGAAGTGAATTGTCTCGAACAAGACCGATAGAACAATGCCAACCGTGGTGAGCACGGCCACGGTCGAGGCGGCGAAGAGCCCGCCCCGCATCACGCGTTCGACGATGTTGCGGCTACGCAGCCTCGGGTGAATACGCCTGTATCCCCAAGCGAAACCGGCAGCGGCCACCAGGAAACAAGTGATCAACAGGAAAAATCGGCTTTGCCCGCGGGCCGATGCCAGTTTTTGGGCAGAGGCGATTAGGGTCGGCTCCGGATCAGACCCAAGAACCACCCCATGTTTTGACAAGATGTCTCGCGCATCCGAGGTGGTAACGAAGCCTAAGCGCGCTTTGCGCACCACTTCATACTCATCAGCGCTCAGCTTCGGCAGACCGGTTGCGATCGAATCCACAACACCCATTGTGAGTGAGCGCTGTGCATTCGACCCTTCGAGCACCTTGACCGGCAACTCCCGCATCGCGAGGTAATTGCTGACCGGTCTTTCCGCAACACTCCAAATAGCGAGCACGAGTATCGCGGGTAGTGCCGTCAAAATCGCCAAGTAGTAGCCGTAATACGCGGGCCGGGAATGGAGCGTCTGCTGTTTGCCGCCACAAACCTGGATGCTGCGCGTGCGCCCAATAAAGAAGGCGGCAATGCCTACGAGGAGAAGGATGGCAAGGATCGTTAGGCTGGACACCAGTCGGTCTCTCTTGGTCGATCTTTTCTAAAAACCCTCGAAGGTCGCGCCCCCAAGGACTTTGGCGCCGGATTGGGGGAGCTTGGCCCTTGAGACCGCCGCTCCCCCAAAGAGGCTCTCGTCTGACAAATCAGCCCTACATGCTGAGGACCTTGCCCTCTTCGATTTCCTTCTGAAGCGCTTCCATCTGATCCTCAGGAAGCGGCACCAGCCCGTAGTCGGCGAGCGGGCCATCGGGGCCGATCATCTTTTCGCTGGTGAAGAACTCCACATACTCCTTCAGGCCAGGGATCACGCCGATATGGTCCTTCTTGACGTAGAAGAAGAGCGGACGGGACACCGGATACTCACCTGAGGAGATCGTATCCACCGAAGGCGTGATGCCGCTCATCGTGGCGACCTTCAGCTTGTCGGTATTGTTCTCGTAGAAGGAAAGGCCGAAGACACCAACGCCGGTCGGGTTGGACTGAAGGCGCGCCAGGGTCTCTGTGTAATCGCCGTCGATGTCGACCGTGCCGCCGTCTTTACGGACTCTGTAGCAAGCCTTACCGGCCGCCTTTTTGTCCATGCCGCCGTCCATGTAGATCTTCTTGCCGCCGGCATGCTCGCAACCCGTCACGAGAACCTTCTCTTCGAAGACCTCACGCGTGCCGTGCTTTTCACCAGGGATGTATCCGACAATCTTCCAATCCGGGAGCTTGTCGTTCACGTCCTTCCAGGTCTTGTTCGGGTTCTCGACCATCTTGCCGTCGACCGGAATCTCTTTGGCGAGTGCAAGATAGACGTCCTTCGGCTCAAGCGCCCAGTCGGCTGCCTTGGCATCCGTGGCAAAGACGATCCCGTCATAACCGAAACGCACGGGCATGATGTTTTTCACACCGGCGTCAGCGCAGGCCTTAACTTCATTCTCTTTGATCGAACGCGAAGAATTCGCGATGTCGATCGTGCCCTCGCCCAAGCCCTTGCAGAACTGCTTGAGGCCGGCCGACGAACCACCGGACTCGACGACCGGGGATTTGAATTTGGAGTAGGTCTTGCCGAAGTCTTCGGCAACGATCTGCGCATACGGCAGCACTGTCGAAGACCCTGCAATTTGAACCTGGTCACGGGCGAGCGCGGGGCCTCCCGTGCAGAGCGCGGCGACGGCCAGCGTCGACGTTGCGATAGCAATCCTGTTCACTTTGAACCCCCTTGAGATCGGATGTACGCGTTTGGATGCAAGTTTCCGCCAGCGCGCCCAAACGCCGCCAGCTCGTGGGCACGCTAGTCGCCCTCGATCATTGTTTTATGACGAGCATGATTCCCTATTGTGACAGATCAAGGCACTGAAATACCTTGATTTTCAACTTAGCGGGCTGTGGATAATGCGGTCCCGGAGGCGGCGGACTGGGACTCGTTAAGCATAATGGTGAAGGTCGACCCTTCGCCGGGCTCGGATGCGATCGCGAGTTCACCGCGGTGCCTATTCAGGATGTGCTTCACAATAGCAAGACCAAGACCGGTTCCGCCCATCTCCCGGCTGGAGTCCACGTCGACGCGGTAAAAGCGCTCCGTGAGCCGCGGCAAATGCTCGGCGGAAATTCCGGGTCCATCGTCGACCACGGAAATGGCATAGCGGCCCCCAGTCTGGCGGGTCAGAGACGGAATGTGCTTGGCCTCAATGCGGACCTTACCGCCCGAGCGACCATATTTCAGCGCGTTCTGCACCAGGTTTTGCAAGACCTGGAGAAGCTCGTCGCGATCACCGTGCACGATGGCAGGCTTCGCACAGCGTTCAACCTCCAACGTTGTTTGGCTATCGGCGGCAAGGGGCTCCAGCGTATCCCTGGCGTGACCGAGGACGTCGTTGAGGTCGACAAGTTCGCTTGGCGGCACGTGCGCATTCATCTCAAGCCGACTCAAGGACAGCAGCGCATCGATGAGCCGCGTCATGCGTGTGGCCTGCTCGGCCATGATTGGCAGAAAGCGCTCACGGGCCGCCGGGTCTTCCTTTGCCGTGCCTTGCAGCGTCTCGATAAAGCCACGCAGGGAGGCCAGCGGCGTCCGCAGCTCGTGACTTGCGTTGGCGATGAAGTCCGCGCGCATTTGATTGATGCGCTCACCTTCCGTGAAGTCACGCAACAGCACGAGAATTGTGCCATCAGGTTCGGCTCCGCGCATAAGCGGTGCGACCGTGACCTCCAAGTGGCGTCCCACGGGCACGCGCTCGGCGTAAATGACTGAGACGGCGCGCCCGACCTTCGGCGCGGTACTGACAGCGTCGAGAAACTCCGGTGCGCGGATCACCGACGAGATATGGCTGCCCTTACGCAAGGACGAGAACAGGCCCCGAGCAGGCACGTTATAGGTCAACACCTGACCCGTGCGATTCAGCAGAATGACGGGATCGGGCAGCGCATCGGTGATGGCGTGACTGGGGGCCCGTATGCGGCTTGTTGTGGGCGATGGCCTGAACTCTGCGTCTTCCGCCAGGTCCACTTCTTGCCGCGGGAGCAGGGCGGTGGAGGCCACAAACGCGGCGAAAGCCGCCAGCCCAAGCCGCACGGGCAAATCCCCAAGTGCCACGAGGGCGGCCATGATCACAGCAACGATCACGATCAACCAAAACGACGACCACAACTTCACGCCAAGCTCGCGCAGGGCACGCCTGACGACTTGGCGCACGCGCCACACGGCGCCTGCCTCTAGCGCGCCCGTGTTGTGATCAGTTCGGTCCGTCAACTTTGTCTCCAGGATTCGACTGCGTCTATCGATGCAGCGAATCACACTCGGTTAGGTTCGGCAATTTGCGCCTGAAACATCACTTTTTCGCGACATTCAGCCAACTGCAATCCAAAATATCCATGCGACAAAGGATGGGGGCGGTCACGACTGCGAGAAAACCGGTGCCGCTCGTGCCCGTACTGTTGTCGTGCCTTTCACGTTATATTGGACGCAAGACCGCACATTGCTAGGACTATTTGGAACCTGTCCAACAAGCTTGTGCGGATGCCTTTTTTGGCAGCAAGAACCGGAGTGTGCGCAGCGCATCCAACTGGCACATTTCTGTTCGTGAAATCAGCGCGCAGAGAATGATCACCCATGGTGGCAGACGATTTGGCGGCAGACGATCTGGGACCCCCCTTCTCAACGAGCCCACGTCTCACCGACGAGGCGCGGTGGGCCGCAGTGCAAACCCGAGACGCGCGGTTGGACGGGCGTATCTTCTATGCCGTCAGTTCGACGAAAATCTATTGCCGCCCGTCATGCCCGGCCAAGCGGCCAAGGCGGGACCGAATGTCCTATTACAATAGTGCGGCGGCGGCGGAAGGAGCCGGCTTTCGGCCCTGCAAGAGATGTCAGCCAGACCAGATGGCGCCGGTGGGACCAGCGGCACGCATTGCGAAGGCGTGCCGACTGATCGAGGCTGCCGACACACCGCTGCCCCTTCCTGCCCTTGCCGAGGCCATCGGCGTGAGCCCGTCTCACTTCCACCGGCAGTTCAAGGCCGCGCTTGGTATCACCCCCAATGCATATGCAAGCGCCTTGCGAGAGAGACGTGCCCGCAGCGCTCTGACGCGTGGCGCAAAGGTTACGGAGGCGCTCTACGAGGCTGGGTACAGCTCGTCGGGGCGCTTTTACGCCACCGCATCGAAAGTGTTCGGTATGAGCCCGAGTTCATTTCGCGCCGGCGGCACCGACGAGGTCATCGCTCATACGGTCTGTCCCTGCACCCTGGGACATGTGCTCGTTGCCGCGAGCCATAAGGGCGTGTGCGCAATCTATCTTGGTGATGAGGCGGACGCTTTACGCGCGGCCTTGAAGGAACAGTTCCCCCACGCCAGACATGAAGACGCCCCGCCCGATTTTGCGAAAACAATCGCGGTCGTGGCCGCTCTCGTCGATGCCCCGGGCGCGCCCTGCACGCTCCCACTCGATATTCGCGGCACCGCCTTTCAGCGGCGCGTCTGGGACGCGTTGCTACGAGTACCGGCCGGGTCAACCGTGAGCTATGCGGAGCTTGCGGCGGCGATCGGCGCGCCGACGGCTGCGCGCGCCGTGGCTGGCGCCTGCGCCGCAAACCAGATCGCTGTTGCCATCCCATGTCACCGGGTTGTCCGCCGCGACGGGGCGATTTCGGGATATCGTTGGGGCACCGGCCGCAAGTGCGCATTGCTCGCCAAGGAACGCGCTGAGGACGCCGACAATGCACTTGCCCCGAAGCACGCTCAGGACCCGAGATCCTGACGGGCAGCGCGCGTCACATCCGTGCCGCTCTTGGCAGTGAGTATTGGCGCACGCCAACCGACACGGCAGAGATCTAAGGAGAGAAGACATGGTGCAGGCCTGGGCCGCGATGGAACCGAAGCAGAAGCTCGAGCGCTATGAATACGACGCCAGGCCTATCGGCCCCGAGGAGGTCGAAGTCGAGGTTGAGACCTGCGGCATCTGCCACTCCGATCTGTCGGTGGTGAACAATGAGTGGGGCATTTCGACGTTTCCCGCCGTGCCTGGTCACGAAATCATCGGACGTATTGTGGCGGTTGGCCCCTACGCCAAGGGCGTAACGATCGGACAGCATGTGGGCATTGGCTGGAGTGCGGAGAGCTGCATGCATTGCCCGCAATGCCTGGCCGGAGACGGCAATCTTTGCGCCGAGAACGTGGCAACTATTGTTGGGCACTATGGCGGATTTGCCGATCGCGTCCGGGCCCATTGGCAATGGGTCATTCCACTTCCCAAGGGGCTGGACACCAAAAATGCCGGACCGCTGCTCTGTGGCGGGACGACCGTCTTCGCGCCCTTCCACGAATATGACATCAGCCCGACACACCGTGTCGGCGTGGTTGGCATTGGCGGCCTTGGACACCTTGGACTCAAGTTTGCCAAGGCCTGGGGCTGCGAGGTGACGGCCTTTACCTCAACCGAATCCAAGGCCGATGAAGCGCGAGGCTTTGGCGCCCATCATGTGGTCAATAGCCGCGACAAGGACGCGCTGAAGGCCACCGCCGGAAGCCTCGATCTGCTTCTGGTGACCGTGAATGTGCCGCTGGATTGGCCAGCCATGATCGGAACACTCGCACCGCGAGGCCGCATGCATATGGTCGGCGTTGTGTTAAAGCCGATGCCTGTCATGGCGATGGACCTCATCATGGGCCAGCGCAGCATCTCCGGATCGCCCACTGCAGGCCCGATGGTGATGGCGAAGATGCTGGACTTCTCAGCGCGTCACGGCATCTCGCCGCAAACCGAGCATTTTCCCATGGACCAGGTCAACGACGCGCTGGAGCACCTTAAGGCTGGGAACGCCCGCTACCGTATCGTGCTCGACGCATAAACCGCCTCAGGCCTTGCGCAAGAGGCGCCTGAGATCAACGCGACAATCCTTTGTCCGCGATCTCCCTCAGATAGGCCATGAAACGAGCCTCCTGGTTCTCGCCAAGATCGCATAGATAGGTCCAAGAGAAGAGTCCCGTATCGTGACCGTCGTCGAAGGCAATGCGCACAGCGTAATTTCCTACCGGCGTCAGCTTTTCAATCCGCACGTTTTTCTTACCTGGGACGGTTACCCGCTGCTCGGGGCTGTGGCCTTGAACCTCTGCGCTTGGGCTCATGACGCGCAGAAGCTCCGCGGGTAGTGCGAAACCCTTCCCATCGTTGAACGATACGGTGAGGGTTTTCTTGTCCTTGTCGAGCTTGAGCTCCGTGGGCCAGGAGCCCGTCGATGCAGCCACGGTGGGCGTCCCCTCAGTCAAGGTCGATCTCGCCCTCGACCACATGATCGAGCGAGATGCCCTCCGCCGTGAGGACCACCTTCACCTTCAGTTTGCTTGTGCGACCCAATCCGCCCTCGCGGACAGCGCGTTCGATCGCCTGCTGCGAGGTCACGCCGACCTCCTTTAGAAATCGCCGCATCGACATATTGAAGCGGTCTTCATCCATGACAGTCCTCCTTTGACCGGCAATGTATTTCTCCACCCGGTATTGCTATGGAAAGGTTGAAGATTCCATATAGTCTAGAGCAAGATCCATACGAGAGGTGGAAAGTCAGCCAAGGGCCGACGTTCCGCCCCTAATCGAGCCCTAGCCGTGAGGCTAGGCAACGGCTAGAGCAATATGAAAACGAGTCTCGGTACGATGGCGCAAAAAAGCAAAATCAAACGCCCGAACGCGGCTGCGACCGCACTTGCGGATCCGCGTTACCGAGCGCGCGTGGTGAAAAGCGCCAAGATCTATAACCGCAAGAACAAGGCGAAGGCTCGCGAGGGTGGCAAAGAGTAGATGAGCATGCCTACGCCACCCCTGGTCGACCCGTTCGGCCGTGCCATTACCTATTTGCGCGTTTCGGTGACCGACCGGTGCGACTTCCGCTGTACCTATTGCATGGCCGAAGACATGACCTTCGTGCCGCGCAAGGAGCTTCTGACGCTGGAAGAAATTGATCGGCTGGCGACTGCCTTTATCGAACACGGCGTGCGGAAACTTAGGCTGACAGGAGGTGAGCCACTCGTCAGACGAAATGTATTGAGCCTTATCGAGGCGCTCTCACGACATCTCGGCAATGGGCTCGACGAGCTGACGCTCACGACAAATGGCAGCCAGCTCCACCGCTTCGCCGACCAGTTGGCCGGGCTTGGCATCAAGCGGATCAACGTCTCATTAGATACGCTCGACGCGGCCAAGTTCGGCGTCCTGACACGCTGGGGGGACTTCAATCAGGTCATGCGCGGTATTGATCTCGCCGCCCGCGCGGGCCTGAAGATCAAGATCAACACCGTAGCGCTGCGGGACATGAACGAAGACGAGATCGAGCATCTCCTGAGCTGGGCCCATGGGCGGGGCTTCGATCTAACTCTGATTGAGACGATGCCCCTGGGCGAGATCGATGCAGACCGGACGGATCACTATCTGCCACTGTCCCTTGTCCGCACCCGCCTCGACCAGCACTTCACTCTGGACGACATTCCAGACAAGACGGGTGGGCCCGCGCGGTATGTGCGCGTGCGCGAGACCGGGGGCCGTCTCGGATTCATCACGCCGATGACTCATAATTTTTGTGAGTCCTGCAACCGCGTCCGGGTCACCTGCACGGGCACACTGTATATGTGCCTTGGGCAGGAAGACGCGGCCGATCTCAGGGCACCGATGCGTCAGAGCGACTCGAACGCGGCGCTCCACACTGCGATCGACGAAGCCATAGCGCGCAAGCCCAAAGGGCATGACTTCGTGATCGACAGGGGCACCGGACCTGCGTTGTCACGGCATATGTCGGCCACCGGCGGATAGGCGCCGCTGCGGTCAAGAGACCGTTGCGACAAAGACCACACTGAAACTTTCTTACCGATTTTCCGCTGTTCTTGCGTCAAGCCTGCATAGACGCGATGGGCTGGCCCGAACACCTGACTGTCGCGGTGAACTTGTCACCGGCCCAGTTCCGCGATGGTAACCTCGCCGAGATCGTCGCCGATGTCTTGCACGCGACCAGTTTGCCGGCTGAGCGCCTGGAACTCCAAATCACCGAGACCCTCCTCATCGGCAACACAGACGAGGTTGTGAACAAGCTCAACCGCTTGCGCGAACTCGGCGTTCGAATTGCCATGGACGATTTTGGAACCGGATATTCGAGCTTGAGCTATTTGGCCCGCTTCCCTTTCTCCAAGATCAAAATCGATCGGCGGTTTGTCCGTAACACGACGCGAGAACAGGCACAGATGCTGCGAAAATTTGGGTGCTCGAAAGCTCAGGGCTCCCTTTATGGCCATCCAGAGACGGCCCCGATTCATGCCGAGCGCACGCGAGCCGCCTCAGCCAAGGTCGCACCAATCCGGCGCTGTTCAAGCGCGGCGTAGATATCGCTAGCCCCTTGATCGCTGATGTGAGAGATGCCGCGATGGCTCGCTATGCCATGGCCACTTCGCCGGATCGCACAGCGCGCGGCTCGGCAGGTGTTTCGTCCACAGAAATGCTGCACAAACCGCCGCCGAGGTGGAGATGGTGCCAGAGTTGGGTCGCCACAACACCGCCAAGACCCAAACTATAGAAGCGGCCAAGTCCGCGGCTCGTGCCTTCACACTCGACACGCTCGCAGTCGGCCTGGACTTGTTCCACGTCGAAATACCCGGTCCGCTTGAGGCTCTCCTCGCTGATGAGTTCGCGCACAAAGGCCGGCGCATCGACAAGGAAACTATCCGCCAATGGGGCTTGGAACATGTGCTTGGGCCGCTGCGCAATCGGCTTTGGCAGCACGCGTTCAGCCGCCTGCCGAAGCAGGTATTTGTCGCGCAAGGGACGACGAAGCTTCCAGCGCGGATGGAGCTGGGACGTAAACGCGATGACATCCTCGTCGAGAAACGGGTAACGGGTCTCGACACTGTTGGCCATCGCAATCCGATCACCCTTCTGGCTGAGAAGCAAACCAGACAGATGGACCTTGTAGCCAAGATAGAGAGACCGGTTCAGCGGATGCCACCGCGCCATGCGATCGAGATCCAGATCGAGATCTTCGTAGGCAACATGCCCACCGAGTTGTTCCTTGAAACTACCGCTGAAATAGCGGTTCCGAGATGTCCCGACGAGGCTGTACATCACCGACTGTGCTTGAACCCCACCAAGCAAGCTATCGATGTGCCGTATCTCGTCAATGCTCTGCCCACCTCCGATCCGCCGCGACAGACGGCTGAGCCTCGAGCTGGGAGAGAATGAATCGCCAATGTCCAGCGAACGGGCCAGTTCGCGAATCTTGAACCAAATATATCCGGCGAACCCTTCGTCGGCGCCCTCGCCGGTGAGCACCACTTTGTAGCCTTGCGAGCGGACCTCACGCGACAACGCAAGCAACGCCGCGCAGGAGGTATCGAGGACGGGGCACTCGGCTGCCCGCGTCAGCTCAGCATAGGAGTCCATGATGCGGTCCGACCCAGCCAGCACAATGGTGGGGTCAACATTGCCGATGGCGCGGGCAGCTTCCATCGCCTCATCGGCCTCATCGAGGTGCTTCTTCGGAATGCGCAATGTGAAGCTTGGCAAAGGACGGCCAGCAACGCGCGATGCCGTGGCGAGAACGAACGCCGAGTCCACGCCGCCGCTGAGATAGCCCACGACCGGAACATCCGCGCGAAGTCGCACCTCCACCGCGCGGGTAAACGCAGCTTCAAAAGCATCGATGAGGGGCTCCGCCTCGCCATCGAGTTCGTCGCCCCAATCGGGAAAATTGAAGTCCCAGTATTTGCGCTCGACAGGTGCCGTCACTGAGCCGCCGTTCCCCAACTCGAGCTTCAGATAATGCCCCGGCTCCAGGGCCTGGATGCCTTTGAACGTTGTGCGGCGGGAACTCAGCGCAAAGAATGTGAACAGGTGATCGATGCCGCGGGGATCAGCTTCGGGCCGAACAGCGCCGGAGGCAAAGAGCGCCTTGATCTCGGACGCGAAGTAGACTGTGTCGCCCTGGCGCGACCAGAACAACGGACAGATACCGACGCGATCTCTGCCGAGAATCACAGTGCCCCGTGCCAGGTCCACAACGGCAAACGCGAACTGCCCCTTCAGATAGGGAAACAGGCCTTCGCCATACTCTTCATAGAGATGCACGAGCACTTCACTGTCACTGTGGGTGCGAAACACGTGCCCCTTGGCTTCGAGTTCGGCCCGGCGCTCGGGATAGTCAAAAAACTCGCCATTGCAGATCGCAACGACGGTTTGGTCTTCGTTGAAAATCGGCTGACGCCCGTCCTCGAGGCCCACAATGCTCAAGCGGCGATGCGCAAGACCTATTCCCGGCGCGCGTAGGAAGCCTTGATCCTCCGGACCGCGATGGACCAGGGCATCCGCCATCCTTTGCAGCATAGCCCGCTCCGGCTCGCGCCTTCCTGCAAGGTCGATCGATCCGGCAATGCCACACATTCAATGCTATTCCTTTTGAATCGCCAGGGCCGAGCATACGTAACATCCGCTTGTCGCAAGCGGCCGCCATCGCGCGTGCGAAGACTCAGTGTACAGACTGATTAGGTCTCCATGACGATCTTTGGCGCGCTCTGCGTGCTACCAGATGCACTCTGGAGCTCAGCCCAGGCCAACGCGGCGATATCGCGATAAGCGGTAGCGACAGCGCTGTCCGGATCGCTGGCGACGATGGGTTCACCCGCATCGGATGTCTCGCGCACCGCCATCGTCAGCGGCACCTCGCCAAGGAAGGGAACGCCAATCTTTTTCGCCTCCTGCTTCGCTCCACCATGTCCAAAAATATCGGAACGCTCACCGCAATGAGGGCAGATGAAGGTCGACATATTTTCCACGATGCCAAGAACCGGCACGTTAACCTTCTTGAACATATTGAGCCCCTTGCGTGCATCGATCAGCGCAAGGTCCTGTGGCGTCGAGACAATGACGGCACCCGCGAGCGCCACTTGCTGCGCCATGGTGAGCTGGGCATCGCCGGTTCCTGGAGGCATATCAACCACCAGCAGGTCCAACTCGCCCCAGGCTACATCATTAAGCATCTGCGTCAGCGCCGACATGACCATGGGTCCGCGCCAAATCATCGGCGTGTCCTCATCCACCAGGAATCCCATGGACATAACCTTCAATCCATAGCGCCGCATGGGATCGAGCTTGTTGCCCGCAAGTTGCTGCGGTTGACCGGACAAGCCGAGAAGCCGGGGCATAGACGGGCCGTAAATATCAGCATCCAGCACGCCAACTTTGAGCCCTTGATCTTTCAGCGCGAGCGCAAAATTGATGGCCGTGGTGGACTTGCCGACACCACCTTTGCCGGACGCAACGGCAACGATGTTCTTGACGCCGGGAACGCCAATCTGGCGCTGACGGGACTGGCCGGATGCGCCTGGACCGGAAGGGGATCCTTGCGCGGACGGCGCTGGTCGCGGCGGCGCGCTTGCCGCTGGGCTAGCGGCCGGGCTTGGGCTCCCGCTCCCAGGGGCCCGGTCCGCCGTCAACGTCACCTTGGCATCCACGACGCCCGGCAAGCCTTTGACGACGGATTCAGCGGCTTGTCGCAAACCTTCGAGCTCCTCCGCCCGCGCCGGGTCCACAGAAATTGCGAAATAGACTTTACCCTTGTGAATCACGACCTCTGAGACGAGACCAAGCGACACGATATTATCGCTAAGATCGGGGCCCTTAACGTTTTTCAGCGCCGCTAGAATTTGGTTTTTGGTGAGTGTTTCGGTCATTTTCGGTGGTCTATGGGTGCATCTTTCACCGGAATGTAGTGATGAAGGCGCCCCAGTGCAAAATTCTGCGGGCGGGAACGGCTAAGCGGGGCAACAGTGATGGCGAGAAAATTGTCCCCCAACGAAAAAGCCCGGCGTTGCCGCCGGGCTTTCGGGCTTGGGGAGAGCCATAGACCGGACATGGCTCGAGCCTAGGCTCGTGAGCCGAGGCGCATGGGTTCGGGTAGGATGCGCACCTCGCCGGGCCGGTTATTGAAACGCACCGGCTTGGCGAAGGTTCCAATTCGATTCAATTTTTCGCCAAAGCGCGGAACTTCGACCCGGGTCTCCGCCGGCGTGTGGCGCGGCATCCAAAAAAGACACGGCGATCAAGCCTTCCTTAACCAGCCACACTGCATCCTGTCTTTCGACAGGGCCTCGGTGGGGATTAGGGCCCAATAGGCAACGAACGAGATTTGGGGGGCAAATGCGCGCAGAGGCCGGTCCGAATGAGGCCGAAGATAGGGGTCAGAAGCTTCGACAGGCTGAACTTGACCGTCATACCGATGCCCTTTTGAGCTTTGCTGAGCAGGTCCGTCAGGACAGCCCTGACGCGGGGGTCTGCACGCTGATTCTCAGGTCAGCGAAATCAGCGCCCGCACGCGCACTCACGCAAATGAAAGACACGCTGGTCGCTGCCGGCATCCAGGTGAACGTCATCTTGTTGAAGGTAGACCCTGAGGAGGAACTCCACGAATTCCTCGCCACGCTGAACGCACTCGCACCCGGTACGGATATCGCAACGCTGGTCCGCTGGGCCCGCCATCCCCGCCTCGTGGATGCTCATGAGCAAGCGGTCTATGGGTCCGAACTGTGCTGGACCGGCGATGCCGTGCGCCGGGACGCAGACAAGCGCAACCCACTTGCACTATTCGAATCCACGCCGGACGCCATCGTGCGTGGCGCTCATGCCTTTCGCGCCCTGTGGGCCATTTCCGAATCGGTGCCCGCTCACCTGCTCGACATGCGAGCATCCGCCAGCCGGGCGAACACAGACGAGAAGGCCACCGTGGCACCGGTTGCGGCGCTGAGGCCACCGGCAGAAGGCTGGCCTCTCGTCCGTCACTAGGCCAAGCGTGACGCCCACACCCTAAGAGTGGCGCCCGAGACGTTATAATATCGTCATGCTTTGGTGCGACCGCTTCGCTCTTTGAGGCCGATGACGGAGTTCCCGATGAGCACGAGGCTGTTGCTGGCTTTCTTACTGTTCGCAAGCGCGCCCGCATTGGCGCAGGATTCGGATCCGGTCAAGTCAAGTCAGAGCAAGACCGGCGAAGTCGGAACACAAGCGCCTGTTTTGGCCAATCTTCTGAAAAACCCCGCCTATTTAAATGCCTGGCAGGCGATGCTTGCGAGCCAAAACAGCCCAGACTGGGTGACCGAATACTCAGCGACCTTGGACGGGCCGCCGGTGCCGAACATCCCGGTTGTGATAGAGGGGGAGACCTACACTCTTGGCTATGTCTGCCGGCCGAACGCATGCGAGGATAATCAGTTGTTTGTGCTCTTCGCCCCGGACGGACGCAAGGCATGGGCCCTCATGGCGACCGCGAGCGCGGGCCCCGTGTGGCTGGGATCCCCGGACGGCCGGATTCAAACGGCAATCAACGGCGCGTTGACGAAATAGGCAGATCGGCCATGACCGCGACAATGGCAGCAATGGTGCTGGAGCAGACCGGCACGCCGCTTGTGCCAACGACGCTGCCCATTCCCAAACCCGGACCCGGCCAAATCCTCCTCAAAGTGCTCGCCTGCGGCGTTTGCAGGACGGACCTGCACATTTGTGACGGCGAACTCCACTATCCCAAACTTCCTCTCATCCTCGGACATGAAATTGTCGGGCGCGTCGAGGCCCTGGGGCCGGAGGCTTCCGGCTTCGATATTGGCATGCGGGTCGGCGTGCCGTGGCTCGGTTACACGGACGGGACCTGCCGCTATTGCCGCGAAGGCCAAGAAAATCTCTGCGACCATCCCCGCTTTACGGGCTATCAGATCGACGGAGGCTACGCGGCCTTTACGGTCGCGGACGAGCGCTATTGCTTCGCGCTACCAGAGGGCTACTCCGATGCCGAAGCCGCACCGCTCCTTTGCGCCGGGCTGATTGGCTACCGCTCCTTGAAGATGGCCGAGGACGCACTTCAAGGAGAGACGAAGCGGCTCGGCATTTACGGCTTCGGCGCAGCCGCGCATATCGTGGCGCAGGTGGCCATTCACCAGGGATGCCAAATCTTTGCCTTCACCAGCCCTGGCGACGCCCAAGCGCAAGACTTCGCACGGTCCCTCGGTGCCGTGTGGGCTGGAGGATCGGACGAGGCGCCACCGGCCAAGCTCGATGCGGCGATCTTGTTCGCCCCTGTCGGCGCGTTGGTTCCCGCGGCGTTACGCGCGCTCCGAAAAGGCGGCATCGTGGTGTGCGGCGGCATTCACATGAGCGATATTCCAAAGTTCCCATACGACATCTTATGGGAGGAGCGGGAGGTGCGCTCGGTTGCAAATCTTAAACGGGATGACGCCCGCGAGTTTTTGGCGCTTGCGCCACAGGTGCCAGTCAAACCGACAGTCGTACCAATGAAGCTTTCGGAGGCGAACGAAGCGCTCTCTAAGCTGCGAGAGGGACGACTCACGGGTGCTGCCGTAATTATTCCTTGAAGCCCGCAACCGAAGACAGCCAAGATGGGGGCAACGCCATGACCAAGATCCTCATCGTTGACGACCACCCCATGTTCCGAGAAGCCCTCAGGGGCGCGGTCAAGTTCACGCGGGCCGATGCCGAGGTTTTCGAAGCCGGCAGTATTGAGTCCGCGCACGAGACGGTTCGCAGCCTGCCGGGGATCGAAATCATTCTCCTCGATCTGTCGCTTCCCGGAACCGCCGGCTTCGACGGGCTCATGCTGCTGCGCTCGTCCTTCCCGCGGATTCCGATCATGATCGTCTCGGGCCTCGACGATCCCAAGATCGTGCAAGAGGCGATCCGGCTTGGCGCCGCGGGCTTCGTGCCCAAATCCGTGGACAAGGCAACACTCGCTGAAGGCTTGTCTGAGGTTCTAAGCGGCTCGGTGTTCGTACCCGCCGACCTTGAGCAAAACCTTTCGGACGCGACGACTGCGACCGAGGCGAACGACATTGCCAATCGCATTGCGGATCTCACGCCGGCACAGATGCGGGTCCTGCAACTGCTCCGCCATGGACGGCTGAACAAGCAGATTGCTTATGATCTCGGCGTGAGCGAAACAACGGTCAAGGCGCATGTCTCCGAAATTCTGCGCAAGCTCAACGTCGTGAGCCGCACACAAGCCGTGATCGCAACCACGCAATTGGATTTCGAGGCGATTTTGGGCGGCGAGGCCCCAAGAGATCCGGGCTAAGCCTTTTGCGCGTCGAACTCGCCCAATAGGTGGGTCATCAGAGCGCGAAGCTCGGCGGGCCGGACGGGCTTGTGCATCATCTCGCATTTGGATGCCGAGACAGCGGCAGCGATCACAGCGCTGCGGTCTCCTGTGAGGACGATCGCCGGGATGCCTGGTCCGAAGTGTTCACGCAAGGCGCTGAGAGCCGCAAGCCCCGTCTTGCCCTCATCAAGGTGGTAGTCGACAAGAATGATGTCCGGCTTGCGTTGCAAATCTGCGAGCTTGTGCAGAAGTTCCTCCAGGCTGCGCGCGGCCAACGTGCGGCACGACCAGTGGTCCAGCAGACTGACGGTTGCCTCAAGAACGGACTGATCGTTTTCGATCAGAAGCACGACGGCGCCATGGGTGTTGTCGGCACTTTCGCGCCACTTCACCAGGGCGGGACGCGCGCTTGGTGCCATGCCCATATGCTCCAGCTTGACCCGGAATCGTGAGCCCTTGTCGAGCGTTGAGCGGACCTCAAGTGAGTGGCCAAGCGCCAGGACCGTGCGTTGCACGATCGCAAGGCCAAGGCCAAGGCCGGTATGCTCGCTATCGGCGGCGGCGGCGCCGCGATAAAATTCCTCGAACATCGTCTCGCGCTCGCGCTCGGAAATACCGCGCCCCGTATCCACTACATCGACGAAACACTGCTCGCCACGCCTTCGAACGCCGACGAGAACACCCCCGTTTTTCGTATAGCGCACCGCGTTCGAGACCAGGTTCTGCAACACGCGTTGGAGCAGGAAGGGATCGCTGCGCACCAGCAAACCACACCGCCGAACACTCAGTTTGAGATTGCGCGCCAGAGCCAGCGGACCAAAGCTCGCCTCAAGGACTGTCAGGACGTTGTCCACGGGGAAGGTCCGAAACTCAGGTTTCACCACACCCGCATCGAGCTTCGAGATATCGAGCAGGGTCTTGATCAAATCCTCAATCGTCTGGAGGGACTGATCGATTTGTCCGGAGAGCCGCCGGGCCTCGTCGGCCGCCTGCATTTCGGATAGCACGGAGATGGATAGACGCGCGGCGTTTAACGGCTGCAAGAGATCGTGGCTCGCAGCAGCCAGAAAGCGCGTCTTGCTGAGATTGGCCCGCTCCGCCTCCTCTTTTGCAAGGAGCAGCGCTTCGTTGGTGCCCTCGAGGCGGCGCAGAACGGTCGTCAGCTCCTCGGTGCGCGAGCGAACTTTTGCCTCAAGTCCAATGGCCGTCTGGAACAATGAGAACGCATTGCCTTGTTGATCCATCGACCTTTCGACGCGGTCCATGAGAACTGCATTGATCTTTGTGAGCTTCTCCAACCGGCGCTCAAGCACATCGGACTCGCCATCTCTGGCAGACAGCTCTGGACTTTCGCCCGGCATCACCTGGCTCCCTGACTGCCGATCGCGACCCCGGTGAAGGTCTGGTTGAGGTGCATGGCGTTGTATTGCTCACCGTAGGTGTGGAAGCCGGCGATATGATAGCGCCGGTATAGGTCGCCGATCTTGTGCTTGATCTGCAGATTCTCGGCCTCGAGCCTGCGCAAGACGCACTCAAATCCCAAGACCAAATCGACCCCGCCAACAGCCTCGTCGATGCGCTTCAACTCTGCAGCCATGGCATCGACCATGTCGCGGGGCTGCGCGACGGTCAACACAACACCGTCGTCAATGGCACAAAAGAACGAGAGAGAGCCGTCGTCATTCATGCGCTGGATGGACCGGCAATAATAGTCGCCGCCAATTCGCACAATGACCGGATGCGCAGCGAAGCTCATCGGCACCAAGGACGACGGCTCAAGTCCAACCGAGCTTGCATATTCGAGCGCCGCGGGTTCCGCATTCAGCTCATACACGGTGCGGGTCTCGACATCGGATGCCGTGACCACCAATTTGGTGGCGGTGGGCTCGAAATGATCGTGGTTGAAAATGCGTACCGGGTAGTCAGTGGCGACGAGAAGTAAAAGTGCGGCGTCCTGAATCACTTGACCATCGTGCAACAAGCTCGTTCCCCTCAAAGCAAGGTCATCGCCTGCAGACCCGCCGACAAGAGGGATATCGTCGAGCGCCAAGGCGATCGCGGAGACCACCACCTCCTCGCATCTGGACAACCCATCGATGAGCGCCACGGCGAAGCGGTTCGCACCGCTGGCATCAAGCACATCGAGCTTGGCGCGCAGGGACCGAACGGCCTGCGTCCCCTGCTCGACAGTGATGTTGTGCACATCCGGAACGATGCCGCTGATGAAACTGAAGCCCTCTTTCGGGAACGCGACCACAACAAGGCTGCCATCCGCATAGCCGCCTGGCGTTATCTCCCCGGAGGTGCTGCAGCCAACGAGGGGAATGTTTGGGAAAGCAGCGGAAAATGCTGCCGCCAGGGCCTCTGGCACGTAGCGCCGGGAGAAAAACACCAGGAGCTGCCCGAGATTCGATGGATCCAGTAATTTGGCCAATTCGGCGACAGCCGCCTCGGCCGTGTCGGCCTCAGACCATGCTGTCTGGACGCCGCATGCGTGGTGCTTCGCTCCGAGCCCGCGTTGCACGAAATTCCTCCTACGGCGCCCGCCCCCGGTGTGTGATTTGGTTGTGTCCCGGCAAAACCGGTCCGCCGGGCCCAGAGGGCAACCGCTTACCTCTTGTCCATTGGAGAATACCATCCATGATTTCCGCCCGATAGTACGATTGACCGGTCTGGGAAGGGGCTCTACGCAGCCTCTTTTGGAGACGTTTCGCGGGAGCTGTCTTGACCAGAGTTCCAATCCGAGACGCTTCGCCGCCGCCGCTCAAATGGTGACCAGAGAAGGACGCCCCGCCCGTTTTTGATCCCTGTTTGTTTCCTTCCGCCGCAACTCTCCGTCCAAAGTACAATGTGCAACGTCACAGACTACATTTAGTCTTCTATATTGGGTTACAAGGCGTCGAGACGCCCCTGTCGAGCGGCGGGCTTAGATCGGCGAAAAAATTCTAAACAACAGCGAGTTAGGGAGATTCTCATGTTGCATCAAGTCATCGAAACTCTGAACGCGAAGGTCGCCTTGCGGCCCAAATACGACAATTTCATCGGCGGCGATTGGGTAGCCCCGGTGGACGGTCAGTATTTCGACAATCTCAGCCCCCTGACCGGCAAGCCTGTCTGCCAGATTGCCCGTTCGCAGGCCGCCGATGTGGAGCTGGCGCTCGATGCCGCGCATAAAGCGCGCGAGGCCTGGGGCAACCAGTCTCCGGCCCAGCGCGCCGCGATCCTCAACAAGATCGCCGATCGCATGGAAGAGAATCTCGAGCTGATCGCCACCGTCGAGACCATCGACAACGGCAAGCCGATCCGCGAGACCCGCGCCGCCGACATTCCGCTCGCCATTGACCATTTCCGCTATTTCGCGGCGTGCATTCGTGCACAGGAAGGCTCGCTCAGCGAACTCGATCACGATACCGTCGCCTATCACTTCCACGAGCCGCTCGGCGTCGTCGGCCAGATCATCCCGTGGAATTTCCCCATCCTCATGGCCTGCTGGAAGCTGGCACCCGCACTGGCCGCCGGCAATTGCATCGTCATGAAGCCGGCCGAACAGACGCCGATGTCCATCATGGTGCTGATGGACATTATCGGCGACCTCCTACCGCCGGGCGTGCTCAACATTGTCAACGGCTTCGGCGTTGAGGCCGGCAAGCCGCTCGCCCAGAACAAGCGCATCGCCAAGATCGCCTTCACCGGCGAGACGACGACCGGCCGGCTGATCATGCAATACGCCTCTGAGAACCTGATCCCGGTGACGCTGGAGCTGGGCGGCAAGTCGCCGAACATCTTCTTTGCCGACGTGATGGCCGAGGACGACGACTATTTCGACAAAGCGCTCGAAGGCTTCGCCATGTTCGCGCTGAACCAGGGCGAGGTGTGCACCTGCCCGTCGCGCGCGCTGGTGCAGAAGTCGATCTACGACCGCTTCATCGAGAAGGCGATCGCCCGCGTCAACAAGATCAAGCAAGGCAGCCCGCTCGAAGCCGACACCATGATCGGGGCGCAGGCCTCCAACGATCAGCTGGAGAAGATCCTCTCCTATATCGATATCGGGGAGAAGGAAGGCGCCAAGCTGCTGACCGGCGGCAAGCGGGCCTCCCTCAATGGTGATCTGAAGGAAGGTTATTACATGCAGCCCACGGTGTTCGAGGGCCACAACAAGATGCGCATCTTCCAGGAGGAGATCTTCGGCCCCGTGCTGTCGGTCACCACCTTCGAGAACGAGGCGGAAGCGCTGGAGATCGCCAACGACACGCTCTACGGCCTCGGCTCGGGCGTGTGGACCCGCGACATCAACTGCGCCTACCGCATGGGCCGCGGCATCCAGGCCGGACGGGTGTGGACCAATTGTTATCATCTGTATCCGGCGCACGCGGCCTTCGGCGGCTACAAGAAGTCGGGTATCGGGCGTGAGAACCACAAGATGATGCTTGACCACTACCAGCAGACCAAGAATATGCTGGTGAGCTACAGCCCCAAAGCCCTGGGATTCTTCTAGGCCAAACAGTTTTAGCCAAGACGAACTTTTTGCAGTGGCTCGGCGGGGTTTTCCTCGCCGGGCCTCTTGCACAACAATGGAGCATAGTCATGGTGGAGCGAGTTCTGGCGACGGATGCGGCGCTCTATCTGATCGACAAACTCAAGGCCAAGCATGGGCCGCTGATGTTTCATCAGTCGGGCGGATGCTGCGATGGCTCTGCGCCGATGTGCTATCCGGAGAACGAATTCCGGGTCGGCGGCAACGACGTGCATCTAGGCGAAATCGGCGGATGCCATGTCTACATGGATGCCGATCAGTTCGACTACTGGAAACACACCCAGCTTATTATCGACGTGGTGGAAGGGCGTGGCTCCGGCTTCTCGATCGAAGCGCCGGAGGGCTTGCGGTTCCTTACGCGCAGCCGCGTCTTCACCGACGAAGAATCGGATAGCTTGGCCGCTCCAACCCGAGCGAGCGCCTAAGGTCTTCTAGCGCCCCCGGATTGGCCCGGTGCCGACCGCGGCCTGTGCTGTCTCATCAGGCGCAGCGTTCCCATCGCTCATGTCGTCGATCATGGCCTTGGCAATCTCATGCTCGCCCATGACCACGAAATTCGCACCGTGTTTCGAGAGGTGATCGATCTCCTCTTCCGAGTGAGCCCGAGCGATAATTCTCAAGTCCGGATTGATTGCGCGAGCCTGCTCGACCACCTGGCCTCCCTCGAACGCATCAGGAATGGCGACCAAGAGACACTTGGCACCACCAAGATTGGCCGCGTTGATAACCTCAGGGTCGGCCGCGTTGCCCTTCAAGGCCTCGACGTCTTGCGCCCTTAGAGCGGCGACGTCGTCCTCATCGTCCTCAATGATATAGATCGGCGTGCCGCTCTCACGCACTACCTTCGAGACAAAATGGCCGACGCGGCCATGGCCGATCAGCACGACGTGATCCGTCAACCCTGTGACGGGTATGGGCTCGCGGATCGGCGTCGCCTCGCTCGTTCCAGCCTCGCCCTCCTCAATCGGCGCGGCAGTTTCCGCATCGTCTGCACGCGCCTTGTCCTGCCATGCGTAATAGCGATCCAGCGCGGAGAACAAGAGCGGATTGAGCAGGATCGATATGATCGCACCCGCCAGGATGAGGTCACGGCCCTCGGGCGGCAGCACGCCGAGCGCAATGCCGAGGCTGGCTAGGATGAAGGAAAATTCACCGATCTGCGCAAGCGATGCGGAGATCATCAAGCCCGTATTGTGGGGTTGCCGAAAGAGGCGCACCACCGAATAGGCCACGACGGATTTGGCGATGATGATAATCGCCACTGTTGCCAGCACCGCGAGCGGCGCATCCATCATGATCGCAGGGCGGAACAGCATGCCGACTGACACGAAGAACAGCACGGCGAAGGCATCGCGCAAGGGGAGTGACTCGGTCGCTGCTTGTTGACTGAGCTGCGACTCGCTCAGCACCATCCCGGCGAAGAAGGCGCCAAGCGCCAGAGAAACGCCGAAGAGTTCCGCGGCCAGGAAGGCAAAGCCAAGTGCGATCGATAGAACGGCAAGCCGGAACAGCTCTCGGCTTCCCGTATGGGCGACATAGTGAAGAAGCGCCGGGATCAGCTTCCTGCCCACGACCAGCATGACGAGTGCGAACACGACAAGCTTGCCCACCACCTCGGCGACTTGTCGCAGCATTTCGAGAGCATCGGGTGGCGCTTCGCCTTGAAACAAAGCCGTGATCGCTGGCAGCAGGACCAAGGCCAATACCATGGCGATATCCTGGACGATGAGCCATCCGATCGTGATCTTGCCCCGCTCAGTCTCCAGCAGGCGACGCTCCTGCAGCATGCGTAGCAAGACCACGGTACTGGCAACGGACAACGCCAAACCGAAGATAAAGCCGGCCGCCGCGTCCCAGCCAAGGGCATAGCCGACCGCCATTCCCAAGGGTGTGGCAATGAGCCCCTGTGCAATAGCGCCGGGAATGGCAATGGCACGAACCGATAGGAGGTCCTGGATCGAAAAATGGAGACCAACGCCAAATAGCAGCAGAATGACGCCGACTTCGGAAAGCTGGTTGGCGATGTTCTGATCCGCCCCCACAGCTGGTGCAAAGCCGATGACAATGCCGGCGACGAGATAGCCCACAAGCGGTGGCAGCTTGAGACGGTGGGCGAGAACACCGAGGCTGAAGGCGAGCACCAAGCCAATCGTCAGGGTCGAAACGAGTGGTGGCACATGCAGCATTCTAGGGAGCCCTGGCTATCTGGTTTGAATCCCCATAACACGGGGGGGGCGTGGTTTTTTGGTGAAGGACGCCAGCCATGGATTATCGGGCCACAGAACCGTGCTCGTCCAACAATGTGGCACCCCCGGTTTCATGTAAACGACTATCTCCTGCGGCACTCTGATCAAGACAATATCGGCGAAGAAAACACGACGGTCATCGCCCCGGCAACGGCGTACGCATCTGCAAGACACAACACCGGCAGGACAAAGCACCGGCAAGGCACAACGCCAGTAAGACAAAACAAAAGGCAGAGAGAACGCTCTCCCTGCCTTTTGCGATCCTCTCAGTCCTCGCCCGAGATCGGGCGCGCGCTACATGGTTGATGCGCCTATGATTTCGTGGTCGGAAATCACGCAATGCCATGAGCCCACCGTGGGAAACTTGTGCAGATCCTGTCGCTGCTTTAGAAACTGCATAGATGCGAGATAGCCGCCATGCCCAATGCACGCGTTCGGCGACATGGCATCGGCGAGAAAGTCCATGGGCACAGGAACGTCGATGCAGCCCATGGCAGTCAAAACCGCTTTGCGCTCTTCGAGCGTCATCGGCTTATCGTCGTCATAGACCTTGCCCTGGTTGATCGGCTCAAGCGGGGTCTCGACGGCGCGGCAGGCTTTCACGATCAACTGCACGTAAACGGTTTTCTCTTTGTCGGCACCCATACGGGTGGGCTGATCGGGTTCCGCCATCGCTGGCGTGCACAGGAGGGCAGCAACCGCAAAGGCTGCAATGGCATGGCAATTCATCGTGGGTATCTCACAGTCCGAGAGCTGACGGCCACGCTCTCATCGCAAATCTAGCCTGCGGCTGGCCAACGCCGCTTCGGAGCACGCACTCCAATGCCCCACGAGCCCTAATCCTAGCGGGCTTTGCTGAAATTCCCAAACCGGTGAAGGGTTCAAACGCACATCCGGCGCGCTTTTTCAGTCACGATGTCGTGACGATCTCACAGCCATATTCCGCTGCCGACGCCTCGAGCCAATGCCAGAAACTGGCCGCGACGGAGCGAAACACGACGACGTCGTAGGCCTCGCCATCGCGCCAGACCAGCGCGCCCATAAGTGAGATGGCGCCAGTCGCCGCGGAGCCGTCGGGAAAGACCCGAGGATCGAGATCAATGGCAAAGCCCTTGGCGAGACAGTCACGGGCGTTTGGTCCTTCAATGCGCAACGTAGCCCGGCCGCTGCTTTGATCGACAATAGAAGCAAGTCCTTCGAGCTTGCCGACAAGATCGTCAGTCAACGCCTCGTTTTGCATTGTCTCGGAGACGGCGAGCCACTGGCCCGGCCCCATGCCGATGAAGCGCACATCTCGCCCGCTTGCCACGGTCGGACCATCCGGGGCTTCAACGCCATAGGCGTTCTGGATGGCTTTAAGCAGGCGCGCCTGCGCGCCCTTTCGCCCCTCGAGTGTCACCAGGCCAAGCCCTTCGCGTTCAGACACAATGACACCAGCATCACCGTCCGGCCTGCCGTAACGGCCCGGCGCGGCGACGTCATGAAAGGCGGAGCGAGTTTCCAGTTTAGACACGGAGGCGCGCTCCTTCCGGATCGACGAAATGTGGACTGCAGACCTCGGCCAGAGTCTCGCCGCCACGCAGCAGATCGCAGACCATCACCACCTCGCCACAGCGGGCGGGGCCGTCCTCCAGCATGGCGAGCGCAACAAACGTCTCGAGTTCTGGCGAATAGGCCATGGATGTGACGTAGCCCTGATCGTTTTCTGGAACGACATCAGCACCTTTGGGCACAAGATGCGCGCCCGCGCGAACAGGCTCTGCCGGGTCGAGGGGCTTGAGGCCAACAAGCGCCGCCCGCACGGCCTCATTGAGCGCATCGCGCTCACCCATATGGCGGCCAATGAAGTCCTTCTTCTTGGACATCATTCGCCCAAGACCCAGATCGTGGGCCGTCGTCTGACCGTTTAGCTCTGGCCCCGCGGCGTGGCCCTTCTCGATACGCATGACACCAAGAGCGTCCGTCCCATAGGGCGCGATGCCATGTGCTTCACCCGCCTCCATGATCGCGCGGATCAAAGCATCGCCAAGCCGTGCCGGCACCGCGATCTCATAGGCAAGCTCGCCGGAGAAGGAGAGCCGGAACACGCGCGCGCTCACGCCCCCGCAAATCGTGAATGTCCCGCACGCCATATAGGGGAATGCGTCATTGAAAAGATCCTGACCGGGATCGAGCAGCGCCTCGATCACTTTGCGGGAGTTGGGGCCCGCGACAGCGTATTGGGCCCATTGCTCCGTCACGGAGACGGTTTGCACATCGAGTTCCGGCCAGAGCACTTGCTGACAAAATTCCAGATGCTGGCTCACCTTCACCGCGTTCGCCGTGGTGGTGGTCATATAGAAATGATCGTCAGCAAAGCGCGCGGTGGTGCCGTCATCCATGGCGAACCCGTCTTCGCGCAACATCAAGCCGTAGCGAGCCTTGCCAACCGCAAGCTTCGAGAAGCCGTTGATATAGACCCGATCCAGGAACGTGCCCGCATCGGCCCCTTGCACATCAATCTTGCCGAGCGTCGAGACGTCGCAGACACCCACATTCTTTCGCGTGTTTGCGACTTCACGATTGATGGTTTCCTGAGGGCTCTCACCTGGCTTCGGAAACATCAGGGCGCGCATCCAGGCGCCAACCTCGACAAAGACCGCACCGCGCTCCTCCGCCCATCGATGAGAAGCGGCTAAGCGTGTGGCACGGAATGCCTTTCCGCGATGGTGCCCGGCGAGCGCACCGATGGCGACGGGGCTAAATGGTGGACGGAATGTCGTGCTTCCCACCGCCCCGACATATTGCCCTGTGCTACCGGCAAGAACTGCTGCGCCATTCAGATTCGAGGTCTTGCCCTGATCTGTGGCCATGCCGAGCGTCGTGTAGCGTTTGACGTGCTCGGGCACGTGAAAGCCCTCGCGTGCCGCAAGCTTCACATCGGACACAGCGACATCGTTCTGAAAATCGACAAAGGCTTTACCGCGGCCACCCTCAACCTGCCACACAGGCGTTGCGGGCACGGGCTCGCCTGAGGGCGCGCGATGGCGCAGCTTTGGCGGCTCAAAACCGCATGACTTTGCAGCGTCAGCACCCGCCGCCTCGCCGCTCGCCAAACAATCTTGCACGGATGCGAGACCGGCAGCGGCGCCCGCGACTTGCATGCCAGGGGGCATGTCACCGGCCAGCAGGCACGAACGCGTGTGGTCCCAGACAGGTTTGCCGCCAAGATGAGTCGTGAGGTTGAGCGCCGGGCTCCAACCACCGGACATGGCGAGCACGTCGCAATCGAATCCTTTCGTGGTGCCGTCCGCAGCGCGCGCCTCAACGGCGGTAATGCCATGTGCACCGCGTACACGTGTGATGTTGCCGCTGATATAGGGAACACCTGCCGCCTCGGCGATGTCCTTCGCGGTGCTTGAGGGTGTACGGCGTGGATCGACAACCGCTTTCACCTCAATGCCGGCCTCGTTGAGATCGGCCGCGGTTGCGAAGGAATCGTCATTATCGGCAAACACAACGGCACTTCGTCCCGGTGCAACGCCGAACCGATTGACATAAGCGCGTACAGCACCGGCCAGCATCACGCCGGGCCGGTCGTTATCGCCAAAGAGAAGTGGCCGCTCGAAAGCGCCCGCGCAAAGGACGGACTGTTTCGCAACGATGCGCCATAGACGCTGACGCGGCTCGTGGGCGGGCGGCACGGGCACGTGATCGTTCACGCGCTCAATAGCCGCATAGGTGCCGCCGTCATAGACGCCGAACACGGTGGTCCGCCGCAAGATGCGGCAATCGGCCAAACTCTCGAGTTCGGCTTCCGCCGCACGCGCCCAGTCTGATGCGGATTCGCCATCGACGTCGCCCTGCTCGGCCAAGAGGCGCCCGCCAAGCCGGAAATCCTCGTCGCACAAAATCACGCGCGCACCGGTTTTCGCGGAGGAAAGAGCGGCGGACAGACCCGCGGCACCCGCTCCAATGACCAGCACGTCGCAAAACGCATTCGTCTTTTCGTAGTGGTCGGGGTCCGGCAGCTTTGAGGGATGGCCAAGACCCGCCGCGCGGCGGATCATGGGCTCGTAAAGCTTCTCCCAGAACGCCGCCGGCCACATAAAAGTCTTGTAGTAGAAGCCGGCGCCAAAGATGGGCGAGGCTAGCTGGTTGAGCGAGAGAAGATCGTATTTCAACGAGGGCCAGCGATTCTGGCTCGCCGCATCCAGTCCGTCGTAGAGCTCGACTGTCGTGGCGCGCGTATTGGGCTCGCGCCGGGCATCCGTGCGCAGCTCCACGAGCGCATTTGGCTCCTCGGAGCCTGCGGTAAGAATGCCGCGCGGGCGATGATATTTGAACGAACGGCCTACAAGCCGGATACCGTTTGCCAGTAGCGCCGAAGCCAACGTATCGCCGGGGTGGCCGGTGAGATCTGCCCCGTCGAAACGGAAGCTGACCGTCTTCTCGCGGTCAATCAGTCCGGCTCCATCAAGGCGATTGATTTGCGGCCCCGCCATATCAGCTCTCCTTCGCCGCGTAGTCCACAGCAACTATCTCGTGGGTCACTGTGTTGCGCGTCACTTCGAGCCAGGCGTGGCAACCTGCGCTGTGATGCCATAACTCCTTATGGAGCCCAGCCGGGTTGTCGCGAAGATAGACGTAGTCGACCCAAGCCTTCGACGAGAACTCATCGATGCTCTCGGGCCGCTTCACGGTGGCATCGCCCAGATAGCTGAATTCTTCGTGCGCCCGCGCACCGCAATAAGGACAAGTGATCCGCATCAGTGTCTCCTCAATGCAGGTTGGGCTGTGCGCCCATGCCCTTCTCATCGATGACGCGACCAGAGACGAATCGATCGAAGCGATAGGCGTCGGCGAAGGGATGTGACTGGCCCGTGGCGATGAGGTGAGCGAAGCACCAGCCAGCCGCGGGCGTCGCTTTGAAGCCGCCATAGCACCAGGCACCGTTGAAATAGAGGCCCTCGATTGACGTCTCATCAATGATGGGCGAGCCGTCCATGGACATGTCGAGCAAACCGCCCCAGGAACGTAGAATGCGCAGCCGCCCAATCGCGGGTATCAGCGCCATACCCCCTTCGGCGACATCTTCCACGACCGGCAAATTGCCGCGCTGGGCATAGGAATTGTAGCCCTCGATGTCGCCACCTAAGACAAGCCCGCCCTTGTCGGACTGGCTGCAGTAGAAGTGGCCTGCGCCAAAGGTAATGACGGTATCGATGAGCGGCTTGATGCCTTCGGTCACGAAGGCTTGCACCGCATGGCTCTCGATGGGTAGCCGCATGCCCGCCATCTGCGCGACACGGGAGGAACTCCCAGCCACCGACAGCGCAACTTTCTTCGCGCCGATGAACCCCTTCTCGGTCTCGACACCGACAACGCGACCATTTTCGATGCGAAAGCCGGTGGCCGCGCAATTCTGGATGATGTCGACACCGCGCTGGTCGGCGGCGCGCGCATAGCCCCACGCGACCGCATCGTGGCGGACCGTGCCGCCGCGCGGTTGAAACAAGCCGCCGCGCACGGGGAAGCGCGCATTATCAAAATCAACAAAGGGGACGAGCTTCCGGACCCCTTCGCGGTCAAGCAATTCAGCGCCGGCGCCATAAAGGCGCATGGCATTGCCCCGGCGCACAAAGGCATCGCGCTGTCCGTCAGAATGAAAAACGTTCAGTACACCGCGTTGACTGACCATTGCATTGTAGTTGAGGTCTTGCTCGAGCCCCTCCCACAGCTTCATCGACCATTCGTAGAAGGGCTCATTGCCAGGAAGCATATAGTTGGAGCGGACAATGGTGGTGTTGCGTCCAATATTGCCCGAGCCAATGTAGGATTTGTCGATCACGGCGACGTTCGTGATGCCATGCTGCTTGGCAAGATAGTGCGCCGTTGCGAGCCCATGCCCGCCGCCACCAACAATGACGACGTCATAAAACGCTTTCGGCTCGGGCTCACGCCAGACGGGCTTCCAGTTTCGGTTGCCCGTGAGCGCGTTGGTGATCAGGCTGGCGAACGAGTAGCGCATGACCTTGAGTGTGCCCACCCGCTCGCTGAGTGATTGACATTTTGCGACGTATATTTGATTTTTTCCGCCATGCTGGAAAAACAATCCACGTCGACCGTTGGCTTCTTGCTGGTGCCGGGCTTCGCATTGATGTCGTACACGGCAGCTATCGAGCCCTTACGAGCGGCCAACCTCCTGTCTGGTAAGACGCTTTATCGCTGGTGGCATGCGGCGCCCTCCGGTGAGCCCGTGACCGCGTCTAATGGCGTTGCGGTGATTGCCGATTGCAGTACACGGACGGAGAAATCCGCCGACATGGTTTTTGTCTGCGCAGGCGGAAACCCCGCGACATTCGATGACAAGACAAGCTTGGCGTGGCTCCGGCGACTTGCCCGCAAAGGCACGACGCTTGGCGGAATTTCCGGCGGGCCATTTATCCTTGCGCGCGCAGGCCTCCTCAATGAGCACCGGGCAACACTTCACTGGGAGCATATGCCAGCCTTCCGGGAAGCCTTTCCGCATGTCACGGTCGTGCCCTCGCTGTTCGAGATCGACGGCAAGCGCATAACCTGCTCAGGGGGCATCTCGACGCTCGATATGATGGTCTCGCTGATCGAGCGTGACCATGGACGCCCGCTCGCCGCAGCAGTCGGCGATTGGTTTTTGCACACCCACATCCGCGAAGGGTACGGGCCACAGCGCCTGGATTTGCGCTACCGGCTTGGCATCGCCGATGAGAAGGTGCTGCGCGTTCTCGGGCTTATGGAAATGAACCTCGAGCAGCCCCTGCCGCGCGCCGATCTTGCGCGGCGGGCCAGCATTTCGCTGCGACAGCTTGAACGGCTGTTCCAGGTCCATGTGGGACACGGGATTCAAGAACATTATCGCTGGCTGAGGCTGGAGCGGGCGCGCCAGCTCCTGCGCGAGACATCTCTTGCGGTTTTCGACGTGGCCCTCGCCACCGGCTTCTCCTCGGCGAGCCAGTTTTCGCGCGCCTATGTCCGAGCCTTCGGCGAGCCGCCAAGCCAGACCCGATTGCGTGCGTAAAGGGTCGCGTGCCCGAAACCAATGGTGCTAGGCTTGTTGGAGTCAGAGAACTTGCTCATCTTGAAATGCCCGGACGGGAGCGCAGATGGCATCACGGTTGACCACGGAGAAAATTCGCGCGCGGAGCCATGCACGTCAGAAGACGGCAACCAAGCGCGGCAAACAAGACGCGGAAAAGAAACCACCGCCGCCCGAAGACATTTACGTCACAAGCTCAAACGCGCCCTCAGGCGACCTTAATCTCGAAGTTTCCATCGGCCGCCGGGTCCGCCAGCTCCGCCAGCGTTTGCAACTCACGGCAACGGACCTTGCATCGCAAGCCGGGCTCTCACCGGGCATGCTCTCCAAGATCGAAAATGGTGGGACCTCGCCCTCTCTGTCCACACTGAGATCGTTGGCCGAAGCGCTCCATGTGCCGATGACGAGCTTTTTCGCCGATTTCGACGAGCGGCGAGATTGCTCCTTCGTGCCCTCCGGGCAAGGGGTCCGCATTGAGCGGCGCGGGACCAAGGCCGGCCATCATTACGAACTCCTAGGCCACTCGCTCTCGGGCGATATCGTGGTGGAGCCCTATCTCATTGCCTTGAGCGAGGACGCCAGCACATACACCCAGTTTCAACACGATGGCATGGAATTCATCCATATGCTGACCGGCAAGGTGCTCTACCGCCATGCCGACAAGCTCTACCCCCTCAGCCCCGGCGATTCCCTGTTCTTCGATGCCGGTGCCCTGCATGGTCCCGAAGAGCTGATCGATACGCCGATGACGTATCTGTCAATCATCATCTATCCGCGCTCATAGAGCCGCTTTTTCCACATCTCAATGTTTCCTTTAAAGAAACTATCTTTCATCTGGGTTGACGTGTGCGTGTGCCTTGTAGCATGGTGGCCGTCGTTGAACTCGGGAGCTCTTCCATGTGTGGCATTGTTGGACTGTTTTTGAAGGATTCCGCTCTGGAACCCGACCTTGGCCAGATGACGGCCAGGATGCTTGCGACGATGACGGACCGCGGGCCCGATAGCGCCGGTTTTGCTGTCTACGGCACGGGCCAGGCGGGACAAACAAAGCTGACTTTGCGCGGCCCATCCGTCGCCGGCATCGAAAACACGGTTTCGAAACTCAAGCAGACCTTCCCCGGCACCGACGCGGCCCTGTACGACACCCATGCCGTCGTGGCAGTGCCAACCGAGGATCTCGCGCGGGTCGATGCCTGGCTTGGCCGCGAATGCCCGGATACGGAAGTCGTTGGACGCGGTCACCGCATGGAAATTTTCAAAGAAGTGGGCTTGCCCCAGGATGTGGCGGCGCGTTTCCGTCTTGCGACCATGCATGGGACCCATGCGATCGGCCATACGCGCATGGCTACGGAGTCGGCAGTCACGACTGACGGCGCGCACCCCTACTCGACGGGTGGGGATCAATGCCTCGTCCATAACGGCTCGCTCTCTAACCACAACAATGTGCGCCGTGCGCTGTGCCGTGAGGGTCTGACATTCGAGACCGAGAACGATACGGAAGTGGCAGCGGGCTACCTCACCTGGCGCATGCGCGAGGGCCTGTCGCTCGGCGATGCGCTTGAGGTAAGCCTCGAAGACCTCGACGGATTTTATACATTTGTGGTCGGCACGGAGAATGGGTTCGGCGTATTGCGGGATGGCATTGCCTGTAAGCCCGCCATTATGGCCGAGACCAATCAATATGTGGCTTTCGGCTCCGAATACCGGGCCCTGGCGGACCTGCCCGGTATCGGGCTGGCAAAAGTCTGGGAACCGGAACCCGCCACTGTCTATTTTTGGGAGCGCTAGACATGCCTGACATCGATCTCGGCGTGACGCCGCTCAGAGAACTCAACGGGGCGCTGCACAAGCTTCCCCCGGAGACCAACGAACGCCATTGGGTGATTGAAAACCCAGCGGGGCGCCACGCGATCGCCGCCGGGCTCAATGCGCCGCTCAATGTCGAGATCAATGGCCCGGTCGGCTATTACTGCGCGGGCATGAACAAGCTCGCCACCGTGAACATTCACGGCAGTGCGGGCGTGGGCGTTGCCGAAAACATGATGAGCGGCTTCGTGCACGTGTCGGGCGATGCAAGCCAAGCGGCCGGCGCGACAGGCCATGGTGGCCTCTTGCGCATTGACGGCAACGCCTCCTCCCGCTGCGGCATCTCCATGAAGGGGATCGACATCGTGGTGCAGGGCTCGGTCGGCCATATGAGTGCGTTCATGGCGCAGGCCGGCAATCTGGTCGTGTTTGGAGACGCTGGCGATGCGCTCGGCGATTCCATCTACGAGGCTCATCTTTTCGTACGCGGAAGCGTGAAGAGCCTCGGGGCAGACTGCATCAAGAAAGACATGAGCGATGAGCACAAGGCCGCGCTGCATGACGTGCTGACGCGCGCCGGGTTCAACGGCGAGGTCGATCCAAGCGAATTCCAGCGCTACGGCTCGGCCCGCACGCTTTACAATTTCAACGTCGACCACGCGGGGGAGTACTAATGGACACAACGCCAATCACAACACCGCGCAAATCGGCGACATTCGACGACTATTCCATGTCCGAAATCCGGCGGGCTGCCGCAAGCGGCATCTATGACATTCGCGGCGGCGGTGCGAAACGCAAGGTTCCGCATTTCGACGACCTTCTTTTCCTTGGCGCCTCTATGAGCCGGTATCCGCTCGAGGGGTACCGCGAGAAATGCGCAACGGATGTCTGGCTCGGCACGCGCTTTGCCGAAAAACCCATCCATCTGAAAATTCCCGTGACCATCGCGGGTATGAGCTTTGGCTCTCTGTCCGCCCAGGCAAAAGAATCGCTCGGACGCGGCGCGAGCAAGATGGGCACGTCGACGACGACGGGCGATGGCGGCATGACCGAGGAGGAGCGCGGGCATTCCTCGATCCTCGTCTATCAGCTCCTCCCGTCGCGCTACGGCATGAACCCCGACGATTTGAGGCGTGCCGATGCGATCGAGATCGTCATCGGCCAAGGCGCCAAGCCGGGCGGCGGCGGGATGCTGCTCGGCCAGAAGATCTCCAAACGCGTGGCAGAGATGCGCACGCTGCCGGAGGGTATCGACCAACGCTCCGCCTGCCGGCATCCTGATTGGACCGGGCCCGACGACCTTGAAATCAAGATCCAAGAACTGCGTGAGATCATGGACTGGCAGAAGCCCATCTACATCAAAGTCGGTGCCTCACGGCCCTATTACGATACAGCCCTCGCCGTGAAGTCTGGCGCCGACGTGATCGTGCTTGACGGCATGCAGGGTGGAACGGCGGCCACCCAGGAAGTGTTCATTGAACATGTGGGGCTTCCCACGCTCGGTGCGATCCGTCCCGCCGTGCAGGCGCTGCAAGACCTCGGGATGCATCGCAAGGTTCAGCTCATCGTCTCAGGTGGGATCAGGAGCGGCGCCGATGTGGCAAAGGCACTTGCGCTTGGCGCCGATGCGGTTTCCGTTGGAACAGCGGCGCTCGCGGCCATCGGCGACAACGACCCGGCGCTTGAGGAGGAATATCAACGCCTCGGCACGACCGCCGGTGCCTATGACGACTGGCACGAGGGCCAATGCCCCGCAGGCATCAACACGCAGATCCCGGAACTCGCCGCGCGGCTCGATCCGGAGCTGGGCGGAAGGCGGCTTGCGAACTATCTGTCAGTCCTGACCCTTGAGACGCAAACCATTGCGCGCGCCTGCGGCAAGAGCCACGTGCATAATCTTGAGCCGGAGGACCTCGTCGCTCTGACAGTTGAGGCCGCCGCGATGGCACAAGTCCCTCTGGCCGGCACGAAATGGATTCCAGGATTGAACACGGAATAGACTGAGCGAGGCACGCATTGGCGGATCACACCAGACTTTGAAGGGGAATATGATGGCGATCGATCTTGCAGCCGAAGCCCGCGAGCGCGGGATCAAATATTTTCTAATTTCGTTCGTGGATCTCTTCGGCACGCTGCGCGCCAAGCTGGCCCCGGCAGCTGCCATCTCGGACATGGCGAAAGAGGGTGCCGGGTTCGCAGGCTTCGCTAGTTGGCTCGACATGACGCCGGCTGACCCCGACATGCTTGCCGTCCCCGATCCGAGCAGCCTGATTCAACTTCCCTGGAAGCCGGAGGTGGGCTGGCTCGCCGCCGACCCTTACATGGGTGGGAAGCTCGTCGAACAGGCCCCCCGGAATACGCTGGGGCGAATGCTGACGAAAGCCGAAGACGCGGGCTACACGATGAAGAGCGGCGTCGAATGCGAATATTTCCTGGTGAGCGCTGACGGCGAATCGCTCAGCGACCCCGCCGACACCCAGTCCAAACCCTGCTACGACCAATCCGCACTGATGCGCCGCTACGACGTTGTGAGCGAAATTTGCGACTGCATGCTTGAGCTCGGCTGGGGCCCCTATCAGAACGATCATGAAGACGCCAACGGCCAGTTTGAGATGAACTGGGATTTTGCCGATGCCATGATCACCGCTGACCGCATGGTCTTCTTTAAATACATGGTCAAGACCATTGCGGAGAAGCACGGCCTTCGCGCCACGTTCATGCCCAAACCCTTCAGTCATCTCACCGGCAATGGTTGCCACATGCATGTGTCGATGTGGAAGGGCAACGAGAACCTCTTCGAAGACGAGAGCGATGGCTTGGGCCTTTCCAGAGACGCCTATCGCTTCATCGGCGGCCTTATCGACCACGCCGACGAGATTTGCTCGATTACCAATCCCACCATCAACTCGTACAAGCGCATCAACGCGCCCGTCACTACATCCGGAGCAACCTGGTCGCCCAACACCGTGACCTATGCAGGCAACAACCGCACGCATATGATCCGCGTTCCTGGCGGCGGACGCTTCGAATTCCGGCTCGCAGATGGCGCGACAAACGCCTATCTCTTGCCCGCAGCTGTCCTTGCCTCCGGGCTCGACGGCATCGCGCGGAACACCGATCCAGGTCCACCGCTAGATATCGACATGTACGCCGATGGGCACAAGGCCCCGGCCGACGTTAAGAAGCTGCCGCTCAATTTGCTGGATGCGATACGTCTCACCGAGAAGTCTGCCCTTCTCAGGCGCGAGCTTGGAGACGAAGTTGTCGACTCGTACGTCAAGCTGAGGATGAACGACTGGAACGAGTTTTCAAAGCAGCTGACGCCATGGGAGCGCGCCACAACGCTTGACTGCTGATGACCGCGACAAGCGCGTTTCTCATCCGTGACCCTGACCCCAAAGACAAAGCAGCATGGCGCGCCCTTTGGGCCGGCTATCTAGCCTTCTATGAGGTCGATGTCCCGGAGGCTGTGACCGCGCGGACATGGGCACGTCTCTTCGACCGCGATACGCCCATGTTCGGCCGCTTCGCCGAACGTGACGGGATGATCGTGGGCTTCTCCATCTCCACGCTGCACCCCTCGACCTGAACGCTTCAGCCCAACTGCTATTTGGAAGATCTCTTTATCGATGCGAATGCACGCGGCGCCGGTGCGGGCCGCGCGCTGATTGACGATCTCTTCAGCCTTGCGAAGGCCAAAGCCTGGTCTCGGCTTTATTGGCACACCGATACGGGGAACACGACAGCCCGGCGGCTCTATGACAGCTACATAAAGGCCGACGACTTCGTCCGATACCGCATAACCCTGACGTGAGCCGGACCTGCCGGGACGCCTGCACCAGAGCACTCGCAAAGAAAGAGGGCGCCCGCGGTTAAGCGGAGCGCCCTCAAGACATCAGCCTAGAGTCGAGGAGTCTTAGTCGACGTGCTCGTCCAGTGCCTTCCGAATGGCTTCTTTGCTGCCGTACTCGGCGATGTCCTTATTGAACTCCTCCTTCTCCTCACGGAGCTGGATGATGTGCCATAGGATCCAGGCGGCGACCGCAACGATCACCATAATCCATTCGCTGCCTTGCCAAGGGTAAATCGCATTCACATTGGCAAGGTCGACGGCCCAAGTGCTACCCATTTTGGTTCTCCTTTGTGTGTCTTGCCATGTTTGTCTGTCTTGTCATGGCCATTAGACCAGTGCCTTTTCCGCATCGCGGACATCCTGGCGAGCTTGCTCTTCTTCATGCATCGTCCGGAAATCGAGACCCATGAGTTCGACTGCATGAGGCACACGGAGCAGGCCCATCCCATCCAAAATCTTCGATACGACGAAGGCTGGAACGAAGCCGAGGACGAAGAACATGATAATGGCGCCGAGGAACTGACCGAGCGGATTGATCGTGGCAAAGCCCTCATACGGCGAGGACGGATAGCCCCACAACATGAAGCCGCAGATGACCAGACCGACAAAGCCGGCATAGCCATGGACCGCCACCGCACCGACAGCATCGTCGATCTTGAATGTGCGCTCGACCCAATAGTGCATCTTGTAAGCAATCCACGTCCCGATCCCGGCGATAAACATGGCCTGGATTGGATGGTAGAGGTCGTTGCCCGCAGATGCGGTGATGATGCCGGCAAGTCCACCCGAGTATGTCCAGAAGGCATCGCCTTTTGACACGACATACGCCACCAACAAGCCACCCGACAACGACATCAGGAAGTTGAAGGTGATGGCACCGAGGGTCGTCGGCGTGAGGTAGATGGTGGTCGCCGTCCAGGTCGTGCCTGTGATCTGACCGCCAATGCCCTCGGGCGAGATGATCGGCACGTTGCAGGCCGCGTAAAAGCCCCAGAAGCCCGTGTAGATCAAGAACAGACCGACCGTCACCAGCCAGGGATTGTGAGGCGCGAACACACGAGGCGTTCCATCCGCGGCGAAGCGGCCAAGACGTGGCCCAAGCACGACAAGAACGCCGAGAGCGGTCCCGCCCGCGATTCCATGGATCACACCCGATGCATAGGCATCATGGTAGCCCAGGAGCTTGACCATCCAACCATTGGGGCTCCAGCCCCAGGCCGCATCGATGATCCATGTCACCGAACCGATCATCACCGCGATGATCCAGAAGGCGCCCGATCGGATGCGCTCGATGACAGCACCCGAAACGATCGACGCCGCTGTCCAAGAGAACAGCAGGAAGGCTGCCCAGAAGACACCTGTTATGCGGTCCGAGAGATCCGTTGCCATCGTCGGCGATGTCGGCAGATTTGCCGCCGCGCCCTCTAGTTCCAGGCCACCCGTGATGAATGGACCATTGGGGAAGGCCCAATAGATCCACCAGCCGAAGAAGAAGAATGTAATGGTGACCAGCGGAATCAGCATCGTGTTCTTCATCAGCGTGTGCATATGGTTCCGCCGCCGGCTGGCACCGACTTCGTACATGCAGAACCCAACATGGATGAGAAACATGAAGACAACCGTCACCCAGTAATAGAACTCGGTGAAGACGGTTGTTAGCGCGTCTAGGTTATTACCCATAGATGTAACCCCCCTAGGGTTGAACGGCAGGACTTCTGGTTTGAGTCCCTTGGCCGTGTTGGTGGTTTCGTCTAGTTCATGATGTCGCTTCATATCCTTTCATCTGACAGTCCCCGATGAGCCCCGTAAGCGGTGAAGTCTAAACGGCGCCCATTATTCCCGAATGCTAGGGCGCAGCCCCGATTCCGTCAATCCCATGAAATAATTTTTCTTTTTAGGAAAAATTACTGCACGAATATAGTACATAGCAATAGGCCGATTTCATCTCCTTCAATCGCCTGGAACAGACTACACAATTCGTGGCGACCTGGCGCTTTGAATTGACGATTATCCCAAGCTGGAGCACGCCGTTATCATGAGTAAATCTGCAAAGAGACAGCTGAAGCAGCGGTTTTACGACTGGCAATGCCAGCTTCGGCAGATTGCCATGCGCGAAGATGGCGGGCGCCCCTCGCCCGGCATGTGCCCGCGGGTTCTTAATGCGGCACGGGCGGAGAGCACGAACACACTGACTGTCCTCCTTGCTCCGAAAGAGCCCCAGGAAAGCATGGCATTCTTCCGGTTTCAGGTCATGAAATCCGCGGACCCGCGCGAGACGTATGAGAAGGCGCTGCGCTATTTGCAATCCGGCTATTACAAAGATCCGAATCAATTCGAAGACAGGCTTCTGGCCGTTGTTCCAGCCGATGCGCCGCTTGCCGGTTCCTCTCAGTGCGTCCTCGAATTCTCGCAAGGGCGTCACAGCTTCACGCTTCCTTGCAAGATCAAGGCGCTCAAGGAGACCCACCCGAACCGGGCGGCGGCGCTCTGGCACAACCGCATTTTCAACCCGGCACTGCCCGACTCCGCTCAGGTCCTGGCCTTCAAGCCGGACTGGGATGCGGCGGGGTCCAACCTCTGATCCCCGCTGTCGAGCTGGGGATATTTTCATCGCTAGAACTTTCGATAAGCCTTGTTGAGCTCGTTGAGCGGATGCCTGGGTGAGGTCTGAAACCGGATCAGAAGCTCACGCGCGATCATATCCCGGTCCTGCTGATTGTCGGGTAGCTTTAGGGAGTCCGGAATACGCACCCAGCCATTAATATTGCGATCGAAGATCGCAGGCTGGCCTTCCTCGTAGCCCATATGCACGTCCTCGAGCCAATTGAGGTCGTCCCATCCCATGAACTCCATGTAGTCCTTCAGGAACGGCGTGATCCGGTCGTAGTCAGGCAACAAGTTCACGTCATAGCGGTAGCCGATATGTTGACCGATCACCTTTTCGCGGTCCGTATCGAGGCCCGCGGAATCCTTCAGGTACTTGTTGACGTCGTCCTGGCCGTTTTTCTGGATGTTTTTCTTGCCCATGGCTTTCCTCACCCCAATTTGTGATAGTTGGCAACTCCGACCGTCATGTCGGTCCCTGCGAGCGGGACTTGCGCCATGGCGGAGGCTTCCATGGTCAGCGCGGCAAGATCCTCCGGCTCAAGGCTATGGATGTTCGTCTTGCCGCAGGCGCGCGCCAGCATCTGAGCTTCCAGCGTCAACGTGTGCAGGAAATTGTAGACGCGCTCGGCCGCTTCGTCGGGATCGAGGCGCTTGCGAAGTTCCGGGTCTTGCGTCGCAACGCCAACCGGGCAACGGCCCGTATGGCAGTGATAACAGTTCCCTGCAGGCACCCCCATCTCCGCCTCGAAATCCGACTCCGGAATTTCCTTGTTACAGTTGAGGGCCATCATCACCGAATGACCGATCGCGATCGCATCGGCGCCGAGCGCCAAGGCCTTGGCAATGTCGCCGCCGTTGCGGATACCGCCCGCGTAGACGAGGCTGATCTCGCCGCGCTTGCCGAGTTCGTCGATGGCACGGCGCGCTTGGCGGATAGCGGCAATACCGGGCACGCCTGTATCTTCGGTCGCGATGTGGGGACCGGCACCTGTGCCGCCCTCCATGCCGTCTATATAGATGCTGTCCGGTCCACACTTCACGGCCATGCGGACATCGTCATAGACACGCGCCGCACCCAGTTTCAGCTGGATCGGAATTTCCCAATTGGTGGCCTCGCGGATCTCTTCGATCTTCAAGGCAAGGTCATCAGGCCCAAGCCAGTCGGGATGGCGCGCCGGAGAACGCTGATCAATACCGGCCGGAAGCGAACGCATTTCGGCGACTTGGTCGGTGACCTTTTGACCCATCAAGTGACCGCCAAGCCCAACCTTGCAGCCTTGGCCAATGAAGAATTCGCACGCATCGGCAAGCCGCAAATGATGCGGGTTGAAGCCATAGCGCGACTGAATGCACTGGTAGAGCCATTTCGACGAATAGCGGCGCTCGTCGGGGATCATACCGCCCTCCCCTGAGCAAGTCGCCGAGCCCGCCATGGTTGCGCCGCGCGCAAGGGCGATCTTGGCCTCATACGATAGCGCCCCAAAGCTCATGCCGGTCACGTAGACCGGGATGTCGAGTTCGAGCGGGCGCTTGGCCTTGGGCCCGATCACCGTCTTGGTGTCGCACTTCTCGCGATAGCCCTCGATAACGAAGCGCGTGAGCGTGCCGGGCATAAAGGTGAGATCATCCCAATGGGGAATCTTCTTGAAGAGCGAGAAGCCCCGCATGCGGTAGCGGCCGAGTTCCGCCTTCACGTGGATGTCGTTCATGACTTCCGGCGTGAAGATTTGGCTCTTGCCGAGAAGGAAACGGGCCTGTTCTGCAGGTTCCTGCGCGCCGTTTGCCTTCTGTTTTTTTTTCTTTGCCATGTGCCCAGCTCCCTCGCGCTACAGAACCAATTTCTTTTCGGTCGGCTCTAGGTTGTCGTAGTTCCAGAGCTGCTTGCCGGCGACGATCTTCCGGAAGGACTCAACGCCCCCCTTCGGCATCACGTCGTATTTGGTGAGTTTTTGCGTCAGCCACTCTTTGTCGAGGTCGGTCATCTCACCCCAAACAGCATCGACGCCGAGGCTCTGCGGCTCACCCGCAATGAAGATCACCCCGTCATACATAGAGTCGCCGAGGTTCTTTCCCGCATCGCCGCAAATCACCATGCGGCCTCGCTGCATCATGAAACCTGAAAAGGCACCAGTATTGCCGCCAACGATGATGTTGCCGCCCTTCATATCGATGCCGGTGCGCGAGCCGACATCGCCTTTGCAGACGAGATCGCCACCGCGAATAGCCGCGCCGAACTGGGAGCCGGCATTCTTCTCAATGAAGATGGTGCCGCTCATCATGTTCTCGCCGCATGACCAGCCCACACGCCCAGTAATTCGCACATTTGGACCATCCAAGAGGCCCACACCGAAATAGCCAAGCGAGCCCTCGACGATGAGATTGAGCCGATTGAGAATGCCAACCGCCAGCGAGTGCTTCGCACCCGGGTTCTTTATAACGATGCTGCCATAGCCCTCGCCCATGAGCGCGAGGATGCACCTATTGACGGCATTCGCTTGCAACTTGGAGGCGTCGATTTCAGCGCGTTTGTTGAAATCCACGTCGAACGTATCCGGCAAGCCGAAGCCGTAATGCGGCTCGTTGACGTCGATATCGAAAAAGACCTGCTGCGTGCGACCTTTGAGCTGCTCCGAGTGCATGCCCATTTCATGGGACTTGCGCTCCTGCCCGGTCGGCTCGGCTCGCGTTAGCGCTGCCATACCCGCACCTCCTCATCGTAAGGGTCAGATGTATCGATTTCCCGGGGAATGATGGCGCGAATAGCCACTTCCTCGGAGGCGAGCGCGACAATGTCGTCGCTTTCGTAGAGGACCATGGGCTTAGCGGCCATCGTGTCCTTCGCAAGCCCGAGCTCTTTGTCGGTCGCGACAATGTAAGTGAACACGCCGTCGATTTCCGTGATTGAGGCTTTGAGCGAGTCCTCTAGGGTCGCACCCTGCTCCAGATTGTTGGCGGTGTAGACCGCGAGCAATTCGGAGTCGCAATTCGACATGAAGCGGTGACCGAGCCGCTCCATCTCACGGCGCATGATCCAGTAATTGGTGATCTGCCCGTTATGGACGACGGCAATGTCGTTATAGGGATAGGCCCAGTACGGATGCGCCGAGCGGATGTCCACATCCGACTCTGTCGCCATCCGCGTATGTCCGATGGCATGCGTGCCGAGAAAGAGCCCAAGGCCATAGGCCTGCGACACCTGCGTCGCATCGCCGAGATCCTTGATGAGCTCCAGCGCATTGCCGAAGGACAAAACTTCTGCGCCTTCGATCTGCTCAATATCGGTGGCGAGCTGCTTGGTGTCGCCTCCGTAGCGGAGCTGATAGCGGAACGCGTACGGGGTCGGCTCTTCGACCGACATGACGCTGGCGCCGATCTCCGCGAGCCGCGTGTCGACTTGGGCCTGGCGGTCGCGAATTTTTTCGTGAATTTTGTAGTCGGTGTCCAAGTCCTCGGCTTCGGCAAGCTTCAAGCGCATGACATACGCGTCCGGCTCGCCGAGGCCGTAGACAGCGAACCCGGTCGAGTCGGGGCCCCGATGCTTCAAGCTTTGGAGCATCAAGGTCATTTCTTGGCCAACGCCAACCTCCTGACCGCGATGGATCACTCCTGCAATCCCGCACATTGCTCTTCTTCCTCCTTGTTATCTGAACGCTGCGTATCGCGGCACGCGCGGCTATGGCAGGCAGTCGAGATATGTGTCGATATCCCATTCGGTGACGGTGTGATTAAAGCGCTCCCACTCGTCCTGTTTGTACTGGTGGTAGAGCCCATACATCTCGCCCGGCATGCCGCGCTGCACGACTTCGTCGGCCGCCAAAGCTTCGAGCGCCTCACCCAAGGTCATCGGCAGCTTTTTGACCTGCTTGCCGGCCTTGATCGCTTCATAGATGTTGCGCTCTTCCGGCTCGCCGGGGTCGAGATTGTTGTCGATACCATCGTCGGCGGCTGCGAGAATTGTCGAGCCCATCAGATATGGATTCACCATCGAATCAACCGAGCGGTACTCAAACCGACCGGGCGCGGAGACGCGCAAGCCCGTGGTGCGGTTTTGGAAACCCCAGTCGGCGAAGACCGGCGCCCAGAAGCCCGTGTCCCAGAGACGGCGATATGAATTCACCGTCGATGAGCCAACCGCGGTCAGCGCGCGCAAATGGTGAACGATGCCGCCGATCGCCGCGAGCCCAGCCTTGCCAGGCATCTGCACATCATCGCCATCAGGCATGAAGGTGTTCTCGCCGCCCCCGACATACATATAGTTATGGGCCAGACCCGGCAGATCGTTGGCATCGTTGCCGGTCGGATGCAGCCGATCCTCACCGCCACGCCACAGCGACATATTGTGGTGACAGCCACTGGCCGACACGCCCATGAAGGGCTTTGTCATGAAGCAGGCTATCAGGTTGAACTCGCGGGCGACCTGCGCGCAGATCTGCCGATACGTCGTCAGCCGGTCGGCATTGCGCAGCACGTCGTCATACATCCAGTTCAGCTCAAGCTGACCCGGTGCGTCCTCGTGGTCGCCCTGAATGATGTCGAGGCCCATCTTGCGGGAATACTCGATCACTTTCATGTAGACCGGACGCAAGCTTTCGAACTGATCGATGTGATAGCAGAACGGTTTCGAGTAGCCGCCATTCGGCTTGCCGTTCTCATCCTTTTTCAGCCACATCATCTCCGGCTCGGTGCCGACCCTGAGATGCAAGCCGTTATGCTTTGCCTGGAACTCATGGTGGAGCCGGCGAAGATTGCCGCGGCAATCCGCGGTCAGGAACCCGCCTGGGTTCTCCTTTTCCTCGCGATTGCGGAACAGGGTGCAATACATGCGCGCCACGCGCTTGTCCCATGGCAGCTGCATGAAGGTCTCGGGGTCGGGAATGCCAACGAGCTCCGCGGCTTCGGGGCCGTAACCGAGATAATCGCCGTGCCGGTCGAGGAACAGATTGACTGTTGCGCCGTAGACGAGCTGGAAGCCCTTCTTAGCGACGCTCTCCCAATGATCAGCCGGGATGCCCTTGCCCATGATGCGGCCCGTGACGGACACGAACTGCAGATAAAGATAATCGATGCCAAGCTCGTCGATCTTGCGACGGACTTCCTTGACGCGTTCTTGGCGCTGCGGGTCGTCTAAATAACCTTCGATATCCATCGACATCTCCCTCACCTCAACTCCATGGAAATGGACTATGGGAGACCGGGTGTAGCTCGCCCTTGGCAAAGCGTCCGAAGCGGAACGGCTCCAGAAGCCTGCTCTTTTCTCCCACCAATTCTTGCGCGACCAGTTTTCCAACCCCGAGCATTTTGTAGCCGTGATTAGAGTCGGCAATGACGTACACATTCTCGCGGAACGTATCGAACACAGGAAAATTGTCGGGCGTGAAGCAGCCGAGCCCGCCGGACTTTTCCTTGTGCTTGTAGCGCGGGGTCATCCCCTCGAAGCGCTTCTGACAATGCGCAAGCATCGAGCACCACATGTGAATGAAATCGTCGCCGACAATGAAGTCCGGCGAATCCGGCCCATAAGGGTCGATGGCCACTTTATTTGGATCCTGATCGACCTTGTAGGGCGATGCGCCGCCCTGGATACCGCCGAAATTGAAGTCCGGCTTGTAATAAAGGCCCCACATCTCGTCCGTGATCAGCGAGCCGTCCACGTCCGAATAGAGGGGCGCGTCGGTATCGACGTGGATCACAGGCGGCATGCGCCCATCGTTCGTCTTATGCATATCGGGATCGACCCCGAGCGTGCCCTCTTCCAGGCACCAGAATTTCCACATCGGCACGTCGTCAAGCATTGTGCCATCCGGCCCTTTGATGGAGATGGCCTTGGGCAATTCGAGCAAGTCCCAGAACTTCAGGACCCAAGGGCCCGCGCCGATGACAACGGCTTCGCATGGGATCGTGCCGCGATCGGTAATGACGCCTGTGACGGCACCGAAGTTTGAGCCGTATTCAAACCCTTTGACCTCAACGCCGGTGGCGATGCGGACACCTTGTTCGTCGGCCTTCCCCGCCAGACCATAGAGAGAGGCGGTGTTGTTGGCGTAGCCGCCCCGCTTCTCGTGCAGGACGGACGTAATCCCCTTGGCCTGCCAATCGTCGAACAGACCGGTCATATATCTCTGGCAGTCGCCGGCCCCCTCAACGAACTCGGACTCATAGCCGATGAGCTTTTGCTGTTCGTAGATCGTGGCTACATCGGCATGCATGCTTTCAGCACTGATCTGCATATAGCCGACGGGATGATAGCTGTAAGCCTTGGGGTCGCTCTCCCACACCTCGACGGAGTGGGCCATGAGTTCGCGCATCGCAGGCTGAAAGTAGTTGTTGCGAACAACGCCGCAGGCGATGCCGGATGCGCCGCCGCCAATTCCCGCCTTGTCGATGACGAGAATGTCCTCACCGGAGCCTTTTCCGGTGGCCTTCAATTGGAGTGCCAAATGATACGCGGTGCTGAGCCCATGAATGCCCGCACCAATGATGGCAAATTTTGCGCCAGCTGGATTGGCCATTCTAGACCGCCTCCATTGTTGGATCGGTCTCAAATCGGGCCTTTTTGGGCCCGCCTCGGAGAAACCAAAAGCCTGTCACTAACATGGCACTGCCCAGCGCTTTCTCCTGCAAGATCGCCTAAATTAATGCATACGGTTGGCCCAATTGCAAACCACATAATTCTTTACTGGGCCCAAAGCGGTCTGATATGTTTTAAGAAGAAAGAGGAGACCATATCTTGCCCCAATCGCCGATCAGGGGACCCGTTGCGCCGCAAGGGGGCCTGGTGAAACGGTCCTCCAGCGTGAGCACGATTTCGGCCTATCTGCATCGCGCCATCGAGACCGGCGCCTATTCGGAAGGCGATCGGCTTCCCCCCGAACGCGAACTTGCCGCCACCTTCAACGCGGCCCGCTCAACCGTGCGCCGCGCGCTCGACAATCTTGAAAAAGACGGGCTTGTTTCTCGCCGACTCGGCAGCGGGACATTTGTCGGTACACCGATCCAAGCGGGCAGGCGCGCTGCTGACCTGATTGACGAGGTCAGCCCACTCCAGCTCGTTGAGGCGCGGATGGCAGTTGAGCCGTTCACGACGCGCCTCGCGGTGCTGCACGCCACGCGACGCACGTTGGACGAATTGGAGTCCGTGTTGGCGCATGCTGAAGCAACCACCGACAACGATGAATTCTCGAAGTGGGATGGGGAGTTTCATCTATTTCTCGCCCATGCCTCCGCCAATCCGCTGCTCATCAACGTTTACCGGCAGATCAACCACGTGCGGCTCCATGCGCAATGGGACGCGATGAAGGAGAAGATTCTGACGCCTGAGGCGATCGACGAATATAACCGGCAGCACCGCAGCATTTTCGATGCGATCCATGCGCGCGATGCGCAGCTCGCGCAGTCTTTGATGACAAGACATCTCGTGCATGCACGCCATGATCTCATGAAGGCAGCCAGCCCATAGAAATAGACCCTTCGTGGCAAGCCCTTGGCGCCCGCGCCGTTGTGGTAACCCTGCGCCGGTAATTCGATGTCGGCGAACCACAATCGACGACACTTTTCGCGCCAATATTTTATTAAGTGGGGAAAAAATTTCTTAGCGCATAAGCGCGTTGCTAGCATCCGGCTCCCGCAGGCGACGTCAAACTAAGGGTACCCGATGCAACCGATAGCTACAGAACTCGACTCTCTTCGCGAACAGCTCCGCTCCGAAGGCGTGGCCTATCTGATGGCGAGCTTTTCCGACATGCATGGCGTGTCGAAGACCAAGATGGTTCCGTTGTCCCATCTCGATCAAATGATGGCGGGCTCCGAACTTTATACAGGCGCGGCGCTGGACGGCGTACCGCAAGACGTCAGTGACGAAGAAGTCTCAGCCCACCCGGACCCGGCTTCGTGCATCGTGTTGCCCTGGCAAAAGGATGTCGCTTGGTTCGCGAGCAATCTTTGGTGCGAAGGAAAGCCGTTTGAGCCCTGCAGCCGGAACATTCTGGCCAGAGCCACGCAGAAGGCTGCGGATTTGGGCTATGTGATGAATCTCGGCTTGGAGGCTGAATTCTATGTGCTCAAGGATGGAGAGGTCCAGGCGGCCCCCGTGTCGGAGCGCGATACCCTCGACAAGCCTTGCTATGACGGCTACGGCGCGCTCGACAACTTGCACTGGCTCAGGGAGCTGGTGGACGCCATGGATGGTCTTGGCTGGGATGTCTATTCCTTTGACCATGAGGACGGCAACGCCCAGTTCGAGATCGATTTCCGTTTCGCCGATGCCATGACGATGGCGGACCGCTTCGTCTTTTTGCGGATGATGTCCAACGCCGTTGCCCGCAAGCATGGCTACTACGCGTCGTGGATGCCAAAGCCGTTTGCCAATCGCACAGGCTCTGGCGCGCACTACAACATGTCGCTTGCAAACCCCGAGACGGGCGAGAATCTCTTTAAGGACGAGAACGACCCGCGGGGCTGCGGCCTGTCGAAGCTCGGCTACCAGTTCATTGCCGGTGTTCTGCGGCACTTGCCTGCGATCAGCGCCGTCGTGTCTCCCACCGTGAACAGCTACAAGCGACTGATCAAGCAGGGCTCCATGTCAGGCTCGACCTGGGCGCCGGTGTTTGTCTGCTACGGCGACAACAACCGCACCAACGCTTTGCGGATTCCACTCGGCGGCGGCCGCGTCGAGCTGCGCGCGGCAGATTCGGCGAACAATCCCTATCTCGGTGCGGCCATGGTGCTGGGTGCCGGCCTTGAGGGTATTCGGGAAGGTCTCGATCCAGGCGAGCCTCATACCGAGAATATGTACAACAAGTCGGAGAGCGAGCTGAAAGAGCTCGGCATCACTCTGCTTCCCCGAACCTTGGAGGAAGCGGTGAACGCCTTCGAAGCGGATCCGTTTTCGCGGGACGTCATGGGCGATGCGATGTTCGAGGCCTATGCCACATTCCGCCGCGAAGAGTGGGATGCCTATCACAACCATGTTTCGGACTGGGAACGCGACCGCTACCTAAAGTTCTTCTAGGCCACGACCCATGGCCAAAGATGCGCGTCGCAAATTCCTCGCCGATCTCAAGCGGCAGGACGGCGCGCCGTTGCCAAATGCCCGACTTGTCTAAAAGAGCCACGCTTAATGCCGACCGGACCGATGGGACCCTCGACCCCACGCGGTTCGGCGGCTCTCGTGAGCAGAACATGGTCTTGGTCAAGCCGGGCGGCGCGCCCAGCGCCATAGATGCCGTGACATGCCGCATGCCAGGCACAACCGAGCGCGATGTCTGCACGGCGGCTAGCAAGCTCAAACTTCAGCGTCTTGAAACGGGAAGCCTCGCCGAAACGTCCCGCACTTGCCTTTTGCATTAACGATGCGGGCCGGAAAGCTTGGCCTTTGGTCCATGTCTCTCGTTCAAATCCAGGTGACAGTCTCCCCGGCATCTGGCGGGTGTGCCACTGTGTCCTTAGGTTGGCGCGGAGCGCAGCAGGCCAAGCGTTTCCACCTTTCCGCTTCTTAATGTTTGGGCGAAAGGCGCCTCGACTAACATAGGGCTCATTTTTTTAGGCATTGGTTTAGGCCACCGCATGGACTTCGACTTGGACGATAGAACCCGCAAAATCCGGACCTCGTTGAGGCCTTGGCGACGCGCAGCTGTGGTCGCAGGTCTCCTCGCGGTTGCTGCCGCAGGCGTGCCCTCCTCTTTGCATGCGCAGCCAATTGCGCCGGTCGAGACGGAAACGGTCCAGGAATCGCCCGTGATCCGGAAGCTTGAGCTGTCGGGGACGGTGTCTTCGCCGCATGCCTCACAAATCTCAACGTCCGTCGAGGGCCTTGTGAGCGTGGTCCATTTCGACAGCGGGGCCAATGTCAAGAAGGGCGATATGCTGTTGGAGCTTGACGACGAGCTTGAACAGGCCGCTTTCGAGCAAGCCGCCGCGGAAGCGGTCAAGGCCGCAGGCGAAGTTACGGATGCGAAGCGGCGCATGCGCATTGCCGAGAGCCTGGCGAAGCGAAAATACGGCCCGCAAAACGAAGTTGAGGCCCGACAGGCCGAAGTGGAAATCGATACGGCGACCGAGGAGGGTTTCAAGGCGGAACAGAGGCGGCGCGAAGTCATCCTGGCGCGCCACAAGCTCCCGGCACCCTTCGATGGCGTCATCTCGAAGCGCATGGTCGAGATCGGTCAGTGGGTCAAACCAGGCACCGCCGTCTTCGAACTTGTTGCCATGAGAGATTTCCGCGTCGATGTACCGGTCCCGCAAGAGTACTACGCACGGCTTCGTGGCGGCGCCGATGTCGCCCTTGAGATCGACACGCTTCCAGGCGAAGAAATTCCGGCCAAGATCGGCGCGCTCATCCCTGTGAGCGATCCCGATGCGCGGACCTTCACACTCCGGATTCTGCCGAGCCGTGCCGACATTCCAATCACGCCGGGCATGTCCGCGCGTGTTCTCGTCGATCTCGACACGGGCCGACGCGATGCGGCCGTCAGCCGGGATGCGCTGATCCGCTATCCGGACGGGCGCGTGACCGTTTGGGTGTTGAAGGAAGACGGCGACAAAATGAGCGTCTCCGAACGGCGGATTGAGATCGGACTTGCCTTTGACGGCCTGGTGCAAGTGCTGTCAGGCTTGAAAAAGGGAGAGCGCGTCGTCGTGCGCGGCAACGAATCGCTGCGCGAAGGCCAGACCGTCCGGCTGGCAAGCTGACTCGAAGCGAGCAAGGAAGACGCCCTAATGCTTGAGCGGATCGTCCAGCGCGGGACCTTGGTCACGGTCGCCACGCTGATCGTATGCGTGCTCGGCATTCTCGCAGCCACCCGCATCCCCGTCCAGATGATCCCTGATCTTGAGGTGCGCACGGTCACGGTCTTTACACGCTGGGCGGGCGCGACCCCTCAGGACATCGAGAAAGAGATTATCATCGAACAGGAAGAATATCTCCGTTCGATCCCGAGCCTTGAGCGCATCATCTCGCGCGCATCGAGTGGCGAAGCCCGCATCGAACTTGAGTTTCCCTACAATATCGATCTCAACGAGACGCTGATCCGCATCAATAATGCGCTCAGCCAGGTGCCATCCTATCCCGAGGATGTGGATCAGCCGCGTGTGCGCGCAAGTTCGTTCAGCGCCAACTCGTTCATGTATTTCCGCGTGTCGCCGCTCCCTGGAAATCCGCGCCAACTGAACATGGACATGATGCGCGACTTCATCGACGACAATGTCCGCGCGCGGCTGGAAAGTGTGAAGGACGTCTCCGATGTGAGGCTCGGCGGCGGGGCCGAGAAGCAAATTCAAATCCTCTTCGATCAGGCCGCGCTCGCCGAGCGCAAGTTGACGCTGGACGATGTGCGACGGGCCGTGACCACGCGTAACCGCGACACCTCTGCAGGTGAAATCGAGAGTGGCAAGCGGCGCTATTTGATGCGGACAATCGGCCGCTTCGACGATGTGGAGGATTTGCAAGACCTCATCATCGCCAGGCGCGGTGACAACATCATCCGGCTCGAAGACGTGGCGGATGTGCGCCTCGGCCATTTCGAGATCTATGCCCGTTCGTATGTGAATGACCGGCCAATCATCTTTCTGTCGATCCGCCGGGAGGCAGGCTCCAACGTCATCGCAATCAAGAAGGCGGTGATGAAGCAGGTCGAGGCCATCAATCGGGATGTCCTCAAGCCTGCCGGCATGGAACTCAATCTCACCGCGGACGACGTGAACTATGTCGAGGCCTCGATCCGCAATGTGTGGACGAACCTTTCCATCGGCGCAGCTCTCGCAACGCTGGTGATGTTTCTGTTTCTTCGCTCCGCCAAGGCGACCGTCGTGGGCGTGATCGGCATTCCAATCTGTACGATCGCGGCCTTTATCGGCCTGCTGCTGGCAGGGCGGACGATCAATGTGATCTCGCTGGCGGGCATTGCCTTCGCGATCGGCATGACACTCGACAACACAATTGTCGTGCTGGAGAGCATCGATCTTGAGCGGCGGCGGGGATTGGAGCGCCTAAAAGGGGCGATTGAAGGCGTCCGGAAAGTGTGGCCCGCCGTGCTTGCCTCAACGCTCACCACGGTGCTCGTCTTCGTGCCCATCGTCTTCATTCAAGAAGAAGCCGGACAGCTCTATTCGGACATCGCTATCGCCGTGTCCGCCTCGATCCTGGCATCCATGCTCGTCGCCATCACCGTGGTGCCGACGGCAGCAGCCCATTTCGATCTCACGCCGAAGGACAACAAGACGGTCGATGCCGCTGATGGCGCCATTGTCAGAGGCGTGGGCTGGCTCATGGCTGGGCCATTGCGGCGCCTCCTTTGCATTTTTGGAGCGGTGGGCGCAAGCGTGGCGATCATTTTGCTCCTAACGCCGCCGGCCGAGTATCTGCCGGAAGGCGAGGAGCCGAAGATGTTCGCACGGCTCAATGCGCCGCCCGGCTACAATTTGGAGACAATGGAGAAGATCGGTGCCGACCTCCAAGACTGGCTAATGCCCTTCGTTGAGGACGACCCGGCTCGCTTCGATCGCGGTGACGCGCAAGTCCCTGCGATCAAATATTTCTTCCTTTTGATTGAGGCGGACGGCGTGCGCATCATCGCCGAGACCGTCAATCCCGGCGATATCGTCGCCCTCATGAAAGCGGTTACGGAGAAATATAAATCCTACGCTGGCATGCGGGCATTCGTCTCGCGCGGCTCGATTATCACCAGCAATGACGGCGGCACGCGCAGCGTCAGCCTCGATATTGCCGGGCCGAACCTTCAGGACGTCTACGCGCTGGCGTCCACCGCCTATCGCCGCGCGGGCGAGATTTTCGACAAACCCCGTATTCAAGCCGACCCCTCAACACTGACCCTTTCGCAGCCGCTGATCGAGGTGCGCCCCAAATGGGACCGGGCCGCTGAGCTCGGCCTGACATCGAATGATGTCGGCTTCACCGTGGCCGCGCTGACGGATGGCGCGTATGTGGGCGAGTTTTTCCAGGGCGACGACAAGATCGACATCTATTTCTACAGTAAGGATGCGGCCGATACCTCGCTCGACACGTTGCCGCAAATGCCGGTCTATACGCCGCAAGGCACGATCGTCCCGCTCTCCTCCATCGCCGAGATTAGAGAGACAGTCGATACGAACACGATCCGCCGCATCGATGGACGGCGCACGGTCACGCTCAATATCATTCCGCCAGACGATGTGGCCCTGGAGACAGGCGTTGAGATCGTCCGCGAGCAGCTCGTCAATCATCTGAAGCGCTCTGGCGCGGTCCCTTTCGATGTGAGCATGACCATCTCAGGCGCATCGGACCAGCTTGATGCGACGCGCGATGCGCTCGCTGGCAACTATCTCGTGGCAGTAGCGATCATCTACCTCCTGCTGGTCGCGATTTTCACCCATTGGGGCTACCCGCTGCTGATCATGACGACGATACCGCTTGGCGTGGCGGGTGGGCTCGTGGGGCTTGCACTGATGAACTGGGTGGGCGCGATCCTGCCTCGCTTCGGTCTCGCTCCCATCATTCAACCCTTCGACATGATCACCATGCTGGGCTTCCTCATTCTGATGGGTACGGTGGTGAACAATCCAATCCTGATTGTCGATCGGGCCTTATCCAATCTGCGCGACGCGGGACTCGATGCGAAAGATGCGGTGATGGAGGCAGTATCGTCGCGGCTGCGGCCTATCGCCATGTCAACGGTGACCACGATCTGCGGTCTTGCGCCGCTCGTGTTTATTCCGGGTGCAGGCACGGAGCTCTATCGCGGCGTCGGTGCCATCGTGCTGTTCGGGATTGTGGGCACGGCGATCATTACGCTGACTTTCTTGCCGGCCCTTTCGATCTCGGTGTTCACGCTTGCCGGTTATGGCGCCAAAACGCACAGGGCGAAGGGTCAGGCGCCCTCGCCGGCCCCCGGAGAATAAGAGACCTCAGTGACGGCAGTGGTCAATGCAGGGCCGCGCTGCCAACAGGGCCTCAATCAACACTCGGCCGTGTTCGAATTGTCTCGCGGCGCATAGAGATGTTCACGCGTCGGCGGCATCCCGGAGGCGCCGCGCGAGGCGTGTTTCGTGGCCACAATCTGATAGATCCGCGCGCTGCCATCCCCAAGCGAGAAACTGACCCCGATAAGATAGAGCAGCCACATCCGGTATTTTTCCTCGCCGACCAGCGCGATCACCTCGTCCCGCCGTTCCCAGAGCCGCTGGCTCCAGAGTTTGCACGTCAAGGCGTAATGGTCGCGCCAGCCCTCCACGTCATGCACGTCGAAGCCAACCGCTTCCATCGATTGGATTAGGTGTCCCAAATGATCGAGCTCGCCACCGGGAAAGATATATTTCGCCAGAAGCCGGCGTTCGGGCCGCATTTTGCGGAACTGTTTCATCGTGCGCTTGCCCGGACGCGTGATGCCGTGATTGAGGAAGATACCCCGGTCAGGGAGCATCGAGCGGACCTTCGACATGTAGTCGGGCATGTTGTCGATGCCCACATGCTCGCACATGCCGATGGAGGCAATCTTGTCGTAACTGCCGTCCAGATCGCGATAGTCCTTGAGTTCCGCGGTCACCTTGTCGCTCAGCCCGAGTTGTTGCGCCTTGTCCTGGACATAGCTGAGCTGGTTGGCCGAAAGAGTCACACCGTACGCGCGGACGCCATAATGGCGTGCGGCGTGAAACAGGAGCGCGCCCCAACCGCAACCGATATCCAACATGCTCTCGCCTGGCTGGAGCTGAAGCTTGCGGCAGACCATGTCGACCTTGTTCCGCTGCACCTGTTCGAGCGTGTCGTTCCAGTCGGCAAAATAGGCGCACGAGTAGACCATCTCGTCATCGAGAAATAACTCGTAGAACGCGTTGCTCACATCGTAGTGAAACTGGATGTAATCGCGGTTATCGCCTGCCTTGCGGTTGCGGCCCGATTCATCTCCTTCGAAGGTGTGCTCGATTTTAGCCGGAGCACTGCGGGCAAACAGGAATGGCAGCAGCTTGCGGGCAATGAACAGCTTATTGATGCCCCGCAGACGCTTCCGCGAATTGCGGACGCGGGCCGTCTCCATAAACGTGTAGAGGTCGGCCCCGTGAAAATCGATCTGCCCTTCGGCGTAGAGGCGCAGAAGCGTCTCGGGCTTTGGGCTGCGGAGCAATGAGCCGATCACACCCGGCCCGCTGAGCGATACGCACAGGCCAGGTTCGACATTATCTCCGAGCGGAATCTCGGTCCCGTCCCAGAGCCGGATTGAGATCTTGGTGTCGGCGCGCGCTGCCAAATGCTCGAAGACGGACCGCGCGGCTGCTGTCAGACGCTGCGAATTCCGGTCTTCCATCACGGCCCACACATAGCCAAGTCATCGGTCAAAGTGGCGCGCCGGGGAAGATTCGAACTCCCGACCCCCAAATTCGTAGACAGGGGCCAGGCGCTGACTTTGCTACTGTTTTCTGCAAACCGGGTAGAAATCGGCTCATTCCTTATCAATGCGTTAGCAGTCTAGCTGCAAACCAAAAGCCCCACTACAAGATCGGCTATCAAGACGGGCCAGCTCAAGAAGTCAAGGTGCGCGAGCGGTCTACAGAAGGGCCGATACATGCTCGTCGCCAAAGACCGCGCAGATGGGCCGGCGCACCCCTCAAATCGGCTCCTAGCCCAACTCAACACGAACTGGAGAGTCGTAGACGACCCGCTGCAATGGATCTTGCAGCGTAGGAAGGGAAACCCGCGCAAGAAGAACTCGGGCTGGCGGAGTCGGTCATTCTGCAGGACGCGAGACGCGTTGCTGCGATGCGTGCGTGAGCACTGTGGAGAGATCGATCCCGAAGCTCTTGCCACGCTCAAGGAGCTACCCGACTAGCACCCCGACTGGGACCACACAAACTTGGACGTTCGTGGAACGGACCATGCACAGCCCGACAGGCGATCAGAACCGTTAGGCCAGTGCATTGGAGGTTTCCGATGCCGACGAGTAGCCGCCTCGTATCCTCTGAATTGCACTCTATTAGTTTGTGCCCTCCCTCCGAGGGTCCGCGCAGAGAGCGCCGAGCAACCAAACGCATCACCCTGCGACAAGCTACCAACATGATGGAAGCAGTGGCCTTCGCTCGTGAGATCGGAACTCCGCTGAATGCCCATGCCACGATCCACTGGGTCGGCACGAAGTTGGGAGATGATCCCGACGGTCGGCTGTTCGCCAAAGTCCGCGAGGGCTTCGATAAGTGGCTCAAGCGTCAGGGCATCCCTGGTGGACTAACCGCCATATGGGTGCGCGAGCGACTTTCAGGTGGCTCTGCTGAAGGTGGTTCACTGCCACATGCTTTTCCATCTAGCGCACCCCTTTATTCGCGGCAGAAGGCGCACTCAGGTTGAGGCGGCACTCGAACGACTGATCGACCGGCACGGAGACGGCAATTACGCTCACTACACGCTCAAGCTGACCTTCCCTACGAATCCGAACGGGGTCTACCTGCTGAAAGGCGGAGGAGCGGACGTCTGGCGCAGGTTCGGCGTGCCCCGTCGCTGGCGGAGGCCGCAAAGACTCATTCAGGGCAAGCGGTGCGGCATTACCGAGAACATCGGACCGGCAGCTCGAGTAAGGGCAGTCGCCGAGACACCTAACAATGCGCAAACGCTGAAAGCGTCCTAGAGCCCGCCTGACTCGTCCATCAAATGAGAAGACCCCCAAAAAACCGCTCCCCCAAGAAGATTTCCCAGCGAGAACCAAATGGAGGGTTGCGGCGTTTACAATTTGGTTGTTTCGCCAGCCGCTGCCTTGGGAGAAGTGTCAGATTTCATAGAATCGTTAGATTTCACGGTCTCTCATAGGCCTTAGGCTCGATTGAAGGCTTGCGGGTTCGCGTGTCTGTCACCCCCGGCGGGATGCGCGATTGATGTGGAGGGCGGTGAATGTCGGACAGCAAAGGCTCGATCGGCAATGCTGACCGTGACCGGATCCGAGGGCTTATGGCGCGCTCGGCGAACGTCATCGCTGCGGCTCGCGAGGGACTGGATAACAGCTCGACCGACCTTGAAGACCTGTCCGGGGCAAGCGAGCCGGGCTCATCGAAGCTCAAGACGTGTCGGCCCAGAGTGAGTGCCTCTAAGGTTTCTGTCTCCGAGAGAACTGCCTCTAAGACACATATGTATAAGACGCCTGGGCCGAAATTTCCGGCGTACAAGACGCCCGGCGCAAGAACGTCCGAACAGCCGAAGCCGGCCCGGTATAGATCAGCCCTCGCGTCATCCGCAACCACCGAGCCCGTTGACAACGGAAACACCGCGTCCCACCGACGTGCCCTCTTGCGGCGCCTTCTCCAGACGCGCGACATTGAAGAAGAGCGCCCGCTCGAACGGTTTCAACGCGATGGCGTCGGGTATGCGTTCGCCGAAGAGGTCGACACCGGCAATAACGGCAAGGATCGCGATGAGAAGGGTTGGCTACTCAGACTTCGTAATCGGCGTGCAGCGCGCGCCGGAGAGATGCGTGCTCTTACCCCTACCGCCTATCTAGACACTGAGGCCTTCAACGCGCTTATCTTGGAGGACGATGCGGATCGCGCCGGTTTGAACCGAGAGGATCTCGGCCGCAACGATCTGGACCGGAACGATCTCGATCGAGATAATCTCTTTCGGGACGATCTCGACCAGCCAGCGCCGTGGAAAGACGCCCGATCCACCCATGAGCCTTGGGAGTGGCGCGGCGCCGAACCCGAACCGGAACGCCACAGCGGGCTATCGGTCATGCTCAGCTGGACCCAGCGCCTCGACGCGCTCACGAACGCGGTCGCCGGCGTTCTGATTGTCACGCTTCTCAGCATTTGGACTATCGGTGCAGGCGTGTCCACTCCCACGAACGAGCAGGCGGTGGCTCAGGCGGAGACGAACGCCATGCAGGTGCTTGCATCACCGGAATCAGCGGCAAGACGCGCCGAAGCCGATGCGACGGGCATGTCCCTTCCGAGCGAGGACCATATGGCAGCTCTCATCGCCATAACCGGCCTCCCCGGCGCAGAGCCTGAAAAGACCGAGGCGCCGCTTCCCTCGGCCCATACACTTCCTGCATCTAAAGGACTTCACGTTCTTTCAACCGCTTTCCCAAAGCCGCTGCCGCCGAGGCCCGACGACATCTCCACCCTGCATCTGTGGGCGCGCGCCTCGCTGCCGTCGGCGCCAGGTCTTGCGGTGCTTCCCTACATGGGCCTGCCCCAAACCATCCCGGCCATGCCCCCAGACATCGAAAGTCAATTCCTCATCACCACGCCGCAGCGATAAGACTTCTGAAGGCGCCCTGAATCCAAAGCACGGGCTTTCGGTCTAGACCTCATCAAGGGCGGAGGACCTGATGTATGGCGCAGGTTCGGGATGCCTTCTTACTGGCACAAGCCGCAGGGTCATATTCACAGCAAGCGGTGCGGGACGACAGAGAACATCGGCCCGGCCGCTCGCTCCCGGTGGTCAACCCGCAACAACACGCGCACGAGATCATCAAAGCAGAGTACGGAGAGCAATAGGGTTCCTACTCATCAACCCCCCCGCGGGTGCTTCGCGGCGCATTACCCCTTAATTAGTCTACTTAGACCATCATACGGGCAGCTGATCTCGTCCGAAATTTCGGGCTAGTAGATAGTCGTGTGGACCCACATTTCTGTCGTAGGAGCCCAACGGCTAATGTTTGGCCAGCGGGTCTGGGCCATAGTGGTTCGGGCCAGTCGAGGTGATCCAATCGCCAAATGAGCACGTACCGTAATTGCCTGCGCCCTTGTGTCACATCTTTTGGGCAGTCGATATCGGACGGGATCCTTGGGGAACCTGCGTGAGCGCGGTGGCGGCATCAACTTAAATAATCTTTATGAAAGGTAATGAGATGGCAGGGCGTCTTTGGACGGCGATTATGGATCCTAATTCAAATCCCCTTATGCGATTGCCAAAAACCGTTCGGTTCCAGCTTATGGCGGTCCTTGCACTGTTATGGTCCACAATTTTCTGCGTAAGCGCCGGACTGCTGTTCTGGCTGCCTGGCTACATCTTGGTCCATATTGTGCTCATCGCAATTGGTATTTTTGGTACGCGTTGGGTATTTAATAGCGCAGAGCAGATGACGAAAAGCAGGGTGTAGATAATCAGCCTGGAGCAACCGCTATGATCGGTCATGATATTGTCATCCAAGGATTGGCCGTGCTTGCAGTGCTTATCTTGGGGTATGTCGCTCTCGTAAGGCCCCAACTGAGGCGTATTAGAGAAAACGAAAAGTTACTGGCATCGTTACAGGTCGGTGACACGGTCGTAACGATCGGTGGGCTTATTGGAACCATTAAGAGCGTTGAGGGGCCGCGCCTGCTCGAAATTGAGCTCTCTGATACAACGCGCGTCCGGGCTTTACGACGCGGAATAGAGGCGAAATTCGAGGAATAAACAGATCTCGAGCGTCGGCATTTGTCCTGTAAGAGCTCGGGCAGTTGAGCAACATTCCCAGCAATGCGCCGCGCCTCGTCAAAGGTCAGCACCCTGGCAGAGTTGGCCTCATGTGGCGTCTCTCTCGCGAGCGTAGATGTGCGCAAGGGCTTGGCCGGTAGCGTCGAACACCTGGTAGCCACCGGTGGTCGCTTCTGCTGTAGGGGGTCCCCTAAGCTGAGGTCTTGCTGAAATAGATGCGCTTCTCTTCGTCTGCTTGCTGAAACTTGCAGCCGTATTGCGCCGCAAGCTCGGTTAGCTCGGATATGCGAAGCTCGTCTGACTTGTTTGGATAGCGTTCCTCGTAGTCCGCATAAGTGATAAAGACCCGACCACCCACCTGAAGCCTGGCCAGCGCGCTTCCGAGGTCTTCTTCACCAGAACCAGCATAAGAATCGATCATTACCTCACCTTTCAGGTTTTGCCTTCTGCCTTAGCGCCAGGGTGCCGGGAACCGGTGTGATGTCATGGGAGCCTCCCTCAATTGGCTTCCTCCGCATGACGAGGATAGCAGGCTGGATGGCATTGTCAGACAAACCTGACCGAGCCCGCGTAGGGCGCTAGTCTGAGATTTTCAGGCCACCAACTGATGCCACTCGGCTAGGGCGGTAGAACGGTTCTGTTTGAAGATATGGCGGCGGTTGAGGTGACGGTCGTGGTTGAAGTGATTGTAAATTGAGGCATGGGCGGCGGCGAACTTTTGGAGAGTTTTCATGTCCCTGAATTTCGCCATCGCTCGTTCTCGTCGTCGGAACGGCTGGTGTGAATTCTCAGCCCGGTTGTTCAGCCAGCGACCTTACTCCTGACGCTCCACAATCCCAATGACCTTTAGCGCGGCGCCGTAAGATCGAAGCCGGTCCGTCACGATTGCCTTGGGCCGGCCATAGCGTTTCATTGCACGCTTCAAAAACTTCAACGCAGCCATGCGATCCCGGCGTTTTGTCGCAAAAACTTCGAGGACCTCGCCTTCGTGATCTACGGCGCGCCAGAGGTAATGCGTCTCTCCATCGATCCTGACGAACAGCTCGTCCAGGTGCCAGCGCCATTGCAAAAACGACCAATGATGAAGGCGTCGTTTCCTGATCTCGTTGGCGAACATCGGACCGAAACGGTTCCACCAGAACCGCACCGTCTCGTGGCTGATATCGATGCCCCGCTCGAACAAGAGATCCTCGACCTGCCGCAGCGAAAGCGGATAGTGGATGTACATCATCACCGCGAGGCGGATCACTTCGGGCGAGCTGTTGAAATAACGGAAGGGATTGCGCATCGCCGGAGGCTAAGTATCCTCGCCAGGAGGCTCAAGCCACTTTACTCTGACAATGCCACGTCACAACCACGAAGTTTGCTATCGATTGCTATGTTGAACAGCGCCAGATCCCTGAAACGCTTCAATAGTTGGAGCCGCGTTCTCACCGCTCATACATGTTTCGAGCAAAGAGGCGGATTGGCTCCGGTGAGCTTGCCCTTATTCCAAGGTTGAGTGAGTGGGCTGTCAGTTTCACTATGAATATGCGTGTCCATTTTGGCTCCTCCTTCTCTGTTGGGGGAGAAGCATGTTCAAGGGAGAAGCAAGATGAAACTCGGAGTCCCTTTTACCCTGAGCTGCCTGCTTACGGTGATCCTGTACGCACCGAGTGGTCGGGCAGCGATGGATGTACCGCCTGTGACATCGGAGCCAAGCAAGGCGGAAATCACCGTTCTCTATGACGCGTTCGGCAAGCCCTCCGCGATGAAGAAGGACTGGGGATTTTCTGCGCTCATAGAGTACCGCGGAAAGCGCATCTTGTTCGATACCGGCAACAACGCTGAAATCTTTGCGCATAATGTGAAAGCCACGGGCATAGACCTCACCACGCTCGATTTCGTCGCTGTCTCTCACCGCCACGGCGACCATACGAGCGGGTTGAATCATTTGTTGCGTGTCAACCCGGACGTGACGATCTATGCACCGCAAGAGAATTTCGGCGTGTTTGGTGCGGCGCTGCCAGGAACCTTCTATAAACGTAACAAAGCGCTGCCAGCGGACATGCGCTATTTCGATGGCAACCCGCCCGAGACGTTGCGATTTGGCAGCGCTTGGCCTGAAGGGAAATTTACCTGGGTGGCCGAAAACACCGAGGTCGCGCCGGGGTTTCACCTCATTATTCTGCCGGGGCTGTGGGGTGTCGATCTGGAGGTCAAGGAAATCTCGTTGGCCATCGACACGCCAGACGGCGTCGTTCTTATAGTCGGTTGCGGTCATCCAAAGATTGAAGCGATCGTCGAGGCAACCAAGGTGGTGCTCGACAAGCCGATCCATCTCGTGATTGGCGGCCTTCATCTATTGCCTGCGAGCAAGCAGGAGATCGAGCGAATCGCGACAGCGTTACGAGATACCTGGGAGGTTCGGTTCATTGCCCCCGATCACTGTACGGGTGAACGGGGTTTTGCCATCTTGAAGGAAGTCTTCGGCGACCGTTATGTCTATGCCGGCCTGGGCACCACGCTCCAACTAGGCCCGACGGTCACTAAAAAGGCCGAGGCAGGACAGCCGGAAACGCGAGCAATGGAGGCTGCCGATCTCAAGAGCTACCGCCGGTCGTTAGCCCAAGGGCCTTTGCGCGCATTCCTTGGCCGCCGGGAAAGCCTTCTTGCCGATCGATAGGCTTGTTGAATGTCCGCTTGTGGCACGAAGCGGACGTGGCATGGCGGCACTGTTCAAGTCCGCTAATGACCGATACTGTCGATAAAGGCGTTGAGACAGGCGCCGAACAGTGATTCCGTCTGCTGAGGGCATCGGCGACGGAGGGCTCAGCGATGATGGGTCGGCAGAAGCGGGACCAGGGCAAGCTATTCTACGAGTTCCGCCTCGATGATCGCATTCCGCAGAACCATCTCCTGCGCCGGATTAATGTGTTCGTGACGGCGGCACTGTCTGACCTTCATGAGGAACTAGAGCCCTACTACAGCGACATCGGGCGCCCTTCGGTCGATCCCGAGCTGATGATCCGTATGCTCATCGTGGGCTACTGCTACGGCATCCGCTCTGAGCGGAGGCTGACCCAAGAGGTTGAGCTGAACCTTGCGTATCGTTGGTTTTGCAAGCTCGATCTCGAAGACGAGGTCCCGCATCACTCGACCTTCTCGCTCAACCGCCTGGGCCGCTTCAGGGACAGCGATGTCCTGCGCCACGTCTTCGAGCGGATCGTTTGGGCGGCGATGGCCATGGGCCTCATTAAGGGTGAGGGTTTTGCGGTCGATGCCAGCGTGCTCGAAGCTAATGCCAGCCGCTACCACGGCAAGGCACCAGCGGAGTTGGACTGGTCCGAGAAGCAGCGCCAGACCCGCGCCGTCGCCGAGTACCTTGCCGCCCTCGACGAGGCCGCCGTGCCAAGCCCTGACCGCAAGGTGCCGAAGGCGATCTCACCGTCTGATCCCTGTGCCGCGTGGACGGCCAAGGCCAACAAGCGGGTGCAGTTCGGCTATGGGCTCAATTATCTGATCGACATCGAGAATGCGGTCATTGTCGATGTCGAGGCCACGCCAGCCAGAACCTATGACGAGGTGGCAGCGACGAAGGCTATGATCGACCGGACCGAACGGTGCTTCGCGCTGAAGCCTAAGCGGTTAGCCGCGGATACGGCTTATGGGACGGGTAAGTTCCTCGGCTGGCTTATCAACAACAAAAGGATCACGCCGCATATCCCGGTCTGGGAGAAGAGCGCTCGATCCGATGGCATCTTCTCGCGCGCGGACTTCATCTGGGACAAGCGGCATGGCCACTACATCTGCCCCAACGGCAAGGCGCTCCGCACCAGCGGCACGGTGCATGACGGGCGCACGCTCCTCTATCGCGCCTCGAAGCGTGACTGCGATGCCTGTCTGCTAAAGCCGAGGTGCTGCACAAGGGACGCTGCGCGCAAGATCCCTCGTGACATCAACGAGGATGCCCGCGATGTAGCCCGCCGGAAGATGAAGACCAAAGCGTTCGCCAGGTCCCGTGACGAGAGGAAGCGGGTCGAGATGCGCTTTGCACACCGAAAGACCCATCATGGCTTCGAGCGATTGCGGCTGCGGGGGCTCTCCGGCGCCCGCGATGAGTTCCACCTCGCCGCCATCGTCCAGAACCTCAAGACAATGGCGCTGCGGATGCCTTGGCCTCCGCCAGACCTCGCCAGCGCGTCAGTTGCGTGAGTTGCGGTGCCAGTGGCTTCCGTAGCGTCGGTGCAGAGCCCTCGGCCCCGGATGGGGCGACGAACAAGAACTACCCAACTCAGTCCCGCACAGCCAGGGCAACTAGCCCGCTCGCGCCGACGACTTTATCGACAGTATCGACCCTTAGAGGACATTGGCTAACGCGGGTAGGCCTCGCTCCACAGCTGCTGAGGATGAACTTGATCCGGTACCAATCTTCTGGCCACTAGAGCAGTTTTGGGCAAACTGTCAGGATGCATAAGTTAACTCGATTAGTCGCCCTGGTTGCGTTCGCCTTGGCCGCTGTTTTTTCGTATCAGGCAGTTTCTGAGATGGGACAGCTTTTTAAAACGCTGTCGCTGGCACAAGAGACGCTTGATCAATACGGCGTTGTCAGAGCAAAATTCTAAATACTTGGAGCGGCCATCGAACCGCTCAGATCGAACCGGAAAAATGCAGGAAAATCAATGGCCACGAAATCCGGTTCTGACGTTTTGGCAAAGTAAACGTATTTGCTCTGACAATGCCCAGCCAATCGTCCCATACTCGGTTCGGGCTGCCTACCGCGAGTTGATGCAGGTCACCGGTCTCGTTCCGCAGGATGTCGCCGACGAGCTAATGCGGGAAGCAAACTACGTCTTTGGGCACTGCAACCTCGAAATCTATCTAGAGAAGCTACCGAAAGACTAGGCGCGCTTGCTTGATCAAGGATGCGCTCGACCGAGTGGATCGCGCCGCCGCTATCTTTGATGTCAGCCTGCTCGCGCGTCTCTCTTGCGAGGGCATAGACCAGCGCGTGGCCGGATGCATCCAGCACCTTGTAGCCGCCCGGTATCTGCTCGACCGTCCAAGGTGCCGAAAACCGGCGTGGTGATTTCATTGGGAGCCTCTCTCATTGGCTCCCCCCGCACGGACATAGGATCGCAATAGTATAAGTGTGCGGCTAGCGCCCCGGTCGGTCACGGCGGTCAGGGTGTCTAATGCCCTCGGGCTGTTACCCCACTGTTTACCCCACCCAGACTGTCTCTCAGGCCCAGTAAGGATAAGTGACTGAAAAGGTTGGCGCGCCGGAGAAGATTCGAACTCCCGACCCCCAGATTCGTAGTCTGGTGCTCTATCCAGCTGAGCTACCGGCGCTAAACCCAAATGTCCGCATTGTGTTGGCGGACCGACGGATCACGAGCACACCACGAATGGCGGCCCGAAGACCCGCCTACGTAATACCTTGGAACAATGAAGGCAAGGGAATGCCTCACGCCCGGCATGTGTGGCGGGCAGAAAAGCGAGCATCCCCCACGAAATCCGTGCAACAGGCACACGACTTGGCATCATTTTCGGGTATGTTCCCGTTCACAACATCTAAGGGAGAAACGCCATGATCCAATTCGTCTCCAAGTGCGTCGCCATCATGGGCGCCGCCATTCTCGCCCTCGCGCTCGTCGGTTGCGATGCCCCATCCGATGATGCCAAAGACAGCGCCACCGAAAGCAGCGGCTTTGTCGGCAGCTATAAAACCCAAGACACCCAAGGCAATCCGATGTCGATCACTCTCGACGAAGAGGGCTCTGCCAGCGGTGAGCGCCTTGGTGAAAAAATGACCGGCTCCTGGAAGGACGAGGGCAGCTCGGCTGCGATCACCTGGTCCGAAGAGTGGATGACGAAGATCACCAAGGACGGCGATATGTACACCAAGACGGCCTACAAGAATGGCACGCAAGACGGCGATGCCGTCGCGGCCGAGAAGGCCAACTAACAGGCCTTGCATCTTGGGCTCTTAGAGCCCAGCGACTAAGCGCGGCGGCGCCTCGCCCGTTCAAGTTCCACGACCAGGTCGGGGATTGTGATGCGGAACGTGGCGCCGCCGTCATTGCTGATAAGCTCGATCTGGCCGCCATGGGCATGAACGAGTTCGGCAGATATGGCCAGCCCAAGGCCGGACCCACCTTTGCGCGACACACTTTGGAATGCCTGGAAGAGGCGCTGGCGAGCTCTTTCCGGCACGCCCGGGCCCGTATCGGCAACGTCGATAACAGCCACCGCGCCTTCGCGCCGCGCCAGCACCATGATCGCCCCGCTGCGGCCTGGCTCGCTCTCGAAGGCCTGGACGGCGTTGCGGCAGAGATTGGCAAGAATCCGATAGAGCTGGTCACGGTCCGCGTCGACCTCGAGCCCGTCCTCCAGATCGACGCTCCAATCGATTGAGCCTTCGCGCGGAAGGCCGAGTGCATCGCCGACTTCATTGACCAGTGGTGCGAGCTCAAAGCAGGTCCGGCTTGGCGGCGTCTCTTGGGCCTGACCGAAATCGACCGTTTGAACACAAAGGCGGATGGCGCGGTCGAGGGATACGATCAGCTTCGGTACCAGACGCTGCACGGCGGGGTCCTTCACCTCCGCAAGCCGATCGGACAAAAGCTGCGCACTAGACAGCATGTTGCGCAAATCGTGGCTGATCTTGCTCACCGCCAAACCCAGCGCTGCAAGGCGCGTCTTTTGCGACAAGGTCTGAGACAGCTCGTTCTGCATCGCGGCCAATTCGCGCTCCGCAGTGCCGATCTCGTCCCGCCGATGGGAAGGGGCAATGATCCGCGTTGGGTCCTCGGGCTGTTCGGCAAAACGCACCATGTTGCGCGTCAGCCTCGTCATGGGCTTCACCAGCAGCGCATTGAGCGCGAGAAACACAAGAGTTGCGGTGATGATCGAGATGATGATCGACAAGCCCAGAATGTCGAGCCCGTACTTCACCATGGCCGACTTCAGCGGCCCCTCCTCCATGACAACGTCGACCATCTCGCCGGGATCTAAGCTCGGCTCGCCCACAACGCGGATGATCCGGTTGTCCGGAGCAACAAAGACCATGAGCGCATCGGCGATCAGCCTCGCCCAGGACGCATTGCGCAGGTCGAAGGAGGCATCGACTTTCGTTGGCGTATCCATGCCGACGATCAGGGCACGCGACTCAGCGTGCTTTACCGAGATAGCCTTGACCCGCGCTCTATCGAGAACCTCGTCGCGGAGCTTCGCAGGCAGCCGCCCGTCGGGGGCAGCCTCGGCGGCGACAGCGGCGATCTGGGCGGCCTGCAGCCGCTCCATGAGCCATTGGCGGCGGAAGTTGGACACCGACGGCACAAAGACGAACACCTCCGAGACCATCACGAATACGATGGTCAGCAGGAGGAGCTTCGTCGAAAGCCCCGCGACACTAAGCGAGACCCGCCGGGAGACCTGTTCCTTGGGTTCAGACAAATCCTTCAACGGTGAGACTCATCATCTTTGGTCGGCTCTTCTGTCGCGCATCATAACAAGAAAAGGGGCCATTTTGCCTCCACAGAAAGAGGGGGCGGATATCAGCCCAACTTGCGCAGCAGGCCTATCAGCCAGCGCAGCCAGCCCTTGGATAGCAAGGGTTGGTAATAGGTGAAGGCAACCCGCTTCGAGATCTCCGAAAGGGTCGGATAAGGCAGAACCAAAGACGTCAGATCGCCGATGTGCATGTCCTTGGCCATCGCGACGATCCACAGCTGCAGCAGCTCCCCAGCTTCGGCACCAACGATGGTGACGCCGAGAATGGTGCCGTCCTTCTTCGTGATCGCCTTGATGAAGCCTTCGGTCCGGCGCTCAGCCTGCGCGCGGTCGTTATCTGCAAATGGCCAGCGATAGATGCGGATGTGCCGGTGTTTCTCACGCGCCTCGATCTCGGTAAGACCGATCTGCGCGAGTTCCGGATCGGTGTACATCACCCGCGGAATATGGATCGCGTTCACATCGGGCTTCAGCCTGAAGAGTGCGTTCTTAATGACGATGCTGGCGTGATAGCTGGCAAGATGAGTGAATTGCGCCCCGCCGATCGCATCGCCAACCGCATAGACCTTCCGGTTGGATGTGCGGAGCTGATCATTGACCTTGATGCCACGATCGGTGTGCGTAATCCCGGCACGGTCGAGGCTGAGAGACTTGAGATTGGGTCTGCGCCCAGTCGCGACAAGAACATGCGAACCTTTGACAATGACGCTGTCACCGCCTTGGTGAAAATGAACCGCAAGCCCTTGCACGGACGGCTCAACGCGCTCGATCCGGGTGTTGGGATACATCGTGACGTCCGTATCCTTGAGCCGCTTGAGCAGGACTTTGGCCGCTTCGGGATCCTCTCTGGATAGGAACTCACCAGTGTCGAAGATCGTGACCTGCGAGCCGAGCATGCGGTGGGCCTGCCCGAGCTCAAGCCCGATCGGACCGCCACCCAGAACGATCAGGTGTTGTATTCGCTCACCGATATCAAAAATGGTTTCGTTTGTAAGGTAAGGCACCTCATCGAGCCCAGGTATCGCAGGGACCGTCGGCGTCGAGCCCGTGGCAATCACGAAGCGACGCGCTCGTACGAGTACCCGGCCAGCCTCCACCGTGTCTTTGTCGAGAAAGCTCGCTTGCGCTTGAATGATCCGGACGCCAAGCCCAGTGAAACGCTCCACCGAATCGTTAGGCGCGATATTGGCGATCACTCTATGGACATGATCGTGGACGGCGCGGTGATCGATTTGCGCTTCGAGCACGTCGATGCCGAACGTAGAGGCGGTTCGAACCGCGTCGGCGCGCTTACCAGCGGCCAGCAGGGCCTTCGACGGAACGCACCCATAGTTGAGGCAGTCGCCGCCCATCAAGCCCTTCTCTATGAGCACGACAGGCACACCCATCTGGGCCGCCGCCGCGGCTACCGAAAGGCCGCCTGAGCCGCCGCCGATCACGCATAGGTCGGGCGTGAGCTCCTCTTCCATGACCGCCTCGTTCCCCCTGTTAAGCCAATCAAGCCGTCCGGCGCCTGAACTTCTTCACCACGACCGGAATGAGCGACACCAGTCCCAGCGCCACAAAGCCGATAATGAGTGGTGTCGTCACCAGTGCACCGGGGTCGAGCCCGTAAGGGCACGACTCTTGACCGGCAGCCGCTGCCTTTGCAAGGCAGGATTCATGGGCCGCCTGCTGCGCTTCGATCACGCTGTCGAGCCCATTGCCAGCCAGCGCGAACGCAAATGTGCCTGGAATGATGCCGATAAATGTCGTGACCACATAGGTCCCAAGCGGCACACCCAAAAGGCCCGGCGCCAGATTGACCAGCCAGAATGGAAAGAGCGGCACGAGCCGAAGGAAGAGGAGATAGCTGAACGCGTCCTCGCGGAACCCATCCGTGAAACGCGTCAACCGCGGCCCGGCCTTTTCGATGAGAGTGTCTCGCAGGGCGCTTCTGGCCACGAGATAGACCACCGTCGCACCGATCGTCGCGGCAACCACAGATATGGCACCCCCCACGAACCAGCCGAAGAGAAGACCGCCCGCGATTGTGAGCACCACTCCACCAGGCACCGACAGGGCAATGGACAACACATAGCTTCCGCCGAACACGAGAAGGGCTAGCAGATAATGATCCGCAATGAACGTCCGCAGGCTCTCGCGGTTGTCCGCCAGTTGCTCCAAGGAGAGGTAGCGCTCCCAGCCCATCGCCAGGACGAACCCGCCAAGGGCCATAAGAAGTAGTAGCGGCCAGAGCCGCATCAGCCAGTTTCCTGCTCCTCGGGTCATTCCTAGAACCGTATCCATTGCGAAAGGTGCTCCTATCGTTCCCCCTGCCAACAGATAGGGCCACCCTTGCGGATCGGGAATGGCTTGTCGCATCCTTTTGATGGACCGTTAGCGGACGTGATGAGAAAGGGCTCCATCGGCTCAATTCAGTGGTCTGACGTCTCCTGAGGGACCGCCGTTCGACGCAAAAACTCGCAGTGATGCGCCAAGCGATCCGAACCCATGATTAGCTGATCTTGGTGCAGTGCGACAATAAGGGATCGGCGAGCCTTTCGGCCCTGGGGTCCAAGAGACGCATTTTCGGGTATAATGGGCCCCTCTGGACGTTGTGGACCCCGAAAAATGGCGGGATTGATTGACTTGTCGGCCCGCGCCACCTATAAGCCGCTCCGAACCATTTCGCCTCCGGAACCCGCGTTCGAATTTTGAACGGCGTGGACGGATGGCAGGAGAAAGTCCTTGAAACGCACATATCAACCATCGCGGCTGGTCCGCAAACGTCGCCATGGTTTTCGCGCGCGCATGGCCTCCAACGGTGGCCGCAAAGTGATCGCGCGGCGCAGAGCCAAGGGGCGCAAGCGCCTGTCAGCCTAAGCGGCGCACCCGCTTTCACCCCGGTGACGGCCATCGGACGTCTCAAGACCCGGCCTGAATTCCTGTTTGTGAAGGGCGGCGCACGCTTCTCAACGTCTTCGCTCGTGCTTCAGGCCAGGCAGCGTCAACCTGCTGCTCGGTCTTCTGCCGCCCTTGTCCGTTTTGGCTTTACTGCGACGAAGCGCCTCGGTGGTGCGGTGGTTCGCAACCGTGCACGGCGGCGGCTCAAGGAGGCCGTCAGGCTCACCGCCCCGGAACTTGCGGTCGAAGGCTATGATTATGTGTTGATCGCACGCAGCGGCGCGGTACAACGGCCCTTCACAGAGCTGATCAAGGATCTTGAACGCGCGCTGATGAAGGTGCACGCACCCTCCGCGGCGAGACGGCACCGCAAGCCCCCATCCGATTAGTTTTTTCGTCGCCAGCACCGACCACGACAACAGCCACCGGGCCTTAGAACGACATGGACGAGAACAACCGCAATTTCATCCTCGCGATCGTGCTGTCCATGGCCGTGCTGTTCTCCTGGCAGTTCTTCTTCGTGCCGCAGACACCGCCTGTGGACCAGCAGGCTCAGCAGACTCAAGGGTCGAATGAGTTTGAGCCACCATCGCCTTCCAGTGCTGGCGACACGCCGCGCCCAAGCGCAGGCAACGCGCCGCAACCCGAAGGCTCTCCAACCGGCATTACCCGGAAAGAAGCGCTTGCCGCTTCGCCGCGCATCGCCATTGAGACACCAAGCGTACACGGCTCCATTTCCTTGAAAGGCGCCCGTCTCGACGACCTGACGCTCAAGGACTACCGGGTCACGGTCGAATCGGACAGCGCGGAGGTCATCCTGCTGTCGCCCGCCGGCACTCCCCATGCCTATTACGCCGAGCGGGGCTTCGTGGATGCCGGCGGCAAGAAGGCCCTGCTTCCCTCTGGCGATACGCTCTGGACCGCGGAGGGCCAGCAAAAGCTGACGCCGAATACACCGATAACGCTCACCTATGACAACGGCGAGGGGCTGAAATTCACCCGCACGATCTCGGTCGATGACAAGTTCATGTTCGCGATCGACGACAAGGTGACCAATACAGGCACGGATGCGGCCACGATCTATCCGTACGGCCGCGTCTCCCGGTACGAATTACCGGAGGTTCAAGGCTTCTACATTCTGCACGAGGGCCTGATCGGCGTGGTCGACGATGGCCTCGAAGAGATCAGCTACTCATCGGCCCTTGACGACGAGCCCGCGACGTTCAAGAGCAAAAACGGCTGGCTCGGTATCACTGATAAATACTGGGCGACAGCGCTCATTCCCGCTCAGAACATCCCCTTTAAGGCGACATTCTCAGGCTCGGAGAATAGTGGACGCAAGCGGTTCCAATCCGACTATTTGATGAACGCTTTGGAGATTGGCCCTGAGGCCACGGTCGAGGTATCCGGTCACGTGTTCGCCGGCGCCAAGGAAGTGAACGTGGTCGATGGCTATTCCAGCACCTACGACATTCCAAAATTCGACCGCCTGATTGACTGGGGCTGGTTCTACTTCCTCACCAAACCACTCTTCTACGCTCTCGACTATTTCTACCGGCTGGTCGGCAATTTCGGCGTCTCGATCCTGATCGTGACCGTGCTCATCAAGCTCGTGCTCTTCCCCCTCGCGAACAAGTCCTACGTGTCGATGAGCCGGATGAAGAAGCTCGCGCCCGAGATGCAAAAGATCAAGGAGCGTTACGGCGACGACCGCATGCGCCAACAGCAGGCGATGATGGATCTGTACAAGACGGAGAAGGTGAATCCCGCCTCCGGCTGTTTACCGATCCTGGTCCAAATCCCGGTCTTTTTCGCGCTCTACAAGGTGTTGTTCGTCACCATCGAAATGCGCCATGCGCCGTTTTTCGGCTGGATCCAGGACCTCTCGGCGCCAGACCCCACCACGGTCTTCAATCTGTTCGGGCTCATTCCTTGGGACCCGCCGACATTTCTGATGGTCGGCGCGTGGCCCCTCATCATGGGCCTGACCATGTGGTTTCAAATGAAGCTGAACCCGGCCCCGCCGGACCCTATTCAGCAGAAGATTTTCGCCTGGATGCCGGTGATCTTCACCTACATGCTGGCGTCATTCCCCTCAGGCTTGGTGATCTACTGGGCGTGGAACAACTTCCTGTCGATCCTCCAGCAGTCGGCCATCATGTGGCGCCAGGGCGTGGACATTCCACTTCTTGAGAATCTAGGCCTCACGCCGTCCCAGGAGCCCGCGGACGAGGCCCCTGACGCAAAATCGGCCAAAACGCTGGCGGAAGAAAAGCGTAGAGCCAAGGCCTCAAGACGCGCGAGCCGGTCAGCGAAACAAGCGGGCACCCAGAATGGGTCGGACGAGGCCCACGACGATTCCGCCTCGGAAGATGCCCCAAGCGAGGCCCCCGTTGCAGCAACGCCAGAGGCGGCTGCGCCGAAAGCGGCCCCCGCCAAGAAGCGTACCACCCGAAAGAGGGCCGCAAAGAAGGCGGCATCGAAGCCGGCTGACCGCGAGGCCGATGGGGAAAGCCCAGCCTAACTGGCCATCCTCCCCTTGCGATTGCCCGCAAAGGCGGGCACTCCAGAGCCATGGATGATATAGAATTCACTGCCGAAGACCTCGCGCGTGGCCAAGCCCTATTCCGGATTCCGTGCGAATTCGTCCTGGGCGTGGTGGCCATCGATGGGCTTCCCAATGACCGGCGTCCCGAGATTGCCTTTGCGGGTCGGTCGAATGTGGGCAAGTCGAGCCTGATCAATGCGCTGACCGGACGCAAGACACTGGCGCGGGTTTCGGTGACGCCCGGGCGCACCCGCGAACTCAATTTCTTTACGCTTGGTGCCTTCACTCCCGAAGGGGGCGGTGCCTATCTGGTGGATATGCCCGGTTACGGCTACGCCAAAGTCTCTCGGTCCGCAGTCAAAGGCTGGACACGGCTGATTGAGGACTATTTGAAAGGGCGCCGGGAGCTGAAGCGTGTCTTTATGCTGATCGACGCCCGCCATGGCCTGAAGGCGAACGATTTAGAGACTATGAAGCTTATGGACGAGGCCGCCGCATCCTATCAGGGCGTGCTGACCAAGGCCGATAAACCGAAGCAAAGCGAGCTCGAGGCCGTCATCGCCAAGACGCAAGCTGCACTTGCCAAACACCCGGCTGCCCACCCCCAACTCCTCGTTACTTCGGCCCGTGAGGGAGCCGGTATCCCCGAATTGCGTGCGACGATTGCCGCGCTATTGCCGAACGACGTTGAACGATGAGGCCAAGCGCCGCTATAAGCGCTGCGTGACAAAGAAAAGTACATCCAGCCCGCAAGGCTCAAAACAGACGCCGGCCGCCGACGCCGGACCGCTGGCGGACGCGCTTGCCTCAGTGCATGCCAAGGCCGAGATCCTCTCGGAAGCCCTGCCCTATATGCAGCGCTACGACCGGAAGACGGTGGTGGTGAAGTATGGCGGCCACGCCATGGGCGATCCAGAGCTGGCAAAAGACTTTGCGCGGGACATCGTTTTATTGAAACAAGCCGGGCGTGAACCCGGTCGTCGTGCATGGCGGCGGCCCGCAGATCGGGCGGCTTCTTGATCGGCTCAATATCAAGAGCGAGTTCAAAGGCGGGCTGCGCGTCACAAGCCGCGAGACCGTCGATGTGGTGGAAATGGTCCTCGCCGGATCGGTCAATAAGGAGATCGTTTCGGCCATCAACGATCAGGGCGGCAAGGCGGTCGGCATTTGCGGCAAGGATGCCAATTTGATGCGGGCTAAGCGGCTTGAGCGGCGCGAGCGCGATCCCGAGTCCAATATCGAACAGGTCATGGATCTCGGCTTCGTAGGCGAGCCCGGCCTTGTTGAGCCCCACATCATCGACGTGATGATCCACTCGGACTTGATACCCGTGGTGGCGCCGATCGGCATTGGCCCAGATGGTGAGACCTTGAACATCAACGCCGATACGTTTGCCGGCGCCATCGCCGTGGCCCTGAAGGCGAAGCGCTTGCTGCTTCTGACGGATGTGGATGGCGTGCTGGATAAGACGGGCGCGCTTGTCCGCTCCATGACCACGAGGGAAGCCCTTGAGCTGATCGAAGACGGCACGATCACAGGCGGGATGATTCCCAAGATCGAGAGCTGCATCGATGTGATTGCCGAAGGCGTGGAAGCCGTCGTCATTATCAACGGCAGGGTGCCGCATTCGGTTCTGCTTGAACTCTTCACGGAGCACGGTGCGGGCACGCTCATCGAGCGGAGACGCCCGGGCGGCGCCCGCGCGAGGACGCCAAGATGACGGGCGCGGCAGCCGCGGAAGGCTTAGGGAAACGCTTCAGGAATGTGGACACATGGGTGTTCGATCTCGACAACACGCTCTACCCCGCCCAGTGCAATCTGTTCGCTCAGATCGACCGCCGCATGGGATCATTCATCGCCGAGAGCTTGGAACTCTCGCTCGACGAAGCCCATGAGCTGCGGCACCGCTATTATGTGGAGCACGGCACGACCCTTGCCGGCCTCATTCAATGTCACGGCATCTCCCCGCACGCCTTTTTGGACTACGTCCACGATATCGACCTTGGCGTCGTGGAACCCGCACCGGAACTGGGCGCGGCCATCGACGCGCTGCCGGGACGGAAATTCGTCTTTACCAACGGCTCGCGCAAACATGCCGAATCCGTCGCGGCCAAGCTTGGCGTGCTCGACCACTTCGAGGACATCTTCGATATTCATGCGCTCGAATACGTGAACCCGAAACCGACCCGCGAAGCCTTTGACCGCTTCGTTGGGGCCCATGGAATTGCCGCACGCAGGGCCGCGATGTTCGACGACCTGCCGCACAATCTTGAGACCGCGCATACGCTCGGCATGACCACAATCTGGATCGACTGCCGGGCGATGGGGCGCCCCGAGCATGTGTCGGATGAGGATTGGACCGTGCTGCCCGACCATATTCACCATCGCACCGAGGCGCTCGCGCCTTTCATCGCCGCCATTGGGGCCGCACTTGTGGACGATGCGGAGGGCCAAACGCCCGCCGAACTGCAATCCCGGCCCTACCTGACCTGAGGGGTTCCATGTCTCACGATCATCTCAAGAATTTCATCGATGGCGCTTTCGAGCACGCATCGGACATCAAACCGGACACCAAGGGAGTCGTGCGCGACGGCGTCGAAGAGGTCTTGGACCTTCTCGACAAGGGCGATCTGCGGGTTGCCGAGAAGATCGACGGCACATGGCACGTCAACCAGTGGGTCAAGAAGGCCATTTTGCTGTCATTCCGGCTGAACGATCAGAAGCGGATGGATGGCGGGCCCGAGGGCTCGTCTTGGTGGGACAAGGTTCCGTTGAAGTTCGAGAAGTGGAAGGCCAAGGACTTCAAGGAAGCAGGCTTTCGCGCGGTGCCCGGCTGCGTCGTGCGCTACTCGGCCTTCATTGCACCGGGCGTCGTGCTGATGCCGTCCTTCGTCAATCTGGGCGCCTATGTGGACAGCGGCTCGATGATCGATACCTGGGCCACGGTCGGCTCTTGCGCCCAGATCGGCAAGAATGTGCATCTCTCGGGCGGCGCCGGCATCGGTGGCGTGCTCGAACCGCTCCAGGCCAACCCCGTCATTATTGAGGACAATTGCTTCATCGGCGCCCGCGCCGAGGTCGCCGAAGGGGTGATCGTGGGCGAGGGCTCGGTGCTCTCCATGGGCGTCTATATCGGACAGTCCACCAAGATCATCGACCGCGCCACGGGCTTCGTGCACCAGGGCCGCGTGCCGCCTTATTCGGTGGTGGTATCGGGCACCATGCCTGGCAAGCCGCTGCCTGACGGCTCTCCTGGGCCCTCGCTCTATTGCGCCGTGATTGTGAAGACCGTGGACGAGCAGACCCGCTCAAAAACGTCGATCAACGAGTTGCTCCGCGACTAGGAAACGCCAGCAACCGGCCCGAGCTCAGACACGCTTCATCCTGTCGTCAAGGGCATATCTGGCCTGTTCGAAAAACTTGTGTTCGGCTTTACAAACTCAGATTTGTGTCAAAGGCTGTCCAAATGGGGGGAACAATGGACCTACAGTACATCTTCACGTCGCTGGATGGCCGCATCAACCGCGCCAAATGGTGGGCGGGGTTTGCAATTATCGCGGCCGTGAGCATCATTCTCGGCGTGCTGACCGAGGTGATTTTTGGCTCGGGATTTTTCGGCGGCTTTCTTGGAACCCTGGTGACCCTTGCCCTGTTTTTCCCAACCTATGCCGTTTGCGCAAAGCGCTTCCAGGACGGCAACAAGCCCGGCAAGATGGCGCTTTTCGGCTTAGTGCCCTTCCTGATCACTGGCCTCTTTGATTCTTGGGGTCTGACAGGAACGCCCGGGGAGCTAAACGCACTTGGCTGGCTCTGCATGCTTGTCAATCTTGGCGTTATGCTGTGGTTCTTGATCGAGCTCGGAATCTCGAAGGGAACGCCAGGGCCGAACCCCTATGGTGGCGATCCCTTGGCGGCCATTGGCTAGACGCGCCTCACCGTGCGGCGCGCGTGCGATGGGGCTGGTGTTTGGGAGGGCCTCAAGAGCCTTCCCTCTTAACGCCGGCGAGCCTGCGTCCCCGCTTGCTATAGACGCTGTGCACCCTCATGGTCTCGGCTCCACCTAAAGCCACACAGAGCGATCCAAGGAACACACTATGTCTACGCTGGCTGAGAAGGCAGTCACCCTTACGCAAGACTTGATTAGATGCCCCAGCGTTACGCCCAAGGACGCGGGCGCGCTCGATGTTCTAGCCTCGCGTCTCACCGAGGTGGGTTTCCGCTGCGACCGGCTGACCTTCACAGATGACGACACCCCCGATATCGACAATCTCGTCGCGCGGATCGGAGGGGGGCTGGCACATCTGTGCTTCGCTGGACATACGGATGTGGTCCCACCCGGCGACGAAGCGCTTTGGCGCCACCCTCCTTTTGCGGCCGAGATCGCGAGCGGCGTGCTCTATGGCCGCGGGGCCTCGGACATGAAGGGCGCCATTGCGTGTTTTGCGGCTGCGGCGATCGACTATGCCACGGACCGCGGTGGCGATATCGGCGGGACGATCAGCCTCCTCATTACCGGCGATGAGGAAGGCCCTGCCATCAACGGCACGAAAAAGGTGCTCCAGTGGATGGAGCAGGAAGGCCTGACCCCCAGCCATTGCATCGTTGGCGAGCCCTCGAACGCGACGACGCTCGGAGAAACCATCAAGATCGGACGGCGCGGGAGCTTGAGCGCCCACCTCACAGTCCTCGGCCAGCAGGGTCACGTGGCCTACCCGCATCTTGCGGCCAATCCCGTGAAGGGCATCATTGCGGTGCTCGGCAGCCTCTACGACACGCCCCTTGATGATGGGAGTGCGCATTTTTCTCCGTCGAATCTCGAAGTGACGAGCATCGATGTGAATAACCCGGCAACGAATGTGATCCCGGCAAGCGCAGAGGCACGGCTCAATATCCGCTTCAACGATCTCCACGGGGCGGACTCGCTGAAAGCGATGTTGCAAGACCTCGTGGCATCGACCCTTTCGGGCACAGACCTGACCTTCGATTTGGCATTCGCTCCGCCTGGGGATGCCTTTATCACCAAGCCTGGCGAGCTCGACGCGCTCGTCAGCGAGGCCGTCCACGAAACCACAGGCAAGACACCCTCGCTCTCCACAAACGGCGGGACGTCGGACGCGCGCTTTATCAAGGACTACTGTCCGGTTGTGGAGTTCGGGCTCACGACGCAATCGATCCACAAGACGGACGAGAACGTCAAAATTGCCGATCTGGGGCAGCTCACCGCGATCTACCGCCACTTTATCGCACGCTACTTCGAGACCTTCGGAGGCCCCGATGGTCGGTGACTGCCGTCCTATCGGTGTGTTCGACTCCGGGATGGGCGGCTTGACGGTGCTGCGGGCGCTTGCCGCAAAGTTGCCGGGCGAGAAATTTGTCTATCTCGGCGACACCGCGCGGCTTCCTTACGGCACCAAGAGCGCGGAGACCGTTCAGGCTTACGCGTTGCAGGCAACGCATCTTCTTCTTGGCGAAGGCGTGAAGATGGTGGTAATCGCCTGTAACACGGCCTCGGCGGTTGCGCTGAATGCCTTGCAAGATGCCCTTGCGCCAGTGCAGGTGATCGGGGTGATCGAACCGGGCGCCCGTGCAGGCGTTGTCGCGACACGCAATAAGCGGATCGCGGTGCTGGCGACGGAGAGCACCGTGAACGGCGGGGCTTACGTAAGGGCAATCGAGCACCTGATGGCAGATGCGCGCGTGGTCCAAAAGTCCTGTCAAGTATTCGTCGCGCTTGCCGAGGAAGGCTGGGCAGAGAGCCGCGCCACGACAGCCGCTGTCGAGGACTATCTCGGGCCTCTCTTTGATGGCGCGGAGGCACCCGACACGCTCGTCCTGGGCTGCACCCACTTCCCCATTCTGGCTGCGGCCATTCAACGTCATGTGGGCACCGAGGTGACCCTTGTGGATTCGGCAGAGACGACGGCCGTTGCCGTCGCAGACGCACTCGCTGCGGCAGGGCTTCAATCCGGCCAAGACGGGGATGCGGGTACGTTCCGCTTCTTCGCCACGGACTCGCCCGAGCGGTTCGCACGGATTGGCGCGATCTTTCTCGGTCAGTCTATAGACGATGGCGCAGTCGAACTTGTCGATCTGCGGATCGCCTAGACCTTCTTTGCACGGAAGCTCGATCTTCTGAGCCGGCGCTAAATCTTCGGCGGTGGCTCCGAATCCGGCAGGGCCTCGGAGTCGTCGGTGAAGTCCTCGATCCTCTCGCTCGCCTTGAGTGGCGGTTCGTCCGCCTCCCGCTCGATTTCCTTCAAGAGGCCCATGAACCAGCCTCGGCCGAGCAGGGCGAACACCATCGCGAAATAGACGAGGCCGCCAACGACAACGAGGATCGCCAGAAGCGTTTCGTCACGGAAAATGGTCATTGAGGATAACGCGCTATCGAGGCCCATGGAGCCCGCATAAAGCATGGCCGCAAACAAAAAGCCGATGACTGCCAGTCTTGCCACGGGGCGGCCGATGGCCGTGCCCGAGACAGCGAATCCCTGGCGGTGGGCTAGAAATGCAAGAAGGCTCAAATTGATCCACGCTCCAATACTGGTCGCAAGTGCAAGACCGACTTGGGCAAGCGGACCCATCAGCACGAACTTCAGGGCCACATTGACCAAGGCTGCGAGGATCGCCGCCTTCACAGGCGTCGCGGTGTCGCCACGCGCATAGAACGGCGCGGTGAAGCTCCGGAGCAGGACGAAGGGAATGAGCCCGAGCGAATAGGCGGCAAGCGTATGGCCGGCGGCAAGCGCATCTGCGCTCGTAAACGCACCGCGCGCGAACAGGGCGCGCATGATGAGATCGGGAATGGCGAGGGCCGCCGCGGCGCAAGGGATCGTCAACAACAGCGCGAGTTGGATGCCGCGAGCTTGCGCGGACGCCGCGCCCGCCGTATCGCCCGCCGCGAGCCGCCGCGACATCTCCGGTAACAAGACCGTGCCGACCGCAATCCCGACGACACCGATGGGCAGCTGGTTGATGCGGTCCGCGTAATAGAGCGCCGACAGCGCCCCTGTCGGCAGGAACGTCGCGATCAGCGTATCGGCGAACAGCGCGATCTGCACGCCGCCCGCACCGATGATGGCAGGACCGAGGGCCTTCAAGAACCGGCGTGTGGGCGCGTCCAGCTTAGGCATGCGGATGCGGATGCCATAGCCATGGGTTTCGGCATCGCCACCAACGAGGATGACTTGGACGATGCCGGCAATGAGCACGCCCCAAGCCGCCGCATGGGCCGCGTCCTGGAAATAGGGCGCGAGCAGGAGCGTACAAATCAGCGAAATGTTGAGCAGGACAGGCGCACCTGCCGCGGTCGCGAAACGATGATTGGCATTGAGGATGCCGGCGAACAGAGTCTCGAGCGAGACAAGCGCCAAATATGGGAATGTTATCCGGGTTAGCGCGACGGCAAGATCGAAGCGTTCTGGATCATCTGTGAAGCCCGGTGCGAGCAGGCCGACGACTTCGGGTGTGAACAGGAGTGCGATCCCGAGCAAGAGCAGGTTGGCGGCGATGAGCACGGACGCCACCTGGTCGGCGAAGAGCTTGGCGGCGGGCAGGCCTGCCTTCTCGAGCGTGTGCGCATAGGCCGGCACAAAGGCTGCCGCAAAGGCGCCCTCGGCAAAGATGGCGCGAAAATGGTTTGGCAGGCGGAAGGCCACAAAGAAGGCATCGGCAAGGGGCCCCGCGCCGAGAATGGCCGCCATGACAACATCACGGATAAAGCCTGTAAGGCGCGAGACGAGCGTGAGGCCGCCGACGGTAGCAATGCGCCTGATCATGGATACCTTCCCCCTTGAGGTCGCTCAGGCTTAATAGTCCACCTTGACCAGGTAAAGGCCGCAAGCAGGGGCCACCGGACCGCAGGCCGCGCGATCATGCGCCAAAAGCGCATTTTTCAGGTCCAATTTGGTCCAACGTCCCTCGCCCACGCATTTGAGCGAGCCAACGATTGAGCGCACCTGATTGTGCAAGAAGGACCGGGCTTGAGCCTCAACCCGGACGATCTCGCCATGGCGCGAGACATCCAATCCATCCAGCGTCTTTTCCGGCGAGGCGGCCTGACACTCGGAGGAGCGAAATGTCGTGAAATCGTGATGGCCAAGAAGCGCTTGCGCCGCCTCATGCATAGCGTCCGCATCCAGAGGCTTGAAGACGCCCCAGGCGCGATCCCGCTCAAGCGCGAGCGGTGGGCGGCGATCGACGATGCGGTAGAGATAGTGCCGCGCCTTGGCCGAGAAGCGCGCATCGAAGTCTTCCACCACGCGCGCGCAACCCAGCACTGAAATCGGCTCAGGCCGCACTTGCGCGTTGAGCGCATCGCGGACCTTGGCCGGGTCCCAATCCTTGCTGAGATCCACATGGGCGACCTGGCCCATCGCATGGACTCCTGCATCGGTGCGCCCTGCCCCGCGCGGCACGGCCGGCTCGCCGCTGAACGCCTCGAGCGCCTCCGCAAGCCGGCCCTGCACGGACATCTGCCCGTCCTGGAGCTGCCAGCCGACAAAGGGCGTCCCGTCATATTCCAGAGTGAGTTTGTAGCGGGGCATCTTATGAGGCAGCACGTTTCTTTGGGTCAGCACACGTCGTTAGGTCAGCACACTTCCTGGCGGCAGGTCGAGACCGCGCAAGAAGGCCTCGGCCGCCATGGGCTTTCTTCCGGCACGCTGCACTTTGGTCAGACGCACCGCACCGTCTCCGCAAGCCACGGTAAGGCTCTCGTCCAGCACGGTGCCAGGCGCGGCATTGGCCTCCGCAACCGTTGAGGATAGGACGGAGCTTTGAACTTTGACGCGCTCGTCCTTGCCGCTGCGCATCATTTCAAACCAAGCCCCGGGATATGGCGAGAGGCCGCGAATGTGATTGTGCACTTTTTTAGCCGGCTGGGCCCAGTCGATACGGGTCTCGGCGTTGGTCAGTTTCGCGGCGTAGAGTGCCGCCTCGTCATCCTGGCCGATGCAGTGCAGCGTTCCGCTCGCAAGCGTTGCAAGGACTTCCACCATCAGATCGGCTCCGAGGCTTGCGAGCACATCGTGGAGTTCGCCCGCGCTCATGTCGGGGCCAATGCCAAGACGCTCGATGAGACAGACCGGCCCGGCATCGAGCCCTTCGGTGACGCGCATGATGGAGACACCGGATTCAGCATCTCCGGCCATGATGGCACGGTTGATGGGCGCCGCGCCGCGCCAGCGTGGCAGCAAGGATGCGTGAATGTTGAAGATCCCCCCGCGCGTGCCGTTGAGAATGGCTGCCGGAAGAATGAGCCCATAGGCAACAACCACAGCCGCGTCCGCCTCCAGCGCCACAAAGCGCTTCTGCTCCGCCGGACTCTTGAGACTGTGCGGGACACGCACATCGATGCCGAGCACGTCGGCCTCCTCCTGAACCGGGGATTTCCGTGGCGCCATACCCCGCCCCGCAGGCCGCGGCGGCTGCGTATAGGCCGCCACGATGTCATGCCCCGCCTCGGCGATCAGACGCAGTGCTGGGACCGCGAAACCCGGTGTGCCCATGAAGATGATGCGCATGGGCCGGTCTTAGGCTGGATGGGTTGGGATGGGAAGCCGCTTTGGGCGATTTCGAGAGCTTAGAGCGCTGTGGCGCGCTTCTGCTTGGTGAATTTCTTGACGATCATGTCGCGCTTCAGACGCGACAGATAATCGATGAACAGGACGCCATTGAGGTGATCGATCTCATGCTGGACGATCGTGGCCAGAAGCCCCTCCATCTCTGTCTCTTGAGCCTTGCCGTCACGGTCGATATAGGAAACTCGTGCAGTCGCGGGCCGTTCGACCTCCGCGGTCACGTCCGGAATAGACAGACAGCCTTCCTCATAGACGCGGAGTTCGGCGGAGCGCTCAAGAATTTTTGGGTTCGCCATGACGACGGGCGCAGGCGGATCATCCTCGCGTGCCGGGTCCATAACGATCACCCGGCGCAACATCCCGATCTGAGGCGCCGCGAGCCCGACGCCCGGCGCGTCGTACATGGTCTCCAGCATGTCGTCCATCAGCGTGCGCAATTCATCGTCCACGCGCTCGACAGGCTCAGCGGTCTGGCGCAGCACGGAATCGGGAATCGTTATGATGGGATAGATCGTAGCCATAGATAGGGCTGACATAAGGACCAGATGCGCCCCGGTCAATGCGCCCGATTTTCTCATGGGCCAGGAGCAGTCCTACTCATGTTCTTGTTTTAGTCTGAACCGGCGAATCAGCCTATAGCTAACGGCTATGGTCCTTGAGCCGCTTCACATCGGGACGCTTACGCTCGACCCAATTCTGGTGGGACTCGTGCTCGCGGGACTTGTGGTGCTGGCGCTGGCTGTTCTTGCGGTGGTGCTGATTGTGCATCTTGGCCGCCGCAAGCACGAGGCCTCAAAACAAGACGCGCAACTCGGCGAGCTTCGGGTCCGGCTGCAGACGCTGGCGGAAATCAGCGTCTCTCGGCATGGGGAACTTGCCCGGGCTGTGAACGAGCGACTGGACCGCATGACCCATAAGGTCGGCACCGACCTCAATGACACCGCCCGGAAGACCCACGACTCTATCTCAAAGCTCAACGAACGGCTTGCCGTCATCGATACGGCGCAGAAGAACCTGACCGATCTATCCAGCAACATGGTCACCCTGCAGGAGATCCTGGCGAACAAGCAGGCGCGTGGCGCTTTCGGCCAAGGGCGCATGGAGGCCATCGTCAAGGACGGTCTGCCCATTGGCGCCTATACGTTTCAGGCAACGCTCTCCAACGGCAAACGCCCCGATTGCCTCTTGCACATGCCGAACACACCGGCGGGAGTCGTGATCGATGCGAAATTTCCCTTAGAGGGGTTCGAGGCCTTCCGCACGGCGCGCCGGGAGGAGGAGAAAAAACTCGCAAGCCAGCGTGTGCGTGTCGATGTGGGCAAACACATCGAGGCGATGGCGGAGCGATATTTTATCGCCGGTGAAACCCAAGACACTGCCATCTTGTTCGTGCCGTCGGAGGCCATCTCCGCCGACCTTTCCGAACACTTTCCAGACATTGTGCAAAAGGCGCATCGGGCTCGTATCTTTATCTGCGCGCCAAACATGCTGATGCTCGCGGTGCAGACTATGCAGGCCATTTTGAAAGATGTGCAAATGCGCGAACAGGCCCATCTTATCCAGCGCGAGGTGGCAACGCTTATGGAGGACATGGGGCGCTTCCGCGACCGCGTGCTCGATCTGCAGCGGCATTTCGGACAGGCGAACGGGGATATCGAGAAAATCCTGACATCCGCCGACAAGATCACAAAGCGCGGTCAGAAGATCGAACGGCTCGACTTCGAGGATGAGGCAAAAGCAGCCCTTGCCCGCAAGAACGGCGTCAGTGCCGCATCCTCAGCCCAAATGCAGCCCGGTGCAGACAAAACACAGCCTCGTGCAGGTGAGGCGCAGCCCCGCGCAGGACAGACTGGCTCAGCAAAGCCCGCCGCGCAGCTGCCCAGGACGCCACAAGATTCGCAGCCTCGCAGCACGGGCCCACGCATCATCCGACAAGCTGATCTCTTGGCAGGGGATTAATGACGTCAACCCTGCTTTCAACGATGAATGGCTCGATGCTTGACCAGATACTGGTGGGTGGCGGGGCAAGCTTGGTCAATCTCTTCATTCACGCGGTGCTCGTGGGCGCGATCGTCGCAATGGTCCACCAACTCTCTGATACAGATGCCTCGTTTCCTGGATTCGTGCAGTACATTCTGCTGATCGTGGCGACCGGCTCGCTGCTCGTGATCGGGCATTTCATCGAAGTCTTCGTGTGGGCGTACACCTATCTCTTGGTGCAGGCGACACCGCCCAACACGGACCTCATCTATTTCGCATTTGGCAACTACACGACGCTTGGCTACGGCGACGTGGTGCCGAAGCCGAAATGGCACTTGCTTGGTCCCATAACAGCCCTCAATGGCGTCATGCTGATCGGCTGGTCAACGGCGCTGATCTACGAAATCCTGCGGCGCTCCGTTAAGACCACGGGGTAGCGTCGAACCCGGCTTGGAGGCTGTGCCATTCGCGGACTTCGACCCATCAATTTCAGCTGGCTGGTGCAGCAATGCGCGCAGGGGCCAAAGACCGCGCTTGGGCCCAAACAAAAATGCCAGAAGGAAGACGAAGGCTTGCACCAGCACAATACAGGCGCCGGTCGCCCCGTCGATATGAAAGCTGATGATGGTCCCGAGCAAGCAGGAACCGCAGGAAACGACAACGGCGATTACCAGCATTCGTTCGAAGCGATCGCTCAAAATATAGGCCGTGGCGCCAGGTGCGATCAGCATGGCGATGACGAGGATAATGCCGACCGCTTGAATCGAGCTGACGATCGTCAGTGACAGCAAAACAAGCAATCCGTAGTGCAGAAGGTTCACCGGGAGCCCAATGGCCCGCGCGTGGTTTGGGTCGAAGCAGAAGAGCAAAAGGTCACGGCGCTTGGCAAGCACGATGAGCAGTGTCCCGCCCGCGACGATCGCCGTCTCAATGAGATCAGCGGTCGTCACACCAAGCACATTGCCGAACAAGATGTGGTTGAGGTGCTGATCCGTTTCGACTTTTGTAAAGAGGACAAGACCGAACCCAAACATGCCGGAGAACACGATGCCCATCACCGTGTCCTCTTTCACACGGCTATTATATTTGAGGTAGCCGGTCATCAGCGCGCAGACCAATCCCGCAACGAAGGCGCCAATGGCCAAGGGAATGCCAAGGACGAATGCGATGACAATGCCCGGCAACACGGCATGCGAGATTGCATCGCCCATTAGCGACCATCCCTTGAGTACCAGATAGCAGGACAGCACGGCGCAAACGGCGCCGACCAAGATCGACATCCCGAGCGCCCGGCGCATGAAGTCGTAGGCCAAGGGGTCGGTGAAAAAGGCGATCGGGTCCATCACACGCTCCCCGTTAGCGCACGCGGCTTATGGGCGGTGCGGTCCTTCTGCGTCGAGCCTTCCTTGGTGGCGTTTGCTTTGCGCCGCGAGGCGAACACCCCATGCTTCGGCGCAAAGTAGAACGCGGCAAAGAACAGCAGCGTTTGCAGCGTGACAATGACCCCGCCCGTGGCACCGTCGATAAAGAAGCTGAGATACGCGCCCAAAAAGCTGGTGATCGCGCCGATCGTCACGGCAATGAAGAGCAGCGCGCTAAACCGGTCTGTCAGCAGATAGGCTGTCGCGCCCGGTGTCACGACGAGCGCGATGACAAGGCATGCGCCCACGGTCTGAAGCGCGGCCACAGTGCAGGCGCTGAGCACGGTGAAGAAGACGATCTTTAGCGTCCGCGTCCTAAGACCGATGCTCTGCGCGTAGGTCTCATCGAAGAACGTGACCATCAAGTCCTTCCAGACAAAAAGGAGGACCGCGAAGGATACGACAGCAATGAAGACGACTTGGGCGGCATCTTCATCCGCAATTGCCAGAATATTGCCAAGCACGATGGTCTGGATCGAGACGGATGTTGGGTGGAGCGAGGCCATGAGCAGGCCAAGCGCAAAAAACGTCGTGAACACGAGCCCGATCGTTGCGTCTTCGCGCAAACGCGAATGCTGCTTGACGAAGGCCATGCCAAGAGCCGCCAAGATGCCGGCAAAGAATGCACCGGCGGCAAAGGGTGCGCCGATAATATAGGCGCCCGCGACACCGGGCACGATGGAATGGCCGAGCGCATCGCCCATCAGCGACCAGCCCTTGAGCATGAGATAACAAGACAGAAAGGCACAAACAGCGCCCACAAGCGCGCTGACCCACATCGCCTTCCACATATAATTGTAGCTGAACGGCACTAAGAGCTCGGTGAGAAAAGCGCTCATTTGAGCTTGGCCTGTTCGTCTTTGCGCGCGCCTTTTTGTTTGCCTTTTTGTTTTTCGTTTTCTTTGCGCGACTTGACCCCGTAGAACACTAATGGACGCTCGTCATCGGTTAGCACGTTGAGGCTGCGCACATCGTCGTCTTCGTGGAGCGCCGGACCGCTGAGTTCGAAATTGCGAAGGACCCCGCCGAATGTGCGTTCCAAATTCTCTTGAGTGAATGTCTCCGCTGTGGGCCCTGCGGCCAGTACTGTCTGGTCGAGCAGCACGACCTGGTCGCAGAAATCGGGAACGCTGCCGAGATTATGCGTCGACACGAGCATGAGGTGGCCCGCTTTGCGCAGTTCACCCAAGAGTTCGATGATCGCTGTCTCAGTCGTGACGTCGATACCCGTGAACGGCTCGTCCAGCAGGATGATGCGTCCTTCTTGTGCCAGAGCACGAGCCAGGAAAACACGCTTCTTCTGACCACCGGAGAGCTCGCCAATCTGCCGCATGCGATAGGCGGTCATATTCACGCGCTCCAGCGCCTCGTCCACTTTCCGGCGATCTTCCTTCGATGGAATGCGCAAGAAGTTCATATGGCCGTATCGCCCCATCATGACGACATCTTCGACGAGGACCGGGAAGTTCCAATCGACGTCCTCACTTTGCGGCACATACGCGACGATGTTCTTGGAGATCGCCTTTTCAACCGGAAGGCCGCATAAGAGCACCTGACCGGTCGAGGGTCTGACGAAGCCCATGATCGCCTTGAAGATCGTGGATTTGCCGCTGCCGTTTACGCCCACTAGGGCGCAGATCGAGCCTGGGCCGAGCTCGAAAGACGCATCACGCACGGCGGTGAAGCCGTTTGGGTAAGTAACACTGAGGTCCCGCACGGCGATGCTTGCAGCTCGCGCGGGACCCTCTCGATGCATTAAGCGATCAGGACTGCTTTTCATCGAACCCCTTGGCAATCGTCTCAACGGTCACGCGCAAAAGGTCGAGATAGGTGGGCACGGCACCGCCCTCTTTGCTGAGCGAATCCACATAGAGCATGCCGCCATATCGGGCTCCTGTCTCCTTCGCGACTTGCTTGGCCGAGCGATCGGAAACGGTGCTCTCCGAAAACACGACAGGGATCTCGTTCTCACGAACGGTCTCGATCACCTCACGCACCTGCTGCGGCGTTCCTTGCTGATCGGCGTTGATGGGCCAAAGATAGGCCTCTTGCATATCGTAATCGCGGGCGAGATAGGAAAAGGCACCTTCGCTCGTGACAAGCCACCGTTTGTTGTCCGGGATGGCCGAAAGCCGCTTGCGCAAGGGCGCGTCCATCGCCTTGATCTTTTCGGCGTAGGCGGCCGCGTTCTTATTGTAAGTTTCCGCATTCTTCGGATCGTTCTCTACAAAAGCCTTGCGGATGTTCTCAACGTAAATGAGTGCGCTTGTGGGTGACATCCATGCGTGCGGGTTGGGCTTGCCGGTATAGGCGCCCTCGGCGATACCCATCGGTTCCACGCCCTCGCTCACGACGACGCTCGGCACGTCCTTCACATTTTGAAAGAACTTTTCGAACCAGCGCTCCAGGTTGAAGCCGTTCCACAACACGAGGTCGGCGTCCTGCGCCTTGACGATATCGCCGGGCGTGGGCTGGTAGTCGTGAATCTCCGCTCCAGGCTTTGTGATCGATTCGACCACCGCCGCATCGCCGGCGACGTTCTGAGCAATGTCCTCAATGACAGTGAAGGTCGTAACCACACGGAACTTGTCGCCGTCCGCCGAAGAGGCCTTCGAGGCGTCGTCGCTGTGAGCCTGGCCTGCGCCAAACACGCAAAGTCCCAAAATCGCAATCGCGGCGGCAAACCCTCGTAGCTGCCTAAACCCATTCGCTGCCATGCGAACCTACCTTTACAAGAACTGTTGTTTCGCAATGCACCATATCTCTCGTTGCAAACCATTCGCAAGTAGCTATTTGGCTCATGAGATTCGCGAGATGGATCGCGACCTGTTTCGCTGCCACAGGTCGGTTCTTTTCCCGGGATAGGACGATGGGAGGCCATGACGGCGGGGCGACCGACTGATAAGAACTTCTCATGGCGGAGACAGGGGTCGGAACCAAAAAACAGAGACCGGTGGAGGCGCACCGCCGCTGGACCGAGATCCTGTTCACCCGGAAGATGCTGACTTGCGTTTTCCTGGGATTCAGTTCCGGACTACCCTTGTTTGTCCTGGTGTCCTTGGTGCCTGCTTGGCTGCGCAGCAACGGGGTGGACCTTGCCACCATCGGACTGTTCGCCCTGGTGGGCCTGCCCTATACCTGGAAATTCCTCTGGTCGCCCCTGATGGACCGCTTCAAGCTGCCTTTCCTTGGCCGCCGGCGCGGATGGGCGCTCCTGACTCAGCTAATGCTACTTCTTTCGATCGGTGTTCTGGGCCGGTTCGACCCCTCCATCTCGCTCCAAACGATCGTTGGAATCGTTTTCGTGGTTGCCCTGTTTGGCGCCAGCCAGGACATCGTCATCGATGCCTACCGGCGGGAGTTGCTGGCGGATGATGAACTGGGCACCGGCACATCCATCTGGGTCAATGCCTACCGTCTGTCCGGCCTGGTGCCGGGGTCGCTTGCCTTGATCCTGGCCGACCAATTACCGTGGTCCGTGGTGTTCTGGATTACGGCACTGTTCATGCTCGTCGGCATTATCACCACCTTGCTCGTCAAAGAAGTGAGCGACGATGCATTGGCCCCGCACACCTTGCGCGAGGCGGTGATCAATCCCTTTGTGGAGTTTTTCAGCCGAGACGGGATCATGGCCGCGCTCGCAATCCTTGCCTTCTTGTTCCTCTACAAGCTGGGGGACAACATGGCCACGGCGCTGGCAACGCCTTTCTATCTGGATATGGGCTATAGCCTGACCGAGATCGGCTCGGTCGCCAAGTTTGCGGGCCTGTGGGCCAGTATCGCCGGTGGCACGATCGGCGGGATCGTAATGCTCAAAGTAAGCATCAATCGGGCCTTATGGCTCTTCGGCTTCGTACAGCTTGCCACCATCATCCCCTATATCTGGCTGAGCCAGGCAGGCCATACGCTGGCCGGGCTGTTCGTCGTGGTCAGCGGCGAATATCTCGGCGTTGGCGTTGGAACGATCGCGCTGACCGCCTTCATGGCGAGAGAAACCAGCAAGGCCTTTACGGCCACGCAATTCGCCTTGTTCTCAAGTTTCATCGCAGTCCCGCGCACGCTGGCCAATGCCTCCACCGGCTTCATCGTGGAAACCGTGGGGTGGACGCAATTTTTCATCATCTGCACCATTGTCGCGATCCCCGGCATGCTCCTCCTATTGAAGGTCGCGCCCTGGTCGGAGGAGAGCGGCGACACGGACGAGACCGAAGGCTCCAAGTAGCAGAACGCACGTCACATCAGCGGTGGCACACATGGGTAGCGGCACAATCATATGAATCGTCGCGGCCTGCGCGGCGGCCGCGTTTGGCCTTGTCGCCTGTATCTGTATCGGCGGTGAATTGGAGGCGGACATTCACCAGGAATTCTTGATGAACGCCGACCGTCCGGCTGTGTGCTGGGAGAAAATTCAGGCGGCCGCCGAGACGGTGATCCGCGAATATGAGGGCAACTGACCGCCCTCGCCCTCACATCGCCTTGCGGGCTTTGACAGCGGCGGCAAGCGTGCCCTCGTCGAGATAGTCGAGTTCGCCGCCAACGGGCACGCCTTGGGCGAGCCGCGAGACCGAGACATTGCAGCCGGAAAGCTGGTCCATGAGGTAATGGGCAGTGGACTGGCCCTCGACAGTGGCATTGAGCGCAAGCAGCACTTCAGTGACTTCGCTTGCGCTCGAGCGCTCAATCAGTTTCGGGATCATCAGATCGTCAGGGCCGACGCCATCAAGCGGCGACAGCGTGCCGCCTAGAACATGGTAGGGGCCGTTGATCACGGAAGCGCGCTCCAGCGCCCACAGATCACCCACCTCCTCCACCACACAGATCAACGTGCGGTCGCGGCTCTCATCACGGCAAAGCGTGCAAGGAGACTGCGTATCGATGTTCCCGCATATCTCGCATGTGAGAATCGTATCGCGGGTCTCCGCGAGCGCCGCGGCTAAGGGATCCAGCAATTGCTCTTTCTTTTTGACGAGATGGAGCGCCGCGCGCCTGGCCGAGCGGGGGCCGAGCCCTGGTAATCGCGCCAGCAGCTGAATCAGTCTTTCAATTTCGGGACCGGCCGCCGCACGCGCCATGAAGAGCCAGCCCGCTAGAAAAGTTTGAAGCCGGGCGGGATCGGAAGACCGCCGGTGAGAGCGGCCATCTTGTCTTTCATGGCCTCTTCAACTTTGCCCTTGGCGTCCGTATGGGCCGCCACGATCAGATCTTCGAGGATCTCAGCTTCTTCAGGCTTCAGCATGGAGGGGTCGATGGTTACGCCCGACATCTCACCCTTGCCGTTTAGGGTCACAGTCACCGCGCCACCACCGGCACGGCCCTCGCACGTCATGGTCTCCATCTCCGACTGCATCTCCTGCATCCGGCCCTGAAGCTCCTGCGCCTGCTTCATCATCTGCGTGAAGTTCTTCATCGTGTTCTCTTAGGTCCTCGCCTTCAGATCCTTGTTCGTCGTCCGTGTTGCGGGAGCCGTCCTAATTGGTCCCATCATTCCTCAACTGGTCTTCAGCCATCTGGTCTTCGCGATCCGCCTCGCCACAGGTCTCACCATCTTGCGGAGCGGCCTGTTCCATGGTGCGCACGGCCTTGATCTCCGCGCTCGGAAAATGCCGTAACACTTTTTGGACCGCTGGGTGCTCTTGCAACATTTCGATCTCTCGGGCGGCGGCCTCACGGCGCTGAGCGCCGAGTGGCTCGTCTCCCTCCTGGTCGCTCGTCGAGACGATCCAGACACGCCCGGTCCAGGCTTTGAGCTTCCGCATTACTTCCTGCAAGAGATCGGCCTTGGCGGTGGGCAGCGGGTTCAGCGCGATATCGCCTGGCTTGAAATGCACCAGCCGGACCTGCTCCAAAAGCGCGTTCTTCAGTTTGAGATCGCGTTTCTCACCGGCAAGCTCCACCACATCGGCAAAGCTGCTCGGCATTGGCAGCATCTCGCGTCCCTCCAATTCCGGCTGCGATCTGGGCTCCTCCCAGGCCTCGGGGGGTGCCGGATTCTCGCTTTCGGGAATGTGGGGCGCATCCCTATGGTCGTCCTGCGGCGGCGCCTCGACACTTGCCGCCGGCTGCGCGACCTCGGCACTTGCCCGTGCTGCGGCCGGAGTGGGCGCAGAAGCCGCAGGATCGGTGCGCGACGGTTCTTTGCTGCTTGCGCCCTCGTCCTTGAGATAGCGGGCAAGCTGACCCGGTGGGGGCATCTCGGCCGCATAGGCCAGGCGGACCAAAATCATGTCCGCAGCAGCGAGCGGTCTTGAGCTGTTGCGGACTTCGTCGTGGCCTTTGAGAAGCATCTGCCAGGCCCGCGCGAGCACCGGCATTGAGAGGCGTTTGGCAAGCTCTTCCACCCGCGCCCGTTCCGCCTCGCCCGTGGTGGGATCAATGCTCCCAATGCCGGCGGCCTTCACTACGGTGATCGCGTGGACCGCATCGGCCAAATCGGTGATCACTTGTCCTGGCTCTGCGCCATCGCGGTTAAGCTGGGCAAGCGTGCCGAGCGCCCCACCCGCATCGCCCTTCAGGACCGTCTCAAGCAGATCGATAATCCGGCTCCGGTCCGCAAGGCCGAGAAGCGCGCGCAAGGTATCCGCCTCGATCTTGCCTGAACCGAAAGCGATGGCGCGGTCGAGAATGGAGAGCGCGTCGCGGACCGACCCCTCGCCGGCCCGCGCGATCATGGCAAGCGCGTCAGGCGCCGCCTCCGCACCCTCTTCTTTCGCTATCCGCGCAAGATGTGCGGTCATGGTCTCGATCTCGATGCGCTTGAGGTCGAAGCGCTGACAGCGTGACAGCACCGTGACGGGCACTTTTCGGACTTCCGTTGTCGCGAAGATGAACTTCACATGCTCCGGCGGCTCCTCCAGCGTCTTCAACAGGCCGTTGAAGGCCTGCTTGGAGAGCATGTGCACCTCGTCAATAATGTAGACCTTGTAGCGGGCGGAATTGGGTTTGTAGTGCGCGCTGTCGATGAGATCGCGCACATCGTCGATGCCGGTGTGCGAGGCAGCGTCCATCTCGATCACATCTAGGTGCCGGCCCTCCAGAATCGCCCGGCAATGGACACCCTCTTCCTCAATATCGATCGTGGCGCCCTCGCCACGTGGGCCTTCATAGTTGAGGGCGCGCGCAACAAGGCGCGCGGTGGTTGTCTTGCCCACACCGCGCACACCGGTGAGCATATAGGCTGGAGCAACGCGCCCCGAGGTGAAGGCGTTCCGAAGCGTCTGGACCATCGGCTCCTGGCCGATGAGTTCGGCGAACACTCTCGGCCGATATTTGCGGGCGAGTGCCGCGTGGCTCGCCTGTTCGCTCGCCGCATGCTCCAGGGCTTTGTCTTTCGCTTCTGCCATCTTCAGGGGCTCGCGCTCAACACAATGTTTCAGGAACAGGGCTTCAGGAACGGGGCTTCAGGAACGGGTCGTCGCAAAAGCGGGTCGCCACGAAAGGATCCCGACATCCCGCTCGCGACACATCATTACGCGAAACATAGGAAAGGTGGGAGGCTGGACAATCAACCCGCGAAACGCTCGTTGGGGCTGCTTCCTTCCGGACCTGACCCGGTTGGCGAGGCACGCGCCTGCCGCCAACCTCCCTGGCCCACTATATCGGGGAACCGGGGCCTTGTGGCAACCCGCCTCAGCACCGATCTTAGAATTCGCCGCACCGGCCCTGATAGGTCACAAAGGAAGGACACCGACGTGCAACGCAGTCAGCTTGAGGTCTTCAACGCCATGCCTTTTCTCTTCTGGGCGAAGAGTGACGATGGGCGCTATCTCGGGGGGAATCGGGCGATCAACGAACTTGCCAAGCAAGATGTCATGGGCAAGACCGACGATGAACTTCCCTGGGCAGACAATGCGGAGGCTCTTCGCGCCGACGACCGCGAGGTGCTGGGGACAGGAGAGCCTATTTTCCGGCACGAAGTAGTCGATCGCTCGAAGAAGGGGAAGGCAACCTTGAGCGTTTGCAAGTTCCTAGGCGACCTCGACGGCACGAAATGCATGATGGGCGTGTCATTCGTCATTGAATAGGCGCGCAGCACCTATAAAAGTTGGCGTAAGCTGCCGGGCCTCCCAAGGGCCGGATGGGATCAAAGGAACACGAACCTTTCGTTCGCTTTCCAATCGGAGATAGTCGATGAGCTTGGAAAAAAAGAAGAAGCCACAACAGTTTGGCAGGCCGAAGAAGCGCGTTTTGACGGGAGAAACGCCGGAAGAGGAAGCGGCGCGCCTTGAGCGGGAGATTGCCGCCCATCCGGTCACGAAATGTGATCCCGGCGAGTACAAATCGACCTCGGCCCGGCCGGGCTGGGACAACAAGCCGTTCATTCCCCAGGCGGACGTGGCAAAGGCCGAGCGGATCGCCAAGAAGTTGCGCAAATCCTGAGGGCTCAAGCGTTCAGCTTGGCGCGGAAGGGGCTGGCCGGATAGGTGCCGAGCACTTTTATCTCGCTCGTGAAGAAGCCAAGCTCCTCCATGGCGAGCTGCACGGGGCGGGCGTCCGGATGCCCCTCGATATCGGCATAAAACATGGTCGCGTTGAATGAGCCTTCGAGCTGGTAGGACTCAAGCTTGGTCATATTCACGCCATTCGTTGCGAACCCGCCAAGCGCTTTGTAGAGCGCGGCCGGCACGTTGCGCACCCGGAACACGAATGTGGTGACGACGGGGCCGTCAGCGGCCTTGGTCTTCACCGGCTTTGCAGAGAGCACCACAAAGCGCGTGGTGTTGTGGGAGGCGTCCTCGATATCCTTCTTGGCAATACGCAACCCGTAGATTTCCGCGGCAAGCTTTGAGGCAATCGCCCCTTGGGTGGGATCGCCCGCCTCGGCCACATGCCGCGCTGCGCCTGCCGTATCCGCCTCGGTCACCGGGGTCAGCTTCATGTCGGCAATGAACTTCCGGCATTGGCCGAGAGCCATGATGTGACTGTGGACGGTCTTGAGTCCGGACAATTTAGCGCGTGGCCGCATCAGCAATTGATGCCTAATACGCTCGAAGTGCTCGCCCACGATATAGAGACCGGAATGCGGCAGCAGATGGTGGATATCAGCCACGCGCCCCGCCACCGAGTTCTCTATTGGGATCATGGCGAGCTTCGCCCGCCCCGCCTTCACCGCTGTGAGCGCATCCTCAAAGGTGCCGCATGGCAGGACCCCCATGCCGGAATAGGCATCGCGCGCCGCCAGATGCGAGTTTGCGCCTGGCTCGCCCTGGAAGGCGATTTTATGCACGCGCTTAGTGGCCATCGCTTTTGAACTTCGCTTCCAGGTCTTTGCTTCGACGTTGGGAAATTCTCAAGATGATTCAAGAATTTCGCGCGCCCGGGTAAGGTCGGCGGGAGTATCGACACCGAGTGGAACCGTGTCAACGAGACCGACGTGAATGCGCATTCCTGCCTCAAGCGCGCGGAGTTGTTCGAGCTTTTCGCGCATCTCCAGTGGCGAGGGCGGAAGGCCAACGAACCGTTCGAGGGCCGCCCGGCGATACGCATAAAGACCGATATGATGATAGAGCGGACCGTCTCCGAAGGGCGCAGTCGCGCGGGTGAAATAGAGCGCATTAAGAATACCACCGCGCGGCAGCGGCGACCCCACAACCTTCACAACATTAGGATTGGCGCGCTCTTCCTCCCACACGATCTCGGCGGCGATCGTACCCATATCCGCCTCGCCAGCTTCCAATGCCTCAACACATTTGCGCACCAGGCGCGGATCAAGCGTTGGCAAATCCCCTTGAAGGTTGACCACGACGTCGAAGCGCCGATCCGGATCCGCAGCCGACAAGGCCTCGTGGATCCGGTCCGAACCGCTTGCATGATCGGCGCGTGTCAGGACGGCCTCGCCGCCCGCGCTCGCCACCGCGTCCTGGACCTCTTCCGAATCGGTCGCGACCAAAACTGGCCCACAACCGGCCTCGATGGCCCGGCGCCAAACATGAACAATCATGGCGACGCCCGCGATCTGTGCCAATGGCTTGTCCGGCAGACGGGTGGCCGCCCGCCGCGCAGGAATGACCACAATGGTTTTTGTCATCATTTTCCGTATGTTAGGGTAGGAAAAATTCCGTCAAATTGGTTCACCAAGACTGCGAGTCTCTGAGTTGCAACAACACGCCGCCCCTTATAGTGTCACGCGACGTCGCAAGAGCTACCGGGAAGTAGCGTTTTGCCTGCCGGGGGGATACCGATCATGAAACATTACTACTTCAACAAAGTTGCCATGGCTGTGCTTGTCGCACTGCTTCTCTTCTTTGGCACAAGAACACTCATTGACATCATCTACGAAGAGGACCTGCCCGAGACGCCAGGCTACGAAGTTGCCGGCGCCGAGGAAGATGCCGTCCACGGCGGAAAAGACAAAGCCAGCGACGAAGGTGCGGCCTTCATATTGGCGCTCAACAAGGCCGATCCCGCCAAGGGTGAGCAGGCGGTGGGGCTTTGTAAGGTCTGCCACAGCTTCGAGAAGGGCGGCCCGACCATGATCGGTCCGAACCTTTACGGCGTCGTGGGGCACAAGATCGCCGGCCACGAAGGTGTCAACTACACGCAGGTTCTCAAAGACCATGGTGGCGATTGGACCTTCGAGAATATGGACGCTTGGCTGAAAAACCCGCAGGCGTTCGCGGCCGGCACCAGCATGGCCTTCCCGGGGATTGCCGACATTCAGAAACGCGCGGACGTCATCGCCTATCTCAACAAGAATAGCGATGATCCGCTTCCGATTCCCGAGCCTAAGGCAGCGGCCCCTGAGGCTGGCGGTGCCTCTGAGAAGGCTGCCGAGGGTGGCGGTAAGCCTGAGGTCCTCTCACTGCTCGCGGAGGCCGACCCGGCCAAGGGCGAGCAGGGCGCAGCGCTTTGCAAGGTTTGCCACACATTCGATGCGGGCGGTGGAAACATGGTGGGGCCGAACCTTCACAACGTGGTGGGCGCGAAGATCGCTCACCATGAAGGCTTCAATTACTCCCCAGCCCTCAAGGGCAAGGCTGGCGCCTGGACCTACGAGAATCTGGATGCTTGGCTGAAAAACCCGCAAGCTTTTGCTCCGGGAACAACGATGGCCTACCCCGGGATTCCGGATGCGAAGAAGCGCGCGGATATGATCGCGTTCCTGCGGAGCCATACGGAGAACCCCCCGCCACTGCCGGGCGGAGATGCGGAAGCCGCTCCTGCTGAGGAAGAGGCCAAACCCACTGGTGTAGAGCCTGCTGCGGAGGAACCCGGTGCGGAGGGACCCGGTGCGGAGGGACCCGCCGGGGCGCCTGAGGCCGCGGTCGAGGAAGAAGAGGTCACTGAGGAGGACACTGTCGTCGTTTCGCCAGCTGTCTCCGAAGAGGCCCCCTCGGAGCCTCATAAGGGGGAGCCGGCCTCTCCGAACCAGCCGCAGCCGGTCGTTCCGGCCAAGGCCATGGGGAGCGAGACGCCGGATGCGGCCATGGAGCAAGAGTCGATGGACGAGACCGTGGTCGGTTCGCCGACGGTCTCCGAAGACGCCCCAGCCGAACCGCATATGGGCGAGCCAGCCTCTCCAAACCAGCCTCAGCCCGTCGTTCCTGGCGAGGAGGCTGCCGATGGGGACTCCAGCGCCATGAGCGCCGATGTACCGTCCGGGGGCGATGGCCCCTCTTCACGGCCACAGCCGGTCTACCCAAACGGCAAGCCGGACGGCCTCTAGGCAAAAGCCTTCAAGGCAAACCAATCATTGAAAGGGCCTCCAGCGGGAGGCCCTTTTTCTTTGCGTTCCCGAACACTTCACGCAACACGGGAACGGCTGTCCGTTTGGTCAGGCGCAAGGCCTTTGACCGCCTCGGATGCTGTCGCAAGAAAATCTCGACCGCACCGCACCGGCTGCGCGACCGGCGCCTGGACATGACCGATTATTCATTTGGCGCGGTCGCAGGCCATGCTAGTTTTTTTCGTGTTTTTTTGCGCCTTGTGCCTGATGCCGGGCTCGCATCCAACTGCTACCCAGGACGGCACTGCAAAGGACGTTCCTCAAGGACCCATCCCTCGATCGGCAACCCCCCTCGTGCTCATGATCCTTTCACGCCTAACCCTTGTTATCGCGCTGACTGCCCTTCTGCTTGGGCCCGCTGCCGCTCAAGATGCCGAAGCCCCAAAAGCTGACATGACACAGCACCATGGGCTCTCGCTCATGGGCGAGACAAAGTATCCGGCGGATTTCACACATTTCGACTATGTGAATCCCGACGCACCTAAAGGGGGTGTCGCTCGGCTAGCCTCAATCGGGGGCTTCGACAGCCTGAACCCTGTCCTTTACCGCGGCGAAAAAGCTGCCGGGCTCAGCCTCGTCTATGAGAGCCTGATGAATGACAGTATCGATGAGCCTTCCACGTCCTATGGGCTCATCGCTGAATGGGCGTCTTATCCGGAGGACTATTCCTCGGTGACATTCAAGCTCCGCGACAATGCGCGCTGGCACGATGGAAAGCCGATCACCCCTGAAGACGTGATCTACAGCCTCGAGGTCAACAAGACCGCGAACCCCAGGATGGGGCTTTACTACAAGAACGTCTCCCGCGCGGAGGAAACCGGCGACAACGAGGTCACGTTCTATTTCGACAAGACCGGTAATCGCGAGCTGCCGATGATCATGGGGCAGCTCACCATTGTGCCCGAACATTATTGGACGGGAACCGATGCGCGCGGCGAGGCGCGCGACCCGATGAAGACAACGCTTGAGCCCCCGCTCGGCTCTGGCCCTTACCGCATCAAGGACGTGAGCCCTGGGCGCTTCATCACTTATGAGCGCGTGGACGACTATTGGGGTAAGGACCTGCCTGTGAACAGGGGCATGTGGAACTTCGACGAGCTCCGCTTCGATACCTATCGCGACACGACTGTCGCGTTCGAGAGCTTCAAGGCTGGCAATCTCGACTATTGGCAGGAGACAAGCGCGAAGAACTGGGCGACGTCCTATGATTTTCCGGCACTGAGGGACGGCGATGTGAAGCGCCAGGAAGTTCACATCAAGCGGACCCAGCCCATGCAGGCCTTCGTGCTCAATCTACGCCGCCCACAGTTCCAGGACCGGCGCGTGCGCCGCGCACTGAACCTCGCATTCGATTTCGAATGGGCAAACAAGAATCTGTTCTACGGGCAGTATGAGCGGGTCGGCAGCTATTTCCAGAACTCGGAACTCGAGGCCCCAGACGCCCTTCCAGAGGGCCGGGAGCTCGAAATTCTCGAAACTTTGCGGAACCAAGTGCCGGAGGAGGTGTTCACCGCAGTACACCAGAACCCGACGAACAAGGATCAGTTGCAGATGCGCAATAACTTGCGCAAATCTGTGAAACTCCTGCGCGATGCTGGCTGGCAGGTGAAGAACGGCGTGTTGACCAACACCGAGACCGGTCAGCCGATGACGATCGAGTTCTTGCTGGTGTCACCCCTCTTCGAGCGCATTGTGCACCCATATATGCGCCACCTCGAAAAGCTTGGCATTAAGAGTTCGATCCGCCTTGTGGACTCGGCCCAGTACACGCGCCGTCTGAACAATTTCGACTACGATGTCATTGTCGGCAATTTTCCGCAGTCGAGTTCGCCCGGCAACGAGCAGCGTGACTTCTGGGGATCGGACGCCGCGGACCGAAAAGGCAGCATGAACCTGATCGGCATCAAGAACCCCGCCATCGACAAGCTGGTCGACCACATCATCTACGCCAAGGACCGCAAAGAGCTGGTCGCCGCCACGCGGGCGCTTGATCGCGTGCTCTTGTGGAACGACTTCGTGGTCCCGCAATGGTTCTCTCCCAATGTGCGCATCGCCTATTGGAGCCGCTATGGCCAGCCGGACAAGCTTCCCGGCCTGACCCCCGGCTTCCTGCAGGTGTGGTGGTATGATGGCGACAAAGCCGACACGGTACCGGAGCTGTCGAACTAACGGTGATGAACGTCCCACACCCGACATTCGCACTCATAGCAGGCCTCATCTTTGCGCTTGCCGTGCCCATGCCGGTTGCCGCGGCCGAGCGCACGCACGGCCTTGCCGCGTTCGACGATCTCGCGCTGCCGGAGGATTTTCAGTCCTTCGCATATGTGAATCCCGACGCGCCAAAGGGCGGCGCCCTATCGCTTATCGGTTGGGGCGGCGTCACGACCTTCAACAGTCTCAACAACTACATTCTAAAAGGCGATGCCGCCCAAGGTTTGGAGTTGCTATTCGACACCTTGATGGTGCGGGCGACGGATGAGCCGGACGCAGTCTACGGACTGATCGCAGAAGGCGCCGAGGTGGCGGACGACGGTCAGTCGGTGACATTCACGTTAAGACCAGAGGCCCGCTTTTCCGACGGGACCCCACTCACGGCCGACGATGTCGTGTTCACGTTCGAAACGCTGAAGACGAAGGGCCACCCCCTCTTCAGTCAGATGTTGCGCGATGTGGTGAAGGCCGAGGCCATTGGCCCACAATCGGTGCGCTACTCCTTCAAGGGCGAGCTCGTCCGCGATCTCCCGCTGACCGTGGCGGGCCTACCTGTATTTTCGAAGGCTTACTATTCTAAACAGCCCTTCAATGAGACGACACTCGATGCGCCGCTCGGCTCTGGCCCCTATCTTATCGACAAGTTCGCGCAAGGCCGGAACATCACGTATCTGCGCAGACCCGACTATTGGGCTAAGGACCTGCCCGTCAACAAGGGGCGCTGGAACTTCGATAGGATTCGCTACGAGTACTTCCGCGACCGCACCGCGGGTATGGAAGCATTCAAAGCGGGCACCTACGATTTGCGCGAGGAGTTCACCTCGAAGGTTTGGGCGACGGAATATGATTTTCCGGCTATCGGCGATGGGCGTGTGAAGAAGGCGACCCTTGCGGACGAGACGCCCTCGGGCACCCAAGGCTTCTTTATCAATACAAGGCGGGACAAGTTTCAAGACCCGCGTGTGCGCGAAGCGTTGGCCCTTGCGTTCGACTTCGAGTGGACCAACCGCAATATGTTCTACGGCCTCTATGACCGTACACAGAGCTTCTTTGAAAATTCCCCGATGGAAGCGGAAGGCGAAGCTTCCGGACCTGAGCGCATTCTGCTTGAAAGCCTCGATGTTGAGGTTCCGAACGGGGCCCTTGGAACCGCCGTCATGCCACCTGTCAGCGACGGGTCTGGCCGGGACCGCCCCTCGCTGCAGAAAGCGAGTAAGCTTCTCGACGAAGCGGGTTGGCGGGTGAAAAACCGAAAACGGGTCAACGCCAAGGGCGAGCAGCTCAGCGTCGAGTTTCTGACCTTCGACCCTACATTTGAGCGGATCATCGCGCCCTATGTGAAGAATCTGAAGCTGCTCGGGATTGATGCCCGCCTCCGGCGGGTGGACCCTGCCCAATACCAACAGCGCCTCAAAGATTTCGATTTCGATATTACCACGCAGCGCTATGTCATGCGGAACACGCCTGGTGTGGAATTGCGCAGCTATTTTGGCTCAGAGGCCGCCGATCTCGACGGCTCGCTCAATCTGGCAGGCATCAAGGACCCTGCGGTAGACTTGCTGATTGGGAAGATCATTGCAGCCGACAGCCGCGAAGACATGACGACAGCGGCGCGCGCGCTCGACCGCGTCCTGCGCGCGGGCCATTACTGGGTCCCGCACTGGTACAAGCCCTCCCACACGATCGCTTATTGGGACAAGTTCTCGCGACCCGAGATCAAGCCGAAATATGACCGCGGAATTCTCGATACGTGGTGGTTCGACGAGGCGAAGAACTAGAGCGTGAGGGCTGGCAGCCCCTCGCCTGCCCCGAAGTGCGGCTGTGCCTTACCAACTTGCAATGATTGGAGCCACCCTGTCGGGTTCCACTTCGGGCCAGAATCCAGTAAGCAACAGAACGTAAAGCACGACATCCGGCCCTCCGATGCGGAAGGATGCCCGGACTCTATCGCGACCCAAAGCGCAGCGACAGGAAGCCTCACAACATTGGCCGCTTATATCCTTCGCCGAATCTTGCTGATCATCCCGACGATGCTCGGCATTATGCTGGTGACGTTCGTCATCGTTCAGTTCGCACCGGGTGGCCCGGTGGAACGGCTGATCGCCCAGCTTGCGGGCACTGACCCTGGGGCAACGGCCAAATTCAGCGGGGGCGGCAGCGATTTTTCGGGCGGCGGCGGCCAGCAGGGCATGCCCGGTGGTGACGTTGGCGGCGGCTCGTCTAAATATCGCGGTGCTCAAGGGCTCGACCCCGAATTCATTGCAAGCCTCGAAAAACAGTTCGGCTTCGACAAACCCGCTCACGAGCGCTTCGGCCAGATGATCTGGAGCTACCTGCGCTTCGATTTTGGCGAAAGCTATTTCCGGGACACGAGCGTCCTGGAGCTGATTGCCGAGCGCATGCCCGTGTCGATCTCGCTCGGGCTATGGATGACGCTCATTTCCTATTCGATCTCGATTCCGCTCGGCATCCGAAAAGCAGTCGCGGACGGATCGCGGTTCGACATTTGGACATCGAGCGTGATCGTCATCGGTTATGCGATCCCCGGCTTCCTTGTCGCGGTGTTTCTGATCGTTTTGCTCGCCGGTGGTTCGTTCGTACAAATCTTCCCGCTGCGGGGTCTTGTTTCGGAGAATTTCTGGTCACTGCCCTGGTACGAAAAGATCCTCGACTATTTCTGGCATCTAGTGCTGCCGCTAACCGCCATGGCTCTGGCTGCCTTCGCCACAACGACGTTCCTCACCAAGAATTCGTTCCTGGAGGAAATCCGCAAGCAATACGTCATCACCGCGAGAGCCAAGGGTCTCAACGAGCACCAAGTTCTCTATGGCCACGTCTTCCGCAACGCCATGCTGATTGTCATCGCAGGCTTCCCGGGCGCGTTTATCGGTGCGTTCTTCGCCGGCTCGCTCCTCATCGAGACCATCTTCACATTGGATGGGCTCGGCCTGCTCGGTTTTGAGTCGATCGTCAATCGCGACTATCCGGTCGTCTTTGCGACCGTCTATATCTTCTCGCTGCTGGGTCTCTTCATCAGCCTCCTGTCCGATCTCACCTATACCTGGGTCGATCCGCGGATCGACTTCGAGACGCGGGAGGTCTGATGGACGCACCGACCGATGTCGCCGTCACGGAAGAGATTGCGGCCGGGGGCATTCCGAGCCCGAGCCCCTGGGTCTCCGCACTCAACAAACGGCGATGGCAAACCTTCAAAGCCAATCGGCGCGGCTACTGGTCGTTGTGGATTTTCTTGACGCTCTTCGCCATCAGCCTTTGCGCCGAACTCATCGCCAATGACAAGCCGATCCTGGTCGAATATGAGGGCCACTATTATTGGCCCATCTTCAAAGCCTATCCGGAGACGGATTTCGGTGGCATCTTCGAGACGGAGGCAGATTATCGCGATCCGGTCGTGCAAGAGCTGATCACCGAGAACGGCGGCTGGATGCTCTGGCCGCCCATCCGCTTCTCCTACAACACGCAAAACAAAAACCCGCCTATGGCTTTCCCGGTGACGCCCACCTGGCTGCTCACCGACAAGGATTGCGCGCTCGCGGTCGAGAAGGGGTTTCATCCTTGCGATGCAAGCCTCGAATGGAACTGGCTCGGCACGGACGATCAAGGGCGCGATGTGGTCGCGCGCATCATCTACGGTTTTCGTATCTCGGTGCTATTCGGGCTCGTCTTGACCATCTTTTCCTCGATCATCGGTGTCGCGGCGGGTGCCGTCCAGGGCTATTTCGGTGGCTGGACCGACCTCTTGTTCCAGCGTTTCGTCGAAATCTGGTCGAGCGTACCGCAGCTTTATCTGCTGATCATCGTCGCAGCGGTGATCGAGCCAAATTTCTGGATCCTGCTCGGCATTCTCCTTGCCTTCTCATGGGTGGCGCTGGTGGGCGTGGTGCGCGCGGAGTTCTTGCGCGCCCGGAATTTCGAGTATGTCACGGCGGCTCGCGCGCTTGGCCTGTCGAACATCAAGATCATATTCAAGCACTTGCTCCCCAACGCAATGGTCGCCACGCTGACCTTCATGCCGTTCATCTTGAACGGGTCCATCACAACGCTGACCTCACTGGACTTCCTCGGCTTTGGCCTGCCACCTGGCTCTCCCTCGCTCGGCGAGCTGCTCGCGCAAGGCAAGGACAACCTTCAAGCACCATGGCTGGGCCTGACTGCGTTCTTCGTGATCGCCATCATGCTCAGCCTTCTCATCTTCGTTGGCGAGGCGGTGCGCGATGCGCTCGATCCACGCAAGACCTTGACGTAAGGCAGTAAGACGCATGCACGGTTCGCACGATCACAGCCATGGCGTTAGCGATGCCAAGAACGAGACGCGCATGGGCATTGCCGCGCTTCTCACCGGCTGCTTCATGTTCGTCGAGTTGGCGGGCGGGATCATTGCGAATTCGCTCGCGCTGATCGCCGATGCCGGGCACATGTTGACCGACTTCGCCTCGCTGACACTCGCCTGGTTTGCATTCCGGCTGACAAGACGTCCCGCGGACTGGAAGCGAACTTACGGCTTCGACCGCTTCCAAGTGCTCGTCGCCTTCACAAACGGCCTTGCGCTGTTCGCCATCGCAGGCTGGATCATCTACGAGGCGATTGTCCGGCTGCTTCAGGGTGAGGCTGATGTCGCCGGCGGCATCATGGTCGTCGTGGGCGTTGCCGGGCTCTTAGTGAACCTATTATCCTTCTGGCTTTTACGAGGCGCGGACCGTGAGAATCTCAATGTCCGGGGCGCGGCGCTTCACGTGCTTGGCGATTTGCTCGGCTCGGTCGCAGCACTGGTTGCGGGTGGGGTCATCCTGCTGACGGACTGGACGCCAATCGACCCGTTGCTCTCCGTCCTTGTCGCAATCATCATCTTGCGCAGCGGCTGGTTTGTTGTGGCTGAATCGGCGCATATCCTTCTTGAAGGTGCGCCGGAGGAACTAGATACGCGGGACATTGCCCCGGAGATCATAGCGAGCGTTCCAGGCGTTCAAGATGTCCACCACGTTCATGTTTGGTCGATCACCCAGTCCCGGCGCTTGGTCACACTGCATGCTGCGATCGGGGATACAGCCGATATCGATGGGATCGTGCGCGGTATCAAGGCGCGTCTGAAGGAGAAATTTGACCTGAGCCACGCAACGATCGAGATCGAGCGGTCGGTCTGCGCCGACGAAGAACCGGAGGGACCGCGCGCATGACCGACAAAGGTTCTCTTCTTTCCGTCGACGATCTGTGCGTGGATTTTCGTGCAGGCGACCGAGTGACCCATGCGGTCAAGAATGTGTCGTTCGACATTGATCGCGGTGAGACCGTGGCGCTTGTGGGCGAATCGGGCTCGGGCAAGACCGTGTCAGCCTTGTCGATCCTTCAGCTCCTCCCCTACCCGGCGGCATCGCACCCCGGCGGGGCGATCCACTTCAAGGGTGAGAATCTTCTGGCCTTGCCACCGGACGGGTTGAGGCATGTGCGCGGCAATCAGATTTCCATGATCTTTCAGGAGCCCATGACGTCGCTGAACCCGCTTCACACGATTGAGCGGCAGATCGCCGAGGTCTTGAGTATCCACAAAGGCATCACAGGGCAGAAGGCCCGCGACCGGATCATCGACCTTCTCATCAAGGTTGGCATTGGCGACGCGGAGCAGCGGCTTGGGTCTTACCCGCATCAATTGTCAGGCGGGCAGCGCCAACGCGTGATGATCGCCATGGCACTCGCCAACGAGCCCGACCTTCTCATCGCCGATGAGCCCACCACAGCGCTCGATGTGACCATTCAGGCGCAGATCCTCGAATTGTTGTTGCAGCTCAAAGCCGAGTTCAACATGGCGATGCTGCTCATCACCCACGATCTCGGGATCGTGCGAAAAATGGCGGACCGGGTCTGCGTGATGCATCAAGGCGCGATCGTTGAACGCGGTGTCACGAAGGACGTCTTTGGCCATCCACGGGACGACTACACAAAACATCTCATTGCATCGGAGCCCAAGGGCTCGCCGCCCCCGGCGGACCCCAACGCCAAGACGATCCTCAAGACCGACGATTTGAAAGTGTGGTTTCCGATCAAGCGCGGCTTCCTTCGCAAGACGGTGGGACACATCAAGGCGGTCGATGGCATCGATGTGGAGGTCAAGGAAGGCCAAACGCTCGGCGTCGTCGGTGAGTCCGGCTCCGGTAAGACCACGCTCGGCCAGGCGATCCTGCGCCTGATCTCGAGCGAAGGACCAATCGTCTATCTTGGGACGCGCATAGACGGCTACAGTTCCAAACAGATGCGCCCGCTGCGCAAGGAGCTGCAAATCGTGTTTCAGGACCCTTACGGGTCTCTCAGTCCTCGCATGTCCATCGGGCAAATCATCGAAGAAGGTCTTCTGATCCAGAACCCCGACATCTCGCGGGAGGACCGTGAGGCACGCGTATCGCAAGCCTTGGTCGAAGTCGGCCTCGATGGCAACGTCCGCGACCGTTATCCGCACGAATTTTCAGGCGGCCAGAGGCAGCGTATCGCGATCGCCCGAGCACTGGTTCTGGAGCCAAAATTTCTCATTCTCGATGAGCCGACATCGGCGCTCGACGTGTCGGTACAGGCGCAGATCGTAGATCTACTGCGCGATTTGCAGAAGCGCCACAGGCTGGCGTATCTTTTCATCAGCCACGACTTGAAAGTCGTTCGTGCCCTGGCAAATTCCATCCTCGTGCTACGGCACGGCAAGGTCGTGGAACAAGGCGCCTCGCAGGATGTGTTCGCCAATCCGCAGACCGACTACACCAAGGCCTTGCTGGCGGCCGCATTCGAGTTGGAAACAACACCAGCCGATGCGGTTGCGACTTAAGACTTGCCTGGCAGCTGCCGCACGCTTGTGATGTCGAATCCTGCGTCCTTAATGCGCCGTCGCGCATCTTCAAACGGTTCATGCTCGACGGCCATGTGATAGGCATTGGCGTGCAGAAAATCTTGTGGGCTCGTCATGATGCCCACATGACCCTCCCAAAAGACGAGGTCACCGCGGGTGAGCAGTGCGCCACCTGACCAGTCGACCGCCTCCCCCGCCTCCTCTTCCTGCATGTCCGCATCGCGTGGCAGTTCGTGGCCGGCGGCGGCGGCGGCGAGTTGGACAAGTCCCGAGCAGTCCAACCCGACACTCGTCCTTCCACCCCATAGATAGGGCGCGCCGAGAAAGCCCTCTGCAATGGTGACGAAATCTGGGGCATGCGTCCCTAACTTCGCGAGATGGGTGACATAGAGGAAGCCGCCATTGTCGAGCCGCGCATAACGCGCTCCTTCTTCTGTAACATGCACCCGCGCGTTCAGGCTCAGCATGGCGAGTGGTGGAGCTTTGGCATCAGGCTCGGGAAAGACATAGGTCCGCAACGCCTTGATGCGATGTGTCGCGGGCGGGCCGGCCGGCACGATGCCCGCGCTTGGCACATAGCCGACATAACCGTCCTGATGGAGCTGCACCCAGGCCCAGCCGCCATGTTCATCAAAGATTGTGAGAGTTTCGCCGTGGAGCGCCTCGGTATCGAGGGGCGCATCGGCGCGCGGTTCGCGGCGAAGCGGCAGAGACGGTGCGCCCACCTGGCGGGGCGTGCCAGGCACATAGCGCTCGGCGTCGACCACGCCACGCAGTGAATCGGCGGCCAGACCTACGCGAAATGCGTGCCGGCGCCGATCGGGTTTCGTCATGCGTTCAACTCATGCCGGAAGAATTCAAACATAGCGCGGGCGGCATGGGGCTCGCCGCCCCGCGGGCGGCCCGGTAGCTCGCGCGGCACCCAACCATAAATGTCCAGATGCCCATAGCGCTTGGCATTTTGGACAAAGCGCTTGAGGAACAGCGCCGCCGTCACCGAACCGGCAAACGGCCCATCGGAAATATGATTGACGTCGGCCACACGACTCTTGAGCAGTTTGTCGTAAGGAGCCCAGAAAGGCATGCGCCAAACAGGATCGCCAACGGCGTGCGACAGGTCAACCATCCGCGCCGCAAACGCTTCATCATCGGCATAGAACGGCGGCAGGTCGGGCCCGAGTGCCACGCGCGCCGCCCCGGTGAGCGTGGCAAATGTCACGAGATAGTCGGGCGCCTCCTCGTCGGCGAGGCTGAGTGCGTCCGCCAGTACAAGGCGCCCCTCGGCGTCTGTATTGCCGATCTCCACCGTCATGCCGTTGCGGCTGGGCAGAACATCGCCTGGCCGGAACGCATTGCCGGCGATGGAATTGTCGGCGGCCGGAATGATCACACGCAGCCGCAGGGGCAACTTGGCCCGCATGACCATGAGGGCGAAGGCGAGTGCCGCGGCCGCGCCCCCCATGTCCTTCTTCATCAAGCTCATAGCGTTCCCAGGCTTGATGTTGAGACCACCCGTGTCGAAACAAATGCCCTTGCCGACGATGGTCACTTTGGGAGCGCTCTCAGACCCCCAATGCATGTCGATGAGCCGCGGAGGCCGGTCGCTTGCTCGACCCACCGCATGGATCATCGGGAAATTGTCCGCCAGCAGCTTTGCGCCTTCAGTCACCTTGATCTCAGCATCAAACATATTGGCGAGATCCCGTGCAGCATCTTCCAGCTCTGCTGGGCCAAGATCGTTTGCCGGTGTATTGATGAGATTGCGACCGAGATAGAGCCCCTCTGCCAGCGCCAGAACGTGTTCGCGATGTGCGCCGTCCGGCAGGACAAGGCGCTTCGCTTGCTCGCTGCTCCCAGACTTGTACCGGGTGAAGCGGTAGCAGCCGGCGAGGAAGCCGAGTGCGGCCAACTCAGGATTAGGCGGCTGGTCCGCGAAACGGTAATCGCCCGCCGGTAGCGCGCTTGGAAGCGCGCCCATGAGCATCTGCCCAGTTTCCAAAAGGTCCGCGCCGCCCGTCCCCAGTAGGACCTTGCCGATTCCGCCAGTTTGATCGGGAACAAGAAGAACGGAGCCCTGGCTCGGCTTCCAGGCCCGTGCCTCGGCCCAGGCCCGCTCGACCTCGCTGAGCGAGGCGAGCTCCTCATCTTGAGAAACCAGCACGATGGGGGTTGCGTCGGTGCCGGGCAGAAGCAGCAAATCTTCCAGATGGCGGCGCGTGGGGTCGAGCATCATCGCGTGTGAAAGCATGAAAAAATCCGGACGCGGCTTGAAGGGGCTGCGCATTAATGGCAGGGGAGCGGGATCATGACAATGGCGGAAGGCGGAACGATGACACGAACGGGTTATGCGCTCGTAATTGGCGACAAGAACTACTCTTCATGGAGCTTGCGCCCATGGCTTGCGCTGAAAGCCTGTGGGGTTCCCTTCACTGAAGAGCGCATCCGCCTGCGGCAGCCCGAGAGCAAGGCCGAGATTTTCAAGCAATCGCCGTCCGGCAAGGTTCCTGCCCTTAAGACCGATATTGGCCTGATCTGCGACAGTTTGGCCATCGTCGAGTATCTGGCCGAACAGCACCCTGAGGCTGGCCTTTGGCCGAAAGACAGGGCGGCTCGGGCGACCGCCCGCTCGATTTCCGCAGAGATGCACGCCGGCTTCCAGGCGTTGCGCAACGACATGCCCATGGACCTCGTCTCGAGTTTTTCTCTGCCCGCGATGAGCGAAACGCTGAGCCACAACATTCGTCGTGTCATCGCGATCTGGCGAGACACGCGCGAGCGTTTCGGCCAGGACGGACCGTTTCTTCTGGGCCGGTTCACCAATGCGGATGCCATGTACGCGCCCGTCGCGACGCGCTTTCGCACCTACAACGTGCCGCTCACCGAGTTCGGCGATGACGGCTCGGCCGCCGAATATGTCGATACGATCTACGCAATGCCCTACATGGTAGACTGGCTCGCCAGCGCGGAAGCTGAAATGCGCGAACGCGAGCTCGTTTAGACAGCGCGTCCTGAAACGCGCACCTATAAGGCGCTCGCAAGCGCAACGCACCCGCTTTGCGAACACCGCAAGGCCCTGGGAGCCATGGGAACACGCGCTCATGGTTGAGACTTTTTATAAACGTGTCTCACATCATGACAGTCAACGAGATTTGCAACCAACACCGGGCCCGTTTTCACGCGCCCGTTAAGGGCTGCTCTGGAAATGGCACACCGCCTCTCTCCGCGACGTTCAATGGTGATAGCACTCCTTTAGCGACAACGGCTGCCGTATCGCTTCTCGGGGGCTGCAAGCCACGGGGACAGCGCTTTCAGTCGTGCCCGTCTTAGTGCCGGCGGTCCAATTGAGCGCGGGCGAAGCGGTAGAAGCGGCCTCGAAATGGGCAATGGCCTATTCCAAGAACCCGAAGGACGCCGACACGGCCCTTGGTCATGCCATATCCCTGCGCGCGCTCGGCAATAAGAAGCACGCATTCGATGTGCTGCAGACCGCCTATATCGCCAACCCGAACGACGGCGAGCGTGCCACCGAACTCGGTAAGGTCGCCCTTGAGACTGAGCAGGTCAGCCTTGCGGGCAAAGCCTTGTAGACGGCTGAGAACAAAGGCATGGAAAACTGGAAGACGCTGTCCGCGCAAGGCACGCTTGCCGCCAAAAACGGCGATCATGCGAAGGCCCAAAAATACTACCAGGCTGCGCTGAAGAAGAAGCCGATCTCCTCGTCCGTCATCAACTATCTCGCTCTGTCCTATGCGCTCGATGACAGAGCGAAGAACGTGGAGGGAAGAACCTAGAGGCCGAGCGTAGCCATAAAGGGGGTCTGCGGATAGACGAGGAGACCTGCGCCCGCGAGCGTAATCCCGTACGGCACGCCTTCTTCTGCGTTATGCAGACGGGCAATCCAGCCTTGTGAATAGAGCCCCCCTGGAAGCGGTAAAGTGCGCACAAAAAGGATCAGAAGCGTAAGACCGCCCCCGAGCAAGGCGGCATAGATCGTATAGATCAGCATCTGCTCAGGCCCCAGCCACAGGCACGTGGCCGCGAAGAACTTGGCATCGCCACCGCCGATCCACCCGAATGAGAACATGGCGAAGGTCACGATCAGGGCACCGACGGCAAGTGCGACATGAAGTCCCGCCACACTCCAACCGAGTCCCAGCAGGCTTGCAAGAAGGGCGAACCCGACGATCAAGGCAAGCGAAATCCAATTGGGCAGGGTCATCGAGAAGAGGTCGTAGGCCGCGGCAAAGGCCATGGCCAAAGGAAAGATCGTAATGATGAGAAGATGGGTGACCATTGTTCCTCCAAGCCCTGCTTCGTGCCGCCCTGCCTTGTGCGGCGAACCTCACGGCGCTTTTTGGTTGCCACCCCACGCGTTCGGCAGAGAGTTTTGCCGTGAAGAGCTAAATGCAGCGTTAACCGGCCCGGGTGCAGGTAGGGTTTGCCAATCCTTCATCTTTTCGGAGCCTGATCGTCGAAACGGAACGTCCTCATTCTCCAGGTTGAGCGTAGGGGATAGGGAATTCATGGCATTCCGGTTTCGTGCAGGCCCACCGGCGCGTGGGTTGATTTTGTTCGCTTCGATTGTGGTTGGGTCCATTCAAACGGGATCCGCCGCGGGCCGGGCGTTCGACGGGATCGATCTGTAAGGCGCCCGATGGGCTGACGGAGCCCAATAGCAGCGTGATCGTGGCCGAAATCACGTATGCGTTCGAGTCATGGCGCGGTCTCAGCACCTTCTTCAGTCCTGGCGCGCTCAAGATGGGCCAGACATTCTATGCACGGCCCCGGCGTAGCGTCACAGCCAAGAAGACCGACCAGAGCCTGGCTGAGACCGGCAGACAAGCATCTCTGCCGTCCCAGGCGCGACAAAAGCGCCAGAATCCTCTCTCCGACATGGCCGCCGAGAGTCGCTACGTACACTGCCTGCGCGGGGCTACGGCAAGGCCGTTGCAACGCACGGCGATTGACGGTTATCTCCGATCGGGGCAGGCCGGTGGTAGAGCAGCCGGCAGCAAGGCTCATAGGGGAGTTCGTTTAATGCGATTGCGTAGGGCCGGCTTGAGCATTCTCTCGGTAACGATCCTCTGTAGCTTCGCCACAGGGACCGCTTGGGCTCAGTCCAACGTCCGCAAAAACTTGCCAGCGGCCTCGGCTGCATCCAACAAGCCCGCGACGCGCGTGGCTGGGGGCTATGGAAATTGGACTCTGCTCTGCGGCAAGGAAGGCAACGACAAGTCGGCGGCGGAACGCTGTTCCCTCGTTCTCCCTTTAATCGAGAAGGAAACGCAGAAACTGATTTTCCGCGTGATCCTGACCTATGGTCCGAAAGGTCGGCTCGTGCTGCGTGTCGATGGTCCCACGGGCGTCGCGCTGCAGCGGGGGGTCGAGTTCTCTCCGGACTCCCAAAAGATCTACCGCATGCCGTTTCAGACATGTCTCCCGATGGGCTGCAAAGCGCTCATGCTCGTGCAAGACGACTTGCGCCAGGACCTTATGAAATCAAAGCAGGGCACCATCACCGTCTTTGCGCTGAACGGACGGGCAATTAAGACGGTCGCCTTACTTGACGGCTTTTCCAAAGGCTTGAATGCCATGGACAAGCAACGTCAACAGAAACAGTAGCGCGGGCGCGATCGACCTCAGCGCCGAGGCTCGGTGCGCATCGGTACGCCAGCATCGCCATCTTCCGGAGCAACGGATTGAGACGGGGCGAGCGCTTGGGGCTGCGCCTCTTCAGGGTTTGTGCCGGCCGTGGCACTACCGCCGAGCAAGCCACCGATCAACTCGCTTACCGGCTTGCCGCCAAATTTCTTCCTTAGCGCCGCGCCAATCTTGTTTGCAACCGTCCCCGTGCTGTTGGTGTCTGCGAACATGGCACCAATTTCCGGGCGAATCCGGGGGCTATCGAGAGGACCTTCAATTCGCACCGGAACTGAAAGCCCAGCCAAGGCATTCTTACCGCCACCCGCCGCGGCTCCGGCAACGATATTAGCCGTTGCAAGAATGTCGAGCGTCTCACGCGGCAGATCGACAGCGCCCTTGGCATTCACCTGCAGCGCTTGGCTTCGCAGTCTGAGATTCCGCGTCCGGGCAATGCCCTCGTTGACGTTGAAGCTCGCCGCGAGCGTGCCGAATGCCGTTTTGGCCTCTGGGCCCTGACGGAACACAAGCCGCCCCTCGCCCAAGCCGTTGATCAGCGCCGGGACATCCATCCCTTCGATGGCGCCATCCGTGACCACGAAGGCACCATTTCCTGTCAGCGACGATTTTATCGCCTCTGCGTCTGCGCCTTCGCCCGAGACCGTCAGAGTAAGTCTCGATTTGCCTGCGATCATGCCGAATTGCGCTGCGTCCATCAGGAGCGGCCGAGCGTCAACACCATCGAGGCGAAGGTCTCCTGAGAAACTGGGTACCGGTTTCATGATGTCGACGGTCAGTGTCCCACGGGCCTCGCCATCGTAGAGCGCCATCCCCCACAGCGTGGCTTTGAGCGTCCCATCGTTGAAGGCAAGGCCAAGCGAACTCGGACCGATATTGAGGTGGCCAACCCGGGTCTTACGGAGATTGAGATTGACATCGGCATCAAACGGGGCCGGGGCAGCCTGAAGCGGAATGTCCTGCGCCAAAACACGGTCGATCGCGGCCTGTGGCATCGAAATTGTGAGGCTGGGCTGTGCAACCCCGGGGGCGGGCTTCGAAAGGCTCAATGCGGCCTGTTCGGCGTGTTGCACCGGCGGCAGGGGCGGCGGAACGACCGCCTGCTCGACTTCGGCAGCCGGGGACGCCGGCGGAGAGAACCAGTCGGCCTGGCCGGCAGATTTCGCAGTGGATGCGGGTTGCTCGAACTGCACCTCATGCACACTCACTCTCGCATCCTTTTTTGCCGCGTGGAGAAACGGGTTGAGATCGAGATAATCGAGAACGAACGCCCCCCTGATATGTGGCCGGGGCCGCGCGAGAGTGACAACGGCCTCGCCTTCTCCACGCGCGTGCTCCAGCGCAAACTTCATCTTGCTGAACATGATTTTCTGGCTTGTCCATGCAACAGCACTGTTCAGTTCGCCATCGCCGATCGAAGGTGCTGTGATGGACGCACCTCGCAGCCAAGCCGTCAGCTTGGGAATGGAGTGCGCTTGGATCGAAAGTGTCCCCCGGCCAGCAATGTCAGGGGTGGCGAAAACATTCCCATTGAAGCGACCTACGGCGCTCGTCGCATCAAGCGAAACCTTGAGACTTGCAGGGCGCATCGCAAGAAGATCCGCGGGCGTTGCCATTTCAAAACGGAAATCGACTGGTTCCTTCTTCCAGTCGAACGTGCCCCGTCCTTTCAAGGGCGCTGCGAGGCCCGGCAGCGAGACCTCCGCATTTATATGCTTGATGCGGCGCGCAGGCGGCGCACCGGCATAGCTGAAAACGACAGTCCCGTTTTTGATGAGCAGTTTCTTAATGCGCACATCTTGCGTAGACGGCCCGCCTCCGGAAATTTGCGCTTTGGCAAACTGCAGGGTCGCAAGTGGCTCGATGGCTCCCTCGGGTACTGAGGCTTGGCGCTCTTCGCGGAGATGCAATGTGAGAACGGGTCGCTCAAGCACGATACGCTCCGCCGAGGTTCCACCGCCGAAGAGATCGCTGAGACCGAGATAAATGCCGAGTTTCGCGACCGTGAATTCCGCGGTTCCAGAGCCTGGGTTCGGCACGTTCAGCACGGCATCGGTGATTTCGATATAGGGTGCGGGCAAGAATGTGAGGCGCGTCGAGCCGTTGACGGCGAGGTCACGCCCGGACTGTTTCTTGATCCAGGTTGCTACACGCGTCTCGACCCAATCGGACGCGCCCAGGACGTTGACCGCCAGAAGCAGAACCGCGCAGACAATGGCAACGGCGCCGCCGACTTTGGCAAAGCGGCTAAAGAGCCTTTTTCGCAAGGAGGGCGCCTTGAGTTCAAGCCCCTTAGGTTGCAAGGGAACAGGAGCCCGCGAGCGTGACGCCGGAACAAGTGCGCGAGACCGCTGCCGCGGTTGGTCAGAAGAATGGCCGTTCATTAAACCCCCGAATGAGCAGCGCGAATTAGCACGACAATTGCGGTGAGAATTGGAACGCCCCGATCAGCGCTGTTCGCGAGCCAAGTATCCCCTCGTGGAAGGCGGCGAGCGCACCAAAATGGCGTGGTTATCCCAGTGAGAGCGGGTCGTCTTCGGGGCTCCAAAGCGGTCCGCACGTGCCGAAACGAGCCAACCCTCGCCGCTGGTGAGCAAAAATGTCGCGCTTCGGTGTGTCGGCGCAACACCACACCCGTCCCGCAAACCGCACGAACCGACGAATCGCCGCGTGCGCACATCCCAATACGTCACAACCCCGCCCTTGGGGGCTGAGGCGGCAACAACCGTGCCGCTCGCATCCATTGTCACCGAGCCGATATAGTTGCGGAGCACGTTTTGGGTCTCGTTCGGAGCGAGGACAACGGCCAACGCCTCTCCGCGCGCGTGGAAGCCGATCAATGGCGGCAGGTCAGCCTCGGGGCCACGATATTGGCAACCGAACACGACGACATCGTTTTGCGCGATGGCCAAGTGGCGGATCGACAGGCAATTGAGATCGTCGGCCAATCTGTAGTCCTCCAAAAGATCGCAGCTCTCCACATCCACATAGGCCAGCGAAGGTTCCATCTCCGCGAGGTTCAATTCCTCGCGCTTGCGGCCCGGATGCGTCCGGATCCCGCCATTAGCAATGACCATAGTGCGGCCGTCCGAAAGAAGGGCAAGATCATGGGGCCCGACACCATGGCTCGGAAACTCACCGATCTGCCGGTACCCTGCGTCCGCGTCGCGCACGCCGATCACGCCCTGCCCACGCTCATAGTCGTTTTCCGTCGTGTAGAGCAGGCGCCCGTCCGCAGAGAAGACGCCATGGCCGAAGAAGTGCCGATCGGCCTTGGTCGAAAATCAGACGGGCGCGCTATTTCCCAAGGGAACGGCAACCGCGAAGCGGCCAGGCCGGCGCGCAAACGCAACCCATTCGGCTGCATTCGGGCGCAGCGCGATATCGTGACCGCGCGCGGGAAGAATGACCTCACGAAGATCACCACGTTCGAGATCGAAGAGCGCCGCCGAGTAGTTACCGCGATCATCTTTGCGGGCAGCCGCAAAGCGCTCAGACCCGAAAGCCGCCAGAATAGTTTTGGGCACCGCCATTGCCAGGCCAGCACTGCTAAGCCCCGTCAGAACGGCGCGCCGGCCGAGCTGCATACTAATCCCCATCTGCGGCATTGAACCCGAAGCTGAGTCCTGCGCCTGCGGTGATGAGTTCCGATGCGGTCTCTCGTGCGCTCTTGAGTGCGACCCGCAAGGCTTCCAGCTTCGCGCGTTGCTCGGGATCCTTGACCGCCGCGGCAATGGGTTCTCGCTCGTCTTGGAGGACACCGGTCGCACGCTCCATGGTCTTTGCAGTTTCGAGGGAATCCTCGTATCCAGCTTGCGCGATGTCTGAATAGGCCTTCAGCACATCCTTAGCGCTCCCAGCCATTGCGGGCATCACGCCAAGGGCCAGGGCGGCGGCCGGCAACGCGATCATTATTTCCCGTAGCATCGAACTCACTCTCGTTCTCATTTTCACGTCTCGTCTCAATGTTGCTGCGTCGCGGCGCTGCTCAGTCCCGCCCCGAGACGGTGCCGAGAGAAAAAGATTACGGCGACCAGATAGGCCGGGGGGCCCCCTGGCCACCACAGGGCTAAGATGAGGAAACGCTTCAGCATGGGTGGAAGCGTCACAGACACCCGGGCTGGGCGACCGAATGTCTTGTCAGAACCCTAGGTCGAACAGTAACCTGAAGGAAGTAAACTCTTTTCAGGATAATAGTTGAGCGCCATGCATCTTAGGGAAGTCGACGCCAATTTGCTGGTCACACTCGATGCACTGCTTGTGGATGCGAGCGTCACGCTGGCCGCGGAACGGCTGGGCCGGAGCGCCTCGGCGATCAGCCATGCCTTGGCTAAGTTACGGGAAATATTCGACGATGAGCTCTTTGTACGGGCTGGACAGCGGCTCGTGCCGACAGCCAAGGCGCAGGAACTTGCACCGACGGTTCACGTCATCCTGGCGGGCATGGAAAGTTTGCTCAGGCCCAACAAACCCTTCGATCCGTCCCTCTCAAAGCGCGCGTTTGCCACATCTTCGGGAGAAGCCGGTGAACTCATCCTGCTTGGTCCCCTACGCCAAGCGCCTCGAATCGGTCGCGCCGAACGTGCACGTCGATTGGAAGCCATCGGGGGGCGAGGCGAACATCGATGCCCTGCGCAGCGCTCGCAGCCACTTCATTATCGATATGACCGAGGCCAACGTCGACGCCCCCGATATGCGCGCGGCCAAACTGTTCGACGATACGCTCGTGACACTAGCGCGGCCGGGCCACCCCTTTTCAGGGAGCGCCCCTGCGGCCGGCGCCTTTGCTGCCGCCGCCCATGTGGCGGTTCATTCTCTCCCGGCACTGACCACCCTGGAGCGAGGTTTTGGCGCTGAGGGTTTGACCTTCAACATCGCGTCCCGGGTGTCGTCCGCACTGGTCGGGGTCCTGACAGTGTTGAACAGCAATGCGCTCCTGACCCTGCCGTGCTCGCTCGCCGCAATCTTGGAGCGGCAATTCGGCCTCGCGCGCATCTCTCAACCGATTCCTTGCGTGAACGTCCCGATCAGATTGTTGTGGCACACGAGCTATGACCGGGACGAATGCCACCAGTGGATCCGAGGCGAGCTCGCCGCCATCGCCAAGGATATGGCAAGCTCGGCAGCGGCCCCCTGACACGTCAGCAAGCCGCCACAGGAGGGACTCTGGGGCACGCGCGCCCTTTCGAATGTTTGCCCTCGAAACGATATTTGTTTCCGTCATGATGCTCCGCTACCATGGACCCTCGCCTGCTCAGTGCCAAGAGCCGGGCGCTTGGAGGACGTACATGATCGCGTGGTTCCGCACTGGCCTCACCGCCGTGCTGCTGGTTTTCGTCTCCACCTTCGCCGACGCCGCCGACAAGATATTTCAGGACGATGCGCTTGATGACGCCGCGTTCACGCTTGCCGCGGACCTCAAGAACGAGTCCGGGACGATCGAGCGGCCGGTGGCAATGCTGAAGGAACAGGCCGCTGGCCAGCTCCGAAAGCAGAATCTCGGGAATGCTGCCTTTATCTATGGGCAGATCGTGACCGCCGAACCTGACGATGCCACAGCCTGGCAGCGGCTCGCCGACATCTGGCTCGCAATTCCACCAGATGAAACTGACGACGGCAGCGCCCGGTACAAAAATGCGCGCGCGGCCGCCTATATCGGTTATCGCCGCGCAAAATCGCCGAAGGCCGAAGCGGCAGCTCTTGCCGCGCTTGCAAACGCTTTCGGAAAAGGCGGCGAGTGGCGGCCGGCGCTGAATGCGCTGCGGCTTGCAACGATACTCGACGACGACCCTGGCCTTAAGGCAGCCTATGCGCAACTTCGTGAGAAATACGGATTTCGTGTCACCGATTTCAGTGTGGACTCCGACGCCGCCTCGCCGCGCGCCTGTTTTCAATTCACCGAACCCCTATTGAAGCGTGCGGACTATGCGCCGTTCGTCGCTGTTGCAGGCGAGGACAAGCCGGCGCTGTCCCTCGACGACAAGCAGCTCTGCGTGGAAGGCCTCGCCCACGGCAGGTCCTATGATGTGACCCTGCGCGAGGGTCTTCCCTCGGCCGTCCATGAGGACCTGCTGAAGGATGCCGCGTTTACGATCTATGTGCGGGATAGAACGCCTTCCGTACGGCTTTCCGGGAAGGCCTATGTGCTGCCGAGCACAGGCCAGCAGGGCATTCCGCTCCTCTCGGTCAACACCAACGGCCTCGACGTTGCCGTCTACCGCATCGGCGACCGCAACCTTCTCGGCAACGTTCTCGGCTATGACTTCGAACGCAATCTGTATGACTACAGCCTGGAGACCATCGCAGATGAGACGGGCGAGAAGGTTTGGAGTGGCAGCCTTCAGGTCAGGAAGCAGCTGAACACGGAGGTCACCACGGCCTTCCCCATTAGCGAGGCGATGCCGGACCTCGCCCCGGGCATCTATCTCCTTGCCACAAAGCCGTCCGACGTTCCTGGGAACGACTATGGCGAGCGCACCACCCAATGGTTCATCGTCTCGGATTTCGGACTTGCAGCCTATTCGGGCACGGACGGCATCCACGCCTTCGTGAACTCGCTTGCCACCACCGCGCCACTGTCAGGCGTCAAGGTCCGGCTTATCGCACGCAACAATGAAGTGCTGGCCACAGAGACCACAGACGACAAAGGTTCGGCCACCTTTGCGCCAGGCCTTGCGCGCGGCAAAGGCGGCCTTGCGCCAGCACTGCTCGTCACGAGCGGCGCCAATGGCGACTATGCCTTTCTCAATTTGAAAAGCCCTGGTTTCGACCTCACCGACCGCGGCGTGTCGGGGCGCGATGCCCCCAAGGGTCTCGATGCCTTCGTATTCACTGAGCGCGGCGTCTACCGCACCGGCGAGACCGTGCACATCACCTCGCTGCTCCGCGATCCGGCCGGAATCGCCGTGCCTGGCGTCAATCTGACCCTCGTCGTCGATCGGCCCGATGGCATCGAATATCGCCGGATCGTTGCGCGCGATCTCAGCCTTGGCGGGCTTTCGACCGACCTGCCGCTCATCGCCGCGGCACAGACCGGCACGTATCGCATCAAGGTCTATTCCGACACCAAGGGATCGCCCATTGGCAGTACCAGCTTCCTAGTCGAGGACTACGTGCCGGAGCGGCTCGAATTCGCCATTTCCACACCTGCTAAGAGCCTGTCACCGTCGGCCCCTGCCAAAATCTCTCTTCGCGGACGCTTTCTTTACGGCGCGCCAGCCTCGGGGCTTCCCATTGACGGCGAGCTCAAGATCACGGCCACGAATGAACGTCCGGGCTACCCCGGCTATGCGTTCGGCTCGCGCGATGGCGGCGGCGGCGAGACCTTTACCGTGGAGACGATCCCGCTCCCGGATCTGCCGGAGACGGACGACAGGGGACAAGCCAGTTTCGAGGCGGCGATCGGCAAATTGCCGGCATCGGCTCGGCCTCTTGAAGCCGACCTCGTCGTGCGGCTTGCCGAGCCCGGCGGCCGCGCCGTGGAGCACGATTTGACGCTGCCCATCACGCCGAAAACCGACATGATCGGCGTGAAGCCCTTGTTCAAAGGCACGTCCCTTAGCGACAATGACATCGCGAAATTCGATGTGATCATGGTGAGGCCAGACCTTGCGCGGGTTACGAGCAAAGGCTTGAAATGGCAATTGCTCCGCATCGAATCCAAATATCAATGGTATCGGCAATCTGGCCGCTGGAGCTACGAACCCATCAAGGTGACGCGCCGCGTGGCCGATGGAACCATCGATCTTACCTCGGATGCTCCTGGAATGATCGAGGTGCCGGTGACTTGGGGCCGCTATCGGCTTGAGGTCGAGAGCCCCGACCCACTCGGGCCGCTCACGACTTATGGATTTGACTCCGGCTGGTATGCGGAGGCATCCGCCGACACGCCGGACCGTCTTGAGATCGCTCTCGATAGACCGGGCTATGCCGAAGGCGACACCATGAACGTGGCGGTGACCGCACGTGGCGCCGGCGCCGTGACGCTCTCGGTGATCGGCGACAGGCTGCTCGCGCAGACCACCATGGACATCGAACCAGGTCTGACGACAATCCCGCTCACGGTGGGCGACGATTGGGGCACAGGCGCTTACGTGCTTGCGACCTTGAGGCGTCCGCTGGATGCGGAGGCCAAGCGCATGCCCAGCCGCGCCATTGGCGCCCAATGGTTCAGCATCGACAAGGCCCAAAACACGATCGGTGTCGAACTCTATCTGCCTGAGCTGATCCGGCCGAATACCAAACTGCGTGTCCCCGTGAAGCTCACAAATCTAGCACCTGGCGAGGACGCGCGCGTCGTCGTGTCCGCTGTGGATGTGGGCATTCTCAATCTCACCGGCTACGAACCGCCCAACCCCGATGAACATTATCTCGGCCAGCGCAAGCTCTCCGTTGCGGTCCGCGATCTCTACGGTCAGTTGATCGATGGCATGCAAGGGGTCCGTGGTCAGATTAGGACCGGCGGCGATGCGATTGCAGGCACGCTTCAAGGCAGCCCTCCCACCGGACCGCCTCTAGCGCTCCATTCCGGCATCATCACGGTTGGCGCAAACGGTACCGCAGAGATCGAATTCGATATTCCCGCGTTCACCGGGACCGCGCGTGTGATGGCGGTGGCTTGGAACAAGACGCAAGTGGGGCACGGCGCCGGCGATGTCATCGTACGCGATCCGGTCGTGGTCTCCTCCACCCTGCCCCGCTTCTTGTTGATGGGCGATGACTCGACGCTGCGCGTCGATCTCGACAATGTGGAAGGGGCAAGCGGTGACTACACGATCACGCTCAACGCCACTGGCCCGCTCGGCCTCGATGCGAAGAGCCGCACACTTGGGATCGACGCCAAGACGCGCAACGCAGCATCGTTTCCGATTGTGGCCCTTGGCGTTGGAGAGGGATCGATCGATGTGACCGTGACGGGCCCGGAGGCATTCGAGGTCACGCGCCGCTACGCCATTGCGGTCAAACCTGCATCGCAGATCCTGGCACGCCGTACGGTACAGCCTCTTGCGCCCGGCCAAAGCCTCTCGCTCACCAACGACGTCTTCGCCAACCTCGTGCCGGGGACAGGTAGCCTTGCACTGTCGGTAACACCGACGGCAGCGCTCGATGTGTCGGGCCGGCTTGCGGCCCTCGACCGCTATCCGCTCGGCTGCACAGAGCAGATCGTAAGCCGCGCGCTCCCGCTTCTTTATCTCAGCGAGCTTGAAACAAAACCGGCAGGCCTCGCGGACACGCCTGAGCAAATCGGCAAGGCCGTCGAGACGGTCCTCGCACGGCAAGGCTATGAGGGTGGGTTTGGGCTGTGGTCGCCTGGCGGCGGCGATGCCTGGCTCGATGCTTATGTCACTGACTTTTTGACCCGGGCGCGTGCGCAAGGCCACCCAGTCGCCGACGAGCGCTTCAAGCTCGCGGTCAACCGGTTGCGGAACTATGTCAGCACGGCCCCGGACGTCTCCAGGGATGGAGGCCTTGCCCTCTCCTATGCGCTGTATGTCCTTGCCCGCAATGGCGCCGCGCCCGTCGGCGACCTGCGCTACGTGGCTGATGTGAAGATGGATCAACTCGGCACTCCGGCGGCACAGGCCGAGATCGGCGCAGCCCTTGCGATGCTTGGCGATCGCGTCCGCGCCGAAAAAGCCTTTCGTATTGCCGCCAGCGCTCTGCCAAAGGAGAAGCCGCAACGCAGTACTCGTGTCGACTTCGGCTCGCGCTTGCGCGATGCGGCAACTGTTGTGACGCTCGCGGCGGAAGGCAAGGCAGCAGAGCCTATTCTTGTCAGCGCCACCCAGCAGATCGGCTTGGCACGGGATGCGGTCACGCACACGTCAACACAGGAAAATGCCTGGCTGATCCTGGCCGCGCGCGCGCTTGGCAATCAAGGCGTCAATCTTTCCGTCGCCGAGGGAAGTGCCGCCCCGTTTGCCCAAGACGGCCCGCTCTATCAAAGCTTCAGCGAAGAGGACCTCAGCATCACGCCCGTCTCCGTGACCAATCGCGGCGAGGCGCCTGTGGATGCGGTTATCTCTGTCAGCGGTGCGCCGACCGCGCCGGAGCCCGCGATCGGAGACGGCTTCACGCTGGAACGCACATTTCACACGCTGGACGGCCAGGCCGTGGATATCGCAAACGCCAAACAGAACGAACGCTATGTGGTGCTTCTCACCGTCACCGAGGAGAAACCGCAATTCGCGCGCGTCGCGCTCATCGACCACGTCCCCTCAGGCTTCGAGATCGACAATCCGAGGCTCGTTTCGTCGGCCGATACGGGCGGGCTGCCATGGATCACACAAGCGGCATCCCCTGTACACACAGCCTTTCGTGACGACCGGTTTGTCGCCGCGTTCGATCGCAACGCCAAGAGCCCCGTCGTCTACCGCGTTGCCTATATCGTCCGCGCCGTCTCGCCCGGCACATATGTGCTGCCACAGGCGAGCGTGGAAGACATGTACCTCCCGGACCGCTTCGCGCGCACGGCCACCGGCGCGGTTGTGGTGTCGGCGCGGTAATGGGAGAGAAACGAACGAGCCCGTTTCGGCGCCGCGTCGCCTTCGCCGCAATCGGCGTGTTCTGGTTCGCAGCAGCCGCGGCCGGCGCGGCTGTTGGCCTTGCCGAGACGTTCGGGCCGCCGCCGCTCGGCAAGAACCTCGACTATTCCCAGACAGTACTCGGCAGCGATGGCGACTTGCTGCGGGCCTACCTCACGCCAAAGGGGCGCTGGCGGCTTCCCGCATCGCGCACGGATGTCGATCCGCGCTTTATCGAGGCGTTGCTTGCCTACGAAGACAAACGCTTCTTTTCCCATCACGGCGTCGATCCGCTGGCCATGACGCGCGCGGCCTACCAGCTCGCAACGCGCGGCGAGATTGTTTCCGGCGGCTCCACCATCTCGATGCAGGTCGCTCGCCTCCTGGAGCCACGCCGCAAACGCTCGCTCTATGCGAAATATCGGCAAATGGTGCGCGCGCTGCAGCTTGAACGGACGCTCGATAAGGACAAGATCTTATCGCTCTATCTCACCCTTGCGCCCTATGGCGGCAATCTTGAGGGCATTCGCGCAGCCTCGTTCGCCTATTTCGGCAAAGAGCCGCGGCGCCTGACCCTTGGTGAAACGGCCCTGCTCGTCGCCTTGCCGCAATCGCCCGAATATCGCCGCCCAGACCGCCACCCAGAGAAGGCACGAGCTGCGCGCAACCGCGTCCTCGACCGCATCTCCGATAGCGGCTTGTTCAGCGAACAAGAACTCTCAAAGGGCAAGTCCGAACCTGTCCCCAACGCGCGCAAGCCCATGCCTTTGAGCGCACCGCACGCATCCGACGCGGCGAGATCGGCCCTCTCCGGGCAACTCATCATTCGCCTCACGATCAATGCGCGCTTGCAGCGGCGGCTTGAAGGGCTTGCCCGTGAACGGGCATCCTCGCTCGGGGAGGCGATGTCGGTCGCCATCGTCGTGGCAAACATTCAGACCGGACGGGTTGTCGCCCGCGTGGCCTCTCCAGACTATTTCGATCAGACGCGCGCGGGGCAGGTGGACCTCACTCGCGCGCTGCGCTCGCCCGGCTCTACCTTAAAGCCCTTTATCTATGGGCTCGGCTTCGAGGATGGCCTGGTGCATCCCGAGACGCTGATCGAGGACCGGCCGATCCGCTTCGGCAACTACGCGCCGGAGAACTTCGATCAGACATTCCAAGGCACGGTCACGGTGCGGCGGGCCTTGCAAATGTCGCTCAACGTGCCCGCTGTCGCGCTGCTCGATGCGGTTGGACCGAGCCGGCTCCTGGCACGGCTTGGCGATGCTGGTGCCGCACTCAAGTTGCCAAAGCACGAAACGGCTGGGCTGGCCTTAGGCCTCGGTGGTATCGGCATTCGCTTGATCGATCTCACAGCCCTTTATGGGGGACTTGCACGGCACGGCACGGTCACCCCGCTCTATGAGCGAGACGATCAGGCCTTGCCTGACAAGCGTCTCATGGAGCCGGTCGCGGCTTGGTATGTGGGTGACGTGTTGAGTGGAGCGCCACCGCCAACCAACGCCCTTGGCGGGCGCATCGCCTTCAAGACCGGCACGAGCTATGGCTACCGGGACGCATGGGCTGTGGGCTTCGATGGCAAGTATGCTGTTGGCGTTTGGACGGGGCGGCCCGACGGTGCCCCGGTGCCAGGCCTTGTGGGTCGCACCGCGGCCGCGCCCATCCTGTTCGACGTCTTTGCCAGGCTTGCGCAGCAGCCAACGCCTCTTCGTCGCGCGCCAAAGGGCGTGTTGAACGCAAAGACGGCACAATTGCCTCCGCCCCTCCGCCGCTTTGCCGCGCGCCAATCGCAAGGCGAGGCCACTAGCCCGGATGTGCGCATTCTGTTTCCACCGGACGGCGCGGCCCTTGTGCTGTCAGCGGATGGAGCGGCGCTGGACCCGGTCCCCATCAAAATCGCAGGCGGCACGCCGCCCCTCAACGTGCTCGTCGATGGCTTGCCTCTCAAGACCGCGCGCGGGCCCGGCACGGTGTTCTTTTCGCCAGAGGGGCCCGGATTCGTCCGGTTGACCGTTACGGACGCAAGTGGCGCGGCCGATAGCGTCACAGTCCGGCTGCAATAGCCCCACGCATAGACCTCTTGGCGAACACAGCCCTCTTGACGAAGACAGAGCCTATGCGCACAAAAGCCCATGATTAAGTCGTCTAAGACGTTCAATACCAAGAAGCTCCACATCAAGACGTTCGGCTGCCAGATGAATGTGTACGATTCCGAGCGCATGGCCGAAGCGCTTGCACCAGCCGGCTTCGAGCTGACCGCGGCCATGGACGATGCGGACCTCGTCATTCTCAATACCTGCCATATCCGGGAGAAGGCCGCCGAGAAGGTCTATTCGGAGCTCGGCCGCGTGCGGCTGAACAAGGAAGCCCGCAAGGCCAAAGGACAAGGGACCATGGTGGCCGTAGCCGGATGCGTGGCCCAAGCCGAGGGCGAGGAGATCATCGCCCGCGCACCTGTGGTCGACATCGTCGTCGGACCGCAGAGCCTGCACCGTTTGGCTGATCTCGTGGCAGACGCGGCGGCCGGCAAGCGCGCCGTCGAAACCGAGTTTCCAGCCGACGATAAGTTCACCGCGCTCCCCGTTCGTCCCCTTGGCAAGCAGCAAGCCTCGGCGTTCGTCACCGTTCAGGAGGGGTGCGATAAATTCTGCACGTTCTGTGTCGTCCCTTATACGCGCGGCGCGGAGTATTCCCGCCCTGCCGCTGAGATCGTGGCAGAGGTGGAGCGCCTTGCGATGCAGGGTGTGCGCGAAGTCACGCTGCTCGGCCAGAACGTGAACGCCTATCACGGGGATGGAGAAGATGGCTCGACCTGGTCGCTCGCACGCCTATTGCAAAGGCTCGCCGCGATTCCCTCCATCGCTCGCATGCGCTTCACGACCAGCCATCCGCGCGACATGGACGACGATCTGATCGCGCTGTTCGGCGATGAAGAAAAGCTGATGCCCTATCTCCACCTCCCGTTTCAGGCCGGATCCGACCGCATCTTGGCGGCCATGAATCGCAAGCACACGGCGGATGAGTATGAGCATCTGATCGATCGCATTCGCGCCGCGCGCCCCGACATAGCGTTATCGACCGACGTCATTGTCGGCTTTCCCGGCGAGAGCGATGCCGACTTCCAGGACACGCTCGACCTGTCCCAGCGTATCGGCTTTGCCCAAGCCTTCTCGTTCAAATACAGCGCTCGGCCGGGCACGCCGGGGGCCACCCTTGAGGGACACGTGCCCGAGGCGGTCAAGAAGCAGCGGCTCGCAATACTGCAGGCGCAGATCGAGCAGAGCCGCCGCGCATTCGACGCCGCCACCGTTGGCCGCCGTCTCCCGGTTCTGTTCGAGAGCAAGGGGAGGAAACCAGGACAGATCGCCGGGCGTTCCCCTTACCTCCAGGCCGTGTACTTGGAGGGACCGGAAACGTTGATAGGTCGCATCGCCGAGGTTGACATCTCGGCCGCTGGGCCGAACAGTCTTACAGGTGTCATGAACTCGGGATTTGAATGGCGCGAGCCAGTTCAGGCAGCCCTTTGAAAACCAAGGTAGTCTTCGGAAAGCACTTTTGACGCGCGGGCGAGGAGCAACGGCAAAGCGCCTAGAGACGGCGCAAGCAAACGGGGGCAGCGAACCCCTGATCGTTTATTTTGACGATATCACCCTCGTGCGCGACCTGTTTGGCGATTACGACGCCCATCTTGCTGTCATTGAAGACCGGCTCGGCATTGAGGCCGTCGTCAATGGCAACGCAGTGGCCTTGCGCGGTTCGGACGAGGCCTGCGATGCCGCGCAAGAGGTTCTTGAGCATCTCTATAGCCGCCTGGCGCAAGGCGAAACGATCGGTGTCGGCGATGTCGCCGGCGCCATTCGCCATGCCAATGCCGCGAATGCGCCCGAGACAGCCGCACGCGGCCCCGCGCGCGGCCCCCAGGCGCAGCAGATCCGAACGCGCCGACGCGTCATCACCGCCCGCACCCCTGCGCAAAGCGCCTATCTCGAATCGTTGGAGAAAAACGATCTCGTATTCGCCACCGGCCCGGCGGGCACAGGGAAGACCTATCTTGGGGTGGCGTTTGCTGCCGCGTGTTTGGAGGCAGGGCGCTGCGACCGCTTGATCCTGTCGCGCCCTGCCGTCGAGGCCGGTGAACGGCTCGGCTTCCTGCCAGGCGACATGCGCGACAAGGTCGACCCATACTTGCGCCCGCTTTATGATGCCCTTTATGACGTGCTCGGGTCTGAACGGGTCGAACGCGGACTAGAAAACGGCACGATCGAAATTGCTCCGCTTGCGTTCATGCGCGGACGAACGCTTGCCAATGCCATGGTCATTCTCGACGAAGCCCAGAACTGCACGGCGGTCCAGTTGAAGATGTTCCTGACGCGCCTCGGCGAGGGCAGCAAGATGATCGTGACAGGCGATCCAACCCAGGTCGATCTTCCCAAAGGCCAAGACTCCGGTCTCTTCGGGGCAATCGAGATCCTGCGCGGACTGGACGAAATTGGCCACATCGCGTTCGCCAATGCCGATGTGGTGCGGCGCGAACTCGTTGGCCGGATTGTTGAGGCCTACGATGCCGCCGCGAAATCGGACGCCAGAAAAATCGATAGCTCAACATCAGACCCCGCGAACGAGCGCAACACGAAGGCTCCCGGACCCGGGGGGTCTGCATGAGCGAAGACGGTCCTAGTCCGAGTCGCGGACAGGCTCTGATAGCGATGGCGCTCGACGTCGAGGTCGTCCGCCATGGCAATCGTTGGGCTGAGAGCAGCATCAACGATGCCATGGTCGAGCTTGCCGCGCAGGCCGCCTTCACCGCTGCTCCACCCAAAACGCCCGCGCTCTATGAGGCAACGATTGTCCTCACCGACGATGCAGAGATGCGCGAGCTCAATCGCACATGGCGCAACAAGGATCAGCCCACCAACGTGCTCTCCTTTCCCGCGAGCGATGCACCGGGCGAGAGTGCCGCTGTTGGCGGGAGCACGGCACTTGGTGAATGCGCTCATTTGGGCGATGTCGTAATTGCCTTTGAGACAACATGTGCTGAGGCGGCAGAGAAGCCCCTCTCCTTGTCCGACCACGTGTCGCACCTCGTGGTTCACGGCGTCCTTCACCTCCTCGGCTTCGATCATCACGAAGATAACGAAGCCGAACAGATGGAACGCCTGGAACGAATGGCCCTCGCCTCTTTGGGCATCGCCGATCCTTATGGAATTGAGGATGGGCCCGAAATAGACGGCAAGGCCGACTTCGCGGAGATGGAGCAATGAGTAGCCCTGCGCCCGAGCGCGAGCCTGGAGTAGAAGTGGCCAGCCCCTCGGACGATGAGTCGACCTGGTTCGAACGACTGCTGCAGACCTTCGGTCTTGGCGAGGAGCCGAACTTGCGCGACCTCATTGAGGGTGCCTTGGCCCGTAGCAAGAGCGATACGCTGAGCGTGCAGGAACGCGCCATGTTGCTGCGAATCCTGCGCTTCGGCACGCTGACTGTTCAGGATGTGATGGTTCCGCGCGCGGATATCGTCGCGGTGGATGACAGCGTGACACTTGAGGAACTCTTGCGCGTGTTCCGCAAATCGGAACACAGCCGCCTGCCCGTCTATCGCGAAACCCTCGACGATCCGCGCGGCATGATTCACATCCGCGATCTCATGTCGTGGATCACCGAGGAAGCCAATGGCGGCACTGGTGGGCGCAAGACAAACGATGAGACAGACGACAAAACCGGGAGTATCGATCTCGGCAAAGTCGATCTGACACGCACCGCCGCCTCGATCGCGATCACGCGCGAGTTGATTTATGTGCCGGAGTCCATGCCCGTGCTCGACTTGTTGCTCAAGATGCAGACGGCGCAGCTCCATCTCGCGCTGGTGGTCGATGAGTACGGCGGCACAGACGGTCTCGTCTCCATCGAAGATCTGGTCGAGGAAGTCGTGGGCGAGATTGCTGACGAGCACGATGTGGAAGACGCACCAATGCTGCAAGACGACCCGGGTCTCGGGCTCGTCGCGGACGCGAGGCTCCCGATCGAAGAGCTCGAAGAGCATCTCGGCGTCGAGCTTGTTACCGAAGAACAGGAAGAAGACATCGATACGCTTGGCGGTTTGGTGTTCACTCTCACGGGACGGATCCCAGCACGCGGCGAGTTGGTGCCTCACCCATGCGGCGTAGAATTCGAAGTCTTGGAAGCCGATCCACGCAGGATCAAAAGACTACGCATTCATCTGCCGAAGGAACTCGCCGCCGCTGCCGGTAAGAGTGGCGCGGGTCACAGCGCTCCTTGACGCGCGCGCCCACTTTTCCATTGCGCATCGCGGCCTGGACCGCTGGGCTCACAGGGGTGACGCGTGCCGCGCTTGCAAGCCTCCTTGGCGCGATCTCGGTTCTCGCCTTCGCGCCCTTACATTTTTGGCCGGTCCTCTTCGTCAGCTTTGGCGGGCTCGTCTGGCTCCTCGACGGCTGCCACGCCTCACACAAATCGCTAAGAGACCGGCTCAAATGCGCGAGCCTTACGGGCTTCTGGTTCGGCTACGGCTATTTTTTCACAGGGCTCTATTGGATCGCCGAGGCCTTTCTCGTTGAGCCTTGGCGGCATGGCTGGCTGATCCCCTTCGTCATGATGGCGCTGCCCGGCGGCATGGCCTTGTTCTTTGCCGCAGGCAGCCTTGGGGCCATGGCGCTGTGGCGCCCTGGTGCGGCCCGCGCTTTTGCTTTGGCGCTCGCGCTCGGCCTTTCCGAATATGCTCGTTCGCATGTGCTGACCGGACTGCCATGGAACCTGATCGGCTATGGGCTCCTTGCAAACGAGCCCCTGATGCAACTGGCCTCGTTGTTCGGCGTCTATAGCCTGAGTCTATTGGCCGTTCTGTTTTTCGCAGCCCCCGCGGCGATCTTTAGCGCGCGGACTCAAGGTGGGTCCGAAGGAACGCATGGCAAGGGCGCTGCGCAGCTCTGCATCTTCCTATTTGCATTGCTCATTGCGTCTTATGTCTGGGGGAGTTTTCGGTTGATGACCGAGCCTGGCGAGGCAACGGACCTGCGCCTTCGTCTTGTCCAAGCCAATATCGACCAGGCTGATAAATGGCGTCCGGAAAACGCCGAGAAGATCTTTGACGACTATCTGGACATGACTGAGCGCGCGGGACTCGACACCATAAATATTGTTATCTGGCCCGAAACCGCTCTGCCATTCTTCCTTGATGCATCGCCGGACGCGCTCGCCGCGATCGGCCAAAACTTACCCGGCGACACAGTGCTGCTGGTCGGCGTTGCACGGACGGCCGATCGGCGCGGAGAAGACGGCCGCGTGACTCGCCGCGATGTCTATAACAGCCTGCTCGCGATCGATAGCGAAGGCAAAGTCCTTGGCGGCTACGACAAGATGCATCTGGTTCCGTTTGGGGAGTACCTGCCATTCCAGGACTTCCTGGAGAGTCTTGGCATCATGCAAATGACCGGTGTGCGCGGCGGCTTCAGCAAAGGGACCGGCCCACGCCTGCTCGAAATACCGAACGGGCCGACTATTCTGGCTCTGATTTGCTACGAGAGCATTTTCCCCGATGAAATCGTGACCGACGCAACCGCAACGAGCGTGCGGCCCGGCTGGATGCTCAACGTCACCAACGATGCATGGTTCGGCTCAAGCGCCGGCCCCTACCAGCACTTTCACCAAGCGCGGATTCGAGCCGTCGAACAAGGCCTGCCTTTGGTGCGCGCAGCCAATACCGGCATTTCCGCCGTGATCGACCCATGGGGCCGAATCCTTGCGAAAATTGGGTTGGACAAAAAGGGAGTTATCGATGCGAATCTACCTCAGGTAGGCCGGAAGACCGTATACGTCCTGTTTAAAATATGGATCGAGGCTTTTGTTCTTGCACTTGCACTCCTTGGTTGGTTCCTTTGCCGTAGTTCGGGCATCCCTGCGCACTTGACGGGTTGATAGCCCCCAACCTTTGAAACTGAGGGTTTGTGCTTGGTCTCGTTGGGCCCAGACACGACGTTCGCTCTTTCTTTGAGAAAGGTCCGCGATAAAGACGATGACAGGGAAAAAGCCCAATCCGATCGACGTACATGTTGGAAGCAGAGTGCGTGTGCGGAGGATGCTGCTCGGAATGAGCCAGGAGCGCCTTGGCGACAATATGGGACTGACCTTCCAGCAGGTGCAGAAATACGAGAAGGGCGTCAATCGTATTGGTGCCAGCCGACTGTTCCAAATCTCGAAAATTCTTGATGTGCCGGTGGCGTTTTTCTTCGAGGAAGCGCCCTATAACGAGGAGTCGGGTGCCGTACCTGGTATGGCCGAGCCGCAATCCGAGGCGTTTATCCTCGAATTTCTGAACACGCGCGAAGGCCTAGAACTCAATCGAGGCTTCGCGAGAATTCGCGATGCCAAGGTTCGCAAAAGCGTTGTGGACCTTGTCCGCGCCTTGAGCACGGTAGGCGAGCCCAAGTAGCCATGGGGCTTGTCAAGGAGCCCTCGGCCTACGGAGACCTCCGGCCAAGACTGCCCTGGGGGGTTGACCTTCGGCCCCCCCGTTGTCAGAACCGCGGCTCACGTCCGGCCACGCCGGGCCAATGGGCTCTGACGAAGGGAAACGAAAGTGTCTCGAGGAAACTACCTCTTTACGAGTGAATCGGTGTCGGAAGGCCATCCCGACAAGGTCTGTGATCGCATTTCGGATTCGGTCGTGGATCTCTACCTCGCTGCGGATCCCTTTTCGCGCGTCGCCTGTGAAACTCTTGTCACCACCAATCACATCGTCCTTGCTGGCGAAGTGCGCGGCCCTGATAGTGTGACCCGCGATGCCATTGAGGCGGCCGCACGGCGGGCCGTCCGCGAGATCGGCTACGAACAGGAGGGCTTCCATTGGGAGTTGGCTTCGTTCGAGAACTATCTGCATGAGCAATCGGTCGACATCGCCATGGGCGTGGATGCCGATACCGAAAGTAACAAAGACGAAGGCGCGGGCGACCAAGGCATCATGTTTGGTTACGCCTGCCGCGAGACCGACGTGCTCATGCCAGCGCCCATCCACTACTCTCACAACATTCTGCACGAGATGGCGAAGGCGAGACACGCAGGGCTGACCCCGGAACTCGGCCCTGATGCCAAGAGCCAAGTGACGCTTATCTATGAAGACGGCAAGCCGGTACGCGCCGACTCGATCGTTGTCTCGACACAGCATGACGAGAAAGCGAGCTCAGCGCGCGTTGAGGAGATCGTTCGTGGCGTGACGGATGAGGTCCTGCCCAAAGGGTGGGTGGACAACAAGACCAAGTTTTATGTGAACCCGACCGGCCGCTTTGTGATCGGTGGTCCTGATGGGGATGCCGGGCTCACGGGCCGCAAGATCATCGTCGACACCTATGGCGGTGCGGCGCCCCATGGCGGCGGTGCCTTTTCCGGAAAAGACCCAACCAAAGTGGACCGCTCTGCCGCCTATGCCTCGCGCTATCTTGCAAAGAACGTCGTGGCTGGCGGGCTTGCAGACAAATGTACGCTGCAACTGTCCTATGCGATCGGCGTGTCGCAGCCCTTGTCCGTCTATGCGGACCTGCATGGCACAGGCAACGTTTCGGAAGAAAGGCTGGAGAAGGCCTTGCGCGAAGTGATGGATCTCAGTCCGCGCGGCATCCGCGAGCACCTTGGCCTCTCCCGCCCGATCTACGAGCGGACCGCTGCCTATGGTCATTTTGGCCGTCAGCCCGACAATGACGGTGGCTTCTCCTGGGAACGGCTCGATCTTGCCGACCCGATCCGCGGTGCGCTCAGCTAGGACGTAGCGCGTCTCCAAAGGAGCACTGTCATGGCCGGGCGTCGTCCCGGCCATCGTCGTTCCAGTCATCCTCATTCTAGGCCGGGCGCTTTTTTAGGATGGAAAGTTACGCCAATGCCCGGCACAAGGCCCCGTATGACCAAGGAGCCCCAAGAGGCGGAGTCAAAAGAGGCGGAGCCACAGGAGGCGATTGAGAGTCGGCTGCTCAGGTCCTATGGGCGGCGGAAGGGCAAACGGCTCTCGGCACGCAAGACGCAGCTGCTCGCCGAATTGCTGCCCACTCTTCGCCCCGGGCTCACCGCCCCACCGCCAACCGATCCCCGCACGCTTCTGGACGCGCCTGTGCGTGAACTTTGGCTCGAGATCGGTTTTGGTTCCGGCGAGCATCTGCTGTGGCAGGCCCTGCATCATCCCGACATCGGGTTGATCGGGTGCGAGCCCTTCCTCAACGGCGTCGCCAGCCTGCTCGGCGCGATCGTAGACCATGGTCTTGAGACGGTGCGTATCCATGACGGCGATGCGCGGGAGGTCGTCAACTGGCTCCCGGAGGGAGCCGTATCGCGCGCCTTTATCCTCTTTCCCGACCCGTGGCCCAAGAAGCGGCAAGCCAAGCGCCGGCTCGTCTCGCCTCAGCTGGTGGCCTCCCTCGCCCGCATCGTTCGGCAAGGCGGCGAGTTGCGGTTTGCAAGCGACGACATGACCTATGCGCGCGAAGCCCTTCTTGCCATCGGCGAGAGCTGCGCTTTCACCTGGACGGCAAGACGTGCGGCGGACTGGCGGACGCGGCCTGCGGATTGGCCCGAGACCCGCTATGAGCGAAAGGCGTTGAGCGCATGCCGAAAGCCGGTCTATCTCCGCTTCGAACGTGTGTAATCAGGGCCTGTCTTCCTCGCGAATGGCCCTTCCTGCTCGACCGATCTGCCGCAACACTTCGGCGTGTGTGCGCGCTTTGAGCCTTGAGAGGGCCCCGATTTTGCCCCGGTCGGGACGCAAGTCCTGCCCGATCAATAGGAACCAGCTGATCCAGCTTGGTATTTTCCGGCCTCAGGCCGCTTGAAACCACGCGAAAAGACCGTATATTAGCGCCAGAAACTCATGGTTGATTTAATCAGGAGTGGGCTGCGGCCCGCTCCTTTTTGTTATGGCCTCAGCGTTTTGAACGAGGCCTTAGAACACTCTTACGCGTTGAGCTCTTAACGCAATGTCGAGCCTTGCGACAGTTGAGGATCGCCGCTTTGTCCAGGAAACCGGGCAGGAGCGGGCGGTCACAGATCTCGCCGAGCCCGTGCTCGACGAACTGGGGTTCCGCTTGGTGCGCGTAAAGATTTCAATGCGGGACGGCGGCACGGTGCAGATCATGGCCGAACGGCCGAACGGCGAAATGAACGTGGACGATTGCGCAATTGTCAGCCGAAGACTTTCTCCGCTCCTGGATGCCTATGATCCGATGCCGGGCACGTACCGGCTGGAGATTTCATCGCCGGGGATTGACCGGCCCTTGGTACGGCCTAGCGACTTCGCCGCATGGGCTGGTCACCAGGCGAAGGTTGAGCTGAAGGAGCCAGTCGACGGGCGCAAGCGCTTGAAGGGTACGATCGAGGATGTCGTCGACGAGGAAGTGCATTTGAAAATTGAGCTAGATGGAAATGCCGACCCTGTGATTATCGGCCTTCCCTTCTCGCTCATTAGCGAAGCGAAGCTGTCTGTCGATCTCGACGGACTGCGCGCCGATCTTTCGGGCGGCGATCCCGTCCATTGACACTAAATTCTGCGGGAGGCTTCGCAGCCGACCGCGCATGAACGCAACTTCGTTTGGAGGCTAAGGAATGTCTCAGACTGTCGTGAGCGCCAACAGGCTGGAGCTCTTGCAGATCGCCGATGCGGTCGCACGCGAGAAATCAATCGACCGTCAGGTTGTGATCACCGCCATGGAGGATGCGATCCAAAAGGCGGCGAAGTCCCGCTATGGCAGCGAGAACGAGATCAAGGCCGAAGTCGACCCCAAGACCGGCGAAATCTCGCTAGCGCGGCTTCTGGAAGTGGTCGAGGACGTCACGCTCGAAGCGACGCAGATCGCGCTCGCCGATGCACGACGCAAGAACCCGGAAGCCCAGGTGGGCGACTTCATCGCTGAGCCTCTTCCCCCGCTCGATTTCGGCCGCGTGGCCGCTCAGAACGCCAAACAGGTGATCGTCCAAAAGGTCCGAGAGGCGGAGCGCGAGCGTCAGTATGACGAGTACAAGGATCGCGTCAGCGAGATCGTCAACGGTATCGTCAAGCGTGTGGAATACGGCAACGTGATCGTCGATCTGGGCCGGGCCGAAGCAGTCGTGCGCCGCGACGAGACATTGCCGCGCGAGAATTTCCGCTATGGCGACCGCATTCGTGCCTATGTCTACGATGTCCGGCGCGAGCAGCGCGGACCGCAGATCTTTCTATCGCGCACGCATCCTGAGTTCATGTCCAAGCTCTTTGCTCAGGAAGTGCCGGAGGTCTATGAAGGCATCGTCACGATCAAGTCGGTCGCGCGCGATCCCGGAAGCCGGGCGAAGATCGCCGTTGTGTCCCGCGACAGCTCGATTGACCCGGTCGGTGCGTGCGTCGGTATGCGCGGCAGCCGCGTGCAGGCAGTCGTGAACGAGCTACAGGGCGAGAAGATCGACATCATTCAGTGGTCGCCCGATGCCGCCACCTTCATCGTGAATGGGCTCGCGCCTGCCGAAGTGGTAAAGGTCGTGCTCGACGAAGACGCCGAGCGCATCGAGGTGGTGGTCCCGGACCAGCAATTGTCTCTTGCCATTGGCCGGAAGGGCCAGAATGTGCGGCTCGCTTCCCAGCTTTCCGGCTGGGACATCGACATCATGACGGAAGCCTCTGAGTCGGAGCGGCGCCAGGCAGAGTTCGCCGAGCGTTCGGCGACCTTCATGGAAGCGCTCGATGTGGACGAAGTTATCGCCCAGCTTCTCGCCTCTGAAGGCTTCTCCTCGGTGGAGGAAGTGGCCTTTGTCGAAACGGGCGAGATTTCCTCGATTGAAGGTTTCGACGAGGAGACAGCCGGCGAAATTCAGGCCCGTGCCCGAGAGCATCTCGAAAAGCTCCAGGCAGAGCTCGATGCGAAACGCAAGGAACTGGGCGTTCAGGACGAGCTGCTGGAGCTTGAAGGACTGAGCACCGCGACGCTCGTGGCGCTCGGTGAGAATGACGTCAAGACGGTCGAGGACTTGGCCGATTGCGCGACGGACGACCTTGCCGGTTGGAGCGAGCGGGATGAAAAGGAAACCATCCGGCATCCCGGCTTTCTCGATGGGTTCGGCTTAACCAGGCCGCAATGCGAGGACCTGATCCTGGCCGCGCGCGTGAAAGCTGGCTGGATCGACGAGGCCGACCTCATTGTTGAGGAGGATGTGGCCGAAGACGAGGAAATGGCCGAGACGGATGCCGAGGCCCCATCGGGTGAGGCGCCATCGGCGGAAGCGGCTGCAGGTGAAGAGACGGCAGCAGACGACGCCTCCGCGTCATGACGTGGTTAGGAGACCAGACGGTTGCGGTTGGAGACGGCAGAGCAAAGCGGAACGCGGCAGATCCGTGGGGAGACCCAGCGGCGCTGCGCGCTCACGCGCGCGCACCGGAGTAAGGCCGACCTCATCCGCTTTGTGCTCGGCCCGGACGGCGACGTCGTTCCGGATCTCAAAGAGCGCCTTCCCGGCCGTGGGGTCTGGCTGACCGCGAGCCACGACACAGTCGCGGAGGCGGCCAAACGCAAGGCCTTTGGCCGCGTCCTCAAGATGGACGCCAAGGCGCCCGAGAGCCTTCCCCAGCAGGTGGATGCTCTTCTAAATGACGCCGCGCTTGGTGCCCTTGCCATGGCCAACAAGGCCGGCAAGGTGGTTTTCGGCAACGCGAAGATCGAGGAAGCTTTGCGCGGCGGCCGTGTGATTGCCTTGGTCCACGCAGCGGATGCGGCTGAGGACGGCTGCCGGAAACTCGACGGAAAAGCCCGCGCGGCCACCGAAGGGCACGGCCTTCCGGTCATGCGCGCCTTTAACGCAGATGAATTGGGTTTGGCATCGGGCCGGACAAATGTGATACATGCTGCCCTCATCCAGGGCGGTGCGGCTCAAAAGTTCCTTGTGGCGGCCTCGCGTGTCGAGCGCTACCGCAAGGGCATTTCTGCATTCGCAGACAGACACGGATCGGATACGGATTAAGAATGAGCGAAACCAACGAGACTGATGGCAAGACCGGCGGGCGCAAAATGACGCTCAATTTGCGTCGGACTGTTGAGCAGGGCCATGTGCGCCAGAGCTTCAGCCATGGGCGCTCCAAGTCCGTACTGGTCGAAAAGAAGAAGCGCCGCGCCATCGGGTCCGGCGGCGCTGCCGCTCAGCCAGCCGACGAGCCCAAAGAACAACCTCAGGCAAAGGCGCCCGCGCAAGAGACCGCGCCGAAGCCCGCCGCGAGCAAACAGCGCCGGCCAGGGGTGGTCCTGAAGCAGCTTTCCGAGGAAGAGAAGGACGCACGCGCCAAAGCACTGGCAGGTGCACGCATTCGCGATGCCGAGGAGCGCGAGCGCGCGAAGGAGAACTCTGAGAAAGAGGCAGTCCTGGCGACGCAACGCGCCAAGGAACAGGCCGAGGCCGAAGCCCGCGAGCTCGCCGAAAAGGCGAAGCAGGTCGTCGAAGAGCCTCCAAGGGCCGAAGAAGCACCGCGCCGGCCACTGGCTCAGCAAAAAGAAGAACCGCCCAAACGGGCCGCCGATGCCCGTCACAAAAAGGGTGCCACCCCGCCACGCCGGGGCGACGAGCGCCGCGTCCGCGGTCGCCTCACCATTACTAATGCTCTCGATGAAGAGCAGCGTCAGCGCAGCCTTGCCTCGCTAAAACGCCACCGCGAGCGGCAGAAGAAGCAGGTCGCCGGCCCGCAGGCGGGACAAAAGATCGCCCGCGAGGTGACGGTACCCGAGGTCATCACAATTCAAGAGCTCGCCAACCGCATGGCCGAGCGTGGCGTCGAAATCATCAAACATCTGATGAAAGACGGCGCTATGCACAAGATCACCGATGTGATCGATGCGGATACCGCGCAACTGATCGCAGAGGAGTTCGGGCACACGGTACGCCGCGTCTCCGAAGCCGATGTCGAGGAAGGCTTTATCGGTGCGGATGACGAAGAGGACGATCTCGATCCGCGTGCGCCCATCGTCACCATCATGGGCCATGTGGACCACGGCAAAACTTCGCTCCTGGACTCTATCCGCGCGGCGAATGTTGTTAGCCAAGAGGCCGGTGGTATCACCCAACATATCGGCGCCTATCAGGTGACCGTGCCCACAGGGCAGAGAATCACCTTCATCGACACGCCAGGCCATGCGGCGTTCACTGCCATGCGTGCCCGCGGCGCCAAGGTGACGGACATCGTGATTCTCGTGGTGGCCGCCGACGATGGAGTGAAGCCCCAGACGATCGAGGCCATCAATCACGCCAAGGCCGCAGGCGTGCCGATGATCATCGCCATCAACAAGATCGACAAGCAAGGCGCCGACCCCTCCCGCGTACGGACCGAGCTGCTCAGCCATGAAATCGTTGTGGAGAGCATGGGCGGCGACACGCAGGAAATTGAGGTTTCCGCGCTCAAAAAGACGAATCTTGATTCGCTTCTGGAAGCGATTGTGCTGCAAGCCGAAGTGCAAGAGCTGAAAGCCAATGCGAGCCGCGCTGCCGAGGGAGTCATTGTCGAGGCAAAACTCGAGCGCGGCCGGGGTCCGGTCGGTACCGCTCTAGTCCAACGCGGTACGCTCAAGCTCGGCGATATCATCGTTGCGGGCTCCGCTTGGGGCCGGGTACGGGCGCTCATTAACGATTTGGGCGAGCACATCAAGGAGGCCGGTCCTTCGGTCCCGGTGGAGGTGCTTGGCTTCGATTCCGCGCCGGAAGCCGGCGACCAATTCGCTGTGGTCGAGAATGAGGCGCGTGCACGCGAGATCACTGATTACCGCGAGCGCGAGCGGCGCAAGCGTTTGGCCGTCGCAGGCCAGCGCGGCAGCCTCGAACAGATGATGACCCAGCTGCAAGAAGATGGGGTCAAGGAATTCCCGCTGGTCATCAAGGGCGATGTGCAAGGATCGGTCGAAGCGATCACGGCGGCGCTGGGCCAGCTCGGTTCGGACGAAGTTAGAGCACGCATGGTCCATGTGGGCGTTGGCGGCATTACCGAGTCCGACATCTCTCTGGCATCCACCTCAGGTGCGGTTGTGTTGGGCTTCAACGTGCGCACCAATACACAGGCCCGTGCAGCCGCAGAGCGTGATGGTGTCGAAGTCCGCTACTACGCGGTGATCTACGATCTTGTGGACGACATGCGCCAGGCCATGTCCGGCCTGCTCGCACCCACAAGGCGGGAAACGTTCCTCGGCAATGCCGAAATCTTGGAAGTGTTCAACATCTCCAAGGTGGGCAAAGTGGCCGGTTGCCGTGTCACCGAGGGCAAGGTCGAACGCGGCGCACATGTTCGCCTGATCCGCGACAATGTCGTGATCCACGAGGGCGAATTGTCCACGCTCAAGCGCTTCAAGGACGAAGTCAAAGAGGTCGTGGGTGGTCAGGAATGCGGCATGGCGTTCGAGGGCTATCAGGACATGCGCGAGGGCGACGTGATCGAGTGTTTCCAGGTCGAGCACGTCCAGCGCACGCTCTGATCATCACGCCCTCGTGCCAAAACGATCGGGCCAATTCGAGCAATTTGTCCGGGTACTGATCCAAGGATTTTGAGATGGCAACGCGAGACAACGGCGCGCGCGCGCCAAGCCAACGCCAATTGAAGGTGGGGGAGCTTATTCGTCACGCCCTCGCCGAGATCTTTTCGCGCGGCGACATCACCGATGACGTGATTCAACGCCATCCTCTGACGGTGCCGGAGGTGCGCATGTCTCCAGACCTTAAACTCGCCACGTGCTATGTCATGCCTCTTGGCGGGGGCGATGCAGGCGAAGTCGTCAAGCATCTGGCCCAGCACGCGCGGTTCCTTCGGGGCGAGTTGGCCAAGCGGGTCAGCCTGAGATACATGCCTGAACTCCGTTTTCGCGTGGATACGACGTTCGAGGAGTCCTCGCGGATCGACGCGCTCCTCGCATCTCCGCAAGTCGCCCGCGACCTCGACGATTAGCAGGACCACCGAAGGACGCGCGGTATGGGACGGCGGCGTAAAGGCCAAGCTGTCAATGGCTGGCTGATTCTCGACAAACCAGTCGGCATCACCTCAACCAAGGTGGTGGGCCGAACGCGCTGGCTTTATGATGCGAAGAAGGCCGGTCACGCAGGAACGCTCGATCCATTGGCGACGGGGATTTTGCCGATCGCCTTCGGCGAAGCAACCAAAACGGTGCCCTTCGCCGTGGATGGAGCCAAAACCTACCGTTTCACCGTGCGCTTCGGAGCCGAGACGAACACGGACGATGCGGAAGGCAAAGTGACCGAGACCTGCGCGCTACGTCCTTCACGGGCGCAGATCGAGGCCGCATTGCCGCAGTTCGTCGGTGAGATCGAGCAAGTTCCGCCACGCTTTTCCGCTCTGAAGGTTGATGGGGCGCGGGCCTATGACCTTGCCCGCGACGAGGAGGACTTCGAACTCTCGGCGCGGACTGTCACAATCGACCGGCTGGAAATTGTCGACATTCGGGATGCGGACACATGCATCCTTGAGGCTCAATGCGGAAAAGGGACCTATGTCCGGGCCCTAGCTCGAGATCTCGGCCGTGCCCTCAAGTGCCTCGGCCACATCTCCACCCTACGCAGGACGCGCGTCGGGATGTTCACCGAGGCGGAGGCTGTCACGCTGGATGAGGTCGAGCGGGCAGCCGAGGAGAACCGCGAGGCGCTTCTTGCCTTGCTGAGCCCCATTGAGATGGCCCTATCGGGCCTGCCTGCCATCACATTTGGCAGCGCGGACGCCGCCAAGCTGCGCCAGGGACGCTCCGTCCTCCTGCGGGGCCGCGATGCGCCGATCCTGACAGGGCCCGTCTATGCGCTCTCAAGGGGAGCGCTAGTGGCCCTTGGCGAGATTGCGAAGGGCGAATTTTGCCCGCACAGGGTCTTTAACCTGCCGGATTAACAGCCCAATTTCCGCTGGTCTCAGGGGCGATAATCCCTATAGTGCAGCGCTTGTGTGGGAGCCTGGATTTTCGGCCCCTTCACAATCATCGAATCGACCGTGCTGGACGACATCCCGGCACGGCCAAGTCAGATCCTTGAAAAGGGTCAACCCCTCAAACCGAGAAGGATATCCCGATGTCGATTAGTGCTGAACGAAAACAAGAGCTTATCAAGGAGTATGCGACCAAGACCGACGACACCGGATCTCCGGAAGTCCAGATCGCCATCCTCACAGAGCGCATCAGCAATCTTACCGAACACTTCAAGACGCACGGTAAGGACAACCATTCGCGTCGCGGGCTGTTGAAAATGGTCAGCCAGCGCCGCCGTCTGCTCGACTACGTCAAGGCGTCAGACGAAGAAAGGTATAAGACGCTCATCGGCCGGCTCGGTATTCGCCGGTAGCAACCTCGCCGCACAGGCAGCAGGTCTTTGAGCGATTACGCATATGACCGGGCTCATCCCCTCGCCACCGGGCGAGCGGGAGAGCCTTATCTTTCCCCACTGATTGGGACACCGATATGTTCGATAAACACACCGTAGAAATTGAATGGGCCCGTCGCCCTCTGAAGCTCGAAACCGGGCGCGTTGCCCGTCAGGCCGACGGCGCTGTGCTCGCCACCTATGGCGAGACTTGCGTTCTGGCAACCGTCGTTTCCGCGAAGGAGCCAAGGCCGGGGATCGACTTTTTTCCCCTCACCGTGAACTACCAAGAAAAGACCTTCGCCGCCGGCAAGATTCCCGGCGGTTTTTTTAAGCGCGAAGGGCGTCCGTCTGAGAAGGAAACCCTCACCTCGCGCTTAATCGACCGTCCGATCCGCCCGCTCTTCGCCAAGGGCTTCAAGCACGATACGCAGGTCGTCACCACCGTTCTGTCGCACGACATGGAGAACGACCCCGATATCGTGGCCATGGTCGCGGCCTCGGCGGCGCTGACCCTTTCGGGCGTGCCCTTCCTTGGACCTATCGGCGCGGCCCGCGTTGGTTATGTCGAGGGCGAGTACATTCTGAACCCGCTAGTCGATGAGATGCCCGAGTCGACCCTCGATCTCATCGTGGCAGGGACGACCGATGCGGTCCTGATGGTTGAGTCCGAAGCAACAGAGCTTTCGGAAGACATCATGCTGGGAGCTGTCATGTACGGCCATGAGCATTTCCAGCCTGTGATCGAGGCCATCGTGAAACTCGCCGAGGTTGCCGCGAAGGAGCCTTGGGAGCTGAAGTCCGAGGACAATTCGGAAATGGTCGCCAAGGTGAGCGAGCTCACGGCCTCCGGGCTTCGCGAAGCCTACACCATCGCCTCCAAGCAAGAGCGCCGCGAGGGTATCGCCTCAGTGAAGGAAAAGGTCATTGCCGACCTCGTTCCTGAGGATGACGACGGCGCCATCGCCGGCCAGGTCTCCGGCGCCTTTAAGAAGGCGGAACAGGACGTTGTCCGCGGCAGCATTCTCGATACCAAAAAGCGCATTGACGGCCGTGATCTGGTGACAGTGCGGCCGATCACCTGCGAGGTCGGCATTCTGCCGCGCACGCATGGTAGCGCGCTGTTCACACGCGGCGAGACGCAAGCCCTTGTCGTGACGACGCTGGGCACGGGCGATGATGAGCAGTTTGTGGATGCCCTGCAGGGCACCTACAAGGAAACCTTCATGCTGCACTACAATTTCCCGCCCTATTCGGTCGGTGAAACGGGCCGCATGGGCTCACCGGGACGCCGCGAAATCGGCCATGGCAAACTGGCCTGGCGCGCTGTTCACCCGATCTTGCCGGAGCGCGAGCAGTTCCCTTACACGCTTCGCGTGGTCTCGGAGATCACCGAGTCGAACGGTTCGTCCTCCATGGCCACGGTCTGTGGCACCTCGCTTGCCATGATGGATGCGGGTGTTCCGCTCAAGCGTCCTGTCGCCGGTATCGCCATGGGCCTCATCAAGGAAGGCGAAAAGTTCGCCGTCCTGTCCGATATTTTGGGAGACGAGGACCATCTCGGCGACATGGACTTCAAGGTGGCCGGTACGTCCGAGGGTGTGACGTCCCTTCAAATGGACATCAAGATCACCGGCATCACCGAGGAGATCATGAAGATCGCCCTCGACCAGGCAAAGGATGGGCGCTTGCACATCCTCGGCGAGATGGACAAGGCCTTGAACGAAGCCCGTCCGGAGCTCGGCGAGTATGCGCCGCGCATCGAGACGATCCAGATCCCGACCGACAAGATCCGCGAAGTTATCGGCTCTGGCGGTTCCGTGATCCGCGAGATCGTTGCGGAGTCGGGCGCCAAGATCGATATCTCCGACGACGGAACGGTCAAGATCGCCTCGGCGAATGCAGAATCGATCCGCGAGGCCATCAGCCGCATTAAGGCGATCGCGGCAGAGCCCGAGGTCGGTGAGATCTACGAAGGCAAGGTCGTGAAGGTGATGGAGTTCGGCGCGTTCGTGAATTTCTTCGGCCCGCGCGACGGCTTGGTTCATATCTCGCAGCTTGCCGAAGGCCGGCCGAAGACGGTTGGCGAGGTGGTCAAAGAAGGCGACACGGTCTGGGTGAAACTGCTCGGCTTCGATGATCGCGGCAAGGTCCGCCTGTCGATGAAGGTCGTTGACCAGGATACCGGCAAGGAAAAGGAAGTCGCCGAGGCCAGCTAGGCCAAGCGAACTCTCCAGATTTCGAAACGATCAAAGGGGCGCCTCAGCGCCCCTTTTTTCTTGGGGTGGACCGAGGCATCTTTCGGGCATCGCCCTTAAAGCCCCGCGCGGTGCTCGTGCGCGCGCTTAGCTTTTGGGAGCTACCGGTACCTTGGCATTCTTGGCACAACGCCAGCCGACAACGAAGAACTTATTGTTTTCTAGCTGCCATGCGTCGGAGTTCTCTCCGCCCGTGCGGATACAGCTCACAACGTCGGTATATTCCTTCCCGGCGACCTTGTACTCCTGGCACTTCTCAGGTGTGGCCAGAAGACACACCATCACAATCAACTCGGCCATGTCTTCCTCCTCATAGGGTTCTTATTTGCGCGCCATGTGTGGGCAGGGCGGCGTGGTCTTCCTTCGGCATTGAACGCGGTAAAATTGTGACGCCCGTTACGGAGCGATCTCAGCGGACCTATTGAGCCGCATCGCGGGCTGTGGTCTTTTCCAATTCCCCAGCGCGTTCAATGATTTTCAACGACTCAAGGTCGGGCATAAAGGTCGTGGAGTACCCACAGTCCACGAAATGAACCTCGCCCGTGACGGCGCCGGATAGATCGGACAGGAGATAGAGCGCAGCCCCGCCGACCTCATCAAGCGTCGGCGAACGGCGCATGGGCGCGTGCTCCTGCTGATAGTGAAGCAATGTGCGCGCATCCGAAATGCCAGCACCCGCCAGCGTCCGCATGGGACCGGCAGACAGGGCGTTCACGCGAATGGATTGCGGCCCGAAATCGGAAGCCAGATAGCGCACACTGGCTTCGAGCGCGGCCTTGGCAACGCCCATGACGTTGTAGCAAGGCACCACGCGCGTGGAGCCGCCATAGGTGAGCGTCAACATCGAGCCGCCTTCGTTCATCAAATCGGAAGCACGCTTGCAGATTTCCGTGAACGAGAAGCAGGAAATCACCATGGTGTGCTCGAAATTTTTCCGCGTCGTGTCGCAATAGCGGCCTTTCAGCTCATTGCGGTCGGAGAAGGCGAGCGCGTGCACGACGAAATCGAGTGAGCCCCATTCCTTTCGGATGACATCCAGCATGCTGTCGACGCTGTCCAAATCCTCGACATCGACCTCCTCAATGATCTTAGCACCAATCGACTGCGCCAAAGGAACGGCGCGGCGACCGAACGCTCCGCCCTGATAGCTAAAGGCAAGCTCGGCGCCCTGCCCGTGCAACACCCGCGCGATGCCCCAGGCGATAGACCGATCGTTGGCGACGCCCATCACCAAGCCACGCTTCCCCGCCATCAGCGGTCCAGGTTCTGCAATATCTCTCTTCGTTGCCATGGTGCTTACTCTGCTTAAAATTGACGTTCTTCCCGTTCCGCGCGCCTCAGCTATCCAACCGCCGGAATACGAGCGTGGCATTGGTGCCACCAAAACCGAAACTGTTCGACATGACGGTATTCAGAGCCAGGCCATCTGCGCGCGCGCGCATGATCGGCATGTCCGCCACCTCGGGATCCAAATTCTCAATATTGGCCGACTCGCAGATGAAGCCGTTGTTCATCATCAAAAGCGAGTAGATGGCCTCGTGCACACCGGCGGCCCCGAGCGAATGGCCGCTCAGAGATTTGGTCGCGCTGATGGGCGGGCAGGCATCGCCAAACACCTCGCCGATTGCTTCTATCTCGCGGAGATCGCCCAGCGGCGTCGAGGTGGCGTGCGGGTTGATGTAGTCGATGGGCTGGCCGTTCAGGTTCTGCATCGCCATGCGCATGCACCGCACGGCTCCCTCGCCCGAGGGAAGAACCATGTCAAAACCGTCGGACGTTGCGCCATAGCCCGCAAGTTCGGCATAGATACGCGCGCCGCGGGCCTTGGCATGCTCCAGCTCTTCAAGCACAAGCACGCCCGCTCCACCGGCGATCACGAACCCGTCGCGGGCGGCATCGTAGGCGCGGCTTGCTTTCTCCGGCTGGTCGTTAAAATCCGACGACATAGCGTTCATGGCATCGAACAGGACCGACAGCGTCCAATCGAGTTCCTCACCACCGCCGGCGAAGACCACGTCCTGTTTGCCGAGCTGGATCAACTCGCCAGCGTTCCCGATGCAATGACCGCTCGTCGAGCAGGCTGACGAGATCGAATAGCTGACGCCTTTGATATGGTAGGGCGTCGAGAGTGTTGCTGAATTCGTCGAACACATGGATTTTGGCACTTCGAAGGGGCCGACTTTCTTCGGCCCCTTTTCGCGGGTCGTATCGGCCGCCCGGACGATGGCCCGGGTGGAGGGCCCGCCAGAGCCCATGACGAGGCCCGTGCGCTCATTCGAAACGTCGTTCTCCTCAAGGCCCGCATCGCGAATCGCCTGTTCCATGGCGATATAGTTCCAGCCCGCGCCTGCGCCCATGAACCGGCGCACCTTCCGGTCGATCATGTCTTCCCAATCGATTTTGGGCGCACCATGAACCTGGCAGCGAAATCCAAGCTCCGCATAGTCGTCGGCCTTGACGATGCCGGACTTGGCTTCGCGGAGAGAGGCCAGCACCTCCTGGGCATTATTCCCAACGGAGGAGACGATACCCATGCCGGTTACGACAACGCGTTTCATTAGCTCAAAGTCCTCGAAGCCTGTGCTTACACGAACAGTCTAAGCGCCGGCCGACGCGGCATAGTCTGCCTGGAAAAGGCCAACCCGAAGGTCCTTGGCCGTATAAATGGTCTCGCCGTCGGCCTTCAGCCAACCGTCACCCGTGCCGAGGGTGAATTTGCGGCGAATCACGCGCCTAAGCTCGACGATATATTCCAGCTTTGTCACGGATGGCTCCACCATGCCAGAGAACCTCACCTCCCCGACACCGAGCGCACGCCCCTTTCCCGGCGCTCCGAGGCAACCAAGAAAGAAGCCGAGCATTTGCCATAAGGCATCGAGCCCCAGACAGCCCGGCATGACCGGATCGCCCTGGAAGTGACATGCGAAGAACCAAAGGTCTGGTTTGATATCCAACTCCGCAACAATGCGGCCTTGACCGTGCTCGCCCCCGCCCGGTTCAATCAACGGGATCCGGTCGAACATGAGCATTGGCGGCAAAGGCAGCTGAGCGTTGCCAGGGCCGAATAATTCGCCCCGGCCGCAAGCAAGCAGATCCTCGTAGTCGAAGCTGGTCTGCCGTTCCGCCAATGGTTTCTGCACTCTGTTTGGTCCTTCGTTCGGAAATTCGTCCCCTGATCGGGCTGGTTACCTACCACATGCCCCGGCCCACCAAAACCCCAGCAAACCCGCAAGCAGGCCCTGCAATCGCGATCGTTTGCCAAAGACCATGTCGGCGCGGCAATACATCATCCAGGGGCAGTCTGTTTCGCCAGGTGTATTCTTGCGGTCGGCGGTTCTTCCCTTTATATTATTGTCCTCAGACGCTTATGTACAAAGAGGCGATGGAAAAAACGATCCTTCCAGACGAGATTCGCATCGCTGCAGTCTCAAATGTCGACAAGCTATTGCGCCAAGCCGGCCTCCGCCCCACACGGCAGCGCGTCGCACTCGCGCGCCTACTCTTCGCCGAAGGCGACAGGCACTTCACGGCCGAACGGCTGCATGAGGAGGCTGTTGCGTGCAAAGTCCCCGTCTCCCTGGCCACTGTTTATAACACGCTGCACCAGTTCACCCAGGCGGGGCTGTTGCGCGAAGTAGCGGTCGAGGGGGCCAAAGCCTATTTCGATACCAACACGTCGAACCATTTCCATTTCTTCTGCGAGCAGAGCGGCGAACTCCTAGACATCGACGAGTCCGCGATCCAGATCGAGGGCCTTCCGAAGGCACCCGATGGTATGAGGATTTCGCGCGTCGACGTGCTGGTGCGGCTCGTGGACCAGAAGGACTAGCCAGCACTCCTGAGGCGTATCGTCGGCCCGTCCTGCTTTCTCAGGGCAGCCGTTTGCGCCTACTCGATTGTCTCGTTGCGATAGACGCCCCAGAGCTTTTCCTGCTGAACATAGCCCGAAAAATTGTTGACGCTGAGTTCGCACCATTGCCCGTCGCAGGCGACCACATCGCCAAGGACACCTGGCTGAAGTTGAGCCACGATTCCGGAGCCGACCGACCGATTCGATTGGAGCGGCACTGATGGCTGGCCCTTGGTCCAAGGGCTGATCAGGACCGTGCGCCGTCCGCTCAGGAGACTATGAAACACCCAACCGTCGGCGCCTTCGCTGTCGCGGACGCGCCGCCAATTCTCGTACTCGGCGATCACCTCGACTGGAAGCCCAGCCCGAGTAAAGACCCAGACAATGGACTGGTCCGTACTTGGACCCCGTCTGACATTGACTTTATTGGACTTGAGGCTGACGAAGCGTGGCACGCTGAGACCGGAGCTCTTCCCATTCATGGCAGCCGGCATGGTTTCTTGGGCCTCGGCGCATACGGATAGGCTAGCAAGGACCAGCACTGCTGCCAGTCCAAATGCTGTTCCCGGCTCTAGGGCCCAACCAATGCGCATAGATTCAAGTCTCCTGGCCACGAATCATCATGCACCTGATTGACCGAGAAAAGTGAACGGATCGTGGCTCAAACCACGGTCTCGACATTCTCAGGCCGTCCTGTTGGCCTGCAAGCTAATATGACGCTTTATCTCCCAGAGCCCCTTCTGTAAGACAAAGCGCACAAATCAAAGAAATTCGGGGCGACTGCCCGCCCCTAGCTTTCTGACGGGACACAATATGGCTTCTGAACGACCGCTCGTTATCGTCACGCGTAAGCTCCCCGATGTCGTCGAGACACGGCTTCGGGAACTCTTCGACGCACGGCTCAACCTCGAAGACAAACCTTTCTCGCGCGAAGCCCTGACCGAGGCGGTGAAAACGGCCAACGTGCTCGTGCCCACTGTGACCGATCGGATCGATCGGGCGCTCCTGAGCCAGGCAGGCCCCGATCTGAAGCTGATCGCACAGTTTGGGACAGGGGTGGACAATATCGACCTCGACACGGCGAGGAACCGCGCGATCATCGTGACGAACACCCCCGGTGTCCTGACCGAGGATACCGCGGATATGACGATGGCCCTGATCCTGGCCGTGCCGCGTCGGCTGACCGAAGGCGCCAATCTCCTAAAGTCGGGGAATGACGAATGGCAAGGCTGGTCGCCGACTTGGATGCTCGGTCACCGCATCTATGGCAAGCGGCTCGGCATTGTCGGCATGGGGCGGATCGGCCAGGCCGTCGCCCGGCGCGCCAAGTCATTTGGCCTGCAGATCCACTATCACAACCGACGGCGCGTCCAACCCGACATTGAGCAGTCCCTTGAGGCCACCTATTGGGACAGCCTCGACCAGATGCTGGCGCGGATGGACATCATTTCCATCAATTGCCCGCACACGCCCGCGACGTATCACCTGTTGTCTGCACGGCGGCTCGCACTTCTCAAGCCCACCGCCTATGTGGTCAACACGGCGCGCGGCGAGGTCATCGACGAGAATGCGCTGGCCCGGATGATCGACAATAGCGAACTGGCAGGCGCCGGGCTCGACGTGTTCGAGCACGAGCCCGCTGTGAACCCGAAGCTGCTTCGCAACGACAAGGTCGTTGTGCTGCCCCATATGGGCTCGGCCACCCTCGAGGGACGGGTCGACATGGGTGAGAAGGTGATCGTCAACATCAAGACGTTCCTCGACGGCCATGCGCCGCCGGACCGTGTCCACCCCGCAATGTTCTAGGGCAGCCCGGCGCCCGCAACCGGCTCAGAGGCTTCCGGTACCGAAACATGTTCGGGCCGGAAGCCCATGCCGATCAGTCGGGCCGGAAAGCGCCTCAGCCAGGGATATTCGTTCAAGAGCCGGATGGCGAATGGCGGCTTTGGCGGCCCGGTCATCGTGAGCACACTGGTGACCACGCGGTTCTGCACGAGGACCTGCAACGCTTGGGTCAGCTTGGTCGGCAGAAGCCGGCGCTGCTGCACTTTCCGCAAATCCTCCTCGATGACGCCTCCGCGCAGCAGCGGGGCTGCCAGAATATTGGCTGTGGCGACGGCATCTTGAACCGCGAGATTGACGCCGACACCGCCAATGGGCGACATTGCATGGGCCGCATCGCCGATGCACAGCACACCTCGTCCGTACCATTGCTTCAGGCGATCGACCCGCACGGTCAGAAGCTTGACGTCATCCCATGACGTGATCTCGTGCAGGCGCGATGCCAGGGACGGTTTCAGCGCAACAATGGCGAGCTGGAACGCTTCGAGCCCTTTGCGGCGGAGCTCGTTGAATCCGCCCTTTGGGATCACGAACGCGCACTGCCAATGCTCGCCCCGATTGATCATAATGAAAAAGCGGCCGGGCTCGATGCGCCCAAGTGTGTCGGCGCCGTCTTCTGGACGCCTGCTCAAGTGCATCCATAAGACGTCCATAGGCGCGCCCAGATCCTGCACGTCCAAACCGGCAAGTTTTCGCACTGTGGAGTGACGGCCATCGGTGCCGACGACGAGACCGGCTCGCACCTCAAGATCGCCCCCCGCCGTTGCCGCATTCAGCCCGACGACCTTGTCGCCGTCTTTCACAAGCTCGTCCACTTGAGCCCCCATCCGCAGATCGAAGGTCGGATAGCGCTTGCCTTGAGCGGCGAGGAAATTGAGGAAGTCCCATTGGGGCATAAAGGCGAGGAACTTGGCGTGTGTCGGCAAATGAGAAAAGTCTGCGAGCGTGACCATGTCGTCACCGATCTGCGCGCCGAGCTCCGTCACCTCTTGATGCGGGAGCTTCAAGAACGCGTCGAGCAGGCCAAGTTCGTGCATGATCTCTAGCGTGGATGGATGGATGGTATCGCCGCGAAAATCCCGGAAAAAATCGTTGTGCTTTTCGAGGACAACGACACGCACGCCCGCACGCGCAAGCAAAAAGCCGAGCATGACGCCGGCTGGGCCACCGCCTGCTATCGCGCACTCTGCGTTGATCGTCTCGTGGGCCATCAAGCAGCCTCAATCGATGCCGCGAGACACACGAGACCGGCGATCCCAAGCTCCAGCCTCAGTCTTCCGCGACTGACATTAGGTAATTGCCGCCGATCTTGGGCTCAAAAGATTGAGAAAACCTATTGCAAAGGTCCAGAACCGGACGGCGATGCCTCGGCGTGATGACGCAGGTCCGGGAACGCCGGTTCTTTGCCGTTGAGCGGGTTTTCCGGGTCCCAATCGTAGCGCACCGTAGCAAAGCGCACTTGGAGGGCATCGTAGAGCAGCAGACGGCCCACAAGGCCCTTGCCGATGCCAAGCACCTCCTTGACCACTTCCAGCGCCTGGAGACAGCCTATGACGCCAGCAACGGCCCCCAGAATGCCTGCCTCGGAACAAGCCGGCACCGTGCCGTCAGGCGGCGGGGTGGGAAACAGGCATCGATAGCTCGGGCGGGGCTTACCCTCCTCGTCACTCTCGAAGGCGCGGAACGTTGTGAGCTGGCCATCGAAGGGGCCAAGCGCAGCTGCAACCAAGGGCACACCCGCGAAATAACAGGCATCATTGACCAAATAGCGCGTCGCGAAATTATCCGAGCCATCAGCCACGATGTCGAAATTGCGGATGATATCGAGCGCGTTCTGGGCAACGAGCCGTGTGCTATAGAGCTTTGTCGCCACATGCGGGTTGAGGCGCTCGATGGCGGCGCCAGCGCTCTTCGTTTTCAGCCGGGCCACCGAGCTTGTGTCATGCACAATTTGGCGCTGAAGATTGTCGAGACTCACATGGTCATCGTCGATGATGCCGATCTCGCCGATGCCCGCGGCGGCAAGATAGAGAATAAGCGGCGAGCCGAGTCCACCTGCACCGACCACAAGAACGCGGGAGGATTTCAGGCGCTGCTGGCCCTCGCCGCCGATTTCCTTCAGCACCAAATGGCGGCGGTAGCGCGCAATCTCTTGATCAGTCAGCATGATGTCAGTCTAGGCGTTGCACGCAGGCGCTACCAGGGCATCTAACCCGTGGAGCCGAAGCCGCCCTGACCGCGTTCAGTGTCGGTTGTCGAGGAGACCGCGATAATCTGCACCGCGCTTACTGGCGCAATGACGACTTGCGCGATCCGGTCGCCGCGCGCGACGTCGAAGATAGCATCGCCCAAATTGATCAGGAGCACCTTCACCTCACCGCGATAGTCCGCATCGATCGTGCCCGGGCCGTTGAGCACCGTGACACCTTGCTTCAAAGCAAGGCCCGAGCGTGGGCGCACTTGCGCCTCGAAGCCCGCCGGCAATTCAAAGACGAGTCCTGTTGGTACGAGCGCGCGTTGCAGCGGCGCCAAGGTTAGAGGCGCCTCATCAGGCACGGCCGCGACAAGGTCAAAGCCTGCGGCATAGTCCGTTTGATAAGCAGGAAGCGGCAGACCCTCACCATGGGGCAGCCGCATGATCCTCACGGCCGGCGTCATTCAGCTGCAAGCCTCAGGCCGGCCAACGCGTTGGCCGCGCGGGCGAGAAGCCTTAAGGCCATCTCGTCCTTGCTCTGGCAGGGCCAATCCTCAACGCCCGTCTCCGAAACCAGGTGAATTGCAGTCCTGTCGCCTCCCATGATGCCGGTCTGGGGCGAGACGTCGTTGGCAACGATCCAGTCCGCCCCTTTGGCGTGCAGCTTGGCTTGCGCATGGGCCGTGACTGTTTCCGTCTCGGCAGCAAATCCGATCACCAATTGGGGCCGCCGCGCACCCGGTGCCGCGATGGCCGCCAGGATATCCGGGTTGCGGGCCAGCGACAGGCTGAGCTCGCTCTGCCCATCGTTCTTCTTGAGCTTCTGCGGACTTGGCACGCTGACGCGCCAATCCGCAACGGCGGCCGCGCAAATGGCGATATCGGCAGGAAGCGCGTTGAGCGTGGCATCCAACATATCGGCCGCCGTCTCGACTCTCGCAGTCGTCACACCGGGAATGTCAGACAGGATCGTCGGGCCGGACACAAGGGTCACGCGCGCACCCAGGCTCTGGGCCGCGCGCGCCAAGGCATGGCCCTGCTTGCCGGAAGAGCGGTTGGCGATATAGCGGACAGGATCGATGGGCTCATGGGTTGGGCCAGATGTGATCAGCACATGGCGTCCTGCAAGGGGCCCATCTTGGGACGCGGCCAGGAGATGCGCGATCGTATCGGCAATGGCCTCGCGCTCGGCCATGCGGCCGGGGCCGTATTCGCCGCAAGCCATCTCGCCGTCATCGGGTCCGACAAAGTGGACGCCATCATTACGCAGCGTCGCAACATTGCGCCGTGTCGCAGAATGGGACCACATCCGCACATTCATAGCGGGCGCGACCAGGACAGGTTTGTCGGTGGCAAGCAGCACGGTGGAGGCAAGATCGCCCGCAAGCCCGCCTGCCATCTTGGCAAGGATATCCGCGGTTGCCGGGGCAACCACGATGAGATCAGCTTGGCGCGAAAGCTGGATGTGACCGATTTCCGCCTCGTCCTTAAGATCGAAAAGATCGGTGTAGGTCTTTTCCCCTGAGAGCACGGAGAAAGAGAGGGACGTGACGAACTGCGCGCCGCCGGCAGTCAGCACCACACGCGTGGATACACCCCGCTCGCTCAAGCAGCGAACGAGGTCGAGCGCCTTATAGGCGGCGATCCCACCCCCGACGATCAGAAGGATGCGCTTCCCTTGCACTGTCTGCTCTGCCTGTTGATCTGTCTGACCTATTATATCACACGACGTTTGCGGACCGGGCCCTAGAAGATCACCGACAGCGCGATGACGACGAGCGCAGCCGCACCGACCCAAATGCCGAGCCGCGTCCAGCGATCTTGGGCCGCTTGCGCATTGGCAAGCCGGGCCACGCTTTCATCGTCGAGCCGCAACCCGTCCTCGGCCATGGCCACAAAGGAATCGGCGGTGCGCTCAGCCTGGCTGAGAAGTTTGGGCAAATCGCCGACGAACCGCCCGACAGAGGCGGCCCCTTCTGCGGCCTGTTCGATGCGCGCGCCCGCGCCCAACTGGCTCTCAAGCCATTCCTTCACGATCGGCTCGGACACGGTCCACATATTCAGCTCGGGGTCGAGGCTCCTGCCCACACCTTCCACAACGACCATGGTCTTTTGCAGCATGATCAGCTCAGGGCGCGTCTCCATGTCGAAGACTTCGGTGTATTGGAGCAGCTGGCCGAGAAGCTGCGCCATGGAAATCTCGCTGGCGGGCCGGTCCATGATCGGCTCGCCAATGGCGCGCAAGGCCTGCGCGAACTGCGCAACCGCGTGCTTGCGGGGCACATAGCCCGCATCGAAATGCACTTGCGCAACGCGCATGTAATCGCGGGTGATGAAGCCGTAGAGAATCTCCGCAAGGAAGCGCCGTTCCTTCATGCCCAAACGGCCTATGATGCCGAAATCCACGGCAACGATCACACCGTCTTTGTCGACGAACAGATTTCCCTGATGCATGTCGGCATGGAAAAAGCCGTCGCGCAGAGCATGGCGCAAGAAGGTCTGCATGAGCGATGCACCCAGCGCCTTCAGATCGTGACCGGCGGCTTTGAGGCCATCAATATCGCTGATGGGAACCCCATCGATCCATTCCAGCGTCAGAACCCGCCGCGCGCTTCGCGTCCAATCGACGACCGGCACGCGGAAACTTTCGTCGTCCTTGATATTGTCGGCCATCTCAGAAATAGCCGCCGCTTCCATGCGCAGATCCATTTCGATCGCGACAGACTTTGCCAGCGTATCCACGACTGCAACGGGACGCAGGCGCCGGGACGGCGCATGAACGCGCTCGATCATGCGGGCTGCGAAGAAATAGGATTCAAGGTCATTCTTGAAGCGCTGCTCGATGCCGGGGCGCAGCACCTTCACGGCAACCTCCTTCACCGTGCCGTTCCGCATCTTGGCCTTTGCCTTATGCACTTGTGCGATGGATGCGGCAGCGACAGAGGGCCCGAATTCAACGAATAGCTGGTCGATGGGCGCCTCAAGCTCCTCCTCGATCACGGCGACAGCATCGTCTTGCGAGAAGGGCGGCAGGCGGTCCTGCAGGGTTGAAAGGTCGCGGGCGAGCTCACGGCCGATAATGTCATCGCGCGTTGCCAGAAATTGCCCGAGCTTGATGTAGGACGGCCCGAGCGAGGTCAGCGCCGTGGATAGCCGCGCCTCATTTGCCGACGCCGTGCCGTTGCCCTTGCCCTTGCGCAGCGGCGCTGTAACCCGCCCGAACACGGCAAGCGGACCCGAGAGCTTGGTGTCGTCGGGCAGGACGCGCGCGCCGCTCCAGGCAAGGGTTGCCCCCGCCTTCGTCAATCGCGCCATGTTGGCAATGGCGTTCACAGATCTATCGCCTCATCTAGAGCCGCCAGCCCGAATGAATGGCGGCGATGCCTCCAGTCAGGTTCCGGTAGCGCACACGCTCGAACCCTGCATCTCTTATCATCTGGGCGAAGCGTTCCTGATCGGGAAAGCGTCTTATGCTTTCCACGAGGTAGCGATAGGATTCGGCATCCCCTGCCACCATCTGGCCCAACGCTGGGATCGCGTTGAAGGAATAGGCATGGTAGAACCTATCGAGGAGCGGCATCTCCACGTTCGAAAACTCCAGGCACAAAATCCGCCCGCCCGGTTTCAGCACGCGGTAAGCCTCCCCCAAAGCCACATCGATATGGGTGACGTTTCTGATCCCAAACGCGATCGTATAGGCGTCGAAGCGACCGGATTCGAACGGCAAATCTTCCGCATTGCCCTGCACGAAATTGAGCCTCTCACGGCCATTTGCGCGCGCTTTGCCCTCGTCGATCATCTCCTTGGAGATATCGCAGATCACGGCCTCGCTGCCGGGTCCCGCCGCATCGAGAAAGCGCGATGCCACATCGCCTGTGCCGCCCGCAACGTCGATCAGCGCAAATGGCGCCGCCGATTTTGGCGGCGCGAGCGTCGTGATCAAATCTGCCTTCCAAAGCCGGTGCAATCCGCCCGACATCAGGTCGTTCATCAGATCGTAGCGGCTTGCGACCTTCGAGAAGACCGCATTGACGAGGCCCTGACGGGCACCCTCGCGAACGCGCGCGAAGCCGAAGCTCGTCTCGCTCGCTGAAAAGCCCTGATTTTTCACATCATCTGACATGGGAGCGGACAATAGCCTAAGCCCTGAGTTCAGGCTATTGTTGCGCCGCAATAATGGTTATCTTGCTCTGCACTGTATTAGAGCGCCTGATTGAGGCACCATGCCGGAGCTACCTGAAGTGGAAACCGTGCGCCGAGGGCTTGAGCCCGTGCTCGTCGGCAATGTCATTGCCCATGTTGAGCAGCGGCGGGCTGATTTGCGCTTTCCCCTCCCCGATCGGTTTGACGAACAGCTCACCGGCCGTGCGGTCGAGGCCCTGGACCGGCGCGCGAAATATCTGCTCGCCCGGCTCGATGACGGCAAGGTGCTGGTCATGCATCTTGGCATGACCGGTCGGTTCGCCATCGACAAGGCGGATGGCACCCACAACACGCCAGGCCGTTTCGCCCATGAGCCGTCGCAAATCCCAAAGCACGAGCACATCGTCTTTCATCTCGGGGACGGCGCGGCGATCCGCTATTCAGACGTCCGGCGCTTCGGCATCATGGACCTGGTGCCGGCCTCAATGCTCGACCGCCATGCCCTCTTCAGGGGTCTTGGGGTGGAGCCACTTGGGGACGATTTGTCCACCGCCTGGCTTGCCGCAAAGCTGAAGGGCAAGACCACGACGACCAAAGCCACTCTGCTCGACCAGCGCTTGATCGCCGGGCTTGGGAATATCTATGTCTGCGAAGCGCTGCATGAGGCGAGGATCTCACCCACGAAACGTGCCGGCCTCCTTGCCACAAAGACCGGCAAACCGACCGAAAAGACGGACGCGCTGGTGAAGAGCATCAAGGCGGTTCTGAGAAGCGCGATCAAAGCAGGCGGCTCGTCCTTACGGGACTATCGCCACACCGACGGACGGCTCGGCCGCTTCCAGCATTTCTTCAAAACCTATGGCCGCACGGGCGAGCCCTGCACACAAGAGGGATGCGACGGCACGATCCAGCGCATCGTGCAAAGCGGCCGGTCCACTTTCTTCTGTCCAGTCTGCCAGAAATAAGGGAACGAATACCGATGTATGTGGAACAGAACGCAAAGGGCGGCGAGCCCAGCACCAATGCCTATGAGACATTGATCGTGACGCCCGAGGGCAACGTTGGGCTCATCAAGATCAATCGCCCAAAGGCGCTCAATGCGCTCAACACGCAGTCCATTGCCGAACTCAACAAGGCGCTGAAGGCCTTCGACCAGGACCCGAACATTGGCTGCATTGTCATCACCGGCAATGAGAAGGCCTTCGCGGCGGGTGTCGACATCAAGGAGATGCAGAACAAGACCTTCGTTGAGGCCCATGGCAGCGATTTTCTTGCGCCCTTCGACAAGATTGGCGAGACGCGCAAGCCTATTATCGCCGCTGTCGCGGGCTATGCCCTGGGCGGGGGCTGCGAACTTGCCATGTCCTGCGACATCATCCTTGCCGCCGACAATGCGGTCTTCGGTCAGCCGGAGATCAATCTTGGGATCATGCCAGGGGCCGGCGGCACGCAGCGCCTCACGCGCGCGGTGGGCAAAGCCAAGGCCATGGAACTGTGCCTCACGGGACGGAATATGCGCGCCGAGGAAGCCGAACGCGCCGGGCTCGTCAGCCGCATCGTCCCCGCGGATGAGTTGCAAGACGAGGCCATGAAGGTTGCCGCCAAGATTGCCAACCTGTCTCATCATGCGGTCAAGATGATCAAGGAAGCGATCAATCGCGGCTTTGCCACGACACTCGCCGAAGGCACGCGCTTTGAGCGTGGCCAGTTCTACTCGCTGTTCGCGACGGAGGATCAAAAAGAGGGCATGGCGGCCTTCACCGAAAAGCGTAAGCCCGAGTTCAAGAACCGCTAGGACGCAGCAGGTGCATTCGCGCAAGAGTCGGCAAGGAGCAGGCACTGCGCGACGCACCGCTGTCACTGTGGCCCCCACCCGGGCAGAGATGGGCTGCATCAACGACGATCTTCATGTCTCCGCTGATTATCCAATCTCCGCTGATGACCCAATCTCCGCAGACGCCCCACGGCTCATGGTTTTCCATGAAAACTGGGTCTCTAAAGCCGACTTGGGGGCTCATTTCGCCTCGCCCCATTGCGACGCCTTTGGTCTCATCGCGGGCGAATCGCCGGCTGACCCCCCGACCATCAGGGTATGGAGCCATGCAGATGCGTGAGGGATTGGCCCCGCACAGCCTGCCCAGGCCAGTTGACGCATCTAGGGGCGCTCGCTATAGAGCACGTCAAATGCGTGCTTCTGGCGCTTTTTGAGAGCCGCGGGACCGCGGACCGAAAGCAGCCCTCAAGGATCCAAAAACATGGCCAATACCAAGTCGGCGAAGAAAGCCGTTCGCCAAATTAGCCGTCGTACCGCAGTCAATAAGACGCGGCGCAGCAATATGCGGACTCAGCTCCGCAAGGTCGAAGAGGCCATCGCATCGGGCGACAAGGATGCGGCTCAGGCCGCCTTGCGCGTCGCCGAGCCCGTTGTCGCCCGCACCGCACAGCTCGGCATTCTTCATCGCCGTGCAGCATCTCGCAAAGTGTCCCGGCTCGCCAAGCGCGTCGGCGCCATGGGTGCGTAGGACGTCTACCTAGGTCGGGCGCATAAGCCGCCGCTTCCACCATCGCGCATCGATGGGCTCTTGCACGATGCCATGCGCAGCCTTCCCTTCATTTGACAACGCGATCCCCTCGACGGACCCAAACCGGTCCCGCAGCTCTCACCCACGCATCCACCTTGACTGCGGGCACTGTTGCCCATGCGACACAGCCGGGGACAGGCCGCATTGTCTACGGTTGCACTCTTGCCCGCGCGGCGCAAAGGTCTCAATTCGTTGACATTACGACATCAATTGCGTGACGGCGCTGTCATGCGGAGGGGCCCAGCTCGCTCTTTCACCGGCTGACCTCCAAAAAAAAATTCGCCGCGAAATGGCGCAAAAAATCCTGATTTTGAATGGCCCGCATGCGTCCCATCAACGATTCAGGCTTTTTGCACAGAGGCTTGCGGATCGTGTCGTTCAGGGAGTCTACTGATCAATACTGCTGACGAGCCGCAATTCGTTTGCTTGATTGGCGCTAAGGGCGTGTGTATAGTCTGGTCATCCGAACGGGGAAGTCCCCTCCTTACAATCAAGTATCTTGCTCTTGGCTTTTGCCCGAGATAGGTTTTCTTTGTCTTGAACGTAGGGCGTGATGAAAATCTTGTGTAATGCTTATGCGTAAGCTGTGAATATTGTCACAGCAGTGCTCACAAAGTCAGTGGGGCTTGTGTTCCGCACGACAACATTTCTTGTAACGTGCTCGCAAATCTGGGGGAGAATGCTCGATTTTGGGCGCGCACATGGACAAAAACGCGGTCGACGAGGTTGATGTGGCATCGGCCTGGAATGTGCTCCAGGCGAACTCTCGAGCGCAATTGATCGATGTGCGCACACGCGCGGAATGGACGTATGTGGGGATTCCCGATCTGGGGCCCCTGGGTCGGCGAACTGTCCTCATCGAGTGGCAGACATTTCCCGATCAATCCGTGGATCCGCGGTTCGCTGAACGGCTTGCAAACGAGTTGCAGGCGCTCGGTGTCCAAGTCGACGACGATCTTTTCTTCATTTGCCGTTCGGGTAGCCGGAGCTTGGCGGCGGCCAAGGTGATGGCGGCGTCAGGGTATCGCGCCTGTCACAACGTCTCGGAGGGGTTCGAAGGCCCACTCGACGACGCCAGACATCGCGGAACCCAAATAGGGTGGAAAGCAATTGGACTTCCCTGGCAGCAAGGCTAGGGAGGGTTAGTCAATGGGACAGTCGGGATAGTCAGCGTCTCGCTTGTTAGCTGCTCAAGTATCTGCGTGCGGTATGTATTGGCGCGACAAAAAAATGAACAGGGAAGAAAATTATCGTGGCAGAGGCAGAGGCACGGGCACACGATCACGAAGCCCAGCAAGAGGATCAATGCACGCGAGGCGAAGCTTGGACGAAGGTCAAGGCCCGGTTGCGCGGTGAACTGGGGGAAGATGTCTACGCGAGCTGGTTTCGAGGAGTCGAAATCGGTGACGTCGACGCAGGCGTCATCCATCTCACTGTCGCCACGCGCTTTTTGCGGAATTGGCTGAAGACCCATTACTACGACGCTGTGCTGCGGCAGGCGAAGGGTGAGTGGCCAGACGCGGAGCAGCTGGAATTCACCGTCCGGCAGCCGCATTTCGCGGTCGAACCTCCAAAAGAAGTGGCCGCTGTGCGCCAGGTCCCGGCCAATAGTACGCCTAACCGCTCGCCGCTGCCGATGCCGCTTCGCACTGTCTATGAAGGCTTCGAGGGCTCCCCACTCGATCCGCGCTTGAGCTTTAATAGCTTCGTGGTCGGCGATACGAACAAGCTGGCCCATGCGGCCTCGCAGCAGCTCGCTTTGGCCTCCTCAAGCCCGCAGTCTCCGTTTAATCCGTTGTTTCTTCACGGGAATGTCGGCCTCGGCAAAACCCATCTTTTGCACGCTATTGCATGGGCCGTGAAGCAGCAGAAACCGGAAGCCGAGGTGCTGTATCTCACCGCCGAGCGCTTCATGTCCGGCTTCGTGCAGGCGCTGCGGGCGCGCGACGCCCTCGCCTTCAAAGAGAAGCTGCGCAATATCGATATTCTGGTGATCGACGATATGGAGTTCTTGCAAGGCCCGACAATTCAGCAGGAGTTCTGCCACACGCTGAACTCGCTGATCGACGGCGGGCGGCAGGTCGTGGTCGCCGCGGACCGGGCCCCGACCCATCTGGACAAGCTCGACATGCGGATGCGCTCGCGCCTAGGCGGTGGCCTTGTCGCAGAGATCAAAGCCATGGACTACGATCTGCGCCACAAAATCCTCGAGAAGCGGGCCTCGGAAGCATGCACGGAGACTAGTGGTCTCGAAGTCTCCGATACGGTGCTGGCGTTCCTGGCCGAGCGCTTGACGGAGAGCGGGCGCGAGCTGGAGGGTGCGGTGCACCGTTTGCGGGCTAGCTATCAGCTCACAGATGAGCCGGTCACCATCGCAGTCGCCGAGCAGATCGTCCGTGATTTGATGCGTGGTGCCGAACCTCGCCGCGTTCGTATCGACGACATCCTCAGAACAGTCTCGAAGCATTACGGGGTCAACCGTGGGGATTTGCTGTCCGGACGGCGCAACCGGTCGATTGTGCGGCCAAGGCAAATTGGCATGTATCTCGCCAAGCTGCTGACCTCCCGGTCGCTGCCGGAAATCGGGCGCCGTTTTGGCAATCGCGACCACACCACCGTGCTGCACGCCATCCGCAAGATCGAGCAGCTAATGGGGGACGATAACCAGCTCCGTGAGGAGATCGAACTCCTCAAGCGCCTGCTCCGCGACTAGGAGAGCCACCAAGGGCCTGGAGCGCACTTTCTGGGCCCTTGCTCCTCTTGCAAATTGCGGCGCAGCGCTGCAAGTTCGTACGGCTTTTTCGGCTGCGGGCTTTCGCCCGACCCGCCAAAGCTCCGCCCGGGCTGGAATAGATTTGCTTTTGCCGAACAGAAGCCTGGATATGAGCTTCGGACCGGGGCCATCCAGCGGACATGATGCAAGCTTTCGGGGTACTCTCCAACTATGCGCCTTACTATCGGAAAGCCGGGACTCGCCAAGGCCCTCGCCCACGTCGCGAGCGTGGTCGAAAGGCGAAACACGATCCCAATCCTATCAAACGTGTTGCTGGTCGCCGGCGCGAATGCCTTGAGGCTGACCGCGACCGATCTCGACATGGAAGTCGTCGAGACCATCGACTGCACAACGTCCGAAGACGGGGCCGTGACAGTACCTGCACATATGTTCAACGACATCGTACGCAAGCTCCCGGACGGCGACATTTCGTTTGAGCACGATGCGAAACAGGAACGTCTCGTCATCACCTCCGGGCCTGCGCAGTTCTCGCTTCAGACGCTGCCGGCCGACGATTTCCCGGCCCTGTCCGTGGAGAACCTCGATTACGCCTTCACCTTGCCCGCAGGCGATCTCAAGCGGCTGATTGAGAAAACAAGCTTCGCCATTTCAACGGAAGAGACGCGCTATTATCTCAACGGCATCTATCTGCACGAGGCAGAGACGGACGGCTCTGCCACCTTGCGCGCGGTCGCCACGGACGGTCACCGGCTCGCTCAGGTAGAAATGGCGCTTCCCTCAGGGGCGAGCGGCATGCCGGGCGTAATCGTACCGCGCAAGACTGTCAGCGACCTTTTGAGACTGGTTGAGGATGAAGATCTCGAGGTCCGCATCGAGCTGTCGTCATCGAAGATCCGCGTTTCAGCGGGGCATGTTGTCCTCACATCGAAGCTGATCGATGGCACGTTCCCCGACTATGGCCGCGTGATCCCGCAAGGCAACGACAAGCGGCTCGAACTGGACAACAGCACGTTCGAACAGGCTGTGGACCGCGTCTCGACACTCTCCAGTGACAAAGGCCGCGCCGTCAAGCTGGCGCTCAGCGAGGACAAGCTGACCCTGTCGGTGAACAACCCCGATTCAGGGAGTGCCACGGAGGAACTTGCAGTGGCCTATGCCCTCGATCCGCTCGAGATCGGGTTCAATGCCCGCTACTTGCTTGATATCTCGAAGCATCTTGAGAGCGAATCAGCCGAGTTCCTATTTGCCGGCCCTGGCTCGCCCACGATCGTGCGTGACGTGAAGGACACGTCCACGCTCTACGTGCTGATGCCGATGCGGGTATGACCGCGAGCCCGCGTGAAGACGAGACCGAACTCGATCTAGCGGCTGCGCGTGGGCGAGAGTCCTGCAAGGATGACTCGATGCGTCTTGCCGTTCGCACCCTGAAGCTCACCGACTTTCGCAACTACGACACAGCGCGGCTCGATCTCGATGCACGCCCTGTGGTGCTCGTTGGTGACAACGGCTCGGGCAAGACCAACCTCCTCGAAGCCGTTTCCCTGCTTGGTGCAGGCCACGGCTTGCGGGGACGCCCTTACGCCGAACTTGCAAGACAAGACGGACAGGGTGGGTTCGCCATCGCTGCCACCGTTGCGACGCGCCACGGCGACATCGAAATCGGCACAGGCCTGCTTGCAAATGCGCGGGAGGACGGCGCGGGTCGCACCGTTCGCATCGCCGGCAAGGACCGAAGCACAGGCGCGCTCGGCGAGTACGTCAAACACGTCTTCCTAATCCCAGCCATGGATGGGTTGTTCGTCGGGGGTGGCTCTGACCGGCGGCGCTTTCTCGACCGGCTTGTGCATGCCATCGCGCCAGGCATGCGCACCTCGCTCAATCGCTACGAACGCGCCATGCGCCAGCGCAACCGCCTGTTTCAGATGCGGGAGTATTCCGCAGCCCTGTTCGAGGGCCTTGAGGAGCAAATGGCCGAGGCAGGGGTGGCTATCGCTGCGGCTCGTCTTGATGCGGTGGAACGGCTGACGGCCCTCATTGAGGAGACGCGAGAGGCGCAGGCCCAAAAAGCGGAGGGACAAAGCCCCTTCCCGCACGCGGTGCTCTCCCTCCACGGGACGCTCGAGGCAGATCTTTCGATGCGATCGGCAACGGAGGCCGAAGATGCCTTCCGCATTGTTCTAGAGGAAGGCCGGGACCGCGACCGTGCGGCCTCGCGCACCCTTGAAGGCCCCCATCGAAGCGACCTCTTGGTGATACACGGACCGAAAAATGCGCCTGCGGCGCAGTGTTCGTCCGGTGAGCAGAAGGCTCTGTTGCTGGGGCTCGTTCTCGCCAAAGCCGAGCTGATCAAGATGCTTGAAGGGACCTCCCCGCTCCTCCTTCTGGACGAAGTCGCGGCCCATCTCGATGCGTTGCGCAGAAAAGCGCTTTTCGACGAGATTTTAAGGCTTGGCGTCCAAGCATGGATGACGGGAACAGACAAGGAACTTTTTTCACCGATTTCTCAAGATGCTCAAATCTTGGCCGTGAATCGGGGTATGATAGGGATGTGATTAAGAATCCTTCCGGCACCTCCCGCTGGGCTAATGACGACTTTCAAAGAAACTCCAAAGACCATGACATCAGCTGCCAAACGTAAGGCGGAAGCCGCGGCCAATTACGGCGCCGAATCGATCAAAGTGCTGAAAGGCCTTGATGCGGTGCGCAAGCGGCCAGGCATGTATATCGGCGACACCGATGACGGCTCCGGCCTGCACCACATGGTCTATGAAGTGGTCGACAACGCCATTGATGAATCGCTCGCCGGGTATTGCGACGCGATCAACGTGACGCTCAACGCCGATGGCTCCGTGACCGTGAACGACAACGGGCGCGGCATCCCAACCGAGATTCACGAAGGCGAAGGGATCTCGGCGGCGGAGGTCATTATGACCCAGCTCCATGCGGGCGGAAAGTTCGACCAGAACTCCTACAAAGTCTCAGGCGGCCTTCATGGCGTTGGCGTCTCCGTCGTGAACGCGCTCTCCAGCATGCTCGAACTCAAGATCTGGCGCGGCGGCAAGGAATATTCGATGCGCTTCGTTCATGGCGTGGCCGAAGGACCTCTGTCGGTTGCTGGCGAATCGGACGGCAAGACGGGAACACAAATTACATTCGTGCCATCGGCGGAAACTTTCACAATGGTCGACTTCGACTATGCAACGCTGGAGCATCGCTTACGCGAACTCGCCTTTCTGAACTCAGGCGTCCGCATCATTCTGAACGATTTGCGCGGTGTTGAGCCGAAATCCGAGGAGATGCACTACGATGGCGGGTTGCGCGCCTTTGTGCAGTTTCTCGACCGCACCAAACACGCGCTCATCTCCGAACCGGTCGTTGTGGAGAAGACCCTCGGCGGCACCACCGTGGAAGCCGCATTGTGGTGGAACGACAGCTACCACGAGAACGTCTTGTGTTTCACGAACAACATTCCACAACGCGACGGCGGCGCCCATTTGGCCGGCTTCCGAGCAGCGCTCACCCGGACGGTGAATACGTATGCGGCCGAGTCCGGCATCGCTAAGAAAGAGAAAGTGTCGCTCACAGGCGATGATGCCCGCGAAGGGCTGACATGCGTTCTTTCGGTGAAAGTGCCGGACCCGAAATTCTCAAGTCAGACCAAAGACAAGCTTGTCTCCTCCGAGGTGCGCCCCGTGGTGGAGAGCGTGATCGCCGAACGGCTTTCGCAGTGGTTCGAGGAGAATCCGAACGAGGCGCGCAATATCGTACAGAAGATCGTGGAGGCGGCTTCCGCGCGCGAGGCAGCACGCAAGGCGCGCGAACTGACAAGGCGCAAAGGCGCGCTCGATTTTGCCTCGCTGCCCGGCAAGCTCGCCGACTGTCAGGAGCGGGATCCGGCAAAGTCTGAACTATTTCTGGTCGAGGGCGATTCAGCTGGCGGCAGTGCCAAACAAGCGCGCGAGCGGGGCTTTCAGGCGGTCCTGCCTTTGCGCGGTAAGATCCTCAACGTGGAACGCGCGCGGATTGACAAGATGCTGTCGAGCGCCGAGATCGGCACGCTCATTACGGCGCTTGGGACGAGCATCGGCGATGAGTTCGATGTCGGGAAACTCCGCTACCACAAGATCATCATCATGACGGATGCCGATGTGGACGGCTCTCATATCCGCACGCTGCTGCTCACCTTCTTCTATCGGCAAATGCCGGAGATTATCGAAGCAGGCCATCTCTTTATCGCGCAGCCTCCCCTCTACCGGGTGAAGCGCGGCCAGCAGGAGCGCTACCTCAAGGACGAAAGTAGTCTTCAGGACTATCTCATCGGTGAGGGCCTTCAAGATGCCGTGCTCGTGACAGGCGATGACGCCGCGCGCGCGGGTGCCGATTTACATGACATCGTCGAGACAGCCCGAAAGGTCACAGGCATCCTCGGTGGTCTTCATAGCCGCTATCCGCGCTTCGTCATTGAACAGGCAGCGATCGCCGGCGTCCTGAACCCAACTCTGCTCAAGGACGAGAAACAGGCCCAGGAGGCCGCGGCCTATATTGCGCGAAGACTCGATGCCCTGTCTGATGAGACAGAACAGGGCTGGGAGGGCGAAGCCCTTTCCGAGGGCGGACTTCGGTTCTGGCGCGAACTTCGCGGTGTGATGGAGTCCCACCTGATCGACGGACCGTTTATCGCCTCCTCAGATGCCCGCAAGCTCGATCGGTACGCCGAGCATCTTCAAGAGGTCTATGCCAAGCCTGCCGCACTGAAGCGCAAAGAGACCAGCCTCACCGTATACGGGCCGTCCGATCTGCTGAACGCGGTGATGGAGACGGGGCAGAAGGGCCTCTCCCTACAGCGCTATAAGGGCCTTGGCGAGATGAACCCGGAGCAGCTCTGGGAGACGACACTCGACGTCGATAGCCGCACCATCTTGCAGGTGAAGATTCGCGAAGGCGAGGATGCCGACGATATCTTCTCGCGGCTGATGGGCGATGTGGTGGAGCCCAGGCGCGAATTCATACAGGAAAACGCGCTGCAAGTGGCCAACTTGGACGTCTAACCGGACGGCCAAACCCTCCATTTCCTTAGGGCCATTTAGACATGGTTGCCTTAACGCCATGGCAACATGCATGGCCTAGGTTGCAAGGCCTATGGCCTTGCGATTGCGCCATGTCTGGCGGCAAGGCCAGTTCCATGCGTCTTCAGTGGAGTCTGCGTTCGAATGAGTGGCGCGAAGCGCAAGGCCAAACCTCAAGGCAAGGGCCAAAGGCGCACGAGCCCTAAGCCTGCGGCATCCAAGGTGCCTTCCCGGCGCAGACCGCCGTCGCGGCGGCGGTCGCAACGGCGCCGTGGGAGCCTTTGGGCCCGGCACAAGCGCACCTCTCAGCGCCACCCCTATCTGTTCCGTGCTGCCCGTTTCGGTCTCATAGCCTCGATGTGGGGCACGATCATTCTGACCGGCGCCGTCGCATTTTTCATTTCACGCGTGCCAGACCCCGTCCTCGCCACGCTCGATGACCGGCCGCCGAATGTGAGCATCTTGGCCGCTGATGGGACGGTCCTTGCCGAGCGGGGCTTGCGCCGCGGTCATATCCGAATCGACGTCCTGCCCGACCACCTCATCAAAGCGGTGATGGCAACGGAGGACCGGCGCTTCTACGACCATTGGGGCATCGATCCGGTGGGCATGGCCCGCGCGAGCTATCGTAACTTCAGGGCCGGGACGGTGGTCCAGGGCGGATCGACCATCACTCAGCAACTTGCCAAGAACCTGTTCCTAAAGCCCGAGCGAACACTCACGCGCAAGCTCGAAGAGCTGATCTACACCGTGTGGCTGGAACAGCGCTTTTCCAAGGACGAAATCCTGGAGCTTTATCTCAACCGCGTTTATCTCGGCGGCGGCACGTTCGGCGTCGAGGCAGCGGCGCGCCACTATTTCGGCAAATCGGCGCGCAACGTGACGCTGCCGCAATCGGCGATGCTTGCTGGCCTTTTGAAAGCGCCGTCGCGCTATGCGCCAACGCGTAGTGTTCGCATTGCGTCGGGCCGCGCCCAGATCGTTCTCGACAACATGGTCGCCGCAGGTTTCCTGACCGAGGACCAGGCGCGCAAAGCTAGAAAGCAGTCGTTGGCCTTGCGGGCCAAGGGAGACGACACAGGCTACCCCTACGCCGTCGATTGGGTCGCGGCATTGCTGCCTGAGTATGTGGGCAATCATGACGACGCGCTGATCGTGGAGACTACGATCGATCCACGCCTACAGCGTGTCACACAAGAGCGCTTGCGCAAATTGCTCGACGGCGAGGGCCGGAAACTTCGCGCCGGCGAGGGCGCCGTGGTCGTGCTTGAGCCCCGGTCCGGTGCGGTGCGCGCGCTCGTGGGTGGCCGCTCTTACAAGAATAGCCCTTACGACCGGGCGCTGAATGCGCGGCGGCAGCCTGGCTCCGCCTTCAAGCCCTTTGTATATTTGGCCGCGCTCGAGGCGGGATATTCTCCGAACTCCATTGCGATTGACGGGCCGGTCAATATCCGCGGCTGGAAACCGGCGAACTACACGAACACCTATAGAGGTAAGGTAACGTTGCGCTATGCCATGGCCCACTCGCTGAACACAGTGGCGGTCAAGCTGACAGCAACTGTCGGGCCTGGCCGTGTCGCGCAGACGGCACAGCGGCTTGGCATCCGTTCGACGCTCCATGCAACGGCTTCGCTTGCGCTCGGCACCTCCGAGGTGACGCTGCTTGAACTCGCCGGCGCCTACGCACCGTTTGCGAACGGGGGATCGCGCGTCCTGCCCCATGTCATCACGCGCATCCGAAGCGACAATGGCGCAGTGTTGTATAAGCGGCACCGATCGTCTGCGGGCCAGGTGGTAGCGCCCTACCATGTGGGCGCCATGAACGACATGCTGAGCGCGGTCGTCACACGCGGAACGGCAAAGCGGGCAGCTATCCCCCGGCATCCGGCCGGCGGCAAGACCGGTACCACCCAAAATTCGCGCGATGCCTGGTTCGTTGGCTACACGGCGCACTACGTCGGGGGCGTATGGATCGGCAATGACGACAATTCCGCCATGAAGAAAGTGACCGGCGGATCGCTTCCCGCTGAGCTTTGGCATGACATTATGCTCAGCGCGCATAAGGGCAAGAAGCCGATCGCCCTTCCCGGCAAGCGCGGTCAAGACGCCATCGCCACACGCCTGCCGTTCAACTTTGATGTGCGCAGTGCAAATCGCAGCGGCGCATCAAAGCCGTTCTACCAGCGCGTGATTGGCTTCTTCGGCGGAGGCTAGAACCTCTATCGCGGCAAGGCTGAGATCGGCGCAGACCGCCCCTCACCCTCATTCGATGCTGGCATTGAGCGATCCCTCTTGGCAGGGCTTTGCGGAGCCATCGGCCCCATAAGCGTGGAGACTCGATCCGTGCGTGTGCAGCCAGTCTCGCGCCTCTTCATGCCGAGGCATGGCGCGCGCCACAAGCGCCCAAAAACGCCGCCCATGATTCATATGGGCAAGATGAGCGACCTCATGCACGGCGAGATAGTCAAGCACGAAGGGCGGCGCGAGAATAAGCCGCCAGGAGAAGGACAGCGCCCCAGTGGAGGAACATGAGCCCCAGCGCGTCGTCTGATCGCGAACATAAATGCGCTTTGGCGAGAGGCCGAGCCGATTGGCGTGGATTTCCACACGGAGCCGGAGATCGGCGTGCGCCTGACGCCTCAGCCAGTCGAGCAGACGACGCGGCGCATGGGCTGCGTCGCCGGAGACATGCAGGCGCGGCAAGCGCTCCTTCGGCCCTGCGGCACCGGCCGGCCAGGCAGGGGCGATTCTCGCGTCCTCAGGCTCCTCGATCCACACGACCCCACGGCGGCGTACCGGCCCGGCAAACGTCAGCACATGAGCAAGCCCGCGTAACGGGACGATCGCGCCATAGGTGAAGGGGACAGGGTCCGGCAGGACCGCCAAACGTTCCTTCAGCCACTCCAGGTGGCGCGACAGAAATTGCTCGGCTTCTCTGAGGCTCGAATAGGCGGGCATCGTGAGCACTGCTCCTCTGCGGGCCTCACTGATCTGCAGGCTGAACCGCCTTGCTCGCGCGCTGCGCCGAAGGAGCATGGGAATGTCCATGCCCCGAATTTCAATTTCCATGGTCTCGCCGCGCCCGAGATTGAGCCGCTTCAGCATGCCAGGCTCCCGACTGCACCCCTCAAATGGCCACCGAATCTGCAGGAGCCAGCATAGCACAGGGGCTTGCGGGAACGCGCACCACTCGGGCTCAAGCAACCCGCGCCAGGACGCGCTGGAGCATGGTTCTCGGCCGCTGATGACGCCTGATAAATGTCCGGACCTTCGGCAGAATCTCTTCACGAAAGCGGGTTCCATTGAAGACGCCGTAGTGTCCGACGCCGTGCTGCAGATGATGATCGCGCATGTTGTCGGGAAGGTTTTTGCACAAAGCCAGCGCGGCTTCTGTTTGGCCGATTCCGGTGATGTCGTCCTTTTGGCCCTCGACCGTCATGACGGGCACGCGCTTGATCCGCGATGGATCCACAAGCATCCCATGATGGCGCATCTCGCCTTTGGGCAGCCGGTGCTCCATGAACACGGTCTCAATCGTCTGCAGATAATAGTCCGCCGAGAGATCCATCACGGCCAGAAACTCGTCATAAAACTCCCGGTGCTTGGCGGCCGAATCCCCATCGCCCTGGATCAGATTGTGGAAGAGATCGCGGTGGGCATTGATATGCCGGTCCAGATTCATCCCCATGAAGCCCGAAAGCTGCAGAAACCCAGGATAAACAAGGCGCATATGGCCCGGGTAGGGAAAGGGCACCTGGGTGATAACATTTTGGCGGAACCAGCTAAGCGGCTTGCCCGTCGCATATTTGTTGACGGCCGTCGGACTCTTGCGCGCATCGATCGGGCCGGCCATCAGCACCATGGACCGCGGCACGCTTCGGTCGCGGATAGCCTCCATGAGCGATACGGCCGCAAACACCGGAACCGTCGGCTGACAGACAGCCACTACATGCACGTTCCCGCCGAAACTCTTAATAAATTCAATGATGTAGTCAATATAGACGTCAAGGCCGAATGGACCTGCAACCCGCGGAACGAAGCGCGCATCGATCCACTCGGTGACGTAGACATCGTGGTCGGGCAGAAAGTCTCGCGCAGTGCCGCAAAGCAGCGTCGAGAAATGACCCGCCATGGGCGCCACGAGCAGTACTTTTGGGTCATTGTTCTGCTCTGCCTTGGGTAGACCACGCTCGAAATGCACGAGATTGCAAAAGGGCTTGGATCGGACGGTGACGGGCTTCACGGCCACATCGCGGCCATGCGCGATCACCGAATCAATCTCCCAGCTCGGCTCTCCGTACCGGCGGGTCGAACGCTCGAACAGCTCAAGGGCCGCCGCAGCCCCGCGACCCATCACCGTATGGGCCGCCGGGTTCAGTGGATTGCGACACAACATCCGGTAAGCTTCCGCCGTCGCCCGGGCCGGCTGTAGCGCAGCCTGGTTCAACTCATAAAGGTGGTACAGCATTGATGCCTCCGACGCAGCTCATCATAATGCTGCATCGCGAAATCAAATGGTGATTCTATGCTGCTGTGCAATGACAGATGGCCGCAGGGGACCATCCGAGGCGGATCTAGAGATAACGGCCTAATATTTCAGCCATTTTCTTGGGTGGCGTGCCGTATGGGACATGGGTGAGAAATTCACCGTCTGGCCCCATAAAATAAGCAAGAGCGGAATGATCGATGCTGTAATTGTCGCCCATGCTCTCGTCTTGATATTTTTGGTAGGCGACGCGGTAGGCCTTCGCGGCGCTCTTAATCGCCTCAGGTGAGCCGGACAGCCCCACGAAGCTCGGCCCGAAATTCTCCACATAGGCTGCAACGGAATCCGGAGTGTCGCGCTCTGGGTCGAGCGTGATGAAGACCGGGACGACCTTGTCGGCCTTGTCTCCCAAATCATCCAGCGCGGTCGCCATGACCTGCAGTTCGGCTGGGCAGATATCGGGACAGCGCGTGAAGCCGAAGAAGACCAGCATGTTGCGGCCGTGGAAATCCTTGTCGGTCACGACCTTGCCGCCCTTACCGACAAGCTCGAACGGACCGCCGACCAGGGCTTTGCCGCTCGTCACCACGCGGCCGGGCTGTTGGTTGCCTGAGTTCAAAATTAGCGCGCCCAGACCGATCAAGACTCCAAGTAAGAACCCGCCGACAATCACCAAAACAAAAGAACGTCGCATCGCCTTACTCGCCAAGTTGCAGCAACGAACCGTTGTCACGCGCACTGCTTAGGAACCAACTGAACACGGCGTATCCCACGGCCAGATAAATCACATTCAATCCAAACGCCCACCACAAATCCTGCGCATCGAATCGATGCTCCAAGAGGATCGCGCGCATGCCTTCAAATACGTGAGTAGGCGGCAGCGCAAGCGCAACAGGCTGCAGCCAGCCCGGCAACGCGGACAAAGGATAATAGACACATGTGATTGGGAGCAACAAAAAGGCCAGCGACCACGCCAACTCCTCAGCCCCAAGCCCATAGCGCAACATGACACCAGCCGCGATCAGGCCCAGCGACCAGCTTGTCAGCACCAGCATGCAGAAGAACACCGCAAGCCAGACCCCAAGATCAAGGAGATTGAAGCCGAAAATAAAGAAGGCGGCAATCGTGACCGGCAACATCCCAATGGAGAGCCGCAGAACACTCCACAAGCAGAGTGCTGAGACGAGCTCTGCGGGCCGCAAAGGACTGATCAAGAGATTGCCGAGATTGCGCGACCACATTTCCTCAATGAATGTTGTGAAGAACCCAAGATTGGAGCGAAACAAAATATCCCATAGCAGCACCGCGCCGATGAGAACGCCCGCCCCTTTGGCATAGGGATTTTGTGTGCTTGCCAGAAACTTCTGCAGGAACCCCCATGTCAGCATTTGGAGAAATGGCCAATAGATGAGCTCCACCAGACGCACGCTGGAGCTTCGCAGCAAGTAGATGTAGCGCCGCAGTAGCGCGCGGACTCGGCGGAGCGAAGCCATCAAGCCTGTCGGTGGCAACAGAACGGGCTCCGGCCCGCTCATGGTATCGCGCACGCTCACGAGGCTCTCCTTGCGGCGGTATCGGATCGGCCTGTTACGGAACGGCCACGGACAACATCCAAGAACACGTCCTCGAGGGTCTCGCGACCATAGGCGGCGATGAGCGCGGTCGGCGTCTCGTCCTCAACGATGCGACCGGCTTGCAGCAGGATGACACGATCGGCAAGACGCTCGACCTCGTTCATATTGTGAGAGGCGATCAGAAGCGTTGCATGCCGAGCTCGTGCATAGGCCATGAGGGTTTGGCGCACCCAGTCGGCGGTATCGGGATCGAGAGATGCCGTGGGCTCGTCGAGCAGCAAGAGTTCTGGCGCGTTGAGCAGCGCTTTGGCGAGGCCGACGCGTGTCTTTTGCCCTGCCGAAAGTTTGCCGGTGGGCCGGTCAAGAAGCACATCGATCTGGAGCTGCGCGGCCACGCCTTCGAGGCGCTCTTGCGCATTTGCGATGCCATAGAGGCCCGCATAGACCATCAGGTTCTGTCTCACCGTGAGTCGCTGCGGCAGATCCACATAGGGGCTTTGGAAGTTCATACGCTGCGCCACGGCGTAGCGATCGCGAGCGATATCGGCACCAAATACACGAACTTCGCCCGCACTTGGCCGGATGAGCCCGAGCAGCATGGCGATGGTCGTCGTCTTGCCCGCACCGTTACCGCCGAGCAGCGCTACGATCGTGCCCGGCTCGATCGTAAAGCTGATCGAGTCGACTGCCGTCACAGTGCCATAGTGCTTCGCCAGACTATCCACCACGATCGGTAGAGGGCCGGTTGTAGCAATGGCGCTATTTTGTTCGGAGATGTCCCGCGCCACCTGGGCGATGTCCTTCCATACTGGGCGGCAATAGGCCAATCGCTTGCCGTTTCCGTTTTGGCAGAATTGTGCTTCCTGATCGTCTTGCGGTACGGGAGATGTTTGTCGGAATTATAGCTTCTCGCACCGTGCTAGGTTTCCCGCATGGCCCTGCTCGACAGTCGTCAAACAGTCTCTGAAAGCACCACTCCCGAATGGCTGCACGTCGGCCATAGCCGTTTACGCCTGCATACCATCGTGCGCCTGCGCTGGCTTGCCGTGTTGGGCCAAAGCCTGACTGTCGTCGTTGTCCATTGGGGACTGGGGATGGAGCTGCCGACCGACTGGTGCTTCGCCGTAATCTCCCTGTCCGCTTGGCTCAACGTGGTACTTCGGATCCGCTATCCCGCGAGCCAACGTCTCAGCAGCCGGGCCGCCTTCCTCGTGCTGGGCTACGACATCATCCAACTCGCTATCTTGCTCTTTCTCACTGGCGGATTGGAGAACCCGTTCGCGTTCTTGTTGATCGCGCCGGTCATCGTCTCGGCATCGACGCTGCCCTTGCCAGTCACGATAGCGCTCGGCGTGCTCGCGATTGCCGTCACAACCGTCCTCGTCCCCTTTCATCGAACACTTCCCTGGCCCGAAGGCCCAGATATGCGCCTGCCCGACCTCTATGAGATGGGCGTCTGGGTCGCTGTGGTCCTTGGGATTATCTTCATGGGTTTGTATTCCAGAAGGACCGCTGAGGAAAATCGTCGCATGGCGGAAGCCTTGGCGGCCACGGAGATGGTGCTTGCTCGCGAACAGAAGCTCTCGGCGCTTGACGGCATGGCGGCCGCGGCTGCACATGGCTTAGGTACGCCGCTTGCCACAATCGCCGTCGCCACCAAGGAATTGTTGAACGAGACAAAAGAGACCGATCCCACCTATGACGACCTTCTTCTTGTGCGCACCCAGGCCGAACGCTGCCGCGATATTCTGCAAGAGTTGACCGCGCGCTCCGAGGAACTCGACATCATCGTCTCGTGCATGCCTGTCAGTCATCTTATCGACGAAGTGGTGGAACCCTGTCGCCTGCTGTCTGTCCCCATCAAGGTCACATCCCGCCCGCAACTAGGTATCGCACCGGAGAGCGATGGGGCCAGCGAACCGGTGGCCTTCCGGAACCCGGGCGTGATTTACAGTCTCGGTAATCTCGTTGAGAACGCAATCGACTTCGCCAAGGAACAGGTCACCGTTGATTCAACCTGGTCCCGGGACGAGGTTCGGATCGTTATCACAGATGATGGCGAGGGATTTCCACCGGATGTCCTTGAACAATTGGGAGAGCCGTTCGTGACAACACGGCCCGCGCAGGACAGGAACGGGGACGAGGCCAAGCATACGGGCACTGGCATGGGGCTGGGCTTCTTCATCGCAAAAACGCTGCTTGGGCGCGCCGGCGCGCGGCTGGAGGTAGCCAATCGGCCCGAGCCGGCGACTGGGGCGACGGTGACTGTAGTCTGGCCGCGGATAGCATTTGAGACCCCGCAATATTGCTCTGAACCCGAGCACTTTGTCTAATTGCCCGCTCTTGTTGGGGAGTTCTTTTGAAGTTTTCGCTCTAACGGCTCCGCCGACCACGCCGCATCCATAGCGGTCTATCAGTGAATCAGGCCCCATTAACCATTGGCCCAAATGGCAAAGACTTGTCACGCTCCGCCAGAGACCTTACTTCTACGCAAAGCTGCTTAGGGTAACAAAAATCACAACTGCCTCTCGGAGATTGCGCCCGGGCGGGGCTCTGACTCCGTCAAAGGAGCAGGTCTATGGATCTCCAGCCGGTACCGATTATGCCAGAAGAACTCAGCGCACCGCCGCAGGACAACACTCTGCTGATCGTCGATGACGATCCTGCATTTCTGCAACGATTGACTCGCGCGATGGAAGCGCGCGGATTCGATGTCGAGGCTGCAGCCTCCGTCGAGGAAGGCCTTGCTCTTTTGCGGCATCGGCCACCAGCGTTCGCCGTCGTGGACATGCGCCTTGAGGACGGCAATGGAATCGACGTGATCGCGACGCTTAAAGAGCTGCGTCCGGAATCGCGCGCGGTAGTGCTGACAGGTTACGGCAATATCGCAACCGCCGTATCGGCTGTGAAGATCGGCGCGGTGGACTATCTGGCAAAGCCCGCGGATGCTGACGACGTCTACAGTGCGCTGCTCGCCTCACCGGACGACAAGGCGCAACCTCCGGAAAATCCCATGTCGGCCGACCGCGTACGTTGGGAGCACATTCAGCGCGTCTATGAGCTTTGCAACCGCAATGTCTCGGAAACCGCGCGGCGGCTCAATATGCACCGCCGCACGCTGCAACGCATTCTCGCCAAGCGCGCGCCCAAGTAACGATGCACCGCTCAACTCCTCAAACCGCATCCGGGGTCGAGGTGATGCTGGAGACGGAGTGCAGCTGCGCGGGCGAAGCACAACATCATCGCTTTACGCCGGGCGGCATTGAGCCGTTCCACAACGGGATCGCGCACAACCTCCGCGCCATAGCGGTCCGCGAGAATGAGCCCTGCATTTTCGGGAATGACTTCGTGCGGAAAGTCCGCGGCGACGGCGAAGTAGAGCCGGTCGCAAAAGTCGACGTATTCATGCCATTTGCCGTCCGTGCGGTAGTCGGTCAAGCACGACTTGATTTCAACAATAGTGACGTCGCCCGAGGGCGAAAGCCCGACCACATCGGCGCGCCGTCCATTGGCCAAAGGCAGTTCCGCGATCACGGAGTGCCCGCGCGCGCGCAGTGTCCGGCAAACGCCACGCTGCAACGCGGCGGCGGCCTCCGATTGGCGTCCATCGAATGCAATGAGGGGGTCCTGCTCGGGAGAACTCACGGAAAAAATCCTAGAAAAAGTCAGACCATCGTCACGGAATTGTGCATGGTTGCTCGTTTAGAGATATGGAACAAGCAGCGAAACGCTGACCACGTGACGATGGCCCAGGCATTCCAAAACTCAGGCATTCCAAAGCCCAAATATTCCAAACCACGAAGGCCCACGGGAGGAACTATGAGCCTCACCCATACCGTCCTCGCCGAACCGAGGCGGAAGCGCCCCACCAGAGCCGACGTGCTGAAAGACCGTATTTCAAAGACGCGCGGGCTTTCGGTTGAACTCGCCGTGCCGCTGAGCGACGAGGACCAAGTTGTTCAGGCCATGGACGATGCGAGCCCGACGAAGTGGCATCTGGCCCACACGACCTGGTTCTTCGAGGCTTTCGTGCTGTCCCGCTTCCTGCCGGACTACAAGCGCTTCAATGACCGCTTTGAGTATTGCTTCAACTCCTACTACGAGACCGTCGGCACGCGTCATCCAAGACCCTTTCGCGGATTGCTGACGCGCCCGTCCTGCGACGAAGTCCGGGCCTATCGTGCCTATGTCGACGAATCTCTCGACGGTCTCTTCGAGGCGGATGTGGCGGATGAGGCAGCAGCGCTTGTGGAACTTGGCATCAATCACGAGCAACAGCATCAAGAGTTGCTGTTGACCGATATTTTGAGCCTGTTTGCGTCCCAGCCACTCAAGCCTGCTTATCGCGAGGACAAGAGCCCTGTTTTACCTTCGGTACCAGAGCCCTTGACGTTCAGCGCCTTCGACGGTGGTGTCTTCAAAATTGGCCATGACGGCGATGGCTTTGCCTACGACAACGAAGGGCCGCGGCACGAACAATTGCTTCGCCCCTTCAAACTCGCCAGTCGCTGCGTCACCAATGAAGAGTGGATCGCCTTTATCGAGGATGGCGGCTACGAGATCTCAACGCTGTGGCTTGCCGATGGTTGGAACACCATCAAGGCTGAGGGCTGGCGCGGACCGCTCTATTTCGAGAAGACCGACAGCGGCTATCACCAAATGAGCCTTTTGGGACGTCGCTCCGTGGACTTGGGCGCACCTGTGACCCATGTGAGCTTTTTCGAGGCGGACGCATTCGCGCGCTGGGCGGGCTGCCGACTGCCTTCGGAATTTGAGTGGGAGCACGCATCCGAACACGTATCGGAGAACGGTCGCACGCTCGGTGGCAACCATCTGTGCCCCCTGCCCGCCCCGAGCAATTCAGGGCTGACCCAGATGTTCGGCGATGTCTGGGAGTGGACAGCAAGCGCCTACCACCCCTATCCGGGCTTTAGTCCCGCGCCCGGTGCGGTTGGCGAGTACAACGGCAAATTCATGTGCAACCAGTTCGTCCTCAAGGGCGGATCCTGTGCCACACCGGATGGACATCTCAGGCGCACCTACCGAAATTTCTTCTATCCACATCAGCGCTGGCAGTTCACTGGATTGCGCTTGGCGGCAGACGCTTGATGGCGCACTCAACAACGTCCGCTCAGGCTCGTGGCGAACTGTCGGACGACAGCCGCGCCTTCGATTCCGCCGCGCTCTCGGATGAGGCGGCCGAGTTTGCCGATGCGGTCTTGAGCGGTCTGACCCACGTCCCCCGCAGCATCCCATCGCGTTTCCTCTATGACGAAACGGGCTCGGCGCTGTTCGAAGAGATTACCAAGCTCGACGAATACTACCCCACCCGAACCGAGATGGGTTTGCTCCTGACCCATGGCGCCGAGATCGCCGATGCTGCAGGTGATGTCGATACGTTGGTCGAGTTCGGCTCGGGCTCCAGCCGAAAGACGCGCCTTCTCATTGAGGCCCTTGAGGGCTTGCGGACCTATGTTCCCATCGACGTCTCGGAGGCCTTTCTTGCCGAGGCGGCACAGCGCTTGAAAGCTGACTGCGCGGGTCTGACAGTGACCCCCGTGGTTGGAGACTTCACGAAGACCCGAAACCTTGATCGCGTGCCCGCCGGCCGGCGGCTCGGCTTCTTCTCTGGCTCGACCATCGGCAACCTCACACACGAGGAATCGCATGACTTCTTGGTGAATGCCTCGCGCCTCTTAGGGCACGGCAGCACTTTTCTCATCGGTGTCGATCTCAAGAAGAGCCTGGATACTCTGATTCCGGCCTATGACGATGCACAAGGGGCAACCGCGTCCTTCAGCCTTAATCTTTTGGCCCGCATCAATCGTGAGCTTGGCGGCGACTTCGACACCGGCCGATTCGCCCACCGAGCCCTCTACAACGCGGCCGAGGACCGGATAGAGATAAATTTGGAGAGCCTTGCCGAGCAGACGGTCCATGTCTTAGGGCAGAGCTTCTTCTTCGCCAAAGGCGAGCGCATCCATACGGAGAACTCCCACAAATATTCGGTCGAGGGGTTTCAGGCGCTAGCACGGCGCGCCGGGTGGATGCCGGTCCATGCCTGGACTGATGAGGCGAACCTCTTCAGCCTCCATCTCTTGCGGGTCAACTAGGCCCCCAAGACCGTTTAGCTTCGTCTTGCAACAAGGCGATGCTCCAGGGCATTGTGCGCCTCCACGACGAAAAGAGGGGATAGCGTGTGTCTAAACTTCCAACCGGCAATGCGGCCATCGGGCAATCGGGGGGACCGACCGCCGTCATCAACCAATCGCTGGCGGGTGTCATCGAAGGGCTCCAAGCCGGGCTCGTTGCGTCCGGAACGGTGAAGACTATTTTCGGAATGCGTCACGGCGTGCGCGGCATCGCCAAGGACGGTGGAGACCTGATCGATCTCACCGGCATGCCCCCTGCGCAGTTAGAGGCCATCGCTTGCACGCCGTCCGCGGCCCTCGGATCGACCCGCGATAAGCCGGACGATGCCTATTGCGCGCGCATCCTCGACGGCTGCCGGGCGCACGATATCCGCTACTTCTTCTATATTGGCGGCAACGACTCCGCCGACACCTGCCGTATTGTGAGCGAGAAGGCAGCCGAGGCAGGCTACGAACTGCACTGCTTTCACGTCCCCAAAACCATCGATAACGATCTCAAAGAGAACGATCACACGCCGGGCTTCGCCTCCGCCGCACGCTTCGTCACGCTGGCTCATATGGGCGATGCCCTGGACAATGCAAGCCTCGGCGGCATCAAGATCAATGTCATCATGGGACGCAATGCTGGCTTCCTCACTGCTGCTGCCTCTTTGGCACGGGGGGCGCGCGAGACGGATAAAGACGCGGCCAAGCGGCCAGCTCCGCATCTGATTTATGTGCCCGAAGTTCCCTTCGTCATGGATCAGTTCTTGAGCGACGTGGAGGCGGTCTATTCCTCACTCGGGCGCTGCCAGATCGCCGTGAGTGAAGGCATTCAAGACGCAAGCGGTAACGAGATCGGCCCGCAGCTCATGGGGTCGGGCGTGGGGTCGGGCGAAGTGGACGCGCACGGCAATGTGCAGCTCTCGGGCACCGGCGCGCTGGGCGATGGGCTCGCCGCTGCGGTCAAGGCCGGGCTCACGCCCGCGGGCGGCAAGCCACCTCGTGTCCGCGCCGATACATTCGGCTATCTCCAGCGTTGCTGGCCTGTCACCTCAGCCGTGGATGCCATAGAGGCATGGGGCGTGGGGCGCCACGCGGCGTCCCTGGCGGCGGAAGGAGACGCAGGCGCCTCTGTGACGATCGTACGGACCTCGAATACGATCGACAATTATCGCAGCGCCTTCAGCCGCGCCGATCTCTCCGCCGTGGCGCGCCATGCACGGCACATGCCTGAAGACTTCACCGACGGCCGCAATAATGTCAGCGCGGCGTTCTACGACTATTGCCTGCCGCTCGTCGGCGACCTGCCCACGTTTGGAAAGCTCTAGGGTTCGGCGCTTGGTGAGCCAGTAGTAATCAGACATAGGCAGGTCCGCCTCCCAACTTGAATCTCACCCCACAGGAGGTTTGGACCCTTGAAGTCGAGAATGACCGAGATGCGAGGCAAAGCGGCCGTCCGCTTCTAGGCCACTCGCTCGAAAACATAGGCAAATGCTGAGCGCGTATAGGCGACGCCTCGGCATGTTGAGAACAACAACTCTCGGGTGGTATCCACGGGTTTCTTGGGTTGCAAGTAGTCAACCAGGTGTGCCTGCGAAACGCGGTAATCTCCTGACTGCGAGACGACGACGCCAGCCAACCGATAGCGTTCATCGATCGACGCGAGGGCTGCATCCCCGTGGCTTGGATTGACAAGGAGGTTGACGCCAATCCTCAGGAAATCGGTGCAATATTCCGAGATGAACCCCGCATGGAGCGAAATCAGCAGATCAAAGGACTGTTCAGGTAAGGTCAGCTTGGCATAATCAGAATATATGAAGGAAAACAGGCTATTGGGAGGCGCAGAGCCCTGCGCCTCGATAATCTGACGCACGCCTTCCTCGTCTTCAAAGAAGCTCTTGGCGCGGCGATCCATGTCGACATAGGTGACATCGGGAAAGACGAAGGATGGCGCGACATCGACGTAGCTTCCGGCATAGAGAACCGCTTCCGGAGCAACAACTTTACCGACGGCGCAAAACAGTCGAAGCCTGTCGCCGGGGTGTTGGTTCTGTTTGTCCCAGAGCCTTTTTCGTCGTCTCCCGCAAACGCGCTCCCATTGCGATAATGGCACTCCAAACATGACAGAGGATCGAAGCGCAATCCAGATCGCTATGAGTTCCAATGGACTTTTCACATTGGGCTCAGCGCGGCCTGGACGCTTCTTTCGATTAATGGGTCCTGAGCCTGGACGAGAGAACTATTTCTCCACCAGCTCTCGGATATAGATCGGGAGCGCGAAGGCAGCCATCTGCATCTGCGGGCTCCAATAGCGCGTCTTGAACGATCCGGCTTTCTTGTAGCGCCGCGCGATCTTTTTAGAGCTGTGCTGGCGCAGCGCCTTGTTGTCCGTGGCCCAGCCATAAGACATGGAGCCACCGAAATAGCTTGGCGTGGTCGCGACATAGGCGAAGGCGTCTTTGAAGAGCTTGCGGAAATAGCGTGCCGATTGCGCGAGCTCAGGTCCTTGCAGAAACGGCAAACCGTTTTGCGTGACAAGCACACCGCCCGGCTTCAACGCGCGGCGGCAATCTGCATAGAATTCCTTGGTGAATAGAACCGCGCCGGGCCCGATCGGGTCGGTTGAGTCCACAAGAATCACGTCGAAGCGCGTCTGCGTCTCCGCCACGAATTTCGTCCCGTCGGCAATGACGACACGCGTGCGCTTGTCGTCATAGGCCCCTTGCGAGATGTCAGGGAAGTGCTCGCGGCAGAGATCGATCACGCTGCGGTCGATCTCACAAAGCGTAACGCTCTTCACCTCGGGGTGCCGTAGCACCTCGCGCAATACGCCACCATCGCCGCCGCCAACGATGAGCACCTTTCTCGCCTTGCCGTGGGCAAAGAGCGGCACATGCGCCATCATCTCGTGATAGACGAACTCGTCGCGCGTTGCGACCTGAACGACCCCGTCCAGCATCATCACGCGGCCGAAATCCTCGTTCTCGAAGATCACCAGCCGCTGATGCTCGGTCTGGCTGTCGAAGAGGACCGTGTCCGCCTTCAGGCGGACGCGGAAGCCGTCATGGAGCGTCTCTTCGACCCACCGTTCCATCGCTCAAGTTCCTTGCCCCGAAGTTCTGTTTTCACGACCATTTTTTCAGGTGAAAAGGCCCGCTTCATCACCTCAAGAGTGGCGTTCGGATCCGCGGTCCCGCACATGAAGACGTCGAGCGCGGCATAGCCGTATTCGGGCCAGCTGTGGATCGAGATATGCGATTCGGCGAGAACCGCAACGCCCGAGACACCACCATTGGGCGTGAAGCGGTGCAGATGAATGTGCAGAAGCGTCGCGCCAGCGGCATACACGCAGTCTCTCAGCGCCGTCTCGATATGCTCTAGATCGTCGAGCCGCTCGGCGCCGACGAGATCGATCAAAAGATGCGTGCCCGCATAGCGGGCACCCTCTCGCTCACAGAAAAAATCCTTGCGCGGCTCTCCCATCTCGGGATCGTAGCGCACGAAATGCGTTTCTTCCGTTTGGGCGGTACTTGGATCGGCATCCAGGCCCGTCTCCAATTGGAAGAGGGCGTCACGCGACATGGCGTCCTCCCCAACCAGCAGTCTGATCCAGTCGAATAAGCGCCGGTATGTGCACCCCGCGAGTCCCCAGCGCAAGTGGTTTTTTAAGCTCTTCGGTCATTTTGGGACCCCGTGACGCGTGCTACTTGTGGTCCCTTCGGTATTATCGCTTCTAACGCCAAAATCGCTGGCGCCAGGAAGGAGACCTGTCCTGTGATGCGCCTCCCGGCTCTCTGTCTTGTGGCAACCTTAAGTATGGTGCTCGCTGCGCCCTGTGCGTCCCGGGCGGCCGAGATGTTGCCTCAGCTCGGAACGGAGCTGTCGCAGACGTCTGTGTCGGGCCTGTCCTCTGGCGCCTACATGGCTGGGCAGTTCGAGATCGCCCATGCGGACAATGTTGTCGGCGTTGGCATCGTTGCCGGGGGCCCATACGCCTGCGCTGAAACAAGCTACGCGCGTCTCTTTCGCTTTTGGGCGACGGCCATGGCCCAAAACGCCATTCAGGCAGCCCAAAGCTGCATGAAGACACTTGGCGGGAGGCCAAATCCGGAGAAGCTCGTCGCGCGGGCCCGCGAACTTGCGGAAGAAGGACAGATCGACGACCTGGCCACGCTCGCAAAGCACCACGTCTATCTCTATTCCGGAGACAAGGACGAGACGGTGAGCCGCCCTGTGGTGGAAGCGGCGAAGCGGTTTTATGGGCTTGCCGGAGTGCCGCCCGGCAACCTGGCGATGGAGCTGGGCCGGGGCGGCCACGCCTTCATCACCGAAGAGGGAGGAGCCGCATGTGGCCTGTCCGAGCCCCCCTTTGTCAGCGATTGCGACTACGACCAGGCGCGCGCGATTCTTGGCTGGATCTACGGCCCGCTTCACCCTGCATCCGACCAACCGCAAGGCACATTCATCGTTTTTGAGCAGGCATCATTTACCGAGCCGGGCGAGGGATTCGCCGACGAGGGTGTGGTCTATGTTCCGCCCTCGTGCCGCACGACGCCGGGCTGCAAGGTGCATCTCGCCCTGCATGGCTGCCAGCAATCTCGCGCCCGGATCGGCGAGGAATTCATCCGCAAGACAGGCTATGCGGAGCTCGCCGACACAAATCGTCTGGTCATTCTGTTTCCGCAAGTGGCGGCCAACACAATCAACCCGCAGGGCTGCTGGGACTGGTGGGGCTATACGGGCCTCGACTATCTTGGCAAGGACGCCGCGCAAATCAGCGCGCTGTGGAAGATGGTCACGCACCTCTCCAAACCCACCCCTTCCCCAACGCTGGAGTGAGGCCATGGCTGGTGACACGATGATAGTCATTCTCGAAGCCCCGCTTGGCTCGGACCTTTACCAGCGGGCTTTGAGTTTGCGCGAGGACATCCTACGGAGGCCCCTCGGTCTCACTGTCACGGAGGCGGAACGCAGCGACGATGCCATGCGTCAGCATTTCTGTGCGGTTGAATACGGCAAGGTGGTCGGCACGGTTTCCTTGCGGCCTTTGGATGAGACGACGCTGCACCTGAAGCAAATGGCGGTTTCGCAAGCCAATCGCGCATCGCGCATTGGCTCTCGTTTGATGACCCATGCGGAAGTCTGGGCGGCTGAGGCCGGTTTCCAGCTCATGATCGCCCATGCGCGCATCGGCGCCGAGGGCTTTTATTTGAAGCACGGCTATGCTCAAGAGGGCGAGACCTTCATGGAACAGACGATCCCGCATATCCGGCTGGCCAAAACACTGATCCACAGGACATTAATCTAGGAGACATGACAGAATGAGCATCGACGTCGGCGACAAGGCACCCAGCTTCACCCTTCCCACCGATGGCGGCGGCAAGCTCTCCTTGAAGGACTTCAAGGGAGAGACCGTGATCCTGTACTTCTATCCAAAAGACGACACGTCGGGATGTACGGCTGAGGCCTGTGCCTTTCGCGATTCGCTGCCCGATTTCTCCAAAGCAAGGGCAAAAGTGATCGGCGTGTCGAAGGACCCAGTGAAGAAGCACGACAAGTTCAAGGACAAGTATGATCTCACCTTTCCACTGGCCTCGGACGAGGACGGCAAGGTGTGCGAGGCCTATGGGACGTGGGTGGAGAAAAGCATGTATGGCCGCAAATATATGGGCATCGAACGCTCCACCTTTGTCATCGACGGCAAAGGCGTCGTCCGCGAAGTATGGCGCAAGGTGAAAGTCCCTGGCCATGTGGACCAGGTTCTGAAGGCCGCACAAGCGCTCTAGGCCTGATCATGCCTCATGCGCCACGACGTCTTTGGCCCCGTTTTGGGCGCTTCTCCTATCCCTGGCTGATCCTTGTTGCCGCCGTCATCGTGGTTGGGGGGGTTGTCTATTTGCCTGGGCTCTACCGCATGGCCCTGCTTGGCTCCGGATACATGGCTCAGCAGCTTTGCGCCGGGGTTTTCATATCAAGTCGCCCATTCGAAGATGTGATGGCGCAGGACCTCACGGGCCCAGGGCTTGAGCCCTTGCGACTCTTTACGCCCACTGTCGATGAAGATGCCAAGGACAGTGAGCGCCGGGACGTTCGGGTTCGCCCGCCAGACCGCGGTTTTTCGCGAGGGTCATTGCCGCACGCTGATCCACGACACGACGGCAAGCGCTTCGTTGCGCAGCGAGACTGCCGGGCCTGTTCTCGTCTCACTTCGCACCCTAAAGGACGGAGGCGCCGAATGGCCGGTCGGAACGCGGGTCACGGCCAGCGGCTGGCCCAATGGTATGGATGGGAAGGCGGCCTCGCGCGCGATCGAGGAGATCTTTGCTAAAGGCGATCCGGAACGCCCGCGCGCCTCTCGGGCACTCGTCGTCGTCTATCAGGGCCGCATCGTGGCCGAGCGCTATGCGCCAGGCTTCGATGCATCCATGCCGCTCGCCGGGTGGTCCATGAGTAAAACGGCGACCAACGCACTGGTAGGGATGCGGGTCAAGGACGGCGTGCTTGCACTTGACGATGCGGACCTGTTGCCACAGTGGCGCAAACCCGGCAACCCACGCAGCGCCATCACGCTGAACGAGCTGATGCGTATGACGTCCGGCCTCGCCTTTGACGAAAACCCCAACGACAATTTGAGCGATGTATCCCAATTGATATTCGTGCAGGACAACACAGCGAAATTCGCGGCCGCAAAGCCGCTAGCGCACCCACCAGGCACTCATTGGTCCTATTCGAGCGGTGAGACCAGCATCCTTTCGGGCATCGTGCGCGACAGTTTCGATGATCCGCGCGACTATTTGCGCTTTCCACACGACCGCCTGTTCGAACCGCTCGGCATGCATACCGCGCAGCTCGCAACCGATGCGTCGGGCACGTTTGTCGGCGGGGCGTTCCTTTATGCCTCGGCGCGCGATTGGGCCCGGCTCGGGCTTCTGTTCCTGCAAGATGGGCGATGGCGGGGCGAGCAGCTTCTCCCTAAGGGTTGGGCCGCGTACACAACGCGCCCGACGAGCCAATCGCCCAAGAACGAGTATGGCGCACAACTCTGGCTGAAGCTTCCCTCCTCGCCTGGGCTCGGCGAGCCGCCAATGCCTGAGGATGCCTCTTACATGATGGGTTTGGATGGGCAGGTGGTGGCGATGGTGCCCTCGCGCGCGCTCGTTGTGGTGCGGCTTGGGCTCACAAAGCGCGGCGGCGATTGGGACCCTGCGCGCAACCTCGCCCCGCTCGTCAACGCCTTCCCGGAGGTAGATATCGCTCGCGAACGGCTGGAGGCTCCCTGACCTCAGGTCAAGAGACCCGCCACGGCGCCCGTCATGAAGCACGCGATGGTGCCTGCCAGAAGCGCCTTGGGACCAAGCGCCACGATCTCGGCACGCCGTTCCGGAACGATCGTGGCAAGGCCGCCCAGCATGATGCCGAGACTGCCGAGATTGGCGAAACCGCACAAAGCATAGGTCATGATCGTATTGCTGCGCGGCGAGAGACTTCCCTCCGGCAACGCCGCCATTTCGAGGTAAGCGACGAGTTCGTTCAACACGATCTTGGTACCCATCAGTTCGCCCGCAAGCCCGGCCTCGGACCAGGGAATACCGATCAGCCACGCGGCTGGCGCCAAGACCCAGCCAAGCATGCGCTGCAGGCTCAAGCTCGCGCCGCCGATGTCTGGAAAAAGGCCAAGCACCTGGTTCGTCAGGTGCACCAGCGCGATGGCCACGACGAGCATAGCCGCAACGCCGACCACGAGCCGTAGCCCGGCCAGTGTGCCGTTGACAATCGCCTCGGCGGCACTGGTTGCATCGCTCACAGGGTCGGCTTGCTCGATGGCCTTCCCGGTCAAGTCGCCAGGCACCATGAGCGCGGCAAGGGCGACGGCGGCGGGGGCGCTTATCACCGAGGCCGTCATGAGTGTTCCGGCGGCGTCGATGAGCACCGGCGTCAGAACGGTCGCATAGAGCACGAACATGTTGCCGGCGATGGTCGCCATGCCCGCTGTCATGACGAGAAACAGGCTCGCGCGGTTCATATCGCGCAAGTAGGGACGAATGAGCAGTGGCGCCTCGATCATGCCGACGAACACATTGGCGGAGGCAGCGACGCCAACGGCACCGCCAAGGCCGAGCGCCCGCTCCAGCAGCCACGCGAAGCCCCGCACGATCAAAGGCAAGATACGCCAATAGAAAAGAAGCGCGCTCAAGGCACTGACAATGAGAATGAGCGGCAGGCCCTGCGTTGCCAAAATGAAGACGTTTTGCGGGGCGGTCGGCTCGAACGGCGCCGGGCCGCCCCCGAGATAGCCAAACACGAAGGACGTGCCGGCGAGCGTTGCCTGGCGAAGCGCCTCGACGGCCTTATTGAGCAGGGACAGCAACTCGGCGACAGGCGGCACGCGCAAGAGCAGCAGCGCAAGGGCGACTTGCAGCGCCATGGCCGTGGCGACCACGCGGACCGGAATTTCACTACGTTTTTCGCTGAGTATCCAAGCAAGGCCCAGCAAGACGACAATTCCGAAGGCACCCTGCAGCGCGCCTTGAAGTGTCTCTTGCAGTCCACCTTGCCCCATGGCGTGGCCCCCGCTCTCCTGCCTTAGTCCCGCGGCGGCCATTGCCCTCCGTGGCGACCCGCCGCAAATGACTGGGCTGTGGCTCACTGCAGCTCAGAGAGGCCTTACATCAACATCGGCCAAAGAACTATCTGCCCCAGTCGCCAACCGCATCGCTGCCTGGCACATCGAACTCAAGATACTCCTCGATATCGAACGGCATGCTGTCGACGGTGGCCCTGACGCGCGCCGCTATGGCATTCGTCTCCGGCCGCGCGTTAGCGAGCCCCGTATACGGGATGCCCTTGGCGTTCTCAACATCCGGATATTTCTTCTTAAAGAGCTCGTGCCGGGCACGCATCTGGTTGAACTGGCCCTGTGTGTGAATCAATGGAACGAGTTGCGGGTTCTCCTCGCGAGGATCCATGTAGAGGTCGTAGTAAGCTTCGGGCATCCCCGATGCCTCTACCTCGCCAGCACCAATCCAATGCCGCTTATATCGCCCCTTGACCGTGGCTCCGAGCTCGTGACCGGCATAAATAAAGACGTAGTCACGCCGGCCATTTGTGTCGCCATTCAGAAAAACAGCAGTTTGGTCGAGCCCGTCTACAACGCGATCTGTTGGGATGTACTCCGTCGCATCCGCGAGACGGGCAAACGTCGTGTAGAGGTCCGTGACGTGGACGATGTCGCCGACAGCCTGGCCTTCCTCGATCATACCGGGCCACCACGCGAATGCCGGTACGCGCACGCCACCTTCGGTGAAGTCGCCTTTACCGCCGCGATATATCATGGGCAGCATGCCCCAGCCCGCTGGCGGGCTGTGTACCATCGGACCGTTGTCTGCCATGGCCACGAAGAGCGTGTTTTCGGCGATGTCAAGCTCCTTGAGCTCGTTCATGACCTTGCCCACGAACGCGTCGAGCTTTGGAAAGGAGCCGGCAACTTTCAGCCCCGCCACCGATCTCTTCGGCATCTCGGGTTCGAGGAAGTTGAGAAAGTTCGGCCAATACGAAACGAAGAAGGGCTTGTCCGCCTCCGCGTTCTTGCGAATGAATTCAATCGTCCGTTTCTCGGCTTCAATATCCCGCTTCTCGTAACATTCGTTGGACGTGCCGCACCACTCGCGCCCTTGCTCACCCTTCTTACCCTCGATGTTCATGACCCAGCCCTCAGGAACCAATCCAGGACTGTCTAGCTGGTAGGGATCAGGAGGATAGATATCTGGAACCAGGCCAAGCACCGCATTCACCGCATTGCCTTGTGGGCTGTAGAGTGAGGTTATTTGGTTCATGGGCGTGAAGAGCGCCTCGTCGAACCCCTGATTATGAAGATAGCTCTCCTCGATATCGCCGAGATGTCCCTTTCCGAAGAAGCCGGTGGCGTAGCCCGCGTTGGACAGCACTTCGGCTATGGTCACTTCCTCCGCGCGCAGTCCGGAAAACTCGTGGGGCATTCCAACTACGCCCATGCCGTGGCGGACCGGATGACGGCCTGTCAGGAACGCGGCACGGGTCGGTGTACATGCCGGCTCCGAGTACATGCGCAGGAAGTTGGCGCCCTCTTCGGCCATCTTGTTGAGGTTAGGCGTCTCATAACCGAAATTCTTTTGCAGGGCCGGGAAGCCGACGGCGCCATAGGCTGTGTCGTCCCATAGGATGTAGACGATATTGGGCGGACGGCCGAATTTCTCTCTCAGCGCGTCGAGCTCCTTGTCCTGATCTGCCACCTCTCCCCGTTCTGAGCCTTCAGAATGTAGAACTCCGCGTCGTGAACAATCTCATCGGCCATCGGACGCGAAACGCTCGACATAGCGAACAAGAGAGCCATCAACGCGACTGCGTACCAAGCCTAAGGGACATCCGATCCTCCTACTTCGCCATTGAACCAGCATGTCTTAACACCCTTCGGCCGGCGGGATAACTATGGACGTGCTGCGAATGAAAATTCTTTCATGCCAATGACTAACAACCCCACCGGGTTACTACGCGGCTCGGTCAATGAGGATTGCAATATCCAATAGCTTTCATTGCTTCTTCTCCTGGATGCCATTGTCTTGCATCTAGCTCAGGCCCCATAGGGCTCCGGCGAGGCCTGCGCCGGTGTTCGGTGGATTCCTTTTTTGCAAGAGTGCTGCGTCCCAGTCGGCCGAATGAGATCAACCACGACTGTCTCGCCTTTGGGGCCGTTCGTTGACGTCGCTCGCATTGCCAATATAGTCTTTCGGACAACGTGACTTCGGCCCGATACCTAGCCAATCGGAGACAAGTCGTGAGTCCAGACGAGAGCGAACTCAGGACGTCTGACAGAAAAGCCTAGTTGGACGCTCGGTCTCCCATTTTGGAAGGGGCACTGCAGTGACGACCAGTTTCAAGGTGAACGGCCGCCAGACCTCCGTATCAGCTCCCGATGACATGCCGCTACTCTGGGTGCTGCGCGACATGCTCGACTTGACTGGGACCAAGTTCGGCTGCGGAATCGCCCAGTGCGGCGCCTGCACGGTTCATGTAGATGGCATGCCCCGACGCTCCTGCATCACCCCGATCAGTTCTGTCGCAGATAAATCGATAACGACAATCGAGGCTGTGGGACAAACGCCCGAAGGCATGGCCGTGCAGAAGGCCTGGCTAGATCTTGAGGTTGTACAGTGTGGGTACTGTCAGTCAGGGCAGATCATGTCGGCCGTGGCTCTACTTAGCGAAAATCCCGCTCCAGATGATCGCGATATTGATAGCGCGATGACGGGTATTATCTGCCGCTGCGGAACCTATGTCCGCATCCGCGATGCCATCAAGAACGCCGGGAAGATACTTGGCGCAGAGCGAGGGTGACCATGCCGAGCGACAAACCTAAAGAGCAAGACGTCTCTCGTCGCATCTTCCTAAAGGCTGGAATGGCGGTGGGTGGCGGGCTGATGATCGGATGGGGTTGGTTGGAGAACAGTGTATCGGCAGAGCTCAATACTGGGGATAGCGTGCCGAGCAACTTCACGCCAAATGCATTTCTGACACTCGATCGCAATGGTAAGGCAACCGTCATCTCTCCGGCCATCGAGATGGGCCAGGGGACATATACTTCACTGCCAATGCTTGTGGCAGAGGAACTAGACATCGATATGCAGGATGTCAGCGTCGATCATGCGCCGCCAAACAAGGGGCTCTACGGCAATCCAAACATTGGTGGTGCACAAATCACGGGAGGTTCCAACTCAATCCGCGGCTTCTTCAGTCCAATGCGCGAAGCGGGCGCTGCCGCCCGACAGATGTTGATCGCCGCTGCGGCGGCGAAGCTTGGGGTTGATGAATCGAGCTTAACCACAGACGCAGGCCATGTGATGCAGGCGGAAAGCGGAAGGCGCGTCCCCTACGGTCTGTTGGTTGACGACGCAGCGAAGCTGCCGGTGCCTACCGTGGTCAAGATCAAGGATCCAAGTGAGTTTCGCATCATTGGGAGGCCAGTAAGGCGACTGGACGCTGACGGCAAGATAGATGGCTCGGCAGTTTACAGCATCGATGCAAAGGTGCCGAACATGAAGATAGCCGCTGTCGCAGCTTCGCCGGTGTTTGGCGGAACGCTAGCCTCCGCAGAGGAGGCGGCTGCGCTGGCCGTTGCCGGTGTGCATCAAGTTGTTAAGCTCGATAACGCTGCTGCGGTCATTGCGGACCATTACTGGGCGGCAAAGAAGGGCCTCGAAGCGGCAAAGCCTAAGTTTGATAATGGTCGCTATTCCTCGCTCTCAACAGCCGATATCGTGGCTGCCTTGGCCAAGGCGTCGGAGCGAAAAGGCGTGGTGGCAAAGTCCGTTGGCGACATATCGAGCGCGCTATCAAAGGCGGACATAGCGCTCGACTCAGTTTACGAGGCTCCGTTCCTCGCCCACGCCGCCATGGAGCCCATCAATTGCATGGCTCATGTGACATCTAATGGATGTGACATCTGGGTCGGCACTCAGATTCCGAGTATTGCCCAAATGATCGTCGCCGACGCGCTTGACCTCGAACCTGAGCAAGTACGCATTCACAATCATCTGCTCGGCGGTAGCTTCGGGCGCCGTCTCGAGGCAGATTTCATTCTGCAGGCGGCGCTGATCGCCAAGAACACTAAAGACCCTGTCAAAGTCATATGGAGCCGGGAAGAAGACATTCAGCACGACATGTACCGCCCATACTATTATGACCTCATCAGCGCCGGGCTTGATGCGGAGGGCACCGTTGTCGGATGGAAGCATCGCATTGTGGGTTCATCAATTATGGCTCGGTTTGCACCCGGTTCCGTCAAGGACGGTGTCGATCCCGACGCTGTAGAAGCTGCTTCGGATTTGATATACGATATACGGAATTTTTACGTGGACTACGTTCGTGAAGAGCCGCCCGGAATCCCGACGGCTTTCTGGCGAGGTGTTGGTCCAACGGCTAATGCGTATGTTGTCGAAAGTTTTGTCGACGAATTGGCGGCCGCTGCGGATAAGGACCCGGTCGACTTTCGCAGGGGCCTGTTGGCCAAGAACCCGCGCGCGCTGCACGTCGTAGAGCGCGCTGCCGCGATCTCCGCCTGGGGCACTCCACTCGGCGCCCGCAGGGGCCGCGGCATCGCCTTCCTTCATGCCTTTGGTACCTACCTCGCGGAGGTCGCAGAGGTGAGCGTGGCCGATGATGGACAGGTGAGCGTCGACCGCGTGGTGGCTGCGGTAGATTGTGGCCTCGTTGTCAATCCAGATACAGTCGAAGCACAGCTGCAGAGCGGCATCATTTTTGGTGCCACCGCAGTGCTTTGGGGTGAAATCACTCTGAAAGATGGTCGCGTGGAGCAGTCAAATTTCGACAGCTACAGGATGCTGCGCATTAATGAGACGCCGGTTATCGAGACTGAAATCGTCAAGAGCACCGCGAAGCCTGGAGGTCTCGGCGAGCCGGGCACATCGGCGCTAGCGCCGGCCGTTCTGAATGCAGTGTACGCGGCAACCGGCGTACGCCTGCGCAAACTTCCGATCAAGCCAGACTTATTAAAAGCTTAGGGCGCGCGTTTTGCGCACGCTACTGTTGGCAGCTGTGTTCGACCTGTCGACACCTGGGCCGCCCCTGTCCATTGCAGACCGATGTATTTCAGAAGCGCTAACCAAGATCGACCGGTGCATCGGATGCCCAAATTTTTCAGCGCACGAATTACGCTTCACTCTTTGAGGGCCCTAGGGCGGCAGACTTTGAAAGATCAAAATCCAGTTGAGGCGGCGCGCCGTTGGCTTGAGAAACACGACCGCATTGCGCTCGCCACCGTCGTCTCCACCTGGGGTTCAGCGCCGGTGCCAATTGGCGGTCAGCTTGCCGTTGCCCCGGGAGAACACTTCGCCGGTTCTGTCTCGGGAGGCTGCGTTGAAGCCGACGTTATCGCCGAGGCCGCCGAGGTAATGGCCGGGGGACACGCCAGACTTCTGAGTTTTGGCGTCACCGATGAAATGGCCTGGCTGGCTGGCCTGCCCTGCGGCGGCACTATAAAGATTTTCCTTGAGCCGCTCGAGGCCAGACCGGACTCCGCTTTCCTGGATCGCATCTTGGACGCGCAACGTTTGCGCCAAACGCTCCTCGTTTCGATTGACGTTTCAACAGGTTCACGCGATGTGCTTGAGGAAGGCTCGTCGTTGCCGCCGGCGGCTGCCGTATGCCTTCGCTCGGGAAAGAGCCGATTGATCGAAACACACGATGGCGGCAATTTTATTCAGGTGTTCCTTCCGCCTGTCCGCCTTGTCATCGCAGGCGCGACGCACATTGGGCAGGTACTGGCTAGTTTGGCACGCGAAATTGGTTACGACGTTGTTGTCGTGGATCCGCGTGGGGCGTTCGCAACGGAAGACCGCTTCGCTGACACTAAAATCGTGAATGAGTGGCCCAAAGACGCAATGGCTACGCTGGGGGTTGATGCGCGCAGCGCGATAGTAGCGCTAACGCACGCCGAACACATTGACGACGAGGCGCTTTCGGCCGCGCTACGCTCTCCGTGCATTTACATCGGTGCCCTCGGGTCTAAGCGGACGCAGGCGAAACGCGTAGAGCGTCTCGAGAACGCAGGATTCTCCGAAGTCGAGATGGCACGCATACATGCTCCGGTCGGACTTGCAATCGGCGCGCAAGGTCCCGCCGAGATCGCCGTCTCGGTTCTAGCTGAGATCGTCAAGGTCGTGCGGGGGGTCGAGTGACGAGGACGCTCGGCGCCATCGTGCTCGCGGCGGGTGAGTCGAAGCGCTTCGGACCCAAGAATAAGCTGCTGGCGGACGTTGGTGGCGATCCGCTCATCCGGCGCGTAGTGCGCGAGGTTAGCCACAGCAAAATCGACGACATCGTGATCGTAACCGGTTGCAACGAGTACCAGATCACTTCAGCGCTCGCGGGTCTTTCCGTGCGCTATGCTTACAACCGAAATTGGCGATCAGGCATGGGCACTTCAATTGCCGCTGGCATTGCAGTGCTTCGCGCAGGCGTTGATGCAGCCTTCGTGGTGCCAGGCGACATGCCGAGAATTAGCACTTCCTTGCTTAATCAACTTGCCGAGGTTTTTGAAACGAGCCTTCGGCAAGAAATCGTTTTCCCAGAGACGGCGCAGGGACAGCAGCGCAACCCGGTACTATGGCCCCGGCGATTTTTTCTCGAGCTAATGGAACTATCCGGTGAGGTGGGGGCTAAGAAGCTGCTGCAAGCCCGGTCCGCCGAGTGCCGGGCTGTTTCGATCGTCGACCCGTGGGCTCTCAAGGACATAGACACTCTTGCCGACCTCGAAGCTATGCGGGCACGAGAGTAAACTCTTTCGCCGTCTTGGGGGTGGGAATTATCGCCCATCGCATACGGGTACAGTCCGCCTTTAGATCTCTCGTTTCCGGGCCGCGTCCCTTCATGTTTTCAAAGCACAAGCGGAACAGCCCTTCATGATCGTTACTTGGCGACCGGCATGGAGAATTCCGCGCCCTTGGCGATTGATGAAGGCCAACACTACCGAGCTATGCTTTGGGTCAGTAGCGAACCTTGCTCGCTGCAAGCGGAATTCTCCACTCCACATCTGGTTGAGTGATTGGGAATGGTGCATGACTCTGAACGGTTCAAAAGCTTACCATTCGGAAAAGAGAGATCTCCGTCGACAGGGGTGCTGAGAAATATGAAATTCGGAACATCGGCGCTTGATGTCTTGGCGAGCTTTCGTACCGCCTGGCAATTTCAGTGGCCATTTCTGGTCGCGCACCTGCTGGTTCGACTGCTTGTGCTGGCGGTAATCACACCGCTCACGAGCCTACTACTGTCGTTGGCTATCGCGACTAGCGGTCAGAGCGCGTTGACCGATCAGGACATTGCCTATTTCCTGCTTACTCCGGTTGGTCTGGTCGCCGCAGTTGTCATTCTCTGTCTGCTCATCGTCGGCGCAGTTCTTGACGTAGCCCTCATGACTAGCATCCTTCGCACGGATCAGAAGACCACTGTGGGTGTGATCGGTCACGGCCTGCGGTTCATCATCTCTCATTTTGTCGCGTTAATGAGCTTCAGCCTGCGACTGATCATCCGTATTTTGCTCATTGCAGTTCCATTCTTGATCATCGCGGCCATCGTTGCCAAGCTCTCATTTACGCAGCATGACATAAATTACTATCTGACTTATTGGCCGACGGACTTTGTGATTGCTGCATCTATCATCGCGGTGATCGCCCTGGCGCTGGCCATTGTTCTCATCCGACAGCTTTCTAGCTGGGCTGTTGCGCTTTACTTCGTTTTGTTCGAGAACCAACCAACCGACACGGCGTTCGGAAACAGCGCCCGGAGGCTGTCGGGACACAAGAAGCAGCTGGTTATGAGTCTGGTCGCGTGGGCCGTCGCGCGGAGCATTCTCGGCCTTACGGTTGCAGCGATTGCGGGCGCATTATTCAATATTGTCCCCAGCTTGTTCGGAACGGATCTGCGTGGCATTGCTACTGCCACCATTTTTCTGCTGCTTCTTTGGGCATTAGCAGACGCCTTTGTGGACGCCCTTTCAAATGGTGCTCTATCGGACCTCTTGTACCGTCTTTACGTTCTCGTGTCGCCAAACGCTGCCCTTACGACGAAGACCGAATTGGGTGTCGGTGACCAGTCCTCCCGCGCTTCTGTTCCCACGCTGGCTCTCATTGTCTTTGCCATCTTGGCCTTGGTTGGAGGCATATTCGCTGGCGGCAGGCTGCTTGAGAATATTGGTGCTACGCGGACAGTGGAGATTATCGCGCATCGCGGAGCCGCCGGTAGCCGTCCAGAGAATACATTGGCAGCAATAAATCAGGCGGTCGATGATCGCGCTGACTGGATCGAGATTGACGTTCAAGAGACGGCTGATGATGTAGTGGCCGTAGCCCACGACAGCGATTTTATGAAACTTGCAGGAGTTGATCTCAAGGTATGGGACGCGACCATGGCAGATCTCGCCGAGATCGACATCGGAAGTTGGTTCGACCCCGCCTATTCAGGCGAACGCACACCCACCTTGCGCCAAGCACTTGAGGCCGTGAAGGATCGTGGCAAGGTTCTTATCGAGCTCAAATACTATGGTCATGACGTCGATCTTGAATCGCGCGTCGCGCGCATCGTGGAACAAGCGGGAATGGTGAGCGACGTTGCTGTGATGTCGCTAAAGTATGACGGTATACGCAAGATGCAGGGCCTCCGACCCAATTGGCGTTATGGGGTTCTGGCGGCGACGGCGATCGGTGATCTGGCTGCACTTGAAGCAGACTTCCTGGCGGTAAATACCGGCCAGGTCTCATTGCAGCTGATCAGGCGGGCCCATGCGCAAGGCAAGCAGCTCTATGTCTGGACCGTCGATGATCCGCTGACCATGTCGCGGATGATATCAATGGGCGTGGACGGCCTAATTACCAATGAACCCGCCCTGACCAGACAGGTAATGGAAGCGCGCAATCAACTCACCACCTATCAACGATTGGCACTGTGGCTGACCGACCGCTTCCGCTTAGGTAACTTCAAGCTCGTTGCCGAAGAAGCAGATGCGTAAGCGTTACGCAGGGGCGCTTGGATTTTTTGTTATTTTTTGCTTGGTAGCGCTCGCAATTCTGTTCAGAAAAGATATCGTTCATATTCCCACAGCCAAGGTCCAACGCGATTTTGAACTGTCGGCCCACCGCGAGCTCATCCAGTCATTTAGAAGAAACGGTCGAAGTCCTGACGTCTTTACCACCGATGGGTGCAGCGGCGGTCTTTCAAAGGCGTGGCGGACGGTTTCCGATCGTTTTTCAGCCTTCGCCAAGGCTCATGAGAAAGCTCCACCGTGGGAGTCCTGCTGTGTTGTCCACGATCGAACTTACCATTCCGCAGGAGGAGCTAACGAGGCGCACGAAAGTTATGCTTTGCGACTGTCTGCCGACCAAGCCTTAAGGGAGTGCGTATTGGACACGGGACGCAAGCGTTCAGCCGATCTATCCGTCAAGTATGGTTTGTCCGAAGACCAAGTTCACGGAGCCTACCAAGCAATAGCCAACGCAATGTTTGATGCGGTTCGCATTGGCGGGCTCCCCTGCAGCGGGCAAGCATGGCGCTGGGGGTATGGATATCCGCATTGCCCGAGGACGGCGGACAATTGATATTCTGCAATGATCGCGATGAGTCATCAGCAGACGTCCTCGTTGCTCTCGATTTGCGTCCGCTAAATACCACAAGCGAGATCTTGCGATCTGACTGACTTAGCGCTTGAGTGTCACTAGCATCGTTCCGCAAGTCGTATACGCTGCGCCCTCACTGGAGTCGCCATGTGGTCTCGCCTGTTATTCCTCGCGCTGCTTTTGCTGCCCGGTCCGGCCCTGGCCGGTGCCGCGACGACCGTCGCGGCCCTCGCCCCGTCGGGGCTGGTGCTCGTGATGGACGCCGAGGGCAAAGAGCTGGTGGCCCAGAACGCCGACAAGCCTTTCGTCCCAGCCTCCGTCACCAAGATCGTAACCGCCTGGCTGGCGATGGAGGTCTTGGGTAGCGACTACCGCTTCAAGACCCGCTTCTACCTGGATGATGACCGAGTGCTTTATGTGCGCGGCGGCGGCGATCCTTTCTTGATCTCCGAGGAGCTGGCTCTGCTCGCGCCTCAGCTGGTCGCCCGGATCGGCAGGGAGCCGATCACCGGCATCGTGCTCGACGCGAGCTACTATCCTACCGATCTCCGCATCCCGGGCATCGAGGACACGAACGAAGCCTACGACGCACTGAACTCAGCCCTCGCGGTGAACTTCAACACGATCCACGCTGTGCGCAGGGGCAAGACCGTCCGCTCCGCCGAGAAGCAGACTCCGATCACCCCGCTGGCGATCAGCCAGTTCAGGGCACGGGGGCCCAATGGCCGTAGCCGCATCAGCCTCGCCCAGGACCCCGCGGTGAGCCTGCAATATGCCGGTGAGTTGCTCGCCGCGTTCATCGAGCGGGCAGGCGGGAGCGTGAAGGGTGAGGTCACAGTCGGATCCGTGCCGGAAGGCCAAGAACCGGTCTACGTGCACAACCAGTCGCGCGCGCTCTCGGAGATTCTGACCCAGATGCTCCTCGGCTCGAATAACTACATCGCCAACCAAGTCTTTCTGGAGATCGGCGCGCAACGTCTGGGCGGACCGGTCAGCCTCGATAAGTCGCTAGAGGTCGCGAACGGGCTCCTTTCAGAGCACAACCTCACTGGGGCCATTCACCTGGAAGAGGGCTCAGGCATAAGCCGCGGCACAAGCTTCACGGCGCGCGGCCTCGCCCAATTGCTCCACCTATTCGCGCCACACGCCGACCTGCTCAAAGGCCGGCGCAGCTCCAAGTACAAGACCGGCACGATGAGCGGAGTCCGCACTCTGGCGGGCTACGCAAAAACCGCAAAGCACGGGCAGGTGCGCTTCGTGATCTCGCTCAGAGGCAACACCGGCGCTATGCGCTTCCGGCTACTAAGGGCTATCGAGCGCGGACTATAGCCAGCAAGCCAAATTTCTCTCGCTTGAAACATGGCGGTGACACGGAAACTCTGGACTATCAACGGCCTCGCCACCGAGCTTGGCAAAGGGCATTGTCAGACAAACCTGAACGAGCGTGCGATGGGTGCTGGTCTGAAGCGTTCAAGCCGCCAACTGACGCCATTCCGCGAATGCGGCAGCGCGGTTCTGTTTGAAGATGTCGCGGGGGTTGAGGTGACGGTCGTGGTTGAAGTGGTTGTGGATTGATGCGTGGGCGGCGGTGAATTTCTGTAAGGTCCTTACGGCCCTAAATCTCTGCATCGCTCGTTCTCGTCGTCGGAACGGCTGGTGGGAATTCTCAGCCCGATTGTTGAGCCACCGACCGCACTCCTGGTTGGCGACGCTGCCGATTGTTTTCATCGCCCATCTGTACGACCGAAGCCGGTCTGTTATGATCGAATGTGGTCGGCCATAGCGCTTCATGGTGCGCTTCAGGAATTTCAGCGCAGCCCTGCGATCTCGGCGCTTCGTCACGAAGACCTCAAGCACCTCGCCTTCGTGATCTACCGCACGCCAGAGATAATGCGTCTCTCCATTGATCCTGACGAACACCTCGTCCAGGTGCCAGCGCCATTGCGAAAACGACCGATGATGAAGGCGTCGTTTCCTGATCGCGGCCGCAAACATCGGACCGAACCGGTTCCACCAGTACCGAACCGTCTCGTGGCTGATGTCGATGCCTCGCTCGAACAGAATATCCTCAACCTATCGAAGCGTCAGCGGATAGCGGATATACATCATCACCACGAGGCGGATCACCTCGGGCGAGCTGTTGAAATAACGGAAGGGATTGCGCCCCACCGGAGGCTAAAAAACCTCGCCAGGTGGCTCAAGCCAATTTACTCTGACAATGCCCAATGCGGTCCTTGTTCATCCAGGAGCTCAAAGCAATGGATAAATCTTCACGGTCCAATCCCATGTTGGTCGGTGAGAATGCTCGCCAGAGCGACGTGAACCAATCTTGGGAACAGGACAATCAAGCATGGTGGGACTGGTACGTTACCCTGGCGGAGAATGAGAGCCATTCAACGAATGATCTCGTTGATGTGGCTCCGCTTCCGGCGATCGACCTTCCCAGCGATGCAGACATCGCCGACGAACTCAACACGCTTTACCAGTTAACTCCCGACAAGTGCGAAGCCTTTCACCGTGACGGATTCATCAAGCTGCCAAACGTCCTTTCACTGGGCGCCATGGTTCGTTTGCGTAAGGAATTGATCGCAATCCTATGCGAGAACTTCGATACCACGCTGGACGGCGGCACAAAGGATCGTTTTCTGAGCCTGGAAATGGTCTGGCTGGAAAATCCGCTGATCCGGTTGTTCGTCTTGAGTCCGCGTATAGCGAAAATTTCTGCCGATCTCTTGGACGTCTCGCGCATTCGCCTCTACCACGACAACGTTCTGTCAAAGGAGCCGGGGTGTGGACGAACTCCCTGGCACTACGACGATCATCACTTTCCCCTGGCCACCAACGCCGTCGTGACGGCGTGGATCCCGGCCCAGCCGATCCCGCGTGAGATGGGCCCCTTGGCTTTCGCCAAGCCTCTTCAGGTCTTCGAACTGGTCAAGGACATTGCATTCAACAAGTTTGATACGAGTTACGACCGGCAAATCGCGGATGTATTTCGACAAAACAACGTAGAGGTCGAGGCAGGGCCTTTCGCGAGCGGCGAGGTCAGTTTCCACCACAACTTGAGCTTCCATACCGCGGCAGGCAACCGGACGCGCCAAAGCCGCGTCGTTCTCGCAAATACATACTACGCTGACGGCGCGCGAGTACTCGATCAACCGACGATGGTCTCGGGAGATTGGCAGAAATTCATCCCAGGTGTCAGACCTGGCGAGATCGCTGCCAGTGATCTTAACCCGATCTGCTGGCCGACGGAGGGATAAGCTTGTGTCAGAAACGTTCGAGCGCAGTTGCGCGCATTGGAGCGAAGCCCGGCGCCGTGAGATGGACCATTTCTATGCCCTTGCGTCTATCGATTATCGGCATCTAGCTGAAGCCTTCGATTGGAAGAGTTGGCTGGAGTCACGCCAAGCCGACGTCGGCGACCGGCAATTGAAACTGCTCGATGTGGCTTGCGGTTCAGGCAAGTTTCCCGTGGCCTTGTCACAATATGCTGATCTGGCTAGCTCCAGTATCAAGCCCATCGATTACGCGCTGCTTGATCCATCCGCATTTTCCATTGCAGAGGCGCGGCAAGCTCTGCCAGAACCGTTCGAAGCCGGAGCCGAATACGAGACCACGCTCCAAAGCTTCACTTGCCCAGAGAGTGCGTTTGACGTCGTGTGGGCGACGCATGCGCTATACGCAATCCCCGAGGCAGAGTTGATGGGCGGACTGAGCCGCTTCCTCACCGCACTCGGTGGGTCCGGCTTCATTGCGCACGCTAGCGCCGCCGCGCACTATCTTCGGTTCTACAAATTCTATCTGCAAGGTTTTAAGAACGGCGAGGGCGTTCCTTATTCTAGTGCGGAGCAGATCATGGCAACTCTCGATAGGCTCGGGGTTAGGTACGACGCGCGGGAGATCGTCTATGAAAACGGCGCTGCAGATGACGCAGTCGAGCAGATCGAAGGGTATCTCCAACGCTGTATTTTCGACGACACGATCGACCTAGCCCAGATGATAAAGAACCCGGTCACCGGGCCTTTTCTGCGAAGCTGCCACCAGAATGGCCGCTGGAGATTTTCGCAGCGGGTAATGATGATCTTCATCTGCACTTAAGTCGTCGCACGTGAACGGCCGGGGGAGGTGCCATCGTGCCTGCCGCTCGTTGGCCAGAAATGTATGGTACGAATCATTGCCCAGCGATCCGATCGTTGACTGTCGGTATCGCGGTTTTATCGACTGCGTGCGCCCCAGACGTGATGGGCTGGCTGATCAGCGCGGCCGTTGGCCTCGAACAGCAGTATCTAATTTTTTGCGGCTATGTATTTATCTGCGCCCTGGGTTTCGTGCTCGTGCTTCGAAGCCTTTGGCGCCCTCATCTGCCTCCTTCCTGGGTCACTCCGTAATGCGCGAATTGAAACACCAAGTTTCAGACTTGCTACAACCATTCATTGGACACTAACGGCCATGACTCAAGCGCCGAGTGTCATCACCTGCTGGACGCGCAGCCTTGAGCGCGGTGACAAGCCGACCCACGCCCATCTGCGCGACCACCTGTTAGCCGTGCACAAACATCGTGCTGGATTTACAGAGTCGTGCGCATGGAGCTGTCGGGATGAACGCGGCCGTAACAGTTATGAACTCCTAACTGAAGTGCTCGACCCACGTCAGCACAAACGCATCATGGATCTTGCATGTGGAAGCGGCGTGTTGCTCGAGCTCTGTCTGCAGCGTTTTGGCACCGAAGTTTCGTTAGTCGGCGTGGATATGAGTGCAGATGAGCTGAGGTTGGCACGGCAGCGCCTCCCCGGTACAGGCATCGATCTCTACGAGGGTGTCGCTCAGGATCTGCATTTTATTGCCGACGGCACGATCGATCTGATCTTCTGTCACTGGGCGCTGACCCTAATGGATCCAGTTATCTCTGTCCTGCACGAGGCGAGACGGGTGCTCGCGAGGAACGGGACCTTTGCAGCCATCATCGACGGCGACCCCGTCACCGCGCCTGGGTATGTCGATGTTCATAGCCTCATCTACGAGTGGGTGCAGCGCCGGTACCCTGAGTACGGGACCATTGAACTTGGGGACGCGAGAGTGCGGACCAAGAAAGCGCTTCTTGAGCTTGCCCGGGAGGCATTCACTGGTGCGCACATCGAGATAGAGCCGGCGGTTCTGCGATTATATGCGTCGCCAGCGATTCTTGCACGGGAGGTCGCGGGCTTCTTCTACGCTTCGTTCGTCTTGTCTGCACCGGATCGCAGCCGGATGCTGGAAGAACTTGCAGCAACTTTCCAAGCTGGAGGGCTTGAAGATCAAGGTTGCTTTGAAATGCCGGTGAACCGGCTGGTTATTCGCCGGCCGATTTGAGGCCCGCCACTGGCATTGTCAGAGTAAATCGGCTTGAGCCTCCTTGCGAGGATCCTTAGCCTCCGGCGATGCGCAATCCCTTCCGTTATTTTAACGGCTCGCCCGAGGTGATCCGCCTCACGGTGCTGATGTATCTTCGCTATCCGCTGTCGCTACGACAGGTCGAGGATATTCTGTTCGAGCGGGGCGTCGACATCTGCCACGAGACAATACGGTTCTGGTGGAATCGCTTCGGTCCGATGTTCGCCAACGAGATCAGAAAACGTCGCATTCTGACTCGATCGTATTCGCACTGGCGTTGGCACCTGGACGAGGTCTTCGTCAGGCATTGTCAGACAAACCTGAATGGGCCTCTGCGAAGGGTGCCGGTCTGAGGCGTTCAGGCTGCGAGCTGACGCCACTCGGCCAGGGCGGCAGAACGGTTCTGTTTGAAGACGTTGCGGGGGTTGATGCGGAGGTCGTGGTTGAAGTGGTTGTGGATCGAGGCATGGGCGGCGGCAAACTTTTGGAGAGTTTTCATGTCCCTGAACTTCGCCATTGCTCGTTCTCGTCGTCGGAATGGCTGGTGTGAATTCTCAGCCCGGTTGTTCAGCCATCGACCGCACTCCTGATCGGCGGCATTGCCGATGACTTTCATCGCCGATCGGTACGACCGAAGCCGGTCGGTTACAATTGATCGCGGCCCTCCGTAACGCTTCATCGCGCGCTTCAGGAATTTCAGCGCAGCCCTGCGATCCCGGCGCTTCGTCACGAAGACCTCAAGCACCTCACCTTCGTGATCTACCGCACGCCAGAGATAATGCATCTCTCCATTGATCCTGACGAACACCTCGTCCAGATGCCCGCGCCATTGCGAAAACGATCGATGATAAAGGCGTCTCTTCCTGCTCGCGGCCACAAACATCGGACCGAACCGGTTCCACCAGTACCGAACCGTCTCGTGGCTGATGTCGATGCCCCGCTCGAACAGAATATCCTCGACCTGTCGCAGCGACAGCGGATAGCGGATATACATCATCACCACGAGGCGGATCACCTCGGGCGAGCTGTTGAAATAACGGAAGGGATTGCGCATCGCCGGAAGCTAGGGATGTCTCCTGCCCGGCTCAAGCCGATTTGCTCTGACAATGCCGCGAATGGGACTAATCTCTGTTTCAGCTTCTAACGGGGACGCGTGTTAAGGAGGACCGAATGACCACCCTTTCGCTGTTACCGGAACGGCTCAAGCGGCTGTTCTCCAGATTCGATGCCGCGGGCGCTCACGAGCGTTCGCTTGAGCTGGCGCTGTATCATTGGCAGATCAAGCGTGGCGACCAGCTGTGGCCTAAGCTGACCGATATCGATGCTGCACAGCTCGGACCACTTGCGTCGCATTTGTTCATCTTCGAGCGTGGCGGCGACGACTGGCGCTTGCGATTTGCTGGCGACGCGGCAAGGACGGACTTGGGTGTTCCAGCTGAAGAGGCAACTTTGTCAAGCTTGGCCGACCACGGTGCAGCCGCCCGGCTCAGACAGCTGTTTGAATGGGTGGAGCAGACAGGGGAACTTGTCTCTGCAAGCTTCGTCTCGCCCCATCAGGATGGCGAACTCCTCGTTGCGCCGCTCAGCAGCGACGGCAACAAAGTAGAAGCCATCTTCGGCGGTATCGTCTCGCGCAAGCCTCAGGGGTCAAGTTGATCTGACGGTGCCAGACGCATTCTTCGGCTTCTCCGGCTTCTCGGGCGTCTTCGTCTTCTCCACCGCCTTCGGCTCTTTGGGCTTCTTCAATTCCTCTGGCTTCGCCTCCATCGGTTCCCGTGCCTGCTCAAGGCTCTTGATCACCTCTTCGTCTGGCAGTTGATGGAAGTCGGCATAGTGAAGGCCGATGCCATAAAAGGGCTCAGGCGTCGCCAAGCAGACAATATCATCAACCTCAGCCCGCAATGCCTCGACGGCCTCCGCAGGCGCAACGGGCACCGCGAGCAGAATGGATTTCGGGCCTTTGAGGCGCAGAGCCTTGACTACGGCCCGCATGGTGGTCCCCGTGGCGATGCCATCATCGACCACGATTACCGAGTGTCCAGCGATCTCGGCGTGCGGATGATCTTTCAAATACAGCTTTCTTCGGCGTTCGATCTCCTCAAGCTCCCTCTTCGCCGCCTCGTCGATATAGCTTCTGCTCACATCGGCTAACCCGCAAACTTCTTCATTGACCACGATCTGCGGATTCTTGCCGTCGATGACCGCGGCGGCGGCAAGCTCGGGCTGCCACGGCACACCAATCTTGCGCACCATGACCAGATCGAGCGGGGCTTTCAGCGCCTTGGCGATTTCGGCTGCGACGGGCACGCCTCCGCGCGGCAAAGCGAGAACGACGGGATCGGGGAGCGCCTTGGCGGCAACCGCTTCGGCGAGCGCCCTGCCCGCAGATTCACGGTTCTCAAATAGGCCGAGCCCGTTCACGTCTCTCGAGTCCGAAAATGCTGGACAAACCAGTCGCCGGCGGCCTCCACAACCTCGTCAAGCGCACCAGGTTCCTCGAATAGATGGGTTGCACCAGGAACGACATGAAGGTGCTTTGCGCAGTTCAGCGCCGCGTAAGCATCCTCATTGAGTTCCAACACCACGGTGTCGGCACCGCCCACGATCAGGAGAGTCGGTGCACGGATTTGCGAGAGCACTTCACCAGCCATGTCGGGACGGCCGCCCCGCGAGACGATCGCAGCGATTTCACCTGGATTTTCTGCGGCCGTAACAAGTGCCGCCGCCGACCCCGTGCTTGCACCGAAAAGTCCTACAGGCAGTGCCGCCGTGTCAGGATCCTCGCGCGACCAGGCCAACGCTTCCTCCAGACGTCTAGCAAGCAAAGGCACGTGGAAAACATTGCGACGATCGCTGGCCTCTTCCTCGGTTAGGAGATCAAACAACAATGTCGCCATGCTAAGGTCCTGCAGCTTTTCCGCCACATACGTATTGCGCGGGCTAAGACGGCTACTGCCGCTGCCGTGGGCGAAAATGACAAGGCCGATAGCGGGCTCGGGAACGGTCAGGATTCCTTCAAGCTGCTGTGGCCCGATGGTGACGCGACGAAGACCGTGGCTCATTGGCGGCGTCCTCTACTTAGGGATTCGAAAGGATGAATGTGACCTTGTAAGGTTCGGCAACTTTGACAAAGGTCAACAAATCCATTGGCAATTAAGGCAAAGGGCCTGCAGGGAGGCCCGAATCGGCGAGGATCGGCTTTGGCTGTCTCCACCGACGATAAGGTAAGGTTCCTGAGCTCGCGCGAGGTCTATGCTCGCCGTCTGCGGTCCGTCCCGGTCAAGCAGACCCACATGTCGTGGATCTTTATCGCCGGCGATCGCGTATACAAGCTCAAGAAGCCCGTTCACTACCCCTTCCTTGACTTCAGGACGCTCGCGGCCCGCGAGAAGAATTGCCGCGAGGAAGTCCGTCTTAATCGCCGGCTTGCCCCGGATGTCTATCTGGGTGTGGTCCCATTGACGGTTGAGGCGGATGGCCGGCTCGCAATTGCGGGATGCGGCGAGGTGATTGATTGGCTCGTCGAAATGCGGCGTTTGCCCGAAGAGCTCATGCTCGATCGAGCGATCCTCACGCACACGATCGAGCATGATCGCACTGGCCGGTTCGACGCTGTGGTCGATCTCCTTGCCGGCTTCTACAAAACGTGTTCCCCGGCTGAGATTTCACCTTCGGCCTACGTGCAACAGTTCGCGCGCGAACATGACATCAACGAGTCCGTTCTCTCCGATCCGCACTTCGACCTTGACGGCGCTGAGGTCAACGATGCACTTGCCCGCGTGCGGCACGGGCTCGACGACGGTGCGGCTGGTCTCGAGGAGCGCGTGAAGCGTGGATACGTCGTGGAGGGCCATGGCGATTTACGGCCTGAGCATATCTGCCTGTCCGACCCCCCTGTCATTATCGACTGCCTCGAGTTCAGCTATGCGCTCCGCCTCGTCGATCCCTTCGACGAGTTGGGCTATCTCACGCTCGAATGCGCGATGATCGATGCCGCTTGGGTCGGCGAACGCATTTTCGAGGGCTGTGCCGAAGCCCTGCAGGACCTCCCCTCCCCCTCACTCCTGGATTTCTACCGGACGTATCGCGCCTGCTTGCGCGCGCGCATCGCGCTCGCGCATCTGCTCGAGCCAAACCCGCGCACGCCAGAGAAATGGGTCGCGCTCGCTCGCCGCTATATCCGGCTCGCGCAATCACGCGCGGTCAAGCCGGCCCTTCGAGCAGTTCCGTAATCGAGCCCTCGCCCTGACAGCAGCGGATCGCGCTGGCGAACAAGGGCGCCGCTGGGAGGATGCGGACATTTTTGCCGATCAAATCCGGAGCCAGCCGGAAAGGCGGCACGGTATCGGTGATGAATGTCTGGGCCAGATTCGATTCGCGGATTACCTCGCTTGCATCGCCGACAAAGAGTCCATGAGCGGCAAAAGCGAATACTTTTTCGGCACCGTACTCCCGGCAGGCCTTGGCGGCTCGTGCCAGCGTGCCACCTGTCGAGATGATGTCGTCAATCACGAGCACGGTGGCGCCTTCCACGTCGCCTGCGAGGAGATCGCCAGTGACGATGCCGGCGCTCCGCCGCTTTTCCAGGAAAACGCTCCCCACCGGCCGCTCTAGGGAAAGCTGCAGGGTTTCGCGAAAGAGCTGAGCGCGTTTTACCCCGCCAGGATCGGGTGAGGCCACGACCACAGGCGCATCAACAATAAGGGCGAGCGCTTCCCGGGCGAAGAGCCGCCGCGGATCGAGGTGAATCGTCTGACAGCGAAAGGCGTTTTGATACGCTACGATGTTGTGCACCTCGAGCGTCATAACGAGGTCGGCGCCAACGGCATCGAGCAGACACGCCAAATACCGGGTCGTGACGGGGTCGCGCGACTTGGTCTGCCGATCTTTACGCGCGTAAGCAAGATAAGGGATGACGGCGGTCACGTGACTGGCGCCGTTCTCCTTCAGGGCGCTGATGAAAAACAGCAGCCGACACAGCTTGTCATTGACGCTGGCCTCAGGCCCGGAGTGAAGGCTCTGGATGACGTAAACGTCATGCCCGCGCACGCTGACGAGCGGGCGGGCCTTGTGCTCGCCATCTTCGAACTCCCGCTCCTCGTGGGCAGCGAGATCCACCCCAAGCTCGGCAGCAACCTTGCGGCCGAATTCCTGCGTGGCGTTGAGAGCAAACATATCCATGGGCGCGCCTCTTGAGGTGCAAACTAATAGGTTCGCCCTTACGAAAGATCAACGCCCGTCATTGAGAGCGCCACGCTCACGCGCCCGAGAACGCGGCCATGACCTCAGCGACCATTTTCTCCTCCTCGCCTTCATAGCGCGGCGAGAAGTGTAACGGTTCGATCCGTCGCACCCCAGCGGCGCGGGCGATCTCACCGGCCGCCCGCGTTGTCAGATGGGCGCGCTCCTGCGCAAGGTCGGCATCGGCCTCGGCAAAGGTGGCCTCGATAAACAAGAGGTCGGCACATCGCACAAGATCGATGATCGCCTGCCGGTTGGCGGGTGTGTCGGCTGTATCCGTGACGTAGCCAATTTTCTGGCCGGGCGTAACCGTGAGCACGGCGCGGAGATCGCCGAGAGGTATCTTACGCGCCGGTAGCAGCTTAGAGGCCGGAACCCCGATCATATGATTGTCCGGCAGGCCATCGACCACCGCCCCTTTGAGCTCGTGCAACCAAGGACCAACCGAAGGGTTTAACTCGGCTACCCGGTTCTTCCAGACATTCACATGCAAGCGCTCTTGCAGCGCAAAGGCAAGACAGGGAATCCGGTGTTCAAGTACGGCCGCTGAGACCCGAAATGAGGGCTCATCGTCCACCACGCGCTCAGGCAGCGCTTTGACCTCCAACTTCTCCTCAGTGAATGCGTTCTTCAGCCGAAAGCGCGCAGCACGGGCCAACCCAGATGCATTGATTTCGCTGACGTCGAAGATGAGGTCGCAGAGAAAACGGTCGACGAGGTTCCATCGGTAAGCCTGAAGCTTGTGGCTCACCCGGTCGATGAATCCTTCCGGCCCGAAGACGTGAACAGTCTTCTCGCGACCTACGAGCATACGTAGAAGCAGGTCGAAGCCGACAAAATGGTCGATATGGGCATGAGAGACGAAGACCTGCTCGATACGGTGAATCTTCCGTGGCGGCAACGCCGAGATGTCTCCGAGGTCGAACAGAAGGGCATGCTTCTCGAACAGCGTTTCGATATAGACGGCCGGGTCACCGTATCGATCATTGACCAAACTGGCGTGTAGAAGCGGCCGCATGGCGCCGGCTTAGTCCACGGCCTCGGTGGTCGAGCGAACAACGCCGAGCGTGTTTAAGCTTTCGCGTGTTGCTGCCAGCGACCCATCGACATCGATACCGCGGCAAGCATCCTCAACCACGACCACCTCGAAGCCCTCGCGGGACGCGTCTTCGGCGGAATAGCGCACGCAGAAATCAAAGGCGAGGCCAGCGAGGAAAACGCGTCTGAAGCCACGTTCACGAAGATATCCGACGAGCCCCGTAGGAGTCTTGCGGTCGTTCTCATAGAACGTCGAGTAGGAATCGATCGTGCGATGGATTCCCTTGCGCAGGATGAGAGCCGCATGAGGAATGTGGAGGTCCTTGTGGAACTCAGCGCCCTTCGTGGCCTGAACGCAATGATCCGGCCATAGAATCTGTGAGCCGTAATCGACATCGATGATGTCGTACGGTTTTTTGCCGGGATGTGCCGAAGCGAACGACAGATGATCAGGCGGATGCCAGTCCTGGGTCAATACCACATGCGTGAACCGTTCGGCGAGGCGGTTGAACAGCGGAACAATCTCGTCGCCCTGCGGCACCGACAAGGCTCCTCCCGGGCAGAAATCATTCTGAATGTCGACCACAATCAGAACATCCTGGTCGCCGACGGCAATCTCTTTCGTCATTCGGGGTTCCGTTCGTGCTCTCTGAGACGGCGGTCGAACGCGGCGGCAAGGTCCTTCAGGGCCTCGCAAACCTCCACGGGATAAGTCGTCTCCAGCCCCAGGTCGCGCAGCGGCACAGGAAGCCGCTGAAGCTCATGCGCGGCATGGGCCCGGATCTCGCCGAGCGTCGGTGTTGGCGAGAGACGCTTACCGCCTCGCATGACCTGGTGGATCAAGGGCTCGCCCTCCTGATTGTCGTCCTCAACAGAGAAGATGTCCCCTGCCATTTGGCCATCGTCTCCGTAATGCCGCCAAACTTGCTTGCGACCTGGCCACGTTGCCTTTCCGGCCGCAAGCTTGCGGCGCGGCAAGCCAGCATATTCCTGCAACTTGTAGGCACAATCGAGCGCAGGCGCATCCGAAGAGGTGCTTAGGCTTGTGCCGATGCCGAATCCATCGATCGGTGCATCGGCCTTGGCCATGGCCAAGAGATCATCCTCGTCGAGACCGCCGCTGGCAAAGATGGTCACTTCGGAAAGACCGCCCTCATCTAAAATTTGCCGCACGCTCTTGGAGAGCGCGATCATATCGCCGCTGTCGAGACGCACGCCGCGAATGCTGATGCCAGCCGCCTTGAGCTGTGGTGCAAGCGCCACGACCTTCCGGGCTGCGGCTTCGGTGTCGTATGTATCGATCAGGAAGACGACATCCTCGGGCCGTGCGCGGGCAAATCTATCGAAAGCAACAGCCTCGTCATCATGGGCTTCGATGAAGGAATGCGCCATGGTGCCGAAAACTGGAATGTCGAAGAGCTTGGCGGCGAGCACGGTGGCCGTGCCGGTGAAGCCAGCGATATAGCTGGCACGCGCGGCCATGAGGCCAGCTTCGGCGCCGTGTGCACGCCGGAGGCCAAAGTCGACAAGGCGCTTCTCGGGCGCGGCGAGAACCATGCGCGCCGCCTTCGAGGCGATCAGCGATTGAAAATGCAAGATGTTGATGAGACGCGCCTCGACAAGTTGGGCTTCGGGCAGCGGCGCGGTCACACGTAAGATCGGCTCGTTGGCGAAAAATATCGTGCCTTCCGGCATGGCATGGACATCGCCCGTGAAACGCATATTGGCGAAATAATCGATCTTACGTTCGCTAAACCTGCCGGTGCTCCTGAGCCACTCGATGTCGTCCGAGGAGGACTGTAAGTCTTCGAGGAACTGAAGCGCCTGCTCAAGACCAGCCGCCATCAAGAATCCGCGCCGCGCCGGCAACTTACGGACAAACAACTCGAAAACGGCCGTCTTCCTCTCGCCATAGGCGAGGTAGGCCTCGATCATATTGAGCTGGTAAAGGTCGGTGAGCAGCGGGCTTGAGCCCGGGTCTAGTCGCGGCCGCTCAGACATGGCGTCGAATGATACGCGCTGGCATTGTCAGAGTAAATTGGCTTGAGCCACCTGGCGAGGTTTTTTAGCCTCCGGTGATGCGCAATCCCTTCCGTTATTTCAACAGCTCGCCCGAGGTGATCCGCCTCGTGGTGATGATGTATATCTGCTATCCGCTGTCGCTGCGACAGGTCGAGGATATTCTGTTCGAGCAGGGCATCGACATCAGCCACGAGACGGTTCGGTGCTGGTGGAACCGGTTCGGTCCGATGTTTGTGGCCGCGAGCAGGAAGAGACGCCTTTATCATCGAACGTTTTAGCAATCGCGCTGGCACCTGGACGAGGTGTTCGTCAGGATCAATGGAGAGACGCATTATCTCTGGCGTGCGGTAGATCACGAAGGTGAGGTGCTTGAGGTCTTCGTGACGAAGCGCCGGGATCGCAGGGCTGCGCTGAAATTCCTGAAGCGCGCGATGAAGCGTTACGGAGGGCCGCGATCAATTGTAACCGACCGGCTTCGGTCGTACCGATCGGCGATGAAAGTCATCGGCAATGCCGCCGATCAGGAGTGCGGTCGATGGCTGAACAACCGGGCTGAGAATTCCCACCAGCCGTTCCGACGGCGAGAACGAGCGATGCAGAGGTTCAGAACCGTAAGGACCCTACAGAAATTCACCGCCGCCTACGCATCAATCCACAACCACTTCAACCACGACCGTCACCTCAACCCCCGCGACATCTTCAAACAGAACCGCGCTGCCGCATTCGCGGAATGGCGTCAGTTGGCGGCTTGAACGCTTCAGACCAGCACCCCTCGCACGCTCGTTCAAGTTTATCTGACAATGCCCAGTTTAGTCTGACAATGCCTTGGATGTGGTTTAACTTGGCCGCGGCACAAGGCAACGAGTCGGCAAAGAAGAACTGCGATATCGCCGCCAGCCATATGACACGTGCCCAGCTCGCCCAAGCACAGCGCCTGGCGCGGAAGTGGAAGTCGGCGTCAGAACGGTGAAACCCCCTTCAAATATCGGACCCTCGGGACACGCGCTGAAAGATCGGCCTTACGTCTTGCTTGAACGCCATTGGCTCGTATGCCTCGTATTGGCCTTGTCCTGTGCCGCGATGTTGACCGTCGCTCGCGGCGCAGATCCGAGTGGTAGTGCGGTCTATGTCACTGATATCAAGGGTGCAATCGGCGTGGCGGCGGCGCGCCAAGTCGCTGGTGCGCTCGCTGAGGCCGGACGCGACATACGGTCTTTGCTGGTGATCCGTCTCGATACGCCCGGCGGGCTGATCACGGCGATGCGGGATACCATCCAGCTCATTCTTGCTTCGCCAATTCCAGTGATCGTCTACGTCGCACCCAGCGGAGCGCGCGCTGCGTCTGCCGGGGGACATTCATTGTGTATGCTGCGCATGTTGCGGCGATGTCGCCTGGCACCAATCTCGGGGCCGCGACGCCGGTCGAGATCGGTGGCTTGCCGGGGCTCCCACGACCCAGGGAGCCAAAGCCGGACAGCAAAGAAACGCCCGACATATCGTCCGAGACTGCCGCGCGGCGAAAAGCCATCAACGATACCGTCGCGCTGTTACGGAGCCTCGCGCAAATGCGCGGTCGGAACGTCGAATGGGCCGAAAAAGCCGTCAAGGAAGCCGCGACCCTCACCGCCGAAGAGGCGCTCCGCGAGGGGGTGATCGATATCGTCGCCCGCGACCTCAACGATCTTCTGTCGCGTGTCGACGGCCGCACCGTCATGATCGGCGGTGTCGACCATAAGATTGAGACAGCGGGCCTGCCCATAATCGTTGTAGAGACAAATTGGCGAACACGACTTCTCGGCATCATTTCAGATCCGAATGTTGCCTTCATCCTGTTGCTGATCGGCATCTATGGCATCATTTTCGAGCTCTGGAGTCCCGGAACCCTGGTTCCAGGTGTCATCGGTGTAATCTGCCTCATTCTGGCGCTGATGGCGCTCACCACGCTCCCGATCCAATATGGCGCCCTTGCACTTGTCCTCCTCGGCATTGCCCTCATGGTGGCCGAGGCATTTACCCCGAGCTTTGGGATACTTGGCGTAGGTGGCCTAATCGCCTTCATCGCTGGCTCTATATTCCTTTTCGATCCTGCAGGAGCCGACATCGATATCGCGGTGTCCTTACCGTTGATCATCGCCGCGGCAGCAGCCTAACCAGCGCAGCCCTTGTCTTCTTCGTCATCGGCGCTGCGCTGAGCGCAGGCCGCCCCGCAATGACTGGCGCCGAAGAGCTGATTGGAAGTACGGGGCGTGTCATTGACTGGCGCGGTTAACTGGTCGCATTCGAGTCCATGGTGAGGTTTGGGCAGCCCGCGCTAATTGCGCCTTGAATCCCGACGAAGCGGTTCGCGTCGTGCAACGCGATGGTCTGATGCTCGTGGTTAAGCCCCTCTCAAGGGGTTCCAATGCCGTTTGACTTCACAGCCTTTTCGGATTGGCCCTCCACTATCATCGTTTTTGTCAGCCTGCTGCTGTACTCGTTCCGCATCCTGCGGGGGAGTACGAACGCGGCATCGTCTTTATGCTCGGCGTTTCTGGAAGATCAAGGACCAGGTCTCGTAATCGTCGTGCCGATCATTCAGACGCAATTGTGCGAGTCGATCTTCGAACACGAGTGTATTATCCCGCCGCAGGACGTAATCTCGCGCGACAACGTGCTCGTCAGGTCTATGCTGTCCTGTATTATCGCGTCATTGACTGGAGAGGCGATTATCAGGTCGAGGATTTCGATTTCGCGACGAGCGAGCACGCACGCAGACGACACTTCGGTCAATCGTCGGTCAGCATGAGCTCGACGAGATGCTGGCGGAGACGTAACGATAGACACTGATATTCAACGCATTCTTGACGCGCAAACCGGCGCCTGGGGTATCAAGGTGTCAAATGTAGAGTTGAAGCATATCGATCTCGATGAGACGATGGTACGTGCGATTGCCAAACAGGCCGAGGCCGAGCGGATGCGGCGGGCCAAGATCATTGACGCGGAAGGCGAGCTGCAGGCGGCGGAAAAGCTCGCACAGGCGGGCGACATTCTGTCGGGTCGGCCAGGAGGCGATCCAGCTCCGCTATCTCGGAGCGCTGCCCAGGGCATCGCAGGCGAGGAGGAGCTCCACGATCTCTTCCCGCTTCCCATAGACTTGTTTGGAAAGATGCACGAACCAAGGCGGCAGAGCGCCGGCACATAGGGCGGGACGTCAGATCGTCGTGTGTGTACCGAAAACCTAAACCCGGACGTAGTGGTGATGAAGTCCGCCGAGTATCGCTTTTGACTGGATGATTCCGGCCCGCTGAACGGGTCGAGAGAGCGGATGAGGTTTTCGGTTCACACAGGTTGTGGATTGATGCGTGAGCGGCGGCAAATTTCTGTAGGGTCCTTACGGCCCTGAACCTCTGCATCCCTCGTTCTCGTCGTCGGAACGGCTGGTGAGAATTTTCTGCCCGATTGTTGAGCCACCGCCCGCACTCGTGACGTTGGCGGACGTTCCCAATTATCTTTCATCGCCGCATCGGTACGACCAAAGCCGGTCGGTCACAAGTGGATCGCGGCCGGCCGTAACGCTTCATCGTGCGCTTCAGAAATTTCAGTGCAGCCCTACGATCCCGGCGCTTCGTCAGCGAAAACCTCAAGCACTTCGCCTTCGTGATCAACGGCACGCCAGAGATAGTGCGTCTCTCCATTGATCCTCGACGAACACCTCATCCAGGTGCCAACGCCATTGCGAAAACGACCGATGATGATGAATGCGTCGCTTCCTGATCTCCGCGGCGAACATCGGACCGAAGCGACTCCACCAGGACCGTATCGTCTCGTGGCAGATGTCGATGCCGCGCTCGAACAGAATATCCTCGACCTGCCGTAGCGACAGCGGATAGCGGATGTACATCATC
>CALOBK010000005.1:0-85215 GCA_942491645.1 uncultured Alphaproteobacteria bacterium | reverse complement strand
TATTTTGTCGTTCAATATCAACGACTTAGTCGTGGCGGAGAGAGAGGGATTCGAACCCTCGAGACGGTTACCCGCCTACACGCGTTCCAGGCGTGCGCCTTCGACCACTCGGCCATCTCTCCTTGAAGCGCCGCACTATAGCGATACGCCTTTGCGGTTCAAGCGAGCTGAACGAGTTGGGGCCCGCCGTGAATCCAGCGTTTGAACGGGAACGCAGGATCGCTTATCTAAACGGAAACCTGAGGTCCACTGTCTATGCGCTTTGTCCTACGCACACTTGGGATCTGGCTCCTTCTGCTAGCCATGGTCGCCGCTGTTGTTGATGCCACGAAAAGTCTGGCGGGGGGCGGCGCGTGGGTGGTCACGCCCCTGGGCGAGCAATGGCGGCAACTGGCTCCGGAAATGCTTGGCGGCTTTCGGCAATGGATCATCGATAGCGTGGGGGCTTGGCTCTGGGACCCCATACTTCTATCGATCCTCGCAGCCCCGACTTGGGTGGTGTTCGGCATTCTCGGCGTCTTGCTCTATTGGCTCGGCCAGAAGCGCAAAGAGGTCGAGGTGTTCATCAACTAGCGGGCAGCTAGCGCGGATGTGATTTGGCGCGCAAGGCAGGGGCAGGGCAGACTCTTTGCTTGCCCGATAACGGAGAACCCCATGTTCGGTTTCACGCGCAAACCCCTTTCGATCCCGAGTGCCGATGAGGTGCTGCCTGGCCGCGCCGACCCGATCCCGACGGCCAAGACCCATTTCGTGACCGGCGCTTCCCTCAAAGGGCCTTATCCGGATGGCGCCGAACAGGCTTTGTTCGGGCTTGGGTGTTTCTGGGGCGCGGAGCGGAAATTCTGGGAGACCCAAGGCGTGATCGTCACAGCGGTGGGCTATGCAGGTGGGCCAACCCCAAATCCCACTTACGAGGAAGTGTGCTCAGGTCTGTCCGGGCATACAGAGGCTGTGCTTGTGGTGTTTGATCCAAAGACGGTCAGCTATGAGGACCTTCTGAAGACGTTCTGGGAAAGCCACGACCCGACCCAAGGCATGCGCCAAGGCAATGATGTGGGCACCCAGTACCGCTCGGCGATCTATACGGTCTCGGAGGCGCAAACGCGCGCCGCATCGGCCTCGAAGGCGGCCTATGAGAGAGCGCTTGAGGCTCAAGGCATGGGCCCGATTACGACCGAAATTGCGCCCGCACCCGCCTTCTACTTCGCTGAGGACAACCATCAGCAATATTTGGCCAAGAATCCGTCCGGCTATTGCGGGCTTGGCGGCACGGGCGTTGCCTGCCCCATCGGGACCGGCGTCGAGGCTTAAGACTTTTCTTCGGATAAGACTTAGCTTCGGATGAAGCCCACAATATCCTTGGTCTTGGCCAGGATCGGATCGGCGATGTCGCGGGCTTTGCGGGCTCCGTCGGCGAGTATCCGGTCGATCTCCACGGGATCGCTGAGCAGTCTCCTCATCTCATCGCCAATGGGCGTGAGCTTCTCTGTCGCAAGCTCGCCAAGCGCGCCCTTGAACGTGGAGAATGGCGCATTGCCGTAGTCGCTCAGCACCTCTTCTTTGCTCTTGCTTGCGAGCGCGGCAAAAATCCCGATGAGATTATCGGCCTCAGGGCGCTCCTTCAGGCCCTCCACCTCGCTTGGCAGCGACTCGGGGTCGGTCTTTGCCTTTCTGATCTTCTTCGCGATGGTATCCGCATCGTCCGTGAGATTGATGCGGCTGAGGTCGGAAGAGTCGGACTTCGACATCTTTTTCGTGCCGTCCCGGAAACTCATCACGCGCGTTGCGGGTCCTGCAATGATCGGCTCGGGCAGCGGGAAGAAGCCGTCCGGATAGTCTTCGCGCGCGATCGTCTTGGCGAAATCGTTGTTGAATTTCTGCGCGATGTCGCGTGCAAGCTCAATGTGCTGCTTCTGGTCCTCGCCGACGGGCACGTGGGTTGCGTGGTAGAGCAACACATCCGCCGCCATCAGATTCGGGTAGACGTAAAGGCCGGCCGACTTGTTCTCGCGGTCCTTGCCGGCCTTCTCCTTGAACTGGGTCATGCGGTTGAGCCACCCAATGCGCGACACGCAGTTCAAAATCCACGCGAGTTCGGCGTGGCCCGGCACCTGACTCTGATTGAAGATCGTATGGCGCACCGGATCGATGCCTGAGGCGATGAAGGCCGCCGTCACCTCACGCGTGTTGTGCGCAAGCTCATCCGGGTCCTGGAACACGGTAATGGCGTGGAGATCGACCACGCAGTAGAGGCATTCATAGTCGGCCTGAAGCGCGACAAACCGCGTGATCGCGCCGAGATAGTTGCCCAGATGCAGATTTCCCGTCGGCTGGACGCCGGAGAAAACGCGCGGTTTGTGTTTTTGTGTCTGTTGCATGCCGTGCCCCTCAATTCCCGCGCGTTATGGCGTGGGGGCGGCGCGCACGCAAGGTCAGACTGTGAGGGTCAGACTGTACGGCGCTAGCCTAAGGCCTCTTCCATCGCGCGAATCTGATCGGCGATCTCAACGACGCGCTGGGCCATGTCGAAATGGAGCCGCTCCACCATGTGGCCCTCCACCACGATGACGCCCTTCTTTTCATTCTCCGGCAGACCGAAGGCATCAATAACTTTGCGCGACCACTCGACCTCCTCTTGGCTCGGCGAGAAGATCTCGTTGCACGGTCCGACCTGGGCCGGATGGATCAGGGTTTTCCCATCCATGCCGAGGATGCGCCCTTTCTCGCACTCATCGCGCAGGCCCTCCTCATCGCGGAAATCGTTGTAGACGCCATCAAGAATATCGAGCTTGTAGGCCCGTGCCGCCACCAGTGTCATGGCGAGCCAAGGCACCACGGCGAAGCGATTGTGGAGCGCACGGGCCCGCGATTCCTTGATGAGATCGTTGGTCCCCATCACGAGGCAATCGAGCCGGTTGTCTCTATAGACAGCTCTTGCGGCGATGGTCCGGGCGTTGAGGATGGCCATGGGCGTTTCCATCATGGCCCACAACCGCACTTTCTCGGGCGCATGCACGCTTTGCAGGAGCTTCGCGGCCGAGATGATGTCTCCTGAATGGATGACCTTGGGCACAAGGATAGCGTCTGGTGCGGCGTCGCATGCGGCGAGAATGTCAGCCGCCCCCCAAGGCGTTTCCAGTGCGTTGACGCGGATCACCACTTCTCGGTCGCCATAGCCGCCTTGCTTCACCGCGGCACAGACCTGTTCCCGGGCGGCCACCTTCGCATCGGGCGCCACAGCGTCTTCCAGATCGAAGATCAGCGCATCGGCCATGATCGTCTTGGCCTTTTCCAAGGCGCGTGCATTGGACCCGGGCATATATAGAGCACTTCGGCGTGGACGGCCTGCCATCTGTTCTTTCCTCACTGGATGAGTCAGCGCGATGCTGCACTGCAACATAACAGGGGAAACATAGCGAAGCGGACGAGACGTGCAACCCGGATCTTGAGCAAAATCAGCGGCAAAAATCAGCGCCCTAAGAGGTCCTTGAGAAGTGTGCGCGGTTTCATGGCGCCGGCAAGGGCGCCGCAGACGAAATAGGTCGCAAGGCCACCCGCGATCAGAAGCGCGAGCGCGCCAACCTGCACGAGGGGCCCTTGAGCGGGATCGAAATAGGCGCGGAGCAGATAGGCCAAGCCCCAGAGCATGAGCCCCATGGCAACGCTTGCTGCGATAATGCCGAAGAGCGCACGGCGGCACCCGCGATCGAGGGCAAATTCTCCGCGCGCGCGCAAGCCGGCCCCGAGAAGGGCGACGTTGATCCAGCCTGCAAGCGCCGTGGCAATCGCAATCCCCACCCCGCCGAGGACCGAGAACAGCACAAAACAGAGCACCACGTTCGAGGCGATGGCGGCCAGGGCATAGACCATGGGCGTTTTCGTGTCCTCGCGGGCAAAGAAGCTTGGGCTCAGCACCTTGATCAACACAAAAGCCGGCATCCCGAACGCGAGTGCCGAGAGGAGCTGAGCAGACACGCGCGCATCCTCAGCGTTGAACGCACCGCGCTCGAACAGCACCTGCACGATCGGCCCTGAGGCGACAAACAGCGCGACGGCTGCGGGCAGTGCCAGCATCAGTGAAAATTCGAGCGCATGATTCTCACTGGCGATGACGGCGTCTTTGTCGCCCGCGCGAAGCTTGTGGCTGAGATCGGGCAGGAGCACGACACCAACCGCGACACCGATCAGGGCAATGGGGAGCTGGAAGATCCGATCCGCATAATAGAGCCAAGAGATGACACGCTCCTCCAAGCTTGCGAAGATCGTGGCCGTGAACATCGTGATTTGCATCATGCCGCCGGCGATCATTCCGGGCCCAGCAAGATGTAGGAGCCGCTTCATCTCCGGTGTGAACCGGGGCGCCCTGAGTGCCAGCCGCAGTCCGGCCCACCAGGCCGCAAAGGCCACAATGGCAAACTGAAGAAGGCCGGTTATGGTCACAGCCGAGACGAGCGACAGAGCTGCCATTTCCTGATCGGTCGAGTCCATGGTGATCAGACCGAGCAAAACGGCGATCAACCCGACATTCAGGAGGCCTGGCACCAGGGCCGCGATCGCAAAGCGCCCATGGGCATTGAGCAGCCCAATATAGAGAGCAACCCCAGACATGAAGACGAGATAGGGCAGCGCAATCCGCGTAAGCAGCACCGCGAATTGAAACTTGCCAGGGTCCTCGGCGAAACCCGGTGCGAGCACAAGCATCAGCCAAGGCATGGCGATTTCGGCTAGCACCACGATGGCCACCATGACCACTGTGAGCGCCGAAAAGGCGTCGGCAGCAAAACGAAGAGCGTCTCGTTCTCCGCCCGCATAAAGTCTCTTCGTGAAAAGGGGAATGAACGCGGTGCTGAATGCGCCTTCAGAGAAGATGCGCCGGAACATGTTGGGCACGCGAAACGCCACAAAGAAGGCATCTGTCACGGATGAGGCGCCCAGCACCGCTGCAATCAGAACGTCGCGGACAAAGCCGAGTACGCTGGAGACAGCATTCATCCCGCCGACCGTGGCGAACCCGCGATAAAGCTTCATGGATTGAGCGCCATTGAGAGAAAGGCTAGGATTGGAGAGTTCTTTTTTGGCTCCTGTGAGCCAAGGACGCGGCTGCCTCGATAAAGGGCTGCTGCGTTCCTAAGACATCTCGAGTTCCGGCTCCTGTGTTTTCGCTAGCACGCGGGTCAGCCTTTCGCGGACGCGCGCCTCGCGGGTGGAACTCGTGATCTTCTTACCGGTCAGGTCTGTCACGTAGAACACGTCCACGGCTTTCTCGCCGAACGTTGCGATGTGGGCCGAGGCAATGTCGAGATTGAGGTTGGAAATCTCACGTGTGACCTCAAAAAGGAGGCCAGGTCTATCGAGGCCGTTAATCTCAATCACAGTCAACGCGTCAGACAGATTGTTGTCGATGACCACTTGCGGTTCCACGGTGAAGGCCGAGAGCCGAGACGTCCCGACCGACTTGCTCTTGATCACGTCAACCACGTAGGCCTCGCCCCTCAGCATGCGCTCGATAGACAAGGCAATCTTTTTGGCGCGCCGCTCCTCATCCTCGGCCCGTTCGAATTCCCGCTCCAGATGAATGGTGTCGAGCGCCATGCCGTCGCGCGTTGTCGAGATTTGCGCGTCGGCGATATCGGCACCCGCACCGGTACATGCACCTGCGACCATCGACAGCAGCGAGGGATGGTTTGGCGCAAGGAGCGTCAGCTCCGTCACGCCACGAAAAGCGTCGGTCGAGATATGGGTGACGATGTGACTGTCTTGCTGCTCCGCCCCGCGCATCAACTCCGCATGCGTGACGATGACATCGAGTTCTGTCCTGAGCCAATAGGCCGGATAATGGCGTGCGATAAAGCGGTCGAGATCTTCTTCAGGCCAATCTGACAGGCGCTCGCGCAATTCGTGCTGCGTGCGTGCTGTGCGCTGCGTCCGCGTGAGCTCGGTATGACCGCCACCCAAAAGCGGCTCGGTCTCGAAATATAGCGTGCGCAAGAGCTGGCCTTTCCAACCGGTCCATGTGCCAGGACCGACGGCGCAGATATCGCAAATCGACAAGATGAGAAGCAGCTTGAGCCGCTCGCGGCTCTGCACGATCTTGGCGAAGTCGCGGATGGTCTTTGGGTCATTCAGATCGCGGCTCTGGGCAAATAGGCTCATCGTCAAATGTTGCTCGATCAGCCAGGACACCGTCTCGGTCTCCGCCGCGGTTAAGCCCAAGCGCGGGCAAAGTTCCCGGGCAATCCGTGCACCCGCAATGGAATGATCCTCATCGCGACCCTTGGCCACGTCATGCAGCAGCGCGGCAACATAGAGCGCCCGGCGATTGTCGATGGTCTTGATGATCTCGTTCGCCAACGGATGATCGGCCGCATGCCGGCCTCGCTCAATGGCATCGAGATAGCCGATCGTGCGGACCAGGTGCTCGTTCACCGTGAAATGGTGGTACATGTTGAACTGCATCATCGACACGACCCGCCCGAACTCGGGGATGAAACGGCCAAGGACTCCCGCCTCGGTCATTTTCCGCAAAGACGCTTCCGGGTTACGCGCCGATGTCAGCAACTTCAAGAACAGCCGGTTGGCTGTCGGATCCTGCCGCAGCTTGTCGTCGATCAGCCTGAAGTTACTGCGAATTTGACGCATCACCTGAGGCGAAAGTGCAGCCTGGCTCTCATCGGCGACCACGAACAGACGGATAATATTCACCGGATCGTTCTTAAAGGCATCCTTGACGACTGTGGAGATGCGGCCGTTCTCAATGCGGAAGTCGGATGTGCGGCGCAACTTGGCGCGGCGTCGCCAATTGAACGGCGCCAAGAGCGCATTGAGAGACGGCACGGATTTGAGCTGTTTCAACTCCAGCGCGGTACAGACGATGCGGGTCAGCTGACCAACTTCCAGCGCGACGAGAAAATAGTGCTTCATGAAGCGCTCAACGCCGCTGAGCCCCGCATGGGCACGGTAGCCCAGCCGCTCGGCCATCTCGCGCTGAAGATCGAAGCTGAGCCGCTCTTCCGAGCGCCCTGTCAGGAAGTGGAGATGACAACGCACAGTCCACAGAAAAAACTCACAGCGGCGGAAGCTGCGATACTCACCACGCGTGAAGACACCCGCCTCGACGAACTCCTCCTCGGCCTGATCGGGATAGATGTGTTTAGCAAGCCAGTGGAGAGTATGTAGATCGCGCAAGCCGCCGGTGCCTTCCTTGACATTGGGCTCGACGAGATAGCGCGATGCACCAGTGCGCGAGTGCCGTGAATCCTGCTCCGCGAGCTTTGCCTCCACAAAGGCGCGCGCATCGACATCGAGCACCTCGCGGCGGAATCTGTGCAAATACTCGGCGAATAGTTTTTCGTCGCCGAGAAGCAATCGGGAATCGAGCAACGCCGTGCGGATCGTCATATCGGCCATGCTCAACCGCACGCATTGGCTGATCGTCCGCGCCGCGTGGCCGACTTTGAAGCCAAGATCCCATAAGAGATACAGGATGTATTCCGCGACGCTCTCGCCCCAAGCCGTTTGCTTGTAGGGAAGCAGAAACAACAGATCGATATCCGATCCCGGCGCCAGCAGCCCACGTCCATAGCCGCCTTGGGCCACCACAGCCATGCGCTCGGAGGTCGAGGGGTTCTCTGCCCGATAGACATGGGTTGTCGTGAAGTCATAGGCGAGCCTGATCAGCGCATCTTGAAAATCGGAGAGCCCTGCGGCGCACGCGCGGCCATCACCATCCGTATAGAGTTGAAGCTGAGCCATGGCCCGGGCTTCTTCGACAAGAGGCTTCAAATACGCAACGAGCTCTGCACGAAGCTGGGTGTCCTGGCCTTGATGCGCGCGCGCAAGATCTGCCGTTTCGTCCCGCAGATGGCCGAAATCGAAATAGGGAGCTTTTCTCAACGCCGTTTGGTCCATAACAGGCGACCCTAGCATATTCACCCTTTACGCATCGTCTTCCGTCAGCCCCTTCAAACGATAGAGCGCCTCAAGGGCGTCTTTCGGCGTCATGCTGTCTGGATTGCAGTCCTTAAGGGCTTGTTCCAGTGCGGACGGCACATCACTCGGGCCCTGGGCTGCGGCTGCCTGAAACAGAGGGAGATCGCCCGCGAGGTCCGCAGGTTTGGGGCGCCCGTCTGCCTTTTCAAGTTCGGCGAGCACTTGATCGGCCCGGGTCAGCACGGGCTCTGGCAACCCTGCGAGTTTCGCAACATGAATGCCGTAAGACCGGTCGGCCGCACCCATTTTCACGCGGTAGAGAAAGACGATCTCCTCACGCCACTCCTTGACCTCCACCGTGGCGTTCGCCGTGTGAGGCAGCTTGTCGGCAAGCGCGGTCAGCTCGTGATAATGGGTGGCGAAAAGGACGCGCGACCGATTGACCTCATGGAGATACTCGAGGGCGGCCCAGGCAATCGAGAGGCCATCGAACGTCGCTGTACCGCGGCCGATCTCATCCAGGACCACGAAGGACCGGTCCGTCGCTTGGTTCAGGATGACCGCAGTCTCGACCATCTCCACCATGAAGGTGGAGCGCCCGCGCGCGAGATCGTCCGCCGCCCCGACACGGCTGAAGAGCCGATCGACGATCCCGATATGGGCGGACTTGGCCGGAACGAAGCAACCGGTTTGGGCCAAAACGACGATCAACGCGTTCTGCCGCAGGAAGGTGGACTTGCCGCCCATATTGGGGCCTGTAACCAAAAGAGCGCGGGGATCGCTGTCAATGCCGCCAAGTCTGCAATCGTTGCCGATGAAGTCCGTGTGGCTCTGACGGCGCAGCGTCTGCTCCACCATCGGGTGGCGGCCTTCCTCAATGGCAAAGACGGTGCCGTCATCGACACGTGGCCTGACATAGAGCTGCTCCACGGCAAGCTCACCAAGCCCTGCATAGACGTCGAGTTCGGCGAGTGCCGCGCTGGCCGCCGACAAATCCCGCTCCTCGCCGAGCACGTCTGCAGTCAGTGATGCGAGGATGTTCAGTTCGAGCGCGAGCGCGCGGTCCGCGGCAGACGTGATCCGTGCTTCGAGCTCTGCAAGTTCGGTTGTCGAAAAGCGGACGGCGTTCGCCATGGTCTGGCGATGAATGAAGGTCTCCACATGGGGCGACGCCGTCAATGTTGGCGCGTGCAGAGCCGTTACCTCGATGAAATACCCCAGCACATTGTTGTGCCGGACTTTCAGCGACTTGATGCCGGTTGCCTCCGCATAGGTCGCTTGCAGACCCGCGATCACCTGGCGGCTTCCATCGCGCAAGGCACGATGCTGATCAAGATCGCTGTTGTAGCCAGCCCGCACGAAATCGCCATCGCGGGCATTGACGGGAAGCTCGTCCGCCAGGGCCGCAGACAACACTTGCGCAATTCTCGCCGGTGCCCGTGCCAGACGCTCAGCGATGTCCATCAGCTCGTGCGGGAGCCCCAATGCCTCGCCAGCACGTAACAGCCGCGCTGCAAGCTCGTGCGAGGCAACAATTGCGGCACCGACAACGCCGAGATCACGCGGCGTCCCACGTCCAAAAGCAAGGCGCGCCAGCGCACGGGCAAGATCGGGCACGGCCCTCAAAGCCTCGCACAGCTCATGGCGCAGATGCGGCTCGCCTGCGAGATAGCCCACCGAATCGAGCCGGGCGTTGATCGTCGCCATATCGGTGAGCGGGCTTGCAAGACGGCTCGCGAGCTCGCGTGCACCGGCAGCGGTGACCGTCCGATCAATTGCCGCAAGCAGACTGCCTGCGCGCGTCCCTTGGTTCGACCGGGCCAATTCGAGATTGGTGCGGGAGGCAGCATCGATGAGAAGAAGGCTGCCCGCACTCTCTTTGCGTGGTGGGCGCAAGAGCGGCGTGCGGCCGACTTGCGTGATCTCCACATAGGTGAGTAGACCGGCAAAGGCTGCAAGCTCGGCCCGTGAGAAATCACCAAAGGCATCGAGCGCGGCTACACCGAGCCGCTCTTTGAGGGCGCGCTCGCCACTCGCCGAATCGAAATGGGCGCGCGGAGCTGGCGTCAGCGCCGCGCCGATCTGTTCCACAAGCGAGCGGATGTCGGTCTCACCCGCAAGATCCTCGCCCAAAAGCACTTCGCCAGGCCTGATCCGCGCAAGCTCACCGGGTAAGTCCGTCAGCAGACAAGACGCCGCGATCAACTCGCCCGTTGAGATGTCGATGGAGGCGACCGCGAAGCCTGGTTCGGCGCCTTCCCTCTGCGGCTCCCGGAACAGCGCGGTGAGAAAATTATGGGCTTTAGCATCGAGCAGCGAATCCTCGGTCAGCGTGCCTGGGGTCACAAGCCGCACCACGTCGCGGCGCACGACGGCTTTCGAGCCGCGCTTCTTGGCCTCCGCCGGGTCTTCGGTCTGTTCACAAACGGCGACCCGGTGGCCAAGCGCGATCAGCCGCTGCAAATAATCGTCCGCGGCGCGGACAGGCACGCCGCACATGGGAATGTCCTCTCCCAGATGCTTGCCGCGCTTGGTGAGCGCGATGCCGAGCGCGCGAGACGCCACGGCGGCATCATCGAAGAAGAGCTCGTAGAAATCACCCATACGGTAGAAGAGGAGGCTGTCCGCGTTCGCGGCCTTAATCTCCAAATACTGCGCCATCACCGGCGTTGCGCCAGGATGGATAGGCGATTGCAATTTTGTCTCTTCGCCCACTATGCCCGTGCTCACGATTGCACCTCTCCGCAGACGGTCTCTAGACGTTGAGCCGCCTCATCGCTCACGCTGGAGAACCAGACGCCGCCAAGCAAACGCATGAAGCGGGGATTGCGTGCGGCTTCCGCCACGACCGCATCCACAACAGGTCTGTCCTCAACGGGAATGAGGTCCTCCAGCAGACCTGCGGAAAGCGAGCCGAGCAGGTTCGGATTGTCCTCGATCCCTAAAATCGCTTTGACCAGTTCCAACGCCTCCAAAGGATTGTCCGCGGCGAGCTCGCCCTGAAAGTCGTAGAGATCGTCCCAATCCTCATCGCGCTGCCGATCGACATCGGATCGTGAATTGATCTCGATCCACGCTTCGGCAAGCTTAGGAAGTGAGAGGGACGCAAAATCCGTCCGTGCGGCGGTCGCATAAGTCTTTTCGGACCAGGCCCGATAGGTGGCTTCGTCGGCAATGACGAGGAGCCGCCGCTGTAGGTCGGGCTCTTCCACCATGCCGCCTCTGATCGAGGCGGCTTTGCGTCCCATTAGCCAGCGCAGGCGCGGCTGACGCAAAGCGAGCTCTTGCAAGCGTGGCGTTGCCATTCGCGCATGAAAGACGAGCAACTGGCCCAGCACTTTTTCCTCGGCAAATAGCATGACGACCTCATCGTCGGGCTCCTGCTGCAATACGGCTTCAATGAATGCCATGCCGTGCTCAGGGGCGTCATGAGACAACCGGTCGAAATACATCTTAAAGGCGTGGATCCCCGGCGTCTCGGCTCTGAGCCCGGTCGTACAGACCACGCGCCAGCCCCGCACCCAATCCGTCATGGGCAGAACATCGATGCGCGCGTCGACGTCCTCGAAGGATGGCGGCGGCTCGACCGCGCCACCGGAGGCGTCACAAAACCCAAGCAACTCGTCACACCAGCTCATCGAACGGTGGTACCGCCTCGCCAGTAGGCACACAAGACCAGGCGAATGGAGAGTAGGGGCGAGAATTGGGGAAAGACCTTTTCCCGCGTGATCGGGTCCTCTAGGGTGCGCGACCTCAATCACATTTTCCAGGAGTATCCACATTAATCGTCCCTCAAAACGCGCGACCGACGCGCTGCGCCCTGTGAGCCTGGAACGGGCCACCGCGCGCCACGCCGAAGGCTCCTGCTTGGTTCGCTTCGGCGAGACACATGTCTTGTGCACGGCCTCTGTCGCCGAAAATGTTCCCCCCTGGCTGAAGGGCTCGGGACGCGGCTGGGTTACGGCCGAGTACGGCATGTTGCCGCGCGCCACCAATGAGCGCATGCGGCGCGAGGCGGCGGCTGGCAAGCAATCGGGCCGCACCCAAGAAATTCAGCGTCTGATCGGCCGTTCCTTGCGTGCGGTGACAAACCTGTCGGCGCTCGCAGAGAAGCAAATCGTCATCGACTGCGACGTGCTGCAAGCCGACGGCGGCACGCGCACAGCCTCGATCACCGGCGCCTGGGTCGCGCTCCACGATGCAGCTGCCTGGATGGAGGCGCGCAGCATGATTGCAGGCAATGTTTTGACTGACCAAGTGGCCGCCGTATCTTGCGGGCTCTATGGCGGCGAGCCGGTGCTCGATCTCGATTATGCCGAGGACTCGGAGGCCGATGCGGATGCGAATTTCGTCATCACGGGCAAAGGCGGGATTGTCGAGATCCAAGGTACGGCCGAGACCGAACCCTTCTCCCAAGAGAAGTTCGATGCGCTGATGGGACTCGCACGTCAGGGCATCGCCGAACTTGTCGAACTCCAAAAGCTGACGATCGCGTGATGCAAAGCGTGCTGAAATCCGGCACCCTTCAAAGCGGCTCGAAACTTCTGATCGCGAGCCATAACGAGGGCAAGGTGCGCGAACTCGGCGAACTATTTGCGCCTTACGGTATCGACTGTGTGTCAGCGGGAAGCCTTGGACTTCCCGAACCGGAGGAGACGGGCGACACGTTCGAGGCCAATGCGCTTCTTAAGGCTCATGCGGCAGCGAAAGGCTCCGGCATGCTGGCGCTCGCCGACGATTCTGGTCTTGAGGTCGAGGCTTTAGGTGGCGACCCGGGCATCTATTCCGCGCGCTGGGCCGGACCGAAAAAAGACTTCGACCTTGCCATGACCCGCGTGCACGAGGCGCTTGAGGCAACAGGGGGCGGCTTTACCCGTGCCAATTTCGCCTGTGCCTTGGCCCTTGCGGCCCCCAATGGCGACGATATCGTATTCATCGGACGCGTGTTCGGTGCGATTCAGTGGCCACCGCGCGGCGCCTTAGGTTTTGGCTATGATCCCATCTTCGTTCCGGAAGGACACACCGAAACGTTCGGTGAGATGGACCCAGCGCTGAAGAATGACCTCTCCCATCGCATGCGCGCCTTCGAGCAACTCATGACAGCCGTCTACGACAGCGATGCGCGTGCGGATGTCTCCTGAGACGTCCTTTGGTGTCTATGTGCACTGGCCGTTTTGCGCGGCCAAATGTCCCTATTGTGACTTCAACTCTCATGTGCGCCACGGAGGCATCGACGAAGCGCGGTTCCTGTCCGGCTATCTGAGCGAGCTTGCGTATTTTGCCAAGGCCGCACCCGGACGGACCGTCACGAGCATCTTCTTCGGCGGCGGAACGCCATCGCTGATGTCGCCCCGCATCACCGGCGCCCTTCTCGATGCCATTGCGGCGCATTGGAGCGTTTCAAGCAATGTGGAAATCACGCTGGAGGCCAATCCAACCAGCGTGGAGGCGGAGAACTTCAAAGGCTACGCATCGGCGGGCGTCAATCGCTTGTCGCTTGGCGTCCAGGCGCTCGACGATGCCAGCCTCAAGGCGCTGGGGCGCCAGCATTCCATCGGAGAAGCGCTGGCGGCACTGGCGCTCGCGCGCGAGACGTTTGGGCGCGTCTCCTTCGATCTAATCTATGCCCGGCAGGGCCAATCGCTCGCCGCCTGGAAGGGCGAACTGACACGCTCCCTCCGCTATGCCGCCGATCACCTCTCGCTCTATCAGCTGACCATAGAGAACGGCACGCCCTTCGCCGCACTCCATGAGACGGGTCGCCTAATCGTGCCTCTGAGCGAAGAGGCGCGCGCGATGTATCAGCTGACCCAAGAGGTTTGCGAGGCGGCCGGACTGCCCGCCTATGAGATTTCCAATCACGCGATGCCAGGTTCCGAATCCCAGCACAACCTCCTTTATTGGCGCGGGCATGACTATGCCGGCATTGGCGCCGGCGCTCATGGGCGCATCACGAGCAATGGAACCAAGCGGGCTCTTTCGACCTTGAAAGGTCCTGAAGACTGGCTGGCGCAGACGGAGAAATGCGGCCATGGACTTACAAGCGATGAGCCGCTGAGCGCCGAGGAAACAGCGGAGGAATATCTGCTGATGGCGCTCCGTCTCCGGGAAGGCCTCGACATTGCGAGGTTCAACGCGCTTGCCGGGCGGCCCCTCAATCCCGCGCGCCTCAAATCCCTGGAAGCCGAGGGTTTCTTGCGCCGTGGTGGCACGAAAGTAGCGGCGACACTTGCGGGCCGGCTGATCCTGGAACGGCTGATCCTAGAGCTTGCCGCATAAGCGCATGCTGCGGTGCTACGGTGCTGCGCGAATTCGCCTAAATTCTTCCAAGCATAGAGAACCGATCGAACCCAAGCGGACCACCATGCCCGACGACGCCGCTAAAGAGAAGAACACACGCGTGATCGCCCGCGCGAGCGAAGCCCTCGCCGCGCTTCTGGAGCGCCCGCTAGCGGGAGGCCTCTATCTGGTGGCAACGCCCATCGGCAACCTCACCGACATCTCGCTGCGTGCGCTCGCCATTCTTGCCCGCGCCGCGGTCATCGCCGCTGAAGACACCCGGCATTCCAGAAAGCTGCTCTCGCATTTCAATATTCAGGGGCAATTGATCCCCTATCACGAGCACAATGCGGAACAGATGCGCCCGAAACTGCTCGCCCGCCTTGCCACGGGCGATGCGGTCGCTCTGATCTCCGATGCCGGGACCCCTCTCGTCTCGGACCCTGGCTATAGACTCGTGCGTGAGGCGCTCGATACGGGGCTCATCGTCACATCCATTCCCGGCCCGTCCGCTGCGCTCACCGCACTCACAAGCGCTGGACTTCCGACCCACACGTTCTTGTTCGCAGGCTTCCTGCCGCCGAAATCGGGAGCGCGTCAGGCGAGGCTCACGGCACTAAAAGAGGCACCTGCAACACTGATTGTTTTCGAGACCGCGCCGCGTCTTGCCAAGAGCCTGACTGATATGGCGGAAGTGCTTGGGCCCCGCGAGGCCGTCATCGCACGCGAGCTTACCAAGCTTCACGAGACGATCTTGCGCGGCACGCTTGCGGAGCTTGCAGCGACAATCGAGAGCGAGCCCGTGAAAGGCGAAATTGTCGTGGTGATTGCGCCTCCTTCAGTTGAGGCGATGGCAGTGAGCGATGCGCAGATCGAACAAGATTTGAGCACTGCCCTGCGCACCATGAGCTTTCGCGATGCGGTGCGCGCCGTCACGGATGCCCATGGGGTGAAACGGACGCGCGTCTACGAGCTTGGTCTGGCGCTCGCCAAGAGAGACGACCCATGAGCCGGGCTAGGAATCGCCTTGTCAGCCGAATAAAGAACGGCACGAAGAGCGGCTCCCGCGTCAAAGCCTATCGGCACGGCATCATGGCCGAAACGCTTGCTGCAAGCCTGTTCCGCCTGAAGGGCTATCGAATCGTGGAGCGGCGCTATCGTCCACCGGTCGGCGAAATCGACCTCGTCGCAATAAGAAGCAAGCGGCTCGTCTTCGTGGGGGTGAAGCGACGCGAGACCAAAGACGAAGCCGCCTTTGCCGTGACGGCCAAACAAAAAGCGGCGCATCGTCCACGCAGCGCAACACTGGCTCGCCAGTCTCCCGGCCTTTATCAACCACACAACGGCCTTCGACGTCGTGCTCGCCGCGCCTTGGACCTGGCCGCGCCATGTCGAGAACGCATTTCCTGTTTGACGTAGACGTGCGCGAAGGCGACCTTCCGCCGCGAGCATCTCTCAGCAAAACCTTAGTCATCAAAGTCTTGGAAACAGCGAAACGCCATGGCCCTCAAAGTCGCCTTTCAGATGGACCCGATCGAGCGCGTCGATATCCATGGGGACTCCACATTTGCGCTTCTCTTGGAAGCACAGCGGCGCGGTCATGATGTGTTCTATTACACGCCAGACGCGCTCTCTTTGCGCGATGGCACACTCATCGCGTTTGGCCAAAGCCTCACCGTTGAGGACAAGCCGGGCGAACACTACCGGCTCGCCCATCCGCGCACCGTGGACCTTGCCAGCTTTGACGTGGTGCAGCTGCGCCAAGACCCGCCCTTCGACATGGCCTATGTCACGACGACCCATCTCTTAGAGCGTCTGGAGCCACAGACGCTCGTGGTCAACGACCCTGCCTCTGTGCGCAATGCGCCGGAGAAGGTTTTCGTACTCGATTTTCCTGACCTGATGCCACCGACGCTGGTGACCCGGTCGCCGCATGAAATCCGCGCCTTTCGGGAAGAGCATAAAGACATTGTGGTGAAACCGCTCTACGGCAATGGCGGCGCCGCCATCTTCAGGATCGCCGAGGGCGACACCAATCTCAATTCCCTGATCGAGCTTCTCGGGGAGACCTTCCGTGAGCCGCTCATGGTGCAGCGTTACCTTGCCGAAGTTCGCGCAGGCGACAAACGCATCATCCTCGTCGATGGAGAGGTGGCCGGTGCCATCAACCGGGTACCGGCTGCGAATGAGACCCGCTCGAACCTCCATGTGGGCGGCACCGCGAAGAAGACGGTCCTGACCGCGCGCGAGGAAGAGATCTGCGCGCGCCTTGGGCCCGAGCTGAAGAAGCGCGGGCTGATCTTCACCGGCATCGATGTGATTGGCGATTTTCTCACCGAGATCAACGTCACTTCACCGACCGGCATCCGCCATGTGAAACAGTTCGGTGGCAACGACATCGCGGTCATGATCTGGGATGTTGTCGAGCGGAAAGTAGAGGAGCGCCGCTAGGCCGGCTTGCGGGGTGTGCACGCTCTTTTGCGCGCCGCAGCGTTCAGGCACACTCATTGCGGGTATGCACGGGAGTTTATCCCGTTCTATTCGCTGGACGGGAGAAGATCATACTTTGGAATTCCTTCGGGAAAAGTAGCCCAGGCAGGCGCAACGGCAGTGTAGATAAGCATTTTAGGTCGTAACGTTTCGCCCCATCTGATCGTGCTGGCAGACAAGGAATAGAAATCAAAGCCGTCACACTTGAGATCAATTGGAGTAGCGCAATTTCCACAAAATAATCGATGCGTTTCTTTTCCCCGAGTCGCCAATTGCTGTGAAACTTGAAGGCGTGCCTTTTCACGAACTTAAATTTATTGAACGGTACCCAGACACCAAACCATTTGTCATAATTAGTGTGTAATTGGCAATTGTTGCAACAACAAAACACAGTATTTATGGGATCATCCTGAAATTTATATTCAATATCCCCGCAATCACAACGACCATGATATTTACTCATAATTACACCTCGTATAAATAGATTATTGAGTGAACCCTTATTGTTCTAGAAAAATTATTGGAAAAGTAATGAGCAGACTATGGTGTTTCACAAGTGCTTAAAATGATCAATGTTTGGCGGGCGGACGCCAATAAACCACCATCGGTCCGGCTGGCGTTGCAGAACCTTCAGCAAAGTCCCATTGGGCATTGTAGAGGTACGTCGCCCTTTCGAAACAGATGTATTAGTCCAGAGTGCAAGAAACCCATCCGGATGCTGCCTGTTGCAACATAATGGTAAGCCGTCTCTGCTGAGTCATCTTTTGGCCGGCATTCACAGCGAGGGGCTCCCGCTCTTACGGAACGCGGCAAATGCGCTCTCGTTGACCGCGCGCTGCTATGATCGGACGCTGCGCGTGGCGCGGACCCTGGCCGATCTCGACGGCGAGGACGATGTGGGCAGAATCCATGTAGCCGAGGCCCTGAGCTATCGCGGTGAGGCGTTCGGGCGCGCAAGAATGGCCGCATAGCAGGGCTTTTCCGGTGCCCGCCGGGGCTAAAGCTTTTCTCAAACATTCTCTGCCATGATCGGCGCCAATGAATAGTCAGGGCAAAAGCCCGGCATAAAAACAGGCGTCAAAACAGTGCAGGATATAATCTGGCAGAGCTTCGGCGCTGACGGCGCCGGTAGGGTGCGTGTGCGGATCGCTATCGCGGTCTTCGCGGTGGTGCTCATTGGGGTTTCGTTTTCCCATTTGGACATGGAGACAGCGCTCGCGCTCGTGCCATTCGTACTTGGCATCACTCTCCTATTGCTTGTCACGGCTTGGAAATCGGACGCAGGCCAAAAGCGGTTGGAGACGCTCGCGGGCCGTCTCGATTCAAGCCTTGAATCCTTAAAGGACCTTCAGTGGGAAGTGCGTGAGCGTGAAGCGCGCTACCGCGACCTGCTCGACCATCAAGGCGATGTCATCGCCCGCCTCGACGCCGATGGGCAAATCTCGTTTGTCAACGATGCCTTCTGCCAAACATTCGAGGTCTCGCGTCAAGCGGTCCTTGGCCGTCCCTTCGAACTTCCCGTTCTCAACGCAGAACCGATCGAGCCACCCGCGGCGAAGGACGACGCCCGCACGAGCCGGGTGGTCGAACTCTTAACATCCTCGGGGCCGCGCTGGTTCGTTTGGGAAGACTATGTCGTGCCGCACGAGGGCGAGGGGCCATCCGAGATCCAAAGCATCGGCCGCGACATCACCGAACAACGCGAGGCCGAGATCGCGCTTGCCCAAGCACGCGACCATGCCATGACCGCGAGCCAAGCCAAGTCCCGCTTTCTGGCCTCCATGAGCCATGAAATCCGCACGCCCATGAACGGAATTCTCGGCATGACGGGACTTCTGCTCGACACCACGCTTTCGCCCGAGCAAGGGACCTATGCGCGCGCCATCTCCACCTCGGCAACCACACTGCTCTCGCTCATTGACGAGGTGCTCGACTTCTCGAAAATCGAAGCCGGCAAAATGGAACTGCGTCCGGCGCCATTCGATATTTCCGACGCGGCTCAAGGTGTCGTCGAGCTGCTGGGCCCGCGGGCCCGCGGCAAAGGACTGGAGATCGGCTGGTTCGCCGCACCAGACCTGCCCAAGACAGTCATCGGCGATGAAATGCGCATTCGCCAGATTCTGATGAATCTCGTCGGGAATGCGATCAAATTCACCGAGCAAGGCGGGGTCGCATTGACAGCTGAAAACGGACCCGATCACGCAAACGAAGGCCGCACTATCGTGCGCTTCGCCGTGCGCGATACCGGCCCTGGCGTGCAAACCCAAGCACTGGAGCGAATTTTCTGGGAGTTCGAACAGGCGGAGCAGGGACCGGCGCGCCGGCATGGCGGGACGGGCCTTGGTCTTGCGATTTCAAAGCGTCTCGTTCAGGAAATGGGTGGTCAAATCCGTGTCGCCAACGCGCCAGGGGCCGGCGCGACATTTACCGTCGATCTGCCGCTGGGTGCGCCCGCCCACACCCCAGCGCTTGGGACGGGCTGGCCACAGCCGCATGCTGGCGAACACGTCCTCGTCCTGCTCAGTGGCGCGACGGAGACAACCCTTGCCGAAGACCTGATCGGAGCCGCGGGCGCACGCGTGACTTGCGCACGCGCCGAGGACGCGCTCCGTATCGCGCAAGACGCTGCCAAGCACAGCCGGCCTTTCACGGCGCTTCTAACGGATAGGGCCCATGCGACAGCTGGCGCGAGCCATCTCATTTCGCTTCTGGCCGCGCCAAACGGGTCGGCCAGCGCCCGGGCCGTTGTCACGATGGACCCGGGCGATCGACAATCCTTTTCGGATCTGCGGGCGTTAGGCTTCAGCGGCTATCTCGTGCGCCCCGTGCGCCCCATCTCTGCACTCACACAACTCTTTGCCGCTACCGCTGCAAGACAGCCGCACGGCCTCTTGGAGAAACTGCCGCACGCACCAGATGATGCGCCCCACACGGCCGAGGGACTGTCGACCCTGCTTGCCGAGGACAACACCATCAACGCCCTTCTCGCCCGAACGGTTCTTGAGAAGTCCGGGGCGAGGGTCGTGCATGCGCAGAACGGTGCCGAGGCGTTGGAAAGAGCCAAGGAGGAAATCGCCAAGGGCCACGGATTCGATCTGGTCCTGATGGACATCCACATGCCGGACATGGACGGGGTGGAGGCGGCCAAAAGCATCCGGGCGCTGTACCGCGATGGCGCCGCACCGGGTGCCGGCCGTCCCCCGATTGTGGCCCTGACCGCGAACGCCTTCGCCGAGGACCGGGCGGCGTATCTCGATGCAGGCCTCGACGATTATCTCGCCAAACCCTTCGAGAAAAAGGACTTAGCGCACCTCTTGGCACGTTGCCTCGGGCGCAAGACCTCCGCCGGTTCAGAGGTCGCGTGAAGAGGGCCGGCGGGGACCGTCTTGAAACTTTCCCCAACCCGTCACATTGGCTTCGAATTGGTTTGCTAACCCGCGTCTGATGTGGCCGAATTGAGGTAAGCGAGAGGCGCTGCGATCCGTGATTGGCCGCTTCAAGCCGGCGCGGCGCATTCCCCTAGATTGTCAGATGGGCTGAGCCATGCCGACAAAATCGACGACGGGACGCCTGGCAGAAAAGTTTCTTGGTGGGGCCATCTTCCCCAGCCTTACATTGCGGCCAGGGGCGCATAGCGGTCTGCCGTTTGTCGGCCGCAACCGCGTCGCTTCAGGCGGCGCTCTCGGCCAACCTCCAAGACCACAGATCTATGGCCGCATGGGTCAGCTTGAGGTCCGGCTCGCCTGCAAGAAGAGTGAAATTCGGCGGGCACAGCGTCTTCGCTACAAAGTCTTCTACCAGGAGATGGCCGCCACGCCCGATGCGCTTACGCTCTTGTCACGACGTGACGAAGATGCCTACGACCCGATCTTCGATCATCTTCTGGTGCTCGATCATGGCGATCCTGCCAAAAAGGCGTGGGGCCGCCCGAAAGTGGTCGGCACCTATCGCGTGTTGCGCCAGGACATCGCCGACATGAACGAGGGTTTCTATACGGAAGGCGAGTACGCCATCGGGCCACTGCTCCGGTCGAAGCCTGACTGTCGTTTTATGGAGCTTGGCCGCTCTTGCGTGCTCAAGCCCTACCGCAATCGCCGAACCCTTGAGCTTCTCTGGCATGGCGTGTGGTCTTATGTGCGCCAGCACCAAGGCGACGTGATGATCGGCTGCGCGAGCTTCCCTGGCACCGATCCATCCCAGCATGCGCTCGCGCTCAGTTTTTTGCATCACACCGCTCTTGCCCCCACTGAGTGGCGTGTGTGCGCCCATGATCATCTCCGGGTGGACATGAACATGATGCCAAAGGAGGCGGTGACCATGCGCACGGCCTTGAAAGCGCTGCCGCCGCTGATCAAGGGCTATCTGCGGATGGGCGCCTATGTCGGCGATGGTGCCGTCATCGACCATCAATTCGGCACGACAGACGTCCTCATCGTCATGCCGGTCGAGCAGATCAACACGCGCTACTTCGCCCATTTCGGCGCCCCTGACGACCTCACGTCGCCGATTGCGCCCGACGCAGGATCGTTGAACTAGGGCGGCTGGCCACGTCACCGCGTTCTCGTTTTGCGCCGTCTTGGTTTGACGGCGTGGTAGGCGCCTCCTAGATTTCCACGTTATGGGTCACACCGACGTCAGAGGCGCGAAAGCCGCGGCGGAAGCCGCCGCCAGTTTGCGCCAGCTCAACGAGCGCTCGCGCGAAATCTTCAAGCGCGTGGTCGAAACCTATCTGGAGACCGGCGAGCCCGTCGGCTCGCGCAATCTGAGCCGCGGGCTGCCCATGACATTGTCGCCTGCGTCCGTACGCAACGTCATGTCGGACCTGGAAGCGCTTGGCCTGATTTACGCGCCCCATACCAGTGCAGGCCGCTTGCCGACCCAAACGGGCCTGCGCCTGTTCGTAGATGGGTTGCTTGAGATCGGCGACATCACGGAAGCCGAGCGCAAAGAGATCGAGGCCCGCATGGCCACGGGCGTTCGGCGGCGCGGTGTTGACGATTTTCTCGCCGAGGCGGGCCAGATGCTGTCGGGCCTATCGCGCTGTGCCGGCGTGGTGCTCGCCGAAAAACAAAGCAAGACGTTGCGTCATGTGGAATTCGTAAATCTCGGCCAAGGGCAGGCGCTCGCGGTTCTGGTCGGCGAAGACGGCGATGTCGAAAACCGCATCGTGACCTTGCCCGAGGGACTGCCGCCCTCTTCGCTGAATGAGGCGACCAATTATATGAACGCGCGTATCAGCGGGATGACGCTGGCAGAAGCGCGCACACGGATCGAGACGGAGATTGATGCGCGGCGGGCGCAGCTCGATGCGCTGACAGCTCAAGTGGTGACTGATGGGCTCGCGACCTGGTCGGGCGAGGTCGACGACCGGCAGAGCCTGATCGTTTGCGGCCGGGCGCACCTTCTCGAAGACGTCAAAGCCATGGAAGATCTGGAGCGGGTCCGCCTCTTGTTCGAAGACCTCGACGCGAAAAAAGGGCTGATCCACCTTCTGGGGCTGGCGGAGCGCGCAGACGGCGTGCGAATCTTCATCGGCTCAGAGAACAATCTGTTCTCGCTGTCCGGATCGGCGCTGATCGTTTCCCCCTTCGAGGACTCCGAGCAGAAGATTGTTGGCGTCCTGGGTGTGATTGGGCCGACACGGCTCAATTATGGGCGCATCATTCCGATGGTGGACTACACCGCGCGGCTCTTGGGACGGCTTGTGCCCTGAACGAGGCCAACGTCCTCCCCCGCATCATTACTGGCCTTGTCCCTTGATTTTTTCACCCGTCCGGTCGATATCCGGTGCTGCTGATTTCAATTCCCAAGTTGAGAGATTCGATGACAGACGAACCTTCCGATCCACGCGAGACAGACGATCCGCAGGCAGAGTCAGCATCGCCTGAGACTGCTGCCAGTGAGGAGGTTGCAGGCGATCTGGAAGCCCTGTTGGCCGAGAATGCGGATATGCACGATAAGTTGCTGCGCACCATGGCAGACATGGAGAATTTGCGGCGGCGGACCGAGCGCGAGAAGGAAGACACCGCGCGCTATGCCATTTCTAATTTCGCCCGCGACGTTCTCACCATCGACGATAATCTGCGGCGCGTGATCGAACACGTTCCGGCCGAGAGCGTGGCTAGCGACCCCGCTCTCAAGAGCCTCCTGGAAGGTGTCGAGCTTACGGATCGGGAGCTGATCAAGATGCTTGAGAAGCACGGCATCACCAAATTGGAGCCGCTCGATCAGCGCTTCGATCCGAACCAGCAACAGGCCATGTATGAGGTCCCAACCACTGATGTGCCCGAGGGGACGGTGGTGCAGGTCATGCAAGCGGGCTACACGATCGGCGACCGCGTGCTACGCCCGGCGCTCGTGGCCGTTTCCAAAGGCGGGCCGAAGCCTACTCCGAAAGCCGCCACGCAGGAGACTGAAGGCAACGGCTTCGGACCGGGGCCCGCAGCCAATGACGATCTGACTGACAAGAGTGGGAATTAGCCCGAGCCAGGCTCTCGCAGCCGCCGCTTAAGTGGGTGAGCTGACCCGCCGCAGGGTGAGGTTGAAACGGCCGCCTTCCTCCAGAAGATCGCTCGTGCCCGATAAGACGCGGTCCACACCGTGATAGGCCAGCCGATCCGAGCCGCCGAGCACGAAGATATCTCCCGATTGCAACTCAAACCTTTGCGTGGGGGCCTTCCGTGTGCTCCCGCCAAAACGGAAAATGGCTGTATCGCCCAGCGAAATTGACAGGACCGGCGCGGCGAAATGCTCTTCGTCCCGGTCCTGATGCAACCCCATCTTGGCCGCGCCCGCATAGTAATTGATGAGACACGCCTCTGGAGGATGGGGATAGTCGGCGAGTTCTGCCCAGATCGCGAGGAGCCTCTCGGGGATTGCGGGCCAGGGCGCGCCCGTGTGCGGATGGGCGGCCTGGTACCGATAGCCTTGCGCTTTGTCCGTGACCCAGCCAAGTGGCCCGGCATTGGTCATGCGCACGGACATGGGCGCCCCTGAGCGCGGCATCGTTGGGGTATAGAGTGGCGCCTTCGCAATCACACCGCGAATGTCGCGCAAAAGCATCGCCTGCGCGGCCCCACCCAACATGTTTACAAAATGCCGCACGCGTCCTTTACCGGCCATAAGTCTCGCCTAATGTCTTTCAAAATAGCGCCGAAGCGACTCTGACACGCCAGAACTCTAAGGTGGAAGGATGCTCGCGCGAAAGGACGAAGGGGTTCTCATGAACGAAACGGCTCAGACCAATCCGGATGGCTATGTGCATACGCGCGATGATGAAGAATATACGCGTCTGCGCAGCCAAGCCCTGATGTGGCAAGACGCGACCGAAGCGCTCCTTGACGATATCGGGCTTAAGCCCGGCATGTCCTGCCTCGATTTGGGCTCAGGTCCTGGCTCGGTGATGCAGCAGATGGCCGATCACGTCGGGCCGGACGGCACTGTCACCGGGCTTGAGATCGACGGCGCGCTCGGGCGGCAGGCACTTGCGGCCCTTGAAGCCCAAGGCGGCGCCAATTTCCGCCTCATCGAGGCCGACCTGCTCAAGACCGAGACCGTCACTGGCGCCCCATTCGATCTGACCTTTTGCAGGCTCTTCCTCATGCATATGCCCGAGCCCGTGGCAGTTCTCGAAAAGATGCTGTCCTGGACGAAGCCCGGCGGGGTCGTTGCCGCGCAGGAATTCGATTTCAGCGCCATCGCCGTCGAGCCAATATGCCCCGCCATGGCTGAGTTTTTCCGACTGTTCGAAGGGGTGTTTCGTGGCCATGGGCGCAACTTGCGGGCTGGGCGCCAATTGCCTGCTCAGTTCGAGGCCGCGGAAATCGGGGCGCCGAGCGCCACCACGGCTGAGGTCAAATTCGTGCCCCTGCGTGACATGGCACCCATGTTAATCGGCGTATACCAAGGACTCTTTGCCGCAGGCGTGGAGCTTGGGATCGCCGACGCCGCGCGCGCCGAGGCCTTCAAAACCGATATGGCCGAAGCTGCGACCGACGGACGCTACTACTGTTTGACCCCGATCCTGATCGGCGCGTGGTGCCGCGTGATGTGAAACCCAAATTCAGGCACGCAACAGGCGGGTCTTCTCCTTGCGGGCCATAGGGTTGCCACCTATATAACCGCGGAGCCCCCGGATTTCTTTCCGCTGGGGCCACGACACATTTGGGGACCGGATCGCGCGGATTCTTGGAAGCGTGGCACATCTGTCAGCTTCGGGCTGCCTCATCAGGGCCCGGACGGTTTGCCAGTAAGAAAGGGTTGGATATGGCGAAAGTGATTGGTATCGACCTCGGCACGACGAATTCGTGTGTCGCGGTTATGGATGGTTCTAGCCCAAAGGTAATCGAGAATGCAGAGGGCATGCGCACCACCCCGTCTATGGTGGCGTTCACGGACGATGACGAGGCGCTCGTCGGACTGCCCGCCAAGCGCCAAGCCGTTACCAATCCGGAAAACACGTTCTTCGCCATCAAGCGCCTGATCGGCCGCCGTTGGGACGACCCAACGGTCGCGAAGGATCAGAAGCTGGTCCCTTATCAGCTGGTGAAGGCCGACAACGGCGATGCCTGGGTCGAGTCCCACGGCAAGAAATATTCGCCCTCTCAGATTTCCGCTTACATCCTGCAGAAGATGAAGGAGACGGCCGAGTCTCATCTCGGCCATAAGGTCGAGCAGGCGGTCATCACCGTGCCAGCCTATTTCAATGACGCTCAGCGTCAGGCCACCAAGGACGCCGGCAAGATTGCGGGCCTCGAAGTACTCCGCATCATCAACGAGCCGACAGCTGCAGCGCTCGCCTATGGTCTCGACAAAAAAGAAGGTCAAACGATTGCCGTCTATGACCTGGGCGGCGGCACGTTCGATGTCTCGATCCTTGAGATCGGCGATGGCGTGTTCGAGGTTAAATCGACCAATGGCGACACGTTCCTCGGCGGTGAAGACTTCGACATGCGCCTTGTGGACTATCTCGCCGATGAGTTCAAAAAAGAGAACGGCATCGACCTACGGGGTGACAAGCTCGCCCTCCAGCGCCTGAAAGAGGGGGCGGAGAAGGCCAAGATCGAGCTGTCTTCGACCCAGCAGACCGAAATCAATCTGCCCTTCATCACGGCCGACCAGTCAGGCCCGAAGCATCTGACCATGAAGCTTACCCGCGCGAAGCTGGAGAGCCTTGTGGAGGATCTTATCAAGCGGACTATCGCGCCTTGCGAAGCTGCGTTGAAGGATGCAGGCCTCAAGGCCGGCGATATCAACGAAGTGATCCTGGTCGGCGGCATGACGCGCATGCCGAAAGTGGCCGAGACCGTGAAGACCTTTTTCGGCAAGGAGCCCCATAAGGGCGTGAACCCGGACGAGGTTGTTGCGATCGGTGCGGCCATTCAGGCCGGCGTGCTGCAGGGCGATGTCAAGGACGTGCTGCTTCTCGATGTGACCCCGCTGTCGCTCGGCATCGAGACCTTGGGCGGCGTGTTTACCCGGCTGATCGACCGCAACACCACGATCCCGACCAAAAAGAGCCAGGTCTTTTCGACCGCCGAGGACAATCAGAATGCGGTGACGATCCGCGTGTTCCAAGGCGAGCGCGAGATGGCAGCCGACAACAAGATGCTTGGCCAGTTCGATCTCGTCGGAATTCCGCCTGCACCGCGCGGCATTCCGCAGATCGAAGTGACGTTCGACATCGACGCCAATGGTATTGTCAACGTGTCCGCCTCCGATAAGGCCACCGGCAAGGAGCAATCGATCCGGATCCAGGCCTCCGGCGGCTTGAGCGATGCGGACATCGACCGCATGGTCAAGGAAGCCGAGAGCCACGCTGACGAAGACAAGAAGCGCCGGGAGCTGGTGGAAGTACGCAATCAGGCCGAGGCCTTGGTGCACTCGACCGATAAGATGCTCTCCGATTTCGGCGACAAGGTTTCGGCAGAGGACAAGGCTGCCGTGGAAGCCGCCGTGGCCGAGCTGAAGACAACCGCCGAGGGCGAAGACGTCGAAGCCATTCAGCAGAAAGTCGATGCGGTGGCTCAAGCGTCCATGAAACTCGGCGAAGCCATGTATCAGGCCAACCAACCCACGGGCGGCGAGGACGGTCCTAACGCCGATGCCGGCGAGGGCGCGGGCCCTGACGAGAATGTCGTCGACGTCGATTTTGAAGAAGTCAAAGACGACGACGATAAGAAATCTGCTTAGGCAGGATTGGACTCTGGCGGACCTCTCAATGCTTGGGAGGCTCCGCGCGAGGCCCAATAAGAGGCTTGCACGCCGCTATGGATGCCCATGGCGGTTGTGAGGGTCCGGAGGGGTGATGGCAAAGCAGTGCTACTATGAGGTCTTGGGTGTGGCCCGCGAGGCGGGCGAGACCGAGGTTAAGACCGCGTTCCGCCGTCTCGCCAAGGAATGTCACCCGGACCGATGCGGCGGCGACCCAACCGCCGAAGAGCGTTTTAAGAAAGTCAATGAAGCCTATGAGATCCTGAAGGATCCACAACGCCGCGCTGCCTATGACCGGTTCGGCCATGCGGCGTTCGATAACCGGTCGGGCGGCGGCGGCGGCCACGGCTTCGGCGCCGACTTCTCCGAGTCCATGTCCGCCATGTTCGACGATCTTTTCGGCGAGTTCATGGGTGCGGGCGGGCGCCGCCCGCGTCAGCGCTCAGGCCGCGAGCGCGGCGCCGATCTGCGCTACAATATGCAGATCTCGCTGTCGGAGGCCTATGAGGGCCGCAACGCCCAGATTCGCGTCCCAACCAGCGTCACCTGTGAGGCCTGCAAAGGCTCGGGCGCCAAAGCAGGCACAGCGCCGACCACGTGCCGCACATGTGGTGGCGCCGGCAAGGTCCGCGCGACCCAGGGCTTCTTCACCATTGAGCGCTCTTGCCCGACCTGTCACGGCCGCGGCGAGATCATCGAAGATCCGTGTCCGGCCTGCCACGGTGCGGGCCGCGTCACCCGTGAGCGCACCCTATCGGTGACCATCCCCGTTGGCGTCGAGGACGGCACCCGCATCCGGCTCGCGGGCGAAGGCGAGGCCGGTGTGCGCGGCGGTCCGCCCGGCGATCTCTACATTTTCCTTGCGATCAAACCCCATGAGTTTTTCCAGCGCGATGGTGCGGACCTGTTCTGCCGCGTGCCGATCTCCATGACCACGGCAGCGCTTGGCGGCCAAATTGAAGTGCCGACGATCGACGGCGGCCGCAGCCGCTTGAAAGTGCCCGAGGGCACAGAGAGCGGGAAACAGTTCCGCTTGAAGGCCAAGGGCATGCCGGTCTTGCGTTCCAAACAGCAAGGCGACCTCTATATTCAGGTCGAGGTCGAGACACCGAAAAATCTCTCCCGCAAGCAACGCCAGTTGCTGAAGACCTTCGAGGAGGCGTCGAACCCTGATACGAACCCGGCCTCGGCAGGCTTCTTCGCCAAGGTGAAGGAATTTCTCGACGGAATGGGTGAGTAGCGCGTCCTTCGGCATAATTTGTCTGGCGAAGTTGCCGGGAGCCTCTTTTGGTCCGGCGTTTTCGTCCCTACATGTGCAAACGGGCGGACAGCAGGAGCGCGGTACTATGCCCACCGGATATTCCGGTGCATCTATGCTGACTACGGGGGACTTGCATGCGGCTATTGTTTTTTGCGGGCAGTGCCCGCGATGGATCCCACAACAAAAAGCTTGCGCGGCTGGGCCGAAAGATCGCCGAAGCAAAAGGGATCGAGGCGGACTTCGCCGACCTTGCCGACTATCACATGGCCCTCTATCACGGCGATCTGGAGCAAGCCGAAGGGGTGCCCGAGCGTGCCGTCGCCTTCAAGGCCCTGCTTAAGCAATACGATGGCGTCATGATCGTGACCCCCGAATATAATGCAGGCATCCCGGCGCTCCTGAAAAACACGCTCGATTGGGTCAGCCGCATCCAAGGCGAACCCAATGTGTTTCGAACGCGGGTCTTCGCGATTTCAGGGACGTCTCCTGGCTATTACGGTGCCATGCGCGCGCTGTTGCAGCTGCGCGAGGTTTTAGCCGTAGGCTTCGGCGCCAGCGTCATTCCGCAACAACTGGCCTTGCCGGGCTCAATGAAGGCCTTCGGCGAGGATGGCGGCTTGAGTGACGAAACCCGGCAGACGATGTTCGAAGGCGTGGTTGAGGCCTTGGCGGTCGCGGCACGGAAATTTGCGTCATAGACCTCACCGAGGCAGGGAGTCGTTGAGAGCACCATGGAACTATTGGCACCAAAAGACCGAATCATCGTCGCTCTAGACGTTGCGGAATTGGCCGAGGCGCGCGATCTCGTGCAGGCACTCGGCGACAGCGTCGGCGTTTTCAAAATCGGGCTTGAGCTGATTTACCGTGGCGGGCTTGCCTTCGCGGAGGAGCTTGCGCGCAAGGGACATCGCGTGTTTCTCGATGCGAAACTGCTCGACATCGAAGCAACGGTCGAACGGGCGACCGCTGCGATCGCCAAGACCGGGGCGCATTTTCTCACAGTGCATGCCACTGACCGTAAGACGCTGGATGCGGCCATGCGCGGTCGCGGAGACAGCGCGCTAAAGCTCTTGGGCGTGACCGTGCTTACCAATCTCGACCGGGGCGACCTTTCCGAACAGGGCATCGAGATGCCACCTTTGGCTCTTGTGCAGGAACGAGCGCGCCTCGCTCAGGACGCAGGCTTCGATGGTGTCGTTGGTTCGGGAAAGGAAGCCGCCGCGCTCCATGAGCGTTTGCGCAACTTCCTTATCGTGACGCCAGGCATTCGTCTGGCCGGAACCGATACCCAAGACCAGGCACGCGTTGTCACGCCAAGCGATGCGATCAAGGCCGGTGCGGATTATCTGGTGGTTGGACGCCCCATTACGCGAGCGAGCGACCCGCGCGCGGCAGCGGAAGCCTTTGCGAAGGAGATCGCGAACGCAGCCGGCTAAAATGCGGCAAGCTAGAACGCTGTAAGGCGTGTAGCGATCAGTGCGGATAAGCCGATCGCATTGCCATCAATCGCGACAATCTTGGTACGCGACTTGACGCCCTGCACGACCGACACGGAAGACCGTGGCACATCGAGCCATTTGGCGATGAGGGCCTCAAGCGCTTCATTGGCGCGGCCGTCCTCTGGAACCGCCTGCACGCGCGCTTTCAGGACCGGGTCGCCGCCGAATTCCTCGACACCCTCAACCGCATCGCGCGCCGATTTCGGCGTGAGGCGAACGGCCACGGCAACGCCCGTCTCCGTCTGACGAACCTTGAGGTTTGGGGCTGGCCCGCTTGCCGAGCTGTCGCCCATCAGCCCCCGACAAAGGCTGGCAACAACCAGCCTCGAAGCACGACATCGCGGAAGAACAGCAGCAATAGAATGAGAATCACAGGCGAGATGTCGATGCCGCCGAGATTGGGCATAAAGCTTCGGATCGGGGCCAGAGCCGGCTCCGTGACCCGGTAGAGGCCATCGGCGATGCTGTAGACAAAGCGGTTGTTCGTATTGACCACGTTGAAAGCAATCAGCCAGCTCAATATTGCGCTTGCGATGACCACCCAAATGAAGAGATCGATGACGAGAGCAACGAATCCAATCAAAGGCACCATGAAAAGACCCCTTCCTGCGTAGCCTTGGGTCCCATGTAGCGGACGGGCCCACCTGAGGGCAAGCCCTGAGAGAGAAAGCCCTGTGAGACAAAGCCATGAGCAGGGACTCGTGCCTTGCGAACCGGTCTCCGCACGCTGGCCTAACTAGTACCGCGAGACCAAAGACGTGGCCTCAGGTACCGGGCTCGCTTGACAGGGGCGGAGGGCGCTCCCTAAATGCGGGCTTGCTTGGGGCCGTAGCTCAGTTGGGAGAGCGCAGCAATCGCACTGCTGAGGTCGTCGGTTCGATCCCGTCCGGCTCCACCAAAAATCCAAGCAATTTCAGCAAGATAAAGGAAAGCCCGCTTCAAGCGGCTCTCCGGCTTGTGTTGAGGTCACCAGCAGGGGTCCAAATTTGAATTGCCATGACGGTAACGTCGTGTTCTGACTTCTGACATTAGCAAAGGGTGATGACACCGCGAAGCATTGTCAGAGTAAATTCGGTTACTTTGCCAAAACGTCAGAACCGGATTTCGTGGCCATTGATTTTCCTGCATTTTTCCGGGTCGATCTGAGCGGTTCGATGGCCGCTCCAAGTATTTAGAATTTTTTCTCTGACAACGCCAGGCAGATCCTTCCCTGCAATTTGGCAGATTCTCCTGCAGTTTGTAGAATTGCGAGGAGAGACGGGTTGGCAGATGACTGCCAGCACAGCCACTAAAACTGATTGATATTCTAAGATTTCCTTGCTCTGGCGGTGGGGCCGGCTTCCTCGCGGAATTGCGCCAGATTTCGGCCCCTCAGAGTCCATGTGAAGTAGCAGAGACGATTTTTCGTCGAATTCGTGTGGGCACCGATGCGAAAATCTCTTGGGCGGCATTTGGGGGTCAACTGTACGTGCTTGAAGATGGTGGAATGGCGCTCGGAGAGAAGCGCGCTCCCTCTCGGCGGAGGTCGGCCCGCCTGTCGCTCCTAAAAGCCCAGCAGCCTTCGCAGGCCCGCTCAGGTTTGTCTGACAATGCCGCCTGAACGCCTCAGACCAGCACCCTTCGTCAGTCCCGTTCAGGTTTGTCTGACAATACCCATGCCAGGCGCTTGCCTCTGCAGCCGCGCAACAGCTTCGCGTCAACGAGCCGCGGCAGCGTTAGAACGCGGCTCGTCCACGGATGCTGAGAAGGTAAAGCTCGTCTTGAGCGACGTTGAGGGTGGATCCTTGATGTACTGAACGCTTGGCGTGAATGCGATCTCGTCGGTGACGTGAAAGCGGTAGTAAACTTCCACAGCTTTTTGATCGGCAAACACCTGATTAGCGATGGGCTCTCCCCATCAAGCCAACGCCGACAATGTCAACTGGCCGGTTGAGTGCCTAGCCAAACTGTCACCGCCGGCCACAAGATGGCGTAGACGTCCACCACCTTCAAATAGTACCGGATGAAGGGAAGCAGATGCCCAAATTCCTGCTCGCCTCCCACCGTGAAGCCTCTTGAACCCGGGGTGTTGTTGGATGTCTTCCTGTCCGTTTCCCAGAACAAGGCGTGGGTATTGCCATTGCCGGCGTCCAACCTTGTATCCCACCCGATTTCGACTGCCTTAAAGTACTCCTTGTCCTCGAAGAACGATTGTATCCCGCGATTGGGACCGCCGTTGATGTCGTGAATGCCCGCGAGAATGCGAGTTGTTCGACGGGGCGCCCACGATGCCTGCGACGCCAAACCCGAACGAAGCCCGCGATAAAAAAGCGGGTTGAGGTTGAACGCGGCGTTCAAAAATCCGTCTTCGGATTTTTTAGGCTCATATAGTCGTAAATCGCGAACGGATTCATCTTCCCGAGGCGAATTCCGGCTGCGCCGTCAGCGATGTACTGTTCGTAATAGAGTGTAATGACAGATAGGTCGAACTCACCGAACGCTGTTGCGGTCGGCCAGAATGCGCCCGCATCGAGGAATAGGTTCTGCGGAGGGATTTCAGTGCCAAGCTTGTGTCGGCTCTCGACCGAGAACCCGACAAAGCCTCTGTTGGGTGTGTCGGCCCCAACAACTGTCCATTTGCCTTGAAATTCAAATAAGCCCCCGGCGGCTTCCTTCGTCGGCGTTGCCGGGGGCGGCGACAGATCGAGATAGTCGTAGAGGTTGGTGAGCAGGGCGACACCGCGGGCGCCGCCGATGATGTCCTCGCTCGCGTGCTGGTACACGGCGGTGTATGCGACACCAAACTCGAAATTATTCCTTTCGTTCAATTGGTTCTTAAAACCGTACCACCCCCCTAAGAACGGTGGGTCAGTCGCACGAGCTTTTCGGGCAAGCTCTTCTCGCTGCAACTCTCGGCTTTCGTCCGTGGGGCCGCGCCCGATCGAGGAGACGGCGCCACGTGAGCTCGTCGGCGGGAGAAGTTCGACCGTGTCCGGACCCCCCGGGAGTTGCTGGGCGGAGGCGTCGCTGCACCGGGCAACAACGACCAGAAGAAAGATACACCACCTCATCGACGCCAAGCCTATCTGATCAGTGAAATGCCTATCTTCAGTTGCCAGTCTGGAGCACCATCTGGACGGGCTATGACGTTGTAGCCGCCAATCGAAAGGTCAAAGGCAGAGCCGTCACCGACTGCCAAGATCTTGCCGACGGTCAGCCCTAGCGGCACGGTCCAAACGTTTTTGCCGCTCTGCTTCCAATCCGCGGAAATGGTGTTGTTGTAACCAAGATAGACGCCAGGGAGCTGTTCGAAATTGTAAAGCACGATCGGTTGGATACTCAGTGTGCTGAACTTGCCCTCATTGCCCCAATGCTGGCCGACAATTCCGCCCAAGGCTAGGTTTCCAATGCCGCCAAAGGCGACAGCGGCGACGCCGGCGCCCCAACCGGGTCCCTTCAATCTGCTATCTGTATGGGTGCTCAACGAGACCTGCGGGCCCATACCGAACTTCCAGCTGCTATCGGTCTCCGGGGCCACGAACATCTGCACCATGGTGTCGCTGAAGGTCCCCAAGTCGTGGACGTACTGGTCGGGACTGCGGCGGCAGGGCCGCCAAGATCTCCAAGAAAAATGAAGTCGCTGCCATTCGGCGCCCCCACGATCGGAATGATTCCGCGCGGGATCAGGCGAAACCCATAGGGCGTGTCGAAGGATTTGACCGGCTGTAGCTGAAAGTTGTAACCGGTATTGTCTCCGGGGCCTTGATTGAAGCCGATCGTGTTGTCGGTCATGAATGCCGTAATATCGGCAAGCGGATCCTGGGCCTTCCTGGCGAGATCTTCCAAAAGATCCTGGGCAAAAGCGCTGGATCCAAGGACAGGCACATACCAACCAGCAACACGCGGCGTGACCTGCCGCCTGCCCAAATTTGGCAGCTACGGCTGTAGCGCCAACATGCTTTTTGATTGGCATTCCAGCCCCTTAGAAAACTCCACAGAAGTGAGCTGCACACGGTATGTTCCACACCCCGTCGCGGAATGTGAGCCCGCCGTCTGTGTTCCCTCTCCCTCAGCTCCAGCTAAATGAACCTCAATCCGCGAAGGTTCCAACACAGGTGTATTATCTGCCGGCGAAGTGAGCACAACAATCGACGATGGCGCCAATCCAAACTTCGGCCGTGGCGTAAATATGCTAAACTTTGGCGCTTAGAGCATAGAACCTAAATCGGCTGCTACCATTTGATCGTCTATCGTTCCAAATTAAAGGACCGATTGCCCAATCTAAAGTAAGCCGTGGGAGCGCACCATGGGCATCCGGGACAAGCCTACTGCACCAGCCTCGCCTTGGCAGAACGCCCTTGCCGAAAGGCTGACCGGCTCCATCCGGCGCGAGTGCGTGGATCATTTCGTCGTGTTGGGCGACGTGCATCTGCGCCGAATCCTGAAAGCCTATGCCCGCTATTACAACGAGATCAGAACCCACCGATCATTGGATAAGGATGCGCCGGTTTCTCGCCCCGTTTAGAGGACCGGAATCATTGGCTCACGCGCAATCCTTGGCGGACTTCATCTCCACTACGTCAGGATTTAGGTTTTCGGCACACACAGGGGCCTGGCCGATAGGCATCCCTTGGCTGCAACCCCCACAAGCGGTAAAACTGAATCAGTCAACATTGTAAGTTATCCCAGTGATGTCTAGAAAAAATCAACACTTGTTCGATGAACTGCCTCTGCTGCGGCATACCCAGCTGCGAACATCCGATCGCGAGCTAGCCTTGGCTGCAGCCGAGGCGGCTATTTCGCCGATGTCAGTAGTATTTGGTTCATCGAGTGGGCAATTCCAGTATCAATTATGCGCCACCGAGATGGGTCGTACGAAATTTATGTCCCATGAGCAACGTATAGACGGGGGTGCGCATTTCGAGGTGGAACCCAATGGATCGTACCACATGATCGAAATCCCGATACGAGGCCGGTCTCGTGTTCGTCATGGCGACGAGCTTGATGTTGTTACTGGACGCGACGGGGTCATCATGTCTCCGAGCAATTCAACCCATTGGGACGACGACGGATTACTTTACCAAGCGGTCTCCATCCACTTCGATTCCGATTTATTGCGAACCCGCCTTGCGATTCTAAACGGCGTCGAAAGCCGTACCGATATCACTTTCCATCCCCACCTCGACCTTCAGTCGGGCGCTGGCCGAAGATTTTTCTCACTTGTCGCCAGCGCATACTATTACCTGGACGAAGATAACTCGATCTTTGCCAACAAGCATTCCGCCGCTCTTTATGAAGAGCTACTGATCAATGTTTTGCTAACGGAGTTTGCGCACTCCGCATTATCCAAGATCTCGAAAATCCAGTTTATTTCACGGGAAATAAAGCAGTCCGAAAGGCAGAAGAATATTTCGAAGAGCACGCCGAAAAGCCGATCAGTATCTCTGACGTCGCCGTAGCGGTTGGCGCTAGCGTGCGATCTCTTCAACGCACGTTTCAGAAAATCAATGGCACCTCGCCTATGCGATATTTAAGAAATTTGCGCCTCGACCGGGCACGGATGCGCCTGATTAATGCAGGATTGAATGCCAATATCTCTCAGATTGCGATTATGAGCGGCTTCGGCCACTTGGGTAACTTCGCTGCTGAATACAAACGCCGCTTTGGCGAAAGTCCATCAGAAACCGTCCGACGGCTGACCTAGGCGTCCCAAGAGGCGGACAAGCGACTGTCGAGGAATGGGCGGTGCGCTCCCGCAGCTTACTTTAGATTGGGCAATCGGTCCTTTAGTTTGGAACGATAGACGATCAAATGGTAGCAGCCGATTTAGGTTCTAAGCGCTAAGCGCCAAAGTTTAGCATATTTACGCCACGACCGAAGTTTGGATTGGCGCCATCGTCGATTGTTGTGCTCACTTCGCCGGCAGATAATACACCTGTGTTGGAACCTTCGCGGATATAGGTTCATTTAGTTGGAGCTAGGGAGAGGGAACTTGGAATATTTGCTGCCTGAGAAAAAGATCCACGCGATACGCAAACACCGTAGCGAAAAAGTCCTCAAGTACATCAATGACAACGGCCTCGACGCCCTGCTGATTTGGGACTATGGCAATACCCGCTACGCTTTCGACATTTTTCCAGCGTTCCACTATGAGTCTGCCAACGCGTTTCATGGCTACATGATCACGAAAGAGGGCGTCGTCTCAATCTTCCTCAGCGACGCTTTTGACGAAGAACATGCCTATAGCCCCGGTGGTCTTTATGACCCGGCCAAGCCTGGCACCATCTGGAAGATGGACCCGGTCGTGCGTTCGGCCGGTAGCGAGTCCTATCTGCGATCGGTTCCGACGCGCTACGCCCGGCTGGTAGCGTCAGCTATGGCCCAGCACGGCAACATCAGGAAGGTGGGAGTAGACACCTTCGCTGACTTCCGCGCCTATCAGGAACTCCAAAAGCTCACTCCGGACACGGAGTATGTCGGTGTAGGCTTCGATCTGGCAAAGCTTCGCGTCCACAAGACGGCTGAAGAGATCGAACTGATGGAGAAATCCTGCGAGGTTCATAACCGGGTGCTCTGGCAGGGCATGTCCGAAGCCGAGGTTGGTTGGACAGACTACCAACTGGCCTCCCGGATGGCCCAGCTTTTCGCCCTTGAACCCTCGGTCGAGAAACATTGCCTCAACCTCACCTACTCTTATGAGCCAGGTGGAGCGATGGGCATGATCTGGAGCCCGATCGGCCGCAAATACCGGTCCGGAGATGTGATCAGTTCGGATGTCGGGATCATGACATTCGGCGGCTCGGTTACCGACTACGGACGCATACGCATTGTGGGCGATGCGTCCAGCGAGTTGCGCGACGCCTATAACTGGCACACGCTCGGTTCACATGAATTGATGACCAAAGTCAAACCCGGCATGACCTGCGGGGAGATGACTCAGTTGTTTGTCGATGCCTATGACGCCAAGGGCATGCCACTGGTCATGCTTGGGCATGGCATCGGTACGATGATGGACGAGCTCCCGCAGCTGAACCCGGTAGACAAGCAAGAGTGGGATGCCCCGCTCGAAGAAGGCATGGTGCTATGCATCGAGCCAACCTGTGTCGCCCAGTGCCCCAACAACGGTCCGCAGCTATTGTGGCTGGAAGATCAGTGGGTCGTCGAGAAGAACGGGCTGCGCCGATTGGCACCTCTCAGCTATTTCGACATCGATGACAAGGATCTAGCGACGATGTCGTAATCTCTCCGTCTTCGTGTCCGCCGGCTTTGTGCCGGTGTGGATGATCCGAACCAGAGCCCGAGCAGAGCGAGAAAGAGCTGAGGAGCGCGGCATGTCTGCGAACAAGAATCCGCCGCCGGCTAGTCAACCGACCACACCGGTCGGCTGGCGTTACAAGCTCGGCATGGCAATGTTCATTCTACCGATTGTTTCGATGGTCCTGACACCGATCGCAATCCCGCTGCTCGGTTTGTCGGGAACGGAGTCTGCCTCGCTCATCGGCGGGACCCTCCTTGGAGGAGAATTGATCTGGTTCGCAAGCCTCCCGTTTCTTGGCAAAGAAGGATTTGGACGTCTCAAAAGCCAACTGTTCGGCATGTTCAGGCTTACCGACGAGCCCATCAGCAAATCTCGCCACTCTTGGGGCCTCGGACTCATTGGCGGCTCGCTGCTATTCCAGGGTCTGGTGTTGATCTGGATTGTCTTCGGTTTTTTCTATCTAGGCGCAGGCCATCTGGCAGAGAGTGTTGATGGCGTCAGCTTTGGACAGGAAGCCGCTTTTGTTGCCTACGGGCTAATCGTGAGTGCGGTCGCATTCTTCATAGGGGGTCTGGCTGCTTGGAGGACAGTTTGTGCAGCGGTTGAACGCTGCGATGACTTGGCAGGAAGTCAGGTGAGAACTTTTAAGTTCAACTCTGCTCCCCAGCCGACATCCGACGGTTCGAAGCTCGCGCGGTGCGGTTAACGTTACAACGCCGCCTCGATTAGTTGGACGATTTGCTCTATAGGGATATCTCGATCGATTTGGGAAGGACACGTTGCCGGCGGGGAATTGGTTATGGGCAGACAGCTGTTCACGACGTTGAATGTAGTTTTTGTTGCGATCATAATGACGCTGACTGTGGTTCCCTTCGCGCGTGCTCAACTGATGAGCGCGGCGGAGATCGCACGGTTCGAAGCTCGTTTGAAACTGGCGCCGGAACAGCAGGCCGCGGTGAAGCCGGTCATGCAGGAGTCCATGCGCGCGCGGCAAGCCATTTTTCAGAAACATGGGGTTGATCTCAGGTCGGGCCAAAAACCGGGGCTGTTCGGACTGATGGCTCTCAGGAGCGAGATGAACGAGGTCAGCGCTTGGACAGAGCAGCGTCTTTCGAAAATCCTCAATCCGTCTCAGTTGCAGGAATATCGAAGGATCGTCGCTGAACAAACGGATATTGTGAAACGCATGCTCTTGCGCTAAGCGCGGAAGTCGGCGTTTGCAAGGGACCTAAGGATATTCCCGCATGTCGTATGGATACCGTCTCGCTTTGAAATCAAGGGGAGCCGGCTAGCGCTTTAGGAGGTCACATGATGCGACTCTCACTTTTCATTGTTGCGGGCGCAGCACTTATCACTGCCCAGGCGACCGCGGTGGCGCAGTCGGGCGACAAGGTCTTCATCTGCGCTTTCAACGAGGTTCGGGAATGCAAGCCCTTTGGCGACTGCAAACGCGTCTCGCCGAAGGACGCCAATCTTGCCCCCATCGTGATGCTGGATCTGGAGAAGAAGGAACTTGTATCCATTTCGATGGGCGATCCCGACCGCGAAGAGTTGATCGGCGGAATCAAGTCGACAGACGGCGCCGTCTATCTTCATGGGCAGCAGGGCAAGGAGGCTTGGAGCGCGGTGATTTCGCTCAAGACCGGTTCGATGACTGCCAATATCAGCGTCGAGGATCTCGGCTTCGTCGTGTTCGGCAATTGCGCGCCAAAATAGCCGTGCGTAGGGCCAGCGCTCTGTGAGGCGCTATGGCCTTCGGCCCTTCAGCACCTGATCAGCCCCAAAAACGCAGCACTGCTTTCGGCAGTTCATGAGGGTGTTACGCGAGGCGTCTGCAATTTGGCTGCACCCTCTGTTCATACAGGGTTCAAGTAGCCCGGCACAAAGTTGCTTGGCATCGGACGCGCGGTTCTGACGTCATGCCCCATTTTTTCTTAAGGAGCGTAACTTGATGATAGTCCGGCTAGGCATGGCTACTACAATTGCGTGCACTCTAATCGTCACATGGCTCGCATCGGGATCGGCACAGGCAGCCTCCATGCCGGTCCTGAAAGGCGATGCCCCTCCCGGCCTTGTAACGCTCATCGGTCGCGGCGGCGGTCGAGGTGGAGGTGGAAAACACGCTGGCGGTCGCGGAGGCAGCGGCAAACAAGCTTATCGCGGGCGTGGTGGTCGCAAGCACCGCGCCTGTAAGGGCGGCGGCTACGGCTATTACAACCGGCACGTTCGCCGCGGCCACAACTATCGCCGTTACCGGTACTCCAGCTGGTATGGGCGGCCCGGCTATTCCGGTGGCGGTTGCGGTTGGCTGTACCGCAGGGCGGCAGCAACAGGCAATCCCTATTGGTGGAGCCGCTACTACGACTGCATTGGCTACTATTAGCACCTAGGTATAGCTGAATGACGTATTGCCTAGCCAAGCGGCAGCGGGCGAAGCTCTTCGGCGGCTCGCGCCAGCGCCTCGTCAATCCGCATCGTCCCGCGCATTAAGGTGCTTGAGGCTCATCACGCTAGCCAACTCATCGCGCAGGATACGGTTTACCTCGTCAATATGTGCGGCAGCCCTCGTGAGAACATCGCGCGCCTTGCGACTTGATGGCGTCTCATCAGCCGACGCGATTGTCTCCTCATAGCGCCGATGAAGCGCACGGTTCGCAAACATCAGTTTTGCTAGTAGCGAGGCTTGAAGCGTCACAAGCTCTTCCATGCTCAGTGTATCGGGGGCGGCGTGAGCAAGACGTTCGTCCCGAAGCAAGTGCGTCCACCAATTCAACTGTACCTCCATCGGCAAGCTCAGTACGTGCATCATGACAGCGTCTGCCATCTTGATCAGCATCAAAGAACCGGCGCCACTTTCGGCAACTGATAAAGTTGCCGCGCGAGGCGTCGCCTCAATGAGGCACGGCGATTGCTGTGAATGTTGCTAAGCTGCCGGGACTATTGGGGGCGGAATGACGAACCCGCTGAAAGACGTTCTCGGCTGGATCATCGTTGGCACGGTACTCATCGTGGTCGGCTTAGGCCTCGGCCTCGTTGTCGGCGACTTGTTTGGTGTTGAGGGCAACCCTGATGCGGCGACGTGGATCGCTATCGCCACGTTGTTGCTGGGTGTAGTGACCTGCCTGCTGGTTTGGGTGACCTTCCAACAATATAGGACCGCTCAGAGACAACTTCGTGCATACGTAATGATAGCCCATGCTCGCGTTGACCTTACGCTCGATAAAGATGGGAACGGCGTGCACGTGGGGGCGCAAATTGAACTCAACAAATTCGGGGAAACGCCCGGCTATGAGTTTCAAACGTGGACTGGCATTACCATCGGCGCTCCTGCCGACGACTCGTTTGATGAATTCGGAGAGCCCAAGCAAAATTCGATAATTGCGCCAACAGAGACCATGCTGGCTCCCTCTGACAGTTTTCACATCCCGGCCGGTGACCTCGCAGCCATTCGTTCGGGGAAGCAGGTGATCTACGTATGGGGCTATGCCCAGTTCACGGATGCCTTCGATAAGCGATTGAGGTTCGTGTTTCGGAATGAAGCCACAGGCCGCGAACGACGCCTCGAAATCCGACCAGGAGTGCATGTTAACGGATGGGACCTGACACCCGCGGTTACACAAGAGCGCCCATGACACGCAGGTCCGTCATGCGCCTAGCCATGCAGGTTGCCGGATAGCACATTAACTTGGCGCATGATGCGAGGCTCTATGGCCTTCGGCTCTTGGCCAGCATCAAGACGAGCGACAGCGGTTTAGTGCGACCATAGACCAAGCAGACTTTATGCTCGCCAAATCTGAGAAGGAGAGCGCCCATGCGCCGCACACTTGCCGGTATCGTTCTCGCCGCGATGGTGACAGGCGGAACGCTTAGTACAGAGGCACGCAGCTCCGAATTATCATTGACTGGCGCTCAGCTTCTATCGGCCTGCACTAAGACTGACCCAGAGTGGATCGGTTTTTTGTAACAGCTATTTACAGGCTGCAATCGAGGCTGCCGATTTCATAAAATCGTGCGCGGTGGTGATTTTCAGCTTACTGGGTTTGGTAATAGCGCTCGTCACGGGCCATAGGCGCCGTCATCAGCCGCGACCAAGATCGATTCCCTGAGGGGATTCTGATCGGGTCCTATATCGGTAGCCTTGGGACCATTTGCATTGTCGCCCTCTTGATGCATGCCGGTTTGCTCGGGCAATGAGCGAAAGATGAGCCGCGCCCAGGCAACGCCCGGCCCGGAAGACGGTTGCGATCCTTTGTCAATCTCTGCGTCTGGCACCCACCGGACGTAGATACCTAAGTTCGAACATGTCCGCGTTCGGCACCATGCAGTGCTGCGCATACATCGCTGAAACCATATCATCCCTTTGCCCGCCGCTTGATCTGCCTAAAAGATGCAGCACCGCGTCCACCGCTGACGGGCGTGTTACGCGAGGCATCAGAACCCGCCCAAATTGTCAGTTGTTGTGGGCATCCGAGGGCACCTTGGAGGGCTCTGGTGGTTTGGTCACTTGCGGCTCGGTCCCTTGCGGCTTGGCCCATTGAGGATTTCCCTCAGCATCGCGCACCCGGAAGAACCAGCCAGCGCCCGGAATGAGCACGATCCCGGGGACGAAGCGAACGCCGATGGCGACGATCTTGTTGACCCAACCCTCCAGAATCACCCAATTGCCACGCATAAACCGGCGATAGCTGGCCTTTGCGAGGACCTCGGGCGACATTCTTGGATAATAGGCCAGGTAGCGCGAATGCTCCGAGCCGCCCTTTGCGTGAATATCCGTCTCGACGGGGCCAGGTGCGACCGTACAGACCCGGACGCCCGTTCCCATCACCTCATAGGCAAGAGCGCGGCTCAAAGAGATCATGCATGCTTTCGTGGCGGCATACGTCGCCTGATAAGGCACCGGCATGAACCCCTCCACAGACGAAACGTTCAACACGCCGCCTTGGCCACGCGCGATCATGTCGGGAAGGAACCGGCGGGTCAGGTCAACCACGGCGCGCACGTTGAGATCGACAATCTTGAGCAGCGTTTCGCGGTCCTGATCCTGGAAGAAGCCCGCTGTCATGATGGCGGCATTATTGACGAGCTGTTCGCAATAGAGGCCCTCTTGGCGCAGGCCCGCGGCGAGATCGTCGCAGCCTGCCTCAGTGGCGAGATCGCACGCGATATAATGGGCCGGAACGCCATGCGCGGCCGCCAAGGCCTTCGCCGCTTCGCCGAGATGAGCCTCATTGCGTGCGACAAGCACGACGGTGTGACCGTGCTTTGCGAACTCATCGGCCAGTGCCCGGCCGATCCCTTGGGTCGCACCTGTGATCACTGCGGCCGGTTTTAGCGGCCTATGAGCTTCTTTAACGCGGACCATGGAGGACAATCGTTACGCTCCAGCTTCTGCCAATTTGTCGGCGGGCCGCCAAGCAAGCATCGAATCTGTACACGTGCAAGTAAGGACGCTTCGGACGCGTGTAAATTCGTGGCATCCTCACCGCACTTGCCCAACAAACGACGATAGGGAGGCCCATATGCGCGCAAAGCGCCTCGCAGAGGACACGCGCGCGCTTTCCTTCGGCGGCATCACGCTGACCAGTCCGGAAAGGGTGCTTTATCCGCAGATTGGATTCACCAAGGCCGATCTGGCCCGCTACGACGCGCGCATCGCCCCTGACATACTGACCTATGTCGCCAAACGCCCCATCAGTTTGGTGCGCTGCCCAGGCGGCCTCGATGGACCGCGCTTTTTTCAGCGCCATGCCATAAAGGGCATGAGTACGGCCATCAAACAGATTTCGATCCCCGGCGGTGAGACCGACAAGCCGTATCTCTATATCGAGGATGGGGACGGGCTCTTTGCGTTGGCGCAAATGAGCACGCTTGAGATCCATGACTGGGGCGTGTCGCTGGCCAAAGTCGATAAGCCCGACCGGCTCGTCTTCGACCTCGATCCCGACGAGGCGCTCGCCTTCGACAGGGTGCGGGCTGCGGCAAGCGAGGTCCGCGAACTCTTGGCCGAGCTCGGCCTTGTCAGTTTCTTGAAAGCCACAGGCGGCAAGGGCATCCACGTGGTGGCACCGCTGACGCCGAAGGCGGGCTGGCCCGAGGTGAAAGCGTTTGCAAGAGCCATCGCCAAGGCGCTCGTTGAAAGGGCACCAGAGCGCTACACAACCAACCCCCTAAAACGGACGCGCAAGGGCAAGATCTTCGTCGACTATTTGCGCAACGGCCACGGCAGCTCGGCCATCTGCAACTACTCGCCCCGGGCAAGGCCGGGTGGCCCGGTGGCGGTGCCGCTGCGCTGGGCCGAGCTGAAAAGGCTGAAGAGCGGGGCGCCCTATACCGTGAAAACGCTGCCCGCGCGCCTGAAGCGCCTCAAGTCAGATCCTTGGGAGGGGTTCTTTTCCGCCCGCCAATCTATCACCGTGCGGGCCAAAAGGTCGCTGGGCCTCTGCTAAAGAGCCGTTTTCTGCCTTTTTTTTCCCCAATCCGGCGCTGCCACGACCGGCTTATTGAAGAATTGTTCAGATCCTTTGCCCCATGGTTCGGCCATGATTGGGGCTCGTATTGCGTATCTGGCCGCGCTCATCGCAGCGGCTATCCTTCTAACGTCTTGTGGCGGCGGCGGCGTACCGCGAGACACGCGTGCGGAATGGCGCGACCGTGCGGAGGCGCAATGCATGGCCTCCGGGCGCGTGCGGGCCTCGCCCTATGTGACCCAGGTCTCGTCGATACGCGGCCGGAGCGCCTGCGGCATCGTCGCCCCTCTCCGGGTCTCAGGCGCGCTTGGCGGGCGGGTCCGCGTGACACCCACGGCAACCATTGGCTGCCCCATGACAGCTGCCTTCGACCGCTGGCTCTACAACTCGGTGCAGAAGGCGGCCTTGCGCCATTTCGGGAAGCCCGTTGTCGAGATCAAGCAGATTTCCGCCTATAGCTGCCGTGGCCGGAACGGGAAGCGAACTGGAAAGCTGTCCGAGCACTCTTTCGGCAATGCACTCGACATCGCCGGCTTCACTCTTTCGGATGGCCGCGAAATCACGGTCGTCAAAGGGTGGTGGCGCGGCTCAAGACGCGAAAAAGCCTTCCTGCGCGAAGCCTTCGCCGGCGCCTGCCGCGAGTTCTATACCGTGCTGGGCCCCGGCAGCGACCGCGCCCACTACAACCATTTTCATGTGGACCTTCTCGTCACCAACGTGACCAAGGGCGGAAAGCACTACTGCCGCCCGCAGCCGCGTAGCGGCCTCTTTGCCGAGGCAGAGAACGCCGATCCCGTCTCCACCGCCTCGGTGAAACCGATCCCGTTCACCGGCCCGAAAGACGGCGACGCGAAGACTTCTGCCTGGACGTTGGGACCGCAATAGCGCGGAGAAAACGCCCAACTGTGGCTCTTAGGCAACTTCGCAACCGCACCATTGAGGTATGATCGCGCTAAGGGGAATCGCATCAGGAGATACTTTAACCTAGCCACAAGCCAAGTTCGAGACCTGCGTCATGCTTGCTCGATCTTTGGACTTCGTTCGATTGGAGGACGCCATGGCAGCCGAATCGTTGGTGCAAATGCTTGAAGAGATCGCCGTTGGACTGAAGTCCGGCGACGAGGACGTCTATGACTGGCTTCGCGATCAGCTCAAAGAGTGCGGCGGCAGTGAAATTTCGGTCGAGCTTGCCATGGGGGTGATCGCCCAGCTTCTGCCGGAAGACGCTCAAGGCAATTTCGAGTTGGCCGATCATTACAATCGGCGCTGGGCTCACTAGGCCCCGGCCTCACCCCTTTTTCGATCGCCTTCTGTCTCGAGGCCTCAGGACAAGGCGCGCAGCGCATCTGTCAGGCGCTGCCAGGTCTGTGCCGCTCCTGGAATCCCAAATCGTAGCCAATTGGGATTTTCGTCGAAGCGCCTGACGAGAATGCCCGCCTCTCCAAGCTGATTGAAAATCGCGGGCGCAACCGGGCTCTGCACCAGAGTGAACAGATCGGTGCACCCTACGCATTCAAGACCGGCCTTCCGAAGCAGCTCCTCAAGCCGCAGCGCGTCGGCTTTCAGCGCGGCCCGTGTCTTTGCGATCCAAGTCTCGTCCTCAAGCGCCAGCGCACCGATGCGCAAGCTCGGTCCCGACACAGGCCACGGCCCGAGCCTTGCACGCATGGGAGCGGCCAATCCCTCGCCAGAAAGCGCGAAGCTCAAACGAAGCCCGCTAAGCCCGAAGAACTTCCCGAAGGAGCGCAGCACGACGATGTTCTCTTGCTCGACAAGGGAGCCAAGGCTTGCCTCGCTCGGACCCACATCCATGAAGGCCTCGTCCACAACCAAGAGCCCGCCGTGGTCCTTCTGCCGGGCTGCCACGGCGCTCAGCTCTTCCTTGGCGAGGATGCGTCCATCCGGATTATTCGGATTGACCACGATAGCGAGCTCTGCCGCGCCAAGCGCGGCAAGCTCTGTGCGTGTGGTCACCTCATGGCCTGCGAGCGCGGCGATGCGCGCATGCTCGGCATAGGTGGGCCCGAGGATCGCGGCCCGCGTCTTGCCGGTGTGATTCTTGCCGGCATGATCCTTGGCGCTCAAATCGGCGATCAGCGACATCAGAATCTGACTGCCGGGGGCTGCGACCACATTGGCCGGACCCGGCGCGCCATAGAACGTCGCGGCCCGCCGTGCGAGACGGGAGAGGCTCTCCGGCTCTGGAAGACCAGAAAAATCGTCGCCCATCACACCAGAGATGGGATAGGGATACGGATTGATCCCTGTTGAGAGATCTACGAAGGGCTTTGTTGCATTTGGGAACAGCGCACGCGCCGCGCCAAGGTCACCGCCATGGATTAGAGGCTGATGCGACTGCGGCTCATGAGATCGCGGCCAGAAGGGGGTGGATGACGTCATGGCTGCACCGCTAGCGCTTCTCGCATTGCTCGTCGAGCTTGTTGCGGGCTATCCGAATGCGTTGTTGAGCAAAATAGGCCATCCGGTCACCTGGATGGGGCGGCTCATTGCGGCCTTGGACACCCGTTTCAACGACGCAAGCAAGGGGCCCGATGCGCGCCGCAGAGCGGGCGCCATCGCCCTGTTTCTGCTGCTGCTGATTGTTGGTGCGGTGGCCTTTGTCCTTGAGACGTTCCTGCTCTTGTTGCCCTTCGGTCTGATCTTTGCTGCGATCGCGGCGAGTACGCTGATCGCGCAGCGGAGCCTCTATATGCATGTGGCGGCGGTCGCCGAGGCGCTTGAGACCGGGAATCTGGACCAGGCTCGCGAAGAAGTCGCGCATATCGTTGGGCGCGAGACCGGCGATCTCGACGAAGCGGGCATCGCGCGGGCGGCCATTGAGAGCCTTGCTGAGAACTTCTCCGACGGCGTTGTGTCTCCAGTGTTTTGGATCTGGCTTTCGGGACTGCTTGGCGGGGCGCTGTATAAAGCGATCAACACTGCCGACAGCATGATCGGCCATCGTAACGAACGCTATGAGAATTTCGGCGCGCCAACCGCTCAGCTCGACGATCTCGTGAACCTGCCGGGGGCGCGTCTTTCGGGCTTCTTGCTCGTCGCTGCCGCATCGCTGACCAAGGGCGCTTCTGCCAGCCGTGCCTGGCACACAATGCGCCGCGACGCTGGCAAACACGCCTCGCCCAATGCCGGATACCCGGAGGCAGCCATGGCCGGCGCGCTGGGGCTCGCGCTTGGCGGGCCGCACGTCTACGGGGGCAAGGAAACGGTCGGCGCATGGCTCGGCAAGGAGGGGCGAGAGGCAAAGGTGGCGGATATCGACGCCGCGCTCAACCTTTATGGTCGCGCGGACGGGCTGTTGATTGCGCTCGTTGCGATCCTTGCAGGGATCACTGCGATAGTGTGAGCAGGCGGTCGATATCGACATGGGCTTCCAGATGTGCCGCGAGCGCATCGAGACTATCGTCGACCTGCTCTTCATAGCGAATCTGCGCTGTTCCCGCGCCCAATCGGGCGAGCCAGGCTGAGCGCTGGCGGTCGTCGGCAAAGAGCCCATGGATATAGGTCCCAAACACGGTTCCATCGCGCGAAACCGCGCCTTCGCGTGTTCCATCCTCCAATGAGCCGAAGGGACGCGCGCAGTCCGGCCCCTCGGTCAGCCCCATATGCATTTCATAGCCTGTGAAGGGGGCGCTATCGCGCGTGCGTCCCCGCGCAGGCTCCAAACGCTTCCCGCCGGACAGGGTCGTGTTGACGTCGAGCAGGCCAAGGCCTTGTGCTTCTGAGGGCGTCCCTTCGAATCCTTCAGGATCGCGCAAGCTGCGCCCCAGCATCTGGTACCCGCCGCAAAGCCCGAGCACCGCACCGCCGCGGCGCACATGCGCGGCAATGTCGATGTCGAACCCGGTGTCACGCAAAGCAGCAAGGTCAGACAGCGTCGCCTTGGACCCGGGCAGAATCACGAGGTCGGCATCGGCTGGCAGAACACCACCGGCTCGCACACGGACGAGATCGACCGCAGGCTCGGCATCGAGCGGGTCGAGATCGTCGAAATTGGCGATATGGGGCAGGATGGGTACGGCGATCTTCACGACCGCACCGGGCTTCTCAAGCGGTCCGCGATCGAGCGCCAAGGCATCCTCGGCGGGGAGGGCGCGCGCCTCGGCGAAGAACGGGATCAGCCCCAGCGCGTCCCATCCCGTGCCTTCGGCGATACGTATCATACCGGCTGCAAACAGAGCCGGGTCGCCCCGAAACTTGTTCACGAGAAAACCGCGGATCATGGCCGCATCCTGTGCATCGAGCACGGCCTTAGTGCCAACGAGACTGGCGATGACACCGCCGCGGTCGATGTCGCCGATCAGGATCACGGGCACGTCGGCGGCGCGCGCAAATCCCATATTGGCGATGTCATTTGCGCGCAGGTTTACCTCCGATGCACTGCCCGCCCCCTCCACCAGCACGATGTCGGCCTGCGCCCTGAGACGGGCGAAACTCTCTTGCACGGCCCCCATGAGTTCGGGCTTCAGCCTTTGGTAGTCAGCGGCCTTTGCCTTGCCAAAGATGCGGCCACGCACGATGACTTGCGCGCCTACCTCGCTCTGCGGCTTGAGAAGGACGGGGTTCATATCGACGCTCGGTGCAACGCGTGCAGCCCGTGCTTGAAGCGCCTGGGCCCGACCGATCTCACCGCCATCTGTGGTGACGGCCGCGTTGTTAGACATGTTCTGCGGCTTGAAGGGCAGGACCTTCAGACCCCGTGCATTGAGCGCACGCGCAAGGCCCGCGACGATGAGCGACTTGCCCACGTCCGAGCCTGTGCCCTGAAACATGAGCGCGCGGGCGGCCACGGCTAAAATTCAATCCCGGCCTGCGCCTTCACGCCGGCGGAGAAGTGATGCTTCACGAGGGTCATCTCGGTCACGAGGTCGGCGGCCTCGATGAGCTCAGGTTTGGCATTGCGACCGGTGACGATCACGTGGAGATCGGGGCGCCGCGTCTTCAATGTCGCAATAACACGATCGAGCGGCAGATAGTCGTATCTCAACGCGATGTTCAGCTCATCGAGAATGACAAGGCTGAAACCCGGATCCTCCATCAGCTCGACGGCCTTGGCCCAGGCCCGCTTGGCCGCGGCGATGTCGCGGGCCAGATCCTGCGTCTCCCAGGTAAAGCCCTCGCCCATCGAATGCCACGCGACCTGATCGCCAAACTTCTCGAAGGCATCGCGCTCGGCCGTATGCCAGGCGCCCTTGACGAACTGCACGATACCGACGCGTTTGCCGCGCCCAATCATGCGCAGCGCAAGACCAAACGCCGCCGTCGTCTTGCCCTTGCCCGAGCCGGTATGGACAATCAAGAGACCCTTCTCGACAGTCTTCTCGGCGACTTCGGCGTCTTGCACTTGCTTGCGCTTGGCCATCTTGGCGCGATGGCGTTCGAGATCCTTTTCCTCGACCGCTTTGGTCATGACATTCCTTTCATGCGGATTCGCCTTTCATGCGGATTCGCCTTTTATAATCAGGGGCTGACCAGCGACCACGAAGACGACACGGCTAGCGATCACGGCAATACGCTGGTTGAGTCGGCCTTGCGCATCGCGGAACGCGCGGCCAAGGGGCGTTTCGGGCACAAGCCCCATCCCCACCTCGTTAGACACAAGGACTGTCGCGGCCGCGCGAGCATAAAGCGCCTCTTCGAGCTGGCTTATGGTCCGGTCCATATCGAAGGGGCCATGCATGATGTTGGAGAGCCACAAGGTCAGACAATCGATGAGCACGGATGCGCCCTTTGGCGCCTCGGTGATGGCTTGCGGCAATTCGCGAGGGGCCTCGATGGTTTGCCAACCGGACTCACGGCGGGCTTGGTGCTCTTTGATGCGCGCGGCCATCTCCGCATCATGCGCCTCAGCCGTGGCGATATAGACCCAAGGCTGCGGGAGGCTCGTGACGAGCCCTTCAGCGAAACGGCTTTTTCCGGAACGGGCCCCGCCAAGGACGAAGGTCACCCCTTCGTCCTCCGGGCTGATCAACGCGGCCATCTATGCGTGACCGGTGAGGGGCACAGTCGGATCGCCCGCAAACTGCCTAAACGATACCAGGGATCCAAGCCATAACCGGAACACGAGCCATGCCCGGACTATAAGGGTCGTCATTCTCATCCCCCATATGCCCTCCACCCGAGGGCACTGTTCATGGTTCAAACCGGCGGCAGGTCTCCTGGCTTCGCGGGTCAGCGCATCACCTCGACCTTCCCGGAGACTTGCGCTCCAGTGGCGATACGGAGGAGTGCTCACCGCTTACAGTTGCGGGGGCAGCCGCGGGATCGGGATCGTCCCTCACCGCGTTCCCTTCTTGCGTCCCGCCTAATGCGGGAGCCGTCGGCGGCTCGACTATAGCCCTCGCGTACCGCATCGCAAGGGTCCGGACCATGTCGCCCGGACCTGTGGCCCGGCGGGCCTTCAAGCCCCTGTCACGCATTGACAAATGCCCGGCCAAGGGCCTTATGTGCCTGATCGACGGTCGCTCATTTCGAGCCAACAGGGAACGCGGTACGGAACACGTCCAAATCCGCGGCTGCCCCCGCAACTGTAAGCGGTGAGCCCAATCGAATTCCAATGGGCACCCGAGCCATTGCCACTGGGCTAACCCCCCGGGAAGGCGGCGAACGGTCAAAACCCGCGAAGCCAGGAGACCTACCGTCGATCTACTCGACTGCCGGGCGGGGTCCCTCGGCAGCGGTTAGTCCCTTGGCCGGGGCCGGTGAGCCTTGGCCGTTCCGCACCCCGTTCGCGACAGCCTCTTTCTTTTTGCAAGGGCCTTCAGGAGCGACCTTAAGGGTGACCTCTCCGCATAACGTCAAAGACGAAAACCGCGCCGCCTCCAGCGGGCCTACGATCTATGTCTGTGTCACCTGCCGCAAGCAGGGCGAACCCGAAGACGGCCCACGCCCCGGGCTCCTCCTCGCGAAAGCCACGGCTAAGGCCGCCGAGGGTCGCGATGTGACCATAACCCGCGTTGAGTGCCTCGGGAATTGTAGCCGCTCGCTGAGCGCCGCGATGCGTGCCAACGGCTCGTGGACCTATGTCTTCGGCAGTCTGGATGAGGCATGCGATGCGGACGCGCTGATCGATGGCGCCCGGCTGCTTGCAGACTCCGAAAACGGAATTCTACCCTGGCGCGGCCGGCCCGATGTCTTGAAGAGCGGCCTCATCGCCCGAATTCCACCATTCGACTTCACACCGACTAAGGAGAACACTGAATGACGTCTGTCGCCCGCGTTCCTTGCACGATCATCACGGGATTTCTTGGCTCGGGAAAGACCACCCTCATCCGCCACGTGCTTGCCAACGCCAATGGGCGGCGCCTTGCCGTGATCGTCAACGAGTTCGGCGATGTAGGAATTGACGGCGAAATCCTCAAAGGCTGTGGCGATGAGACCTGCTCCGAGGACAGCATTGTCGAACTGGCCAATGGCTGTTTGTGCTGCACAGTAGCGGACGAATTCGTGCCCGCGCTGGATGAGATTTTGGCCCAGGAGCCGCCGGTCGATCACATCGTCATCGAGACCTCGGGTCTCGCACTGCCCAAGCCCTTGGTGCAGGCCTTCCATTGGCCCGCGATCAAGAGCCGCGTCACCGTGGACGGTGTGGTTGCCGTCGTGGACGGCGCAGCCCTCGCCGATGGCCACGTGTCCGCCGATCTCGAAGCGCTCTCGGCGCAGCGCGCGGCGGACGATGCGCTCGATCATGACGATCCCATAGAAGAGGTCTTCGAGGACCAGATCGCCTGTGCCGATCTCATCGTTTTGAACAAGCGCGACCTGCTCGATGAGGTAGGCCTGGACCGCGCTATGAAAACGGTGACAGAGACGCTCCCTCGCGGAATTGGCGTCGTGACCGTGGCTGACGGCAAGGTCGAGACCACGGCGCTGCTTGGCCTTGGCATTGGGGCCGAAGACGATATCGAGAACCGCAAGACCCATCACGACACAGAACAGGACCACGATCACGACGATTTCGACACGTTTGTCGTGCCGATCGACGAGGTCGACGACCCTGCGGCAATCACAGAGCGCATCGCAAAGTTGGCCGAGACGCATAGTGTTCTGCGCGTGAAGGGCTTTGCGGCCATCACGGGCAAGCCCATGCGGCTTCTGATCCAGGCTGTGGGCCCGCGCGTGAACCACTATTATGATCGCCCTTGGGCCAAGACCGAGGACCGCCAAGGCAAGGTCGTCGTGATTGGCCTCAATGGCCTCGACCGCGAGGCCATCACCAAGTCGCTGACCGGGTAACGCGCATGCACCTTCTCCAGACAAGCGCCACAACGCTCGACGACATCGCCGAGCCCATCGACCTTGGCCAGAGCCCCGGCGATATCGTGGTCTTGTCGTTCACCGACAGCGATCTCACCGGGCTTGCCGCAGCCTATGCGGCTGAGCGCGGCAATCTGCCTTCGGTACGGTTGGCGCATTTGCGCGATCTCCGCCATCCCATGTCTATCGATCTTTGGATCGATGCGGTGGCCCAGCACGCCAAGGTGATCGTCGTGCGTCTGCTCGGCGGGCTCGACTGGTGGCGCTATGGGGTTGAGATGCTGGCGGAGACGGCGCGCGCGCGCGGCATTGGACTTGCGATCTTACCCGGCGAAGACCGCGACGATGCAAGACTTTTCGAACTCTCGACGCTTGAGGGCGATGACCTTGAGACCCTGCTTGCCTATTTCCGCGAAGGCGGACAGGCAAACCTCAAAGGCCTTTTGCGCTGCCTTGCCGTGCATGCCGGAACCGCGCTCGATGTGCCGGCGCCCAGCGCCTTTCCGCGTAGCGGGGCCTATCTGCCCGGCGCCGGTGCGCTCGACCTGCAAGCATTGCGGGAGTGGCTCGATCCGGACCGTCCCGTCGTTCCGATCCTTTTTTATCGTGCCGCGCTTCTTGCCGCTGACAGCGCCCCCATCGATGGCCTTTGCGCGGCGCTTATGGCACGAGGCCTGGCGCCCGCACCGCTCTTTGTCCCGAGCTTGAAAGATCCGGGCGCGATTGAATTCGTCTGCACCGCCTTCGAGCAGCTCTGCCCTTCTGTGATCGTCACCACTACCGCGTTTGCCGCGGGCGATGGGGTGTTCGAGGGCACCGATGCACCCGTTCTTCAGGCTGTGATTGCCAATACGAAACGTGAAGCCTGGGCGAGCAATCCGCGCGGGCTTGGACCTGCCGATCTGGCCATGCACGTGGTGCTGCCTGAACTCGATGGACGCGTCCTCGCGGGCACGCTCGGCTTCAAGGATGCACAAGCCGAAGACGACACGCTTGGCTTTGCGGGCTTCGTGAGCCGACCGGAGCTAGACCGCATCGATGCTGTCGCGGACAAAATCGCGGCCCTGACCCGCTTGAGAACGACGCCACGCGCGGAGCGGCTCGTTGCGGTCGTGCTGCCCGACTATCCAGGAGCGGGCGGCCGGGCGGCCTATGCCGTCGGTCTTGATGTGCCTGCAAGTGTGTTAGCCGCGCTTCATGATCTTGAGGCCGCCGGGTACACGGTACACGACGTCCCGGCCAATGCGCCCGCCTTGCTCAAAAGAGTCACCGGGGGTGCTGACGATTTGCATCTCTCGCTTGAGGCCTATGAGGCCCATCTCGCAAATCTGCCGTCGGAAACTCGGGAGGTCACCACAAAGGCCTGGGGGCCCGCGCAAGACGATCCTGATTTTCGCGATGGGGCTTTTCGGTTTCGCGCGGCACAGTTTGGCAATGTCATGGCGGCGCTCCCGCCGGACCGGGGCAACACAACTGATCGGCGCGGGGACTATCACGACCCCGTGCTGCCACCGCGCCATGCGCTGATCGCATTCGGCCTTTGGCTGCAACATGGGCTGTGCGCCCATGCCCTTGTGCATCTCGGCGCGCATGGCACGCTCGAATGGCTGCCGGGAAATGCGGTAGCACTCACCGGCTCTTGCTTCCCCGAGGCCGTCGTTGGCGCCTTGCCGGTGCTCTACCCATTCATCGTGTCCAATCCAGGTGAGGCGGCCCAAGCCAAGCGGCGCGTGAGCGCCATCACCATCGGCCATCTGCCGCCACCGCTCACGGGCACCGAAATGTCGGGCGCGGCGCTCGCGCTTGAGCAACTCGTGGATGAATACGCGATCGCCGAGGGGCTGGACCGCCGCCGCCGTGACAGGCTCGCGGCGCTCATTGTCGACAAGGCGCAAGAGACAGGGCTTGCAAACGAAGCAGGCCTGGAGCGCGGCGAGTGCGAGCAAGAAGCCTTGCGCAAGATCGACACGTGGCTCTGCGACCTCAAAGATCTCGCCGTGAAGGACGGGCTTCATACTTACGCGCGCGCGCCGCATACGGACGATGAGGCCTGGCTTGCATGTGCCGGCGCCGAGCGCGACGCGCTGCTCACAGCGCTTGATGGCAAACGTGTTGCGGCAGGACCGGCCGGTGCACCGTCCCGGGGCCGCCGCGACGTGCTGCCCACAGGGCGCAATCTCTTCACGGCCGACCCACGCGCACTGCCAACGCCGACCGCTATGGAGCTTGGGACGCGCGCGGCGGACGAAGTCATCCGCTCGTATATGCAAGAACATGGCGACATGCCGCGCAGCCTCGTGATCGACCTATGGGGCAGCGCGACTCTAAGAACCGGCGGTGAAGAAATCGCGCAAGGACTGGCGTTGATGGGGTGCCGTCCCAATTGGGATCCCGCGACAGGCCGCGTCACGGGGATTGAGGTTCTGCCGCCCGCCGTGATGGGTCGCCCGCGCGTGGACGTGACATTTCGCATTTCGGGACTTTTCCGCGACCTCTTCCCGGCTCAGATCGCCTTGATCGATGCAGGCGTGAAACTGGTTGCCGCCCGCGCAGAGGATGCTGAGGAGAATCCGCTCGCGGCAGCGCACGCGGAGGAAGACGGCGCTGGGCCCGCGCGCATCTTCGGCAATGCGCCGGGCGCCTATGGCGCGGGCGTGGAGGACCTTCTCGGGCACGATGCCTCGGACGACGCGCTTGGCGCTGCCTATCTCGCCGCCACCTCGCACGTCTATGGCGGCGCGGACGGGATAGGCGTCGCGCAGGCAGATGCATTTGCCGGCCGCGTGGCAGGCGCGGATCTCCTCATTCACCTGAGTGATGATCCAAGCCGCGATATTCTCGAAGGGGCCGAAGACGTCGCCCATGTTGGCGGATTCGCGGCCGCCGCGCGGTCTCTTGGCGCCAAACCCGACCTTGTGGTGCTCGATACCACCAATCCAGAGCGCCCCCGTGCACGGCCCTTGTCTCAGGCTCTTGCCCGGATCGTGCGGGCGCGGGCGATCAGCCCGGCCTTCATCAAAGGCATGATGCGTCATGGGGCACGCGGCGCGGCCGAGCTGGCAGAGACTGTCGACCGGCTTGCGGACTTCGCCGAAACCACAAACGCAGTCTCAAGCCCACTCTTCGATGCGGTCCATGGCGCCTATCTCGCCGACGACACCGTGCGCGAGTTCTTGATGCGCGAGAACCCCGAGGCCGCCAAGGCAATCGCCATGCGTTTGGAGGAGGTGCGCAAGAAGGGCCTCTGGCATCCAAGACGCAATGATCTTGACACAGATGCGCTTCTCGGCGAGCGGGAGGCGGCGCTATGAACGCGGATGTCGTTCGGCCATCGCGCGCGCGCGGCGCCTGTCCGCGTCTCGCGGTCCCCATGGAAACCGGCGATGGGCTCTTGGCCCGCCTCATACCGCATGGACCTATGCCAATCGATGCGCTTGCCGCGCTCTGTGCCGCCGCCCGCACCCATGGCAACGGGCTAATGGAGATCACGGCAAGGGGTAGCCTGCAAGTGCGCGGGCTAGGGCCACTATCGGCACCACTCTTTGCGGACGCGGCGCTTGCCCTTGATGCGGGCTTTGACGACAGCATTCCTGTGATCACCAATCCGCTGCCGCAAGACCCATTTGGTCTTTTTCAGGCGCAAACGCTTGCGAGCGAGGTTCGCGCCTCGATTGCCGCGCGCGAACTCATTTTGGCGCCGAAAGTCTCCGTGATCGTGGACGACGGTGGCCCGATATCCCTGGATGCGCTCGCGACCGACCTTCGGTTCCGCGCGATTTCGCAAGGCGGTCAGTTACGCCTTCTCGTGTCGGTCGGTGGCGATAGCCTGTCGGCCACGCCGCTCGGGCTCGCTGAACGCCACGCCGCCACAATACTTGCGGCAGACCTGCTTGCCGTCCTTGCGGACCGGGGACGGGACACGCGGGCGCGCGACGTGCTGGCGAATGAGGGCAGCGTAGCCTTCTTGACCGCTGCGGGAGATCGGCTTGAGCCCGCGCCGCTGCGTCCCTTAGCGCGCACGGCTGAGACGATTGGGCTTCATCGTTTGCATGACGGTCTTTGCGCCATCGGCGTTGCGCTTCCCTTCGGCCAGGCGCAAGCGCTCGACCTGATCGCGCTCCTGCGCATCGCGCGGGCCAATGGAGCAGATTGGGCCGCACTCGCACCACAACGGACCCTGCTGCTCGGTGCCATTGGCGAGATGACCGCGTTCGCGCTTGGCACGGCCGCCGATACGCTCGGCTTTATTGTCGATGCCCGCGATCCGCGGCGGCGTGTGGTTGCGTGCGCAGGCGAAGGCGCCTGTGCCTCCGGTTACATTCGGGCGAGAGACCTTGCGGCCCAGATTGCGGAGCGGCTACCTCAAGGGACCCTTGCCGTCCACGTCTCAGGATGCGCCAAGGGATGCGCCCATCCAAGACCCGCCCCCCTGACCATTGTCGGCACGCCGCAAGGCGGTGGCTTCATTGCGAACGGGACCGCGCGGGATGAGCCAGACTCTTATCGGCATCCGGACAGTTTGGTGGGTGAAGCCATGGCCATCGTTGCGAGGGAGAACGCGGATGCTTAAGCTGGACTATATCCGCGACGGCACGGCGATCTATGAGCGCTCCTTCGCCATCATCCGCGCCGAGGCCAATCTTGAGCGGTTTAGTTCAGGCGAGGCAGATGTCGCCGTGCGCATGATCCATGCGTGCGGGCGCGTGGATGCGGCCGACTTTATTGAGTTCTCGAATGACTTCGTGCCAGTGGCCCGCAGCGCGCTTCAGAAAGGCGCGCCGATTTTTTGCGATGCACAGATGGTGGCGCATGGCGTCACGCGGGCGCGCCTGCCCGCAGACAACGACGTGATTTGCGCACTGCGGGACGAACGAGTGCTTCAACTGGCCCGGGAGCTTGGCACGACACGGTCCGCGGCGGCGCTGGAGCTATGGCGAGACCGGCTCGAAGGGTCTGTTGTGGCCATCGGCAACGCACCAACGGCGTTGTTTTATCTGTTGGAGATGCTCGGCGCAGATGCCCCGAAACCGGCGGCGATCCTTGGCGTGCCCGTGGGTTTTGTGGGCGCCGCCGAATCCAAGGATGCGCTTGCAGAAAATTCCTACGGCGTGCCGTGGCTCGTCGTGCGCGGGCGCATGGGCGGAAGCGCCATGACCGCGGCGGCCCTGAACGCGCTCGCCAAGGACGGGATATGAGGGAGGGGATATGATCGGCCATCTCATTGGCGTCGGCGTCGGCCCTGGCGACCCTGAACTCCTCACGCTGAAGGCGCTCAATGCGCTGGCCTCTGCGGATGTTGTGGCCTATTTCGCGAAAGCTGGAAATGTCAGCAATGCGCGGACCATCGTTGCCAAACATTTGAACGGTGTCGAGGAGTTTCCACTGCTCTATCCCGTCACCACCGAAATTCCCAAAGGTCAGGCCGCGTACCGCAACGCCATCGCGGATTTCTACGATGTCTCCGCTGCAGCGATTGCATCCTATCTCGACGATGGGCGGGACGTGGCCGTTTTATCGGAAGGCGATCCGCTCTTCTACGGCTCCTACATGCATATTCATGTGCGCCTCAGCCACCGTTATCGGACCGAGGTCATTCCCGGCGTTACGGGCATGTCGGGGTGCTGGTCGTCGGCATCGGCGCCGATCACGCAAGGCGACGATGTGTTCACCGTGCTGCCTGGCACACTGCCTGAGGTCGAGCTGGAGCGGCGCTTGGCGGAATCGGATTCGGCCGTTGTCATGAAAATTGGCCGCCATTTGCCAAAGATCCGCCGCGCGTGTGAGCGCGCCGGGTGCCTTGATCGCGCGATTTATGTGGAACGCGGCACGATGACAAATTCCGCCGTAATGAAGCTCACCGACAAGCTCGATATGACCGCGCCTTATTTCGCGATCGTGTTGGTCCCCGGGTGGGAGGAACGAAGATGAGCGGGCGCCTCACCATTATCGGACGCCTGACCATTGTCGGACTTGGGCCAGGCGATGACCGGTACATTACGCCGGAGGCGCGCGAGGCCCTGGAGGCGGCCGAGGCCCTCTATGGCTATGGCCCTTATCTCGACCGGGTGCCGAAGCGGAATGGTCAGGCGCGGAATCCGTCGGGCAACCGCGTCGAGGGCACGCGCGCGCAAGCCGCCCTGCGTCACGCGGAGAACGGTGTGCATGTGGCCATGGTTTCAGGCGGCGATCCTGGCGTGTTCGCCATGGCGGCGGCGGTGTGCGGCGAAATCGAGCTCGGACCCGAGGCATGGCGTGCGCTTGAAATTTCCGTCGTGCCAGGTATTACAGCCATGCTCGCGGTTGCCGCGCGGGCCGGGGCACCACTCGGCCATGATTTCTGCGCGATCTCGCTCTCCGACAATCTGAAGCCGTGGAAGCTTATTGAGCGGCGGTTGGATGCAGCCGCGTCCGGCGGCTTCGTCATCGCGTTCTACAATCCAATTTCGAAGGCAAGGCCCTGGCAGCTCGGCCAGGCATTCACCCGCCTTGGCCGTCACCTGGCCCCGGACACCCCCGTCGTGTTCGGACGCGCGGTCGGACGCCCAGACGAAACCATGATCATCACGACGTTGGACGAAGCAGGCGACACGCCTGCCGACATGGCAACGCTGGTGATCGTCGGCTCCCCGGAGACACGCGTCATTGCGCGGAGCGGCAAAGCACCACTTGTTTACACGCCGCGTGAAGCCGCCGTGGTGAGCGCATGATCGCACCAGGCAAGCGCGTCCTCAACGCTCGCAGCAGAATGGACATCGGGCAACACCGGGCGCCGCAGCATGATCAAAGGAATGCCAAGAGTGCGTGCAGCGGCGATCTTGCCGTAACTGGCATCACCGCCACTGTTTTTTGCAACGATCTTCTCGATGCGATGCTGTTCCAGCAACTCGCGGTCGTCCGCCTCACTGAAGGGCCCGCGTGCGGTGACATAGGTGACATTGGGGACGGCGAGCGGCGGATCGATGGGATCGACGCTGCGGACCAAATAAGTGTGCTGGGGAGCGTTCGTAAAGGGTGCGACCTCTTGCCGGCCAAGTGCGAGAAACACGCAGCACCTCGCCACACCCAACGCGGCGATCGCCTCCGCAGCATTTTCGACCTCGCGCCAATCGTCGCCGCCAAGATTTTCCCACGGCGCCCGGCGCAAGGCCAGGAAGGGAAGACCCGTCTCACTGGCCGCGTCGGCCGCATTGGCGGAGATCGTTGCGGCATAAGGGTGAGTCGCATCGATCAGTATGCTGATATTTTCTTGGCGCAAATAGCGTGCGAGCCCCGACGCGCCACCGAAGCCACCGACGCGCGTCGGCGCGCCCTGATCGCGTGGCCGCGCGGTGCGGCCTGCGAGCGACAAGATGACACCGATGTCGCCACGTTTGCAAAGCCGTCCGGCCAGCTCGCGAGCCTCTGTAGTGCCGCCGAGAATGAGGATCTTCATGGCCCATCCTAAAGTGATTGAGGCGGACCCTGCCTCATCGCGGCGGTGGCTGTCCATCGTCGGCATCGGCGAGGATGGCGTGGCAGGCCTCGGGCGAGGCGCGCAGGACCTTATCTCAAACGCGGAGATCGTATTCGGCGGCGTCCGCCATCTAACACTCGCAGCCTCGCTGATCCGCGGCCAATCCAAACCCTGGCCCTCACCGTTTTCGCTCGCCCCCGGCGAGGTCATTGGCATGCGCGGCCGGCAGGTTTGCGTGCTCGCCTCGGGTGATCCCTTCTTCTACGGCGTTGGCGCCACCCTGGCTGCCCATGTCCCTCCGGAGGAGACCTGGGTCGTCCCCGCACCATCGTCCTTCAGCCTCGCGGCAGCGCGCCTTGGCTGGCCGCTCCCCGATGTCACGCAGGTTTCCGTGCATGGCCGTGCGACCGAACGCATCAAGCCGCATCTTCACCCCGGGGCCTGCATTCTGGCCCTGACATCGGACGCCGAGGGGCCGTTGGGCCTTGCTCGGCTTCTGGCCGAACTCGGCTTTGGGGACTCACGTTTGACCATTCTTGAGGCGCTTGGCGGACGCAATGAGCGAATCCGCTCTTCCCGCGCTGACTCCTTCGACCTAAAAGACATCGCGGCCTTGAACACGGTAGCGATCGAAGTTGTGGCTGCACCGGGCGCGCGCATTCTCACCTACACGCCAGGGCTCAATGATGATCTTTTCGAGCATGACGGGCAGATGACGAAGCGGGAAGTTCGTGCCGTCACGCTTTCTGCCCTAGCGCCAAAGCACGGTGAGCTTCTGTGGGATATCGGAGCGGGCTCAGGCTCGATCGCCATCGAATGGCTGCTGGCTGATCCCTCTCTTCGGGCGATTGGGGTGGAGGCAAATTCGTCACGCGCCGCGCGCATCAGCCGCAACGCCTCTGCCTTTGGTGTGCCTCATCTCGATGTCATGGAGGGGCGGGCACCGGAGGCGCTCGAGGGGCTGACGACACCTGATGCCATCTTTGTGGGCGGCGGCGGTAGCGCCGACGGCGTGCTTGGCTTTTGCATCGATGCACTGCGGTCCGGAGGGCGGCTCGTCGCGAACGCGGTGACACTCGAAACAGAGTCGGAATTGATTGCGCGGCAGACCGCGCTTGGCGGCGCGCTGACGCGGATTGCGATCTCGCGCGCGGACCCCGTTGGCAACAAGATGGGTTGGCGCCCCGCCATGCCCGTCACGCAATGGATTTGGGAGAAGACATGATTGTTGCTGGGATTGGCTGCCGCAAGGGCGCCTCGGCCACCGACGTCAATGCAGCTATCGACGCAGCCTTGAAGGAGGCTGGGCAAAGTGCCGAAGCGCTTTCGGTGCTTGCGACATCGGACGGCAAGGGCAGTGAACCAGGCTTGATCGAGGCCGCGCGCGAGCGCGGCTTGGAACTGGTGCTCGTCAAACCGGCGGCTCTTGAAGCGGCGGGCTCGCGGACAAGATCCTTCTCGCCACGGGTTCAGGAAATGTTCGGCGTTCCATCCGTCGCCGAAGCCGCAGCGCTTGCCGCGGCCGGACCGCAATCGGAGCTCCTGATCCCTCGCGTGATCGTGGAGTCCGTGACATGCGCCATTGCCGGTGACGGACCTCGGTCGTGACCGTCCACTTCATCGGCGCCGGGCCAGGCGCTGCGGACCTTATTACGGTCCGTGGCCGCGACTTGATCGCGCGCTGTCCGGTCTGCCTCTATGCGGGCTCGATCGTGTCTGCCGACCTCCTGGCCTATTGTCCGAAACGCGCGCGCATCGTGAACACGGCCCCTCTCGCGCTTGATGAGATTGAGACCGAATATCTGAACGCGCACAAACAAGGGCTCGATGTGGCGCGTCTCCATTCAGGAGATCTATCGGTGTTCAGCGCGGTTGCCGAGCAAATGCGCCGGCTCGATGCGCTGGAAATTCCATATACGCTGACGCCGGGCGTGCCGGCCTTCGCCGCCGCCGCAGCAGCGCTTGGCCGTGAATTGACGGTGCCGGAGGTTGCGCAGAGCATTGTTCTGACCCGCATGCCTGGGCGTGCATCTCAAATCCCGGAGAAAGAGACCCTTGAAGGCTTTGCTGCGAGCGGTGCCACGCTTGCCATTCACCTCGCCATCCATGTGCTTCCCAGCGTCGTCGAGACCGTGCTGCCGTTCTATGGCGCGGACTGTCCCATCGCCGTCGTCGCCCATGCGAGCCTGCCCCACGAACGGATCGTACGTGGCACGCTGGCCACGATCTGCAGAGAGCTTGAAGCCGATCCGATCGAACGCACGGCCATGATCTTGATCGGCCCCGCGCTTTCAAGCGAGACCTTCCGGGAAAGCGCGCTCTATGATGCGGACTATCGCCGCCGTTACCGGGGAGGTCCCTCGTGAGGAGGAGGCGCACGTCCGACGAGGCGTCCTTGACGGTCGAAGACGATGACCTCAATGGCCACCGGCTTTCCTGCAACGACCTTGGTGGCGGTGTCTCGCGCCAGCCGCGCGACCTCATCGCCAAGGGGAATCCCATCGGCGCCCGCGTGGGTGAAGGCCTCTGCCGCCGTATTGGAGCCTCGAATTCTAGCGCCGAGCCCAACCGATCCCCCAGCGTGCATGGCAAGCTCCGCCAGAACACCGAGATCGACCGAACCGCGTTTGGAGTGAAGGTCCAGCAGCCCTTGGGCAAGCTTCGTTATCTTGCCAACGCCGCCTGCGACGGTGACACGGGCAACAGGGTGGGTCTTGACGTATTTCAGGGTGCCGCCAACGAAATCGCCCATGTCGATGAGCGCACTTTCCGTCAGGCCATACAGGGTCTGCACGGCACGCTCGGAGGTGGAGCCGGTCACCGCCGCGATATGAGTAAGCCCCTCCGCGCGGGCGACATCGATGCCGCGATGAATGGCGTGGATCCAGGCCGCGCAGGAGTAGGGGATGACGATTCCCGTCGTGCCCAGGATCGACAAGCCGCCGACAATTCCAAGGCGCCCATTCAAGGTTTTCGCCGCGAGCGCCTCACCATTGCCCACGCCAATCTCGACCTCCACATCGCAAGCCCGGCCATGAGCGCTTGCGATTTCCGCGATCGCCTCGCTGATCATCTTGCGTGGCACGGGGTTGATGGCCGGCTCCCCAGGCGGAATCGGAAGCCCGGCCTTGGTGACCGTGCCAACGCCTTCGCCCGCTCGGAATGTGATGCCGGCCCCTGCAGCCCCTTGCCGGACCGTGGCGAGGATCAGCGCGCCGTGCGTGACATCGGGATCGTCACCGGCGTCCTTCACTACACCGGCCGTGGCCGCGCTCTCGCCGCGCGCCGTGGTGGCCAGCGCAAAGGCTGGCTGCTGGCCACCCGGCAATATCACCTCGACAGGGTCGGGAAATTCACCGGTGAGCAGCGCAAGATAGGCGGCTTTGGCCGCAGCGGTCGCGCAGGTTCCGGTCGTCCAGCCTTTGCGGAGCGCGGGGTCGGGTTTGTCCATGGTCTCCGCTATAGAACGCAAAGCGCCCGGCGTCACGGGAGGGCCGAGCCATGAGCGCGCCAGGTCTGATCATTGCGGCCCACAAATCTGGCGCGGGAAAGACGACCGTAACGCTCGCGCTGTTGTCGGCGCTCACGCGCAAGGGGCTCGCGGTCCGCTCGGCCAAGACGGGCCCGGACTATATAGATCCGGTCTTCCACGAGCGGGCGACGGATCAACCCTGTGTCAATCTCGATAGCTGGTCCATGCCGCCCAGTCTCCTGGACGGCCTCATCGCTGAGGCAAGCGCGCGTGCGGATGTTCTCGTGGTCGAGGGCGTCATGGGGCTGTTCGACGGGGTAACTGGGGAACCGGGACGCACCGGCGCCACTGCCGATCTCGCGGGGCGCTTTGGCCTGCCTGTCGTTCTCGTCATCGACGTAACGTCCCAAGCCCAGTCTGCGGGCGCGCTGCTGCGAGGCTTCGCCACGCACGATCCGGCTGTGCATATTGCGGGCGTCATCCTCAATCGGGTGGCCAGCGAACGCCATGAGCGGCTCGTCGCCGGGGCCATCGAGGCTTTGCGGATTCCGATCCTCGGCGCCCTGCCGCGTGACAAGACCATCGCCTTGCCCGAGCGGCATCTCGGCCTCGTGCAGGCGGGCGAACATGACGATCTCGCCGCAAGGCTCGAAGCTCTGGCCGATCTTGCGGAAGAGCATCTCGATCTTGATGCGATCCTTGCGCTGGCAAAGGCGCCGCTCATCGCCGACGATCTGAGCAACGCAGCCCTGCCGCCGCCGGGCAATCGCATCGCGGTGGCAAAGGATGCGGCCTTCACCTTCCTCTATCCCCATCTCGTTTCGGACTGGCGGGCGCGAGGCGTCGAGCTGCTTCCCTTCTCGCCTCTCTCTGATGAAGGGCCTGACGAGAGTTGCGATGCGTGCTGGCTGCCTGGAGGCTATCCCGAACTTCATGCGGGCACGCTTGCTGCCGCAACGACATTCAAGAGTGGGCTTGCCGCCTTCGCCGAAACCCGGCCCATTCATGGGGAATGCGGCGGCTACATGGTGCTGGGCGAGGGGCTGGTCGATGAAAGTGGCGCGCGCCATGCCATGACCGGTCTCTTAGGGCATGCCACAAGCTTCGCGGACCGCAAACTGCACCTTGGCTATCGCGGGGCACAACTCTTGAGCGCTTGCGTGCTGGGCGCAGAAGGCGGGCAGGTGCGCGGGCACGAATTCCACTATGCGAGCGTGATCGAGAGGGGGAACGATAGCCCGCTCGTGACCCTCTTCGATGGCGAGGGGCGCGATCTTGGCCCTGCAGGGGGACAACGCGGCACGGTCAGCGGCACGTTCTTTCATGCCATCGCCGCGGCGTAGTCAGCCCGCGGTATCGGGTGTGGCCCGGCCTGAGACCTCTGCCTCTTCAAACGTTGCCATACCTGTGTGACAGGCGAGCGCTGCCCGTAGCAGGAGAAGCGCCACCGCTGCGCCCGAGCCCTCGCCAAGCCGCATGCCAAGATCAAGCAAAGGCGTCATACCAAGCTCGCGAAGCAGGAACTCATGACCCGCATCCGCCGATTTATGCCCGATGCGGGCATGATCGAGGCCGTCGGCGCACAAGGCTTTGAGCGGCGCCACCCCCGATGAAGAGACCATGCCGTCGATGAGCACAGGCACGCGCTTGTGGCGGGCCGCAAGACAGGCCCCCATCATAGCGGCGAGCTCGCGGCCGCCAACAGCGGCCGCCGCCCGCAATGGATCGCCAATCACATCGGAATGATAGAGAAGCGCCTGCTGGATCGCGGCCCGCTTGCGGCCAAAGCCGTCCCTATCGACGCCAGTGCCCGTGCTCGCAAATCGCGCCCCGCCTCCGAACAATGCGCCAGAGAGCGCGGCGGCGGCCGTGGTATTGCCAATGCCCATTTCTCCGAGCACGACGAGATCCATATCCTCGCGGACGACCGCGTATCCGGTCCTGACCGCGGTGAGAAAATCAGTCTCGCTCATGGCGGGCGTTCGGGTGAAATCGGCGGTCGGCCGTTCGAGTTCAAGTGGCACCACACGGAGCTGCGCACCCGCGAGCTGCGCAAGCTGATTGATCGCCGCACCGCCAGAGGCAAAATTGGCGACCATCTGTACGGTCACTTCGGGCGGAAACGCCGAAACCCCTTGGCCAGTGACACCGTGATTTCCGGCGAAGATGAGAATTTCGCACTTCTCGAGCGCGGGCGGATTGCGCCCCTGCCAGGCTGCAAGCCAGCGCGTGAGGTCTTCCAGGCGCCCAAGGCTTCCCTGGGGCTTGGTCAGCTGGGACTCGCGGGCGCGGGCCGCATCGGACATAGCCGTATCGGGGCCGGGAAGATCGAGGCAAGCGGCGCGCAGGTCATCGAAAGAGACGAAATTGGACATTTCAGCGTAGGGTCAAAGGTGCAACGAGGTGGGACGAGGGACATCACTGGAATGGGCGGAATTATCACGGACTTGAGGGTGGGCCTAGCCTTTTGCACGCGCCTGCCCATCTCATCGCCGGACGGCGTGCGGCTGGCGGATGCCGCCTGGACCCTCCCAGTGGCCGGTGGGGTCGTCGGAGCGGCCGGTGCGCTCGTCTATTGCGCCGCCACCGGTCTGGACCTGCCACCTGTCGTCTCCGCCACGCTTGCGATTGCAACGACCGCGATTGTGACGGGATGCCTTCACGAAGACGGGCTTGGAGACACGGCCGATGGCTTTGGCGGCGGGCGCAGCCCGGCTCGGGTCCTGGAGATCATGCGCGATAGCAGGATCGGCACCTATGGGGTGATCGCGCTCATCCTCTCGTTCGCGCTCCGCATCGGTGCGCTGGCAAGCCTTCCCTCTGCGGGCCTTGCTGCCCTCACGCTGATCGGTGCGAACGCAGGCGCTCGGGGTGCACTCCCCGTCTTCATGCGGGCGGTGCCGCAGGCCCGCGAAGACGGCCTGTCAGCGGGCGCCGGTATACCGAGCCAGGGCGGCGCGGCGAGTGCAGCCATCATCGGGCTCCTTGCGCTTCTCTTATGTCTTGGCCTCGGGGCAAGCCTGTGGACACTGTTTCTCACCACTGCGGCGCTCCTCCTTCTTGCCCGCCTCGCGTGTAAAACGGCTGGCGGACAAACAGGCGATGTGCTGGGAACTGCGGAACAGACCGTAGAAATCCTGACGCTCCTCGTCGTCGCCTCCCTTTGGTGATCGGGCTTGCGAGCCATCGGTTAACGGTAACGAAATTGCTAAAGCCCGTGTAAGGCTCCTTAAAGGGAGGCGTGCTAGACTTTGAGATACGAACAATAGTGATGGACGAAGACCGGCGACCCGGAGTTCAGACCCTAAGGGCCCGGCTTACAAAAGGCGGCATTGCCTAGAGGGAGTTCAGTCCAATGCGCACTGCGATTGTGTTCATGGTCCTTGCCGGCACGGTTCTATCGGCTTCTGTCCCAGCGAGCGCCGCACCGCCCGCACTCACCGGTCATGAGGCAATCACCGAGACGAACGCGAACACTGGATCGCTGGCCGAGCCTGTCGCCAAACGCAGCCGGGTGCGCAAATCCACGCGCAGCCGCGTTCGGCGCTGCGGCTGGCAGTGCAAAGCCTATTGGCGCCCCTACCAGTACCGCTACTGGGAATACTACTACCCCTATGGCGGCCCGCTCTTCTAAGCGCACGCAAATTTCCGTTGCCAGAATTTCAATAAGGGGGTGACGCCACGCCGCCACCTTGTGGCAGAGTGCGCCGCGTGACGCTGCCCTCTCCAACCATAACCGCTCGTGCGACCGCACTGGCCGAAGCCGCGCTGCAACGGCCCGGCGCGCCGGACACGATGCCGCATCGAGTGTTCGTGGTTGATGTGGAACGGCAAACCGCAACACTCCTGGATGGAGGAACCGCTATCGCCGCCTGGCCAGTCTCCACGGCCCGAAATGGCGTAGGCGGGACGGAGAACTCCTTCAAGACGCCGCCGGGCTGGCATCGCATCGCTTGCAAGATCGGTGCAGGCGCGGACGCGGGCGCTATTTTTGTCTCCCGCGAACCGACGGGCGAGATTTGGCCCGGGGGGCCGTGTGAGCACGACCTGATCCTGTCACGCATTCTGACCCTCGATGGCCTGGAAGAGGGCGTCAATCGCGGCAAAGGCTGCGATTCCCTGTCTCGCTACATCTATATCCATGGCACCAATCAAGAAGAGCTGATCGGCCGGCCCGCATCGCTAGGCTGCGTGCGCCTTGCGAATGACGACGTCTCCGATCTGTATGATCGCGCGCGCGAGGACGATTTCGTGCTTGTCGCACCATCGGATGCGGCGCCCATTCCAGACCCCTATAAGGGACGCTTTCACTATGCTGGGCTCGGCGGTTCTGGCATGAGTGCCATCGCTCAATTTCAAGTCATGACAGGCGGGCGCGTGAGTGGCAGCGATCGGGCCTTCGACCACGGTGAGCGCGGCGATGTGCGCGCGCAATTCGAAGCGCTCGGTATTGCGATCTTCGCACAAGACGGCAGCGGGGTTGCGTCCGATTGTGCCGCGCTCGTCGTCTCGACAGCGGTTGAAGAGAGCGTGCCGGATTTCGCAGCGGCGAAAGCGCAAAGCGTTCCGATCGTGCACCGGTCGGAAATGCTCGCACATTTCGTCGGCGCGTATCGCTCGATCGCCGTGACGGGGACGAGCGGCAAGTCCACCGTGACGGGCATGATTTTTGAGATCTTGCGGGGCGCAGGCGCAGACCCCTCCGTGATCACGGGCGGAGATCTTCCCACTCTGCAAGCCGAGGGGCTGATCGGGAATGCCCATGCGGGCTCGTCGGACCTGCTCGTTGTGGAAGCCGATGAGAGTGATGGTTCGCTGGTACGCTACGCGCCGTCCGTCGGGGTGATCCTAAACCTTCAGCGCGACCACAAAGAAATGGCAGAAGTCGCGGCCATGTTTGCCACCTTGCGTGCGCGCACGCGCGAGGCGCTGGTTGTCGGAGACGATGAGGGACTCGATGCATTCGCGGGCGGGGCTCTACGTTTTGGCCTGACAGAACGGGCCGATATTCGCGGGCACGATGTCGAGCACAATGCTCAAGGCACGCGCTTCTTCGTCGAAGATGTCGCCTTTGAGATTCCTGTCCCTGGCCTGCACAACGTCACCAACGCGCTCGCCGCAATCGCCGCATGCCGGGCGGTGGATATACCGCTTGCCGACATGGCCGTGCCGCTCGCCAGGTTCTCCGGCATCGGACGGCGTTTCCAGACGATAGGCTGCGCGCGCGGGATCGAGGTTGTGGACGACTTCGCCCATAACGCCGAAAAGATCGCAGCAGCGATCCGCACAGCCAAGCTTCGGGGCACCCGCGTGCTCGCGATCTATCAGCCTCATGGCTATGGCCCGACGCGCTTTCTTTGGCAGGATTTCGTGCGGACATTTTCGAGCGAACTGTCCGCCAAGGACCAGCTCTTTATGCTCGAAGTGTTCTATGCGGGCGGGACAGCGAGGCGCGATTTCTCCGCCGCCGATATCATCAAAGAGATCGCTGCCAAAGACACGCACGCATCCTTCGCGCCCTCGCGCGATTGGCTGATCGACGCGCTTTCAAACGAAGCGCAGGAGGGCGACGTTATTCTCTTGATGGGCGCGCGCGATCCCTCTCTTACGGCCTTTGCACGTGATATTCTCGGTGCGCTTGGACGTTAACTTGAACGCCGATAGGCCGCAGGGCCTAATTCCCGAAAATGCCCGAGATGAAATTGTCCAAGCCGCGGTTCGAGCTGCGGCGGCGGCGTGACTGGGAGACCCGCGTGCTACGGGCCGGCTCACTGACTTCTGATGCGACAGGCACGGGGAAATACTCCGGATTCGAAAAGAGCTTCGGCGCCATGCGATTGTCGATACCGTAGATATCGTCGTAATCGCGCAGCGAGCCATACTCGTCCGCAATCGCCGTGAAGTAGGTGAGATGCACCGGCACGCGCTTGTTGAGTGAGATCACTTTGCTCTGCCCCTGGTTCCTCGCCAGTGTGTCCTGCACTTGGTTCATGGACCAACCTTTGTCTTCAGCAAGCAAGAGGGCTGCGAAGCGGGCGGGCTGATTCACACGAATACAGCCATGGCTGAGCGTGCGCGTCTGGCGGGAAAACAGTTCCTTCTGAACCGTGTCGTGCATGTAGATCGCATGCTTGTTCGGAAAGTTGAACTTGAACTTGCCAAGCACGTTGGCCGGACCAGGATCTTGGACGAAGGTGTATTTGTGGATGTTGACAGTGTTCCAATCGACCGTGTCCGCATCGATCGGCTTGCCCTTATAGCTGACCGCCAGCCCGTAGCGCCGCAGCGTCGTGTTGCGCGACTCCGACCCGAACAAGCCGCCACGCTTTGGGCCCTTCAACTTCGGGGCGATATCCTCTTTGACGATGGTCGGCGGCACCGTCCAATTCGGATGGAAAACCACATTGCGCATGGGCGCGGAGAAGAACGGCGTCGCGTATTTGTACTGACCGACGATCGACTTCTCTTGGTAGATCGTCTGGCCGCCCTTGAGCACGCGGAACTCATATTCCGGGACGTTGTTCCAAACATAGTAGTTGCCAAGATCGCGAGGCACCCAACGCCAACGCTCCATATTCATCACGATGAGCTGGACATTGCGGTCGTTGTCCGGATTGCGGCCCATCGTCTTTGCTGAATCGCGCGCAAGAACCAAGGCGCTGTGCAGACGCTGGTATTGCTCATGCTGCGGATGGGTAGCCAGCAGCGCCTTGTCCGGCGTCATGGAGGCTGCAATTTCGCCTAAGACCACTTTTGGATCGCGCGCCTTCGGGTGTTGATCGAAGAGCTTGCTCACTTTGGACGGCGTAAGGCGTCCCGCTTGCGCATGGCGCGCATATTTCAGAATAGCCGCGGACAGGGCGAGTTCGGCGTCCGCTTTCGCCTCTTCCGTAGAGAGTGTCGCATCGCTGGACGGCAATTTGTATGCGGCGGCATCGAGCCCCCAATCGTCTGCATCCTGGATCGTTGCCACGATTGTCTTTGCCTTTGGTGACAGACTGTCGTCCTCGATCCAAAGCGGCTTTGTCTCATCGTCCCCATAGACCGTTTTCAGTGCAGCAAGGTCGGAGGCGGCAAGCTTTGGGGCGCCAGGTCCGTCGACCTTCGTGCGTACAGCGAGAATAACCGGGTCGGCAGGTGGTGGCGGAGGCGGAGGCGGGAGGACCTCAAGAGCCGGTGTTCCGTCAACGGCGTTCTCGTCTTGCGCTTCCGGTGCATCTTTGTCTGGGAGCGCCACGCCCAGCGGGCTGAGCGCGGCAATCTTCGTTCCATCCGGGTCGGGCGTTTCTGTTCCGGGCGGCGGCGATACGTCCAACACCACGGTTGCGTCGTGAGCGTGCAGGGCCGGGCTGCTCGCCTCTGTGGTCGAATCTGTCTTCCCGGCGGCGCTCATGTTGTCGGCGGCGCTTGCCAGGCGCTCTGTTTCGGTCTCGTCCGCTTTGGCTGTGTCAGACGCGTCTGCCGCGCTTGCCGTATCGTTCGACGCAGGCTCGGCGTCCGTCTCAAGCGTGGCTTGAGCCTTGGGCGCGTCTGTCTCCTTGGAGGCGTCTGCTTCTTTGGCCGCCTCGTCCGTCTGTGCCGCAACATCCTTAACGACGTTGTCGCCAGCATCCGAAGGAGCCTCATCACCCGAGGCAGTAGACTTATCCTCCGCGATATCGTCCGATGTACCGGCCGGATCCGGCTTTGAGGCTGGTTCAGGCTCGGCTTTGGGCGAGGCTCCAGCGAGCTCAACCTCAACCTCGTCCGCAAGGCCATTCGACTTGGCCACGACCTCCAACTCAACTTCATCTACGGCCGCAGAGGATGACGCAACAGCAACAGCCCGCGCGGCGTCTGTGTCCTCAGTGTTTTGAGGCGTCTTCGAGTCTTCGGCCTGCATAGAGTCTTCGGCCCGCTTGGAGTCTTCAGCCTGCTTGGAGGCTTCGGGCTCCTCAGAGTTTTGAGCATCCGTATACTCGGTTTCCGCGACGTCGGCGGTCTTGTCTTCGGAAGCCTTGTCTTCAGACCTGTTGTCTTCCGAGACAACGGGTTCCGTCTCACCGGCAGAGTCGGACGCTGCGATCTCGATCTCATCCGACCGACCGGTGTCGTCGCCAGCCCCAGAGTCCGCGGCATCGTCCGCAACGTCCGCCGGCGCTTTATCGCCATCGGCCGTGTCATCTTCGGTCTTGGCTTCGTCGGTCTTGGCTTCGTCTGCCATTTCCGCGGCTTGATCGCTCAGCGAAGCGCTCTTCGTTGGCGCCTCAGCGATTGGCTTGGAGTCAGCGTCGGCAGAACCCTGCTCTTCGTCTGCGTCGTTCTCGCTCGCGGCCGTTTTGGAGGAATCGTCCTCACCCACGCCCGGGTCCGCCGACAGCGTCTCGCTGTCATCGGCCTCGATCTCGGACGTCTCGTCACCGGCAGCCTCACCGCTGTTAGCGGCAGCTGCGGAGGCGGCCTCGGTCCCGCCTTCTGTCGCGTCGGTGGGAGTTTGCCCCGCATCGGCACCCTCAGAGACGACCTCTTTGGCTTCTGCTGCGCTGGACTCTGCTAGATCGGATTTAGATGGCTCGGCCGCGGCCGTCTTCGCCTTCAGCGCAGGGAGCGCCAAAGAAACCATGGCCGAGGCGGTGGTCCCAACCACAACGTCCACCTCGCTATGGTCGGCAACCTTCGGCGACACGGCGGCAGCCGATACAGCGGCAAAGACACGGTCTGGATTGCGGCTCGGTAGGACGGGGCGGCCTGCGCGATAGCGTCTGCGTTTAACATTCTTCGGACCGCCGAAAAGGCCCGGAATGCGCAGCTCAGCCGTGGCCGTGGATGGCGCGGAGACGGGCCCGACCCCCAGCACGACAACTACAGCTGCTATCAGCCCCACAAATGTGGGTCTTCCGCCCATTCGCCGTTCCTCACATCCTATGAGCGTAGCCCTCAGCGCCGCCGACGGCCATCATGATATCGGAGTGAAATTCGCAAGAGTATTAACGATAATCTCAAAACAGGGCAGTTCCTTGGCCTTAGATGATGAGAACCATCACAAATTCGCCAGCGGCAAGGCGCGGCAAGGCATTCAGGTGATCTAAGCCAGTTCTTGGAAGTCATGCCGAGGCTTTTCCAGCCACGTTGCCCCCAAGATGGGCACATTGCCCGATTTGACCGGGTTTTCCTGACCGCTCCAGTTTGCCTGATACAAGGCATGATGCAGTAACGCGGTCTCCCAACCCAAGGCTGAAGTCTTGACTCCCCCGCCGTGCGCCCCGACGAAGCCTCGGCAAGAGCGGCCCCATTCTTGCTTACATCTTCAACTACGCCTTCGTGGCGGGCCGAACTCTCTAAAAAACCGAGGCGATAAATCATGTGCGGATTGTGCGGCGAGATCACATTCGATGGCTCGCCAGCGTCGGTCGAGGCGATGCAAGCCATGACCGGTTCGATGGTCCCCCGGGGGCCCGATGCCGGCGGTATAGTGGCGAGGGGCCAATTCGCCTTTGGCCATCGCCGTCTCAAAATCATCGACCTGTCGGAGCGCGGCCAGCAGCCCATGGTGGATTCCGAGCTTGGGATCACGCTCGTGTTCAATGGCTGTATCTACAACCACAAAGAGCTGCGCGCTGAGCTTGAGGGAAAAGGCTACCGCTTCTTCTCAACGAGCGACACCGAAGTCGTGCTCAAGGCTTGGCACGCCTGGGGGCCAGAGGCACCCAAGCACTTCAACGGGATGTTCGCGTTTGTTGTCTATGAACGCGATACGGGCCGCATCGCCATGGCCCGCGACCGGCTGGGGATCAAACCACTCTATTACGTGCAGTCCGGTAAACGCATGCGGTTTGCTTCGACGCTGCCCGCGCTCGTGGCCGCCGGCGATGTGGACACGGCGCTCGATCCGGTGGGCCTCGCCCACTACATGACCTTCCATGCCGTTGTGCCACCGCCCCATACGATCTTGCGCGGCGTGAAGAAATTGCCGCCGGCGACACTGCGGCTTGTCGAGCCCGATGGCCGCTTCAAGGACACGCTCTATTGGGACCTCACATTCGAGCGGTCCACCGAAGACCTCACGCTCAGCCATGGCGAATGGAAGGACCGCATCGGGGCTGAACTGCGCCGCGCTGTCGACCGCCGCATGATCGCCGACGTTCCGGTTGGCGTCCTGCTGTCGGGTGGGGTTGATTCCAGTCTGATTGTAGGCCTTCTAGCCGAGGCGGGGCAGCAGCACCTGAAGACCTTCTCCATCGGCTTCGAGGCTGCCCATGGCGAAGCGGGCGACGAGTTCAAATTTTCTGACATCATCGCTGAGCGCTTCAGCACCGATCATACGAAGATCATGATCCCGACGGGCAACATGCTGAAGGCCTTGCCGAACACCATCGCGGCGATGTCGGAGCCCATGGTGTCCTACGACAATGTGGGCTTCTACCTGCTGTCGCGCGAAGTGGCCAAACACGTGAAGGTCGTCCAGAGCGGCCAGGGCGCCGACGAGGTCTTCGCCGGCTATCATTGGTATCCGAAGCTTGATGCGTCCAACGATGTGGTTGCCGACTACAAAGTGCTGTTCTTCGACCGCAGCCGGGAGGTCCTTGCCGCGCATCTCAACGAGACCTGGATGGCGGAGGAGGACGAGCCTGCGCGCCTGGTAGAGGCCCATCTTATGAAGGACGGTGCCGAGACGCCGCTCGACAGGGCGCTGCGGATCGATGCCACGGTCATGCTGGTGGACGATCCTGTGAAGCGGGTGGACAACATGACCATGGCCTGGGGCCTGGAGGCGCGCGTTCCCTTCCTCGACCACGAACTTGTCGAGCTCGCCGCGCGGGTGCCGCCGGAGCTCAAACTGAAGGACGACGGCAAAGGCGTCTTGAAGGACGTTGCACGCGACGTCATCCCTAAAGACGTCATTGACCGGCCCAAGGGCTATTTTCCCGTTCCCGCGCTCAAATATATCGACGGGCCGGTTCTCGATATGACGCGGGACGCGCTCACATCCAAATCCGCATCGGACAGAGGTCTGTTCCGCACAGAGTATCTGGACGGTTTGTTCGCCGATCCCAAGGCGCATATCACGCCATTGCGGGGGTCGGAGCTTTGGCAATGCGCGTTGTTGGAACTCTGGCTTCAGTCCCACAATATTTAGGCGGCACCATGGGCACTGAGAAGCGCAACACTGACGGCATGTCTCAAGGCGCGGTCGCACGTTCCGACTTAGGCCCGAAAGACTCGGTGCAAGGGAACGTGGCATTCGAATGCGGCTGGGGACGGCTGCTATTCGGCCAGACTTTCGCCAGGGCATCGGAGCTTGCGAATTGTCTTCGGGCCGAGGGACCAGGCCAGCGCGACATTGCCTTCTATATTCTCGATCCCCACGTGGTTCTTGCCGCCGCACCTCAAGAACTGTTTCTGGACCCCTCGCATACCTACCGGCTCGATTTGGAAAAATACCAGCCGACCGAGTTCAAGCCGCGCGGCCTGCATATCAGGCGCCTTAACTCGATCCAGGATGCCGAGGAGATCAACCGGATTTATGCCGGACGGGGCATGGTGACCGTCGCACCCAATTTCTTTTGGGAGCACCGCGACAGCCGGACGATCACCTATTTCGTTGCCGTGGACGACCAGACCGGCACCGTTGTAGGCACCGTGACGGGCATCGACCACAACGCCGCTTTCGGCGACTTGGAACACGGCTCGTCCCTATGGTGTCTCGCGGTCGATCCGCAGTCCACACTACCAGGTATTGGCGAAGCGCTCGTGCGTCGTCTCACGGCGCACTTCAAGGAGCGGGGCAGGGCCTATATGGATCTGTCCGTGATGCACGACAACACCCAGGCCATCGCACTCTACGAACGGCTGGGTTTTATTCGCTGGGCAACATTCACGGTCAAGCGCAAGAACGTCATCAATGAGCGTCTGTTCACCGAGTCCACGGACGAATATGAGGCGCTCAACCCCTATGCCCGAATTATCGTCGACGAGGCGCAGCGGCGCGGCATCGGTGTCGACATTATCGATGCCGAAGGCGGCTTTTTCCGTTTGACCTATGGCGGCCGCTCAGTGGCATGCCGCGAGAGTCTGACGGCGCTGACGACCGCCATCGCCATGAGCCTTTGCGACGACAAGCGCGTGACGCGCCGTATCGTCCAGGCAGGCGGCGTGCGCGTTCCCGAACAGATCACCGTCGAGGGTGAAGTCGGCGCCAAGGCGTTTCTCGACCGTTTCAAAACCGTTGTGGTGAAACCGGCACGCGGCGAACAGGGCAAGGGCGTGGCCGTGGGCCTCAAGACGTGGCACGATGTGAAGACGGCCATCGACTATGCCGCAACGATTTGCAACGAGGTCGTTGTCGAGGAGTTTGTGGAGGGCGTCGATCTTCGCATCGTCGTGATCAACTACAGGGTCGTTGCCGCGGCGATCCGCAAACCGGCAACAATCATCGGCAACAGTAAATCGAGCGTCCGCGAACTCATAGAGCGCCAATCGCGGCGCCGGTCGTTTGCCACGGGCGGCGAATCGGCAATCCCGATCGACGCGGAAACGGAGCGCTGCCTCGCTACAGCAGGCTATGGTTACGATGACGTGCCCAAGACGGATACGCGGATCCTCGTCCGAAAGACGGCCAACCTTCACACAGGCGGCACAATCCACGACGTTACAGGCATCTTGCACAGGACTTTGATCGACGCCGCGGTCGCCGCGGCACGGGCCATCGAGATTCCGGTGACCGGGATCGACTTCATCGTGAAAACGCCGACCGAGCCTGACTATTGGTTTATCGAGGCCAATGAGCGGCCCGGTCTTGCCAATCACGAGCCGCAACCGACCGCGGCGCGCTTTGTGGACCTTCTCTTCCCGCAATCGGTCCCGGCAACCGTGCGCAAAGCGCTTCAAATCTAGGCCTCACCGTATTACCCATAGAGCAACAAGGGGCGCTGACGAGAGCAAGCTGCCCGGAATAGGGGCTCTGCCATATGACGATCTTGCATATCGACCTGACCTATCTCGCCGATACGCTCGAAGAGTTTCTCCAGATGCCCAGTCCCACCAGCTATACGGACAACATCGTCCAGCGGTGCGGACAGGAGCTGGACCGGCTTGGCGTTCCCTTTGAGGTCACGCGGCGCGGCGCGATTCGAGCGGTGCTGCGCGGTAAAGCGCGACGCCCGGCCCGGGCCATCGCCGCCCATCTCGATACGCTCGGCGCCCAGGTCAAATCGCTCAAAGACAACGGCCGCCTGGAGATTGTGCCAATCGGGTGTTGGAGCGCACGTTTTGCCGAGGGGGCCCGCTGCACGATCTTTACTGAGCGGGGCAGCTACCGGGGGACAATCCTGCCTCTCTTGGCCTCCGGTCATACGTTCGGCGACGAAGTGGACGAGCAGCCCACCGGCTGGGCCCATGTGGAAGTGCGCGTGGATGCACGCTGCGCCAATGCCGACGAGGCTTTGAAACTCGGCATCGATGTGGGCGACATCATCTCTATCGATCCACAGCCCGAGTTTCTAGACAACGGTTTCATTTGCTCGCGTCATCTCGACGACAAGGCCGGCGCCGCGGCCATGCTCGCCGCGCTCAAGGCGCTTATTCCGGTCAAGGATCAGTTGCCGGTGGATGTCTATTTCCTCTTCACCATTGAGGAAGAGGTGGGCGTTGGCGCATCAAACATTCTCACCGAGGATGTGGCCTCGCTGATCGCGGTCGATAACGGTACGACCGCGCCGGGACAGAACAGCGCCGAGTTCGGCGTGACGCTTGCCATGGCCGACCAGGCCGGCCCATTCGATTATCACCTCACCAGAAAGCTTGCCCGGCTGTGCCGTGAGGACGACATCTACTTTCAGAAAGATGTCTTCCGACACTACCGCTCCGATGTCGCCTCGGCGGTCGAGGCCGGTCACGACGTGCGTACGGCCTTGATCTGTTTTGGCATCGATGCCTCCCATGGCTGGGAGCGTATTCACATCCACGCCTTGCGCTCTCTGGCTGAACTCATCACTTCTTATCTGCTCAGTCCCATCGCGTTCTGGCGCGATGCCGCCGGGATCGGAACGCTGGAGGACTTCACCCGTCAGCCTACTGAACAAGCAGAGCAGAAACTCAGCTCGGATGTCCGCATGGACGAAATCGAGGACGAGATCGCCGAAGAGTGATCCCTAGCGATGGCGCGCAACACCGTCGGCGCCTTGCACCTCGATGAAGATGCGGCTGACTTGGGGATAGCGCTCCTTAATTTCGCACTCGACCTTGCTGACCGCTTCTTCAACGCATTGCGAGGAGACACCGTCGTAAAAGTCGACACTGAGCGCGAGCAAGATTTCATGGGGTGCAAGATGCATGGTCCGCAGCTCGTTGATGCGTAAGATATCCGGCGTGTCGCCTACGACCTCGCGCACACCTTGGACGACCTCGGGGCTCGCCGCCTCCCCGATCAGAAGTCCCTTGGTCTCGCGGGCCAAGAGTACTGCGGCGCCTGCCAAGATCAAACCGATGACGATGGAAGCCGCACCATCGGCCCATTGCAGGTCGAACACATGCGCCCCGATCACACCGGCTGCCGCAGCCACAAGGCCAAACATCGCGGCAGTGTCTTCGAACAACACGGTGAAGGTGGCCGGGTCCTTCGACTCCCGAATAGCCGTGAAGAAATGGAAGCTCTTTCGTGCCCCTTGAGCTTTGCGGAACTCCTTGTATGCAATCGTCCAAGCAATGGCCTCGAAAATGAAAGCTGCGCCCAGGACAATATAGTTAATGTACGGGCTCTCGATCGGATGAGGGTGAAGGACCTTCTGGATGCCTTCATAGGTCGAAATGCCGGCCCCCAGAGCAAAGAGCAGGATCGCGACGACGAAGGCCCAAAAGAAGATTTCGGCGCCATAGCCAAAGGGATGAGCGTCGTCCGGCGTGCGTTCCGACCGCTTCATGCCATACAGCAATAATGCCTGGTTCCCCGTATCTACCACTGAGTGCACACCCTCGGACATCATGGCCGACGAGCCTGTGATCGAGGCCGCCACAAACTTGCTGACCGCGATGAGCGCGTTTGCACCGAGCGCAGCGTAGACCACTTTTCTTGAACCGCTCTTCATGCTTCCCTCGACCTCCAAGGCTCGCCCCTTGTTTCCTCAAGGCGGCGTTCCACGCCTCGCCTCACGTAGCGTGAGGGCCCAGTCCCATGCAAGACTGAGCCCGACAAGGCTGAACACCGAAGACTCAGACAAAGACAGGTCATCAGATGACGGACGATGACGAGACGCTGAGCAAATCGACCATTCTCGGTATGATTGCAATGGCCGTTGCCGTCTTTGTCATTGCCAATGACTTCACCGCGCTGTCCGTCGCGCTTCCTGCGATCGAGAGAGACTTCTCCACGAGTGTGAACACCTCGCAATGGGTGATCAACGGCTACGCCATGGTGTTTGGCGTTGCAATCGTCACCGGAGGACGGCTTGCCGACATGTTTGGACGCAGGCGCGCGTTTTTCGTTGGGTCGGCCATCTTCGCGATCTTCTCGCTGATCGGCGGTTTTGCGGCGAATATTCTGGATCCTCCTGGCAGCTCGGTTTCTCATGGGCATTGGCGGTGCGCTGATGTGGCCTGCGACACTCGGTATGACGTTCAGCCTTCTGCCGCGAAGCAAGGCTGGGCTGGCGGGCGGGCTGGTGATGGGCGCGGCCGGATTCGGGAACGCCTTCGGGCCGCTGCTCGGCGGCGTGCTGACCGACACGGTCGGCTGGCGCTGGGTGTTCTTTCTGAACCTGCCAATTACGATTGCCGGGGTGCTGATCATTTATCTCCTGGTGGCGCCCGACAAAAATCGGAAAGAGTATGAACCCATCGACTATTTCGGCATGGCCGTGCTGACCGTCGGTTTGTTCTCAATCCTGCTAGCGCTCGATCTTGGCACGCGGCTCGGCTGGTCCAGCCCCCTGATCGTCGGACTCTTCGCTCTGTCGGGCGTTGCGCTTGCCAAGTTCTTCGTCGTCGAGCGGCGCGCGGCGGGCAACGGGGCCCTGGTTCCCGATGATGTCATGCGCAATACGGGCTTCGCAGCTACCTGCCTCGCCGTCCTGATGATGTCGGCCATCTTTTTCGCAGCCCTGCTCTATCTGCCTCAGTTCATGTCCCGCGTCCTGAAGTTCAGCGCGATCGAATGCGGCGCTGGCCTCTTGCCGATGATGGGCACGTTCGCTGTGACGTCCTTCATCTCCGGTCGCCTCTACGCCACACTGGGCCCGAAAGTCAGCGTGGTCGGCGGGGCGCTGTTTCTGTCGGCGGGCATGTTCATGCTGTCGCAAATTGACAACAGTACAAAATATAATGACATGATCTTCGGCATGGTGGTGCTGGGCGTGGGCGTCGGGTTGTTCTATTCGTCAATCACAACCGCAGGCATAACCTCTCTCGATGCAGCGCGGTCGAGCCTTGCGGGCGCCATCGTCTATATGTTCCAGATTGCCGGGGGCTCGATCGGGCTCGGTGTGAACACCGCAATCGTCCTCAGTGCCTCAAATTTTGCCGAGGGTATCCGCATCGCTTTCCTCACGGACGCGATTATCGCGCTCATCGGAGCGGGGATAGCCCTCTTCTTTGTGGGGGGCACGCTCGATAGGGAAAAACTCAAAGCGGCGTGGCGGCACAGACACCGCGCACACGCCTGAAACCTTTCCAATTCATCGCAATTTCCGATCAGGGACGCATCACAACCGCGTGCTTCGTCACTTTCGGGGGCCTGCGGGGCATGTTAGAACAGTGCTTCGATTCAAACGGGGGTTTCATCAATGGTCTCAAAACGTGCCTTCGCGCGAAGCCGTGTTTTTGCGGCTGGGGCTGCGGCCATCATGGCTGGCTGTTTTGCCACGGGCGGCGTCCACGCTCAAGAAACAGTCGTCGAAAAGAGCACCCTCGGGCTTGGCGCGGCAGCCATCATCCAGCCCAAATATGAGGGCTCGCAAGAGTACCGAGTCATTCCGATCCCCATCGTAATGCCGAGATTCGTTCGAAAGCCGGAAGATGAAGCCTCTGCCTATTCGCAAGTACGCAAACGCGTCGCTTTTCGCGGGCTCGACGAGATCCGCATTCGTGTTCTGGGCGGGGACCGGTTTCAGGTCGGCGCAGTCACCGGTTGGATCACGAACCGCGACCAGGACGACGCCGATATTTTGAAGGGTTTGGGTGATATCGATGGTGGCTTGGTCGCTGGTGCCTATTCGGCTTATACGTGGGGCGCATTCACCTTCGATGCAGTTTATATAGAGAAGCTCACGGGCTCTTCGGCTGGACCGCAATATCGTTTCGGCGTGGAGACCAAACAGCAAATCTCGGACCGCGCCAGCGTCGGGATCCGTGTCGGCACAACCTTCGCCAGCGCCGAGTTTATGCAGACCTATTTCGGCGTGACCCAAGCCCAGAGCCGCAGATCTCGGGCCGGCCTGGCCGCCTATAACCCGGACGGCGGTATTAAGGATGTCTTCATCCAAGTTGGTGGCAGTTACGATATTAACGACCGCTGGGTCTTCAAGGGGGGCGCGCGCTATGGCCGGCTACTCGACGAGGCCGCAGACAGCCCTATTGTCGAGACGGCAGACCAGGTCTCCGGAACCGTCGGGCTTGCCTACCGGTTCGATTGGAACCGCTAAGCGCGCGCCATACCCTAAGAAGTCGCCGTTTTTGAAAATTCGCCCTTCGCCGCTCTGTGCCGCTTAGACGTTGTGCCGTTTAGGGAAAGTAGTGCCGCAAGAGGGATTCGAACCCCCGACCCACGCATTGCGAAGCCATTCATCGCGCCGTCTTGGCAATCCACGTTAGTGCACTGAAATTCACCTGAGTGCGCCCGAGTGCGAAGCGCTCTCGGCATCGCTGACCATTGCGAATGTGTACTCTGACGCAACCCGGTGAATTCCAGTAAACTGGGGTGAAGGCAGGAAACTGCAACCGAGTTGCAGCCGCGCGGACTTTCGAAAACCTAGCGGCGTCTGCTTTGTTGGATTAACGCGAAGCACCGCCATGGAGGCATGTCCTCCAGAACATGCACGGAGAGACCTTCATGAGTGACGACAAGATCCACGACTACCAAGGCAGCGAGGCCGACGTTCATTGGGATGAAAGGCTGTGCATCCACGTAGCCGAGTGTGGTCATGCCCGGAACGATCTGTTCGTCGGCGGCCGCAAGCCTTGGTGTCAGCCCGACTGCGTGAGCGTCGATGAGGTCGTCGACGTTGTTGAGCGGTGCCCTAGCGGCGCGCTCATGTACACGCGCAACGACGGGGGCGCGAGCGAGGCCGCGCCGGCGGAGAACGTCGTGACCATCGTACACAACGGCCCTCTTTTCGTCCGCGGGGATTTGCGGATCGACGGAACCTCCGAGGAAATGTCCGGCGTGCGCTTTCGCGCGGCGCTCTGCCGTTGTGGCCAGTCAAAGAACAAACCGTTTTGCGATAACAGCCACGAAGCGGTTGAGTTCAAGGATTATGGCGCCGTCGGCGACGCGGGCGAAGGGTTCGAAGCGCCGGGCGGGACTCTGGAAGTGAGCAAGGCGCCCAATGGACCGCTGCTGCTCAACGGCAACTTCACCATAGCGGCCTCAAGCGGCCGGAGAGCTTGGTCGGGCAATAGAGCCGCGCTCTGTCGTTGCGGCAAGTCGAACAATAAGCCGTTTTGCGACGGCGCCCACAAAAGAGCGGGATTCCAGGCCGAGTAAGCTCCGTGACACCGAAGGCTGACCGATGTGCGCCGTGCATCTTGATTCTAAAACCGATCTCTAGTGTCACGAGCGCGACCAGCACCATTAAGAAGCTAGGGTGTGTACTCATAAATAGGCATGAGTTGAACCAATGCGGGGAATGGCTGCTTTACCCCCACAAGCGGACGTGCGGTTCGCCCGCTCAAAGAGTCCGCTAAGTGCCATGTGTGGACGGCTCCGTGTTGGCAAGGGTTTTTTTGAACGATATAGCACGGCTGGTCGGAGCTGCCATGTGTTCGGCCTGTTGATGCGGCACGGTTCATGGCCGCTGGCCATAATGCTCTCCGCAGATCGAGTCCCGGTCAAAAGCACGCGCTTCAAGTGGCGCTCTGGTACTTGTGGGTTGTCCCGATCTGAGGGCCGACTGGCTTGGGTGCGTTATGTGATCATTACCCTTTCCAACCTCGGTGCACGGGAAGCTGTTCCCCGCGTATTGGTGCTGCTGCCTTTGCTGATGCCGGCAGCGGTGTTCGGTCGCTCCTCGTTGCGTGCCATCATGGCTCAGGTAATACGGCGATCTTGTTGGCGGGATGCGGCGATGTTGATCGACGGCGCTCCATGAGCCTGACGAGCCAGGGATGGCGTGTGTAGCCCAACTGTTTGGCTCGTCTGATGACCGACAGGGCGCCAATGACCAGTAACGTGCGCAGATATCGATTGCCCGCCTTCGAGATCCCGCCGAGACGCTCCTTGCCGCCAGTGGAGCTCTGTTTTGGCACCAGCCCGATCCATGCACTCAAGTCACGACCCGAACGGAAGATACTTGGATCAGGGATGCTGGCAACAAGGGTTGTGGCGATCAACCGACCAACACCGGGGATCGCCTCAAGCCGTTCTGATCTTGCTGGTCCGGTGCCATGCAAGCACCCGCCGATCGGCTTCCAGGATCTGGCGCTTCACCATTGCAAGCTGTGCCGCCAGGCCATCAGGACGCGTGGGCTGCCGGCGGTATGCGTTCATCCTCACCCTTGCAGATGAGCCCCAGCAATGTCTCGACGCCGTTGCGCCCAATGCCGGCAACGATGCCAAACTCAGCCATGTGAGCCCGGATCGCATTGATCAGTGTCGTACGCTGGCGAACAAACAATTGCCGGGTCCGGTGCAGTATCAATACCGATTGCTGCTCACTTTGATCGGCACAAAGCGCATCGTGGGGCGCTGAACCGCTTCACGTAGGGCTTCACATATCGCGGCGGCATCAGCTTGACCTCATGGCCCAGTGCCACAAGTTCCCGGCCCCAGTGATGCGCAGTCGCACAGGCCTCAATGCCGATGACGCACGCCGGCAGCTTGCGAAAGAAGGGCAAGACCTGAGAACGCCTCAGTTGCCGACGGACGATCACCGCGCCCGACGCATCAATCCCGTGAACTTGAAAAACCGACTTGGCGATATCTAAACCAATTGTTGTAATCTCTTGCATGGATGGCTCCTCTCAATTGTGATCGCTTCAACAGCAATCACAGTGTGGCACCTGGATGCCGGTGGAGGAGCCGTCCACAGCATCAATAGCGGTCACTTGCGATCGTTGAGCCAGCACGTAGATCGAGTCATCAGGCTCCAGCTCTTCGTAAGCCTCCACGCCGATGAGACCATAGCGCTTCGGGCTACATGAGCGCGGACTGGCCACCTTTAGCGCACGCCCGGCCTTTTTTGTGCGCGCGACGCGGCACGTTTGAGTGCCGCTTCGTTGAGGCGCTGCGCTGACGCGCACCCTCCCGTCTCGATGAACACTAGGAAGGGGCGGACCGCTAGTATAGAAGTGCGCCGAACATGACGCTTTTGCACCAGGATCTCGATCGCCTGCTTCGGACACCGTTCGACGATTTGCCAGCAGCGCATAGGGCACGCGTGTACGGTGTGGACTATGCGCGTCTCGTGCCGAGCGAAGGGGGCGAGCTGTTCTTCACGCGCTACGGGTGGGCGCTCCGGACCCTAACCGTCCCCCAGGCCTGGTTCATAGACAAACGCTATCGTGAGGCGGGCCGCAGGCTACTCGGGTCGACCGGGACGGTGTATCGCGTTCCCGCGTCCGTTCCGCTAGGGGCGACCGAGAGCCTCGTGATCAAGTTCTCCCGCGTTGCCCAGGATGTTCCCATTTTCGTAGACCGGTCCGCGGCGGAGGCGACGCCTCGGGAGATGATCGACGGAGCCGCGTTCAACGATCCATTCGAGGAGTTTGGCTTGCTGATGGCCTTGCGCCGGGGCCCTTTTGGCCCGAACCGCCCCCGCATTCTCACCAAACGGCCGCTTGCGATCTATAGTCCGCCGGACCGCTACGCGCTATGGCAGCTCGGCCGCTCAGAGAGCCTCTTCGCCGAGCATGCCGCGCGGCTTGCTGCAGACCAGGCCGTGCAGACCCGTGGCGATCCCGTAACGCTTGACCTCCTGCGCGACTACCTCCTCGTCTTTCAATGGGTGAAGGGCGACGACGCCGAAGCGATGTACGAACGCGGACTGTTGTCCGAATCCGAGATGCACGCGCTCTATTTTCGCTCAAGCCAGGAGCTTGTGGCAAACGGCTTTGTGGTTTTGGACCACAAGCCGCGCCATCTCGTCTTGCGTGCTCGCCCCGACGGCAGCCGGCTTGTCCGCAAAGATAGCATGTTTGCCTACGCGCTCATTGATTTTGAACTGTTGAAGCGCCGTCCCCTTTAGGCCCATCGAGAGCCAAGCTGGACTGTAGCGATGTCCGCTTTAGGTCATTAGCGGAAGTCAGGCGCGAACTTGGGCACTTCCGCCGTTGGGTCGAATCCAGACATCAGGAGATCATGATCTAGACAGAAAGACCTCAGCCGATAGATGCGCCGCGAGCTCGTGGTCTGGGGTTTGTGTCAAATCCTTCGGCAAATCGGTCTTGAGGACGGCTGCCAGCGTATTTGGCAGCGTCCGCCTAAATTCACCCAAAACCTTCGGTGGCGCCACGAGGACAAATTGATCGAAAGACCCCGCTATGCGCGCGCTCTCGATCTCACCGACGACCAGCGCGACGAATTTCTCCTTCTCGGTCTCGTGAGGGTCGTGACGTGGTTCGGTGCCGTGCCGGCTGGAATCGGCGCTTTCATGCACGCGTCCTGGTCGGTCTCTCCCAATGTCGCGGCTTTTCATATGCAAGCTCGTTGCCTCGAAGCTCGAAACGGTCCTGAAACGGCCTTGCTGATCGCGTTCGACAAAGCGTGCACGTCCGCCATCGACGACGACGAACCAGAGTTTGGGCACTTTCATGACATCATCCTGAAAACGGGGCGTTGCGCCTTAGCGATCTTTGTCTCCAACGTGCTCGCAAAGCGGAGGCCAGGCCGCGCCTTGCTGGCGGTTCCTCGCCGCTTCCTGGACGAAAGCGGGCCAGAACTTGCGCAGGTCTTGCGGGAACATCACGGCAATCTTAACCGCGGCGCTGCGGTCGACGTACTTCGATAGCACGTCGAGCACGGCCAGCGCTCCCTCCTCTACTTCGTCTTCCGTCGCGCGGGGCAATTCCTGCGCGATACGCGCAAGGAACGCTTCTTCGTGGCGCTCTTTGGTCGGCTTGTTCGTCGGGTCCCAGCCTTCGTAGTAGAGACCACGTAACAGCATGGGGAGCTGCGCGCCGAGATGCGCCGCGCTCTCGGGACCGATGCGATCACGAAGCGCGTGCAAGACCGCCCGCAAGGAAGCGTAAGCGCGATGGCGGTCCGTGGTGTCGAGCCGATCCATGACAGCCTTGAGCCAGAGATTGGACTCCTGAACGGTCGTGTCAAAAGTGTCGAGGCCGGTACTCATGAGCTTCCTCCATTACTTCTCGGAGTAGCCTCTAGGCTCGGGGAGGCTGAGACGCCTCTTGTCCTAATCTAGGTCATTCCGAAGGTCGAGGCCACAAGAGAAGCACCAGTACAATCGCCCAAGCGATGCTCCAACCAACCCAAGTGATATTGGGGTGGCTCGCCTGC
>CALOBK010000004.1:0-310820 GCA_942491645.1 uncultured Alphaproteobacteria bacterium | reverse complement strand
ATGCCTCGATCCACAATCACTTCAACCACGACCGCCACCTCAACCCCCGCGACATTTTCAAGCAAAACCGCGCTGCTGCACTCGCGGAATGGCGTCAACTCCCGCAGCGTGAGTGTCTTGACCAATCGTGATCAGCCAACTCATGTTTAGTTAGTCTGACAATGCCCTCGAGAGACATCCAAAGAGGTTCGGCAACTAGACCTGAAAAGGCCTCATCAAAGCGACCGTGGAATTCCAATTGGGCCGCGGGGGCAGTCTAACGATGCTCGATCCCAATCAGCCAATCGAGCGGCGATATCGTAAGTCGACTCGAGGAAATTCAGCAGTATTCGTTCGGGATCAGATGCTTCTCTGACGACGCTGTATGGCAAAATGAACTCCCCCGCATTCTCGTCAAAGAAAGCTTCTCCCGGTGCTACTGTTTGCTTGGAGAAGCCCTCTGGCGCGGGATAGGCATAAGAATAGAACGCTGGGTATTCAACGGGACCGCCGCCTGGCCAAAATCCTGCCGATATAACTTCGTGGGAATAAGCCTCACGTGTGACAGCGTCGGGTAGGGCCGGTATTCCGCCCGGGTGCAGCGGCGCGGGGCGCCCCGAAAACCGAGTTACCGCGAGGTCAAAGCTGCCCCAAAAAAGATGGACTGGACTCACCTTCCCTAGAAAACCGGTTCGAAAGTTCTTGAGGACGCGGTCAATCTGCACGAGTGCGCGCCAAAATCGGTTTACCGCATCTTTCTCGTAGGAAGCATGAAACTTGTCCTGCTCAAATGGGATCGGGTCGGCTACTTCGTTTGGCGAGCCGTGGATCTTGGTTCGCACACCAAGCTCGTCTGTCAACGCGAGGAAGCGGCGATAGAACTCAGCGACCGACATGGGCTCCAACACAAAGAACCCCTTGGAGCCGTCAGTCACGCTTCCAATTAGCTTATGATCGATGAGATCGAAGTCGAATTGCACGTCTCGAGCACCAGCGGGAATGGGAGACGTCGTCAGTCCACGTGAGGTTACGTAGAACGTCGCGTGCCAGGAATGGTTTATCCACGGCGTGCGTGCAAGCCGATACTTTCCTACGATTTGGGTCCATAAGTGCAGCGTGGCGCAGGACTCTTTCCAGGGTTCAAAGGGAATGTCGGGCCAGGAACTAGTCATCCCTCAATGTCTCCATAAGCTGGTTTCGGTTTTGGGGTGCGGAATAATCAATCTGGGGCCCAAGCGGCACAACACGCGTCGGATTGATCGTGTGGTGGCTTCCGTAATAATGCGCTTTGATGTGATCGAGGCGTACCGTCGCCGCGACCCCCGGCTGCTGATAGAGGTCACGCACATATCCGGCGAGGTTCGGATAATCGGCACATTCGCTTCAAGTTGCACTTGAAGTGTCCGACATAGACGGGATCGAAGCGTACAAGCGTCGTGAATAAACGCCAATCAGCCTCCGTAATGCGCGGTCCCAACAAGTACTGCGACCTCTCCAGACGATCGTCAAGCCAATCAAGGGTCTCGAACAGCGGAATGACTGCTTCTTCATAGGCTTCGCGTGGTCGCAAACCCCGCTTTGTAAACACCGTTGTTAACCGTGTCGTAGATGCGGTCATTCAAGTCATCAATCTCGTGCCGCCGCTGTTCCGGATAATAGTCTCCAGGCGTAGCTCCAACGGAATCGAAGCTCGAGTTGAACATACGGATGATTTCTGATGACTCGTTGTTGACGATTGTGCCGCTCTGCTTGTCCCAAAGTACGGGCACAGTCACGCGCCCTGTGTAGCCCGGGTCCGCCTGCAGATAGATCTCGTAAAGCCTATCCTCGTGATTGATCGGATCGCCTGTTGCTCCCGGAAATGAATCGTCGAAGCTCCAACCTTCCCTACCCATAAAGGGATGCACCACGCTGACGGAGATCTTCTCCTGCAGACCCTTCAGCTCGCGAAAGATAAGGGTCCGGTGCGCCCAAGGGCACGCATAAGAAACATAGAGATGATAGCGACCAGCCTCTGCCTCGTATCCACCAGTTCCTGACAATCCTGGATGGCCATCGGCAGTGATCCAGTTGCGAAACTGAGATAGCTTGCGAACAAACTTACCGCCGGTAGATTTGGTATCGTACCACTGATCACGCCATTCACCGTCAACAAGAAGTCCCATGACGACCCTCAGATTTCTTACCTTGTGACTGCGCGGGTGTTGTCACAAAATGATAAGTCTGGAATGCGGCATCATGCAATGGTCGCGTTGAGACACATTCACCAGCTTGGAGTAATGTCCATCAAGGCGCTCAGATCGGTATCAATGCTGTCGGCTTTGGCTTTGATGGATATCGCCACACCAGTCTTCGCAGAAATGACTCAGATTCAACGCGATACGGTTGTCCGCCGCGCATGTGAGGCCGCGATTTGGGGAATGCCTGCCGTGGCTGTCTACGATATCGAACTTGCGTTGCAGCGCGATGCTGGGGCGGCGCCTGGTGTTGTGGGATATATGAGCGCGCTGTGTGTACCGAAAACCTAAACCCGGACGTAGTGGTGATGCAGTCCGCCAAGGATCGCGTGTGAACTAATAGCTCCGGCCCGCTGAATCGGGCGAGAGACCGGCGCATCTTTGTCCAGCGACCGGTGTGTTCTGATGTCGTTGTAATAGCGGGCATAGGCTCGCAGGATTCGGCGCAGATGCGCCTCGCCCAAAACGACGAAATGATCGACACACTCGCGCCGGATCGAGCCGATCAGCCGTTCAGCAAAACCATTCTGCCAAGGAGAGGCTGGCGCAGTGGGCTTGTCCCGGATGCCCATGGCGCCCAATCGGCGTTTCGTGATGGTGCCGTAGATCCGATCCCGATCGCGAATGAGATATTCCGGGGCATCATCCCAAGGAAACGCCTCCGTTATCTGACGCGCAATCCATTCCGCCGTCGGGTTTGTCGTGACGTTGATCCAGACGAGATCTCTGCGGTCTAGCCGAACGATAACCAGAGCATAGAGCAAGTCGAACGTAATGGTCGGGACAACGAACAAGTCCATGGCGGCAATGTCCGGCGCGTGGTTACGCAGAAAGGGGCGCCATCCCTGGCTCGGCGGGCCGCCGTCGCTTGACCATGTATTTGGCGACGCTCGACTGCGCGACCTCAAACCCGAGCTTGAGCAGTTCTCCGTGGATGCGCGGCGCTCCCCAGAGCGGGTTCTCGATGCTTATCCGCCGGATCAACGCACGAAGGTCAGATTCGATTTGGGGCCGCCCTCCCCGTGCGCGCGACTTCCAACGCCAATAGCAGCCAAAGCCGGCCCGATGCCAACGCACGAGCGTCTCGGGCTGGATGATCGTGAGGACCTGCACGGTCGACGGGAACCATCGACACAACTGGATAAAGAACCAGCGATCGTTGTTGGTAAGCCGGGGGCGGCCACGCACCTTACGCCGCAAAACGATCAACTGATGCCGGAGGGCCGCGTTCTCTGCTTCAAGCCGGCTCTTCGACTTGAATGGCGAGGCTAATACGGCCAGAACGAAGCAGAGCAGCGCAAACATTATGCACTGACGTTAGGTGATTCCTTGAGCCGATCAAATGCGGATGGAGTTTTCGGTACACACAGGCGATGCTGAGTGCCATCAGTGATACAGCCAACACTGGAGCCCTACAGCAGCGACTGATCGCGCGCGGTCATCAGCTCTCAGAGGACATCTCTCGGCTCAGCCCCGACACGATCCGGTCCATTCTCATGATGCTCGTACAACGGATCGACATCACACCAGAGCACGTGGAGATCCGAGTCTATCGCAACGGTCTTCACGACCTGCTTGCACCAAAGTCGACTCAACCCACTTTGGCGGCACCGACTCTCCGGAACCACGACGGCGATGTCCTCAGACTAACTGTAGAGGCGCGCCTGCAGCGCTGCGGCCGCGAGATGAAACTAATCGTCGACAACGCTGAGAACCAAGCCGAGGCCGACCCCGGTTTGCTTCGCATCATCGTGCGTGCGCATGACTTTCAAGAGCGTCTGATCCGGAATCCCAATCTGACCGTGCCGGCCATTGCCAGTCAGGAGCAGCTCACGATCGGCTACCTGTCTCGCCTTTTGCGGCTTCCGTCTCTGGCGCCCGATATCGTCACGTCGATCATCAACGGCCAACACCCGCCTCAGCTCAGCGCAAAGCGCCTCATGCGTCTCGCCTTCAAACTCCCAACCGACTGGGCCGAACAGCGCAAACTCCTAGGCTTCCAGAGAGTGTAGCGGCGGGGCTTGGCGCGCAGCCCACGCGCTGCGTCATAGCCGCCACCGCAAATGTTGACCCCCAAATGCCGCTCGAGAGATTCTCACGTCAGATTGCCCGTGGATACGACGGAAATTCGTCTCTGCTGCTGGGACCCCGATCGGAGGCGTCGAAATCTAGCCGGTTCCTGCGAGAAATTGGGCCTTACCGCCCGACCGCTACTTGTTCCCGATCGATCAGGCAGAACGTGGCTGTGCTGGCAGTCTGAGGCCAACCCGTCTCTCCCTGCTAAAGTGGGAAATGCAGGGAGATTCCGTCAAAAAGCAGCGAGAGCAGCGACTGATACCTGCAGAAAGTCACAGCATGTCAACGCGTTGGACGTCCCTCTCCCTAACTTAGCGAGCAGGGAGAACCCAGCTCGTAGCAGGGAGGCGAATACCGCGGACGAGGGTTTCGGTACGCGGAGCAGGCCTAACGCGTTCAAGATAGCTGGATGCATTCACCCGCGGGGTTTCCCCTAGGGACGGCGGCGTCCCTCAGTGTTTACTGGTGATGCGGCTAACGCCGGGATTCGCAGCGGTTGCATCTGAAGATAGGTCAGGCAGCGCCAGATCCACTCTACCGGCCCGAATCGAAAGTATCGAAGCCACCAACTGCTGAAGACGATCTGAATCACAAAAAATAGGACTGCGTAGGCGGTCGTTGCTACGGGGCCAAGCAAGTACAGCTGGCCAAATCCATATCCGTAAAAGAGCAGGGTGAACATAAGTGTGCCGGAAAGATAGATCGTCAGCCCCATCCGCCCCAAGGATTGCAGCGGCGAAAGTACAGTGTCCCACTTGCCCTGTTCCGCTAACAGTAAAATGCCGGCACCGAACGCTAGCGATAAGGCGGTCGATCCAAACAAAAACAGCAAGTCGCCAAGAAATCGGATCCCCATCGAGGCCGTGTTGCCCTCAAATGCAGCGTAGCCATGATAACGGCCCAGGTACCACTCCATCGCTGCAAAGACGAGACCGGTTGTCATGCCCCATCGCAATATCCAGCGCCATTTCTTGGTGTGTTCTGCTGCATCATGAACGAGACGGCTTCGGCCAATTTGGAAGCCCAGCAATATCATCGCGAAGATTGCGAAGCTTGATTCCGGCTCATTGAGCCCATTCCACAATCGGGGGGGGATCACTTCCGCGTTGGTCTCAAAGACATCACTGAGCGTGCCTAGGTAAGGGTGGTCATCCCTTAGTTCTGCTAGAGACAGAGAGGCGTCCGCATCGACGGGCGCACTGGCACCCCGGAGCGAATCGACAACATTGCCGACCGGAAATGCCAACATGAGCAACAAGGTCAGTGTCAGTAGCGTACCCGCTGCCAGTCGGCGAAATACAGGCAGAATGAAGCCCAGTAGGGCATATTCCATCAGGATGTCGCCGTCATAAAACAGTGCGTGCCCCACCCCAATCACGAATAGAATCGCTACTCGCCTGAAGTAGAACCAGAGGTTTCCCCCACCCAAGCTCTCCAATTTGGCCAACTGCAGCGCGAATCCAAATCCAAATAGCATGGCGAACAGGCGCCAGGATTTCGTCTCGAATACGGCGTGCATCGCCGCATTGAAAGTTTGATCCAGGGTATCCGTCCATTCCGACGAATACGCTCCGAAGTTGAACATGTTGACGAGCAGCACACCGAAAAGTGCGAATCCGCGAACTGCATCAGCGGATCGCAATCGGGCGTCAGGGTCGACGGGACGAAGGCGATCGGAGGGTGGCATGATTGCCATTCTTCCTTACCCAGGATCCTGGTACCTTCGGCTATGCAGGATGCTTAGCCTCGAGGAGATGAAGCAACTGGCGACAAGGTATCCACATGAAAGAGTTCCTATTGTCGTACCGATGGCCACCGATGCGCTAGCGATTAGCTTCACCCATCAATTCGCGAGCTGCTACTCGATGGCAGTCTGACGAAATTTGCTGGTTGAAGATAGGCTGCAACTTGACCAATCGCGACCCCGAGAAGAACTTTGAGGCACTATGGAAAACGTTCCATCGAAGGTACCCCTTCTTTGAGCTGAGGAACGTCGACTGGCACAAACAGTATAAATTATACAGGCCTCGAATCTCCTCGGCCACGAGTGACAAGGAGCTGTTTGAGGTCTTCTGCAGCATGCTCGATCCCCTCGACGATGGGCATGTCGAGATCACAGCGAGATTGGGTCGCTCCAGGGCAAAGGTGCATTTCACGGCTGAGAAAGCCCCGCGCTTTTATCGCGAGTTCACGACACCACAGATCAAGCGTCTTTTCGACGTTACGCGAGCCACGCTAACGGCCAACGGATTTGGCCCCTTCAGGAAAAGCAAAGCCTGGATGATGCGCTACTGCCGGTCATCCGATTACGGCTACATGCGCATTCTTGAGTTGGAAGACGTCAAAAAGAAGAAAGTGTCTAAGGCTCTCGACATAATCTCTCGCGATATGCCTGATCTCAAGGGTTTCATAATCGATATTCGTGACAACCCAGGTGGTGAGGATGACATCGCACTCATGATCATCAATCGCTTCACCGACCGCATGCGTGTTGCGTTTCACCGGCGATCAAAAATTGGACCGGGAACGGACGAGTTCACACCACTGAAGACCTGGCATATCTCGCCGAAAGGCGACGTACAGTTTATACGCCCTATTGTTCTTCTTACATGCGATGCGGTCTTTAGCGGCGCCGAGTGCTTTGCGCTGGCACTCAGAGAGCTGCCACATGCAACAATTCTGGGCGAACACACGAATGGCATCTTCTCGTATCAATTGGAGAAGACGTTACCCAACAGATGGGACTACAGCCTCTCATACCAGGAGTACCTGTCGGCCGATATGATTTGTTACGAAGGCAAGGGGGTACCTGCGGACATAGATTTGCTCAATACGAAAGCCGATCTTGACGCTGGTGAAGATCCGCTCATCACCCGTGCGCTCAAAATTCTCTCACAACAAAACAATAGGGGCTCAATCTGAAGACACATCAGATGTCGTGTATTCGGCGATTGATGCGGCATGAAACCAATGAGCCAGGTTGAAGTAATAATGATCTTGTATCGGTCAGCCATAAGTGCTGTTGGCATAAGTTGGTGATTGTTGCTGTCGACTTGGCAGCCGATTGCGGATCACCAACGCTGCGCAACAACCGGCTATCTCCAACAATCTCGCATTGAAATTAGTCGGGCCGCCATACGCTGCGGGCGCGAAGGAGGCACGCACCCTAGGCTTTGTTTCGAACTGGAACGCGTCCAAACCATAAGATATCCCTTCCCCGATCGATTTCAGGCCCGCCTCCTTCAACGTCCAAAGTCGTAGAAAGAGTCTTTTGCGCTCATTGACTTCGGCCATGCAAACTGCATCCGACTCATTTGGGGCGAAGTGGTAGATTGCCATCTCGACCGGTGAGACAGATTGGTCAAGGCTTTCGATGTCTACGCCGACTGCGCTGCTGAACGACCAAGCCGCCAAACACCCGTGACGGCACGAGGAAAAACTGAACCACGTGCGGGGCAACTCAGACAGGTAGGGCCGCCCTTCCCTCGTCGTCGCGAAACCGACTTGGGAAAGCGGGCGGGTATCGCCGAGAGCAATTGCACCGCAGAAGCGGCGGAACGCACGCCTCTGCAAGAAGCTTATTTTGTGGTCAATTGCCTTGAAGCGTTCTGCCCGGGACAATTCGCTCACGGAAAGCATCGAGCCAAAAAAGTCTGCTGGGGGGCCATCATGCTGGGCAGGCATGAAGAGAACTGAAATGTCACGGTGCGGGTTAGTTGGTGTCAAATCCCGCACTGAGGATTCGAGAAAGTAGCTGATGCTCTCGCTCCTCAGAGCATCCCTTTTTTTCGGGACTTTGTCGATCATCTCATGTCTGGAGCTTCTCGGCCGGACTGCCTTCATGAACCCCTGCGGGAATATGCATTTCCTTCAGCACCATTGACAGCGGCCTTAGCGTGACATCGCGATCCAAAATTGCGCCTTTCATAACTGTGGCGCCAGTCGCAATCGTGGCGCCATTCCCAATGCGTGTCTCTTTCACTTGCAACAACATGTTCTCGAAGGTGTGCAACTGCAAGATACCATCCAGAATGCAGTCGCTCCCAACGCGCACAGCATTCCAATCAGAGCATTGCATTGGGTCCATCACGATCGTCCGAGGTCCGATCTGACACCCCAATTTCCGTAAAATGCCGTTCGCAAGGATGGTCCCCCGCAGCAACCCCAATGTCCCTCTACACCAGTTAAAGAAACAGTCTTGGACAAAGAAATATGTAAAGTGACGAGTCGACCAGAATGCTGTCGTGTGATTGCTGCCCCACTCTTTGCCAACAAGAGCATGCTTAAGCAGGACGGTTAGGCCAACAAGCCCCGCCTCCGCCAAAATCAAAGCGATCAACGCACCAAGGACAGCATCGAATCCGACGCGATAAAGAATTATGTAGGTCAAAGCAAAAATGAGGGCTTCTGTGATCCTTAGGGAGCCGATGCTGAAAATGTCGTTGAGGAGGATCCGTTCGGCAAAAAGATAGAAACCCGGTGGATGATGCGCTTGGTCCTCTTCCTGAAACGATGCACTGGCGAACGCGAGCGGCGGATTGCCCGCCAGCGCGACGGGCATAGCGGGGCGAGATCGCATTTGGCGACGATACAGGATGTCACTGCATGGGGTCGACACGCCGAGCATGAAGTTGTCAGGTAAAGCACCGTACTCTGCGATGCTGTAGTTGCCCGTGAAGAAATTCGGCGGCATCTCGATCCGACGCAATGCCATGTGCTTGGCATCGTAGTCGAGAACGTTGGTGAAGCTGCCATTCGACCAGAACACTTTAGAGTCGGCTGAGGTCACCTCAGGAACCAGGTTGAACATGACGTCGCATTCCGACGCGCCAATCCGGTTAAACTCAACGCCCGATAGTGCCCTCAGATATTGGCCTGTAATCGTCCAGGTCCAGATTCGCTGGATCGTATTGAGGATGCTCATCCTGTACATGAGGAGCGCGCCCCTCAAGCCGTGGGTGGCATAGATGCCAGGAGTTGCCGCCGTAAAGCGGATGAACAAGCATGCCAGTAATGAGGTCACGACAAGGGTCAGCCACATCGTGGCGAAGGCATACATCGCCAAGTGCCCGAAGATCTCATAGATCGGCGCCACGGCAAAATAGTTGACCGGAACAGTGCCATTGTCGGCAACCGCTGCCGGCGCGTCAGCCGCTTCGTTGTGAGCTGTTGCAACGAATGTGCTGACAAGGTCAGCTTGTGCAAACGGACTCAGTTCGCGCGCACCCCATAGGATAAGCTCGGCCGGGAGAACGACGATCATAAATAAAGTACCGATCTGCATCAGGATGTTGAGCACTTCCAGAAGCCAGATCGGCAAAGTAGATTGGCATAGGCTCGCAGGGCGATTCAATCTGACGTGTCGACCCGTAGCGCGAGCCGGAGACCCCTCCCATAAGTCACCGGAACCCACATCACTTTGGATCGGAGTCAGAGGCGCAACCCAAGCATCGCGCCCTACAGTAACTTGACCGAATACCCCGGCACGCATCCCGATCTTACAACCGCTCTCAAGATGTAAAGGGCCAACATGGAGCTCTTGGGCTTCCCAGCGTGCGGTACACATATGAGCCCCGGTCTGAATGGCCACATCGTCGTCAATGGAAACCAGATCAAGAGGACCAAAAAATCTCGCGTCATTTGCACACTGCAGATTACGACCAACCTTCGCGCCTAACTGTCGTAAGGCGAACGCCGTAAGTGGCGCGCTGCGATACATAGTCGCCAGAGGCGTTAGCACTATTCTCTGTAGCCGATCGATACACCAGATCCGCAAGTGCATTCGGCTCCATTTGGGATAGACCCCTGGCTGGACGTTGTTCTTGTAGATATGACCCCCCAGTAGGAGCTTCACGAACATCGCCCAAATAAGTTCCACAAAGGGCACCGATAGAACCAGTAGATAGAAAACCGTGCCGACAATGATGAAACTCCAGATGCTGGCGGTTGTAAAAAACAGCCCAATATCCGCGAATCCGAAAAAGATGAGAAACGCAAGGAGACCCGGCGCATAGAGGATTAAGACAAAGACTATTTGGAGCAGCGTGAAGAGACCAATCGGCAGCACCTGTGCTGCCTTGGCGTCAGGCATATTCGCTAAGTTTTTGGGGCGGACCGGATTGGATGAGGGCTCCAGTTTCGACAGGACGGCAGGTTTGCGCTCTGCAACTTTCCGAGCTGTGTTGCACTCGCTGAGCAGCGCTCTAACGCTCACAGGTCGGCCTGACGCATGCAGCCGCTGCGCTAGACGCGCGATGATAATTGAGTGGCCACCCACATCAGCAAACGTATCGTCCCATCCAATCGGCGCTTCGAATACAGAGCGACATATTTCTAGAACGTCTTCAGCTTTTGGCCCCTCTTCTGGCCCAGCACCAAGAGAGCTATTGACGTCGGACCTCCTGATGGCCGCTAGGTCAGCGTTCTGTACCTTTCCATTTTTGGATGTCTTTAAGTCCATCTCTGCGGTTGCTGGCAGAGCGGCAACGTCAGGCAGGCGTTTGCGGTCGATCTTTCCGGAGACCGGCTTCATCTCAAAACTGCCGACGAGAAAGACCCGTGAAGGAACCGAGGTTTCGGGAAGTTGCTCTGCCAGCTTCTCCGTCACCCGTGCCGCCCACTCGGCAGGCGCGGGAGTGGCTACCGATATCGGTCCTTGAGCAATGCTGGGTGCAGAAACGAAGGCAATCAGAGCTTCGTTCTGATAATCCAAGACTGCGGCTTCAATCTCACGGAACTGAGATTGAAGGATACTCTCGACCGCTTGCGCCTCAACCCGGTGCCCGCGTACCTTGAGTTGCGCGTCAAAGCGCCCCAGAAAATGTACGCGGTTCGTTTTCCTATCGATCCTGCATCTATCTCCCGTTCGGTATAAACGGCCAAACTTAGGATGATCGATGAACACCTTTGCTGTCTGTTCAGGCAAGTTGCGGTAGCCCCGGGCTAAGTGCACCCCGCCAATGCACAACTCTCCCTGTTCGCCGTGCGGCAGGGGATTGAGCCCCTCGAATTCAAGGATCACGTATGTCACGTCCGGAAAGGGCGTACCGATGGTGATTGGCTCTCCAGGGCGCAAACTTTGACGGCTCGTATCCGTGCTCGCCTCGGTCGGACCGTAAGTGTTGATGATCTGGCGCCGTCCGCGCGTCCATGGCTCAACAAGGGAATCCGGAAACGCCTCGCCTGCCGGGACAACATATCTGCAGACAGGATAAGGCAGATCGATTTCAGGGGTCGCAGTCAAGGTGGTCAACAGGACCGGCGGACAAAACAGCACTGTTGCCTCGGCCTCGCGCAGGATCGGAACAAGATCAGGGCCCGAGCGGATCTGCTCTTTGGTCAGCAGAATAACCGTACAACCTGATACCCAGGCGCTATACATCTCTGAGATGCTGCCATCGTATCCTAGTGAGGATGTGAGCGTAGTTGCGTCGGTACCAGGCAGAAGATCGAAATAGTCGGCATATGAAAGCGCAAGATTGACGTATCCCGAGTGTGGACACTCCACCCCCTTCGGCACACCCGTTGTGCCGCTCGTGTAAAAAATCGTAGCAAGCCGCTGATCTGGATCGTCCAACCACGTCGGCGGCGCACGGCCCTCAGAGATCTTCGGTAATTTCGTGACGTCGATTGTCGGCAACGCTCCAAAAGTCGCACCCCCGCGCGTCAACACAACAACTGGCTGCGCATCCTTAAGCATATGATCGATGAGTGCGTCCGGAAGCGCCGTGTCGAGGAACATGAGTGCGCCCCCAGCCTTCAGGATGCCGAGATGCGCCGCGACAATCTCCCAGTTATCTTGGGACATGGCGACAGCAACGACCTGGTCTGGGCCGTCGAGATGCCGCGACACGGCCGTGGCAATGTGTTCCGCCCGCGCGTCAAGCTCCGCGTAGGTGAGAGACTCACCCGTGTGCGGAATCTGGAGTGCTACGTGGTCGTGGTATCTCGCGGCAGAGCGGCTGAAGATCTCAGATAGCCATCGCACGCCTCGTTGGTGCGGGACACTGACAAACGCGTTCTGTCCAAATCGGTCCGTAAGGCTATAGGGGCAATCGTCCAGTGGTGGATCCGAATCCTGCTCAAAAGCCCACAGATACCGTCTCCAAGCCAAATAGATGATGAGCAGAAGCAGCGTGGCGGCGCTCATGACGAAAACGGCAGCCAACCCAGGTCCTCCACACTTATCGCCAGTTCGCCGCCCCTACACAGGAGCTGGATCAGAAGAAATGCTTACAAGCAGTCATGCCTACGACTGAGTTCGTATCACATACGGTCAGCCATCGAAGTACCGATCGAGCTTACCCTTGCGACGTACGTCGAGCGTCACGCAATGAAACCCGCCGCCGAGCATTTTCGAATGGCGCAACTTGATGGGAATAACCTCAAGCCCATGCTTCTCGAGAAGCCTAATTAGAGCCGTTTGATCGCGGTCGACAACGACACATTCTGGGCTGATGCTAAAAGCATTCATATCGATCCAATCGCTGCCAATGCATTTGGATAGATACTCCTCGCTGTAGCGCTCTGTATTCTCCATCGGTGGGCTGAATATCACCTCCCACTGTTTGAAGATTTCAGGCAGGTCTTCCTTGCTCACGCGCGCTGGATTGCAGAGGATTAGCCCCGGCCTTAGCGCCACTAACGTCGAGTCGATGTGGCTTCCGAAATAGATGTCTTTCAACAAATGGATGCGGAACTTGTCGCCAAGCACCGACTGCAGCCACTGACTACCCAATTCGTTACCGGTCGCGCTCACCAAGTAAACTAGGTCGTAACCGAAGCGCAGTACATTGGCGGCATCAAAGGCCGGCTCATCGTTACGCGGCGTGGGCTTCGTCAAGTCGACATCGAACAACGAGTCGAGAAGCATGGGCTTGGGGGCGCTGATCCATTTTGCCCCAGACCTCATATAATCCAATAGCAAATTTCGATAACTAAACGTTTCTTGAGAGCGACTGCGAATGACATTGGGTGTCTCGATAATCCGATCGCCTATCACGAGCATAATATCGCGCGGGCAATAGTTGTAGTATCCGGAAGATTCCCAATGAATTGTCGACAGTTGCTTCTCGTGAGGCCATGTCTCGGGCCGCTTTACGATCACGCCTCGACTCTCAAGCGCTGCGATGAACTCCTGAAGATCCTCTTCGGCTTCTTGGATAATTTTCTCTGGGAAGGGGCCGCGCGGTATTTCGTCCAGTGGACGATCCGGATACTCCGCAACCTGCGTGCTCTTGTCGGGGTATGGGAAGCGTGCATTGAAGGGGTTGCCTACGATTACCTCCTCAAGCGGATCCCATTCGTTGCAACTCCACACGCGGCCACCTAGCGAACTTGCCGGCGGCTTCCCTACCGCGACACGCTCCATCAAACCATCACTTTCTATGGAGCTCATTTCAAAATCCCTTTTTCATATGAAGTAATTCACTTTCTGACTGACTAGGTGTGGCATCGAAGGAGTCCGTCGAGCTACCACCGCAAAGAGTTACTGAAAAAATCAGGGATGACTGTTGCCTCCTCTCGAGCGATAGCCTGGTCGAGGACCAAGTCGGCGATAGCAATATCGAGCACACCAAGACCGAAGGGCGAAAATATTCTGGGCCTCTTGGGGTCAATCACACATTTCTTGTCAAGAACGTCGACCAACGTCCCCGCAATAAAGTCGCGATTGCCGGTCTCCATCTCGGCCAGATGAACTGACGTCCTCTGCTTCAGACAATGGTCGATATCATCAACGAAGTTTTGCCCTTCAAGAATAACGTTGACTGCGATGTCACGCAAAGACAGGTGCAAGATTGTAGGCGCATGGGAGCATAGGTCAGGGTCGTCGAGGTAGGGTTCGAGCGCCGTCGTTGTAAACACAATCAGAGAAGCATTGGATATCGCGGCACCCAAGCTACGCTCAACTTCAGCGCGCTCGTCGTGGTTGCTTCTGAGCCATTGCGCGAAGCGTTCGGCCTCTGCACGTTCGAGGTCAAAGAGGTTGATCCTGTCAAAGGCCCACCCTCGGAACTTGAGCCAATCGAAGATGGCACGCGCAATAACGCCAGTTCCAATAATGCACAGGGTGCCCGTAAGCGGTGAAGGTGAAAGCGCCTCAGCACCCAATGCCGCAGAAGCGGCTGTTCGTGTTGCGCTTATCAGCGACGCTTCCATGCATGCAACAGGATAACCTGTTCTCGGGTCGTTCAGAATCTGTACGGCAGATGCTCGTGCTAAGTTCGCGGCCGTATTCTCCGGGAAGCTTGCAATCCACTTCAAACCACTTCTCTGGACGTCGCCACCGAGACGTGCTGGCAGAGCGATAATACGGTCTCGTGGTTTTTCGGGAAAGCGCAGGAAATAGCTGTCGGGATTAATTGACTCACCTGCTGCATGTAGGCGGTATGCTTTTTCTACAGCTGAGAATATTTCGCTTGGACAATCATCAACTACGTCTTTCACCGTAGCTCCAGAAACAACATAGAATTCTGGCAGTGCGACCACGGCAGCTCCCCTCAACTCTCGGACATGACCGCCGCAGATGCCGAGACGTATTTTTCCACCCACTCTGGGTTATAAATGGTATCGAGATACTTGTCGCCCATGTCAGGGGATATGGCGATGACCGTCTCTCCACGCGCAAACTCAGCGGAGGTTGCTTTAATGGCAGCTAGCACTGTCCCCGTGCTTCCTCCTACGAGCAGGCTATAGTCCTGCGCGAAGGACAAACACATCTTGACGGTCGTTAGCTCATCAATCGCGACGATCCTGTCAGGATCTGCGAAATCAGCGATGCTTGGCCGAACGCTCGTTCCTACCCCGGGAATATAACGCTTGCCTGGTCGGCCACCGAAGGTGACCGACCCTTTGGGTTCGACCGCCACGATCTTGATACGAGGGTAGATCTCGCGCAGACGCTCGCAGATGCCTCCGAGCGTACCCGTAGTTCCAACACCAACAAAGATCCAATCGACCTGCTGGAATTCATCCGCAATTTCGTTGGCGGTCTGCTCTGCGTGGACCTTGATGTTAACAGGGTTGTCGTACTGGTTAAGCCAGATCGACTTTGGATTCGCCCTTAGAAGCTGATCGATGATCTCAAATCTTTTCTCCAGAAATCCGCCACCGGGCTCCCGGTCTTCAGCCACAATCACTTTGGCCCCGTACAACTGCATCCCTCGGATGTTTGCACGTGTGGCGTTAGAGTCTGTCACGCATATAAACTTGTAGCCCTTGCTCGCACAGACCATGCTCAGTGCGATTCCGAGATTGCCTGAGGAAGATTCGATGATGACAGTTTCTTCAGGCTTGGCGATGCCACGCGTTTCGAGGTCCTCGATCAGACCAATTGCCGTCTTGATCTTTATGGAACCGGTGACATTGAAGCCTTCCAGTTTCAAAAAGACGTCGTGACCTCCACCAAAACCCCGTAGCCGATAAAAAATGTCGCGGAAAACAAGCTCAAGCGGCGAGTCAATGATCATTCAACGGTTCCTCGGGAGGGTGCAAGTCGACTGCATGAGCGTACTCAATCTTAAGTGATGAAGAGCTAAACAACGTGCCTGACTGATCGCAATCGGGACGACGTTAAAGTTGAAGGCTAGACCCTACCAATTTTCGCAAGGCCCAGCTCTCACATATCTCAAACCGGCAAAATTCTTACTCGACTTCGATCACCACTCCTTCGAACAACCGGCTCTTTGTGCAGGTCGTAATTTCGTCGGTCTCCAAGTCAACCTTATGTGCAGGGGATCCTTCGTATCCATCCCAAAAGGTACCCCAAGCTTTGAAAGATGGGGATACGACTATGAATTTGAAGTCACTGTCTCCGATTCCTCCCGTTGCTACCGGGAAATGCACACTTGCCCGAATCTCTTCACCGCCCTCCATAGATCTAGCTGCCTTGAGCCATTTCTTCGCAGCCTCGATGGCGTCCTTTTCAGTCTCGTCGCCTTCAAGCACGCAGTCGAAAGCTTGCCACGCTTCGATTGCTTGCACCGGAAAGGCCGCCGTCGATAGTAATGCCACAAGTGCAAACGGAATAATCTGTTTCATCTCGAACCTCTCTACAGTTTCTAGTGTTCAGAACATGACGGCCCGCCACGTTCAGATGGATGCAGGCCGGAACGTCGGACTTCTTGGTGGCTCCACGATCTTACTCCTCACGTCGTGTTTGTCGAACACTGCATGCGGCGTCTCCGCAGTCAGATAACCGCTGTCTGTACCGAAAACCTAAACTCGAACGTAGTGGTGATGAAGTCCGCCAAGGATCGCGTGTGAACTAATGGCTCCGGTGCGGTGAACGGGGCGAGAGACCGGCGCATCTTTGGCCAGGGACCAGTGGGTTCTGATGTTGTTGTAATAGCGAGCATAGGCTCGCAAGACCCGGCGCAGATGCGCCTCGCCCAAGACGATCAAGTGGTCGGTACACTCCCGCCGGATTGAGCCGATGAGCCGTTCGGCAAAGCCATTCTGCCATGGTGACGCGGGCGCAATCGGCTTGTCTCGTATGCCCATGGCTCGCAGTCGGCGTACGAAAACAGATCCGTAGATTCGATCCCGATCGCGGATGAGATACGGCGGAGCCTCCTCCCAAGGAAACGCCTCAGTGACCTGACTCGCAATCCACTCTGCCGTCGGGTTCGCCGTGACATTGACCCAAACCAGCTGTCTGCGGTCTAGCCGAACGATGACCAGGGCGTACAGCAGACCGAAGCTGATGGTCGGGACGACGAAGAGGTCCATGGCTGCAATGTCCGGCGCGTGGTTGCGCAGAAACGTGCGCCATCCTTGGCTTCGTGGTGTCCGAAAACCTACTCCCGCGGACGTAGTGGTGATGAAGCCCGCCAGGTCCAGGCTCCGGTGGGCATTGTCAGAGCAAATCGGCTTGATCCGGGCAGGAAACATCCCTAGCCTCCGGCGATGCGTAATTCCTTCCGATGTTTCAACAGCTCGCCCGAGGTGATCCGTCTCACGGTGATGATGTACGTCCGCTATCCCCTGTCACTTCGGCAGGTGGAGGATTTGCTGTTCGAACGCGGCATCGACATCTGCCATGAGACGGTGCGGTTCTGGTGGAACCGGTTCGGTCCGACGTTTGCCGCTGAGATCCGAAAACAGACGGGCGCAGGAATGCGGGCTTGGCCGCAATGGCGGTGGCACCTGGATGAGGTCTTCGTCAGGATCAATGGCGAGACACATTACCTCTGGCGAGCGGTAGATCACGAAGGCGAGGTGCTGGAGGTCTTCGCAACGAAGCGCCGGGATCGTAGGGCTGCGCTGAGGTTCCTGACGCGCGCGATGAAGCGTTACGGCCGACCGAGATCGATTGTAACCGACCGGCTTCGCTCGTATCGATCGGCGATGAGATGTAATCGGCAATGCTACCGATCAGGAGCTGTGGTCGATGGCTCAACAATCGCGCTGAGAATTCCCACCAGCCGTTCCGACGACGAGAACGAGCGATGGCGAAGTTCAGGGACATGAAAACTCTTCAAAAGTTCGCCGCCACCCACGCATCAATCCACAACCATTTCAACCTCGACCGCCATCTCAACCGCCGCGACATCTTCAAAAAGAACCGCGCTGCCGCACTCGCGGAATGGCGTCAACTTGCAGCCTGAACGCTTTAGATCAGCACCCTTCGCAGGCTCTGTTAGATTTGTCTGACAATGCCCTTGCGAGGGATAAAGCGGACACATCACCATCCAACGTCCGTCGCGCGTCGGGACAATAGGGTTTGTGACGACGTAGGAGCCCATATTGAACATTTTGTGTGCGCCGTTGACCAGCGTGTAGGGCGCAGCGTCGAGCTGCCACGGGCTTTGCTCAATCCATGCCTGTCTGAGATCGACATGGATGTCCTGGCCTTCGCCGGTGCGTTCCTTCCAGATCGCGGCCTCAGCGACCGCGTTGGCCGCGAGGATGATTGCGGGCGCCGCGCCGGCCTTCATCACTGTCTTACGGACGGGCTCCTTGCCGGCGAAGGTTACCTTGCCGCCGCTGTCTTTGATCGTAAGGCCGACCTCCCGCAGCATATTGTCGGTGACCTTATGCATGTCATCGTGGTTGTTGACTGGCTGGTCGGTGATCACTGAATTCTCCTGTTCGTGCCTTTTTAGTCCTATCGCCTACGACGGTTGTGCCGGGCGGCTCAGGTGTCGGTCAGAGTGTGACCTTTCCTCGAACACCGGTGACGAGTTTGGTGTCCTCACTGCTCAAGGTCGCGTGTTCATCGCCTTCTGCAGGACGGCGCCCTTCTTCCCGTCAAAGATCGCCTGCTCATCTGGCGTCAGTTGCAGGACCGGCTGTTCGTCCAAATGTTTGGCGTCTGCTTTTGAATGACCGGTATGCGTGGTCAGCGTGAAGTTCGGGTCGGTCCCGATCTGCCCATCAAGAAGATTCTGCTTCATTTCTTCTTCCACGATAATTACCGCAAGATTTGGGACTCAACGAACCCGGCACAGTAGCCGCGTTCCGCTTGCTTATCTCAGCTCGGAGCGAGATCCTATTTAAGAGCAGTCAACCGACCTCAGCTATGCGTTTCCAGCCAGCGGAGGTTCGAGCCAAACAGGATGCGGTATAGGCTATACGAGGCTGATTGGTCAGCTTCCCTAGAGTGAGACGGGAGGACTGTTTGTCTCATCTTCTCAAGAAAATGCCGATCAGTGGCATTGAGGCCATGCAAGAAGCGGTCGCCGGGAGCGACGTTGTGGCGACGCAACTGAGCCCGGGAGGCATTTCAGGTTCAATAATCCACACTCAGTTGGGAGCGGCAACCCTGAGCACTGCTTCAACGCTCGGTGAGTTCCGGGCGTGGGGACCGCTTTCTCAAATGGACCTTACACTTGGTGCCCTGCTTAAGACCGAGGGCCTCCACAGCCAGTGGGCGTATCAAACAAAAGCTGGAGACATAGCCGTCGTACCGCCGTGCGTAGAACACAACGCCCATTATGGAGCCAGCACCCAATGGGTGACCCTGGCGCTGCCCCTGGAGGACATTCTTGAACGTTGCGTCTCATTGGAGCTGCCGATAACGGAAGCGTTTTGGCAGGAACCGGCGATGTATCGCCCGCCACCGGCGATAGCCGGCCTTATTGTTGAGCGGTTCAAGGTGGGCTTGCTCGAAATTGAGAGATTGCCGAAGCTCCTTGAGGTGCCAAATGCCCGAAAAGCTTTGCTTGATGACCTCATTCAGCCATTGCTCCTGGGGTTTTCAATCGCGGCAGGAGACCCGATAGAACGGGACTCAAAATTTACATCTACAACGCGAATGCTTCGAAGTGTCGAGGAGTACCTCCTTGATCACACAGAAAAGCCTGTTCGCTTATTGGAAATTTGCCAGCATCTCGATACACCAGAGCGCACTCTAAATCGTGCGTTTCAGGACGTGTTCGGTCTTTCTCCCGGCCTCTATATACGTCAGTGGCGTCTTTCACGGGTCCGGCTCATGCTGACCAATCCGGAGGATGCCGGCCTGACGGTGACCGATGCTGCGCTCCGTTCTGGATTCTGGGAGTTGGGTCGCTTTGCACAACAGTACCGGGGGCTTTTCGGCGAATTGCCATCCGAGACTCTCAAGCGCAACAAGAGAAGTTAGGGAGCCGCTCGGGCAACCTGCTGAAATAGCGGAAGGGATTGCGCATCGCCGGAGGCTAAGGATGCCCCTGCTCGGCTCAAGCCGATTTACTCTGACAATGCCGTTAGTCTGACAACGCCATTTCCACGTATCTTAGTCCATTTTGTTCGGTTGGCTTTGGTCACTCAGACCTTGTTGGTAAACGCCGGAAGCGGCCCCCCGTCCTTTCGGGTCAACCCATTCTCGACAAGCCGCCGAAGCAAACGCGCTTTAAGCCGGGCCAATCTGGCAATCCCAAAGGTCGCCCAAAGGGAAGCAAGAACCTCCGCTCGCTTCTCAGCGGAACCCTGTTCAAAAAAGTCCAGGTCACAGAAGGCGGCGAGGTCCGCGAGATGCCTCGTGTCGAAGCCATCTTAACGGGACTCGTTGCTAAGGCACTAAAGGGTGACGTCCGTGCAACAGAGACAGTGCTGCGGCTCCTGCAGCAGCACTTCCCCGGCGGCGAAGAGGATGAGTCCAAGCTAAACCGAAAGCTCCAGCGAGTCGTTGTTGAGTTCGTGGATCCTCAAGGGCGAACCAAAGTGGCTAAGAATGGCGGATCTGGCAGTCGAAGAGTGCCTGGTTCATCGCCGCGCTCTCGGGGCTTAGGTGGCAGACCCTAGGGCTCTGCAGATTCGCCATCGGGCTACGTTGTGCCCTCGATATTCGACTGGACTTTTTCGCCCAAGAGAGCGTGCATGGTGTCTCAGCCGCGGCGGCAAGAGCCTCCATCATCGCGCTCCCCTCGCCTTTTGGCGGGGCTGTGGGCGGTGGAAGCGCCGGCATCGGGCCGGCCGCGCCATGATAGAGGCAGCCATGCCAAAGACTCAAACCGCAACCCCCAAGCTCACCGATACGATGCCGCACAAACGCAAGACCGGCGCAAACCCTCGCCGGAAGTCTCAGTTGACCTTCACAAGCGACACTAAACGGCGATCTGCCCCCGCGCTGACCAAAAAAGGACCTTGTTGTCTACATGCTGGGACGACAGTCCAGCGTCACCATCGACGACATAATCGCCAAGACCGGCTGGCCGCCTCAATCTGTGCGCGGCTTTTTCAGCGGCATGGTGCGCAGGAAACTCAACCTCTCCCTCGTCTCCGACGTCGGCAAACACGGGGTGCGCCGCTACCACATTGCCTCGGTCGCGCAGTCCAAGGCTTAGAGCCATGACGCCGCCGTCGCCCCCGCGCCGGAGGCGGCGCAGTCGTTCCTCGACCCCGGCAGCAAACGAGGCTCTCGACGGCGCCAGCATCGATGAAGTCCGCCGTGAATGGCGCCGGCTTTACCGCAGCGCGCCTCCGAAAATCAGTCGCGACTTGCTCATCCGTGGGATCGTCTATCGGCTTCAGCAATTCCGTCACGGCGGGCTCAGTAAATCGACGCTCCGCAGGCTGAATACACTGGCCAAAATGTTCCGGACCGAAGGCCGGGTCGCTCCCAATCCTGGCCTCGCTCTGAAGCCGGGCGCTCGGCTGGTGCGCGAATGGCATGGCCGCACCCACACCGTCACCGTAACGGAGGATGGCTTCGAATATGCCGGGACAAGCTACTCGTCCCTCACGAAAATCGCCAAGAAGATCACAGGGGTCCATTGGTCTGGCCCTCGCTTCTTCGGACTCGTGCGAGCCGGTACAAGCTCTGAAAAAGAGTCCGGCGATGCCTAAGTCGCGAGAACCAACACGTAGCTCCTCGAGGCGCCTGCGTTGCGCTATCTACACTCGCAAATCCTCGGACGAGGGTCTGGACCAGGCCTTCAATTCCCTCGACGCGCAGCGCGAAGCCTGCGCCGCCTTCGTTCTTTCCCAGAAGCACGAAGGGTGGTCGGTCTTGCCCAGCTTGTATGACGACGGCGGTTACTCCGGCGGTACACTGGACCGCCCTGCCTTGCAGCGGCTTCTCGTCGATATCGCCGACGATAAAGTGGACGTGGTTGTCGTTTATAAGATCGACCGTCTGACGCGCTCGCTGTTCGACTTCGCCAAGATCGTGGAGGCCTTCGACGCGCGCGACGTCTCGTTTGTTTCAATTACGCAGCAGTTCAACACCACCACGAGCATGGGACGGCTTACCCTCAATGTCCTTCTCTCCTTTGCACAGTTTGAGCGGGAAGTGGCTGGTGAGCGGATCCGTGACAAGATCGCCGCATCGAAGAAGAAGGGCATGTGGATGGGTGGCCTGCCCCCGCTCGGATATGAGGTTCAGAGCCGGAAGCTCGTCGTCAACAAGGACGAGGCAAAGACCGTCGTCCACATCTATCAGCGTTACGTCGAGCTCCGATCGGTGCGTAGACTCAAAGCAGAACTTGATGCTGACGGAATCCGCAGCAAGCACCGCAACTTCGTGGACGGCACGGTCTACGGCGGTCACGAACTCTCCCGAGGTGCTCTCTACCTCATGCTTCAGAACCGTATCTATCGCGGCGACATTACGCACAAAGGCGACGCCTATCCCGGCGAGCATGAACCCATCGTAGACCAGAGACTTTGGGACAAGGTTCAGGTTGTCCTCGCCGTGAACCGGGTCGACCGGACCACAGGCGCGGACGCGAAGCACCCAAGCCTCTTGGCCGGGTTGACCTTCGACGAAGGCGGCGAACGACTAACCCCCACACATGCCGTCAAGAAAGATACGCGCTATCGGTACTACGTCTCGAAATCACTGATCACGGGCACTGCCAAGGACCACTCGCAGGGATGGCGACTTCCCGCCGGCAACTTAGAGGCCCTGGTCATTGGCAGACTCCGCGAGTTCCTCGCTGATGATGGGGCGATTCTGAGTGCAATCAGCGGTGCCGAGCAGGGCGGAGCCGAGCAGAAGAGACTGATTGGACGTGGGCGTCGGATCTCAGAAGAGCTTCCAACGCTTTCCCCAAACACGGTCCGATCGATCCTGATGACGCTCGTCAACCGGATAAATATCAGAGCGGAGCACATCGAGATCAGGCTCTATCGGCAACAGCTTCACGACTTACTCCGGACACAGTCGACAGAACCATTTTTGGCGGCGCGGGCCCCTCGGAACCACACCGGCGATACTCTGAAGCTAGAGGTGAAAGCACGACTCCAGCGTGTCGGTCGTGAGATGAAGTTGATCGTGCACAACGCCGACGATCGCACAGCGGCCGATCCGGGGCTACTTCGGGTCATTGCTCGCGCCCATGACTTTCAAGAGCGTCTAACTCAAGACTCTGATCTGACCGTACCGGCCATAGCCAACCAAGAGCACCTGACCATTGGCTACCTGTCACGCCTGCTTAGGCTTCCTTCGTTGGCACCCGATATCGTCACCGCCATCATCAACGGCAAGCACCCGCCTCAGCTCAGCGCGAAGCGACTAATGCGTTCGGCCCTTAAGCTCCCCACCGACTGGACCGAGCAACGCAAGCTGCTCGGGTTTCAGCTAATGGGATGGACGGCTCTCCCTCCAGCACCGCAGGCTGAGAGCCTGCAACAGAAGGAGAGCTGCGATGACTATCGAGATCCTCGGCATCGATATCGCCAAGAACGTCTTCCAACTCCACGGCGTCAACTGCAATGGCCGCGTCGTTCTCAAGCGCAGGGTCATGCGCGATCAGCTTTTGGAGGTCCTGCACAGATCAACCGGTGTACGGTGGTCGTCGAGGCCCAGCCGGAAGCCTTTTACTGGGCGCGCAAGTTCGAGGCGCTCGGGCATCAGGTGAAGATCATCAGCCCACAATACGTGAAGCCGTTCGTGCGCAGGCAGAAGAATGATGGCAACGACGCCGAGGCGATCTGTACGGCCGCGCGTCAGCCGCATATCCCCTTCGTCCCGAAGAAGACCCTTGAGCAACAGGACATCCAAGCCCTGCACCGCGCCAGGCAGCGCATGGTCAACCACCGCACGGCCGTCGTCAGCCAGATCCGGGGCCTTCTGCTCGATCGTGGCTTTGCCATGGCAAAGAGCATCACCCGCGCCCGCCGCCTGGTCCCGGATATCCTGGCGAACTTCGACAACGAACTGACGCCAATGGCACGCGATGCCATCGGTGAACTCTATGATCTCTTCCGCGACCTCGACCGACGGATCGCCTCCTTCGACAAGAAGATCGAGCAAGTCTTCCGTAACAGCGAGACCTGTCAGCGCATCGCCACGATCAAAGGCGTTGGCCCAAAAACCGCCACGGCGATCGTCGCGGCCATCGGCGATGGCGCCGAGTTCAAGAACGGGCGGCATCAATGCGCATGGGTCGGCTTTGTCCCCCGACAGTTCTCGAGTGGTGACCGTAAGGTCTTGATGGGCATCTCAAAGCGCGGCAATCAGCATCTGCGCAGCCTGCTCGTCCACGGGGCTCGCGCTGTCCTGTCGTGCGGAGGGCGCCGGACAAAACCGACCCCAACAATCAGTGGGTCAACCAGCTTCGGGAGCGGCGCGGCTTCAACCGCGCTACGATCGCGGTCGCCAACAAGAACGCACGGATCATCTGGGCCGTGCTTCGAACGGGCGAGCCGCGTACCGCGCCGCCTTCCGAAGACCCGCCCCAGAGTTTGCGAGACGACGGAGAAATGAAACGCACAGGTCGGACCGGCGCGCAAAGAGCCTGACTATTATCGAGGCCTTCGAGGCCTACCAGCTGTGAGGCGGGCGCGAGCGGATCCCTTCTATTTGGGCGCTCCGATCTTATCGGATGACGCCGGATAGACGGTAACGGGCCACGCGGATCAGTTCGAAATCGACTTGCAACGGGAGAGCCGTCCATAGAGGGTAATAGGCGAGTTTGTTGCGCCCCGCGCGATGCCTCCTCGCTACTGTCATTGAAAATGTTGACCCCAAAATGCCGCCCGAGAGACTTCCGCGTCAGCGGCAGCCCTCAGTCCGCGAAAGAGCGTCTCTGGCGTGGCAAGGGCAGGCAAATGCGCCGGAAACCGCCCGAAAAGGGGAGATTCCGTGAAGCACGGCATTTACCTCTATATCAATGAATTAGCGTGGCTGTGCTGGCAGTCCGTCGCGAATGCGTCTCTACTTCGCAATTCCCTGATCTACGGGAAATTACAGGGAAAATTCCAGGATCTTGCCGCGAACACGCAAAATGGGCCTAGCTTTCTGACTGTAGATCAGTCGGTTACGCCCAAATTTCCCTGCCCACCTGAACAGGGAATTTTCTGGCGATAACAGGGAATAGTTCCCCGTAGAGCAGGGAAAATCGCGTGGCTAAATCTCCGGCGGATGAAATTCTCGGAAAGATCAATATTCACACCTTGCCGGCTGCGGTAGCCGCGGGCACCTCGATCAACCGGCCCGACTTCACGTCGTAGATATAGCCGTAGATCGGCACATCCGGGGGCACGAGGGGATGTGACCGGATGCGGGCTACGTCCGAGGTCACACTCTCGGCCTGATCCTTGATAGTCAGCCAATCGATCGTGTCACCCGCGGTCGAGCCCGGCCCCTGCCCGACATCCCTCCAGCCGTTCGGCCCGACTTCCGCGGTGTCCAGGCTCTGCCTCAGAAGCCCGCGCATCACCTCATTGGTGAAGGTCTCCATACCGCAATCGGTATGGTGGACGACGAACCACGTGTTGGTCCCGAGCAGCTTGTGGGAGATGACTAGTGAGCGGATGGCGTCATCGCTGGCGCGGCCGCCGGCATTACGGATGACGTGCGCGTCCCCTTCCTGCAGGCCTGCAAACTTCGCCGGATCGAGCCTGGCGTCCATGCAGGTTAGGATGGCAAAGCGGCGGGCCGGTGGCATCGACAGGTTCGCCTTGTCGCCGAAGTCGGCCGCGTAAGCTTCGTTCGCCGCCAGGACATCTTCGCGCACCTGAGCCATGATCTCTCTCCCTGAAACTCACGCCGGCTGCACCTCCGAGCGCGCACGGACCACGTCCAGTTTAAGTCATAAAGCCGACACGCCAACCCCGTCAGTCGATGTCTGCTAAGGGCGTTGTCAGACTAACTAATCATGAGTTGGCTGATCACGATCGGTCAAGATACTCACGCGGCGAGTTGACGCCATTCAGCGAGCGCGGCAGCACGGTTCTGTTTGAAGATGTCGCGGGGGTTGAGGTGGCGGTCGTGGTTGAAGTGATTGTGGATCGGGGCGTGGGCGGCAGCGAACTTTTGGAGAGTTTTCATGCCCCTGAATTTCGCCATCGCTCGTTCTCGTCGTCGGAATGGTTGGTGGGAATTCTCAGCCCGATTGTTGAGCCACCGACCACACTCCTGGTTGGCGGCGTTGCCGATTACTTTCATTGCCGCACCGTAGGAGCGAAGCCGGTCGGTTACAATTGATCGCGGTTGGCCGTAACGCTTCATCGTGCGTTTCAGGAATTTCAGTGCCGCCTTGCGATCCCGGCGCTTCGTCGCAAAGACCTCCAGCACCTCGCCTTCGTGATCTACCGCGCGCCACAGATAATGCGTCTCTCCATTGATCCTGACGAACACTTCATCCAGGTGCCAACGCCAGCGCGAATACGATCGATGATGAAGGCGTCGTTTCCTGATCTCCGCGGCAAACATCGGACCGAAACGATTCCACCAGCACCTCACCGTCTCGTGACAGATGTCGATGCCGCGCTCAAAGAGCAGATCTTCGACCTGTCGTAGCGACAGCGGATAGCGGATGTACATCATCACCGTGAGGCGGATGACCTCGGGCGAGCTGTTGAAATGGCATTGTCAGACAAACCTGAATGGGCCTGCGAAGGGCGCTGGCCTGAAGTGTTCAAGCCGCCAACTGACGCCACTCGGCCAGGGCGGCTGAACGGTTCTGTTTGAAGATGTTGCGGGGGTTGATGTGGCGGTCGTGATTGAAGTGGTTGTGGATCGAGGCATGGGCGGCGGCAAACTTTTGGAGAGTTTTCATGTCCCTGAACTTCGCCATCGCTCGTTCTCGTCGTCGGAATGGCTGGTGTGAATTCTCAGCCCGGTTATTGAGCCAGCGACCACACTCCTGATCGGCAGCATTGCCGATTATTTTCATCGCAGCTCGGTACGACCGAAGCCGGTCCGTCACGATTGCCTTGGGCCGGCCATAGCGTTTCATCGCACGCTTCAAGAACTTCAACGCAGCCATGCGATCTCGGCGCTTCGTCACGAAAGCCTCAATCACTTCGCCTTCGTGATCGACTGCACGCCAGAGGTAATGCGTCTCTCCGTTGATCCTGACGAACACCTCGTCCAAGTGCCAACGCCATTGCGAATACGACCGATGATGAAGGCGTCGTCTCCTGATCTCGTTGGCAAACATCGGACCGAAACGGTTCCACCAGAACCGAACCGTCTCGTGACAGATGTCAATGCCCCGCTCGAAGAGAAGATCTTCGACCTGTCGCAGCGACAGCGGATAGCGGATGTACATCATCACCACGAGGCGGATCACCTCGGGCGAACTGTTGAAATAACGGAAGGGATTGCGCATCGCCGGAGGCTAAGGAACCTCGCCAGGAGGCTCAACCCAATTTAGTCTGACAATGCCTGACAATGCCCTCTATGGCCATCGGCCCTTCCGCACTTGATCAGCGCATACAGCAGACCAAAGCTGATGGTCGGGACGACAAACAGGTCCATTTCAACCACGATCGTCACCTCAACCCCCGCGACATCTTTAAGCAGAACCGCGCTGCCGCACTCGCGGAATGGCGTCAGCTTGCAGCCTGAACGCTTCAGATCAGCACCCTTCGCAGGCCAGGTTGGATTTGTCTGACAACGCCGTGTGCACGGCTCCGTGCCCCAATATTTCGGCCCCACGGCCCCGGCTGGCCATCACATCCTGCTGCAATTCCTCACCGGTTCGGCGGCTAGGGCTGGTTCGCCGCTTGCGCCCGCCTTACCTATGCTGCGTGGTCGGCGATTTCCCGATCAGGATCGTAGATCACCATTGCTTGAATTCGGTAATGGTGCCACTGCCATCGACGTTGCAGTAGCCGCTGGCGTTTTTGCCGGAGACCTCCCAGTTGAACGAAGCACCGTCCTTCTTCAGATCGGCAACGGTCATTGCGCCCGAGTCGATGTCTTGCTGCAGCGTGGCGCCCGGGCGGACAGTGATATCCGAATTGGGCACATCAAACTGCTCTAGAACCCGGTTCTTGCAGCCGAGGCCGAGCTTGCCGATCACCGCTTCGGTCTCGCTGCCAGCGACGGCCGGCGGAGCGCCGTCCATGGCACCAGCGCCATCGTCTGCGGGGGTCGCTTCAGGAGCGCCATCCATGGCGCCAGCTCCGTCGTCAGCGGGGGCGGCCGGCGCTTCCGCCTGGGCGGGTGCTGGCTGGCTCTGGGCTGCGGGAGCCTCGGTCTGCGCCGCGGGCGCAGGCGTGGCCTCAGGTTTGCTGGCCGAGTCTTCCGTCTTGGCGGCAGGCGCGCTGTCTTTCACCTCTGAGGCCTCCTCAGAGCAAGCCGTCAGAGAGACAACCAAGGAAATTGCGATAAGTCCGTAGAACGCTTTCATGCTTAACCTCTGATTGAAAATCGAAAACCTAAAGAGCACCCTCGTCCGTCATCGACATGACTTCGGCGACGACACCGCCAGAAACAAGACAACGCCATGGGGGGCATTGTCAGAGTAAATTGGCTTGAGCCACCTGGCGAGGTTTCTTAGCCTCCGACGATGCGCAATCCCTTCCGCTATTTCAACAGTTCACCCGAGGTCATCCGCCTCCACGGTAATGATGTATCCGCTATCCGCTGTCGCTGCGGCAGGTCGAAGATCTGCTCGTTGAGCGGAGCATCGGGCATTGTCAGAGCAAATCGGCTTGAGCCGGGCAAGAAACATCCCTAGCCTCCGGCGATGCGCAATTCCTTCCGATATTTCAACAGCTCGCCCGAGGTGATCCGCCTCACGGTGATGATGTACGTCCGCTATCCCCTGTCACTTCGGCAGGTGGAAGATTTGCTGTTCGAACGCGGCATCGACATCTGCCATGAGACGGTGCGGTTCTGGTGGAACCGGTTCGGTCCGATGTTCGCTAACGAGATTAGAAAACATCGCATTCAGGCTCGATCGTATTCGCACTGGCGCTGGCACCTGGATGAGGTCTTCGTCAGGATCAATGGCGAGACACATTACCTCTGGCGAGCGGTAGATCACGAAGGCGAGGTGCTGGAGGTCTTTGCGACGAAGCGCCGGGATCGTAGGGCTGCGCTGAAATTCCTGACGCGTGCGATGAAGCGTTACGGCCGACCGCGATCAATTGTAACCGACCGGCTTCGCTCGTATCGATCGGCGATGAGAGTAATCGGCAATGCTACCGATCAGGAGTGTGGTCGATGGCTCAACAATCGGGCTGAGAATTCCCACCAGCCGTTCCGACGACGAGAACGGGCGATGGCAAAGTTCAGAGACATGAAAACTCTTCAAAAGTTCGCCGCCACCCACGCATCAATCCACAACCATTTCAACCTCGACCGCCATCTCAACCGCCGCGACATCTTCAAAAAGAACCGCGCTGCCGCACTCGCGGAATGGCGTCAACTTGCAGCCTGAACGCTTTAGATCAGCACCCTTCGCAGGCTCTGTTAGATTTGTCTGACAATGCCCTTGGGCGTTACTTGGGCCGCGTCAGCCGCGGCGGCGGGCGAGTGCCCGCCCCGATCTCCCTGCGGCCCCATTCAGCGAGCGCCTTGACCGCGGGCGCCAGCTTTAGCCCAGCCTCGCTCAAGCGATAATCGTAGCGGCAACGCGGCTGCGATCTTAGACCGCTCGACGATGCCCCTTGCTCGAGATGTTTGAGCCGCTGGCTCAAAATGTTGGTCGGAATGCCTTCGCCGGAATTGAGCAGCTCTCCGTAGCGCGAGCTTCCGAATAGGAGGTCTCGCACGATCAGAAGGCTCCATTTGTCACCTATCAGATCGAGTGTGCAGGAAAGTGGACAGTCCGAGCGCTTCAAGCGCTTGGAAAGGGTTTCCTCTGGTCTTAGTGCGCGAGCTCATGTCCGCCGCTCTGGGTCTCTGTGCGCATTTTGCAAGTAATGAAACTACCTACCTGTTTCAATCCTGCGATAGGAGGCCGTAATGACCCTCATGCTAATTACCATCGGCATTCTGCTTGCGGTCTTAGCCGCTAGTTTCGTCGTTGAAGCGCTTCGCCAGCGGCCGGTGACGCCCGCAAAGCTCTATTGGGCGCCCGACCTGCCCATCCAGTACACCGAGATTGACGGCAATCGCATCCGTTACATCAAGACGGGAAGTGGCCCCACCCTCGTCCTTCTACACACACTAAGGACCCAGCTCGACATTTTCGAGAAGGTCGTGCCGACGCTGGCGAAATCCTTCACCGTCTACGCACCGGATTATCCCGGTCACGGATTTTCCGACATTCCCAAGACGGACTATGAGCCGGAATTGTTCGTCAAGGCGGTCGAGGGCTTTCTCGACAAGCTCGACCTGAATGACGTCACGCTTGCCGGAATCTCCCATTGGAGGAGTGATCCCGCTCATAATCGCCGCCAAACAAAACCCTAGGGTGACGAAAGTCATCGCTATCAACCCCTACGATTACGGTGACGGCACAGGGCTCGCCCGCGCCAATATTTTCGCTTGGCTGACAGTCAATGTCGGCAAGGTTCCGGTACTTGGGGAAGCATTCATGCGCCTACGCAATGCCGATGTGGAGGCGCGCATCCTTCGGGGAGGCGTCGCACATCCATCGGCCATCACCCCGGGATTTGCCGCTCAGGCTAACGCCTCTGGGGCGCCGGCCCGGGCACTATCAGGCTTTTCTCAATCTCCTCCGCCACGCTCATCGGTGGGACGCCGCCCGAAAGGGCTACGGCGATCTCAAGGTGCCGGTACTTGTAGTTTATGGCGAACTCGACTGGTCCCGCCCTGACGAGCGGCGTCGCACGGTGGCGGCGATCCCGAATGCAAAGATGGAAACGATTCCGGAGGCAGGGCACTTCCTGTCGCTCGATCAGCCGAAGCGTCTCGCCGACCTGATCGCGTCCTTCGCCAAATCATGAGTGTGACGCCGAGCAACCACGCAGAACTTGGCATAATGCGATGGCAGAGCTTGAGAGCTTGGCCTGCGGCCCCTGGTTGAACGGCCGGCAGCGTCGTACTCGTGAGCGGGAAGACGGATTGGGGCGTCCGCTTTGGGTCATTAGCTGACATCGGAGCCAGCTTTCCGGATGTCCGCTTCACTGCTCAAAGTGGACATTGCGTGACACTTTCCCGTCGCCGCCCGGAAATGTTGACCCCCCAAAATGCCGCCCAAGAGATTCTCGCGTCAGAGCGCGCGCGAAGACGACACAAAATCGTCTCTGCCACTCAGACCAAAATCTGCGGCGCCAAAAGCTGGCTGGGTTCAGCAAGAAATTGGGTCCCAGTGCCCGACCGATACTTGTTCTCCGGTCGATCAGGAAAGAGTGGCTGTGCTGGCAGTCGAGAGCGAAAGGCTCTCTGCTTTCCCATTCCCTGATCTGCGGGAAAATACAGGGAATTTCTGCCGTTCTTGCAGCGCCCTGCCCCGTAGGAGCCGAGTTTTCCCATTCATAACAATGGGAAAAGGCAAAATTCCCTAAGCAGCGGATCAGGGAATTTTTCAGACGAAACAGGGAATTCTGGAACAGAAATAGGGACCTTCCCTGCTAGAGCAGGCAAGCAGCAACGGTTACCGCAGATAAGTCTATTTGCGAGACGGCGTTGCTGGCCCTGGGTAGCTCTTGAAACTTGACGCTGTACGGCCAAATGCCGTACAGTAGGACTTTAGGAGTATACAAAATGTCAGAGATGCAAATCATAGACGCGCCTAAGGACCAGCGCCTTGAGACCCGTATCACTGTCGATCAGAAGGCTCTGATCGCACGTGCTGCTGCTCTTTCCGGGCGTACTGTCACTGACTTCGCCAACACCACGCTCGTTGAAGCTGCAAAACAGATTATCCGCGAGCATGAGATCATCAGCCTCAATACCAAAGACAGTGAGGCCTTTGTTGCAGCTCTCCTGGAGGCCCCGGCTCCCGGTCCCCGGCTCCGCAAGGCGGCCAAGCGCTACAAGGAGAAAGCTACCAGTTAGATGGCGGATGAAGAGCAAGAATCCAGCTGGCTTATTGAGCCGCTCGGCAAGGACCATGACCGGGCGGCTTTTTCGTGCGACCGCGAGCCGCTCACTGAGTACCTCAAGACGCTCGCGACCCAGGATGCGCGCCGCAACGTGGCAACACCATTTGCGGCCTGCGCGGCGGGCTCAAATACCGTCATCGGCTATTACACTCTTTCCTCGCTCAGCCTTGAGCTGACCGATATCCCCCCGGATATCGCCAAAAAGCTTCCGCGCTATCCTATCATGGGAGCAACGCTGCTGGGCCGCCTTGCCATCGATCAATCGATGGCCGGACAAGGATTTGGCGAGTATCTCCTGATGGATGCGCTCCACCGCGCCCTGATTGCCTCCCGCACGGTAGCCTCTGTCGCCGTGCTGACTGATCCGCTCGACGACCGTGCTGACGGCTTCTACCGGCATTTTGAGTTTAAGCCGCTCCAAGAAACCGGAACTCGGCTCTTCCTGCCAATGGTCACCGTCAAGAAGCTGTTCGAAGGCTAACGATCCGGGAGGCCGCCGCGAGGAATCCGTAATGCAGCGAGATTCTGCCAAATTGCAGGGAAAGCCCCGCCTCGGTCCTGCAGAAACCTCAGCGTCGCAAGGCGTTGGCTACCTCCGTCCCTAACCTAACAAGCGGGAGAAGCTCTTTCATTGCAGGGAGGAGCGCAGAGCGGATGAGGTTTTCGGTATACACACCCCTTATCCTTGCAGAAATCCGAGTATTCTCACCTGCTTAGATAGCTGCCTCCCTAACTCCAGGAGCAGAAAGACCATAATTTATAGCAGGGAGGGATAGCGGCGAGACCGCGACCCGCGTTAGGAGCATGGACCGCTGAGCAGCCCTTACCTTCCGCTCCGCCGTCAGGCAATTCCCCCTTCGAAGAAACCGGATGAGGTTCTCGTTATACACAGCGGCTCCCGCCGCAATGTAGATGCGCTCTGGCGGCTTAATTTTGTTTGTGCCCGGAGGGCATCGCGGTTAAAGCAGCTATTGCGAGCTAGATCCTCGGAAACCAGCCGACGTTTGTCCTGCGTCGGCTTCTATAAAGGATGCGAATATGGCTGCGTCGTTGGAAAATGTTCTGGCCGGTAAAGATACAAGCCTAGCGCTTCTTCGAGTTCTTGCAGAAAATAGTTTTGATTCAATCCTGATCACCGATGCTTCCGCAGCGGGGAAGATCACATACGCCAACAAGGCCTTCAAGAAGCTCACAGGTTACGACACTTTGGAAGTCATCGGGAAAACGCCGCGCATTCTCCAGGGAGCGGGCACAGACAAGAAGGTCATCGAGCGCCTTTCTGATGCTCTCAAGGCTGGCAGCCGATTCGAAGGCAAGGCAATCAATTACAAGAAGGACGGTACGCCGTTCATCATGTACTGGAAGGTCTTGCCGATTAAGGTCGGCAAGACAATCAAGGCGTGGGTGGCAATCCAACGTGAGGGCTCCGCAATTTAAGCCGTGTACTGGGCATTGTCAGACAAACCTGAACGGGTCTGCGAAGGGTGCTGATCTGAGATGTTCAGGCCGCCAGCTGACGCCTGTGTGTACCGAAAACCCCATCCGCATTGATTGGCTGGGCGTTGTCGCATTAAGTCAGACTGAGCCGAATTTGCCGACAACCGCCAATCTTGATCCAAGAGATTTCATAGACTTAGCCTGTTGGTTGATCGTTCAAACTGGGCCAATTACACTTAATGTGACAACGCCGTCAGAATTTAGGTTTTCGGTACACACAAGGCTGTTGCCCGTCCAGGCAACTAACACTCGACTGACAGCGGAGCGCCTTAGGGTCATGACCTGACATCGGGCTGTCGCTGGGGCACGACCGCTTTGCACCCGTAAGCAGACATCATCAGCCTCCGCATTGAGGTCTGCTAAGTGCCGATGCTGTCGATAAAGGAATTTCGAAGAGCGTATCGGCAACATTGAATCAAAACGGCAGGCTGTCGCGCAAGATTGATTCATAGAACGCCACACTAGGATTCGATTGTTACCAATGCGCTGGTCGACGGCGACTTTATCGACAGCATCTGCCAAAAGCGGTCATCGTGACCCCCGTTAGGGCGTATACCAGATCGGTGAGGTGTAGGCGCGCTCTTGGATGCTTGCCGGGACATCCTCGGGCCGCTTCACCCCGAAGAACTTCGCATCGTAGGTCGTCCAGCGCGGGGTAGGTATTTCGAGAACGCGAACATAATAGAACGCACGCTCGGAAGCGTCGAAGTCAGGGTCGGTCCAGAACGCCTCCAGCGCTGGTGCGCCAATAGAATTTGCATAGCGCGCATTCTCTACATCGACCGTGTTCCCGATCGGCGGGAGCACGCCGTTGGTATTCGGAGTACGGTCGCCCGACCAAGCGAGGTCATAGACGTTTTCCTGGGCTTCGCCGCCGGTATCGATCCATCCTTTGATGATCTGGATGCGGTCGAGGTTCGCGCCGTCAACATCGCGAATTGCACGTATCAAGAATGTTGGCATTTTTCCTTCTGGGGCCGAGCTAAGATCGCCTCCCATAGGGATGCCCTTGTCGTAGCCGTGCTGGGCGAAGTCGGAACGGTCGAGGTCGTCCTCCGTGAAGTCCCATCCACCGAAAACGCGCACCTTGAGTCTTGTGCCCGTAGTCGCGAATACCTCCTTACGAGCCAAAGCGTCCCAGATGGCTTCGCGAGTGTTCTCGCGAGCCCATACGCCAGCAAGTCCAGAGGCAGATGTCTGGCGCGCATATTGAGCAACCTCGGGCTTCCCGCCGATCCCGCCGATAACCTCGTCGAAGCGGATGGGGTCGGTTGTGGGTTCTACGGCCGCGACCTTGCCAAAGAAGTTGTCTTCCGTTGTTGTCGCGAGAGAAGTGTGCGAGTCCGTTGAGCCGATCAGGCCAAACTTGAATGGGTTGACGCCGAGCTTAGCATCGTAGGCCAAGCCACGTTTAAGAGCCTCCCTCGCATACTCTCTCGGCAGCATGTCAGGCGTCTTGGGCGCGGGACCAAGTTGGCCCTTGTCCCAAACCTCGAAGTCCGCAAACTCGTCCGTCGTCGATAGCGACGGGTGTGCCTCGCTCGTCCCTTTCATTTGCGTCACTTCGTATAGAGGTTCCCACCGCGCGCGTCTTTCGGCGTAGCTCCGATCCAATGGCTTCTTCGAGGTCAGGGTGACGTCATCGAACATCAGTCCGTTTGATAGGTTGCCGTTGTGCGGAATTGCGAGAAGCCTATCGCCGGTATTCTTCTCGTAGGTCTCCATCCACGTCCACAGATCCTCAGGATCAAATGAGTCGAAGTTCGAGAAGGGGATGATCGTGTCTGCTGTCTCTTTGCCACCGCGGAATATCACATTCCGGTGCAAGTTGTTCCGATCGGGGTTAGAGGTCCACTCGAAGCCGATCAAGGCCGTAAACTGGCCCGGCTGGTTGTGGCGTTCGGCAAGCTCAGTGATATGCGACCAGGCACTGCGGTAGATCTCCTCTTGCCCCGCAAGGGGGTCTTTCCCCGTCGATTTTGCCTTGGACCAGATGGCCCATGCGCCAGCCGCATCGCCAGATTCCACGGCTGCGCTGAGCTCTTGGCCGAAATCAGTTACAAGCAACGCAGGATCTTTCGCAGCGAGTAAAGGAGCCAGCCCAAGGTTCTCCGCATGGTCGGCAACGACGAGAAAGTCGAGGGGCCTCGCAAGCCGCGTCGGGATACCCGTAGACGAGGTGACCAACTCACCTTTCGCAAAGCGATATGCCTGGTCGGGTCCAAGTGTATTGCCGACCATACCTGCATCGGCTGAATACGATGTATGCAGGTGCGTGTCGCCGAAGAAGACTTGGTTCGGAAATTCTTGCTCCGGATAGGGCGAATAAGATCGGTCAGCGGGGAAGACTCCGGGCACATCTTCCTGGGCCATGACCGTACTGCTTGTAACGCAGGGCAAGACCAGCGCTAGGAAGGTCAGCTTGAATCGCCAGAGATGGCGTGTGAACTCGTCTGTCGGTGAAATGGCCGTTCGCACTCTTTCTCTGTCTCCCTTGCTCATGATCAGCCCCACCTGAGTGGTCCAGTTTGATTGTTAGTGCATGACCGCATGTCCGTTGACAAATTTCGAACCCCCGGGAAAGGATATGAGCGTCACGCACCGAAAGGCTGTTTCAGGTTCAGTCGCAGAGGGATTATCAAAAAAAGTTATGAGCGTTCAAGGTCCTGAGATGGCAAGCCGTATGCCTCTAAGCGCTGTGGGATGCCATGAGGCTGTGGGATGCCATGAGTAAGGGCGCGGCCACATCCGAGGAGCAATCGCCACATTCCGCTTCGGTCTTGAAGCCCGTGGAGTTCTCGACAAGGGGGATGGACCCCGCCAGCCAGTTTGAAGTCTGGCGTGATCATTTCAGTGCAGTCCATCAGGTCGAGGTCGAGCGCTCCTGTCGACACAGCTTTGAGGCCACTGGGCGTCATTGGATGCTCGGTTCAATCCTATTTGGAGTATACGAGACACCAGCGCGCAAAGTGTTGCGGACGAGGAAACAGATCGCGCAGGACGGTCTAGATCATTGGTTTCTTCGAGTGTTCCGCAGTGGAAGAGTCCGCTCTAGATCCGAGAACAGCGAATTTATCTTGGAGCCCGGCCAGCTGTCGATCGGTACCTACGCGCACCCTTATGAAGAAGACCAGACTGCGGATACATGGCTCGTCGCAATCATTCCTCGAAACGCAATCCTGCATCTCCGAGATGTTATTCCGGAACCCCGTGTTCTAAGCGGTGCGCCGGCGGACTGTTTGGCAGATTTTCTGCTTTCGCTAGGACAGCGCCTGCCGAAGGCCAACTCTGCGGAAATGCCGCAGTTAAGTGAGTCACTGCACAGCGTGGTCTCGGCTTGCATCCCGACGTACGAAAAAGTGGAAGGTGTAACGACTTCGGGCAGAGACGTCCTCTTGCGTGAGCGTGTGGCAAGGATCATCGCAATGCACATTTCCTCGGCGCGCCTGACGCCGGACCGTATTGCTGAATTGGCCGGTGTTTCCCGGTCCAGCCTCTACAGAGCCTTCGAAGGGCGAGGCGGCGTTGCCGAGTACGTCTCTCGCCTGCGGCTTGAGTTGGTGCGCCGAGACCTTAAATCCGCCAATCTTGCGGAAGTGCCGATCTATCGGATCGCTGAACGAAGGGGTTTCTACAATGTTGCATCATTCAATCGGGCCTTTCGCTCCTATTTCGGCCAATCGCCCAGCGAGGTTCGTGTGGCAAGTCAGCACACCACAGTATCAGGGCTCAAAGATGCACCCCGAGCAAGCGTCCCGATCCATTTTATAGATCTCCTCCGAAGCGAAGAAAGATGAAAGCGGCCACGAGGAGGGCGGGACGAGCAGAGGGTGTAGGTTCAACGGTTCAAGTGGGGCGCGCTACCGACGAGGCGCATGTGGGTGGTCCGAGTGCGCAGAGCGCGATGGTCATGCCGCCGGGAACTGACCCGGGCAGCGCCGCAAGGACATTGATCGCGACAGCCAAGATCTGAGCCGTCCGCCGACGATCAACAGCCCAATTGCCGACGAGGCCGAGGCGGGAGGCAGCGCAGCGATTACCGTAACCCCCGTCGGCTCAGAGATCACCTTGATGCCTATGCCCAGCGTCTCAGGCACTTTGCTCCCTGTTCCTGGCCTCTATCTCAAGATTTGGCAGGTCGCTATTATCAAGGGCCCGGTTCGAGCCAAGTGCGCTTGAGCCAAAGTCTGATTCGATGTCGCAAGCCGGTATCGACGACCAGCAAACCGTTGAAGTCGCCCTATCTCGAGCAAAATCCCAGGAGGAGATAAAATGTTCAAAGCATTCACCATGTCCCTAGTCATGCTGCCATTGACCGCCACATGCGCGCTCGCACAGGCGAACACCATGACGTCTGGTCGCCCCTCTGCTTCTCTAAATCCCGAGCAGTGCGAAGCGATTTGGAATAATGCTGTCCCATCGGGTGATCTGCTGGCTGAATCAGCCGCCGCGCCGCTCATCGTCAACTTCAAGCAGGTTGATAAAGATGGGAGCGGGGACATCTCGAAGGCTGAGTTCGAAGATGCCTGTGCCAAAGGCCTCGTGAAGAACATCGAAAACTAATTGACTACCTGGGGAGTGTCAGCTTTCCGCGCTCCCCCTTTAACTGCTCAGCTCAATTAGGATGCCATGATGGCTACTACGCATACTGCGATTTCTGAGAATCGGACTTGGTTTATTATCTGGGCATCTTGCTCATCGTGCTGGGGACTCTTGGAATCGTTTTTCCGTTTCTCACAACGATTGCCGCGAAGATCTTTCTAGGCTGGCTCTTCTTGATCGGGGGGATGGTCCAGATCGTCCATGCTTTCTCTACGCGCGGTTGGAGTGAATTCTTCCTCGATCTTCTTATGGGCGTGCTCTTCCTTATCGGAGGCGGTTGGCTTGCCTTTTTTCCTCTGACTGGAATCATCACACTTACGATTTTCCTCGCGGCGATGTTCGTTGTTCAAGGCATTATCGAAATTGCCATGGCCCTGCGTATGAGACCTCATGAGGGCTGGATTTGGATGCTTCTGGCCGGAATTGTTGCGCTAGCGGCCGGCCTCCTCATTCTGGCTCAATTGCCGAGCTCTGCAACCTGGGCGATAGGACTGCTGGTCGGTATCAACCTGATCATGACTGGTTGGGCCTATCTATTGCTGCCGATGATGGTGAGCCGGACATAGCAAAGGCCGAGATGTTCCTTACTCTAGGGGTATGAGCATAAGAAAAGCTGTCCAGACTTGACGCCTCAAGGCTTTGCAAGGCAGCTCCAAAACGGTGCACACCATGCCGACAAGACGAGAAATCATGCTTTCAACGCCGGCGGCGGCGTTTGCTCTAGCCGACGAATTTGTTCTGGACGCAGCGCCAGCAGGCACGGGTGCCGACGACGTGAGCCATTCCATCGAAACCCCTACAGTTTAGCTCGGAGCCCAAGATGCCCACCAGAAGAGAGCTTATCCAGACGATCCCTGCCGCGACGGCGGCATTCGCTGTCGCCGGCCGCTGGCTGGGGGAGACACCCGCACTGGCGCAAGAGGCAACGGAAGCCGCCGCCCTCGCGGAAGGGCATTTCCATCCCAAGGGGAAAGCGCCCTCCAGGTTCACGCTAGAGGTGCTCAAGAACGCGAAGAACACCCTTCCTTTCGCCGACACGCGGGATATCGAGGAGCAGAAGAAGGGCTTCATCGCGCCGATGAAGGACCTCAAGATCATGGCCGACGCCGGCCATGTGGCGTGGGACATGGAGCGTTTCCAGTTCCTGGATGCGGAAGAGGAATTCGACAGCATTCACCCATCCCTGCACCGTCAGTCCAAGCTAAACAACAACTACGGTCTCTACGAAGTCATCCCCGGGATCTACCAAGTCCGGGGTTTTGACCTCTCAGACATCTCCTTCGTCCGCGGAAAGACCGGTTGGATCGTCTTCGACCCGCTTGTGTCGAGTGAAGTTGTGCGGGCCGCATGGAAGCTCTTCCAGGAGCATGTGGGGGACGGCTTGCCCGTCTCCGCCGTGATCTACTCGCACACCCACGGCGATCATTGGGGTGGCGTGCGTGGGCTGGTCGATGAAGCCGAGGTCAAATCGGGAAAGATTCCGGTGATCGCGCCGGTAGACTTCATGGACTTCACCGTCTCAGAGAACGTCTTTGCCGGCAACGCCATGAACCGGCGCTTGTTCTATCAATACGGCCTGCTCCTGCCAGCGAGCCCGCATGGCTATGTCGGCCAGGGCCTCGGCCAAGCCGTCTCCGCCGGGGCGACCGGTCTGATACCGCCAACGCGCCTCGTGGAGAAGGATATTGAGGAGTTCGACGTCGACGGTGTGCGGATGGTGTTCCAGAACACGCCGAACACCGAGGCGCCGCGGGAGATGAACACCTACATTCCCGACATGAAGGCGCTGTGGATGGCGGAGAATGTTACCTCGACCCTTCACAACATCTACACGCTACGCGGCACACTAATTCGCGATCCGCTGCGCTGGTCGAAGTATATTGACGAGGCGCTTCATCGCTTCGGCCTCGAGGCCGAGGTCATGTTCGCCTCGCACCATTGGCCGCGCTGGGGCAAAGACCGCATCCAAGAAGTCTTGCGCGGACAGCGTGATCTATATGCGCATATGAACAATCAGGTCCTGCATTTTGCCAATCAGGGCGTCACCATCAACGAGATCCACAATGTCTATGAGCTGCCGAAGGGATTGCAGCAGAGATGGGATTGCCGCGGCTATCACGGCTCCGCGCAGCACAACAGCCGTGGCGTCGTGCAGCGCTATCTCGGCTTCTGGGACTGCAACCCGGCGACGCTCATTCCGCTGTCGCCGCGCGAGTCCGCTCCGCTCTACGTCGAGATGATGGGCGGCCCCGAGAAGATCATGACACGCGGGCGCGCGTTGCACGATGAAGGAAAATACCTGCTCGCTTCCGAGATCGTGAACAAACTGGTGCAGGCTGAGCCTGACAACGAGGCGGCAAAGGACCTCTTGGCCGATATCTTCGAGCAGCTCGGCTATCAGCAGGAGAACCCAGGCCTGCGTAACAGCTTCCTCGCCGCCGCCTATGAGCTGAGGTCGGGCATCCCGCAAGGTGAGACCGCTGACAGTAGCAGCCCGGACGTGATCCGGGCCATGTCGACAGAACTGTTCCTGAACTTCCTTGGCATTCGGATGGATAGCCGCAAAGCTGAGGATCTAAGCTTCACAATGAACCTGATCACGCCCGACAATGGTGAGAAGTTCAGCATCGAGCTGTCCAACGCAACGTTGACCAATATCCAGGGCTTCCTAGCGGATGAACCTGATCTGACGTTGACCATAAACAGGTCTGATCTTGAGCAGACCATGATTGGGGCAAAGACGCTCGAAGCGCAGATTGCAGAGGGGACCGCGAAAGTCGACGGCGATGCCGGGGTCTTGAAGCAACTCGCAGCGACTATGGTCGACTTTGACCCGCGCTTTGAGATTATGCCCGGCACCAAAGGCAGAACCAAGGTGGCACATGCTGAACCTTATGAGGCCGTTCCGCGCAAGACGATCGCCGAGTAGCCGTCTATCCAGGAAGTCCGTTTCGGGTCGATTGTGTTGATAAACGCATCGAGTCCCAAAAGTGAGCAATATTAATTCAAGAAGGGGATCGTGCGCGCAATATCAGACTCAAAAAAGCGGCATCTGGATTCGATCCTTGCGCAGACGCTGCCCGTTGCCGACTAAATCAACACAATCGGTGTCTGTACCGAAAACCTAAATCCGAACGTAGTGGTGATGAAGTCCGCCAAGGATCGCGTGTGAACTAATAGCTCCGGTCCGCTGAACGGGGCGAGAGACCGGCGCATCTTTAGCCAAAGACCAGTGGGTTCTGATGTCGTTGTAGTAGCGAGCATAGGCCTGCAAGACCCGGCGCAGATGCGCCTCGCCTAAGACGATCAGATGATCGACACACTCGCGCCGGATCGAGCCGATCAGCCGTTCGGCAAAGCCATTCTGCCATGGTGAGGCTGGGGCCGTAGGCTGGTCCCGGATGCCCATGGCCCCCAATCGTCGTTTCGTGATGGTGCCGTAGATCCGATCCCGATCGCGAATGAGATATTCCGGGGCATCATCCCAGGGAAATGCCTCCGATATCTGACGTGCGATCCATTCTGCCGTCGGGCTCGCCGTGACATTGACCCAGACCAGCTCTCTGCGGTCCAACCGTACGATGACCAGCGCATACAGCAGATCAAAGCTGATGGTCGGGACGACGAACAGCTCCATGGCGGCAATGTCTGGTGCGTGATTGCGCAGAACCGTCTTCCATCCCTGGCTCGGTGGCCCGCTTCGCTTGACCATGTATTTGGCGACAGAGGACTGAGCAACCTCAAACCCGAGCTTGACGAGTTCGCCGTGGATGCGCGGCGCTCCCCAGAGCGGATTTTCCATGCTCATCTTCTTGATCAGCGCACGAAGGCCCGAGTCGATCTGGGGCCGCCCTCCCCGCGCACCCGACTTCCAACGCCAATTGCTGCGAAAACCCGCCCGATGCCAACGCACGAGCGTTTCGGGCTGGATGATCGTGAGAACACGAAGAATGGAAGGAAATAAACGGTACAGCTGCAGGAAGAACCAGCGGTCGTCGTTCGTGAGAAGAGCCCGACCTGGCACCCTACGCCGCAAAACGATCAACTGATGTCGGAGGGCCGCGTTCTCTGCTTCAAGACGACGTCTCGACTTGAATGGCAAGGCGATAACAGCCAGGAAGAAGCGGAGCTGCGCTAACATTCTGCCCTGACGCTAAGCGATTCCTTGAGCTAAACAAATCCGGATGAGGTTTTCGGTACACACACGGCCAGGAAGCGGATCTTCTCGGTCAGGTATTGGCCGGCAAAGAAGACGACAAAGCCGATCGTAAGCGCGATGAAGGAGTTGATTTCAATCGAGTGTGTCATGCCGGATGAGGTGCTTGTATCGGATCCGCCGCGCCGGAGTGTATGCTTACGGCAAAGTCCCCGGCGCCACTACCGAAAGCTCATACGACATTGTCGGCGTCCGCTCAGTTGCACCAGTTTTCGATTGTGGCGCTTGGTCCCCTAGCCTCGGCCATGTGGGACTATTCGACACGCCGGCGCTTCTCGACACGCGAAAAAGAGGCGTGTACTTTCGGACGCATTCCCAATTTCGTTTTACTACTGGCGCGGTTGCGATGAGCGACGTTTTGGCTGCAGTACGGTCCAAGTGCTTTTGTTCTCACCAAGGCCGGGCAAGCCGATGCGCCAGCGCCAGTCCAACCCCTCCTCCGCAGGCTAGGCGATGAAGCGCGGCCCCGTCCTCGTCGATCTTGCTCTTCAAGGCGGCGGCGCGCATGGCGCTTTCACCTGGGGCGTGCTCGACCGCCTTCTCGAAGAAGATTGGTTGAAGATTGAGGGAATCTCCGGGACCTCGGCCGGGGCTATGAATGCCGCGGTGCTGGTCTCGGGACATGCGCAGAATGGCGCCCCGGGCGCCAAAGCCAGTCTTGAGGCGTTCTGGCGCGCCGTGTCCGAAGCGGCAAGGTTCAGCCCCTTCCGGCGCAGCCCTTTCGATATTCTCACCGGTCAATGGACGATCGACAATTCGCCGCTGTTCATTGCCTTCGATCTCATGGCGCGGATCGTTTCACCCTACGATCTTAATCCGAACGGCCTCAATCCTCTCTCCGACGTGCTCGCCAAATGTATCGATTTCGATCTGATCGACCGTGCACCGATCAAATTGTACGTGACCGCCACGAATGTGCGCACGGGGCGCGGGCGCGTGTTCCGTAATGTGGAACTTACACCCGACGTGCTCCTGGCTTCCGCCTGCTTGCCGGCCATGTTCCAGGCGGTCGAGATCGATGGAGAGGCTTACTGGGACGGAGGCTTTGCCGGCAATCCGACGATCACCCCGCTCGTTCAGGAGTGCGATTCCAAAGACACGATCCTCGTGCAGGTGAACCCCGTCGAGCGGCCCGGTACGCCCCGCTCGGCCCGCGAGATCGTCAATCGGGTGAACGAAGTTTCCTTCAACGCAACCCTTCTGAAAGAATTGCGGATGATCGCGGTCCTCCGTCAGGTGACCGATCCTGGCAATGCTGAGGGAGCCCGCTGGGCGGACATGCATATTCACCGCATCTCCAGCGATCTCATGAAAAAGCTTGGCTACTCGTCCAAGCTCAACGCCGAGTGGGAGTTCTTGACCATGCTTCGCGACGAAGGCCGGCGCGCGGCGGAGGCCTTCCTCGACGCTCACGCGAACGATATCGGATCACGTTCGACTCTCGACCTCGCGCATTTTCTCGGGCCCGTCTGATGCTACCGGGTTTGTTTGGCATCTTGATCGCGCTCGGCCTGCTGATGTGGCTGTCGTTCCGCGGTTGGAGCATCCTGCTGCTTGCGCCCGCCGCTGCGCTCCTTGCCGCATTCGCCTCCGGCGAACCACTGCTCGCGCATCTCACGCAAGTGTTCATGACCGGCGCAGCTCAGTTCCTGGCTCAGTTCTTCCCACTTTTCCTGCTTGGTGCGCTGTTCGGCAAGTTGATGGAGGACAGTGGGTCGGTCGAAGTGATCGCACGGTTCATGACGGAGAGGCTGGGGACCGCACGAACGATCCTCGCGGTTGTCCTTGGCGGGGCTGTCGTCACCTATGGCGGCGTCAGCCTTTTCGTAGCAATTTTCGTCCTCGTGCCGATGGCCCAGGGTCTGTTCAAGACCGCCGCTATCCCACGGCGCCTGATGCCGGGCGCCATCGCTCTTGGAACGATGACCTTCACGATGTCGGCGCTCCCCGGCACGCCGGCGCTACAGAACGCCATCCCCATGCCGTTCTTCGGCACGACGCCATTCGCAGCCCCCGGTCTCGGCATCATCGCCGCTGCCATCATGCTCGGGTTCGGACTGTGGTGGCTCTCGCGGTCGGAAGCTGCGGCACGGCGCGCGGGCGAGGGGTTCGATACGGGCACGTGTCCCGAGCTTTCCGCTGATGATCCGAGCCTGCGCGAGCGGGCGACCATCGCAAGCGAGTTCGACCCGGCCGAACTTCCGCATGGACGCCATACGCGCTCCGATCCAAGTTTCATTGTTGCCTTGCTGCCGCTCGTCGTCGTCATCCTTGTCAACCTGCTGATGAGCGTGGTGGTGCTTCCGCGTATGGACACGAGTTTTCTCGCCGATGAGAGATGGGGCGCGACGTCTCTCGCGGGGGTCGGCGGCGTCTGGGCCGTAGTGGTCGCCTTGTCCGTGGCGATCCTCACGCTGATCGCGCTCAACTTTCATCGGCTGCCGTCATTGCGCGAAACCATGGATGCGGGCGCGAACGCCTCTGTGCTGCCTGCGTTTAGCGTCGCCAGTCTCGTCGGCTTCGGTGCGGTAATCGCCGCGCTACCGGCCTTCGGCCTTGTCAGGGACTGGGTTCTTTCTATCGGCGGCGGTCCGCTCGTGTCGCTCGCCGTCGCCACCAACGTTCTCGCAGCGCTGACCGGCTCGGCGTCCGGCGGAATGACGATTGCGCTCGACGCGCTCGGCCCCACCTATATGCGGCTTGCCGGCGAGGTCGGCATCGATCCTGCGCTGCTCCACCGTGTCGCCGTGATGAGCGGCGGCACGCTGGACAGTCTCCCGCATAACGGTGCCGTGGTGACGCTGCTGGCCGTTTGCGGCGTCACGCACAAGCAGAGTTACCTGGATGTGTTTATGGTGGCGATTGTCGGCGCCGTCATCGCCCTCACTGCGGTCATTCTGCTCGGCTCGGCTGTCGGCTCGTTCTGAGCAAAGCCTTGATGGAATGAGAAGGCCCCTCGCCTAGGCGCCCGATCCCGCGGTCTTCGCCGGCGTGCGCTCGCTCCGCTCGAACCAGGCAACGTAGAAGGTCGGCAGGAAGATCAGGGTCAGCACGGTCGCGACAAGAAGCCCGCCCATGATTGCAAAGGCCATGGGTCCCCAGAACACGGTCGGCGCAATCGGGATCAAACCGAGGATTGTCGAGATGGCGGTCAGAACGATGGGCCGAAAGCGCGCGGCGCTGGCATCGAGGGCCGCCTCGCGTACGGGTTTGCCCGAAGCGCGTTCGGACTCGATCTGGCCGATCAGGATCACCGCGTTCTTCGTGATCATGCCGATCAAGGCGAGAATGCCGAGAATGGCCACGAAGCCGAGCGGCCGCCCCGAAATCAGAAGCGCGCCCACCACGCCGATCAGGCCGAGCGGTGCGACGCTGAGGGCAATGAGCAGGCGCTGGAAGCTTTGCAGCTGGAACATCAGGATCGTGATGATGATGAGCAGCATCACGGGCACCACGGCGATCACCGAGGCCTGGGACTTCTGGCTCTCTTCCACCGTCCCGCCGACGGCGATGCGGTAGGCGGGCGGGAGTGTCTTGGCCAACTCCTCGACCTTCGGCGCGAGCGCAGTGACGATGGATTCAGGGAGAACGCCCGGCGCGATATCAGCCTGCACCGTCAATGTCGGAATCCGATCGCGCCGCCAGACGACCGGCGCGGCCTGAGTGTACTCAAACGTCGCGAACTGGCTTAAGGGAACCGTGCGCCCGTTCGGCAGCGGAACCGGCAATTGCCGAAGCGTCGCGAGCGATGCGCGTTCCTCGTCCGTCGACCGCACGATGACGTCCACGAGATAGATGTCGTCACGGACCTGCGAGATCGGAATCCCCGTGATGACGGTGTTGAGCACGCCCGCCAGCGAGTCCGAACTCAGCCCAAGCAGCCGGGCCTCGTCCTGGTCGATTTGTATGCGCACTTCGCGCGCCGGCTCGATCCAATTGAAATTGACGTTCTCCGCCGAAGGGTCCGATGCCACCACGTCGGCGAGCTTTCGCGCGATCTCGCGCACTTGGCTGAGGTCGGGACCGCTTACCCGGTATTGAACCGGCCAGCCGACCGGCGGTCCGAGCTCGAGCGGGGAGATCCGAGCGACGACGCTCGGGAACTGCTCGGCGAGCGCATCTTCCAGCTTCTTCTTCAGCCTGTCGCGCGCAGGCACGTCCTTTGCCACAACGACGGCCTGGGAGAAGAAGTCGCTTGGCAGTTGCACATCGAGCGGGAGGTAAAAGCGGATGGCGCCCCGGCCGACATAGGTGCTCCAGCGATCGACATCTGGATCATCCTTCAACAGCGCATCGAAACGCTCCGCAGTGGCCTTACTGGCTTGAATGGATGCGTTTTGGGGAAGCGTAAGGTCGACGAGAAGCTCCGGCCGGTCGGACGACGGAAAGAATTGATTGGGGATCAGCGGTATGGCCAGGACCGACAGTCCGAACACGCCGACAATGATGGCCAGGGGGACCCAGCCGGCCTGAATGGCCTTGGTCACCATGCGGCGGTACCAGCCGAGGATGCCGCCGCTTTTTGGGATTTCGTCCTGATCTTTCGGCGGCTTCAAGATCATCGCGCCCAAAAGCGGGGCGAAGACGACGGCCACAAACCAGGAGACGAGAAGGGCGATGGCGACGACCGCGAAGAGCGAGAACGTGTATTCGCCCGCCGAACTCGCCGCAAAGCCGACGGGAACGAAACCAGCAATGGTGACGAGCGTGCCGGCCAGCATGGCCACGGCGTATGTCTGGAATGCGAACGTCGAGGCCGCGAAGATACCGTCGCCCTTCGCCAGCCGACCAAGGGTGGCGTCGGTGGTCGTCATCGCATCGTCCACGAGGAGCCCCAGCGCGATGATGAGCGCCTGTGCGTACCGAAAACCTAAACCCGGACGTAGTGGTGATGCAGTCCGCCAAGGATCGCGTGTGAACTAATAGCTCCGGCCCGCTGAATCGAGCGAGAGACCGGCGCATCTTTATCCAGCGACCGGTGTGTTCTGATGTCGTTGTAATAGCGGGCATAGGCTCGCAGGATTCGGCGCAGATGCGCCTCGCCCAAAACGACGAAATGATCGACACACTCGCGCCGGATCGAGCCGATCAGCCGTTCAGCAAAACCATTCTGCCAAGGAGAGGCTGGCGCAGTGGGCTTGTCCCGGATGCCCATGGCGCCCAATCGGCGTTTCATGATGGTGCCGTAGATTCGATCTCGATCGCAAATGAGATATTCCGGGGCATCATCCAAAGGAAACGCCTCCGTTATCTGACGCGCAATCCATTCCGCCGTCGGGTTTGTCGTGACGTTGATCCAGACGAGATCTCTGCGGTCTAGCCGAACGATAACCAGAGCATAGAGCAAGTCGAACGGCTGATGTGAGTTGTCGGCCCTGTTGTTGAGCCAGCGACCGCACTCCTGACCCTCCACAATCCCAATGACCTTTAGCGCGGCGCCATAAGATCGAAGCCGGTCCGTCACGATTGCCTTGGGCCGGCCATAGCGTTTCATCGCACGCTTCAAAAACTTCTGTCCGTCGTCAGATAAATTGGGACTGTTTGTGGCTTGGGCTAACGGAGTATCTGGCTCATCTGGTTCTTCATGCTAGGCGGCGGATTTGCGGTGTTGCAAGCGCCTTTTGTCGAATGTCTTTCGTTTAATCCTTTCTCTTTCCAGCAAGATGGTTTGGCCGCGTCCAAAGTAGACATCGGCGGGCGTGAGGTTTCTAAGGCTCTCGTGATAGCGCTGGTGATTGTAGTGCGCGATGAAGGCATCGATCTGTGCTTCGAGCTGGCCGGGCAGATAGTCGTTCTCAAGCAGGATGCGGTTCTTCAGGGTTTGATGCCAGCGTTCGATCTTGCCTTGGGTCTGCGGATGATAGGGCGCCCCACGAACATGATCCATTTCTCTGTCATCGAGCCATTCGGCCAGATCGCCGGAGATGTAGGAGGCACCGTTGTCAGACAGCAATCGAGGCCTGTGAACTAGGTTGGCTTGATCGCAGCCTGACGCTTGCAGGGCCATCTCAAGCGTGTCCGTGACATCGCCCGCCTTCATCGTGGTGCACAGCTTCCAAGCGATGATGTATCGGGAGAAGTCGTCAAGGATCGTTGAGAGATAGAACCAGCCCCAGCCGATCACCTTCAGATAGGTGAAGTCCGTCTGCCACAGCTGGTTCGGCGCAGTGGTTTTGTCACGGAACTCATCACCGGCCTTGATGACAACGAATGCCGGGCTGGTAATCAGGTCGTGGGCCTTGAGCAGGCGATACACGGACGCTTCTGACACGAAGTAGCTTTGCGTATCCGTGAAGCGGACAGCCAGTTCGCGGGGTGACAGCTCTCGCTCATCAAGAGCCATGTCGAGGACCTGTTCTCGAATATCGTCAGGGATACGGTTCCACACACGCCCTGGCTTGGGAGAGCGGTCATCCAGGGCTTCCACACCGCCATTCAGATATCGATCGTACCAGCGGTAGAATGTGGTGCGGGGAATGCCGAGTTTATCCAGGGTGCGCTTGGCCGGCAGATGCGATTGTTCAACGAGCCGGATGATCTCCAGCTTCTCGGATGCAGGATACCTCATTCGATATCCTCCCCATCCCCGAGCATGCTTTTTTTGAGGAGGCGGAGTTCCAGCGCCTGCTCAGCAACGACCTCCTTGAGATCGCGTGACTCACGGCGCAGATCCTTCACCGCGTCGGAATTGGCCGCTCGTGCCGTATCCCCGGCCAGCCGCTTCTTCCCCGCTTCGAGGAACTCCTTCGACCAGCTGTAATACAGGCCCTGCGCAATACCCTCCTGGCGGCAAAGCTCTGCAATGCTGTCCTCGCCTCGAAGCCCGGCCAGCACAATCCGTATCTTCTCTTCAGATGAATAACGCTTCCGCGTCTGACGGCGAATGTCCTTGATCGTGCGCTCTGCGGCATCCTGATGCCGCTCTGCCTTCTGTCTCATCGTTCACTCCTCAAGGGTGACGATGAGCCAAAAACACTCCCTTACGCAAATGCCTCAGTCTGTCCCATAAGCGCTGACGGCAGACCGCCATGAGTTAACTCTCGTTTATCGATCTGCTAGGGGACATGCCGCGCCTCACCAGGCGAGAGATCTTCGGCGATCTGCTTATCAAAGTCATTCGGTTCGCATCGGCGAGCTTCGATATGATGAGGGTGAAAGCGAAGGTGGGTTGCCACCGCGGTCACTGCGTCCTGCACCGTCTCCGCATTCGCTGCCCATTTTTCGCTCGCTTCGGCCTCGTCCTCGCGCCAAGTCGCCTTCACCAACCAGAGCGGCATGATGATCCCCTATTTTTGACTTATCAAAGTGAGGTACATGAGGACGAGATAGACGATGGGAATCACGGTCAGAACCCCGATCTCGATAATCGTGGGCGCCGGGCAGTTTCCTGCCCACATGCGATAACCGACGAAAATTACGGCAGCGAATACCAGGACGAGGCCGATATACCAAGGCAGCAAACGATGGTTTTGGGGAGTGCTTCCAGCCATTTTTTCTCCTCGATGAGAATAGATGTGATCCCATTAGGGAATCAGATTTAGCCGAACGTTGATTTCCCTCAATCTGTATGGGTTGAGCCTGTGCTTTTTCTCAAATTCTAGACAGCTATACAAGACCGCGAGACCATACCTAAGAGGCTATAGATGGAGCAGACGCTCTGGCCGCCGCTGATCGCGAGCTTGTGCGCTGCGACCGTCACAACGGCCGGTATTATTGCCATTCGCCGCTACCAGGATTGGGCGCTGCGTAACGCTTCTTACTTCGCTTGCTTCGCCGCTGGTGTTTTGATTTCGGTGTCGTTTTTGCACATTGTGCCAAAAGCGATTGCGATTAGTACCACAGCACCGATCTTTATCCTCACCGGCTATCTTTTTATGCACTTGTTTAATCGCTTCATTACAGCGTTCGTGTGCGACCGGCCGACGACTAAAGATTACGCCTTGGGCTTGGTGCCGATGCTGGGTATCGGTCTTCATTCCTTCATCGATGGTATCGTGTACAGCGTAACTTTCTCCATTAGCGCCTTCACTGGGGTTCTTGTTTCTATTGGCATGGTGCTTCACGAATTTCCGGAAGGGGTTTTCACATATGTGCTTCTACGAAAGGGTGGCATAGAGGAACGTGCGGCGTTGTGGGCCGCAGTCTTCGCGGCGGCCCTGACCACGCCTCTCGGTACTCTCGCGTCGTTGCCAATTATCAGCCGCATTGATCCACTGATACTTGGATCGCTGCTCGCTCTTTCAGCCGGTGCGTTGATCTATGTGGGGGCAAGCCATCTTCTTCCCATCGCTGAGCAGCAACCGCGCCGCCTGAACCTTGTGGCACTGAGCGCGGGAGTCTTGGTAGCCCTCAGCATCATTGCGACCCACGGCTAAGAAAAGCGTGCCCTTCTATGCAAGTCCGTTTTTTTCTAGTGGTGGCAGGTATTATAGCTAGTCCAACTCTTCCCGACCTCAATGGCAGTCTCCCTGACGTCTGAGGACACACATCAAAACGACTCCGGTCGGATCTCAGTGCTGATCGGCGACATTCTGAGCCTAGTTCCATGGCCACTAAGCCGATAGCCCTTAGAAGTGACCACGTCTTTATATCGCGTGGCTCTCGGTGCTCCGCATGGCTTTACCTTCCAAGGCACGTGAAGCGGCCCCCCGTCGTCATAATGGCGCATGGCTTCGGTGCAGAAAGAACATTCGGCCTTGAGCCATTTGCCGAGAGGTTCGCCGATGTGGGCTTGGCTACGTTTCTTTTCGACTACCGCTGCTTCGGGGACAGCGAAGGAGAGCCTCGAAATTGGATAAGCCCACGACGTCACCTGCAAGACTGGGAAGCTGCTCTGGCCTATGTCAGAGATCTTGAGTCGATTGATGCGTCGCGGATGGCTCTTTGGGGAACATCATTTTCGGGTGGACATGTGATTGTCATGGCTGCGCGGCACAAGGAGATCTCGGCAGTTGTTGCTCAAGTCCCATTCGCCGACGGACTAGCGCTACTGACATCCGCCCCTCTTAAACACATCCTGCGCTTGAGCATGGCAGCGCTAGGTGACCTTTCAAGGAGCATCATAGGGTGTTCGCCACTTACAGTGCCGATTGTCGGGCCACCGGACAGTTCTGCCATAATGAATATGCCTGGTAGTTGGGAAGGCTATCGGTCACTTCTGCCTGAGGACACATCTTGGACCAATGAGTGCCCCGCGCGCGCTGTTTTCACGATAAGCTTTTATAGGCCAACGTTGCATGCTCAACGCATAGAATGTCCGACACTATTTGTCATGGCAGATCACGACGAAGTCATCCCATTGTGGTCGGTAAGAAGGGAGGTGGCCCGAGTACCAAACGCCCAAGTTCTTATGCTCAGCGGCTCACATTTCGATGTTTACAAGGGCTCTTGCTTTGAAGACGCCATTGCGGCGGAGCAAGACTTCTTCGTCACGCATCTACAGAACCAATGATTTCCGTTTACCTTCTATGGTTCGAATTTAGACCGGTCCCTGAAGGCAAGACGTGACGAGCTTTATCCTGAAGACCGAGCGATAGGCTTCTCCCTAGGGGAACTGCGAGTCGCCTTTACAATCGTGCAGCCGCTCTCATGACGCCGCATCTATGTAGCCCTTAATTGGCGATGACCGAGTTCTGTCAAGTGCGAGGCGCAGAAGGTAGATTCTCCTCTGCGCCTCTCGGCTTGCAGCGGTACTCAGGCAGCGCGGTTACCAGGTCAGGGTCCTTGTGCCATCCATGAATAATTGCTTGGTCACGGTATCGGCCTCGGCGGGGCTCACATCGCTTAGCAAGCCAGTCTTTTCGATGCCGTAATACTCCATGCAGTGAGGGCATGCGAGGAGCATCGCGCCGCCGGTGGTGAGAGCAGCAATCTCTTTTTGCTGCTCTGGATATGTGTCGCCGTGCGCCTTTGAAGCCACGAGAACGCCGCGGTTGTTGAAGAAGACCGTGACCGGATGACCCTGGTCTTGAACTGCTTTGGCGAAGTGAAGCGCCATGGTGGCAGCGTGCGCGTCGTCGGACACCAAGCTCACAAACAGCGGGTCTTTGTCTCCCGAAACAGCTGGCTGAAGGCTTATTGCAACCGTCAAGGCAGCAACAGCAAAGGCAAGAATGACTCTCAATTTAATCACTGACTTCTCCATAGGTCGCGCCGTTTGTTGATCAAACGCTGAACTCGTTGCGGGAGAAGAAATATCCATTAGGCGCGTTGGTTCTAGCCTTGATCCCAATCAAATTGGTTTTCATACAGCGAGGAACCTATCCGCTCAGTAAATGGGCGCTCTCCTCTCGATGTCCGCTCTGGGTCATGTGTGGACGGCTCCGTTTTGGCAAGGTGTATTTTGGCTGCAAACTGGTCGAGTGCTGTCATGTGTCCGGCCTGTTGCTGCGGCCTGTGTGCCGCTGGCCCTAATGCGATCCGCTTGGGTCGGGTCCCAATCATTAGCGCGGGCTGATAGTGCACCCTGACCCAAACGGGTTTTCCCGACCCTCGGTTCGACCGATTTTGCATTACCTCACGTGCACCTCGCCAAACTTGTGATCTGCTTTGTCTCTTGATGCCTATAGGTTCGCCGTGATGACTGGCTGTCGATAGGCGCCGCCATGGCTGAGAAGGGCCCAGGCCATCCGGGCCATCTTGTTGGCCAAGGCCACTGCAGCCACCTTGGTCGGACGCCTGGCGATCAGGTCATCGAGCCAAGGATGGTTTGCTGTGCCGCGCCGTTTGGCGTGCCGGATCACAGCCATCGCGCCGGCAACGAGTAGCCACCGCAGGTACTGATCGCCCTGTTTGGAGATTCTGCCGAGCCGCGGCTTCCCGCCTGTCGAGTTCTGCCGCGGCACCAGTCCGATCCAGGCCGCCATCTCGCGGCCAGTCCTGAACGCGGAAGGGTCGGTGATGGAGGCCACCAACGCGCTCGCCGTGATCGGTCCGATGCCGGGTATGGTCGCAAGGCGGCGTGACAGCTCACTCGAACGGTGCCAGGCCTGGAGGCGCTTGTCAGCTGCACAGATCTCTTCGTTCAGGGAGAGGAACTGCCGCCCAAGGCTCTCTAGACAAGCACGGGCGTCAGGCGGAAGCCGGTGATCATCCCTGTCGGCGATCACGGCCAGCAGCTCCTTGAGCTGCGGTAGGCCAACACGCGTCACAATCCCGAACTCGGCCATATGGCCGCGGATCGCATTGACCAGCATCGTGCGCTGACGCACTAGCAGTTCCCGGGTTCGATGCAGCATGAGCAGGCTCTGCTGTTTTGGGCTCTTGAGACCGACAAAGCGCATCGTCGGCCGTTGAACCGCCTCGCAGATCGCTTCGGCATCGGTCGCATCGTTCTTGCCCCGCTTCACATAAGCCTTCACGTAGTGCGCCGGCATCAGCCGCACCTCGTGTCCCAACGCCGCAATCTCGCGCCCCCAGTGATGGGCCGTGGCACACGCTTCGATCCCAACCAGACAGGGAGCAAGCTTCTCGAAAAAACCCAGTAGCTGGCGTCGCCTCAATTGTCGGCGAACAACAACCTGGCCTGCCGCATCAATGCCGTGAACCTGAAAAACGCTCTTCGCGATGTCCAATCCAATCGTGCTAACGTCCATCTTGGGCAGCTCCCCTTTTTGGCGGTTCAAATAACCTCCATGGCACATTGCGATGCCGGCGGTGGAGCCGTCCACAGCATCAGTAGCGGATATCGGAACGCGACTCGGGGACCTCCGCTTTGCGCCCCTAAGCCGACATTCGCGGCTTTGCGATTGATGTCCCTTAAGTGCCATAAACAGACATACGCTGTTACGATGTAAGATGCTCAAGCCTTTTAGCGCACCATGAGTAGGCTGAATTGATGGCCGGTTGTGGTTGCAAAAATAATGTGAAATTCGACGGCCTTTCGGCGGCGTATAGGCGTGCGCTCTGGGCCGTCATCGCTATCAATGGCGTAATGTTTCTCGTCGAAATGGCGGCGGGCATGCTAGCCGGATCGCAGGCGCTAAAGGCCGACGCTCTCGACTTCTTAGGCGACACCGTGACCTATTGCATTTCGCTTTTCGTGATCGGCATGCCTTTGGTCTGGCGGGCACGCGCTGCCCTTGCTAAGGGCCTAAGCCTCGGCGCGATGGGACTCTGGGTACTTGGCTCAACGGTCTATCACGTTTTGGTCCTGGGCATTCCTCAGGCGGAAGTGATGGGCGCGATTGGATTCCTTGCCCTCCTAGCAAACCTAACGAGTGTCCTGTTACTGCTAAAGTTCCGTGACGGGGATGCGAATGTCCGTTCAGTTTGGCTTTGCAGCCGCAACGACGCCATCGGCAATGTCGCGGTGATCTTTGCGGCAAGCGGCGTGTGGGCCACCGGGACGGCATGGCCCGATCTCATCGTCGCCGGCATCATGGCGACCCTGTTCCTCTGGTCGTCGGCGCAAATCGTTCGGCAAGCCCTGACGGAACTGCGTACGGAAAAGAACTTCTCAGTTTCCGCTTTGAGTCATAAGCGCCATCCAGAACAGGACACAGCCACGTCCGGTTAACCCCCATAACCAGACGCTCCCGCACTGACGATTAATGTCCGCTAAGTGCCAATAACGGATATGCTGTCCACAAATCAGCTCCCCGCATCGCCACCAAGTCGGAGATTTCCTAGCACTCTTGGGAATGTGCCTTGACATTCAGCATTCCTGGGAGCTGGTTTACGGCATGAAGCGCGTATCGCGACTGATCCGCCTTTCTCTGGCCGCCGCCCTCGTGTTCGGGGGCGCTATTACCCATGCGGATTCCTTGGCTCACGCGCACTCGAATTATGATGGCGTGCCTCATCAGCATATCGCTCACGCGGAAGCCCACGTGGCTGACGTGTCCGCTAAAGCCGATCACTCTGGCTCGGATACCGACGGGGAAAGCTCAAACCACGGCTCTGCCGTTTGTCTGGACGCGCAATGCTGCACGCCCGCCGTGCATCCGGTCACCCAAGAGTTCCTGCAGACTTTTGAGAGGGACAGGTTTGGCCCCGCGCCGGCGCCGGACTACGCTCTCTCCGTCACCTTCTCTCTCCTAAAGCCACCACGCGACATCACCTGATTCAGCGCCGACCGCTGTTGCGGGCGCTTTCTGCTTAAAGTTGGCAGTGGGATCTCGGTTAGTCACGTCCCTGTTTGCGATCGACATTCGCCAGCGGAGCGATGCCGTTTCACTACCTGCTGCTCATCTCGGGCTCAAAGTCCAGGTGTATGGAATCGCACCGTGGACCGAGGGTAATCAGGAATAGAGAGAGCAAAGCATGACGAAATGCACAACTCTTGCACTCGCATCGGTTGGCCTTGTGGTTAGCTCAATGAGCCTTGCTGTAAGCCCGGTCGGGGCTGAAATTCAAAGTCCCTCGAGCGTAACCATAGCCGAAGCACAGGACGACCACGCCACCCACGATCACGATGCTCACGGCACCGACGTGCATGACGACCATGCCGGGCATGACCACAAAGATCATGGTCACGACGCCAAAGATGAGCGCGACCACTCGAATCAGGACGACAGCTCGGATGAGGGGCACGAACACGATGACCACTCAAGCCATGAGGGTCACGATGATCACGCCAGCGTCGACATGACCAAGGCTCAGATGGACAGGTTCAATGTCCGCACGGCCTCAGTCGCGGGCGGGCCGATCCCGGTCACCATTGAGCGTCCGGCCGAAGTTTTATTTGATGAGAATAGGTTGGCGCATGTGGTGCCGCGCGTGGCTGGTATCGCCCGTACGATCGAGGCGGCCGAGGGCGATGAAGTAGCCGAGGGCGACAGGCTCGCGGTGCTGGAGAGTCGCGAACTCGCTGATGCCAAGGCATCGTATTTGGCCAGCCTCGAACGCTTGGCGCTTGCCGAAGAGAACTTCGGCCGAGCCGAATCGCTGATCGATAAACGGATTGTCTCCGAACGGACCCACCTCGCAGCGAAGACCGACTTCGCCGAGGCACGGATCAACCTGCGCAGCGCTCGCCAGAAATTGCTGGCGCTCGGTATCAGTAAAGAGCGCCTGAAGGAGATCGCCGAACAGGTTGACGTCGACCTCACCAAATATGTTATGCGCGCGCCCCTTAGCGGTACCGTGGTGACGCGCCACCTGACGCGCGGCGAAATGGTTCCCACCAACCGCGAGGCCTTCATCATCGCCGACGTTTCTATCGTGTGGGTGGACATCAGCATCTACGCCCACGATCTGGAGCGTGTCGAGGCGGGGCAGACAGTGACGATCATCACCGATGGCGGGGTTGAGGCAGACAGCTCCATCGCCTTCGTTGCCCCTGACGTCTCGGAGGAAACCCGCACTGCAAATGCCCGTGTCGTTCTTGAAAATACGGCAATGAGTCTTCGGCCCGGCATGTTCGTCACCGCTCGTATCGCCGTCGCCGATGAACCTGCTGATCTGCGCGTCCCGGCCACGGCACTGCAAGTCCATGAAGGGCAAGATGTTGTGTTCGTGAGGGGCGAGGACGGAAAGCTGAGGCCTCAGCCAGTTACGCTGGGGCGCCACAACGGCAACTATGTCGAGGTACTGGCCGGGCTGAAGACCGGCGATACGGTCGTGACCGAGGGTGCCTTCGTCGTGAAGTCTCAGCTTGCCAAGTCAGATTTTGACGACGGTCATAACCACTAGTGTCACCACCGACAATGCAATACTTACTCGAAGCTATTCTCCGGCAGCGCCTGCTGATCTGCATCATCGCGGTTGGCGTCCTGGTGGCGGGCTACCAGAGCTACCGCCATCTACCTGTGGACGCTTTTCCCGACGTTTCACCGACGCTTGTTCAGGTTTTTACCGAGACGGAGGGGCTCGCGCCCGAAGAGGTCGAACGCTTCGTCACATACCCGATTGAGGTGGCCATGAATGGCCTACCGGGCCTCAAGACAATTCGTTCGGTCTCGAACTTCGGCCTCTCGGTAGTGAATGTCTATTTCGAGGACTCGACGGACATTTACTTTGCACGTCAACTGGTGGGTGAGCGTCTTCAGACCGCGCGCGAAGAGATTCCAGACGGCTTTGGCGAGCCCGAGATGGGGCCAATTAGTACGGGCCTCGGGCAGATTCTCTTCTACTACGTGGAGGACACTAAAGGCGGGCGCACGCCAGAGGAGATGCGCGAGATTCAAGATTGGATCGTCAAGTTCAACCTCCAGACCGTGCCCGGGGTCACCGAGGTCTTATCGCTAGGCGGTGAGGTCAAGCAGTTTCAGGTTCAGGTCAATCCGCAAGCGTTGCTGCGCTATCGGCTCGGCATCGGCGACGTGGTGGACGCGGTAAAAGCCAACAATGGAAATGCTGGCGCTCAGTACATAGTCAAGAACTCCGAACAGTATCTTGTACGCTCGATCGGCCTGGCGAGCGGCATCGCCGATATCGAGGACACGATCTTGAAGGTCAGCGATGGGGTGCCAGTCAAGGTGCGCGACATCGGCGTCGTGAAGATCGGTGGTGAAGTGCGCCAGGGCCTGGCCACCAAGGATGCAGAGGGCGAGATCGTTGTGGGACTCGTGCTCAAGCTCATCGGGACCAATACGTCAAAGGTAATCGCCGACGTCAAGGAACGTCTCGATAAGATCAATGATGCGCTCCCCGATGGGGTACGCGTTGCGCCCTACTACGATCAGTCCAAGCTCGTCCTACGCAGCGTGGAGACGGTGAACGGTGCGTTGGTCCAAGGAGTCATTCTGGTGATCGTAGTGCTGCTCGCCTTCATGGGCGGCTTGCGGCCCAGCCTGGTCGTCGCCTTTGCCATTCCATTTTCGATCTGCGTGGCCTTTATCGTCATGCGGGCCACGGGCTTGTCGGCGAACCTCATGTCCCTAGGGGGCATTGCCATCGCCATCGGCATCATGGTCGATGGTGCCATCGTCATAGTCGAGAACGTCGACCGTTATCTCAGAGGCAAGCATCTGGCGCTTTCCAAGCGCGAGATCGTGGCACGTGCATGCGCTGAAGTCGTGCGGCCGATAGCCTTCGCAATCCTGATCATCATCGTGGTGTTCCTGCCGCTTTTCACCTTGCAAGGTTATGAAGGGAAGACGTTTCGCCCGCTAGCCTTCACCGTGTCACTGGCGATGCTGGGGTCGCTGTTGTTCGCCATATTCGTAGCGCCTGTCCTGTCGGAGATGCTGATCAAGCGACCGAGCGCTAAGGAAGGCGACAAGCCCGGCATCGCGGATAGGTTGGTCAACGGCCTGATCGGCGCCTATCGCCCGATCATCGGCCTGTTCGTGCGAAGAAGGCGCCTGGCCGTCGGACTTGGCATCACCATGCTCGCAATCGGACTCGTCATTTTCCCTCGGCTCGGCTCCGAGTTCGTTCCTCGGCTGAACGAGGGGGACCTTCTTGTCCGCATCACCATGGCACCCTCCATCGCTCTGGAGGAAGCCCGCGATAGCGTCACACAGTTCGAGCACCAGCTGCTCGACGAATTTCCAGAGGTTGAGCAGGTAGTGACGCGCGTCGGGCGTGGTGAGGTCGGCGCTCACGCAGACCCGGTGAACAACGCGGAGGCTTTCGTCGGCTTGAAACCGAGGGAGGAGTGGCTGAGCGACCGAACGCCGGAAGAGCTGTTCGCCGCGATGAGCAAGGCCTTCGAGGACTTCCCGGGCGCCAAGTTCAACTTTACACAGCCGATCGCCGCGGCCGTCGACGAACTTCTCACCGGTACCAAAGCCGAACTCGCTATCAAGTTGTTCGGTGAAGACCAAGACGTGTTGGTGAACAAGGCCGGGGAAATCGAGCGTGTCGTACGGAATATGCCGGGTGCGGCGGATGTGCAGAAGGATCAAGTGACGGGGACGCCGCAACTCCAAATCCGGGTCGACCGTGGACAAATCTCCCGGTACGGACTCAATATTGAGGACGTTCAATCGGCCGTGCGCACAGCCATCGGCGGCGAGACGGCCGGACAGGTCTTTGAGGGTGTGAGGCGCTTCGACATCCTCGTGCGTTACGATGAAGCGGCTCGAGCGACACCCGAAGCCATCCGCGAGCTGGTCATCAACACGCCGTCCGGGTTGCTCATTCCGCTGCGACAGGTAGCCGAGGTAGCGGAGATCGTCGGCCCACGGCAAATCACGCGGGAGAACACCCAGCGGTTCATCACGATCCAAACCAACGTGCGGGGTCGCGACATTGGCTCCTTCGTCACCGAGGGCCAGGGGCGCATTACCGAAGCCGTTGATCTGCCGTCCGGCTACCTTATTGAGTGGGGCGGCCAGTTCGAGCTGCAGCAGGAAGCGAACCAGCGGCTTGCCATCGTGGTACCGGTGACGCTGGGGCTTGTGTTTTTGCTCTTGTTCATGAATTTCGGCTCACTGCGAGCCTCTATGCTGATCATGCTCAACATTCCTCTGGCGCTGGTGGGAGGTGTGGTGGCGCTGTGGTTGGCGGATCTCAATCTCTCTGTGCCGGCCTCCGTAGGCTTCATCGCGTTATTCGGCATCGCTCTCGAGAACGGTATGGTACTTGTCACCTATCTCAACCGCTTGGTCGCCGACGGTAAATCGATCGATGAGGCGAGCGTTCAGGGTGCGTGCATGCGCCTACGACCCGTACTGATGACGGCGTTGACTACCGCATTTGGACTAATCCCGTTGCTCTATGCCACCGGCGCCGGCAGCGAAGTGCAGGCCCCACTGGCCACGGTCGTGGTCGGAGGATTGTTCAGTTCCACCGTTCTAACGTTGTTAGTTATTCCGGCGGTCTACAAGTGGTTTGCTCCAACGTCTCTAACAGACGCAATGGCGTTGTCTGACTAACTAATCATGAGCTTGCCGATTACGATCGGTCAAGACTCTCACGCTGCGAGTTGACGCCATTCCGCGAGTGCAGCAGCGCGGTTCTGCTTGAAGATGTCGCGGCGGTTGAGATGGCGGTCGTGGTTGAAGTGGTTGTGGACTGATGCGTGGGCGGCGGCGAACTTTTGGAGTGTTTTCACGTCTCTGAACTTCGCCATCGCTCGTTCTCGTCGTCGGAACGGCTGGTGTGAATTCTCAGCCCGGTTGTTCAGCCAGCGACCGCACTCCTGATCGGCAGCATTGCCGATGGCTCTCATCGCGGATCGGTAAGAGCGTAGCCGGTCGGTTACAACTGATCGCGGTCGGCCGTAACGCTTCATCGCACGCTTTAGGAACTTCAACGCAGCCCTACGATCCCGGCGCTTCGTCGCAAAGACCTCCAGCACTTCGCCTTCGTGATCTACCGCTCGCCAGAGATAATGCGTCTCTCCATTGATCCTGACGAAGACCTCGTCCAGGTGCCAACGCCAGTGCGAATACGACTGATGGTGAAGGCGTCCCTTCCTGATCTCATTGGCGAACATCGGACCGAAGCGATTCCACCAGAACCGTATCGTCTCGTGGCAGATGTCGATGCCCCGTTCGAACAGGATATCCTCGACCTGTCGCAGTGACAGCGGATAGCGGATATACATCATCACCGTGAGGCGGATCACCTCGGGCGAACTGTTGAAATATCGGAAGGGATTGCGCATCACCGTAGGCTAAGTATCGTCGCTGGGAGGCTCAAGCCAGTTTACTCTGACAATGCCGGAATCACTGTTCGGCGCCACTCTCAACGCCTTTATCGACAGCATCGGTCATTAGCGGACATCGGCGGGCTGATTGGTGATGTCCGCTTTGCTCCCGAAAGCGGACGTGTTCCCCGTCCAAATCCACGCCACAAAGCGGCTCAGGCGTGGGATTTTCTGATCCTTTGATGCGTGCGCGTTCTGGCGAAGATAGGCGGAGATTCGACTGGACTTCGTTCCCAAAGAGAGCGTGTGTGGTGGAGACGGCCAGACCGACTGATCTCTGAACACGCCCCCTGCCCGACTTCGATGCCGGGCTTTTCGGGGTGCAAAAGCCCGATTTCGGGGCTCAGATCAGGAGGTCAACCATGGACAGCCCAAATCGCCACCCTACCTGCGATAGCGATGACGACCGCAATGCCTTTCGGACCCGAAGGCCCCGCGGACGGACGGCACCAGCCGTCGCAGAGCAAGCGAGCCTTGAGGACCTCCGCTGCGAATGGCGACAACTCTATCGGAGCGAGCCCCCTAGGATCAGCCGTGATCTTTTGATGCGCGGGATCGCCTATCGGCGCCAAGTGCTTGAGCACGGCGGTCTCAGCAAGACGACGCGCCGGAAGCTCAAGACCTTGGCGAAGATGGTCCGGACCACGGGCCGCGTTGCTCCAGACCCGGGCGTTTCCTTGAAGCCAGGCGCCCGCCTCGTCCGCGAATGGCGCGGCCGCACGCACACCGTCACGGTGACGGAGGACGGCTTCGACTATGCGGGGACGTCTTATCCGTCACTGACGAGGATCGCCAAGAAGATCACGGGTGCGCATTGGTCGGGGCCACGCTTCTTCGGTTTCGTACGCGACGGTCGTTCTGCGAAGGATACGATCCGTGCCTAAACCCCCGCGTGCGAAGAAACACGCTTTAGGACGACTGCGCTGCGCCATCTACACGCGCAAGTCCTCGGATGAAGGTCTGGATCAAGCCTTCAACTCGCTCGATGCTCAGCGGGAGGCGTGTGCAGCTTATATTTTGTCCCAAAAGCATGAAGGCTGGACGGTCCTGCCAACCCTTTACGATGACGGTGGATTCTCCGGCGGGACGCTGGACCGCCCTGCCCTGAAGCGTCTGTTGGCCGACATCTCAGCGCGTAACGTTGATGTCGTGGTGGTCTATAAGATCGACCGTCTTACACGGTCACTCTTTGACTTCGCCAAGATCGTGGAAGCCTTCGACGCGCGCAGTGTCTCGTTCGTCTCAATCACCCAGCAGTTCAACACCACCACAAGCATGGGGCGGCTGACCCTGAATGTCCTCCTCTCCTTCGCCCAGTTCGAACGAGAGGTGGCCGGAGAGCGAATCCGGGACAAGATTGCGGCCTCGAAGAAGAAGGGCATGTGGATGGGTGGGCTACCGCCGCTCGGCTACGATGTCCGGGACCGTAAGCTCGTCATCAACAAGGACGAGGCACAGACCGTCCTCCATATATTCAGGCGCTACCTCGACCTTCGATCGGTTCGTGCCCTGAAAGAAGAACTCGATGCTGCGGGGATCCGCAGCAAGCACCGGACCTTGAAGGATGGGACTGTCTGTGGCGGTCTCAAGCTATCCCGCGGGGCACTCTACCTGATGCTGCAGAACCGCATCTATCGTGGCGAGATCACGCATAAGCGCAATGCCTATCCGGGAGAGCATGAGCCCATCGTGGACAAAACGCTTTGGGATAAGGTCCAGGCCACCCTCGCCGCGAACCGTGTCGATCGCGCCACCGGTGCGGACGCTCAACATCCAAGCCTGCTCGCTGGATTGGTGTTCGACGAAAGCGGGGAACGACTGACGCCCACCCATACGGTTAGGAAGGGCACGCGCTACCGCTACTACGTCTCGAAGTCACTGGTCAGGGGAGCCGCTCAGCACAGCTCGCAGGGCTGGCGGATTCCCGCCGGCGACCTGGAGAGCCTGGTGGTGGGGAGGCTCCGCGCTTTCCTCGCCGATGAAGGTGCAATACTGAGTGCGATAGACGAACCGGCAACGACGGGAACCGAACAGCAGAGACTGATCGCGCGCAGCCGTCAGTTATTGGATGAGTTCCCTACGCTCAGCCCAGACGCAATCCGGTCCCTGTTGATGAGGCTCGCACAACGGGTCGACATCTCAGCAGAGCACGTTGAGATCCGACTCTATCGCAACCGTCTTCACGACCTGCTTGCAGCACAGTCGATGGAACCCACCTTGGCAGCACCGACTCCCCGGAACCACGACGCCCATGTCGTCACGTTGAAGGTCAAGGCGCGCCTGCAGCGCGTCGGCCGCGAGATGAAGCTAGTTGTCGACAACGCTGCGAACCAGGCTGAGGCGGACCCAGGTTTACTTCGCATCATCGTGCGCGCACATGACTTCCATGAGCGTTTAATCCGGAACCCCGATCTGACCGTGCCGGGCATTGCCCATCAGGAGCGGCTCACGATCGGTTACCTGTCTCGCCTTTTGCGGCTTCCGTCTCTAGGGCCCGATATCGTCACAGCCATCATCAACGGCAAACATCCGCCTCAGCTCAGCGCAAAGCGCCTCATGCGTTTCGCCCTCAAACTCCCTGCCGACTGGGCCGAACAGCGCAAACTCCTCGGCTTTCCGGGAGCTTAGGGGCAAGGTAGGCGCGGAGCCCACGCGCTTCTTTCGAGCCGTCGCCGCAAATGTTGACCCCCAAATGCCGCTCAAGAGATTCTCACGTCAGAGCGCGCGTGGTTATCGCGCAAAATCGTCTCTGCTGCTGGGACCACGATTTGAGGCGTCGAAATCTGGGCGGTTTCTGCGAGAAATTGGGGTTCAACGCCCGACCGCTACTTGTTCCCGGTCGATCAGGCAGAACGTGGCTGGGGCGCCAGGATTCGAACCTGGGATCACGGGATCAAAACCCGGTGCCTTACCGCTTGGCTACGCCCCAAAACCGTGCGCGTCTCTGCGCCTATATATGAGAGAGTGGCTCTCCCCCGCCAAACATATTGGCGCGGGGTGCCCTCCTACCAGTATCGGGCCTTTGGGGCAATGGATCGGCTGGCGCGGCGCCAAAACTTTCCCCCAAGGCCCAAGCTTGTCTTTGTTGCGGGCGCGGGCCGGGCCGTCTATATACGGTCCCTCTTCTGCCAAGGCGGAGTGTAGCGCAGCCTGGTAGCGCACCTCGTTCGGGACGAGGGGGTCGCAAGTTCAAATCTTGCCACTCCGACCATTGATTTTCCCGGCAAAATTCGGCCCGCGTGGAACCGCGCTCGATGGGTAATGCCTCTCTTGGGCTATCGGCTGCATGCACAATTCTGCAGGACGTGCCGAAACGTTATCCGTTTTACTCTACCGCGAACACGGCCCACCTGACGCGACCCGGTTAGCGGCCGCTCAAGAGACAGCCGTTGTCGCTACGGCGTCTCAGCGGGTTTCCACGTCTCGTCCGGTGCGAATGTATCGATCTCGCTTACGGTCTCCACCGTCTCCTCACCGAGATCCTTCTCAAGCACGACCCCGTCCTGATTGACGATGAAGGTCATAATGCCCGAATTGCCGTATTCCGCCGGATGGGCGATCAGCGCAAATCCTCCGCTCATGCGACCCTCGACCAAATAGTCTTTGGCGCCGCCTTTCGCGCCCTCGCCCTGGGCTTCGAGAATCCGGAAATAATAGCCGTGATAGGGGATCGGCTTCACGCCATCGGGCTCGTAGCCTTCGTCCGTGATCTCAGCGAACTTTTCACCGAGCGGGCTTGGATCTTCGCCCTCCCCGGTCGGCCAAAACAGCCCGTCCTTATTTCCAGGCTGGCTGATGATGCGCTGCGCATAGGCGGGCGGGCTTTTCCCGTCGACACCAAGCGCCGCATAGGCCTCTTGCGCCTTCACATAGAGACGCGCCGCCTCAATAGCCGACAATTCGTTTCGTCCGATACGGCGGATGAGAATCTCTTCAAGGCCCGCCTCGGTATCGAATTCCCATTTTCCATCGTCTGTTTTCACAACCGGGATAGGGAAAGGCCAATCGTCCTCGCCAAGGAGTAGCACGACGAAGTCGTCGCCCTCAGCCTCCAGCTTGTGCCCTTTGTCATAGGCTTCCATGAAGCTCTCGCGCGCATTCTTGTCCGCAACCGCATCTCCGGAGCTGATGACGCTCTGTCCATCGGTCCCGAGAATATCGAGCAGCTTCTCTTTTTCGCTACCGCGCGCGGCGGCGACCAGCGCCTCGATCGCCGCATCGGGCGTTGCGAATTGCTCCTCGGCCTGCGCCGGAACACACAACGTCAAAGCCACTGCGCCGAGCAGCGCCCGGCAAATTTGTCGAACTAACGGCATCCCATCCACCATTGCTGGTTATCACTCATTGTCTTTTGTTTCCGCTCATGTCTATCGCCGGCGCCCGCCGCCCCGTCCGCCACCGCCCGCGCGGTGACCACCGCCGGACCGGCCTCTGGAGACATTCCGATTCCCGGCACTTGCCCGGCCACGGCTCGCCGCACTCCGCGTCCGGCTTGCATCGCGTTTCTGGAACGCGTTTCCGCTCGGCTTGCTCTGAGACTTTCTTGCCGCGGGCTTCTTGGGTGCTGGTTTCTTCGCCGCAGGTTTCTTGGGCGCAGGTCTGTTTGCGGGCTTGTTGGCCGCCTGTCTGTTTGCAGGCCTCTTGGCCGCAGGTTTGTTCGCGGCGGACTTGTTTTTCGGCCCAGCCTGGATATCGCCCCTGTTTGGACGATTGCCTCCACCTGCGTTTGGGCGATTCCCGCTGCCGGCACTGGGACGCTCACCACCACCTGGCCGCTTGAGCCCGGCCTCGATGTCCCCAACTGTCGGCCGCTTGTTCCCGGCGAGGTTGCCGCCGCCGGGACGCCCATCGCCGCCGCCCGGCCGCTTATCACCGAGATTACCACCACCTGGACGTCCATCGCCGCCACCAGGCCGCTTGTCGCCGAGATTGCCACCACCTGGACGTCCATCGCCGCCGCCAGGCCGCCTGTCTCCAGGACGTTTGTCGCCAAGGTTGGCCTGATTTCCACCTGAGAACTTATTCTTGACGTTGGTATTGTTGTATTGGACGCCGCGACGGTGAGCGGAATTATGCTCCCATTTCTGGGCATTGATGTTGTTTCGGTTGATCGTGTTGCCGCTGATGTTCCGGTTCACATTGACGTTGATGTCGTTCCGGCCCCAGTTGAACCCGTTGCCCCAAACCGCATTGCCGATCGCAAAGCCCGCACTCCAAACAAGCCCTGTCGCGAGCGCGCTGCCGAAGCCATAGCCGACCGGTGGGGGGAAATAGTAGGGCGCATAGCGTGGATAGGGCCAGGTGCCGTAGACCACTGACGGCTCATAATAGGGGACATAGACCGTCTCGGGATTTGTCGGCTCGATGACGATGACATCTCTCGTCGCCTGCCCGCCTTGGGGGGCTGCTTGTCCCCCTTCTGCGGAGGCTGGCGGGTCTTGCACGACGGTCTGCGTCACCGTCACTGTTTGCTGCGGGTTGGATTCGAGCTTGCCGTTCTCTTTCGCGCGAGCCCGCAAACTCTGAACCGCATCCATGACGTCCGCCTGTTGAGCGAGAACGGCGTTGCCCAGATTCTCCGTCCAGTCGAGGTCCTCGTTCATCATGTTCAAGGCATCGGGCACGGCGACGAGCCCCTTGATGCTGTCGTCCCAATCCTGCTCCTTGAGTGCCTCTTGGAGCGCATCGCCCTTCAACTCTTTGTTCTTCTCGTACCAGCGATCCGCCTGCACCACTTCAAGAGGATAGGTAGAAGCGATCAGCACGTCCGCGAGAAGCGGATCGGGGTAGAGCGCGATGGGCGCCACTAATTGCTCAAGCTGACCCTCGCTGAGGAGAGAGTCGTCCGGCGCGGCTGTCGAAGATTGATCCGCGGTCGGGGGCTCTGCCGCAGGCGTGTCCGCCGCCGGCTGGGTCTCAGCCACAGAGGTCTCGTTTGGCGCTTCTTGTGCCTGGTTGGCCTCTTGCGCTAGAGCGGCACCTTGAATCCAAAGAGCTCCAATCAGCGCCATGGGAATCATATCGAAACGCATTGCTTTACCCAACTTTCGTTTTCTCGCCGCTCTTCCTCAATCGAGACCGAGGATGGGGCCGTGCGCCAAAAAGTATGCCCAAAAAAATACGATTGTCCTGCGTCGGCTTATGACCCACCGTTCAGGTTGTAAATCACCTTTTGAGCTCTCCATACGCCTTGAGCGTCCTTCACCATCACGACCGCTTGCTTGCCCTTCTTGGTCGCTCCGTCCTTAAACGTCCACTCCATGCCCGTGGTCACAACGGCGAGGCCACCACGTCCCTCGAACGTCCAATCCGACAGCTTGAAGTCCTTGAGTTCAGACAGGTCGGCCTGAACGAATTTGCGGAGGCTCTCGATCCCTTTGATGCTTGGGTGATTGGGCGGCATCAAGGTGGCGTCCTTGGCCCAAAACTCGGACCAGACCTTCCAATCCGCCGCAACGAGGGCATCTGATGCCTTCTTGAAGACGTCCTTGATAGCCGAAATTTCCGCGTCGGAGAGCCTCATAGAGGCTTGCATTGCCTCGGCTTTGACGGCAGGCGCAGACGGCAGTAGCGATCCCGTGACAAGGATAGCGGCGGCAAACGAGGCCGCAAGTACGGCAGAGCGACCAGATGGCATAGACGTTTCTTCTTCTCTCAGACCATTTCTCCTATGAGCGGCCCCTTTACGACCAAAAGACGGCTTCTGCGCCAAAGACGGGGGAGAGCTATAGAATTAGCGCCACACGCTGAACGAACCACACGGCGGCCAAGGAGCCGATACCATACCCAAGAGCAGTTTGCAGCCAAGGGAGCTTTAGTTTCAGCAGGCGGTTGAACAACGCTTTTGCTGCCAGCACCGCGAACACGAAGAGGAGCTGACCCGCCTCCACGCCGAGATTGAAACTTAGCAGCGCGAGCGGCACATCCAATTGCGGCAGGCCGATCTCTTTCAGGGCGCCTCCAAAGCCCAAGCCGTGCAAGAGTCCAAAAGCGAATGCGACTACCCAAGGCGCCCGTTTGGTGAAATTCGTTTCCGGACCGCTCTGTCGCAAAATCTCCGCTGCCACAAACATGATACTGAGCGCAATGACGGCTTCGACGGGTGCTTGGGGGATGTGCGCCCACCCCAAGGCCGCCAACCCCAAGGTGATGCTGTGAGCCAATGTGAAGGCTGTGATCACCTTGACCAGCATCCGGACATCGCGAACCAGCAACAGCAGCGCGAGCACAAAGAGCAAGTGATCGACGCCAAGAAGAATGTGCTCGACCCCTAAAAGGAAGTAGGTCCTGGCGGTATCGAACCAGGTCGGGTCGGCGGCCACGGTGAAGGCGGGGTTGTCGGGGGTGAGTCGCCCGGCTTGGACAGCGCCGTTCGTGCCCTCGACGCGCACGACGACATCGGTGAACGTGCGCGACAGGCCATCGATCGAAACCTCCCGGCCAGCCAGGCCACCCGGGCAACGTACTGCCAAATGTTCTAGAAGCGCGGCGCCGGCGCGTTCTGTCCTTGGCGACGAAGTCTCGGTGCAATCGGCGGGCAAGCGGACATAGAGACTAAGACGCAAGTCGCCTCGCATCGGCACCTTGAAGCGCAAGTCGTAGGTCTCCGCGCCCGTTTGGTTGATCTCCAAGAAGCCGGGGCGAAGCTCATGAGTAAGAGCGGGCAAGGAGGCCGCAACGAGCGCCATGAGCCCCAACATGAAGGTGCCAAGGCGGCGGATCACTGCACCGCCTTCGCATCTTGTGCGCTCTTCTTGGCCGAGGGGAGTGCTACCTCGTATTGCGCGAGCAGCTTATCGTAGGCCTCTTTGCGATAGTCCTCGCGCTTCAGGGCCCGCCAGTCCCGCAGAACTGCTGCCCGCACTTCCTCGAGTGGCGGATCATAGCCGTCGACGCGCTTGCTCACGCGCACCAGGTGCAGGCCGAACGGCGACGTGATTGGACCGGCCCACTCGCCGAGCGGAAGCGTGAGCAACTCTTTCGCAAACGCATCCCCGAAATCACGCACGATGCTAGCTTGCGGCGAGAGGAGCTTTTCCGGGGGCAGCAATGTCGGATCCCCAGCGCTCGCAGGGTCCTCGCCTGCCTTCAGACCTTTGAGCGTCTTTGCGGCACGCAGCTTTGCGTCCTCCTCGCCTGTCTTCGGATTGATGAAGACTTGCTCGAAGGCGAGCTTCGGCGCGACACGGTACGATTCTTTATGTTCATCGAGATAGGCTTGTAGCGCGGCATCGTCACCAGCTAGCTGGTCCTCACCAGGCTCGGAGAGAAACTCCATCTTTTGCTGCATACGACGCCGGATCAATGTGTCGTCGCGGTCGAGCCCGAGCTTCACCGCTTCGCGATAATAGACCTCTTCCTTGATAAAGGCATCGACGAGCCCGCGCAGCTCTTGCTGGCTCGGTGGACGTTGCCATGTTTTCGCAAAGACCTGGGAGAGCTGCGCCACCCTGCCCTCTGTCACCACGATCCGGTCGCGCGCCGTTTCCTCTTTGTCGTCGCCCACCAAAGCATAGAGTGCGAACACCACAGCACCGATGACCAGAAAATGCACGAGCGGTTCGCGAAACAGGCGGGAACGAATGGCCATGCGCTAACCTGCTTTCTCTTGAGCCTGCCAGGCCGCGGTCCTGACATAGAGTGAGTTCGGACACACCAAGTTCATGATGCCGCGGGCGATTTCCCTTGGATTGTGATGCCCGCAAGCCAGCGCCGGCCCGGTGGCGAGCACAAGGCTTGCTACCGACATCGAAGCCAATCGCACTTGCTGCATAATTGCACTCTCCAACGGCATGGACGAAGACCCACCCTCCCCTTACGGCGTGTACCATATCGGCGACGACCAGGCGCGCTCCTGAATCACAGCTGGGGTGTCCGGCAACAATTGCAGGCCATTGCGGACAGCGTCATAGGTGGACCAGCGGGGCGTTGGAATTTCCAGGACCCGCGCGTAGTAGAGCGCGTGCTGCTTGGGATCGAACGCTGTGTCAGTCCAGCTTCCGATCAGTTCGGGACTGCCAATCGAATTCTCATAGCGGGCCGTCTTGAGGTCGACTGTGTTGCCTACGGGCGTGGGCTTGCCATCGGCTCCCGCCCCACGGCCTGCCGACCAGACAACATCCACGATCTTCTCCTGCGGCTCGCCCTGGTCATCCACCCAGCCTTTAATGATCTGGATACGATCGAGATTGGCACCAATTGGGTCCATCATCGCATGCACCGTGAAGGTTGGCACCTCGCTCAACCCCTCGAGCGTGCCGCCCATCGGGACACCTTTGCCGTAGCCATCGGCGACGAGCGCGACGGGATCGTCGGAAGCCTCAAGCCCAGAACCGCCAAAGAAGCGCACTCTGATGCGCGGCCCTGAGGTTGCAAATGTCTCACGCGCGCGCATGGCATCGAAGATGGCACCGCGCGTGTTCCTCGTCGCCCAAACGCCTGTCAAAGCCCCCGGGTTCGAGTCCTTGCCCATGATCCAGCCGGCGATATCTTTGTCGCGCCGCCGCGCAACGGAACCATCCGCACCGCCATGGCTGCCGATGTAATTCGCTTCCGCCACATCGCTCGGCAGTCCATTGTGATTATCCGTCCCTCCGACAAAGCCGAGTTGGTAAGGGTTCTCTCCGAGCGTCTTGTCGTAGTGAAGGCCTTTGATGATCGCCCACCGGACAAAGTTCTCTTTTTGAAATGTGCGGCCGCTGTAATTCTGGATGCTGTCGCCGTTCTCGAAATCCGCAAACTCGTCCGCCGGCCAGAGTTTTCTATTCACCTCTGAATTGGCTTTGATTTGCATCATCTCGATCAGCGGCTCCCACTTGCTGCGCGAGCGGGCGTAGTCCGCATCGATGGGATCGCCCGCATTGTCGAGCGGCTCGAACATGAACCCCTTGGACGCATTGGAGTTGTGCGGAATGGCGAACAGTGTCGAGCCTGCCCGCTCCTGCTCGGCCAACCATTTCCACAATTCTTCCTCATCGCTTGTGTCCACCGCACTGATGGGAAGCCGGGGCACCTTGGTGTCACGGAAGAAGACGTTGCGGTGCATGTTCCCGCCCTTGGGCGCGGCTGACCATTCAAACGCGGGGATGGTTGTGAATGTGCCCGGCTCGTAGTGGCGCTCGGCCGCATCGACCATGACCCGCCAACCGCTGTGTAAGGCCTCGTCACCGGGATAGAAGTCCGTGTGCGCGGGCGCTCCCGACCGGTTATTGGACACGACATATTTCAAGAACCAGGCTTCCTGCTCCTCGAAGTCATCAAGCCCGCGCAGCTCGACAAGTTTTGGGTTGTCGTAACCGGGAGATGTCTCCACCTGCGCCGCGTACATCTCCCCGAGATATTCCGCGTGATCGGTAATCGCGACGAAGTCGAGAGGACGGCCAATGCTGTGCGGGCGCCCATAAGCCGTGACCGCGCCACCCTTAGCGAAGTGATAGGCATCGTCGGGGGTCAACTTGTTGCCCCCAATATACGCATCGAGCGAGTACGAGGTATGGACGTGCTGTTCGCCGAAATAGGCGTCCTTCAGAGGATTCTCTGGAATGGCCGCTTCTCTTTCGGCCACAGGCTGTTCATCGCTGGCGCTCGCAATGTCTGACGCGGCAGAGACCGCCAGGACAAGTGCAAGAACAAGGGCTGGGGCAACTCTCGCTCCGTACGCCACAATTTTCATCCCGTCGTGCCTTTCCTTTGCCTTGGAGCTAACCTTTTGGCGAATACCAAATGGGCGAGGTGTAGGCGCGTTCTTGCCCTTGAAGAGGAATGTCGGCCGGCAAATTGAGCCCGAACTTTGCCGCGTCATAGGCTGTCCAACGCGGTGTCGGAATCTCAAGCACGCGTGCGTAATAGAATGCCTTCAGGTTCGGATCGAAGTCAGGGTCTGTCCATACCGTCACAAGCTCGGCAGCGCCGATCGTATTGGTCCAGCTTGGGATCGAAAGGTCGACCGTGTTCCCGACCGGGGGCACTTCGCCGTCAGCGCCAGGTTTGCGGTCCCCTGACCAAACCGCATCGTAGACCTTCTCCTGCGTCGTACCCTCGGCGTCTACCCAACCCTTGATGATTTGAACGCGGTCGAGATTGGCGCCGATCGGATCGCGCAAGGCATAGACCAAAAAGGCTGGTACTTTCCCAGCTGGCGCGGGCTTCAGATCTCCCCCCATTGGCACACCTTTGTTGTAGCCGATCAACGCGAGATCGCGGCGCTGCGCATCGTCACCGGTGAAATCGAATCCGCCAAAGAAGCGCACCCGCATACGTGGCCCCGTGGTCGCATAGACCTCCCGGCGCTCCATCGCATCGAACAGTGCTTCACGGGTGTTCTCAGGCGCCCACACGGCCGTCAAACCGGAGGTGATGTACTGCCAGCTAAACAGCTTGGCGCCATTCTCCTTGTTCTCCTTGGACAGGTGATCCGCCCGGTGGGGACTCGGCTCGTACTGAGTGAACTTGCCGAAGAAGTTGTCGTTGTCGGGTGTGGTCAGACCGACATGATTGTCGCTCGCACCGACCAGGCCAAACTTGAAGGGGTTCACCCCAAGTCTCGCTTCAAGCTCCAAACCGCGCTTCAACCCTGAGCGTGCATACTCACCAGGCAGCATCTCCGGTGTCTTCGCCGTGCTGAGGTCGAGATTGCCCATGTCCCAGGTCTCGTAGCTCGCGAACTCGTCCTCTGGCGAGAGCAATGGGTGCGCCTCACCGTCACCCTTGATCTGGGTTGCCTCGTAGAGACGTTCCCATTTTTGACGCGCTTTCGCGTAGTCGGTGTCGAACGCCGCACCGTCAGAGAAATCGTCGCTTTTGGCGAACATCATGCCATTCGACAAATTTCCATTGTGGGGGATGGCCAGCACGTCGCCGCCCGTCGCGACTTCATAGGCCTCCATCCACTTCCAAAGCTGCCGCGGATCGGGGCTGCCGACTGGTGGCGTCGTGGTGTACGGCAGCGTTTGCCGCGCGCGCTCCGGTCCGTCGCGGAATATCACCACGCGGTGCAAATTGTTGCCCTTCACAAGTGAGGTCCACTCATAACCGATCAGCGCGGTGAAATTGTGCGGGTCGTTGAACTCTTCGGCCGCGTCAACCAACTCATCCCAGACCGCTTTGTAGGCCGGGTTTCCAGGCTGATAGTTGAGCGCATCGGGCAGCGTCCCTTGCGCAAACTGGCCGACAAGTTGGGTCGCCGCATCCGCCGCCACCTGGCCACCCGTGGCAAAGGCCTCATGAAATTTCTTACCGAGAGGGTCAGCGACAATGTTGGGGGCGCCGGCCAAGATATCGTTGATGGCGCCCATTCCGTCTGAATGATCGGTGATCACATAGAAATCGAGCGGACGGCTAAGCTTCACCGGCTGACCCGTGTTCGATTTCACCTGCATGCCACGAGCGAGGCGGTAAGCATCGCGCGGTCCAAGCCGCGTTCCACCGCCGCCCGCGTCCGCCGAGATACTGGTGTGGCTATGGGTATCGCCGAAATAGACGTCGGTCGGATAAGCGCGATCCACGTAAGGGGAATATGGGCGCCCCTTATAGATATCCGCCGTCACGCCGCCGCTGTCTTGGGCCGCTGTTGGCGACATCAATCCGAGCGACACCGCCAGAGTGGCACCAAGTGAGACTAACCAGTGCGTCATTCGAGAGCTCAACAATGATCCATTGCTTTGAGTCATACTTGTTCAACCTGCAGGTCCGATACGCATTCTGCGTGACACCACGAGCCGACAGCTGGACACGGAAGCGGAGCCCGCTCCAGAGCCGCCGGGAGTAAGCAACCGGCCCCAACGCAAAGACGCTCGATCTTTGCGCGCTTGGTGCCCGATCGATCTTCTAAGTTTTTGGCGTGTACCAGATGGGTGAGGTGTAGGCCCTCTCCTGGGTCGTCATCGGCACGTCGTCGGTCATTTTGACATCGAAGCGCTCGGCCTCGTAGGACGTCCAGCGGGGCGTCGGGATTTCGATGACGCGCGCGTAATAGAAAGCGCGCTTGTCTGGATCGAAGTCTGGGTCCTTCCAAACAGCAATCATCTCAGGATCACCGATTGAATTGCTCCAAGTGGCATTCTCGACATCCACCGTGTTACCAACCGGGGGAAGCTTGCCGTTCGCCCCTGGCTTGCGGTCATCACTCCAAACAACATCGTAGACCTGCTCTTCGGTCTTACCGTCTTCGTTCAACCAGCCCTTCACGATCTGGATACGATCGAGATTGCCGCTATAGGGATCCTTCGCCGCCGCAACGAGGAAGGTCGGCGCCTTGCCGTCCGGAGCGTTCTTTAAGTCGCCGCCCATGGGCACACCCTTGGTGTAGCCAGCATTAGCTGGAAGCCGCGTCTTGGTGTCGCCCTCGTTGAAATCCCAACCGCCGAAGAAGCGCACTGTCATGCGTGGGCCGGTTGTCGCGTAGGTCTCCTTGCGCTTCATCGCATCGAAGATCGCCTCGCGCGTATTCTCCGTTGCCCACACACCGGCATAGCCACTGGCGGCCTGCTGCCAACCCCGAATCGTGAACTTCGGGTCAGGCGCCTCGATCACAACATGTTCCCAGCGATGCGGCTCCGGTTCCACACCAGAGTGCTTGCCAAAGAAGTTCTCCTCCTCAACGGCCGTGAACGACGTGTGAGAATCGGTCGATCCGACCATGCCGAACTTGTATGGGTTGACGCCAAGAGCCTTGTCCAATTTCAGCCCGGTCTTCAGCGCCTCGCGAGCATATTCCCATTGGAACATGTCATCGGTCTTGGCCTCGGTGCCGTTGAGGTTGGATTTGTCCCAGGTTTCGTAGTCGGCGAATTCGTCGTTGGGAGACAGGAAGGGATGAGCTTCGCTGTCACCCTTGATCTGGGTGACTTCGACGAGCGGCTCAAGTTCAGCACGCATCGAGGCGAGCTCTTTGCTAAGGGGCTTTCCGTCGAAGGACTCGACCTTGAACATGCGGCCATTCGATAAATTCCCGTTATGGGGGATGGCGAGAACTTCAGCGCCCGTCTTCACCTTCAGCGAAACGAGGTGCTTCCAGAGGTCCTCGGGGTTCTTGCTGTCGAATTGCGAGAAGGGAACCGTGCGATTGGCGGCATTTGAATCGCCGCGGAAGATCACGTTGCGGTGCAGATTGTCCCCGCCGATCGCCGTCCACTCGTAGCCGATCAGCGCTGTGAATTTGCCTGGCTCGTTGTATCTGTCGGCGAGCGCTGTGTAGTTCTGCCATGCATTGCGCACGGCCTCATCGCTCTTGATCGGTGGCTCGTCGCCAGAGAGCGAGGCCACGATTTCCATGGCCGTGTCGAAGGTCTTGTTCGCATCGCCACTGGTCAGGGCTTCGTGCCACCGCTTTCCAATTTTGGTGGAGAGAATCTCCTGATTTCCGCCGAGAAGTTGCGGCATCAAACCATACATTTCGGCGTGATCGGAAATCACCAGAAAGTCGAGCGGCCGGGAGAGTTTGGCTCGAAGACCGTGTGTGGTCGTCACCTCATCACCGCGCGCGAAGCGATAGGCGTCCTCTTGGCCAATGCGGTTCATGGTTCCCGCATCGACGGAAACGGCCGTGTGCAGATGCGTGTCTCCCCAAAGCACCTTGGTCGGAAAGTTCCGTCCCGCATACGGGGAGAACTCGGGCTTGGCGACCGCGGCGATACCATCTTTCGTTGGAAGCTGGTCTGCGCTCACGGGGGGGACAAACGCACTCGTTGCCAGCAGAGCGGCACCAAGAGATTTGGCAATATAAGAAGTCTTCATGGTCTTCTTTCTTTGTAACATTCGTACCGTCAGCGTGGTGACTCATCGCCTTGTGTTCAACCGCTATGGCTCGCCCTATCTTCAGAGGACGAGCCGCAACAGAGATCGTGCCCTGCGAGACCGGATGCTCAGCTTGGCGTGTACCAAATCGGCGAGGTGTAGGCCCGCTCTTGTGTTGAGACCGGCGCCCCTTCGGGAATGTCGATCCCGAAGCGGAAGGCGTCATAGGTCGACCAGCGCGGCGTTGGTATCTCCAACACACGCGCGTAATAGAACGCCTTCTGGTCTGAATCGAAGTCCGGGTCGGTCCATACGGCACCGAGTTCGGAATCGCCGATGCTGTTCGTGAAGCTCGCGGTCTTGGCGTCTACCGTGTCGCCCACCGGCGGCACCTTGCCGTCGTCGCCTGGTTTGCGGTCTCCGCTCCACACGACGTCGTAGACCTTCTCGTGTGTTTCTCCGTCCTCATCCATCCATCCTTTGACAATCTGGATACGGTCGAGATTGCCCCCGATTGGATCCTTAAGTGCGAAGACCATGAAATTCGGCGCCTTGGCTTCGTTCGGCTTCGCAGGCAAATCGCCACCCATGGGGACGCCCTTGTCGTAACCGGCGAAGGCCGGCGTGCGGCTACGCAAATCGTCGTCGCTATAGTTCCAGCCGCCGAAGAAGCGCACGCCCATGCGGCTTCCGGTCGTGCCGTAAGTCTCCTTGCGTTCCATGGCATCGAAGATCGATTCGCGCGTGTTCTCCGGCGCCCAAACTGCGGCCAGCCCTGAAGACACCTGCTGCCAGCCCATGATGGTCCCAGCGTCCGTCTTCATGAAGGGATGGTTCATGCGCTTAGGGTTCGGTTCGGCGCCCGAATGCTTGCCGAAGAAATTGTCTTCTTGCGCGGTCGCGAGCGATGTGTGGCTATCGGTGGAGCCAATCATACCAAACTTGTAAGGATTGGTTCCAAGCTTCTTCTCAAGCATCAGCCCCCGCTTCAAAGCCTCGCGTGCATATTCGCCCGCAAGCATCTCATCGGTCTTGGCCTCCGACACATCGAGATTGCCGATATCCCAGGTCTCGTAATCGGCGAACTCGTCCTCGGGTGACAAGAGAGGATGTGTTTCACCGTCGCCTTTGATTTGCGTGACCTCGTAGAGCGGCTCCCACTTGGCTCGCTGATCGACATAGAGCTTGTCGAGCTTGCGGCCCGTGTACTGAGCGTCGACCGGGAACATGATGCCGTTCGACAAATTACCGTTATGAGACAGCGCAACGACGCTGCCGCCCGTATCTTGCTCGTATTTCTCTAGCCATTTGTAGAGTTCCAGAGGATCAGTGCTGCCATACGGCGCAGTTGTTGTGTAGGGAACCATGCGTAACGCCTTGTCAGCGTCGTCTCGGTAGATAACCACGCGATGCAGATTATTGCCCTTGGCTAGCGAGGTCCATTCGTATCCGATGAAGGCTGTGAACCGGCCAGGCTCGTTATATTCCTCGGCGGCGTCGACCGTCTGTTTCCAGGCGGACTTGTAGGGCCGGGAGTCTGGCGTGTATTCCAGCGCCTCTGGGAACTTCCCTTGCGAAAAAAGCCCGATCAACTCGAGCGCCACATCGACGCCTTTGCCAGCCTGCACCTTGTCGTACCACTCCTTGCCTTTGGGATCGGAGAGAATGTGCGGCGCCCCAGCGAACATATCGGGGAAGAAGCCCATATTGTCCGAGTGATCCGCCACGACCAAGAAGTCGAGCGGACGCGACAACTTCACGGGAAGTCCGGTCGCCGAGTTGATCTCTCCGCCCCTCGCGAACTGGTACGCCTCGCGCACGCCAAGGCGGTTGCCAAACGCACCTGCGTCCATCGACATCGCAGTATGCAGATGGGTATCGCCCCAGAGTGGGCGACTGGGGAACCCGCGCTGCGCGTAGGGCGAATAGGTCTTGCCTTTATAGGCGCCGTACAGCACCTCCTCGCCGTCGGGGGGCGGGGGCACTTGCGCGAAGGCCATCTGCGAACCGAAAAAAAGCAACACTGCGGCAGCACTTGCCGTGATCAGCCGATGCATCGTCATATTGCGCGCCTCCCTTAAAGCCCGCCGCTTTATCGCGACGTGACGTTGGCTAGAGCCTCCGTGCGCGAGGCCCGTTCATAACCGCTTATATGGGCTCTAAAATAGAGCAAAACTTGCATCGGAAACAACCAAAGGTTTAGGCAGCACCCGATAGGAAACGGCCAGAGGACTCCTGCCCTGCTATGTGAATCGTGTCATTTCGACCGGAGGGATAGCGCACAAACGCGGGACGCATGCTGGTCCGAAGACGGCCTCTGGCAAGTCTAGAACCGTGGACAGCCCCGGACTTGCGCATCTCAACTGGCTGCGGATGACTGCGCCGCGCGAGCCGTTCGCCCGCCGCCGAAGACCACTCGGATGGCTGGCGGCCTGCCCCTTGCCGGAATCCAGTCATATTTTGCGCTAAAACCGGTGGGAGGTTGGCCGCTCATCAGGGAGCGCGCTTTTTTCGAAGGCGCTGTCACTTCCCGTTCGTTCCGCAATATTGCTACGCGGTTCCAGATCGTAGACCTCGGAAAACACCAGATCATGTCCGCGGAACTTGCTTTCAATCGAAATGTCGATGTCGACTATGGCGTGGCCGAAGAGGTCGCGCCGGGTGTTCGGCGGATCGTGGCCAACAATCCGGGCCCTTACACCTTTCTTGGGACCAACACTTATATTGTCGGCTCAGGAGAGGTGGCGATCATCGATCCCGGCCCGGAAGACGAGGCCCATGTTGAGGCCATCGCGCGCGCCACGCGCGGAGAGCGCGTCAGCCACATTCTGATCACACACAGTCACCGCGATCATTGCGACGGCGCGCGGCCTCTGCGCCGGCGGCTTGGTGGCGAGATCGTGGCTTATGGCCCGACCGGCACGCAGCGCGGTGCAGGAGCCCCAGGGCTGGGCGATGGCTTTGTGGACTGTGCCTTCCGGCCGGACATCCCTGTCACACACGGCGACACCATCAAGGGGCACGGCTTTGCCCTCGACGTGCTGCACACGCCCGGCCATGCACCGGACCATTTGTGCTTCGCGCTCATTGGCCAGCGCAGGATGTTCACGGGCGATCATGTCATGGGCTGGAATACGACGGTCATCGCACCGCCTGAAGGCAGCATGGCCGATTTTCTCGCCTCACTCGAGCTGCTGGCGCAGCGGCACGACAAGGTCTTCTTCCCTGGACATGGCGGCCGCATCGAAACGCCCCGGCGCGTGGTGCGCGCCTATATGACTCACCGCATGTGGCGCGAACAGACGATCCTCGCCTGTATCGACGATGGTGTGTGCACGATCCCGCATATCGTTGCGAGGCTCTATGGCGCACTCGACACGGACTTGAAAGTGGCAGCGGCTTTGTCGGTGCTCGCCCATTTGGAACTGCTGGCAACACGCGGGCGCGTATCGGCGGAAGGATCAAACGACGGGCTTAGCGCTTTCTACGTACGCGCTGCCGCTTCCGGCGCTGCCGTTTCTTCTTGACCTGCCGGGCCGGCGCTGCGACCGGCTCTTCCTTCTTTTCGGTGGCGGCTTGCTCGAGCACGGTCTTCTCACCCTTCTCAAGCGCCGTATTCACCTCTTCATAGAACGCGTAAATGCGATCCGCGTTGGCACCGAAATCGTGCTTCCCGTAGCGTGACGCGGAGCGGATATCGATCGATGCGGCGGCATCATTGCCTTTCACGCGCACCACGACGTCGTCGGTGAAGCCCATTATCAAAGTCCCGTCAGTCGCCTCGATGCGGCCAACGCCACTCTCGCCAGGGGCTTCGTTCACGACCACGGTCCAGCCAAGCTGCTTCACGGCCTCGCCAACAACATTGAACACGGACGGCGCGGAGCGTTCCACAAGCATCGGACCGATGTCAGGATATTTCTCCGCCTGAAGCCGCACCGTCTCGGGGTCGGGTCCTGACAGCGGGTTCGCATCACTCGGGCGCTGTTCCAACAGCACTGTGAATTGCAAAGGATCGGCGGGTGAGGTCTGCAGGTCGTTCGCCATCGGCAAGAGGAAGGCCTTTGATAGGACGAAGACCGGCAGCGCCAGCCCGATCAAACCGACAATAATCGCGGCGAAATCGTTTGCCGCACCGGTCTGGCCGCCAAACCAGATGCGGATCAGCGAGACAATTGCGATGAGAACCGCGAGCGCGAGACCGACCGTCGAAACGCCGATCAGGTTCACGGCCGCCGGCGTACTCAGCCCTGCGAAGCGGTGAAGCAACGCTGTGAGAATCAAGAGCTGGAGAAAGAACACGGCGATGCGGCGTGCCCACTTGGCCTCGCGCGCTTCTTTGACCGCGTAGCGCGCTGTGGCGTAGCGATCCATCGTGTCGTGATGCAAGGTCACGTCAGCTCACCCTCGTCCTCAAATCCGCTTTCACTCAAATCTATCCACGAGCGCGCAGAGATAGCACATCTCCGCTCACGGGTTCAGCCGCGTCTTCGTCCACGAGGCGTCTAGCGTGTCGCGGCGGAAGACGATCCGGTCGTGCAGACGGTAGTCCCCGTTCTGCCAGAATTCGATCTGCGAGGGACAAACGCGGTAGCCCCGCCAGTGGTCGGGACGAGGCACATCGTTCCCATCGAACTTCGCTGCGTATGTCGCCACGGCAGCCTCCAGCGCCGCGCGATTTTCCAGCGGGCGCGATTGCTGGGAGGCCCAAGCGCCGATGCGGCTTTGGGGATGACGGGTTGCGAAATAAGCATCGGCCTCCGCGGCTGTTGCCGGCTCAACGGCGCCACGAATGCGGATCTGACGGCCCAAGCTCTTCCAATGAAACAGAAGCGCTGCCTTCGGATTGGCGGCGAGCTCTTCACCCTTTGCGCTCTCGCTATTCGTATAGAACACAAAGCCGCGCTCATCGGCGCCCTTCAAGAGAACCGTCCGCACATCCGGCATCCCGGCCGAATCGACCGTAGCCACCGCCATGGCTTCCGGATCTGAAGGCTCCGATTTTTCTGCCTCCTTCAGCCAGACCTGAAAAAGCGCGAATGGATCCTCCGCAGCGGTGAAGTCCTGACCTTCCGTCATATTCTGCCTATCGCTCAGCTCTCCGCACGGCTCAAGAAAATTCCCGGACCGATACGGACATTTACGTTTTCCTCACCCTGATAGGCCAGGATGGATCTTGTTGATAGTGGGCGCGGCGGAATTCAGTAGCCGCGTCATAGTTTTGGGGACGGTTTGTTATGCGTTTGTTCCATTTGAACGCCCCTATCATCGGGGCGGGGGCTCTCGTGTTGTGTCTATTGCTACCCGCCCTCCTTCCTCTCAAGGCCGAGGTAGAGGGGCAAAGATGATCGCGCCGGTGTCAAACACCACGGCGCCGAGCCTGACAGAACCCAAAAGGAACACCCGCAAAGGCTCTCTCGGGGAACTGAAACTTGTGGAACCCAAACTTGGGGAACCCAAAGCCAACCTTGATCGTTCAGATCGTACAGTCGCGCTCCAGGCCCTGCAAATGGCCCTCACGGAGCTTGGCGACGGAGTAACGCTCGTGTGTGGCGCCGGCCGATCAGCCAGCTCACCGGCCGCGTGAAGCCCGTCTCCGCGTTCCGCGACGATATGGGGCGTATCTGCCGCGCGGTCGTCTATTCGCTGTCGCGGGGCGGGAACGAGAGAGCGCTCGAAGGCGTTGCCTGCCGCGGGGTAGGCGGACGCTGGGAGATTATTGGCTAGAGGGGTTCAATGTCCGAGAGTCATTTCGTGTCCGAAACCGGCAACGCACCGTCTGTCCGCGGCAAAGCGGATAAGACCGAATTGCCAAGCAATCGGCGCTTCACGCCACTGCGGTCCGCGGAGGTCACGCGGCGGCGGCCAAGCGGGGGCGGCAGCGAGAGATTATCCCGCCTCGTTCCGGTCACACGATTTCAAAACTAGAGCTCACCCCCCGCCCGCATGCACTGGTCTGGTCCTTCGGAAGTGGCGAAAGCCCTTCCGAAGGCGCCAGCCCGGTGTATAAAAAGCCCCCTAAGTGTCGCAGAAGGAGGGCATATGGCGGACGGCGGAAATTTAATGGCGGGCAAGCGTGGCATCGTTTTCGGTGTTGCGAACAATCGCTCGATCGCCTGGGGCATCACCAAGGTGATCACCGACCATGGTGCCGAGGTTGCTCTGACCTATCAGGGCGATGCTTTGAAAAAGCGCGTCGACCCACTGGCCGCAAGTGTCGGTGTAAAACTCGTCCTGCCGTGCGACGTCACCGACAGCCCTTCCATGGACGCCGTCTTTGAGGCACTTGAGAAGGAATGGGGCGGGATCGACTTCCTCGTGCATGCCGTTGCCTTCTCCGACAAGGATCAGCTCGATGGCCGCTACGTAGACACGAGCGAGGACAATTTCGCCAAGACGATGTTGATCTCCTGCTACTCCTTCACCGCGCTGGCCAAGCGGGCCGAGCCGTTGATGAAGGATGGCGGTTCACTTCTCACGCTCACCTATTATGGCGCCGAGAAAGTCATGCCCCATTACAACGTGATGGGTGTGGCCAAGGCGGCGCTGGAGACGAGCGTGCAATATCTCGCAGCCGATCTCGGCAGGAACAATATCCGCGTGAACGCCATTTCCGCCGGTCCGATCAAGACGCTCGCCGCCTCGGGCATCTCGGACTTCCGCTACATTCTGAAGTGGAACGAGTACAACTCGCCTTTGCGGCGCACCGTCACCATCGACGATGTGGGCGGAGGCGGCCTCTATCTATTGTCCGACCTTTCAGGCGGCGTCACCGGCGAGGTGCTGCATATCGATGCGGGCTACCACGTGGTCGGCATGAAGAACGAAGACGCACCAGACATCTCCGTGGCCAAGGATTAGGCCAAGGATAAGAGGCGGGGACGTATCCCGTCCCTTTTGCGTTTTGGGCCCGTGCCGCTAGGCCTCGCGGAGCTAGACCTTGCGCGGCTAGACCTTGCGGAAGACTGCGCCTTTAACCGAACGGGGGCGCTCGCGCACCCGGCCATCGTCATTGCCGGACCTTACGATCCACTGGCCGTCCTTCGTGCGGCCGGTGATCATGCCCACATGATGAGACCAAACCACAACGGCTCCGACGCGCGGGCCGTTCAAGGGGCGGCCTCGTTTAGCCCAATTTCGCGCAAGATTATATTTAGGCGCGCCCCCAAGCTGGGTGCGCATATACCAGCCGCACCATCGCGCGGGCCGTGAGCCCACATGATGCATGCCAGCCCTGGCGGGCTTCACGAGTTTCTTGGATGCGCTCGAATGGGCGGCGTTTTTGGAAAATGGCGACGGGAACGCCCCGGCAGGCGCGAGTGTTAGCGCGCTCGAAAGAAAGACAACTGTGAACGTCAGCAGACATGCATGCGCAGCACGCATTGGCGACTCCTCTTGAATTGTATGAATTGTTTTTGAGAAAGGTGAGACGGGCGATCACTCTGCCGGTCGGCGCGAGACTTCGCGCAAGGGGCAACCTACCGAAAAGTAAGACGAAAACAGGATAGGCCCGTGACTGGCTTGCGTCTTTTTCGTGGCCGGATGGACGCTTTAACGAGAAGCGGCTAGAGAGAGTGCATGTCGCATAACAGCTTCGGTCACCTCTTCCGCATTACGACCTGGGGCGAAAGCCACGGGCCCGCCATTGGCTGTATCGTCGATGGCTGCCCGCCCGGCATTGCCCTGAGCGAAGCGGACCTTCAGTCTTATCTCGACAAGCGGCGGCCCGGGCAGTCCAAATACACAACCCAGCGCAAAGAGCCGGACACGGTCGAGATCCTGTCAGGCGTGTTTCCGAGCGAAGATGGCGTGCAGGTGACGACCGGAACGCCCATCGCGCTTCAGATCAAGAATGTGGATGCGCGATCCAAGGACTACGGGGACATCAAGGACAAGTTCCGCCCTGGTCATGCGGACTACACCTATCTTGAGAAATATGGCGTGCGCGATTGGCGCGGATCAGGCCGTGCCTCCGCGCGCGAGACCGCTACGCGGGTCGCGGCGGGCGCCGTTGCGCGGAAGGTCGTCCCAGGCTTGCGCGTGCGCGGCGCGCTTGTGCAAGTCGGCCCACACAAGATCGACCGCGCCAACTGGTGTTGGGATGAGATCGATAAGAACCCCTTCTTCTGTCCGGACCCAAAAGCTGCCGAGACCTGGGCGAAATTCCTCGACGAGGTGCGCAAGTCGGGCTCATCGACGGGTGCGGTGATTGAGATCGTGGCGGACAGCGTTCCGGCTGGCCTCGGTGCACCGCTTTACGGCAAGCTCGACCAGGACATTTGTTCGGGCCTGATGAGTATCAACGCCGTCAAAGGCGTGGAGATCGGCGCAGGCTTTGAGGCCGCCTCTCTGTCTGGCGAGGAGAATGCGGACGAGATGCATAGCGGCCCACCAGGCTGGCCGACCTTCACCTCAAACCATGCGGGCGGAATCCTCGGCGGAATTTCCACCGGCCAGCCGGTCGTCGCGCGCTTTGCCATGAAGCCGACCTCATCGATCCTGAGCCCGCGGCACTCGATCGACAAAGACGGGAACGATACAGACATCGTCACTAAAGGCCGCCACGATCCTTGCGTCGGTATCCGGGCCGTCCCCATTGGCGAGGCGATGGTGGCCATCGTGCTGGCCGACCATTACCTGCGCCATCGTGGCCAGACAGGCCAAGATGCAGGTCAAGAGATAGACACGAAATTGGAATGGCTTCGGAACGAATCGTCATCTTGACCGGTGCGGGATTGTCCGCCGAAAGCGGACTTGGCACCTTTCGCGGCACGGGCGGGCTCTGGGATGAATATAATCTCGAAGAGGTCGCAACCCCCGAAGGCTTCGTGCGCAATCCAACCAAAGTCCACGACTTCTACAACAAGCGGCGCGGCTGGCTAAAGGATGCGAGCCCCAACGCCGCTCACATTGCGCTGGCCCGGCTTGAACGAGACCACAAAGGCGACGTCCTTACTGTGACCCAAAATATCGACGGCCTCCACGAGGCTGCCGGCTGCGAGCAGCTCATCCACATGCATGGCGAGCTGAGCCGCGCGCTGTGCAGCCATTGCAGTGCGAGCGTTCCGTGGCCGGAGGACCTCTCGCTCGCGACGGACTGTCCGTCTTGCGGCATGTCCGGCTTTATGAGGCCCGACGTTGTGTGGTTCGGCGAAATGCCGCGACAGATGGAACGCATCGGTGCTGCGCTGGCCGCCTGCGATCTCTTCGTATCCATCGGCACAAGCGGCACCGTCTATCCAGCCGCGGGCTTCGTGGCTGAGGCGCTGAGCGCAGGAGCCCATACGGTCGAGCTCAATCTCGATCCGTCCGGAGGCGCAACGCTTTTTGCGGAGACTCATTACGGCCCGGCAACCGAGATCGTGCCCGCTTTCGTGGAAACGACGCTCAACCGCTAGCGCTTGAGATGCGCAACGACTTCCACATGACTTGAGTAAAGAAACTGATCGACCGGCACCACGCGGCTGATCCGAAAACCGCCATCCACGAGGATACGAAGGTCACGCGCGAGTGTGCCGGGGTTGCACGAGACGGCCACAAGCCGTTTGACCTTGGACTTGGCAAGCTGCTCGGCTTGCGCGGCCGCGCCTGCACGTGGCGGATCGAAAACCACGGCGTCATAGGGTGCGAGTTCTTGCCAGCCGAGCGGTTCGCGAAAGAGGTCCCGGGTGACCGTCGTCATGGGTTTCAGCTTCGCCGTATGGCGCGCCGCCTCTTCGAGCGCCGCAAGGGCCAAGGTGTCGGCTTCATAGGCATCGACCGCCGCTGTCTCGGCCAACACAAAAGAAAAGGTGCCGAGGCCTGAGAAGAGATCGGCGATACGTTTGGCCTTCCCAACGCCATCGCGAACAAGGCCAACCATCTCGGCCTCGGCCGCACCGGAGGCTTGCAAGAATGCCCCTGGCGGAATGCGTAATTCAGCCCTGCCCAGATGCAGTGTCGGGGGTGCAAGCATGATGGCCTCGTCGCCTCCCGTGATGCGCGCGATGCCAAGCGCCCCCGCAGCTCCCGCCAGCTTCGCCCATGTCCTCTCGTTTGGGCGCACGCCCTCTACCACAACGTCGAGTCCGGCTTCCGCAAGCGTGACTGTGACCCGGGCTTCACGCTTGCCACCAAGAAGCGGCGCCAAGAGCGCTTTAAGGGCAGGCAGGCTTGCGACGATTTCCGGCGACAGGACGGGACAGACGCCGATGTCGATGAGGTCGTGGGAGCGGGCACGGCGATAACCGAGCGTCACATCCTTGCCGCGGGACACCAAGCTGAACGCGGCCCGCCGCCGACTCGCAATGGGGACAGCGCGCACCGGCTCAACCTCGACGTCGAGGCCGCGCGCGTTAAGGGCCTGAACGACAAGGTCCCGCTTCCAATCGAGATAGGCTTGCGTGCCGAAATGTTGGAGCGAACAGCCCCCGCAGGCGCCGAAATGCGGACAGACCGGCTCGGTGCGGTCCGGACTTGGCTCGAGGACCTCGACGAGGTCCGCGTGTTTCTTGTCATCTAGGAGATCAGCTTGGACGCGCTCGCCGGGTAGAGTGAAGGGCACGAAGGTCGGACCTTGAGGTGTGTTGGCAACACCGTCGCCTTGTGCGCCAAGATGGTCGATTGTCAGATCAAGCCTCATGCCGTGCCCCGATGAGATACTCCACATTGCCGCTACCGACGGTGATCGGCGAAACGATCACATCAAGGACGCGCCAGCGCGAGGCCTCGAGAAAATCTCGAACGCGAGCGATGGCCCGCTCGCGATCTTGCTCGTCGCGAACGAGGCCGCCGCGGCCCACGGCCTCGCGGCCCGCCTCGAATTGCGGCTTCACCAGCGCGATGAGCCAAGCCCCTGGCGCAGCGCGCGCAAGCGCGGCGGGCAACGCCCGCGTCAAGCTAATGAAGCTGACATCGGCGGTGATGGCCGCAACTGCATCTGGCACGAGACTCTTGTCGATTGTTCGAGAATCGGTTGTCTCCAAATAGATCACGCGCGGATCACTGCGCAAGCGCTCATGGAGTTGGCGGGTACCAACATCGATCGCATAGACCTTGATGTCACCTTCCGCGAGCAGAGCCTCGGCAAAACCACCTGTCGATGGACCCGCGTCAAGCGCCACACATTCTTTTGGTGAAAGACCGAAGGCCTCCAATCCCGCAATGAGCTTCAGTGCGCCCCAGGACACGAAAGCCTTGGTGCCAGACGCGAGCGCAAGGGGCACATCGTCCGGCACTGTGGTCCCCGGTTTCGACACGACCGCACCCGCCGCTGTGACGCAGCCCCGGCGCACCAAGTCCGCGGCTTGCGCGCGAGACGGGGCGAGCCCATCTTCCACCAAGCGCTGATCAATGCGTCGTTTTCTATGGCTGCTCAATTTGCGTTCTCATGTGCTCACGGGTCGAAAATGCAGAGGTACGCTCGATAAGTCAGATCATGAAATCAGACCACGGTAATCGAAGCTCAAACCACTTGGCCTACCTAACCGACAAATGCGAACTCAGGCATCGTGACGGCCCCCGCGGCAAAGCTGTCTTTGCCCGCAGCGTAATCGAACCCGGCGGACTCATTGGCATTTGGAGCGGTCGCATTGTGGGTGCACGCGAACTTGAAACCCTGCCGGAGGATATACGGGCCCACACAGTGCAGGTTGAAGAGGACCTGTATCTCGCCTCGCTTTCCGCTGACGCACCGCCGGATTTCATCAATCACTCATGCGAGCCGAATGCGGGGCTGAGTGGTCAGATTGCCATTATTGCCATGCGGTGCATTATGCCGGGCGAAGAGGTGTGCATTGATTATGCCATGTGTGACGGCTCACCTTACGATGAATTCACTTGCGCCTGCCGCTCGGCCCCGTGCAGACGTAAGATCACCGGGGAAGACTGGCGCGACCCCGTCCTTTGGGAGCGCTATGCCGGATATTTCTCCCCCTATCTGCAACGGCGCATAGACGCTTTAGAACGGGCAGGTCGCGCACACCATTTTGATAAAGTGCCGGTTGCGGACTAAGTAGAATATTCCTCCAACATGAGACGGAGTTCCTTATGACATCTCGATCCTTGGCGCTTCTTCTCGCAACCACCCTTTTCGCCGGCTTGCTGCTCCCGCCCCTGCAAGCGCAGGCGGCCGATTTTTGGCGAGCAAAGAAAAGCGGCAGCTTCGTCACGCTTCGCTATGGGTCGGTCAACGAACGCGAAAAGCCCGTCTTCCTGCTGTCCTGCTTGAACGGCGTCGGCATTGCGGTTCTATCGGCCTATATGGACTTTCCCGAGCGCGAATCCGGCGATGCCATCACACTCGATTTCAGCGCGAACGGGCACACGACGCCAGTCGCCGGAGAAACGGCCGCGGAAGACGGCACGGGCATCATCTACGCAGAAGCGGGCGATATCGCTGTGGCGCCAATTCTCAAAATCCTGAAAGAGAAAGGCCCTGTGTCGATGAGGTCTGGCGCGAACGGTATCGAACTTTCGACGAGCGGTCGCGCCGAAGCCGTGACGGAATTCTCCAGGGATTGTTCTTTAGACTAAGCGAGCTGGGCGGCGCCTGGCTTCTGGTTCTTCCCCAGAGCCGTAAAGACCGCCGTCAAGATACCGTTGGCATCAAGCCCCGCATCGGCATACATCGCAGCTGGTTTCCCCTGATCGATAAAGTGATCGGGGAGCACGAGCGTGCGGACCTTCAGCTGCCCGTCCAGCAGACCATCCGCAGCCAATGCATGGAGCACATGTCCACCGAATCCACCGGCGGACCCCTCCTCCACGGTGATGAGAACCTCATGGTTCTTGGCAAGGTCGCGGATGAGGTCGAGATCGAGCGGTTTTGCGAACCGCGCATCGGCCACGGTCGTGGGAAGCCCATAGCCTGCGAGCTCGTCCGCAGCGGTCAAGCACTCGGAGAGCCGCCCGCCGAAGGAGAGCAGTGCAACAGTGGAGCCCTCTCGCACGATCCGGCCCTTTCCAATCTCAAGCGGCGTCCCACGCTCGGGCAAATCCAGTCCGACGCCCTCGCCGCGCGGATAACGGAACGCGGTTGGCGCGTCGTCGAGCGCCGCCGCCGTTGCCGTCATGTGCATAAGCTCAGCTTCGTCAGCCGCCGCCATCACGATCATATTGGGCAAGCATGTCAGAAATGCCGTGTCGAACGTGCCAGCATGGGTCGGACCGTCGGCGCCGACAAGTCCGGCGCGGTCGATGGCAAAACGCACCGGCAGCTTCTGCACGGCTACGTCGTGCACCACTTGGTCATAGGCGCGCTGGAGGAACGTCGAGTAGATCGCCGCAAAAGGCTTGTAGCCTTCCGCCGCAAGGCCCGCAGCGAATGTCACCGCATGCTGCTCAGCAATTCCCACATCAAAGCAGCGGTCAGGAAAGGCCTTGCCGAACGCATCAAGCCCCGTCCCCGACGGCATTGCCGCGGTGATGGCGACAACCTTATCGTCGGCCCGGGCTTCTTCGATCAGAGCCTTGGCAAAGACCTTGGTGTAGCTCGGCGGTCCACCAGGGGCGGCCTTCTCCTGCGTCCCGGTGACCACGTTGAAGCGGCTGACCCCATGATATTTGTCGGCGGATTCTTCCGCCGGGCCGTAACCTTTACCCTTCTGGGTCACCACGTGAACCAGGATCGGACCCGTCCTCATCTTCTTCACATTGCGCAGCACAGGAAGAAGATGATCGAGATTGTGCCCATCGATGGGCCCGACATAGTAGAAGCCTAATTCCTCGAACAGCGTCCCGCCGGTCCAGAACCCTCGGGTAAACTCTTCGGCACGAGCCGCGCGGCGTTGCCAGCTGCCCGGCAGTAATTTGTGGGCCGCCCGCTTCATCCAGCGGCGAAAGCGCCGGTATGTGCCGCCCGAGATCAACCGCGCAAGATGCGCGCTCATCGCGCCCACGGGCGGAGCGATCGACATGTCGTTATCGTTCAGAATCACGATCAGGCGCGAATCCATGGCGCCCGCATTGTTCATGGCCTCATAGGCCATTCCGGCGCTCATGGCGCCATCGCCGATCACTGCAACGACATTGTTGTTTTCGCCTGCGAGATCCCGCGCCACAGCCATGCCCAGCCCAGCCGAAATCGACGTGGATGAATGGCCGGCCCCGAACGCGTCATAATCGCTCTCGGCCCGTTTGCAGAAGCCGGATAGTCCGCCTGGCTGTCGCAACGTGCGGATACGGTCCCGGCGGCCGGTGAGGATTTTGTGGGGATAGCATTGGTGGCCCACATCCCAGATCAGCCGGTCGCGCGGCGTATCAAAGACGTGATGCAGCGCAACGGAGAGTTCGATCACGCCAAGGCCTGCGCCAAGGTGTCCGCCGGTCACGGACACGGCGCTAATCGTTTCCTGGCGAAGCTCGTCCGCGAGCTGCTTCAGCTGACCGTCCGTGAGGCCGCGTAAATCTTCCGTCTCTTGAAGCTCGTCCAGCAATGGCGTGGCGTTCTGGGCGCTCATTCGCTTTCCTGACAGATATTTCGCCAAATCGTTCGTGGTATCAATGTGTTACAGCAACTCTATCGGGCACCTGCGACGCTGGCAACTTTTCGCAAGGACTCATCCGGGCCGCCGCATATCGAGAGTCTCGCTAATCGTCAACGTCGAGTGGCTCGATACCAGCCGGTTCCCCGTCCTGGCTGAGGGAAATTTTTTCGACGCGCGCTTCGGCGCTGCGCAAAAGTTTGTCGCAATGGGCGCGCAACGCCTCACCCCTCTCATAGATCGCGATCGAAGCTTCGAGCTCCACGTCGCCTTTCTCTAGACGGTCGACGATGGTCTCAAGCTCCTTCAGCGCGTCCTCGAAGCTCATTGTCTTGATATCGGGAGTGCCGGCAGATTTACTCATGACTTGAATTAGCCGTTTCCGGGAAGCGCCTCAAGCGCCCATCAGTGTCTTTACATGGACCGCCGTGGATGAGGCCAGGGCATCAAGGTCGTAGCCGCCCTCGAGCGTGGACACGAGCCGACCGCCCGAATGCTTCGCGGCCGCCGCCATCAGCTTCTCAGTGACCCAGGCGAAATCAGGTTCTTGAAGTCTGATTTGTGCCAGCGGATCCCTCACATGAGCATCGAACCCGGCGGAGACAAGGACCAAGTCCGGTGCGAAGTCATCGAGGCCAGGAAGGACGCGGCTTTCGAACGCGGTACGGAAATCCCCGCCGTCGTCCCCAGGCGACAGCGGGGCATTGAAGATATTGCCCACACCCGTTTCATCCTTGGCCCCTGTCCCAGGAAAAAGCGGCATTTGATGGGTCGAGCCGTAGAACAGATCCTTCTCGTCCCAGAACGCCGCTTGGGTGCCGTTGCCGTGATGGACATCGAAGTCCACCACCGCCACGCGGGACGCGCCATGGACTTTACGTGCATGGAGAGCGGCAACCGCGACCTGGTTGAACAGACAAAAGCCCATGGCGCGCGAGGGCTCGGCATGGTGGCCGGGCGGACGCGTGGCGCAAAAGGCGTTGTCGGCCTTGCCACCCATCACGCTATCCACGGCATAAAGAACCGCGCCCGTGGCGCGCAGCGCGGCCTCCCAACTTCCTGGTGAGACCACCGTATCGGGATCGAGCCTGTTGTGGAGCTCGCGCGGAATCTCTGCCTTTACCGCCTCCACATAGGCCTTGGGGTGCAGACGCTCGATGGCACTGAGTTCGGCGCGCGGTGCGTCCACGCGCTCAAGCGCTGCAAAGTCCTTTGCCGCAAGCGCGCGCGCGATGGCCCGCAAGCGATCGGGCTGTTCGGGATGGCCATAGCCCGTATCGTGTTCAAGACAGGCGGGATGGGTGAGAAGGAGCGTGGTCATGGGCGGTCCATTGGTCTTTGAGCGCCATGATACCTCACTTGGACGGCGACGATAGCTTGACCGCCCCCATCGAACCCGCCAAATGGGCCAATCATGCCTGTTCTCCCCGCCACAGATGAGGCTATTTCACACGCCGCGCACGCGCTGGCGCAAGGCGATATCGTGGCGTTTCCCACAGAGACCGTCTACGGGCTCGGGGCCGATGCCCGCGATGCGCACGCGGTCGCACGTGTTTTTGCGGCGAAAGACCGGCCCAGCTTCAATCCGTTGATCGTCCATGTGCACAACCTTGCCGCGGCCGAGACGCTGGCAGAGTTTGGTCCGCTCGCACGCCAATTGGCCCACGCCTTCTGGCCCGGACCGCTCACGCTCGTCGTGCCGAAACGCGCCGATAGCGGGCTCGCAGATCTGGTGACAGCGGGGCTCGATACGGTTGCACTGCGGGTGCCCGCGAGCGACATCGCACGTGCGCTGCTCGCCAAAACCAAGCTGCCCATTGCCGCGCCAAGTGCCAACCGCTCAGGCCGCATCAGCCCGACGGAGGCGGCTCATGTGTCGGCGGAGCTGGGGGACATCCCTGCCCTGATCCTTGATGGCGGTCCGTGCACGTGCGGCCTCGAATCCACCGTGGTGGGTGTTGCGGGCGGTAAGCCCGTGCTCTTGCGTCTCGGCGCCATCCCGCGCGAGGCCATTGAGGCGGTGCTGGGGCGGCCGATTGCACTTGCCAAAGAGGACGGCCCTATTGCCTCCCCCGGCCAGCTTGAACGTCACTACGCGCCGCAGACGCCTTTGAGGCTGAATGTCACGGCGCCAGATGCAGGAGAAGCCCTGCTCGCCTTTGGGCCGAGCACTCCGGAATGGGATGGCTCGGCAATCAATCTCAGTGCCACGGGAGACCTTCCCGAGGCGGCAGCCCGCCTGTTCGCATCGCTCCGCGCGCTCGACGAAACCGGCGCTCGGTGCATCGCTGTGATGCCGATTCCCGACGAAGGATTGGGAGAAGCCATCAACGACCGCTTGCGGCGCGCGGCCAAGGCGCGCTAGCCCTCTCCTATGAATGCGATGCCAAAGCTCCAGCCCCCCTCAGCCGAAACTCTTCTCGCGCTGACCTCCATTGTGGGTGAACGCTATGCGGTGCGCGATACGGAAGACATGGCGCCCTATCTCACCGAATGGCGAGACCGCTATCGGGGCAAGGCCACGCTTGTCTTGAAACCAGGCTCATTGGACGACGTCTCCCGCATCCTGAAATGCGCGAATGAGGCGCGGATCGGCATCGTGCCTCAAGGTGGCAATACCGGCCTTGTGGGCGCGCAAATTCCCGACGAGAGCGGGACCCAGATCGTGCTTTCGCTAGAGAGGCTAACCGAAATCCGCGACATGGATTTAGCCTCGAATACGATGACGGTGGAGGCGGGCCTCACACTTGCTGGCGCACAAGAGGAAGCCGCGCGCGCAGGCCGCCTGTTTCCGCTCAGCCTTGCCTCGGAAGGAAGCTGCCAAATCGGCGGCGTTCTCTCAACGAATGCAGGCGGGCTTGCCGTGCTCGCCTATGGCAACGCGCGTGACCTCGCCCTTGGCCTGGAAGTGGTGCTGGCCGACGGGCGCGTGTGGAACGGGCTCAAAGCCTTGCGCAAGGACAATACGGGCTACGATTTGAAGAACATTTTTATCGGCGCGGAAGGAACGCTCGGGGTCATCACAGCGGCAGTGTTGCGTTTGTTCCCTCCCCCTGTCGAACGGGTGACCTGCATGGCAGCCCTCGCCGACCTCGAAGACGCCCCTGCGCTCTTCACCCATATCCAAGGCGCAGCCGGGCCCATGCTGACGGCCTTTGAGATCTTGCCGCGCATCGGCATCGCGTTCGCGGTCAAGCACGGCAACGATCTGCGCGATCCGTTCGAAGCCCCGCACCCCTGGTATGTCCTCTTCGAGCTGTCGAGCCCAATCACGGGCCAGAATATTCGTGCCCTCGCCGAGACGCAGCTACAAGCGGCTCTCGAGGCGGGACAAATTAAAGATGCGGTTGTCTCTCAGTCGGCGGCGCAAGCCGCAGAGCTCTGGCGCCTGCGTGAGATCATGAGCGAGGTGCAAAAATACGAAGGCGGCAGCATCAAGCACGATGTCTCCGTTCCAATCGCGCGTGTGCCCGAGTTCATCGATAAGGCGAACAGCCTCGTGGAGCGAATGATCCCTGGTGCGCGGCCCGTGCCTTTTGGCCATCTCGGCGATGGCAATATCCACTACAATGTGAGCCAACCCGCCGACATGGAAAAAGAGGCCTTCCTTTCCAACTGGGAGGCGCTGAACGCGGCTGTGCACGACATTGTGCTCGATCTCGGCGGCTCCATCAGCGCCGAACACGGTATTGGACGCATGAAGCGCGACCTTCTTCCCGGCGCGAAAGGCGAAGTGGCGATGAACTTGATGCGATCCATCAAGGCGAGTTTCGATCCAAATGGCATTCTCAACCCAGGCAAGCTGTTATGAGCAACAAACCTCCTACAGAAAAGCCGCCCCATATGACGCAAGACGACACTTGGCTGGCGGTCGACGACTACATTGTCGAGAGTTTTCTGGCGGAGGACCCGGTGCTTGACGCGGCCCAAGCAGCTTGCGATGCGGCCGGCCTCCCGAAGATCCAAATCGCACCGTTGCAGGGCAAGCTCCTAATGATGCTTGCGAGCGCGCTTCAGGCGCAGAACATCTTGGAAGTCGGCACACTTGGCGGCTACAGCACGATCTGGCTCGCGCGCGGCCTTGCCGAGGGCGGGCGCGTCACCACCCTTGAACGCGACCCGCGCCATGCGGAAATTGCCCAGAGCAATTTCGACAAGGCTGGGTTCGGCGACCGCATCGAGGTTCGGCTGGGCCCCGCCCTTGAGACGATGGCCGCGCTTCATGCGGAGAACGCCGGCCCCTTCGATCTCGTCTTCATCGACGCCGACAAGCCGAGCACGCCCGACTATTTCGACGCGGCGGTCAAGCTCGCGCGCCTCGGCACGTTAATCGTGGTGGATAATGTGGTCCGCGAAGGGGCGATCCTGGCCGCCCAAAGCGACAACAAGCACGTCAAAGGCCTGCGCGGGTTCTATGCCCGCGCCGCCGCCGATCCGCGCGTGACCGCGACCGCCTTTCAGACGGTCGGCCACAAGGGCCATGACGGCCTTGCCATCGTGCAGGTCACGGAAGCCCCGTAGGCACGCAGCGTGTGTCAGCGCCGCTGGTGGTTACTTGTTCTCGTCTAAGAGCTCTTTGTGAGCCGCATCGACCTCTTCGGCGTCCGCGCTCGACATTTTCGGGAAACTGGGGTCGAGCGCCTTGATGTGTTCGGCAAGGACGCCAGCAACCACCAGCCGCGCGAACCATTTCTTGTTACACGGCACCACATACCAGGGCGCATGCTTTGTCGCGGTGGCGCGGATCATGTCCTCATAGACTTCCTGGTATTTGTCCCACAGCCTGCGCTCGGCCACGTCCGCGGCCGAGAACTTCCAGATCTTGTCCGGGTCTTCGAGACGCGCGAGCAGGCGTTCGCGCTGCTCCTTCTTAGAAATGTTGAGGAAGAACTTGATCGGCACCGTGCCATTCCGCGCCAGATGCCGCTCAAAGTCGTTGATGTCCTGATAGCGCTCTTTCCAAATATCCTTGGTGAAGAGTTCCGGCGGAAGGTTCTGGCTTTCAATCAACTCGGGATGCACGCGCACCACGATGACATCCTCATAGTAGGAGCGATTGAAAATTCCGATCCGTCCCCGCATCGGTAGCGCGCGGTTGGCACGCCACAAAAAATCGTGGGCAAGCTCCAAGTGACTGGGCTGCTTGAAGGAATGCACCGAGCATCCTTGAGGGTTCACGCCGGTCAACACGTGTTTGATGATGCCGTCCTTGCCGGCCGTATCAATGCCCTGCAGGACCATGAGAACCGCCCAGCGGCCCTCCGCATAAAGGCGCTGCTGCAGCCGCGACAGCCGCTTGACCCCAACTTCGAGAAGCTCCTCTCCGTCCTTCTTTTCGAAATCGACATTGCCCGAATCGTCGGGGTCGAAATCCTTGAGATTGAATCCCTCGCCCTTGGTCACGCGGTAGCGCTCAATGATCTTCGCTGGCAGCATCTCTTCCCCCTTTGTGGCGCAACAGCCTAGAGCAACGATAGCTGCGGCGGCTCTTTTGTGTCCGGGTCGTTTTTTGGCGTCTCGCCGACCTTTCCAGGCAACGCAACCGCCTCAAACAGATCGTCGGCGGCGGGACCGCACATGGCAAGGGCTTCTTCCGCGCTGACCCGCTCCACATCGAGCCAATCGTCGAATTGCGCAGGGTCGAGCACGACCGGCATGCGGTCGTGCAACGCGGCAACGGTGGGATTTGCAGCGCAAGTCAAAATCGTTGCTGTGTCTAGAACGCCGCCTTCGGGCTCGCTCCAGCTTTCATAAAGCCCTGCGAAAGCGATGAGATGCGGGACCCGTGGCCTGATGTTGTACGGGCGCCGGTGTCCCTTAGGACCCGTCCATTCGTAGAAGCCGTCTGCAGGGATGAGACAGCGGCGGCGGCGGACCGCATTGCGGAACGACGGCTTGCTCAGCACATCCTCGGACCGCGCGTTGATCAGGGTCGGGAATTTCTTCGGATCTTTCACGAAGGATGGCAGCAGGCCCCATCGCATCAGCCGGAAGCACCTAGCACCCATCTCGTCGAGCAGGACGACGGCAATCGGTTGCGTCGGTCTGATGTTGTCGCGTGGCGGAAAGTTCGGCCGATCCGCATAGCCGAAATAGGCGCGTACGGCCTCCGGAGGTGATGTGAGATCATAGCGGGAGCACATGGATCAGCGATCGACTGGTCCGGGGCCTGGTAATGATTTGGCAACCATGTTTGTGCATTCTTGGCCCGAGGACGGACCCATCATGTTGTTACGCAAACGAGACCGTAGCGCGATATGCGCGGAAATCCAGGAAGATGTCAGCCGCGAGGCGATTGTCACGGCCTTCCGGGGTGCCATGATAGGCCATTTGTGCTCCCACGTGCCTGGTACAAGCATCAACGAGCGCACGCTGCTCGCCTCCGATTTTCTCAATCAATTCCACGAACTGGTGATGCTGCTTGAAGCCTTGGCTGTTCAGCCCGATGCATTTATCGGCGATTTACGCCAATGGCATCCGGTTGGCTACGAAGAGCATTTTTCAACGTCAGGTATCCGGGACAAGGAATTGGCGGTCGCCGCATACCGCATGGCCCCTCCACGTGTCCGTGCGAAGTTCGATACGGCCGTCGCCCGACTTCAAGGCGAAGCGCTGAGGCTAGTGGCCACAGTCGGCCATGCACTCGACGGCCACCAAGATCTCAAAACGGCCTGTGATGGAGCGGCCACCCGCTTGCGAGTCCTGATCGACAGCGCCAACGCCATTGCCAATGGCTTTGCCCCGGAAGAGCACGAAGAGGCTGAGACCGAGGCCGATGTGCGTAATCAGCTCACCATCAATACGCTCTTCCAACCCCGCTAGGGGCGAGCGCGAGCCCTTTTCAAGAAGCCTCTTTGACGCTTCGCGGCTAGATTTCACCACGAATTGGCGGTAGTCAGGCCTAATGGGACGGCTTGCAAAGCCTATGGCGCTGCTTTTCTTCGGGCTCATTTGGGTGGCCGGGGGAACCTTGAGCTATGCGCCACCCGCAAAAGCCCAGTTTTTCTGGTTTTTCGATAAAAAAAAAGAGGCCTCCAAGAAGCGCTCGGCGCGTCCGGCACGGCGGCGCAGCAACGACCGGCCGAAAATCGCCCCGCCAACGGAAGAGGCGCTCGCCCCGCCTCCGCCCGATGACCGTCCCTATGACGACAGGCTGATGCGCCTCGCCGAAATTCTCGGGGCCATTCACTATTTGCGGGAACTCTGCGGTGCGGATGAGGGGCAGCTCTGGCGCGATCAGATGAGGGAAATCCTCAAGAACGAAGGCACGACGGGCGTCCGCCGCGCCAAGCTGGTCAATAAGTTCAATGACGGCTATCGCGGCTACCGGCGCACCTATCGAAGCTGCACCCAGTCCGCCGAGCGCGCCACGCGCCGGTTCTCGACCGAAGGCGCTGAGATCGCATCTGGCCTTTCACAGACATCGGTCTTCGCCAGCGGACCGCAAGTGCGAACGGGGGCCACTCCTCGCCCAGGCGCGGGTCAAAACGTCTCCAACTAGGCCAAAATTAACCGTCAGTTTAATCTGTGCCACTACGGGCGCAGGCCGCGGTGTAAATGCTACCCTCGAGATCGTTTCGCGAAACGAGGGAGCAACCCGGTCGTGGACTCTGGCATTTGGACAAATCAGGTTGACGAGGATGACGGCGCCCAAAAGCAAGCCGCGCTGCAATATATCCTCGATGCATGGGACGACGCGCTCCAGGATGGCATCGAACCTGAAATGCTGGCCAATGCCGCGCCCTTCGCCGCGCTGACGGACCTGATCGATGTCTATGGCGAGAACGCAGTGGCCAAGATGACGACAGGGCTGCAGCGCCGGATTCACCACGGCGAGTTCACCTTGCGGCGCACCGCACAGTAGCGGGCTGGAAGCGGCTGCCTCACCGCCGGCTCCGGCTCTAGCGAAAATACCGAAACGAGATTTCGGCAATCAGCGCAATACCGAAGCCAAAGAGAATCACACCCGCAATCCGATTGATGAGTTTCAACCGGCTATCGGTCAGCTTGTGCCGTATGGTGGCGATCAACTCGGACAAACCGAGCCACCACAACAGGCTTCCCCCCATAACGGAGACGACGAGAATCAGCGCCTGGAGATTGGTGTTGAGGCCGCCGATGATCGAGCCGAGACCACCAATCATGGCGGCCATGCCGAGCACGGCCCCCGGGTTCGTGACCGTCAAAATAAAGGTCTGCGGAATGATCCCCATATGGTCGAGAAGATGGGAGCGTTCCTCTGGCGGGGTCGTCATCACCGGCTGACGCAAGAGAAGCGCGAGACCGAAAACGAGCAATAGCAGCCCGCCGACCAACTGGATGACATTTCCATACGCCATCATAGCATCAGAGATCGCGGCCATGCTGAAGGCGCCAATCGCGGCGAGCAGACCGTCGCCGAGCACCGCGCCAATGCCCGCCGCGAGACCGCCCCAGAAACCGCGCGCGACAGCTCTTTGAATCACAAGCACGTTCACAGGCCCGATGGGCGCCGCCATCAGCAGGCCTATACCGAGCCCGGCAAGCACAAGTTGGATGCCGGACAGCACGATTTGCGCGCCTGCTTCCAAAGTCTCCTGACCTATTCGCTTACGAGAGGGCTAACGAAACGCGTACGATCCGAATCTTGCGCCTGAGTGACCGGAACTTGCAACTGGCCTCGGTTCTGCGAAATTGGCGCAAATCGCATGGAGTCTGCTGTGAGCTTGCGAAGAAACATGGTCATGATCGCCCTCGCGGCATCGGTAGCGGGCGCATCACTGCTTGTCCTCGCCCCGTACAGACGGGTCGCCGCAGCCGACCGGCTACCCGATCCGCTGAGCGATTCTGCGCAATCTGCGACCGGTCCGAAGGTTTTGTACGATGCCACCGCTCTTCCCGTCCTCGTTCAGCGCATCCTAAAAATGATTATTGTCGCCGCGCAGAGCGGCGATATTGAAGAGATGCGTCCGGTCCTCGAATCGAATGAACTCAAGCCCATGGTCGCGGCAAAGCATGTCGATGACCCCATCGCTTACTGGAAGAAGCACTCAGTCGATGGCTCGGGGCGGGACATTCTGGCCGACATGCTGAACATGCTGAGCACCGGGTCTGTCCTGACGGGCAAGGGCTATGATGCGATGTATGTCTGGCCCTATTTCGCGGAAACCGACTTGAGAAAGCTCACCCCACGGCAGCAGGTCGAGCTTTACCGTATGGTCCCGCCTGAGCGCGCGGCGGCCATGATGAAGACCGGCAAATATACCGGCTATCGGCTTGGGGTCTCGCCCGCGGGCGTGTGGCACTATTTCATTCAGTAGAGCGGTCAGGCAATCGCGCGGCCTAGGCTTTCGGCAGTGCCTCGCCAAACCGGACCGCCTGGCCTCTCGCCTGGTCCAGCTCCCCCTCCCACATGGCCCGATGACCGCGCAGGATCGTGCCTACCGGCCAGCCTTTGACTGTCTTTCCGGCAAAGGGCGTCCAGCCGACTTTGCTGCCGATCCAGTCGTTCTCAATGACGCGCTCGGCCTTGAGGTCGACGATCGTCAAATCGGCGTCATAGCCGACCGCCATGCGACCCTTGCCCGCAATACCGAACAGGCGCTGGGCGGCGGCGCTGGTGAGATCGACAAAGCGCGCTAGGGTCAAACGGGCCGCATTGACGTGATCCAGCATGATCGGAACGAGCGTCTGCACGCCCGGCATTCCAGATGGCGTGGCGGGATAGACACCGCTCTTTTCGTCCAGCGTATGGGGTGCATGGTCCGAGCCGATAATATCCACGACCCCTTGCTGCAGCCCCCACCACAGCAGGTCTTGGTGGGCGCGGTCCCGCAAGGGCGGATTCATCTGCGCACGGGTCCCAAGGCGCTCATAGGCGTCGGGCGTGGCGAGCGTCAAATGCTGCGGCGTAACCTCGACACTTGCCACATCCTTGTGGTGCGACAGAAGTTCCATCTCGACGCCCGTCGACAGATGCAGGATGTGGATGCGCGTACCGGCCGCTCTTGCAAACCGCAACAGCTTTTCCGTGGAGGCCAGCGCCGCAATCTCGTCGCGCCATTCTGTGTGGCTCGATGGGTCTCCTTCACGCCGAATTGGAAGGCGCTCGCGAAGGCGTGATTCGCACTCCGAATGGATCGAGGCGCGGCGCCGGATCGTTGCGAATACACGGGCCAGCGTCTCTTCGTCTTCGACAAGCAGATCGCCGGTTGAGGATCCTGCGAAAATCTTGACCCCTGCTGCGCCTGGCAACCGCTCAAGCTCGCCGAGGTCGCCCGCATTCTCACGGGTCGCGCCGACGAAGAAGGCGAAATCGCAATGCATGCGATTTGTCCCGGCGGCCACTTTAGCGGCCAAGGCTTCGGCATTCGTTGTCGGGGGCTTGGTGTTCGGCATCTCAAAGACGGCCGTGACGCCGCCGAGGACCGCAGAGCGACTCCCGGTCTCAAGATCTTCCTTGTGCTCCATACCGGGTTCGCGGAAATGCACCTGGGTATCGATAACGCCGGGGAGCACATGAAGCCCGCGCACATCGACCGTCTCGCCCGCGCGCGCTCCACCAATATCGCCAATAGCGCGAATCCGCCCATCCCGAATGCCGACATCTGCAAGCCCTTCGCCGTTCTGATTGACGACGGTTCCGCCCTTGAACACAATGTCGAAGATCTCAGCCATGGGTGCGCTTTGGTCCTTTCGGGGCGGTTGCCCTTGCTCATTCCGATTTCATCTCTTGGTAGCAGAAGGGCGCCTCATGGGCCATTGCCAAGCAGCACTTCTTTCCGATCGGGGCATTCTTCGAGTGGCTGGTGCGGATGCGCACAAGTTCTTGCAAGGCGTCATTACGAATGACCTCAACAAGGCGCGCGATGGCGCAGCGGTTCATGCTGGGTTGCTGAGTCCACAAGGGAAAATCCTGTTCGATTTCTTCGTGATCTCCGATGGCGAGGGTTTTCTGATCGAAGTGGCAAAGGACAACCTTGCCGGGCTCGCGAAGCGGCTTGGCCTCTATCGTTTGCGCGCTCAGGTGGAGATCGCCGACGCACCAGAGTTTCAAATTGCCGCAGTTTGGGGCGGCCAGGCATCGGCACCGGGCGGCGCGATTGCGTTCGCCGATCCACGGCACCCCGATCTCGGCTTGCGCATACTGCTTCCCGAAGACGCAGCGCTCGGCGATCTTGCGTGCACGGAGGGGAGCGCGGAAGACTACCACGCCCAGCGCATCGCCCTTAGCGTGCCTGAAGGGGGGCGCGACTACGCCTTTGGAGATACGTTTCCGCACGAGGCGCTGTTCGATCAGTTGGACGGCGTCGATTTCAAAAAGGGATGTTTCATCGGCCAAGAAGTGGTGTCGCGCATGGAGCACCGTGGCACTGCTCGCAAGCGTGTGGTCCCCGTCGAGGCAGATGCGCCCTTACAGCCTGGCCTTGAGGTGACCGCGGGCGACCTGCCGATTGGCACGATTGGGTCCGTCGACCAGACTCAAGGCTCAGGCACTCAGCGTTCCGGAACTCTGGGCTTGGCGCTGCTTCGTCTCGACCGTGCCGAGGGTGCTGCGGCAAAAGGGCTTCCGTTCAAAGCCGGGGATGCCGTCCTGAAGCTACGCCAGCCATCCTTCGCGACCTTCGACGTTCCCTCGATGCCAGCGGCGTGACCGGCACAGCCCTCAAAACTTGTCCCTGGCCCGGCACCGACCCGCTCTACGTGGCCTATCACGACGAGGAATGGGGCGTGGCCGAACATGACGACCGTGCACTCTACGAAAAACTCATGCTCGACGGATTCCAGGCCGGGCTCGCCTGGATCACGATCTTGCGGAAGCGCGAGGCATTCCGCCGCGCCTTCGATGGCTTCGAGCCCGACAAAATCGCCCGCTATGACGCCAAGAAGATCGGCGCGCTGATGCAGGATAGCGGGATAGTGCGCAACCGCCTCAAGATCGAGGGCGCTGTCACCTCCGCTCGCCTATGGCTCGAAATGATGGAAAAAGGCCCTGGTTTTTCCGCGTTTCTGTGGAATTTCGTAGACGGCGAGCCCATCGTGAATCGCTACAAAACCATGGATGCCGTCCCAGCCGAGACGCCTCTATCGCACGCCATGTCCAAAGAGCTAAGGGCGCGCGGCTTCAAGTTTTGCGGGCCGACAATCGTCTATGCATTCATGCAGGCGACAGGTCTCGTCAATGACCATTTGACGAGCTGTCACCGGCATCAGGCCTGTACCGTTCTTTAGTCTTGGAAGGATTGAGCGGCGGATCGCTTAGCCGCGGCCGCGTGGATCCATGCTGCGAGGGTAGGTGCGCTCTTCCTGAATCTTCCCGTCGCGTTTTCTGATACGAACCGAGCCGATCTTCTTGACGGCCCGCTCCAAAACGCCGCCCTTCGTTGCGGCGGCCTTGGTCTTGAATCGTTTGACGACTTCTCCTGAGCCCTCTCGCTTCAGTTCCCACTTCTTGTTCTTGTCATTATAGCTGAGGGAAAATCTTGGCAGCTTCGCCATGATGCGCTCTCCCAAACTTCGTTTGTCGTTACCTCTCACACAATCGAGGCGACAATAATTGGCATCCAAGCCTTGCCTCGTCCATGTCTTTTTGTCGCATCGTTCATGTGTTTTTCGTCTTGCGAGCGGACGTGCGACCCGACGATTTGACTTCAGCACACCGTTTCAATCAGTGTCACGCGACGACCATGGAAAGATGAGAGACTTGTGAGTCCCAACGCCAACACCGAACAGCCGCGCGCGTGGCAACGCATGCTGAGCGGCCGGCGGCTGGATCTGCTTGATCCCTCACCGCTTGACATCGAGATCGAAGACATCGCGCATGGCTTGGCGCGCGTGGCCCGCTGGAACGGCCAGACGCACGGCGACCACACATTCTCGGTGGCGGAGCACAGCCTGCTGGTCGAGGCTATTGCCGCCGATCTATCAGCCACTATGCCGAGGCCGTTTCGGCTCGCAACGCTTCTCCACGATGCGCCGGAATATGTCATCGGCGACCTGATCAGCCCCTTTAAGGCCGCGCTGTCGCTCGACTACCGCAAGTTCGAAGCAAGGCTGCTGGGCGCCATCCATGTGCGGTTTGGGCTGCCTGTGGATGTTCCCGAGGAGATTTCGCTGCAGATCAAGCGCGCCGACAAAATTGCCGCCTACTATGAGGCTATCGGCCTTGCAGGCTTTGCAAACAGCGAAGCGCGCCGCATTTTTGGCCAACCTCGGGGGCTAAGCCCTGCTCTGATCCAGTCCTTGACCTCGCTGAGCCCTCTTCCTGCCGCAGAAGGAGAGGAAAGGTTCTTGAAACGGTTTCACGAGCTTGCCAGATGAAGACCGTACACATAATCGTCGAATTGCTACACTAATCGCTACACTAGAAGGGCTCATGGACAAGCTAATAATGGATACGCTGACATTTGATGCAAAGACGCGGAATGGCCCGGAGGCGCTGTCACCGGACACAATCCTCGTCTCGCCCTTGAGCCTCGTGCCGATGACGGTAGCCAATGCGCGCGTCAGTCATTTGGTCACACTGATCAATGGCGAAACCCTCATCGATACCCCCGACAGTATCGAACGGGAGCGGCACTTGCGGCTCTCCATGAACGATATCAGCGAGCCGCGGGACGGCCTGGTCGTGCCAAGCGAGGATCACGTCGGGAAGCTCATCGATTTCGCCGAAGAATGGGACCAGGGCGCGCCGCTCCTGATTCACTGCTGGGCAGGAATCAGCCGCTCGACCGCCGGGGCATTCGTCGTGCTCTGTGCGCTCAACACAAACTCGGATGAGCATGCGCTTGCGCGCGCGCTCCGCCGCGCCTCGCCCACCGCCTACCCCAATCGGCGGATTGTGGCTCTCGCCGACAACGTGCTTGGCCGCAATGGCCGCATGAACGCCGCTGTCGACCATATCGGGCGCGGACTTCTCGCCGAGGAAGGCAAGGTCTTTTCGCTGCCCGCGCGCGTCACGGGTTAGGTCATGACCAGCCCTCGGAGCAACACTGCAGCTGCCCGAGACCTTCCCGCTGGAAACCCGTCCACAAGCGACTCTCCGATCGAACTTGGCTTGAACGCGGCCATCGTCATGGTCCGTCATCAGCAACCGCAAGTCCTCGCGGTGCGGCCAGGTATTGCCGGCGAAGACTTGAGTGATGCGCTGCCTTTCGGCCCCTTCGTGCCTCGGGCCCACCGCACGCTGGAGATCGGCCTGCGCGAATGGGTGGAGCAGCAAACCGGGATCGAACTCGGCTATGTGGAACAGCTCTACACGTTTGGAGATCGAGGCCGGCACGCGGAGCCCGGCGGCGCACACACGCTGTCCGTGGGCTATTTGGCTCTGACGCGCGGCGCGACCGAGGAGATGCGCGGGGCGCATTGGTCGTCTTGGTATACATACTTCCCTTGGGAAGACTGGCGCGAGGGCAAACCACAGTTTCTGACCGAGGAGATCGAGCCGCGCCTGAAGGCTTGGGCCGAGCGACCGCCCTCACCCGGCGAACATGCCCGGCCCTTGCGCCGCCCCGAACGCCTCAAGATCGGGTTTGGGATCGGCGGCGGCTGGGACGAGGAAAAGATCCTTGAGCGCTATGAACTGCTTTATGAGGCGGGCCTCGTCGCCGAGGCCAAACGCGATGGGCGCTCCGCCGCGAACAAGTGGGGGGCGTTACCGGAGCTCGGACGTCCCATGGCGCTGGACCACCGGCGCATTCTCGCAACAGCCATGGGGCGTGTACGCGGCAAGCTGAAATACCGGCCGGTGGTGTTCGAGCTGCTACCGCCGGAGTTCACACTTTACGATTTGCAGAAGACCGTGGAGGCCATCTCAGGCACGCTGCTGCATAAACAGAACTTCCGTCGGCTCGTGGAGAAAGGTGGCCTTGTGGAGCCAACCGGCAATGTCTCGACCGAGACCGGGGGACGCCCTGCCCGGCTCTACCGGTTCCGCGGCGAGGTGGTTCTGGAGCGCCCCGCGCCGGGCTTGCGGGTGAAGGCCGGCCGCAGTTAGCCGAGGCATCTTGAATGCGGAGCACCAAACAACGACATCCTCCACGATATGTCATTGCGTTGCCAAGAGCCCTACTTCGTCAATGATTGTGCATTGCTCATGAACCCCTATCGCGCTTCCGGTTCGACCTGCCTGTCCGCACGATCTGTCGTGATCGCTGCGATTGTGGCCTTTGGATTGACACTTGGACCGGTCGGCGCTGCCGAGCGCACGGTCGACACGGAGACAGGCCCGCTCAAAGTGGAGACGATCGCGGAAGGGCTGAACCACCCTTGGGGCATGGCCTTTTTGCCAGACGGGCGGATGCTGGTCACCGAGCGCGCCGGCACATTGCGGCTTGTCGGCGCCGATGGAACCATATCCGAGCCCCTTTCTGGCGTGCCTCAGGCCCTGGCCAGCGGGCAAGGTGGCCTGCTCGACATCGCGCTCGATCCAACCTTCCCCACCAACAAGCTCGTGTATCTTTCCTACGCCGAACCAGGCGAGGGCGGCGCGGGCACGACCGTGGCCCGTGGGCGGTTCGAAGGCACCGGGCTGGAAGACGTCAAAGTCATTTTCCGGCAGATTCCTAAAGTCAAAGGACCGAATCATTTCGGCGGCCGCTTGGCCTTCGCACCGGACGGCACGCTGTTCGTCACACTTGGTGACCGATTCAAGTTCGACCCTGCACAGGATCTCTCGAGCCATCTGGGTAAGATCGTCCGCATCAACCCTGACGGCTCAGTCCCGCAAGGCAATCCATTCATCGGCCAGAAGGATGCACAGCCCGAGATTTGGTCCTTTGGTCACCGCAATGTGGAGAGCGCGGCCATCCACCCGCAAACCGGCAAGCTGTGGTCGCTGGAGTTCGGCCCCAAAGGCGGCGATGAGCTCAACATTCCCGCGCCCGGCGAGAACTACGGTTGGCCGCTTGTGAGCTGGGGGACCCATTACGACGGAAAGGACATTCCCAACCCGCCGACGCGCCCCGAGTTTGCAGATGCCGTCCGCCATTGGACGCCCGTGATTTCACCCTCGGGCGTGACGTTCTATACGGCGGAGGCGGTCCCCGGCTGGACGGCGGAAATCATTCCGGCATGGAAAGGCAATCTCCTGATCGGCGGCCTTTCGGCTCAAGGAATTGTGCGGCTCATACTCGACGGTGAGACAGTCGCGGGCGAAGAAACGATCCCGCTCGGGGTCCGCATTCGCGATGTCGCTCAAGGGCCTGATGGCACGGTCTACGCGCTGACTGACGAGGACAATGGCAAAGTCTTGCGGATCTCGGCAGAAAGCCAATGAGCGCGGCGCTATCGCTAGGCTTCATGGGGCTGTTCGGCCGCTCCCAATCGCTGCGCGATTTCGATAAGAACCTGCGGTCCTTCGATCTTCATCCCAAATTGGTGCCCGAGGCGATCAAACTGGCCGCTATGCGCCTCTTGATGGAACAGACGGGCGGCAACGACCCTAGCTCCGCTCAAAGTCGCGATGCGGCCGAGCTTCTGTCCTATTGCATGCTCGGCGAGGAGATTTTTTCCAACGCCAATGGTGCAGGTCGTGCGCATTCGGTCGAGGATCGCATTGACGCAGCCCTTGTGGATGGCGCCAATATGGACGCCAAGCTTATGTTGCTCGCCCTTCATGCAAATGTGATTCAGACAAGCGTGTTGGAGCGCTATAGGTTGGAAGCCAGCTCCGGCTAACGACCCCTGCCACCACACCGTCTTCTCTTGCTGCAGTCCATCCCGATGGAAGTGCCTCCGCCCCACCGACCGTCCGTTGGAACCCATGTCGCAGATCATCTCGATCAAGAACCTGTCGAAGACCTACAAGTCCGGGTTTCAGGCGTTGAAAAGCGTCAGCCTCGACATCGACAAAGGTGAAATCTTCGCGCTCCTTGGGCCGAACGGTGCAGGCAAGACCACCTTGATCAGCATCATTTGCGGGATTGTCACGCCAAGCGCGGGCACGGTGACAGTCAGTGGCCACGACATCATCAAAGACTATCGTGCAACACGGGCCATGATCGGGCTCGTGCCCCAGGAAGTCACCGCGGATATGTTTGAGACGGTTTGGGCCACGGTCTCCCATAGCCGTGGGCTCTTTGGAAAATGGCCGAACCCGGCCCATATCGAGAAGGTCCTCAAGGACCTCGCGCTCTGGGACAAAAGGGACTCAAGGATCATCACGCTCTCGGGTGGCATGAAGCGGCGCGTTCTGATTGCCAAAGCCCTCTCGCATGAGCCCTCGATCCTCTTTCTCGACGAACCGACAGCGGGCGTAGACGTAGAGCTGCGTAACGAGATGTGGCAGCTCGTGCGGCGTTTGCGCGACTCTGGTGTCACGATCATCCTGACCACTCACTACATCCAGGAAGCCGAGGATATGGCCGACAGGATCGGCGTGATCAACAATGGCGAATTGATCCTGGTCGAGGACAAGCATGAGCTGATGCACAAGCTCGGCAGGAAGCAATTGACGCTTCATCTCCATGACGCGATCCCGAGCATCCCGGCGTCACTTAAGAGCCATGAGCTGATCATTGCCAAGGACGGCGCCGAGCTTGTCTACACCTATGACAGCCAGGGGCCACGGACAGGCATCACCCATCTTCTGACCGACCTTGCGGATGCGGGCATCCGCTATAAGGACCTCGATACGAGCCAAAGCTCGCTTGAAGACATTTTCGTCGACCTCGTGAGGGGGGACCAATGAACCTCCCAGCGATTCTTGCGATCTATAAGTTCGAGATGGCGCGCTGGGGCCGCACGCTGTTGCAGAGCCTAGTCTCACCCGTCATCGCAACATCGCTCTATTTCGTGGTGTTTGGCGCCGCGATCGGCTCGCGTATCTCCGAGATCGATGGCATCCCCTATGGCGCGTTCATCGTGCCCGGTCTCATTATGCTGAACCTGCTGACCCAGAGCGTCGCCAATGCCTCTTTCGGCATTTATTTTCCGCGCTTTACGGGAACGATCTACGAGCAGCTTTCCGCGCCCCTGTCGCCGGTCGAGATCGTTGCCGGCTATGTGGGCGCGGCGGCATCGAAGTCCATCATTCTCGGCCTCATCATCCTTGCGACCGCGACTTTGTTCGTGGACATCCGGATCGATCATCCTGCGTGGATGGTGTTTTTTCTTGTCCTCACCGCCATCACATTCAGTCTGCTCGGCTTTGTGATCGGACTTTGGGCCGAAGGCTTCGAGCAACTTCAGCTCGTACCACTGCTCGTGATCACGCCGCTGACCTTTCTTGGCGGCACCTTCTACTCACTCAGCGTACTTCCGCCGCTCTGGCAGTCCGTGTCTCTCCTCAACCCCGTCGTTTATCTGATTAGCGCTTTCCGCTGGAGCTTCTACAGCACCGCCGATGTGCGCGTGGAGGTCAGCCTCATCATGATCTGCCTGTTCTTGGTGGTGGGCCTCACCGCGGTATGGTGGGTCTTCAAGACAGGCTATCGCTTGAAGAGCTGAGTGCGCACGCAGCGCATAGACGGATTTCGCCTTGCTACAGAGTTTTTGGAACGCGGGCGCTGGTTGGTGAACCGAGAAGCATAGGCGCGCGGCAGGGCCCATGTTACTGAATCAGCCATGGGGGATGCTCGCGACAATTCGAACCCGAACGCAGGCAAGGAACCAACCCTTCATCGCTCTGTCGGGCCCGTGCAAATGGCACTCTACGGCCTGGGCAGCATGCTTGGGGCGGGCATATATGGCCTGATCGGCAAGGCGGCGGGCGAAGTCGGCAACGCCGTGTGGCTCGCGTTCGTGGTCGCGCTTGTGGCCGCGCTGCTGACCGCCATGTCTTATGCCTCACTCGGCTCGCGCTATCCGCGGGCGGCCGGCGCGGTCTATGTCGCGCAGCGAGCCTACGGATTTCCGCTGCTGAGCTTCATGGTTGGGCTCGCGCTCGTCTGTTCCGGCCTCACCTCCGTTGCCACGCAATCCCGTGTCTTTGGCGCCAACTTCATCGAGCTGTTGGGGCTCGACGGATTGCCTGTCGCGGCGATGGCGGTGGGCTACCTCATGCTCACGACCGGCATCGTCTTTCGCGGCATTCAGGAGGTCATGTGGGTCAATATTCTGTGCACCATCGTGGAGATCGCCGGCCTGCTTCTCGTCGTGGCGGTAGGCGTGTCTTATTGGGGCACGGTGGACTATTTGGAAACGCCCCCGGCCAATGACGGAGATCAGACGTTCCTGATCGTCGTTCAAGGCGCGGTGCTCGCCTTCTTCGCCTTTATAGGTTTCGAAGACATGTACAACGTCGCCGAAGAAGTGAACGAGCCGCAACGCACGATCCCTCTTGGGCTGATTTCCGCCATGCTCATCGCGGCGGTCATCTATATTGCTGTCGCGATCACGGCCGTGTCCGTCGTCCCGTGGCAGGAACTGGCCGAGGCCCCCGGCCCTATCACCGAAGTGGTGGCGCGTGCCGCGCCGTTTATCCCACCGATCCTCTTCACGGCAATCACGATCTTCGCGGTGGCCAATACCGGGCTCGTCAACTTCGTTACGGCCTCGCGTCTTCTCTACGGCATGTCGCGGCAGAACCTTTTGCCCAATCATTTGGGTAGGGTCCATCACGGACGGCGAACGCCGCATATCGCCATCCTTGTCCTTTTTCTCATTCTCGTGCCGCTGGCCTTGATGGGCACGATTGCAGAGCTTGCCGCCGCGACCGTCTTGTTGCTGCTCACGGTCTTTGCAGTCGTAAACGGGGCCTTGTTCATCCTGAAGGGGCGAGAGGGCGAAGAACCCGGGAGGTTCGAAGTCCCCCGCATCATTCCAGCGCTCGGCTTCCTTGTCTGTGTTGCGCTGATCGTCGTGCGCGTCTCGACCGGGGATTGGCGCGCCCCTGCCATCGCGGGCGCGCTGCTGCTCGGCTGCTTCTTGATCTATGTCCTGATGCGCGTGCTCAACGCACAAGGCATGAGCGAGACAATGGACGAGGCCCCCGAGACCGACTGAGGCTAGCCCTCACTTCTACGGCGATGAGGTAGCGAGGCTTCCGTTGATGGGTTTGCGCGCAGGCGTGGGCGCCTCCCCAGCCGTCGGCGATGACGTTTGCTCCGCCGGAGCGCTTGATGCCTTCTCCGGCGCACTGAGCGCATCAAGCTTGTAGACATCCTCGAAGGTCTCAACCGTCCCTGCTTCATCCACGATGGCCGTGAAATAAGTCATGTGTACGGGGATCGGTTTGCTCAGCTTGATCCTATTCGTCTTGCCGCCCGAGATCATCTGACTAACCTTTGCGGCACTTACCCCATTGCTCTTGGCCAAGAGACGCGCCGCAAGCTTATTCGGGTTGGCAACGCGCGGGTCCTTCGCACCTTCCGCACGAACCTCACGCGCAAGCTGACCACGCAGGATCGTGTCGCGCATGAAGACCTTGCGGTCATTGGGGTATAGGAATTGAACCTTGCCGAGAATATTCGTCCGGCCGGGCTTCTGCACGAATGTCAGTGTCGACGGATTGACCTTCTTCCAATCGATAGTCTTGGGGTCCACCGTCTTACCCCGGCGTTTCACCGTGATTCCGTATTTGTCCAAAATCGCCGTGCTACCGCCGCCAAAGAACGAACCGCTGCCCCGCAACTTTGGCAAGACGTCCCGGCGGATGACGCTTTGCGGCACGATCCGCTCGGGATTGAACACGATCTCCGTCATGTCGGCAGTCAGCACGGGCGTTGGTGTGCTGACACCTCCGACAACGACGTTCTCTGATTGCACAGTTTTCCCGTCCTCGACCACATGAACCGTGAACTCAGGAATGTTGAGCCAGACATAGGTGGAGCCAAGGGTGTCAGGCATCCAACGCCACCTGTCCATATTGCGCCTTAGGCGCAGATCCTCATCTTCCGAATTTGCCTTGGCGAGCGCCTGGCGCAGACGCGTGAATTGCTCATGTTTGGGGTGCAAACCGGTCAAGACACTGTCCGGTGCGCTGGCACTTGCTAGATCCTTCATCACGGTCTCGGGCGTATGAACCGTTGGGGTCAGCTCGTAGATCTTGCTGATCGTATTCGGATCGCTGAGCCCGCCCTTCGCCGCTCTGGCATATTTCAGCGCAGCGAGACTGATCGCCAACTCAGTCGCAGCCTGATCTTCTGGCGTGCTCGGAGAATAGTCCGCTGGCGGAACTCTGAACAAGGCGGGCTCAAGCCCCCAGTCATCCGCTTTTGCAAGTGCCTCCAGAACTGCGAGACCCTTGGGCGAAAGACCGGCGCTTGTGAGCCACAAGGCGGGGCCGCTCCGTGCCTTGTAAAACGCTTCAACGGCCGCGACGTCGTCCGGATGTTGCGCCTTCTGCAATGTGGGCGCACCGAGCTTTTGAGCGATGGCCTCCGCAATGAAGAGGTCTTGCGGCGGCGCGGGCTCGGCGACATTCTCTTCGGCCTCGCTGGGCGGCGCTTGCGCGCCGTCACCATCTTGCGTCACCGGATTGTCAGGAATTTCGATGATGACGCTTGAGTCTGCGAGCGCTAGACCCACATCGCCGACCGATAGGAGGCCGACCATCATCGTGAGGGCGCAGACACCCACCAAGTCCAGAACGGCGACCGACGACCGTTTACGCATCCCTTTAGACCCCGCTCACGAGCCCTAGGTTAGTCCCGGAAGCCTTGTTCGGCCACCAGGAACTGTACCATGCTTAAGCGCTACCAGGACGTTTGCCTCCTGAGCGTCGGCCAACCCTCTGGTGGTATTTGAGAAAACGGAAACCCTTGAAGCGAAAAAGCAAATCCCTATACTCAAGTTGAGAATAGGAGATGCGCCGGCCTTGTGCCGGACCTTTTTACACCCCATATATACTCATATTGAGTATATTTAGAGAAGGCTTTGGACCGATGGCTTCATTGCAGACTGGGAGTTCGGAGTGGCAAGCCAAAGCACAAGCTGTTCTGCCGCGCTCCCTCTTGCCCGATCTTTCTTACACGCCTGAGGTCGCACGCGAGACGGCTCATCTATATGAGCGTGTTGCGCGCGTCGTTCCGCCCATCGAGTGGGCGGGGTTCGCCCCTTACATCAGAGCGATCAACGATCTGAAAGAGGCGCGGAACGCGGTCGTCCTGGCGCACAACTATATGACGCCGGAGATTTATAATTGCGTTGCCGACGTGATCGGCGACTCGCTGCAGCTTGCACGCGAGGCCGCGAAAGCAGACGCCGACGTGATCGTGCAGTGCGGCGTTCATTTCATGGCCGAGACCTCCAAGCTGCTCAACCCCAACAAGACGGTATTGATCCCCGATACGCGCGCGGGCTGTTCGCTCGCGGCATCGATTACCGGCGAGGACGTGCGCGCGCTGCGGGAGGCCTATCCCGGCGTGCCGGTCGTGACCTATGTCAACACGTCAGCGGATGTGAAAGCGGAGTCCGACATCTGCTGCACCTCGTCAAACGCCGTGCGTGTTGTGGAGTCCCTTGGCGTCAAGCGGGTGATCATGCTTCCGGACGAGTTTCTCGCCAAATGGGTACAGACGCAGACGGACGTGGAGATCATCACATGGCGAGGTCATTGCGAGGTGCATGAGCGCTTCACCGCGGACGAACTTCGCGCCTATCGCGAGTCCGACCCGGGTGTGAAGATTATCGCGCATCCTGAATGCCCGCCCGATGTTATCGGCGAGGCGGACTTTACGGGCTCGACCTCCGGCATGATCAAATGGGTCGAGGAAAATCGGCCCTCCAAAGTCTTGCTCGTGACCGAATGCTCCATGAGCGACAACGTGGCGGTCGAAGCCCCCTACACGGAGTTCGTGCGGCCGTGCAATCTCTGCCCGCATATGAAACGGATCACGCTGCCGAAGATCCTCGATAGCCTCGTCTTTATGAAGGAAGAGGTGACGGTCGATCCTGTTGTGGCAGGTCCGGCCCGTGCTGCGGTTGAGCGGATGATCAACCTCAATCACTAACGAGGGCGCACCTCGCACATCGAGAGGAGAGCGATGAACGACGGCTATACATGCACCGTGCCGAAAAACGCGGCTGACGGAATTGTCGTCGTCGGCGCAGGACTCGCCGGGCTCTTTACCGCGCTGAAGCTTGCGCCGCTCAAGGTCACTATCATCTCTCCGGCTCCGTTTGGGGAAGGTTCCTCTAGCCTTTGGGCACAGGCCGGCATCGCCGCCGCGCTCTCCGAAGGCGATACGCCTGAGGACCACGCGGCGGACACTGTGCGTGCGGGCGCCGGTCTGGTCGATGAGGCCGTGGCGCTGCTGATGGCGCGCGAAGCACGCGGGCGCGTTGAGGATTTGCTGCACTACGGCGTTCCCTTCGACAAGGATCTGGAGGGCCGTCTGGCGTTCGGTCACGAAGCTGCACACCGCACAAACCGTATTTTGCATGTGAAGGGAGACACGGCAGGCCGCGCCATCATGGGCGCAATCACCGCAGCCGTTCGGGCAACCCCCTCTATCACCGTGCTGGAGGGCACGTGTGCCCGCGATCTAGTCATGCGCAATGGCCGTGTGCAAGGCATTGTGCTCGCCCCAACAGATGAAGGCTCTCAGACGCAATCGTTCGTGCTCCCGGCACGCGCCGTGGTGTTTGCGACGGGCGGCGCAGGTCATCTCTACGCCATCACCACCAATCCCAAGGAAGCGCGAGGTGAAGGCGTCGCCATCGCGGCGCGGGCTGGCGCCGTGATCGCTGATGCGGAGTTCGTTCAGTTTCACCCGACTGCGATCGATATCGGCCGCGACCCGGCGCCTCTTGCCACTGAAGCGCTACGCGGTGACGGAGCGCTGCTAATCAACGGTAAGGGAGAGCGTTTCATGCGCGCGGTCCATGAGGACGCCGAACTTGGCCCCCGCGATGTGGTGGCGCGTGCCGTCCATCGGGAAGTCGTTAGCGGGCGCGGGGCATTTCTTGATTGCCGTCCGCTCGGCCCTGAGCTTGTGCAGAGATTTACCACCGTTGTCTCCACATGCCGGTCTGCCGGGATCGAGCCGACCCAGGAGCCCATCCCAGTGGCACCGGCAGCCCACTATCATATGGGCGGCATTTTGGTCGACGCGCGCGGTCGCAGTACGGTCGATGGACTTTGGGCGTGCGGCGAAGTCACCTCGACAGGTGCGCATGGTGCCAACCGTCTTGCCTCCAACTCGCTCCTTGAGGCGGTCATTTTCGGTGCGCGGGTAGCAACAGACATCTCAGCCACGCTGCCCCCGGTTCCATCCCAGACCATCCGTGCGCTTGCACGAACAAGGACGGATGAGCGCCATAACGCGGACGCTGAAGATGCGCTGCGCGAGACGATGTCGGAGAAGGTTGGTGTTGTCCGCGATGCGAACGGGCTTTCAGAGGCGCTCTCCAGCATCGTTCGGCTGGAGCGGGAGACGGACGGCGACCCGCAGCTTGCGAACATGCTTACGACGGCCAAACTCGTGGCAAGTGCTGCCTTCGCTCGAACCGAAAGCCGCGGAGCGAATTTCCGCGCCGACTACCCCTCCGCTGACGAGGCCCAGGCGCGGCGAAGCTTCCTCACTTTGAAGACCGCCGATGGAATCGCGCGCAAGGCGTCCGGCGTCTCAAGTCCGCCGCGCCTTCGCGTGGTCTCTTAGGGATGACTTACCTCCTGCAAGTTGGCGCCGAACTGCCACAGCACCTCGTGGAAAAGGCGGTTCACGGCGCCCTGCAAGAAGACCTTGGACTTGCGGGCGATATCACCACAGATCCCATCATTCCGCCCGAGGCGCGAGGCGCGGCCGTGATCGTGGTGCGCGAGCCCGCCCGAATAGCCGGCCTTGACCTTGCGGAAGCCGCCTTCCGAGCGCTCGACCCTGACGTCACCTTCGAACGGCTGATCGACGATGGCGGCGTGGCGGACGCCGGTGCCACAATCGCCCGGGTCGAGGGGCGCACACGGGCTCTGCTGACTGGAGAGCGCACAGCGCTCAACTTCTTTGGCCGCCTATGCGGCATCGCCACCCTCACCGCCACTTACGTGGCGAAGGTGAAGGGCACGCACGCGCGCATTGCCTGCACACGCAAGACAACACCCGGCTTGCGGGCCCTGGAGAAATACGCGGTTCGCTGCGGCGGCGGCGTCAATCATCGCTTTGGCCTCTTCGACGCAGTGCTGGTGAAGGACAATCACATTGCCGCCGCAGGCGGGCTGGGCGAGGCGCTGAAGCGCTTACGCCAACGCGCGGGCCATATGGTCCTGATCGAAGTCGAAGTCGACACACTCGATCAGCTGAAGGAAGCGCTCCTATTCCCCATTGATGCGGTGCTGCTGGACAATATGGATGCGGGCACGCTGAAGAAAGCCGTCGGTCTTGCGGATCGCAAAGTCCAGACGGAGGCCTCGGGCGGGGTCAGTTTGGAGACAATTGCGGCCATTGCAGCAACAGGAGTCGACGTGATCTCAGTCGGGGCGCTTACTCACTCGCCCCGTAACCTAGACTCATCATTTGAGTGGGAGCCGACGCGCTCGTCCCCGCAACGGCCGTAACAGAGTCCGATACCGAGTGGGTCACAGCGTTGACAGCCGAGGCTAGAGACAGCGTCGGCAACAAATAGCCAGTATCCTTGTCGGTGTCGTCGCCGGCGGTCTCGAGATCTGCCGAGATCGAGGCCTCGACCGTGTAAGGCGTCTCGCCCCTATTCTTGTAGAAGATATGGCGCCCGATCTTGTCGATCCGATTCATACGGCGGGCCCAACGGGGCCGCACATAGTTCGCGTGATAGAAGGTGGAGTAGCCCACTTCAGGCAGCCAGTGCTCGCCCGACATGAAGCTCTGGGCCAAGTCCTGGGCGCTGGCCCACTGGTCCTTGTTGCGCGGGTTATCCGAATGCCCGTCGCAGGTGAAGGAGAATTGGCAGCCCTTACGGCGCTGCCCCTGATAAACGACCCCGCAGATCGTGTGCGGAAATTTCGGGCTGCGCACGCGGTTGAGGATCACTTGGGACACGGCAATTTGCCCACGCTCGGGTTCGCCACGCGCCTCGAAATAGATGGCCGTGGCGAGACAGCGCCGCTCGCGGTCTTCGAACTCTGCCTGCGTCTCGCCCTGATAACGGAAATTCAGCGCTTCTTCCGACGGCTGATAGGCGATATCGCGCGGATCGGGCCGGAACGCATCGACCTGAAAGTCTTCGCTAAAGGGCGAAGAATAGCTGGCGTTCATGAACAGTGAGCCCTGGGGACTGCGCCGCTCGGGAACCATCAATGCCATTTTGGTCGTGTTGGTCTCGGCGCGATCGCCCTTAGCGTCGCGGTCAATGTCGTCGATGGTCCTGGAAAGACTGACCGGGCCTGCAAGGCTCGCCGTGATCAAAGGCCTGCCAGGACGAAAACCATTCTTCACCGGATGTGTCACGCTGCCTGCGACAGCGAAGCGGTCGGCGCGCGGGCCCTTGCCGGAGGCATAAAAGAGCCGGGCTGCGGCGATGGAAACGTTACTGGGCGCGGAGGCGGCATTGCTCCGTTCAACGGTGGAAACGGTGCCTGGTGCGGGGAGGAAAAGCTCGACTTCTGCGCCGAACAGGCTGCCGGACGCCATCGCATACCCAACACCAATGAGGGGGAGTGGCACAAGCATCGCAGCGGCGCACCACATCCGACGAAACGAGCGTCGGCCCATTTTCCCTCCAAATCCCCGCACGGAAGACTGATCGGTCTAGCCGCGCAAGTCCCCGATAAATCCCAACCCTAGCGTAACGTGTCACACGATCCGCTCGTTCCAGGGCGTCCCCAGAATTCCAAGCCATCTCGTAGGAAGAAAGCCGACAGACCGTCAGCCCAAAAACCCCCCACCGGATCGTGCCCGGAACCCCGTAATCTGCCTTAACAGCTGCCCCATAACTTAGAGCAAATTGTGTTGGTCGGCAACGGCTGCCTATTTCGACGGCAAAGGGCTAACGATCCGTTAGCGCGGGGCTTTCAGAGCCGCCTGGGCGGCAGCAAGGCGCGCAACAGGGACACGGTAGGGAGAGCAGGACACGTAGCTGAGGCCAATTTCCTCACAAAATCCAATGGTTTCCGGGTCACCGCCATGCTCGCCGCAAATCCCGATCTTGAGGTCTTTACGGACTGCGCGTCCCCGCTCTACGCCTATTTTCATGAGTTCGCCGACGGCACTATCGAGCGTCATAAAGGGATCATGGTGAATAATTCCCTTATCTGCGTATTCCCCTAGAAATCGCCCGGCATCGTCCCGGCTGAGACCAAATGTCGTCTGCGTTAAGTCATTGGTACCAAACGAGAAAAACTCCGCCGTCTCGGCAATTTCATTCGCCACGAGGCACGCGCGAGGCAGCTCAATCATAGAGCCGACTTGATACGCGACACTTGTCTCGCACTGTTTCTCCACAGCGCGCGCCGTTACTGTGATGCGCTCCTTGATGATGTCGAGCTCCCGCCTGGTGGCGATAAGCGGCACCATGATCTCGGGCCGGACCCGATCATGGAGTTCCTTGCCTGCATCGATGGCCGCTTCGAAAATCGCGCGGGCCTGCATGTCGATAATTTCGGGATATGTCACGAGAAGCCGCGCGCCGCGCTGGCCGAGCATGGGATTGAACTCGCTCAAGACGCCGATGCGCCGCTTCAGGTGCGCGACGCTCACCCCCATAGCCTCGGCCACACCTTCAATCGCATCATCTTCGCTTGGGAGAAACTCGTGCAGCGGTGGATCGAAGAGCCGAATGGTGACGGGCGCGCCCGCCATGATCTCAAACAGCTCGATGAAGTCCTGACGTTGAGCGGGGAGCAGTTCGGCAAGCGCGGCGCGACGGTTTTCCTTTGTCTCGGCGAGAATCATCTCTCGCATCGCCACAATGCGATTGTCCTGGAAGAACATATGCTCGGTGCGGCACAGGCCGATGCCCTCGGCTCCGAAATCGCGCGCTTGCCGCGCATCGGCAGGCGTATCCGCGTTGGCGCGGACTTCCATACGCCGAAAGCCGTCGGCCCATTCCATGAGGGTAGCGAAATCCGAAGACAGCTCGGGTTGGCGCATGGTCACGCGACCCTCAATGAGTTTTCCGGAAGAGCCGTCGATGGTGACGATATCGCCCTTGCGCAGCGTGATGCCACCGGCTTCAAGCGTCTCGCATTCGAGATCGATATGGACAGCGGCGGCACCGGCGACGCATGGGCGCCCCATGCCCCGCGCAACCACGGCCGCATGGCTCGTCATACCACCACGTGTGGTGACGACGCCCACGGCCGCGTGCATGCCTTGGACATCTTCCGGTGAGGTTTCGATACGGGCGAGGATCACCGTATGGCCCTGTGCCTTCAAGTGAACCGCCTCATCCGCATCGAAAACAATCTCACCGGATGCCGCCCCAGGGGAGGCCGGCAGGCCCTTCGCAAGCACGACCATCGGCGCATTGAGATCGAGCGTGGGATGCAAGAGCTGGTCGAGTTGTGCAGGGTTGAGACTCAGCACTGCTTCTTCGCGCGTGATGATGCCCTCCTCAGCCATGTCGACCGCGATCTTCAGCCCCGCTTGCGTCGAGCGCTTTCCGGCCCGGGTCTGCAGCATGAAGAGCCGACCCTCCTCAATCGTGAATTCGATGTCCTGAAGGTCGCGGAAATGGGTCTCCAAAGCAGCGCATGCCGCCTTCAGTTCGGCAAAGGCCTCAGGCATCAGCGCTTCGAGCGAAGGCTTGTCGCTCCCATTGGCGGCGCTCTCTTTGATCGTGAGCGGCTGCGGCGTCCGCAACCCCGCCACCACGTCCTCGCCTTGCGCGTTCAGCAAAAACTCGCCGAACAGGTCGTTGGCGCCCGTCGATGGATTGCGCGTAAAGACAACGCCTGTCGCACTGTTATTGCCCTTGTTGCCGAACACCATCGTCTGAACAGTGACGGCGGTGCCCCAATCGTCGGGAATATCGTGGAGGCGCCGATAGGCGATCGCGCGCGCGTTCTGCCACGACCCGAACACGGCTGAGATCGCCCCCCAAAGCTGCTCGCGCAAATCCTGCGGGAACGGTGTCTCGAGTTCTTTTTCGATCAGGTCCTTGTAGCGAGCGATGATCTCGGCCCAGTCGTCTGCCCCAAGTTCCGGATCGAGCTCGAAGCCTTTCAGAGCCTTGTAGTTCTCCAAAATCTCTTCGAATAGGCCATGGTCGAGCCCAAGCACCACATCGGCATACATCTGAATGAAGCGCCGATAGGTGTCGAAGGCGAAGCGGCGGTCTCCCGTGCGCCGCACCACACCCTCAACTGTTGCATCGTTCAGGCCGAGATTGAGGACAGTGTCCATCATGCCGGGCATGGACGCGCGGGCGCCTGAACGCACGGACACGAGAAGCGGGTGATCCAAATCGCCAAAACGCGCGCCCGTCGTCGCGGCCATTTCGTCCAAGGCCGCATCCAACATCGGTTTCAGCTCTTCAGGCAGGCTGCGGCCTTGTTCGTAATAGGCTGCGCAAACATCGGTGGAGATTGTGAACCCGGGTGGAACAGACAGCCCGATGCGCGACATCTCGGCCAGATTCGCGCCCTTGCCGCCGAGACGATCCTTGTCCTCAGCAGAGCCGTCGGTGTGCGCACCACCGAAGCTGAACACCCATTGGGGTGTCGTTCCCGCCTGCCCGACCTCGCCCATTCTTCGGTCCTCAATTGCCCGCCCTGCGGCTCCCCTTTTACGCGGTGCGCGCATGCCAGACAAACCGGCAGCCATGCGATCCGTTTAAGCCCAACACTAAGGCTGAGTGGGGCGCTGCGATTTCGCCTTCCAATGGGCCAGAAAATCCCCGCCCGGAATGACCGAGGCATCGAGCGGAGCGCTCACACCATAGGCCCATGCGATTAACTGGCCCCCACCCGAAAGTGCCACGGAAAGCGGCGCGCGCATGAAATCGGGGCCACCATCTTCATAGTAATCGAGCGCAACGATGAGCCCTTTGTCCGGCTTCAAGGCAAACACATCGCCGACAATGGTGCCGCTCGCGGTTGCATCAAAGAAAGCGGCCGGATACCAGCCCATGTCGTAGAGAAGGCCGGGCACACGCGCCTCGCCGATGAGACGGGCTTGGCTCTCGAGATGCCGCGCCATGGGATGGTCATACCCAGCCCGCAGCGAGCCGTAGACGAAGATGTGCTCGGGCTCGCTCATTCAGGAAGATCGATAAATCCGTTCTCACCCATCTGCCAAAATGGATTGTGGGCAACTTCGAAAGCATGGCCGTCCATATCGGCGAAGCAACCGCCATCACCGCCCCAAAACGTCTTCTCGGCAGGCTTTAAGATGCTCGTGCCAGCAGTCTTGGCCGTCGCCATCATGGCATCCACTTCCGCCTCGCTCGCATAGTTCATCGCAACCGCGGTGCCGCCATTGCCAGTCCAAAGATCGCCGGCCTTGGTGTCCTCTGTGAGCGCGTCCCGTCCGAACAGGCCGAGCACAACGCAGCCGGCACGCATGAACGTGACGGCGTCCCGACTTTCGCTCGATCGTTTAAAGCCGAGCCGCTCATAAAAGGCCGTGGCAGCGGTGATATCCGCAACACCGAGCGTGATCATGCTGATATGCGGCGGCATCCCTACGCTCCAGCGATTTTGGAGAATTCGGCGACGGTTTTCGTTGTGCTGCGAATACGATTCAGAAGCCGCAAACGGTTCTCGCGCAATTTGGGCTCGTCGGCATTGACCGTGACGGAATCAAAGAAGGCGTCAACGGGCGCTCTGAGTTTTGCCATGGCGCCCATCGCCGCTTCGAAATCTTCCGCCTCGACGGCCTTCGCTGCGGCCATCTCGACATCGTCAACGGCCTTCGCCAGCGCTTTTTCTTCTGCCGCTTCGAGGAGCTTAGGATCGGGCGCATCGCCGAACGACTTGCCGTCCTTCTTCTCCTCGATACGCAGGATGTTCGCCGCGCGCTTCGTGCCGGCCAGCAAGTTTGCGCCGTCTTCGGTGTCGAGGAACCGCCCAAGCGCTTCAATGCGGCGAACGGCCATCAAGAGATCGTCGCCCCCAAGAGCGAACACCGCATCCACCAAATCGTGCCGTGCGCCCTGATCGCGCAGATAGACTTTGAGCCGGTCGGCGAAGAAGGACAGGAGGTCGCTTAGAATTTCTTGCTCATCACCGACGGTCACACCATCGATCAGGTGCTGACCCAACGAAGTGTGAGACGCGCCGCGTAGCGGGAGACGCACACCATTTTCCAACACGATACGGATCACGCCGAGCGCCGCACGCCGCAAGGCATAAGGATCTTTGGAGCCGGTGGGCTTTTCATCGATGGCCCAGAAGCCTGTCAGCGTGTCGAGCTTATCGGCGAGCGCCAAGGCAATCGAGACCGGCTCGCGGGGCACTTCGTCCGCGGGCCCCACGGGCTTGTAGTGCGCGGCAATGGCATTCGCGACCGCCGGACGTTCCTTTTGGTCGAGCGCGTAATAGCGGCCCATGACGCCTTGAAGCTCAGGAAATTCACCGACCATATCGCTGACAAGATCCGTCTTAGCGAGATAGCCCGCACGCTCTGCATCCTCCGCGTCGGCGCCAACGATTGGGGCCAATTCCCGCGCGAGCTTGAAGATGCGCTGCACACGCTCATATTGCGTGCCGAGTTTTTCGTGGAACGTGATGTCCTTCAGCTTGGGCACACGGGCTTCGAGCGAAACCTTTCGGTCTTGGTCGAAGAAGAATTTGGCATCCGCGAGCCGCGCAGCGATCACGCGCTCATTGCCTTGGGTAATGGCCGTACCGCTGTCTTCCGCCTCCAAATTCGCAACCAGCACGAAGCGGTTGGCGAGATCATCGCCCTTGCTCACTGAGAAGCACTTCTGATGCGCCTTCATTGAGGTGGCAAGCACTTCGGGCGGGACGCTTAAAAAGGTCTCATCGAAGCTGCCTAAGAGCGGGACAGGCCATTCGGTCAGCCCGGCGTTTTCAGCAAGAAGCGCCTCGTCCTCTATAAGCGAGAACCCGTGCTCTCCCGCGCAGGCCCGTGCCATCTCCAGAATGCGGCTTGCCCGTTCATCGCCATCGAGAATGACAAAGGCTTTCCGAAGCTTTGCCTCATAATCCGCGAAGCTCTTCACGGTGAGTTCTTTCGGCGCCATGAAACGATGGCCGCGCGTGACATTGCCGCTCGTAATTCCCTCGATTTCGAAGTCGATAATTTTGCCGTCGAGGAGACACAAGATGGCGTGCAACGGACGCACCCAGCGCAGTTTTCCAGCACCCCAACGCATGGCTTTTTGCCAAGGGAAATTCTGCACGATCTCCGGCACGATCGCAGCGATCACATCAGCCGTGTCGCGTCCCGGCTTTTCGATCAGCGCCACATAATAGCTGCTTTTTTTATCTTCGCGGATCTCCGCCTCTTCGACCGAGGCAAGGCCGGCGGACTTCAGAAAGCCTCCGATGGCTTGCTCGGGTGCACCGAGGCGCGGGCCTTTGCGTTCGTCGCGCACATCGGGCGAGCGTTTGGGCAAGCCGCCCACGACCACTGTCAGGCGGCGCGGTGTGGCGAAGGTCTTGATCTCTTCGAAATCGAGACTGGCGGCTTTCAGCTTCTCTTGCATGAGACGCGCGAGGTCGGCCCGCGCGCGCGGCTGCATGCGCGCCGGGATTTCTTCAGAGAAAAATTCGAGTAGGAGTTCGGCCATCGTGCTCACGCCCCGCCCGCGTCCGTCTTGAGCCAGGCAGCGCAGCACGCCTTGGCAAGATCGCGCACGCGCAAGATATAGGCCTGACGCTCGGTCACGGAGATCACGCCACGCGCCTCCAGCAGATTGAAGACATGCGAGGCTTTGATGGCCTGGTCGTAGGCTGGCAGCACCATCAGATGCCGTTCGCCATTCTCACCTGCATCCAGCAGCGCCATGCACTCAGCCTCTGCGTCACGGAAATGCTCGAACAGCTTTGCTGAATTGGCATGCTCGAAATTGTGGCGCGAATATTCCTGCTCGGCTTGGAGGAAAATGTCGCCATAGGTGACCTTGCTCGCACCTTCGCCGCCGTTGAAGTTGAGATCGTAGACATTGTCTACGCCCTGCACATACATGGCCAGGCGTTCTAGGCCGTAAGTCAGTTCGCCCGAGACCGGATTGCAGTCGAAGCCACCGACTTGCTGGAAATAGGTGAACTGCGACACTTCCATGCCATCGCACCAGACTTCCCAGCCGAGCCCCCAAGCACCGAGCGTGGGACTCTCCCAATCGTCCTCCACAAAGCGGATGTCATGGTTCTTGGGGTCGATGCCGATAGCCGAAAGGCTCTCAAGATAGAGGTCCTGAATGTCGTCGGGCGATGGCTTTAGAATGACCTGGAACTGATAATAGTGTTGCAGCCGGTTCGGGTTCTCGCCATAGCGTCCGTCCTTGGGGCGCCGCGAGGGCTGGACATAGGCCGCACGCCAGGGCTTCGGCCCCAGTGAACGCAGCGTCGTTGCCGGATGAAATGTGCCCGCGCCGATTTCCATGTCGTAGGGCTGTAGAATTACGCAGCCCTGGCCAGCCCAAAACCGCTGGAGCCTCATGATGAGGTCTTGGAAGGACGGCGCGCTTGGCCCTGCCAAAGACGGCGACATTGACTGCACCTTCGCCAAAGACTCGGCCTTTTCCGGAGATTTCGCTTGTTTGGACATGTTCGATTCGTGGCAGGCGGAATTGCTGGCGCACGCTATTTCGTTGCGGACGACAATGGAACCCATAGAAGAACGGCGCGTCCCAAAGGGTAAAGACCGGGGACGGCCTTAGCGGGGCTCTTTGGGACGGTAAATGCCTGTCGCTGGGTCCTGTTCCAGCGGCACCGCGCTTTCGATATCGCGCCTCTTCATGGCTTCCTCGGCCTTCCGCAAGTCCGAGACGATGCGCTCTTGCTCTTTTTTCAGATAGCGCCGGACCAGCAGAAGGCCCGCACCAATGGCAGCGATAAGAAGAACTTGCGGCATTGCATCGCTCTACGATCTAAGTCGTTCTACACTTTAAGTCGTTCTACAATTCAAGTCGCTCTACAATCCAAATCGTGACCAGAGGGCGCGAGCCTCGATCGCGGAAATGACGTCCGCAGCGAAGCCTTGCGGCCATCGGCTGAAATCGAAGCCGCCCGAACCGGCCGACACGGACTTCTTGCCCCGACGAAACCAAGACGTCGACGGTGCGACCAGCTTGAAGCGGACATCTTCGCCAAAGACTTCCCGCATCTTGGTCCGCAAATCTGAAAGACCGTCGATGAGGCCGCGCTCAAGCGCGCCCTGGCCGGTCCAGAACTCGCCAGTGAACAAGTCCTTGTCTGCTTTTGTCAGCTTGTCGCCCCGGCGGGCCTTGACCATGTCGATAAAGGCCTTGTGGATGTCGAGCTGGAGCGCCTTGATGCGCTTCACATCGCCAGGCTTCTCCGGCAGGAACGGATCGAGCGTGTCTTTGTTGTTGCCAGCGGTATAGACGCGCCGCTCCACGCCGACTTTCTCTAGAAGACCAGGGAAGCCAAAGCCTGCACTAATCACCCCGATTGACCCGACAATCGAACAATCGTCCGCGTAAATTTCATCGCCCGCGAGCGCCAACATGTAACCGCCCGAGGCTGCCACATCCTCGGCGAACACATAGACCTTGAGGTCCTTCTCTTCGGCAAGGGCGCGGATCCGCTTGAAGATGAGTGTGGACTGGACGGGGGCACCGCCAGGCGAATTGATCTGAATAGCAACCGCCTCAGCTCGGCGCATGGAAAACGCCTTATCGATCGACGCCGCGACCGTCGACAGGGTAAGCCCCTGTTTGAAAACCGAATTGACACCAATGGGACCACTGAAGCGCAGCACCGGCACGAGCGGGCGGGACTTCGTCCAACTCTTCGGGAGGAACGACTTCACTAACGTCACAAAACCATTGTCACTCATACTCTCACCGTATCGCCAGACCAATTCAGATCAAGGGGAACCCTTTAGATCGGGATCAAAAAAGGCCAGACCGGGGCAGAGACTCGGGCTATCGTCTCTGGACACGAACAGGGGTTCTTGCATGAACGTCCTGTGTTAACACCGCAGCGTGATCGGACATGAGCCTGCTCGAATCGAATGCTAGGTGCTGGTGATGGGGCAGAACTTTGCGACCGCTTCGACGTGCGGGGCTGGTTCCGACACGCCGTCAGACCGTGAGACGTCTTGAGGAGAAGCTCTCGATGAAGAAATTGGCGATCCTGGCGATCTCGACCGGTGCCTTTGCATTGCTGTTTACAACAGCGGTGCCTCAACCTGCCGATGCCGGCTGGCGCCGCAAGGCCGTGCGCCACGGCTACTACGTGCCACGCGCGCGGGTCTATGTGGCGCCGCGATACGGTTATTACACGCCTCGGCGTTGCAAGCGTACTCGCTATGGCTGCGGCGCATACCCGTATGCTTACTATCCGTATTGGCGCAAGCGGACCTGGGGCGGCTGGTAATAACGGACCCGCCATCTAGAGCCTGAGCATGAAGGCTCGGTCCAAACCGACTCGCCGTCCAAATCGCCATGAGATGCCAACAAGAGCCTCTCTCAACGATGGGCCGGCCCGTTGCTTTTCCGCTGAACCGTGTTTTTGCGCTGAACCGTCCATGAATGGGCGCCTCATCCTGGGTTCAGCGACGACCTCCCAGAACAGCTTCCGAAGACAGAGGAGTTGGACCGGCGCGGTAGCGCCAAATTGGAGGTCAGAGACATGCTGAAGACGACACTCCTCGCGGCGGCCGCCGTCGTGGCTTTCGGGGCAACGACGGCCTATGCGGCAGGCGCCGCCGGCACCGATGGCCCAGGTCATCGGGTTGGTCATGGCGGAGCCTATGAGGTGGGCTATCGCGGCGGACCCTACACGCCACCTTATGGCGCCCCTCGGCACGGGCACAGCTGGAAAAACAAGTACCATCGTTACGGGCCGGCCTGGTTTGACTATCGCGGACGCCCCTACTGCCATTACGAGCCGCGAAAGGTCCGCATCAAGGTCTGGGACCGGCGCGGCAATCCCTATCGCAAATGGGTTTGGAAGGACGTGAAGGTCTGCGCGTGACGCCAGCCTTCCCCGCATCGCGCAATTCTCTTGTGCGTGATGCAAGCCTTCCGCGCCCGGGAGCTCTCCCTAGACCCGGGCAGCCCTTCTTTCGAGAGCCAACTCGTAAGATCGGGCGTTCTAATCCTGAGAGACGACGCCGGCGTTTTTCGACGTCCCAAGGAAAAGTCCCGCCCCGCCTCTGAGCACCGCTTCCGCTTCCTCTGTGTACGATCCGCCAACCTCATGCAGGACGAGCCCTTGCAGTAGCCGCACCTTGGCACGGCTATTCTTCCGGCCATGGATGATGACCCGGCTTGCAGGCACGCCCTCTTTGGGGAAGAGCGGGTAGACCGCAAGATCGCCGAACCGGTCCTGAAGGAGATCAAAGAGCACTCCAAGACAGTCGGCCCTATGGATCAGGGTGATTGTCCCTCTTGGCGCCGTATGGGTCGTCAGGAAACGGACCCAGCGCTCCAGTTCGCCATTGGGCATCACATGCGCGGTGGCACGGGCGGTATCGGGGGTGGCACGCACGGAACCTGCGGCATAAAAGGGCGGATTGGCCATAACATGGTCGTAGCCTTCGCGGATGAGCCCCGCCTCGCTCAGGGCCCTCGCGGGCGCGGAGAGATCGGCTGTTACCGCCCGGAAATGACTGGCCAACCCGTTACGCGCGGCATTCTTGACAGCAAGGTCACACTGGTTCGCGTCAATCTCGACGGCGGTGAGCGTCACACCTGAAACCCTTGCCAGGACGCACAGGCCGGCGGTGCCGGCACCGGCGCCCGCATCCAGCACAGCCTCGCCGGTTTGCGCAGGAACAGCAGCGGCAAGAAAGACAGCATCGCTCCCGCCACGATGGCCCCCTGTTCGCTGAACGATTTCGAGGCGCCCACCCAGAAACGCATCTGCGCTCGTGCCCGGCCGGTCAGGCTGATCAGGATTTGGCTTTGCGTTCGAGATCATTGCCGACACCAGCCTCGGTAAGCAGGGTGCGCGCACGATCAACGGCTCCCTCCTCGACCAGTACACGTTGCGGGAGGATGCCAATAGACCCTTCCATGACGCTCATATTCGTATCAAGGACGATGAACTCAATTCCGGCCTCTTTGAGCAGCGCGCTGACGAAAGACAACAGCACAGGGTCGTTTGACCGTAACAATTCCTTCATTGCAGACTATGCCTCCGCCGACCTTAGTGTCGTGACCTTGACTAGGGTCCACCTGCAAAACGCGTGCTATAAGCCCCGTTGATGGAGGAAACTGAAGCCCCCTTACCCTTAAGAGGAGACTTACCCTTGGGCGTCGTCGTCAAGCTCTCTGGCCCGCGCGAACCCAGCGCGAGCCTTGCCCCGCTCTTCGCGCTTGTCGAGGAGGACATGGCTCATGTCAACCAGATCATCCTGGACAAGGCGCGATCCAATGTCGACCTAATCCCAGAACTTGCGCGGCATCTGATCGATTCGGGGGGCAAGCGTCTACGCCCCATGCTGACCATCGCCGCCGCCAAACTTTGCGGCTATGAGGGCGAGGGCCATGTGCAGCTCGCAGGCTCCGTGGAATTCATGCACACCGCCACGTTGCTGCATGACGATGTGGTCGACGAGAGCAGCATGCGCCGGGGCAAGACCACGGCCCGGCTTCTTTGGGGCAACGAAGCGAGCGTGCTCGTCGGCGACTATCTCCTCGGCCAAGCCTTCAAGATGATGGTTGACGTCGGCTCCCTGGGTGCTTTGCGAATTCTGTCGAACGCGGCCGCCGTGATCGCCGAGGGTGAAGTGATGCAGCTCATCACGGCCAACAACACCGAAACGACGGAAGACGACTATCTCGCGGTTATCGAAGCCAAGACCGCCGCGCTATTCGCGGCGGCGGCGGAAGTGGGCGCGGTCATTGCCGAACGCCCCAAATCTGAAGCGGCGGCCTTGCGGTCCTTTGGGCGCAACCTTGGGGTGGCGTTCCAGCTCGTGGACGATGCGCTCGATTATTCAGGCGAGCAATCGAATCTCGGCAAAAGGGTCGGCGATGATTTCCGCGACGGAAAGATCACCCTTCCTGTGGTGCTGAGCTACCGGCGCGGCAATACGGAAGAGCGCGCTTTCTGGGAACGCACGCTCAAGGAGGGAGAAAATGGCGAGGACGATCTCGAGCAGGCTTTCGCGCTGATCTGTAAGCACAACGCATTGGCCGATACGATGAAGCGATCGCGCCATTACGGTGCGATCGCCCGCGATGCGCTGGCCATTTTCCCTGAAAATCAAATCAAGGCGGCGCTGCTGGGGGCCATCGAATTTTCTGTGGACCGGCCCTATTAAGCGCTGGCACGCGGCGCTCAGGCCCAGATTTCAACCAGTCATTTTCAACCAGTCTTGGGCGCCTCCAGCGTACTGGCGGCGATCCACCAGTCCGGCTGCAGTCCAGCCAGCACGATCGAGGCGCGCAATGCCTCGCGAGGTGTGGCGAAGAGGGCAAAACAGGTGGCCCCGCTCCCCGAAAGCCGAACCAGCCGTACACCTTCAAGTGAGGACAAGACCGACAGGACTTGGGTTACTTCCGGGGCGAGGCTCTTTGCGGGAGGCTCAAGATCGTTGCCTCGGGCTGAGGCATACGCAATAAGAGCCTCGAAGTGTCCGGCGAAGTCGGGGGGCGGTGGCGGCTCTGGCGCCGCAGCGAGTGGGCTCGCGCTGAGAGCGCGATAGACCGCTGACGTTGCAAGCGCCACCCCGGGATTGGCGAGCACGACGCCGCATTTAGGAAAGCCCGAGACGGGCTCTACGATTTCACCGCGGCCCGTCATCAGCGCCGGGACACTGCGCAGACAAACGGCCACGTCGGAGCCGAGACCTGGCGCGAGCGCCTCCGCATCGCCCCAGTCGAAGGACCCATCGCAGGACTGCGCGATCAGCCGCAAAGCGGCCGCAGCATCGGCCGAGCCACCGCCAAGTCCAGCGGCAACGGGAAGCGTCTTCACCAGGCGAAAGTGTCCCTGCACCAGACCTGGTATCCGCGCATTCACGGCGCGTGCGGCGTTTAGAATGAGATTAGGGCCCTGCAGCCCGGACCCGAACGGCCCATCGATATCAAGCGTGGGGAACCCATCTGCAAGGCCGATGCCGTCTTGTGGAGCGAATTCGACACTATCGCCAACTCCCGCGAACGCGACCAGGCTCCGCAACTCATGGAACCCGTCGGCGCGCCGCCCCAGGACCTCAAGGGTGAGGTTGAGCTTCGCCCAAGCGATCTGGCGAAAAGCACTTTCTCGAATTGGCATATCGCGAAGGTGAGTATCGCGAAGCGGGATTTATTGCGAGGTCTTCTGTTTGGATTGGCCCGTTCCGGCGGCAGCCTTGGACGCGCTGGACGCCGCCTTGGTCGCGCTTTCTTCCTCCAGTCCAGAGGCGATCTTCTTGTCGATCGTCGCGCGTAACTCGTCATCGGGTTTGAGAGACAGGGCCTGTTGCCACTGATACTTGGCCTCCAGCTGGCGCCCCACGCGCCAATAGGCATCGCCCAAATGGTCGTTGATGATGGGATCGTCCGGCCGGAGTTCCACAGCACGCTCAAGATATTTCACCGCCTCGGGCATGTTCCCAAGCCGGTAGTGCGCCCAGCCCAGACTATCGACATAGTAGCCATCGTCCGGCTTCAACTTCACGGCCTTACGAATGTAGTCCATGGCCTGTTTCAGGTTGAGGCCCTGATCGACCCAGGAGTAGCCGAGATAGTTCAGGACAAGCGACTCGTCCGGATTCAATTCGAGGGCCTTGTTGAAATCCACCTCGGCGGCCGGCCAGTCCTTCAGCCGCTCATTACACACGCCGCGCGAATAGAAGAGCGCCCAGTTCTGTTTGGTCGGCTCGTCCAGAAGTTCGACCGCACGCGAATAATGGCTACGCGCTTCGTCGTAGCGTTCCTTGGTCCGCAGAACATTCCCAAGCGCATCCAAGGGCCGGATGTCCTCAGGGTTCTTGACGATAATTTCTTCCAGAAGAGCCTTTGCCTCGTCGGTCTTCTCAAGCGAGTTGAGCGCAAACGCCTTCTGAATCTGCACACTGACCCAGAGCGGCGACGATTCGGGGATGTTGTCGAACGCGGCGATCTCTGCATCGTATTTCTTGGCCGAGGAATAGGCCTCCGCCAATGCCACTTGCGCCAAGGGAAAATCGGGCTTCAAGAGAAGCGCGAATTTCAAGTAGACGATGCCCATATCAAGCCCGCCCTCGCCCGCTAGAGCATCACCGATACCGTAGAAAACCTCGGAAAGGCCCTCGTCAGGGGTGACGGCAATAAGGTCCGGCTTGTCGCCTTCCTCGATCTGCGCCAGCAAGGCCTCGGAGAGTGGGTGCGGCGCCGTCTTGGCGATATGCATCTTGATCGTGGCGATTGCCAAATCCCGATCGTTGCTATTCACCGAGTGGCGCGCGTAGGCATCCGCGATCCGCAGCGTCGCAGGGCTACGCTTGAACGCCTCTTCGTAGGACTTGCTCGCGAGCTGATGCCGACCAGCGACGTCGGCGATGAGCGCACGGTGGTAGCGCTGATAATATTGCGCCCAGTCCGCATTGCTTAAACTGTCGAGGGTCTTGAAGGCATCAGAATGTTTGCCCGCCGCTTCCTGAACCCAGGCGCGCGCCAGCGTTGAGGTGAGATCCGCAATGGGACCCTGACGCGCGGCGGCGAAATGTGTATCCGCCTTGTCGTAATCGCCACGCTTGAAGGCATCGATCCCGAGCAGGAACTGCGCGATCCGATGCGAGGGCTCGACCTTGACCAATACGTTTGCGAGTTCCGTGGCGCGGTCCCAGTGGCCCGACGCCGTTTCTAACAAGAAGGCCTGCTCGAGGATGACCTCGTTTTTGGGATCTGCGGCCAATGCGGTGGCGTAGAATTCCACCGCGGCGTCGGTGTCTTGATTTTGGCGTGCCACGCGACCGGAAAGATAACTGCCGAGAAGGGTGCTGGCATTCGGATCGCTCGGCTTCGACGGCATCACCTCCGAATAGGCAGCCGGCGCCGCAAAAATCGCGATAAGAAGTAGAGACCGCCACGCCCATTTACCCATCGGCCAGCTCTCGGCATTCGTCATGATGTCGGCTCGGCTATCCGCCGCCCTAAGCTTGTTGGTTCATCGATCAAGGCCAAGGTTAGGTCTTTTGCTCTGTCATGAAAACTATAATTGGAGGCAAAGGCGGCGCGTTTATGGCCCAACCGGCTGGCTGAAATGAGTATTTGGCAATGTTGCCGCAGCTACATATTGGCGTAGTTGGGCCCGTCGCCGCCTTCCGGCGTGACCCAGGTGATGTTCTGGGCCGGATCCTTCACGTCGCAGGTTTTGCAATGGACGCAATTCTGCGCGTTGATCTGAAAGCGCACCGAGCCGCCCTCTTCCACCACTTCGTAGACATTCGCCGGGCAATAACGCTGGGCCGGCTCGTCATATTCCGGCAGATTTTGCTCGATTGGCACTGCCGGGTCGGCAAGCGTCAAATGCACAGGCTCGTCTTCGTCATGGTTGGTATTGGACAAAAAAACCGACGACAAAATATCGAAGGTTAGCGTGTTGTCGGGCTTTGGATAGTCGATCGGTTTCGACTTTGCGGCGGTGTGTAAGCTCGCATAGTCCGGCTTCTTGTGCTTCAGCGTGTGGCCGAGGAAGGGAAGAATCGTGTTGAGCCACATGTCGATGCCACCCAACATGACGCCGAGCCGCGTGCCGAAACGCGACCAGAACGGTTTCACGTTACGGACCTTCTTCAGCTCCTTGGCCATCCCGCTTTCGTCGACGGCATTGATGTATTCCAAGAGCGTGTCCCGTGACCGGCCCATCCCGATCGCTTGAAACGCTGCTTCGGCCGCCATCATGCCCGACAGCATCGCGTTATGAGAGCCCTTGATGCGCGGCACATTCATAAAGCCTGCGGCGCATCCAATGATGGCCGCGCCTGGGAAGGCGAGCTGCGGAATGGCCTGCCAACCGCCTTCGGTCAGCGCGCGGGCGCCATAGGCAAGCCGCTTGCCGCCTTGGAGATGCGGAGCAATGCAAGGATGGGTTTTGGACCGCTGGAACTCTTTGAACGGATTGAGGTAGGGATTGGTGTAGTCGAGATGAACCACAAAGCCGACCGACACTAGGTTCTCACCGAAATGGTAGAGGAACGAGCCTCCTCCGGTCTTGTTGTCGAGCGGCCAGCCCATGGTGTGCTGAACAAGCCCCGGCTGGTGCTTGTCCGCCGGAATTTCCCATAGCTCTTTGAGGCCAATGCCGAATTTCTGCGTTCCGCTATCCTCATCGAGCGCATATTTCTTGATGAGCTGTTTGGTCAGTGAGCCGCGCGCGCCTTCTGCCAAGAACGTGTATTTGCCGGTGAGCGCCATGCCCAGTGTGTAGCTGTCCTTGTGGCTGCCATCGCCGGCAAGTCCAAGGTCGCCGGTGACCACGCCTTCGATCTCGCCGTCCGCGCCGATGATCGCCTCAGCCACCGCAATGCCAGGATAGACTTCGACGCCAAGCGCTTCGGCCTGCTCCCCGAGCCATTTGGTGAGGTTGCCGAGGCTCCCGGCATAACAGCCGTGATTGCTCATCAAGGGCGGCATGAACAGGTTGGGCAGACGAATTTCGCCCGCCTCGCCGAGATAATAGAAAACATCCTTCGAGACTTCGGTGGTGAGCGGTGCCCCCTGCTCGCGCCAATCCGGGATGAGCTTGTCGAGGCCTATGGGATCGATGACAGCGCCTGAGAGGATATGCGCACCGACCTCGGAGCCTTTTTCCAGGACGACCACGGAAATGTCCTTGTCCTTCTCGGCGGCGAGCTGTTTGAGCCTGATCGCCGCCGAAAGACCGGCCGGTCCTGCGCCCACGATCACCACATCGAACTCCATGGTCTCCCGTTCGACCTGATCGCTCATCTCAGCCCTTTCTCGTTCTTATGCCGCACCTACCCGCGCGCCTGGCAAATCGGTGCTAAACTTGCGTTAGTCTTTCTTGCCGAGACAAATAGAGGATCGAACCGAGCATCGCAAATGAGGGAAGGGGAGGAAAAAACGGCCGCGAGCCTACTCGCCTGGTACGAGGCCATGGGCGTTGACGAGGCCATTGGGGACGCTCCCATCGATCGCTTTGCCGCCCAGCCTTCCGCGGAGCCGGACAAAACGGCGGCTCCAAAACGCGTGGCGCGTATACAACGGCCGAAAAGCCCAGCTGCGGCGACACGCCCTGCGCCTCCACCCGCCAGCGCCTCACCACCGTCGCTTGATGGTATAGAAACGCTCGCCCAGCTTGAAGAGGCGGTCTCCGCTTTCGAGGGCTGTGCTCTGAAGCGGACGGCGAAGACCACATGCTTTTCGCGCGGTAGCGATCAGGCGCGCATCCTGCTGATTGGAGAGGCGCCAGGCCGCGACGAAGACCTGCAAGGCAAGCCTTTCGTTGGGCGCGCAGGCAAGCTGCTCGACCGTATGCTCGGCACCATTGGGCTCAATGATGAGTCGGTCTACATCACCAACACGATCTATTGGCGGCCGCCGGGAAACCGCACGCCGACAGCGCAGGAGATTGCCGCTTGCGCGCCGTTTCTGGCCCGCCAAATAGAATTGCTTTCGCCGGATGTGATGGTGCTGCTTGGAGGCGCCGCGGCCAAATCCATCCTCGACACGACCGAGGGCATTATGCGGATGCGCGGCAAGTGGAAACTATACAAGGCGAAAGGCCGCGACATCCCAACGCTTGCAACGTTACATCCTGCCTATCTGCTTCGCAGCCCCGAGGCGAAGCGCTATGCCTGGCGAGACTTGCTGATGCTTGAAGCAAGGATTGCGGAAAAGCTGACGGACACCACATCGTGACCAGCGACATAGCGCGTTGAACCCGTGGCAAGACGAGACACGGAATTTACAAGGACACGAGACATGACCGCCCGTATCGACGAGACCCGCCTCTTCATCCCTGTGCGCGTCGCCGTGCTCACTATCTCCGACACCCGCACGCCAAAGACGGACAAGTCAGGGCCGCTGCTTGCCAAGATGATCCAGGAGGCGGGCCACACACTCGCCGACCGCGACGTGGCGCCCGACGACGAAAAGGCGATCCGCAAGACCGTCAAGAAATGGATCAAGGCCAAGGATGTGGACGTGGTCATCACCACAGGCGGGACCGGGTTCACCGGGCGCGACGTCACGCCGGAAGCGGTGCGCCCGCTCTTTGACAAAGAGATCGACGGCTTTTCTGTCCTGTTCCACATGCTGAGCTATCAGACCGTGGGCACCTCCACGGTCCAGAGCCGTGGCTGCGGCGGCCTTGCCGAGAGCACGCTCATCTTCTGCGTGCCCGGCTCGCCAGGGGCGTGCGAGGACGCTTGGCATGGAATCCTCAAATTCCAACTCGACAATCGCCACCGCCCCTGCTCGTTCATCGAGCTGCTGCCGCGCCTCACCGAGCGCAAGAAGAAGAAGAAATAGGCCGCGCCATAGGCCCAACCGTCCACCTTGCCCCAAACCACAGCTCGCTATGCGCATTTAGCCGATGATCCGGTGAAAGCCGCCAGCGATACTGTGGGCCGTCAGATTGCTGCGGCGATGGATGGGGGGAGTGGTGGCGAGGCGGTTGACCTTCCGACGTCGGGCAATGCCGGGCGCTAAGGCAATATGCGCTCGTTGGCCGTACGCCCAAGGAGTTCTGGCCCAAGAGATAGAACTTGCCCGACTGATAAGACGAAATACCAAGGCCTATCCCATTGCTGCCGAGGAAGGCTGAAAAGCCCGGCGAAATAGAATATTTGACCTGCGGCTCGGGGGGCGTTTCCGTGGCGGCATCGGCTTGCGCGCCTTGCGCATCATCCTCCGGCGCAGTTCTGCTGTCGTCCTCTACAGCCTTCTCGCCGTCTCGATCACTCATGCGTCCCGTCCCCGTTGCCCCGTGCGCAGGTCTCGTCCGTCACGACGGAAATACATAGTCCGGACTGTGCCGGGTGGCAAAGCCCAGGTGGCATACGGACGCGGTATCAATTGGGTTTGCTGCGCGGCTTTAGGGCTAGTCTAGTCTGTCCTGCCGGCCTCGGGCCTGCTTGAGGGCTTGTTTACACGGCAGCTGGTCCGATAAGCCGCTCGGCCATGTCCCGCTGGGCATAGAAGTCGTCCGCCGTGTCCACATCGCTCAAGGTCGAGGTGAGCGCGACAGCATAGCCTTTCAGATTCGCACATGTGGCGGCAAGCGTCTGCGCACTCGACCATGGCACCCCCTTGAACGGGACAAGCCGTCTCGGGGCTCTCTTCAGCCCGACAAGCCAGTAGCCGCCGTCTGTTGCCGGACCGAAGACCGCATCCGCTTGCCCAAGCCGCCGGAAGGCAACGGCAATATGAGCGGGCCGAATACCGGGAATATCGCTACCCACAAGAATGGCTGGGCCTGGGGGGAGATAATCGAACAGGCCTTGCATGCGCACACCGAGATCGCCGCTTCCTTGCGGGACACGCATAAGAATTGGCCATGAGGGCCAGCAGCCCTCCATCAGCGCCGAACCCGGCGAGACCGCAAGATAGGTTTGCCAGCGCGGGTCGGTACCGAGCCGTACGAGCGTGTGACGAAGCGCGGTCCGGTAGAAGCGTGTGGCCCCGACCGTGCCAATGCCGCTATCTCCACGGGCAAGTCCACCAGCAAGTCTGCTCTTCACGGCGCCAGCGACGGGTCGCTTGGCCATAACGACGAGGCGTGGCGCGAAGGAATTGTGCCGCGCGGCACAAGGCCTATCCATAAAGCCGGGCAAGGATGCGCGGCGGAACCCGCAGCAGATAAAGCAGCGTGAGGCCAAGATTGCGCGCGCTCCGCAAGAGATAACCATCTTGCCGATAGCGCTGGGCGCTGGTCACGGCGCGCGTCTTCAGCCCTAAGAGTTCGCGGCGCTTTAACCGCCGGACAAGATCCACATCCTCCATGAGCGGCAGCGCGCGGAAACCACCTGCCTGCGCATAATGGGTGCGGGATATGAGCAGCCCCTGGTCGCCATAGGGCATAGAAACCAGCGCGCAGCGCATCGCGACCATGGTCTCCAGCATCCGTGGCATGAAGCCATCATCGTCGAGTGAAAAACGGAAATATGCCGCGGCCATCGGCCGCCGCCCACTTTCAATGCGCTGGATGAAACTCGCCGCTTCTTCGGCCCAACCCGGCTCCAGCACCGTGTCCGCATGCAAGAACAGCAGCCAATCTGCCTTCGCCAGCCCGGCTCCGGCCGCAAGCTGAGTCCCCCGGCCCCGCTCAGCTTTCACAAAATGCGTGCCGGCAACGTCCGCAATCGCATGGGTTTCGTCCGTGGAGCCGCCATCGGCGATGATCGCCTCCTGGACGAGGCCATCGACCACGGCAGGCACCAGCGCCGCTAGCGTGTGCACTAAGCTCCGTTCGACGTTGAGAGTTGGAATAACAACCGAAATCATGCGCAGAATATAGCGTTTGGCCTCCACGCGGCAATCGCCACATAGGGCCGCACGGACGTCCTGTTCTTGATTTGTTCTGCATCTACCCCTATATTCCCCTCATGAGTGTCGCAATTCGAAAACCGGTCCCCCACGAGAGCCCTCCGCATGATGCAGGCGGCGTTGCGTATGGCCGCAGGCATGGACGGGGCGCACAGACCAATCGGCCTGGGCGGTTCGAGCCGGTCTCCTACGAGCCTGCAGACGACGGCTGGGAGTCGTTGAGCGATCTTGAGGCTCTGCAAACCGAAGTGCAGGAAGTGCCGGCCCGGCGGATCATCACTAAGAATGAATCGCCGGATATCGGCTTCGATCGATCGATCAATCCATATCGGGGCTGCGAGCATGGCTGCATCTATTGTTACGCCCGCCCCACCCATGCCTTTCTGGGCATGTCTCCAGGGCTCGATTTCGAGACCAAGCTGTTTGCCAAAACGAACGGCGCGCAGGCCCTTGAGCGCGAGCTCGCCGCGCCGAATTATCGCCCGCGCATGATTGCCATTGGCACGAACACCGACCCCTATCAGCCGGTTGAGCGGCGCTACCGAATTATGCGGCGCATTCTTGAGGTGCTGAGCGCCACCAACCACCCGGTCGGGATCGTCACAAAGTCGGCGCTCGTGTTGCGTGATCTCGATATTTTGCAGTCGATGGCAGAGAGGGGGCTTGTGAAAGTCGCGCTGTCCATCACGACGCTCGACCGCAAGCTCGCCCGCGCCATGGAGCCGCGTGCCAGCACGCCGGACAAAAGGTTGGAGACGGTAGAGAGGCTAGCGAGCGCTGGTGTGCCCGCCTCTGTCATGGTGGCGCCCGTCGTGCCTGGCCTGACCGATGCGGAGATCGAGCGCATTTTGGAGCGAGCCTCAGCGGCAGGCGTCCGCGAGGCCGGCTACATTCTGCTGAGGCTTCCACTCGAGATCGGCGATCTCTTTGTGGAATGGCTCAATGCAAATTGTCCTGATCGGGCGGAGCGGGTGCTGTCCTTGATGCGTCAGACACGGGGCGGCAAGCTCTACGATGCGCAATGGAACGAACGCATGGAAGGCAGCGGCCCCTATGCTTGGATGATCGGGCGCCGGTTCCAAATGGCCGCCGAGCGGCTCGGCCTCGACAAACGCCACGTCTTGCGTGACGATTTATTCACGCCGCCGACCTTGCCAGGTCAGCAGCTCAGCCTGCTTTAGGGTCTTTTCCACAAACATCGCCATATCCTTCCTCCGGCGGTTGCAAGCCGTGCGTGGTTTGTCGGACAGTTCCACCTTATGGGACCGTCTCAACACCTTCAACCGCGCCAGCCGAGTTTCAATCTCGAAACGGAGATGATGGATCAATATGGCGTGCCGGTCGCCGGGATCGATGAAGCGGGACGCGGCCCCTGGGCCGGGCCGGTTGTCGTCGCCGCGGTCATCCTCAACCCGGGCCGTATCCCAGAGGGCCTCAACGATTCGAAAAGGCTCAAAGCAGAGGATCGCGAGGAACGCTACGAGGAGATCATAGCGCGGTCTTGCGTCTCCGTTGCGATCGGACATGTGGGGCGTATCGACCGCGATAATATTCTGCAAGCAACGTTTTGGGGCATGCGGTCCGCCTTCCGGGACTTACAGACCCCGCAAGCCGCGGCGCTCATCGACGGCAATCTCGTACCTAAACGGTTTCCTGGAACGGCGCGCGCCGTGGTCGGCGGCGATGGGCTGTCGCTGTCTATCGCAGCCGCCTCCATCGTTGCGAAAGTCACGCGCGACCGCATCATGGTGCAGCTCTCCAAGCGCTATCGCGATTATGGCTGGGAAAACAACAAAGGCTACGGCACGCCAGAGCACGCAAGCGGAATTGAGATGCATGGCGTGTGCCCTCATCACCGCCGCTCATTCGCACCCATCCAGCGCGTGCTCAACGCGCATCACAAGATGGCGTCCGCCGAAAGCTAGTCCAGCCAGTCGGCGATGCGGCCCGCGATCTCTTCCGCGCCGTCCTCCATAAGCACCATATGTGCTTGATCGTCGAGCGCCCAGAACGGGCTGCCTGGATAGGACGCCGCTGTCGCCCTCGCTGTTTCCAGCGCGACGATCCGATCCTCGACCCCGGTCAGTGTCAGCACCGGACAGGACACGGCCCCTGCTTCCACGGCGGTCGCGCCCGTCACGTCGAACATCCAGAAAAATATCTCGAAGAGGGCCCTGCCCGACTCGGGCCCGAACTGCGCGAACACACGGCGCTGATCATCCTTGGACAGACGATTGAGCGTCAACTTACGCGCGATATCGAAATTTGGGTCGAAGGCCCATGTCCAAAACGGCCCCAAGGACATCAAATCTTGGCAGAGCTGGTTTTCGGGATCAGTGGAGGGCAAAATACCCGCATGGGGCGCCGGGCTCACCAGAACGAGCTTTTCCGCCAAACTGCTTGCGGCGAGTTGCTGGGCGATCACGGCGCCCATGGAATGACCCAGCAGTATCGGCTTTTCGGGCAAGGCCTCGACGTAAGCGGTCATTTGAGCGCGGTAGTCAGCCATGCCGACGCCCGTAAGTTTTTTGATGCCATCCGCCTTGTCGGCACCATGGCCGATGAGATCGGGGGCATGGCAGGTAAATCCACGCGCCTCGAACACTTTGCGAAACACATCGAAGCACCAGCCGCCGCAATTGGCCCCATGCACCAAAACGATCGTCTTTGTCACGCGCGCTCCCTTCAATGACATGCTGTGGCCAGCACCTAAAAATCCACTCGATAAGGCGAATTAAGCCTGCCTTTACCCCGCTCGGCCAGCATGGGCCGGTCTTGCCGCGAAATATCATGGCAAGCGCGTGTGTGTATTGCGTAACGCGAGTGGTGAATATGGGCATAGGGAACACGGGGGAGCCACGGCTTCCGCGCAACAAGATTATTGTCGGCGATTGTATTGAAGAGCTGGAGAAGCTTCCGGCCGAAAGCGTCGATCTCGTCTTCGCCGACCCGCCCTATAATCTCCAACTCGCGAGCGACCTCTACCGGCCCAACAATAGCCGCGTCGATGGCGTTGACGACGACTGGGATAAATTTTCTAGCTTCCGCGCCTATGACGCCTTCACGCGCGATTGGCTTCTCGCCTGCCGCCGTGTCTTGAAGCCAAACGCCAGCCTGTGGGTCATTGGCAGCTATCACAACATCTTCCGCGTCGGGACCGTGCTTCAGGATCTAGGCTTCTGGGTCCTGAATGACGTCATCTGGCGCAAAACCAATCCGATGCCGAATTTCCGCGGGCGCCGATTCACAAATGCGCATGAGACGATGATCTGGGCCTCAATGGGCCCGAAGGCGCGCTACACCTTCAACTACGAAGCCATGAAAGCGTTGAACGAAGACCTACAGATGCGCTCCGACTGGCTGCTGCCGATCTGCTCGGGCGCCGAGCGTCTGAAACAGAACGGCCGCAAGACGCATCCGACGCAAAAGCCCGAAGCGCTGCTACAGCGGTTGATCCTGGCCTCCAGCCATGTGGGCGACGTTGTGCTCGATCCCTTCATGGGCTCCGGCACGACGGCCGTCGCCGCAAAGCGCCTCGGCCGCGGCTTTGTCGGCATCGAACGCGAGACGGCTTACGCGAATGCCGCGCGCGGACGGCTCAAGACCGTCGAGGCGCTCGATTCGGCCTCGCTGCAAATCTCCAAGGGGAAGCGGGGCGAAACGCGCGTGCCCTTCGGCACGCTGGTCGAGATGGGATTGCTTTCACCCGGGACCGCGCTCTACGACCCGGCGGCGCGCCACGAGGCGAAGGTCCGAGCAGACGGCTCCATCGCCTGCGGCGACGCGCAAGGCTCGATCCACAAGATCGGCGCTCATGTCCAAGGGGCCATGGCCTGCAATGGCTGGACCTTTTGGCACTATGAAGCGGACGGTGCGCTCAAGCCAATCGACGATCTGCGCACGACCGCTCGGCAGAAACTCGCCTCTTAGCGCGACGCTTTGCGCAGACGTTTCCTGCGCGGAAGCGGGCAGGCCTCCAGCGCGTGGGCAAGCACCTTTCGCATGACGGACGGCAATGCCGCCTTCGGCAGATCGCGCTGCGGCACCCAGCGGCACCGCGCCGGCTCGGCCACCGCCTCCAGCTGAGCGCTTGTCTTGACCGCCGCCCGATGGACAGCAAGCTCCAAATGGAAATGCGTGAAGGTGTGGGCGACGATCCCAGGCACCAAGGCCCACTCCGCGCGTACGGGTGCATCCGTCATCCCCGAACCGCCGCGCAGCTCACCCTCCTCCCAGGGCGTCGATGGCGTCTCCAACATGCCCCCGAGAAGTCCTTTGAGAGGGCGCTCGCGCAAGAGCACCGCACCGTCCTGTCGAAGCGCAACGAAAGTCACACCCCGCCGCGTCGGGCGCTCGCGCTTTGCCGCCTTGTAAGGCAGGTCCTCGGCAAGGCCTTCAGCGAAGCCGCGACAGAAGGGGCGCAGCGGACACAGACCGCAGGCTGGGCGTCGCGGCGTGCAGATCGTGGCACCGAGGTCCATCAAGCCTTGCGCGAAATCGCCTGCGCGGCCACTTGGCGTCAACGCTTGGGCGCGCGCGTTGATCTCTGGCTTGGCCGGGGGAAGCGGAATTCGAAGCGCAAACAGCCGGGCGATCACGCGCTCGATATTGCCGTCCACGGGGCTTGCGTCTTGTCCGAAGGCGATCGCGGCAATCGCCGCTGAGGTATAGGCCCCGATACCGGGGAGCGTGCGCAAGGCCTCCTCGGTGGCCGGGAACTGGCCGCCGTGCTCATGCGACACGGCGCGGGCGCAGGCGTGCAGATTGCGCGCCCGGGCGTAGTAGCCGAGCCCGGCCCACGCTGCGAGGACCTCGCCAAGCTCCGCGCGTGCCAGCGCATCGACATCGGGCCACCGGCGCAAGAAATCGATATAGCGGGGGCTCACCGCCTTCACCGTGGTCTGCTGCAGCATGATCTCGCTGAGCCAGACTTTGTAAGGCTCTTGCAGGACGCCAGGGGATGCGCGCCACGGCAGGACCCTCGCCTCGCGCCCATACCAGGCGAGCAGCGCTTGGGCGATTTCGGGGCCTCGATCGGCTCTGTGGCTTTCCCGCATAAGTGCTTTTTAGGGCCACGGCGCCTGCCACGCCATGGTGTAAGCTCGCCCCCTAGCCGGGACCGACCCGCCACGCGCCCGATCTGGGCGCATTGACCAGAGGCTTTGATGCGCAAACCCAAAGGTGGCCCGCGCGCCATCGGTACCTTTATCGCCAAAACGCTTGATCAGGCGGCGCGCGCACGCGGCTTCGCAACGACGGCGCTGCTGAGCGACTGGCGCGCCATCGCCGGGGCGGACCTTGCCCGCTACACCATGCCCGACCGAATCATCTGGCCAAAGCGCCGCGACGAGGGCGTGGAGACCCCCCTACATGGCTACAAATCCGTAGGGGCAACGCTCGTGCTTCGCATTGAGGGCCCGCGGGCCATCGAAGTTCAGCATCGCTCCGCGCAAATCCTAGAGCGGGTGAATGCCTATTTCGGGTACCGGGCGATCACAGAGATGCGTTTTTTGCAGGCGCCCATCGGCCGCGCGGCGGCGCGGGAGCGCACGCCAAGGCCTCCGCTTCCCGCCTATGCCCTGCCAAAATCGGCGGGCATACAGGATGAAGGCCTGGCCCGGGCCCTATCCCGCCTCGGGGCTGGAGCAAAATTCCGCCGAGGCGCCCCGCCCGTAACCGGGGGAGTTGAGTCTCGCCTCAAGCGGCGTTAAGCCTGCCCTCACGAGCGGTTGAAGCAAAGGGCTTTTCGCATACTTGCCGGATCGGAGCCTATCAACGAATGTAGGCACCGACCAGCGCGCCAAAGCCGTGCAAAACAGAACAAGCCGGAGAGTTCATCGTGGCAAAACCCGACGAGAAACAGACCAAGGCCTCAACCGAGGGCGAAAAAAGCAAAACTGGACTTTATGCAATTGCCGCCTTGGCGGTCGCCGTCATCTTTGCCGGCTTCTATTTTCTGAGCGCCGATGCTGCTCCAGATCCAGACAAGCCGAAGATGGACCCGGAAATGGCCGCGATCATGGAGACCGGCCCGCTCGAAGACATCGTTCTTGGCGATCCTGATGCTGACACCGTCATCGTAGAATACGCATCGATGACATGCCCGCATTGCGCGCATTTCTACAAAGAGATCTTTCCGGATGTGAAGAAGAAGTACATCGACACCGGCAAGGCCCGCTTCATATTCCGCGAGTTCCCGCTGGACGGGCTTGCAGTTGCAGCGTCCATGCTTGCACGATGCTCAGACAACGACCGCTTCTATCCCATGTTGGAGGGGCTTTTCGAAACCCAGGAGACCTGGGCGGTACCGGGCGCCGACGGCAAGGAGAAGCTCAAGCTCATTGCCAAGCAGGCGGGCTTTTCCGAGGAAAGCTTCGAAAAGTGTATGGCGGACCAGGAGCTGTTCGACAAGATCGTGGCCGTCCGCAAGAAGGCTCATGAGGACTATGGCGTCGACTCCACGCCGAGCTTCTTCGTGAACGGCAAGCGCCTTCCAGACATCGCAATCGAATCATTCGACGCAGCCATTGAGGGACCGGCCGAGACGCCGCCAAGCCCATAGGCCCGCCAGTCCAACGCGCCCTCGGCTATTACGCTCCCGCCACGGACGAGGAACGATCGAAGGCGATCCATAGATCATGACCTTTGGGAGATGTTTCTTGGGGCTTAGCAGAGGAGCCGCGATTGTCTTCGTCTCAGCCGCACTCGGGCTGACGATGCTTGGCGTGAGCGCCTGCGGCGGCCCGGGGGGATCGGCCTCTGAGGCCGCGCTTCCTCTGAAAGATCAGCTCATTGAGCCAGGCCCACTTGGCGAGCGCGAATACGGCAACCGCAATGCCCCGGTTACAATCGTCGAGTATGTGTCGCTGACGTGCCCCTATTGCCGCAAATACCACGCAACCGTGTTCCCGCGCGTGAAGCGGTCCTATGTGGATACAGGCAAGGTCCGGTATATCATCCGCGAATTCGCCATTGGCCGGACCGCCGGCACTGCCGCAATCGCCACCAGATGTGTGCCCAGTAGCAAATATCTGCCTTTGGTTGAGGCCTACCTCTCCCGGCAACGCGAATGGGTGAGCCAAGAGGTTCGACCCGACGCCATATACAAAATCGCAAAATCCAGTGGACTGAGCCGTGCGAAGTTTGACAAATGCCTATCGAATCAAAGCATTATGGATGGGTTGACGGAGATAAAGCAGCGGGGCCGCAAATATGGCGTGATCGGCACGCCAACCCTCTTTATCAATGGTCAGAGGCTCCAGGGGGCGGTCACCTTCGAACAGGTGAAAGCGCTGATCGAACCACAGGCTTCTTGATCTCCGGCGTTGCGAATCACGCCGTCCCCCTGCCAAGTTCGGACAGTTCGACCGCCAGTCATCGGGTTCGCGTCATCCGGTTCCAGATAAGGATCGCCAAAAGGTGCAAATCACCAGACTCCGCCTTCTTGGATTCAAATCCTTCGTCGAGCCGACGGAGATCGATATCACCCATGGCTTGACCGGCGTGGTTGGGCCGAACGGCTGCGGCAAGTCCAACCTGCTTGAGGCGCTGCGCTGGGCCATGGGCGAGACCTCGTACAAAAGCATGCGCGGAACGGCCATGGACGACGTGATCTTCGCCGGCGCGCAGGACCGTCCGGCGCGAAACAGCGCCGAGGTGACACTCTTTATCGACAATAGCGCACGGCGCGCCCCGGCGGAGTTCAACGACGCTGACGTTTTGGAAGTCACACGACGGATCGAGCGCGAAGCCGGGTCCGCTTATCGCGTCAACGGCAAGGATGTGCGCGCTCGCGACATTCGTCTGCTGTTCGAGGACGCCGCGACCGGCGCCCGCTCGCCCGCGCTCGTGCAACAAGGGCGTATCGGCGAAATTGTCAATTCCGCGCCTGCGGAGCGGCGGCGGGTGCTTGAAGATGCCGCGGGCATTGCAGGTCTCCATAGCCGGCGCCACGAGGCGGAGCTGCGCTTGAAGGCGACGGAGAGCAATCTCGCCCGCCTCGCAGACTTGATCGGCCAGCTCAATTCACAGCTTCAGGCAACACGTCGTCAGGCCCGCCAGGCAAAGCGCTACCGCGACATCTCGGCCAAAGTCCACGAGATGGAAGCCCTGCTCTATCATCTGCAATGGGTGGCGGCCTGCGCACAGGTTGAGGCAGGCGAAGCGGCCTTCCAGGACGCACTTTCGGCCGTTGCCGAGGAGACCAAGGCCGAAGCGGAGGCTTTACGCGAACAAGCGGAAGCAGCGGAGAAGCTCCAGCCCTTGCGAGATGAGGAGGCGACCCGGGCGGCGGTGCTGCACCGGCTCAGTGTCGATCGCGATGCTTTGGAGCGCGAAGAGTCTCGCGCCAAGGCCCGCCAGGCGGAGCTCGAAACCCGGCTTGCGCAGGCCTCTCGAGATCTAGCCCGCGAGGATGAACACGTTTCCGAGGCCGAAGAGATGCTTCAAGGGCTTGGGAACGAGACCCGCAAGCTTGAGGCGGCAAGCGCGAGCGACACGGAAGAGCCTTTGCTCCGCGAAGCGGCGGCTAACGCGGCATCCGTGCTTGCTGCGGCCGAGATGGCCCTTCGCCAGGCGACAACGGACCTTGCCGAGGCGCGCGCCGAGCGCGGTCGCCTGGACCATGAAAAGACACAGCTTGCGGGGCGTATAGCCCAACTCCAAACGCAATCGGAAGAGGTCGGGCTTGAACTGGCCAATCTCGAGGCTGAGAGCGGAAGCGAGGCCAAATTGGCGGAGCTCTCCGGAGAAGCGGCCCGACTCGCCGCGCTGATCGAGGACACCGGCGTTGAGCTGACGGCGGCGGAGACAGACGAAGAGCACACCCGTGCCGACGAAATGCGGCTGCGGTCGGTCCTTGCCGATGCGAAACTCGCCCGCCAAGAGATCGAAACCGAGCTTGCAACCCTGATCAAGCTGCTGGCACCGCCCAACGATTGGACGCCGATCGTGGAAGACGTGCGGATCGAGGGCGGTTACGAGCACGCGCTCGGCGCCGCGCTCGGCGATGATTTGGATGCGGCGTCGGAGGATAGCGCACCCGCCCACTGGCGGATGATGGCACGGTCGGGAGACGATCCTGCCCTGCCCAAAGGCGCCACCCCGCTCAGCCGCTTCGTGACCGGCCCGGATGCGCTGTCGCGCCGTCTTGGGCAAATCGGTGTTGTCAGTGCAGACCAAGGCCCGGCCCTTCAAGGCGTTCTTAAGCCCGGTCAACGCCTCGTCTCGAAGGCGGGCGATTTGTGGCGCTGGGACGGCTATAGCGTTCAGGCTGGAACGGCGAGTGCTGCCGGCGCGCGCCTTGAGGAGCGCACGCGGCTCGAAGCCCTGAAGGCGAGAAGGGCTGAAACCGAGGACGCGGAGAAGTCCGCCGAAGCGCAACTTGAAGCCGCCACGGAGGCTACTTTGGACGCCACCCAGGCGACCAAAGACTTGCGCCAGAACATTAAGGACTCCCGCGCCGAACTCGACATCACACGGGCGGCAATCGCCGGGGTGGAGCGTGACGTACAGGCCAATAGCAAGCAATTGGGCGCGCTGGCCGAGGCACTCAGCCGCACGAAGGCCGCGCTCGCGGAAGCGCAAGGTCAGGCGGTCACCGCGGCTGAGGCCCTAAAAGCCTTAGCCTCGCTCGAAGGTCTTGAAGCTGCCCTTGAAGGGGCTCAAGGCGAGGCCGGAACGGCCCGCTCGGAAGCGGCGCAAGCTGAGGCCAAGTTGAAAGGCTTCGAGAACGAAGTCCGGCTGCGCAAGGAGCGGATTGAGGCCATTGCTGCCGAGGAAGCCCTCTGGCGCAAACGGATTGGCAATGCGCGCGAACAGATCGAGACCTTGAGCACGCGCAAAGACGAAACGGCCTCCGATCTTGAGACGCTCGCCAACCTGCCCGCCGATATCGAGGCCCGGCGCAGCGAACTGATGAACGCCATTGCCGAGGCTGAGCGCGAGCGCTCCAAGGCCGCAGACGAGCTTGCGCTGGCCGAGACTGCCCTGAAAGACCAAGATAAGGCCCTGCGCGCAGTGCAAGAGCGGCTCTCTGGCGCGCGTGAGGGCAAGGCTCGGGGCGAAGCCCGCCTGGAAGGCGCACGCGAGCGGCGTGGCACGCTTGGCCGCCTCATCCGCGAGCAGCTGGAATGTGCGCCCGAGGATTGTCTGCCGCGCGCCAATCTGGCCGATGGCGCCGAACTTCCCGTTCTTGAGGACGTGGAAACGCGTCTGACCAAGCACAGAGCCGACCGGGAGCGCCTCGGCGGCGTGAATCTCCGCGCCGAGGAAGAGGAGGCGGAGTTCGGCGCGCGGCTCGAAGAAATGGAACGCGAAAAGGCGGATGTCGAACAGGCCATCGCGCGCCTTCGCCAAGGCATCTCCAGCCTCAACCGCGAGGGCCGCAAGCGGCTGCTAGAGGCTTTCGAGACAGTGAATGGGCAATTCTCGCGTCTGTTCAAGACCCTGTTCGGGGGCGGTTCGGCCGAGCTGCGGCTGGTCGATTCCGACGATCCGCTCGAATCGGGCCTCGAGATCTTCGCGCAGCCGCCCGGCAAGCGGACACAGACCCTCACACTCATGTCGGGCGGTGAAAAAGCCCTGACCGCCATGGCGCTGATTTTCGCGGTGTTCCTAACCAACCCCTCGCCGATCTGCGTGCTGGACGAGGTGGACGCACCGTTGGACGATGCGAATGTGGACCGCTTCTGCCGGTTGATGGAGGATATGTCGCGCGAGACCAATACGCGCTTCCTGATCATCACGCATCATCCGCTGACCATGTCCCGTATGAGCAGGCTCTTTGGCGTCACTATGCAGGAGCGCGGCGTCAGCCAGCTAGTATCGGTGGATTTGGACACCGCCGAACGGCTCCGCGACGCAGTCTAGCGCTCTTCAAGCGCCCCAGCCATGCTGATTCTCTTGCCGATTTCCGCACCGATTCTCATGCAGATTTGCCGCCAGATTTCCGGCCTTTTTCCAAAAGCCGGTGAGACGTACGAAAACCTGTGCCGATGGGGATGCGACTTTCTTGACACTCGGGAATCCCCAACTAAAGTGCGCGCGAAGCCTGGGGACCATCCGGTTCTCTAGGGCTCTCCCGGAATTGAGCAAAGCCAATGGCCGGAGCCGAAAATCAGTCCGGAGCCGGAAACGGGGGCCGCGACAAAGAGACAATTCGGCTGCGGCTTGACGCACTCGAAGGAAAGCTGGCGAAGGCCCAAAGCCAACGCCCCTCTCCGGAGGAGTCCGAAGGAAGAGGCAGGGCCATGGGCCAGGCCCTCAAGTTGGCGACAGAACTTGTCGCGGGCGTAGCGGTTGGGGGATTCATCGGCTGGGCGCTTGACCAGTTGTTCGGAACCAAACCGTTCCTGATGTTGGTGTTTTTGGTTCTCGGAGCCGCTGCCAGCATCATGAACGTGATACGGACAGCGACGAAAATGCAGGGCGAGGCATATCAGGGCGAGCCAATGCCCGGTCATCACTTGCGCAACAAGACGGGGCGCGGCGTGAAGACAGAAGACGATAAGGACTAAGGGATTTGACCTTGATTGGGGCGGCATACGCTGCGGATAGCGCGGGTCACGGAGGGGGCGGCACGGGCTTGCCCGATCCGATGCACCAGTTCGAGATTCAGCGGATCATTCCGCTCGAGATCTTCGGCTACGACGCATCCTTTACCAATTCGGCGCTGTTCATGATGATTGCCGCCGTGCTCATCACGGTCTTCATCGTGTTCGCCATGCGCAAGGGCGAGATGGTTCCGAACCGCTCACAGTCGGTGGCGGAACTGTCCTACCAGTTCGTCGCCAACATGGTGCGCGACAATGTCGGCACTGACGGCATGAAGTATTTCCCCTTCATCTTCACGCTCTTCCTTTTCGTGCTCGTGCTGAACATGCTCGGCATGATGCCCTATTCCTTTACGGTGACGAGCCACATCATCGTCACTTTCGCGCTCGCAGCCTTCGTCTTTATCGGCGTGACGCTGATCGGCTTCTGGAAGCACGGCATCGGCTTTTTGAAATTCTTTGTGCCCTCGGGTGTACCCTTCATCATGCTGCCGCTGCTCGTGGTGATTGAGGTGATTTCATATCTCACGCGCCCCGTCAGCCTGTCGGTCCGTCTCTTCGCCAATATGATGGCGGGCCACACCATGCTGAAAGTGTTCGGCTCGTTCGTGGTGGCGCTAGGCCTGCTTGGTGGTTGGGCCGCGCTTGCTTTCATGGTGGCCTTCACGGGCTTGGAGATTTTGGTGGCGTTCCTACAAGCCTATGTGTTCGCCATCCTCACCTGCATCTATCTCAACGATGCGCTTCACATGCACTGAGGCCATCACAGCTAACGATTGTTCCAAGGAGAGAGAATTATGGAAGCGGAAGCAGCAAAACTGATCGGCGCAGGCCTTGCCTCGATCGCACTCGTCGGCGCCGGTGTCGGCATCGGCACCATTTTCGGCAACTACCTGCAGGGCGCACTGCGCAATCCCTCTGCCGCCCCTGGTCAGTTCGCAAACCTTCTTCTCGGCTTTGCTCTAGCCGAAGCAACGGGCCTTTTTGGACTCGTGGTCGCACTGATCATCCTGTTTGTGTTCTAGGCTGAGTCCTCAATTTAAGGCTCTCTCAAAAGGTCACGACCATGCCGCAACTCAATCCACTCGATTGGGGTCCCCAACTTATCTGGCTGCTCCTCACCTTCGGCATTCTTTATCTGCTGATGGTTTGGGTCGCGATCCCGCGCATCGGCACGGTGATCGACAAGCGTGCAGCGAAGATCGCGGGCGATATCAACGCGGCCGAAAAAGGCCGGCGCGACACTGAGGAGGCTATTGCCTCCTATGAGCAGGCGTTGGCGGAGGCCAAGCAGAAGGCGCACGGAATCATCGAAGAGGGCCGCGCCAAGCTGAAGGCTGAGACGGATGCGGAGCGGGCCAAGCTCGAAAAAGAGCTTGCTGCGAAAAGCGCCGAAGCGGCAGCCCGCATCGAGAAGGCCAAGGACGCGGCCATGAAGGACGTCAATACCGTGGCAAGTGAAGTTGCCGCGGACATCGTGAAGCAACTCATCGGCACGGCACCGCCGAAGGGCGATATCGACAAGGCCGTTGCAGCGGCACGGAAGGCGTAAGAGATGGATTTCCTCGCCACAGCGGAATTCTGGGTCGCGGTTTCCTTTGTCTTGTTCCTCGCCACCATCGTCTATTTCGGGGCTCACAAGAAGGTTGCCGTTGCGCTTGACGCCCGTGCCGATGCCATCGCCAAAGAACTCGCGGACGCCAAGGCGTTGCGCGACGAGGCCGAGTCGGTTCTTGCCGATTACCGCAAGAAGACGAGCAACGCCGCGCAGGAGGCACAGGACATCATCGATCTTGCTGCCAAGGAAGCCGAAGCACTCGCGGCTGAGACCTCGCGCAACATGACCGAGCAGTTCGAACGGCGCATGAAAATGGCCGAGGACAAGATCGCGCAGGCTGAAACGGATGCGCTACGCGATGTTCGTGCCGCAGCTGCCGACGCTGCTGTTGCCGCAGCGCAGACCGTTATTGCCGGCAAGATGACAGTCCAGACGGCCGACGAGCTCATCTGTACGAGCATCGATGATCTGAAGTCGAAGCTGAACTAGACGCTTTCGATCGAAGCCTCGCCACAGGCCCGCTCTAGCGCTGGGAGATCATCGGGCAGCTTAGTGTCTCTCGGAAAGCGGAGACCAGCTCATCTTGGGTATTCGCGGTCACGTAAAGCCCGCCATTCTGCTCGGCCAAACAGCGAATTCCCTGCACGCTTTGCTCGCCTGTCCAGCTGAAATTCGACGGGCGGTAGGCGATGACGTGGACCGTGAGCGCGGCGGCGTCAGCGCGCAGCTGCGTGCCTAGATCGCATGGTGAGCCGCCGCACGTCTCTTCACCATCCGTCAGAGCAACGATCACGGCTGGCTTGCTGCGGTATTCAAGCACGTCGGCGGCTTGCTGTACGGCGTTGGTCAGGGGCGTTTTCCCCGCCGGGGTCAGAGCCTCAACCTCCCTCATGATCCGCGCCGCCGCATTGGGCGCTGGCCGCAGGTTCAAAGACACATTGCATTGATTGTACGGCCCCGGCCCATAACTCATCAGTCCGACCCGCCGCGTCCGGGCGGCCACGGGCAAAACCTTGCTCAGTGCCGTACGCACCTCATCGATACGCGTGATCGTGGTGGCCATGCCGAGCATCACATTGCCCGACATGGAACCCGATGCATCGAACACGATCATGGCGTCATCGATGCAAGAGTTGCGACCGGTCTCCTCAGCCTTCGCCGCAAGCCACCATGCCAACACGCCGACGGTCACAGACACAACGCCGAGGAGAGCACGAGCCCTCATGAGAGTGCCTCCCGCAAATCTGTGAAGGCAAACACCCGCTTCACAGTGGCGCTGACTTTCCATGCACCACCGCCGGCAAGAATGAGATCGATGCCAGACTTTTTTGCCTCCCAGACCAAAGGCGCCTGATAGCGGGCCACAGCACTTGGCCAACTGGCCCCTGAAGCCGATACGACAAAGGCATCCGGCTTGAACTTTGCAACCAGGTCACCCAACTCATCGAGCGGTGGGCCCTCACCGATCCATAGCGGACGCCAGCCCGCTTCAACGACGACAAGCTCGGCGAGCGCTAGACCAAGTGTGTGCCGCTCGTTTTCAATCGTAAACAAGGCCGCGCAAGGCGCATCAATCGGATAGCGCATTTCAGATACACAGGCCGCTGCGGCCCGGCGCAGAGCCTCTGTTGCCGCATGTTCCTCGAAGATCTGGCAAGCACCCGCCTCCCATCGCCGGCCGATCTCCGCAATTGCGGAGGCGACTTCATCTCCGGTTCTGGTCCAGCTCCCCGTTTCCTCACGCGAGGCAATCAGCGCGGCCTTAACTTTGGCAGGATCGCCGGTCATCAGCACGTCGAACCAGGATGCCAGCGGGCCGCTCAGCGTCGTGGGGCGGTTTGCGGCGATCAGACGACGTAATTCGGTGACATAGATGCGGCGGTGTCCGCCCGCGGTGCGTTCGGCGTGCAGCACGCCGCTGTCCACCCAACGCTGGATTGTCACAGGGGCAACGCCGAGGCGCCGAGCCGCTTCGCCAGCAGAAACCATGCCCTGGCTCATCTCAGTCTCCCGCCTCCGCACGCTCGATATTGGAGGCGCGTTCGATGCCAGTTGGATAGTTAGCACCGGTCTGCAGCTCGCCAAATTCGCTCATCCAGACCGCGCGCTATCGATTACGTCCCGGTCGCCTGCGAGCTTTAGGAACTGCACGGCGCAGCGATCCGCATCGAGCTCCTTATTCTTCAGCAGGGGCTTCAGATAAAAGAAGGGCTGCACCCCGTTACGGGTCGAGGTCGCTTGCAGGAGCTTTGTGTGGCCAAGGATGTGACGACAGCACTCATGCGCCATGAGGAAATGCGCATAGGACCGATCCGACTTCAGGATCGAGGCGTCGACAACGATGACCGAGCGATCATCCTTATTGCGGGTCGAGGAGGCTTGTTGGGGCAAGTCAGGCAGGACATAAGTCTTGATATCGCAATAGGGATTGTCGACCGACGACAGCTTCCGGCGAAACTCGAACCCGCCTCCCGTCTTCCGAGCAGGCCCCGCTTTTGGGTCCGCGCCTGGGACAATGAAATCTTCCGCCTGAACGGCTCCGGCAACGCCACCCAAACCAACCGCTACCAGCGCCACCACGACCAAGCGCGCGACAGAACGTTGCGACCAAGGGCTTTGTTGATACACGTCTAACGCTCCGAGGAACAATACACTGCGACAATATGAACAATATGTGTGAATTTTGCTATTGTAAATCATTCATTTCGTATACACCGTTAGAGATAATCCCTGTTGAAAATAATCCCTTCGCGCGACCGATCAGGCGCGAAATGACAGGGCCTAGAGTTACCTTCCCCCGCAACTCCAGGGGATTTTTCGATGACCCGCATGATTTGAGCTTGCGACTAGGCAGAGAGTCTTCAAGAGAGGTGCAAGGCTCCGCAGCGAGACGACTCCTCGTCCTCGTAGCGGAGCCTTTTCCCTTTCTGCTATAGAAGTCAGTATGTTGAGCTTCGTCGGGTACTATCTCTTGCTGGCAGTCGAGTCGGTCGTTGGTGTCTTTGGCGTTCGGCTTTATGAGGAGCCGTCCTATTCGGTGATCGGGTACGTCAACGAGCGGGTTGAAATTCGCCGATATGAGCCGAGCATGGCCGCTGAAGTCGCTCTTCCCGCTGGAGACCGGAAAGCCCGGGAGCAGGCCTTTCGGCTTCTCTTCGACTACATCTCCGGTGCAAATCGCACCGCGTCTTGCCCCGACCTCATTGCCATGACGGTTCCCGTTGCACTGGAGGAGCCGAAGCGCATCGCGATGACGGTGCCCCTGCAAAACGGCAGAGAAGACGGCATGATGCGCTTCTTCGTGCCGGCCCTATACAACGCCACCACGCCTCCCGAGCCACTCGACAAGCGCGTTCAGATAAAGGCGCTACCTGCCCGCGCACCATCGCAGCGCTGCGCTACTCTGGAACCGGGTGGAACTCTGCCGCCAAGGAAGCCGAGCTGTCGAAGGAACTCATGGGCAGCAAATGGCAGCCCATCGGTGAGGCTTACACGCTCTATTACGATGCGCCTTTCACGCTGCCTTTCCTACGCCGCAACGAAGCCGCCGTTGCCGTCACCAAACGTCCTATTTCACAACAGCAATGATAGAGCCGTAGCCGCCATGGGATGGCGGGTCGTTCCGCCTTAGGCTGGGCGCAAACAGGCCCGGCGCCGTACCCCCATCCAAGAACAGAGCGCTTGGAGCCTTGATGCCATCGCGAAATACGCGCGCAAATTCGTAGAAGCTCACCCGGCCGCGCGTCATGACGAAGTGAACCTTGCCATCCTCGGTGACGCCGACGCCATTTCGGGGCTTGAAGTCCCGCGACTTGACGAGGAAGGCCGGGTGGATAACGCCGTCAATCACCAGCATCGGCCCCGATTGCGTGGCGAAGCGCGCCTTAGGCCTTTGAGCAAGGAATTGTCCGGTCTCGAGGACGCCCGCGTCGCCCGCGCCCCAATAAAAGACACCGTTCGGCTTCTTGTAGAAATTCGGCACTTGGCTTGGCCTGCCCTTGATGGTCTTGGTGTTGACCTTGGCGAGCTGCCGGCCATCTTCGATGTGAAGACCGACTGGACTGAAATTGCTTTCGTACATGCCACCGTTCATAGCGAATACAAGTGAGCGGCCCTCGTTTTCAAGCCCACGCGACAGCGCGCTGAACGTGCGATAGGGCCGGCCGTTCGGCTTTTGCCAAAACAGCCGCATATCGTCCTTGGCCGGGTCGAATGTGCAAACGATGTAGGATGCGGCTCCGAAGCGCCAGTCGCGGCATGTCTCGGCTTTAGCGGCGCTTGCAGGCCCCGCTAAAGCGAGCACCACAAGGCAGAGCTGAAAGAGGCGACGGCGCATGCAGATCGAACGCCCCTATTTCAGCGCTACGAAGATCTTGTAGTCCTCAAGCCGCGTGCCGGCTCGGACAGGAAGCGAGATTTCGCGCACCATGGAGAAATAGCCGACTGTCTGGTTCCCTGGGATCGTGACCCTGACCGACATCCTGTCCCTGGCGATCTGCGCCTTGTAGGCATCGGTCGCGCTGATCGAGACGGGCAGGGTGAACGTGCCCGCATACCCTTTGGGTCCGAGAAGCACGCGGCCCGCATAGCCATATTTCACGACGACGCGGCCGCCATAGAACCGGCATTCGCGCGACAGCTTGGTGATCTCGCCGCGATAGACGATGAAGTTCTGATCGCCATCATGGCCGCGCTGATAGCTTGTGTGCAGCCGCTCGTTGGGCCAAGCGACAACTTGGGGACAGGTCGGCGACCTGCCGTCGGCGTAGTTGGCTGCCGGTGCCGCGGAAGGTACAGCGGCAGGCGCGGCGGCCGGTGCGGCGGCCAAATCAGACGCAGGCAACCGGTCAGGCAAGCGATCGCTTGAGAAGCCCGTGGTCCCAGGCCCACTTCCCCCGCCGCAGCCTGGCAGAATCGCAAGACCTAAGAGCAACGCGCAAAGCCCAAACATGCGCATCCAGATATGATCGTCGATGCGCCTCAACTCTCCCTATCCTTCGCTTGACATGCTGGGCGTCCAAGCTTGATATGCGCGAACGCGCTCGCGAAACGCACTTCGAGTGTTCCGCGCACGTCCTGGCCGGTCTTGGCGCCAAAATTATCGGCCCGTGTCCGCCCCGGCAAGGCCAGACTTAAAGCCGGACTTTACGGGCCCTAGGCGGGGTGTAGGGCTGAAATGGGGCTTTTGGAAGCCCGAGGGGCTTTATCTGGAGCGTTGATGACTGGTCCGGAACGCGCAAATGGTGAGCATCGCCACCGCCCGCCTCTGACCATCTATCTTGCCTCGCCGCGTGGATTTTGCGCGGGCGTGGATCGGGCGATCCAAATCGTCGAGCTCGCGCTGCAGAAATTCGGTGCTCCGGTCTATGTTCGTCATGCCATCGTGCATAACCGCCACGTGGTTGAGTCCCTGAAGGCCAAAGGCGCGGTCTTCGTCGAAGAACTGAGCGAAATCCCCGATACGAACGCACCCATCGTATTCTCGGCTCACGGCGTGCCGAAATCCGTCCCCGATGCCGCGCGCGACCGGCGCATGTTCGTTCTCGATGCCACCTGCCCGCTCGTCTCGAAGGTTCATATCGAGGCCGAGCGCCTTTTCGACCACGGCCACGAGATTCTGCTGATCGGCCATGCAGGCCATTCCGAAGTGATTGGGACCACCGGGCAATTGCCGCCTGGCGCAGTGCATCTGATCGAGAGCATCGACGATGTGAAAATCTTCACACCCAGGGACGAGCAAAAGCTCGCGGTCATCACGCAAACAACGCTGTCAGTGGACGACACGCGCGAGATCATGTTGGTGCTGCAGGCACGCTTCCCGGCAATCGTGATACCGCGGAAAGACGACATCTGCTACGCGACGACGAACCGCCAAGACGCAGTCAAGCGAATCGCGCCAAACTGCGACAGGATGATTGTTGTGGGCTCGCCAAACAGTTCGAACTCCTTGCGCCTGGTGGAGGTGGCCAAACGGGCCGGGTGCCCGCGCGCCGTGTTGATCGAGCGCAGGAGCGAGATCGATTGGAGCGAGTTCGAGGACATTCGAAGTCTTGGCGTCACTGCTGGCGCCTCGGCCCCGGAAGTCCTGGTCGACATTGTGATCGATGCGTTTGCCGAGCGCTTCGAGGTCACCGTCGAGACGGTGACAACCGCTGAGGAGAACATCTCTTTCAAGCTGCCCCGTCCTTTGAGAGATGCGTCGGCGGCATAGATGGCTGTCTATACCGACGTTTCCGATGAAGAGCTTAAGAGCTTTATCGATAGCTATGACATCGGTGCTTTGACCTCTTTCAAGGGCATTGCCGAGGGCGTCGAGAACACGAACTACCTCGTCCATACCGAAACCGGCCCGTTCATCCTGACGCTTTACGAAAAGCGTGTGCGGTCGGAAGACCTCCCCTACTTCCTTGCGCTGATGGAGTACCTGGCGGCGGCAGGTATCACGTGCCCATTGCCCGTTCGCGACCGTGAGGGGCGCATTTTGCGTGATCTGGCAGGACGACCGGCCGCTCTGATCAGCTTCTTGGAGGGTCTTTGGATCCGGCGTCCGGGAATTGAGCATTGTGCGGGACTCGGTCAAGCGCTCGCGAAGTTCCATCTGGCGGGCCTCGACTTCCCCTTGAGGCGGGACAACAGTCTGTCTCTTCAAGGCTGGCATTCGCTCTTCGACGATGTCCGTGACGCCGCTGACGATGTCATTCCGGGCCTTCACGACGAAATCGCTGGCGAGCTCCACTTTCTCGGCGCCAACTGGACGAGCGAGCTGCCCGCAAGCGTGATCCACGCCGACCTCTTTCCCGACAATGTGTTCTTTCTCGACAACAAGGTCTCGGGCCTGATCGACTTCTATTTCGCTTGCGACGATATGCTCGCCTATGATGTGGCCGTCTGTCTGAACGCGTGGTGCTTCGAGACAGACGCCTCGTTCAACGTGACTAAGGCGCGCGCGCTGTTGCAGGCCTATGGGCAGATACGGCTACTCACTGAGCCGGAGTTGGACGCCCTGCCCCTGCTCGCGCGCGGGGCCGCATTGCGCTTCCTTCTTACGCGCACCTATGACGTCCTAAACACAGACGCGAACGCGCTCGTGAAGACCAAGGACCCGCGTGAGTATCTGCGGAAGCTGCGTTTCCATCAGCGCGTTGGCTCCTACCGCGATTATGGATTGAGCCAGAGTTGAGGATGCGAGCATGAGCCGCGGCCCCAAAGTTGTCATTCATACCGATGGCGCGTGTTCTGGAAACCCCGGTCCTGGCGGCTGGGGCGCGATCTTGGAATCAGGTCCTCACCGCAAAGAGGTCAAGGGCGGCGAGGCGATGACCACCAACAACCGTATGGAACTGACCGCAGCCATCGAGGCGCTGGAGGCCTTGAAGGGCCCCTCGGATGTGGAGCTCTACACAGACTCCAATTATTTGCGCGGCGGCATCACCAGCTGGATTAAGGACTGGAAGCGAAACGGCTGGCGCACAGCCGACAAGAAACCAGTCAAGAATGTCGAACTTTGGCAACGACTTGAGCAGGCCGAGGCCTCCCACACCGTCGCCTGGCACTGGGTCAAAGGCCATGACGGGCATGAGGAGAACGAGCGCGCGGACGAACTCGCCCGCGAGGGGATGGCCCCGTTTCTTGGCGGACGGTAAGCGTCAGGCTCTCTTAGCGAAGAATTCCAACGGTGCGCGGCTTAGAGGGTGCTGAGAATCGCCTCAGCGGTCGAGACTTCGGCGACACCGGGATCCTCCTCCGTGTGGAGGACCTTGACCACCCCGTCATCGACAACCATCGCGTAACGCTTGGAGCGCGTACCAAGACCAACACCGCTGCCATCGAAGTCCATGCCAATCTTCTTGGTGAACTCGGCATTGCCGTCGGACAGGATCGTGACCTTGCCATCCGCACCCGTTGCCCCGCCCCAAGCCGTAAGAACGAAGGGATCGTTGACCGACACGCAAACCACCTCATCGACGCCCTTCGCTTTGAGAGCATCGGCAGAGGCGATGAAGCCAGGAAGATGTTTGAGGTGACAGGTCGGTGTGAAAGCGCCAGGCACGGCGAAGAGGACGACCTTCTTGCCCCCAACGACGTCCTTCGTACTTATGGCCTGAATTCCATCAGAATTGATCATCCTGAATGTGGCCTCGGGCAGGCTGTCTCCTTGGGCAATCGTCATGCGTATCGTCTCCTCAGTACAACTTGCTGCGCGTCAGGCACCATACCGGCTGACCTCGAAGACTCCAACCAAACCTTGGAACGGTGAGCGTGCATGGCGCAGGCGTTTCCATCCGGAATACCACAACACTTTGGGGCACCATGAAAGCCATCTTGACGCTCTTAGGGATCGCGATCGCCGCATCTGGCGGCGCATGCACAACGGGCGAGAAACGCGTTAGCGGTGCGGCTGTAGGCGGCGCATTCGGGGCAGCCATCGCCGGACCGATCGGTGCGGCAGCGGGCGCAGCCGCAGGCGCCGCGACTGCTCCGAGCGTTGCACGCTAAGGCCTTATGCAGGGTCTTCCAGTCTTAAGGAGCCGTCCAAGTCGTCTCGGACGCCCCGTCTTCGGCGACAACCGTGATGGTCAAAGGCTTGCCCTTCAGGGCCGCTGCCTCTTCGATCACCGGGAAGGCGATTGCAAAGCGCTGCCTACCGTCTTCAAGAGGCCCAAGCGCTTTCGTCACCGGCACTAGCGCTTTGGGGTTATCGACAAAGACATCCGTGCCAATTGCGCCTTCCGGAAACTCCACTTCGATCTTAAGCTCTGGAGCATCGCCATCGAGGCCCCCTGAGATCTTCATGACCCTAGGCAAATGGTCGTCTTGAGCCTTCTTCGGCACGCGCGAGAGCGCGGCCTCTAATAGCCGCCCATCGCTCTTGCCGCCGCCCGGCTCAAAAACCGTGTTGAGATGAACGGCATTTGGAATGCACAAATCTTTGCAGAGCCCATAGTCGAAGTCCAAAGACAGCGTCACCGGATCCCCCACGCGCTTCGGGGTAATTCGCAAGGGAAAGACCACCTCGCCGCTATAGCCAATCGCCGTGCCGTTTGCGTCCGAAAAACGGTGAGGCGCCGGATAGAGCACTTCGACGGCCTCGACATTCTTCGAGCCGGCCCAATCGAAGCTGGGCGGCACACCGGAATCGCCCGGGTTACGCCAATAGGTCTTCCAACCCTTGTCCATGCGGAGCTGAACGCCTGCATAGAAGGACGACGCGCCCGCCTCTGGCACTGCACCGCCTACGAGCCGCACTTTCGAGTTGGTCTGATCCGTCCAGACTGATTGAGTCTTGGAGGCGGCATCGCCCTCTACGACAAGCCCAAGGCTCGCGATCGCACACAAAACGAGTGCCGTAAGCGCAACAGACGAGCGATTGGTGGCGCGTCCAAACTGGATCATGGAAGACTGCTTCTTTCTTGTTCCGAAATTACTCAAGCCTGTCTGATAGATAGGCGATCATGCAGCCATGCCCTGAATCAAGTGGCGTCACGGTTTCGTGAGGCACGTGACTAGTGCGCGCTGCTTGCCTTATTTCACCGTTTCCTCTTCCCTCGGTCCGGAACTGCTGTAGCATGGCGGCATGGCCTCTGGTTCCTTTTCCGAGGATGAAGGCTATCTTGACGGCCAACTCCTGATCGCGATGCCGGCGATGGGCGATGGGCGGTTTTCCCGCTCGGTGATCTATCTTTGTGCGCACTCATCGGAGGGCGCCATGGGCATCATCATCAATCAACGGGCGCCCAACATCAGCTTCCCTGAACTGCTGGAGCAGTTGAAAATCGCACCCTCGGAAGACCGCATCTCGCTGCCGTCTGCTGTGAACACCATGGATGTCCATCTGGGCGGCCCGGTGGAAACGGGACGCGGCTTCGTGCTGCACAGCGCGGATTACTTCAAGGCGGAGAGCACACTGCCGATCAACGATAGTGTGTGTCTGACCGCTACGATCGACATCCTGCGCGACATTGCAAAAGGCAGCGGACCAACCAAGGCCCTTCTTGCGCTGGGCTATGCGGGCTGGGCGCCGGGACAACTTGAGGATGAGATTCAGTCCAATGGCTGGCTCAACTGTCCCGCCGAGCCTGAGCTCGTTTTCGATCACGCCATCGACCGCAAGTACAATCGGGCGCTGGGCAGTCTCGGTGTCGACCCGATCCGTCTCGTCAACGATTCGGGGCACGCCTGAACGGCGAGCCTTACGCTTGGGCCGTGCTTGGTCCCTGCAATGCGGGGATATCGGCTTGGGTTTGCGGCTCCACTTCAAGGCCAGAGGCGGTTTCCGCAGCCCGCTCGCGCTCTTTGCGCTTGCGATGATTCGCGAGCGCATTGAGCAACATGCCCACATCTCGCGCCGACATCGGCTCGCCGTAGTAGAAGCCCTGCCCGAACTCGCAGCCGATCGACCGGAGATAGCTGGCGTCAGTCTGCGTCTCCACGCCTTCGGCAACCACCTCCTTGCCCAGCTCATGCGCAAGCGCCACGACCGAGCGCAGGATAAGCGGCGTCTGGTCATTGGCCGCGCTTTCATGCACGAGAGATCTGTCCACCTTGATGACGTCGAATGGAAAGCGGTGCAGATAGCTGAGCGAGCTGTAGCCCGTGCCGAAATCATCCAGCGCGAGACTCGCGCCGTAGGTCTTCAGCCAAGTGAGAATCTCCACAGCGCGCTCGGGGTTCTCCATCACAAGAGACTCAGTGATTTCGAGCTTCAACGTTCCCCTTGTCACCGCCTCCCGGGCGAGCAACAGCCTGATCTCTTGCACCATGTCTTGGCGGAACAGTTGACGGCTGGACACATTGACGCTGACAAAGAGCGGATCGCGGTCCCGCGGGAGTACGCGATGCCAAGTCGCGGCCTCTTCCAAGGCCTGCCCCAATATGTAGCTCCCAAGCTCAACAATCAGCCCGGATTCCTCGGCAAGCGGAATGAAGTCCGCCGGCGAGAGTCGACCGCGCGTCGGATGGTCCCAGCGCATGAGTGCCTCGAAGCCGGCGAGCTGGTTTGAAGCCAGCCGCGTGATGGGCTGATAGAGAACGGAAATTTGTTGCCGCTGAAGCGCCATGCGGAGTTCGCTTTCGAGCGGCAAACAGCTTTCCTCTTCCGTCCGCATAGCCGGGTTGAAGATCTCGATACGGTCGGCGCCACTGCGCTTTGCGCGCAGCATGCCGATCTCGCCATCGCTCAGCATGTCCTGCGCTGTCGCTTGCGAGCCATCGTGGACGACGATACCGATGGAGGCGGTGAGTATGATCTCCTTGGTGCTGATCTTCATTGGCGTGCGCAGCGCCCTGCGCACACGCTCGGCCAAGGTCGCCACGTGATGGGGATCGCTGTCGGAAATCAGCAGGATGGCAAACTGATCGCCGCCAAGTCGTGCAAGGGTGTCCTGCGGGTTGAGGTGGCGCCCAAGCCGGCGTCCAAGCGTCAGCAGCATCGAATCGCCGATCACGAGCCCGAAGCTTTTGTTGACGTTCTTGAAGCGGTCGATGTCGATAAATAGAACGGTCGGCCGGATCGCATGCCCCTCGGCCGCACGGGTGATAGCGCCTTGCAAGCGGTCCATAAAGAGTTCGCGATTGGGCAGCCCGGTGAGGCTATCGTGAACGGCATCGTGCATCAGGCGCTCGTGGGAGCGTTTCATGCTGGTCACGTCGCGCATCAAGCCAACGCAGCGCAACAGCCGCACATTCTCGTTGGGCGCCGCATTTGCATGCAGCTCGTACCAGAGATACGTTCCATCATGGCGGCGAAGCCGAAAGTCCGTCTGGAAGTCCCCACCATTCTTTTCTTGAAGCGACATTAACAATAACCGGAAGCGCTCTCGGTCCGAGGCGTGCATATGTTTCAAGAACTCGTCCACCGAGACGTTGAGGGCGCTAGGGTCGAGGCCGAGCTCCGCCTCCACCTCATTGCCGATGGTGATGAGATCGCGCCCTGCGTGCCACTGAAAAACGTTTGTCCCGGAGCCATCGACCGCGAGCGACTTCATTTGCACAAGACTTGGCGGACCAAGGCTCACGGACGAGCCACCCGTATGGAATGCGAACTGGGTGACGGTGAAGCCGAGCAGGACGAGGATCAGCACGAGCCCGGCCACGAGGCTTGATACGACGATTTCGCCGGAGAGCTTGCCGGCGACGATCATCGATGCGCCGAGGAGCCAAACGATCAGTAGCATCCAGCTTGGGATCAGCGACATGGCGCGGTCCTGACCGCGCAGGGCGAAATAGGCGATCAGCAAAGTGCCGACGCCTGCGATCAAGACTGTGGAGATGCGTGCGACGCCGGCTGCCGTTTGAGGATCTACGATCGCAACCACGATCAAGCCGAACTGCACAGCGATCCAGACCCAAAACACCGTCTTGATCCAGACATGCCAGAGACCGATCCGCAAGAACGTGTAGAGAAACAGGACCAGGCTTGCAGCCAGCCCCGCCTCGGCGGCGGCACGATAGGTGGCGGTACGGTCGGGGCCCACGGGGAACAATTTGTTCCAGAAGCCAAAATCGACACAAAAATAGATCAGCGCAGCCCACGCCACGAGTGCGGTGGCAGGGAAGATCGCCCGATGGTTCGCTGCGAAAATTGCCGTAAGAAAGATAGCGAGAAGGCCCGTAATGCCGAGCAGAACGCCCTTGAACAGCATGCTGTTTTGCTGTTTGGCCTGATAGAATTTGGGCGTCCATAAATTGACCTGCGGCACTTTCGATGACGAGAGTTCGACCGCATAGGTGACCGTCTGACCGGGCTCAAGGCTGAGGCGGAACATATCGGCACGGTCGCTCTTGAGCGGTTCGGGCCGGAACCCGAGTGACGGCGTCACCGCCGCGATGCGTGGCGCATCAAGTTCGGGACGAACGACGCCAGAATTGGCTAACGTGTAGCGCGGCGCGACGAGCCAGCGAACGATATGTTCGTCGGTAGGATTGGAGAGTGCAAAAACCAACCAACTCGGATCGGTTCCTGGGGTCGACGCCTGCACGGCCATACGGCCGATATAGCCATCCGGCCCTGGGGCCGTCTCGATCTGAAGCCTGTCGCCCCGACCCTCGTAAAGTTCACCCTTTGTCGTGATCTCAAGCTTCGGAGCCTTGGAGTCGACCGGAATCGCTTCAATAGCGCTGGCAACGCTCGCAAGTGGCGGAAGGAGCATCACCATGGCAAGGAGCAGCGCGCAGGCGAGCACGAGCGATACGCTCCGGCAATCCTGCCAGAACGCAACCCTCTTTGGCACGGCGCTTTGGGCGCAAGCCGAGCCGTGTGTCGCCACTCTCATCCTCCGTTCCCCTAGCCGCGCGGATCTGAATTCAGCTGCGCGTAAAGCACGTGATCCTGCCAGTCGCCGTTGATCCGCAAATATTGGCGCGCTAGACCCTCGCGCTTGAACCCTGTCCGCTCCAAAAGGCGCATCGACGCTGTATTAGTTGGGAGACAAGCGGCCTCCAAACGGTGCAGCTCAAGCGTATCGAAAACAAACGGCACGACCGCACGAACCGCCGCCGTCGTATAGCCTTGCTCGGCATATTTCGCCCCCACCCAATAGCCGAGCGTGCAGGACTGGGTCACACCGCGGCGCACATTGCACAGGGTGAGACCGCCCACCAGCGCCGCACTGTGCACATCGTAGACGAATAGGGCATAACCCACATCCTCGCGGATATCGCGCATGTAGTGCCGCACACGACGGCGAAATGACGCGCGCGATAGCTCGTCAGGCGCCCAGCGCGGCTCCCAGGGCACGAGAAAATCCTGGCTCGAGGCCCGCAAGTCCGCCCAGGCCGGATGGTCCGACATTTGGGGCGTACGCAGCATGACGCGATCGGTCTCGATAACCGGCCCAAAATCACTTGGGGATGCAGCTCGCAGCAAGGCCATAAATCAATACCCTCTTCAAGCGGCTCTGCTCGCCGAAACCGTGAACCTGTCGGCCACGGCTTCGAATCCTGTAACATTAACAATGGGTCCGACAGTCGCAAGGCTCAGAGGCGATCCAAGGATTTTCTGAAGCATTGCTTGGAGATCCTCCGTCTCGACCGCCTCGATTCGTTTAACCAGTTCCGGGGTCGGCAGGACGCGCCCGCAAAACAGCACATGGCGCGCAAGCTGCTCGGCTCTCGCACTCGAACTCTCCAGCGCTGCTAGAAGTCCCATCTTGAATTGCGCCTTCACGCGGTCGAGCTCGGCCTTGTTGAAGCCGCTCGCCGCCGCCTGCTCCAGTTCACCGTGAATGACCGAGAAGAGTTCGTCCGCCCTCTCAGGCGCGCCTGCTGCGTGAATCACGAACATGCCGCTATCGGTCAGGCCGGACGAGAAGGCATAGACAGAGTAGCAGAGCCCACGGCGCTCACGCACCTCCTGGAACAGCCGGGATGACATACCGCCTCCCAGCGCACCCGCCAATATCTGGGATTTGAAGTAGTCGGGCTGATGATAGGCCGGCGCTTCCAACGCAATCATCAGGTGGGTCTGTTCAAAGGGCTTCGCCGATTGTCTGCGTCCACCCACATAGATCGCGTTCTGGGGTGTCGGGGTCGCATCCGACGGAAGAGACGACAACCGGCGCTCCGCTTCTGCCACAAGCGCGGCATGGTCTACGGCGCCCGCCGCAGCAAGCACCATGTTGGGGGCGCGATAGTGCGTGGTCAGATACGCACCGAGATGGTTCCGATCGAACCGACCGACGCTTTCGGCCGTACCGAGAATGGGCCGTCCCACGGGTTGATCGGGGAATGCCGCCTCGGAGATGAAGTCGTAAACAATGTCGTCCGGCGAATCCGAACTCGCGGCAATTTCTTGGAGAATGACGTCGCGCTCGCGCAGAAGCTCCCTTTCGGCGAAGCGCGGCTCCAAGATGATGTCGCTGAGGATGTCGAGGGCAAGCGGCAGGTCCTTGGGCAGTACGCGCGCATAATAGCCCGTCGAATCAACCGACGTGGCGGCGTTCAGATCGCCGCCAACGGCCTCAATCTCCTCAACGATATCACGGGCGCTGCGGCGCTTTGTGCCTTTGAAGGCCATGTGCTCCAAAAAATGTGCCACACCGTGTTCGGCAAATTGTTCCGAGCGGCTGCCGGCGCCGATCCAAAGCCCTAATGAGACGGTCTCCACCTCGGGCATCGCGTGGGTAACAATGGTCAAACCATTGGCGAGCTTCGACTGTTCCACGCTCACGCCTGTACCTCAGAAAGCGAGGACGCGGATTGCACATGCCCAACGATAAAATCGGCGACGGTGTCGAAATCGGCAGGCAGCACCGTACAGCGCTCTTCGCTGCCAAGCTTCAGCAAGAGGCGCTCGGGCTGCTCCGGCTCTTTGCCGATTGCACGTTTCACCGCATCGGGGAATTTGGCCGGATGAGCGGTCGAGAGGATGACCATGGGCGCAGCGCCAAGTCCCGTTTCCTGCTGGGAGGCTGCGATGCCGACCGCGGTATGCGGGTCGACGACCATACCGGTCTCTTCGTAAACGCCCCGAATGGTCATCTCCGTCACATCCTCGCCCGCGGAATGCGCACTAAACAGATCGCGCAGTTGGCCAACTTCACCCTGGCTCAAATGGAAGACGCCTTGGCTGCACAAATCGTCCATCAGGCCCCGGACTCGCGACGCGTCCCGGCCGGATAGCTCGAACAACAAGCGCTCGAAATTGCTCGCGAGCTGGATGTCCATGCTGGGACTTGAGGTTGCGATCACACCTTGCGGCTCGTAGACCCCTGTCGCGAAGGCGCGAGGCAAACTGTCGTTGAGGTTCGTGGCGATAACGAGGCGTTCAATCGGCAAGCCCATCGCGTGGGCGGCATAACCTGCGAAAATATCACCAAAATTTCCAGTGGGCACCGTGAAGGCCACAGGCCGGTAGGGTGCGCCGAGCGCCACCGCCGACGTGAAGTAGTAGCCGATCTGGGACAGGATCCGCGCGAAGTTAATGGAGTTGATCCCCGTGAGGCCGAGCCGCGCGCTCAAATCGCGATCGCCGAACAGCGCCTTCACTATGGCCTGACAGTCGTCGAAGGTGCCTTCCACTGCAATATTGTGGATGTTGGCCTCGCGCGCGGTCGTCATTTGGCGGCGCTGCACATCGCTGACCCGCCCTTTCGGGTGCAAGATAAAGACATCGATCACGTCGAGCCCTCGAAAGGCCTCGATGGCAGCAGCACCCGTATCGCCTGATGTGGCGCCAACCACAGTCGCGCGTGCGCCTTTTCGCTTTAGCGCCCTGTTCATGAACCGGGACACCACCTGCATGGCAAGGTCCTTGAACGCGAGCGTGGGGCCATGAAACAGCTCCAACACGAAGCTATTAGGGCCAATCTGGCTGAGCGGTGCGATAGCTGGATGATGGAAACCGTCATAGGCCTCCGACAACACATCCTCCAGGTCGCCTAAGCATGGGTCCCCCTCAAGGAAGGGTCGCATAACCCGATAGACCGCATCCGCGTAATCGAGGCCGGAAAGCGCAGCAATCTCGTCAGGCGCAAACCGTGGCCATGCCTCGGGCATGAACAGACCGCCATCGGAGGCAAGCGCTGCCAAAAGTGCGCCCTCGAAGGAGAGCGCCGGGGCGGACCCGCGCGTTGAAATGAACTTCAAGACATGCCTCTCGTCGGAAAATCAGGGGCTTTTCGGGTGACCCTAGCCCCCAGAGCACAGCCCGGCAATATCGCCAAGTAGCACGGTTAAGGCCGTTTTCCCGAGCGTGCGCTCCAGACATAGGCGGCATAGACGCCAACCAGGCATATAGCCAACGCGAACCATGTGAATGCGTACTGCAAATGGTTTCTGGAGAGCTGGAGCCGTGTCTGGCCGCCCTGGGGCCATCCGCCAGGAATGTCACTCTCCACCGTTTCGAGAAAAAATGGCACCGCTTCGACTGTCCCACCTGGGAACATTGAGCGCGTCATAGCGCCAAGGTCGCGGGTGAACCATTGATTGGCTTCGAGATCGTTGTCGGGTGAGAACAGGCCAGGGCTTTCTGGCGTGCGAACCAACCCGGTGACTGTGACGACATCCTTGAACTGGCCTTGCGCACGGGCTTTCGGGTCTCTGGCCTGCTCGGGAACAAAGCCCCGATCCACCAATACGACACGCCCCGAGACCGTCTCCAACGGCGTGATGACGTGCCAGCCAGGCCGGCCATCGAGCGAGATCGAATAGAGATAGCGTTCCCGCTCATGGTGAAAACGGCCTTCAGTCCGTACGGGAAGATAGCTCGGATCACCAAGCTTATTCGAGAGTTCGATAGCCCGTTCCAGCGAGACGGGATTCCGTGCCGTCCGCGCCTCGATACGGTCAATGATGTCTTCTTTCCACGCGTAGCGTTCAAGCTGCCATGTGCCAAGCCAAACCAAGATCGCTACGCCGATAAGCGTCGTGATGGTGAGTTTGATGAGGGCGGGCGTACTCATTGGGATGCCTTAGCTGCCGGAGGTAAGCTTACCCTGCTCAGCCTTGTGCCGGTACTGAAGGGCAACCAGCACGCCTTTGAAGCTACGCAGGAGCAAGAGCGGCAGGGCGAGCGCCAGAGCTCCCCAAATAATGGCGTGCACCCAGTACGGCGGCTGATAGGCAATTTCCACGAAGAGCGCAGCGCCGACAATGATGAACCCTGCGAACAGCATGACGAAGATTGCGGGACCATCTCCAGAGTCGGCAAAAGCATAGTCGAGACCGCATACTTGGCAGGATGGCGCGAGCGCCAAATAGCCGTTGAACAATTTGCCCCTGTGGCAGAAGGGGCACCGCCCGACGATGCCCGTCCAAATGGTGGAGCTCAACGGTTCATTGGCCTTGTGACTTTGGTCAGCACACATCCGTTGATCCCAGCAGAAGTAAAAGGGGCGGCCGTTAGACCGCCCCTGTTCGAAGACGGTTGACCCCGCCGCTAGTGACCTGCGTTCGCACCTGCGCCCCAGATATAGATGGCGCAGAACAGGAACAGCCAAACCACGTCAACGAAGTGCCAGTACCAGGCCGCAGCCTCGAACCCAAAATGCCTGCTCGGCGTGAAATGGCCCGCCAATGCGCGGAACAGGCATACGAGCAGGAATACCGTGCCGACAATCACATGGAAGCCGTGGAAACCTGTCGCCATGAAGAAGGTTGAACCGTAGATGTGATCAGCGAAGCCAAACGCTGCATGCATATACTCATACGCCTGCAAGGCCGTGAAGATCAGCCCCAGGCCGACCGTGATGGCGAGCGCCCAAGTCAGTTCTTTGCGCTGATTGTGCAACATGGCGTGATGCGCCCAAGTTGCCGTCGTGCCCGACGTCAAAAGGATCAGCGTATTGATCCAAGGCAGGCCCCAAGGATCGAAGGTGTGTCCGAAATAGCCGAGTCCCGGCACGTCAGCTTCCGCACTCGGGACCGGCGGCCAAACGCCGCCCGTCACTTGCGTGCGTGCGTAGGTCACAGCATCGTCAGGAAATAGCGCCACATCGAAATAGGCCCAGAACCAAGCCACGAAGAACATCACCTCGGAGGCGATGAACAGGATCATGCCATAGCGCAGATGAAGCTGAACGACAGGCGACTGATACCCTTCGTCAGCTTCTTTGATTACGTCGCGCCACCAGCCGTACATGGTGATGAGGACAATCGCTAAGCCGGGCAGCACGTACCAAAGCTGTGGATCGCCGGCTTTCTTCGACATGAAATACATCAGAGTACCGAGTGCCAGCGTAATGGCGCCGACAGCGCCGACGAGCGGCCACGGGCTCGGATTGAGCAAATGGTAGTCGTGTTGCGGTTTAGCGTGGGCTTGGGCCATCTTTTAAGTTTCCCTTCCTCCCCAGTCACATCTCAGCGGCGCAATCTTATCGCGCCCGTTCGTCTACGATCCAGAAGCCCTTTTCCCTGCTGCCGCTGCAACGTCCGACGGATCGCCGCTGCGGTAGAAGGTATAGGACAACGTGATTTCCTCAATATTCTTGGTGCTCATATCATCGATGATCTTAGGATCGACGAAGAACGAAACAGGCATTTCGACACTCTGTCCGGCCGCGAGGGTCTGCTGTTTGAAGCAGAAGCACTCGACCTTGTTGAAGTAGCGTCCAGCAATCTCCGGCGTCACATTGAACCCAGCGGTACCGCTGACAAGTTTATCGGTGTTGTTGTGCGCCTTGAAGAATACGAGCGCGCTCTCGCCGATACGAACGTCCACCTTGCGCTTCTCGGACGCAAAGGTCCAAGGAAGGCCGCGGTCCACATTCGTGTCGAAACGGATGGTGATGATACGATCCAGCGTCTCGGTCGGCACCGTCTCGGCGACCCGCGGAACGCCCGCAAAGCCTGTTGCCTGGCAAAACATGCGGTAGAGCGGCACGGCGGCGAATGACAGGCCGAGCATGCCGGCCACGACACCTACAAGCGACAGTGCAATCAGGCCCTTTTTGTCTTTTTTGGCAGTTGTTGTGCTTTGGTCGTTCATCCGCATTGCCCGTTAGATTTGCCGCATGGCGACATTGCCGCCCAGCCGGACAATGGTGACGATAAAGAACAGAATGACAAGCGCAGCCAGAGTCCAACCAATGGCGATAGACCTTCTACGTTGGCGACGTTTGCGTTCAGCTTCTGCATCTTCCATCACGTCCAAATTAGCGACAGCAAGCCGCCCCCGAGGCCAAAACCGTGCTCGACTAGAAGCACTGCAAACAGCACAAACAGATACAGCACCGAATAGGCAAAGAGATGCTTCGCCGCCCGCTCGGCCGCCTCGCCTTCGCGTTGGCGATAGCAATCGAACGCGAAGATCACGAAAACGGCGCCGAGGATCGCAGCGACTGCTGCATAGAGCGCACCGCCAAGTCCTATCATAGCAGGTGCCATCCCAAGCGGTGCCAGGATAAGGCTATAAATCAGAATCTGGCGGCGGGTCTCGTCGGGCCCATGCGTCACGGGCAGCATGGGAACGCCGGCGCGCTCATAATCCTTCGCGCGGACCAGCGCCAGCGCCCAGAAATGGGGCGGTGTCCATATGAAGATGATGAGAAACATCACGAAGGGCTCCAAGGACACGGCCCCCGTCGCTGCCGCCCAACCAATCATCGGCGGCAATGCCCCCGCAGCGCCGCCAATGACAATGTTTTGCGGCGTCGAGCGCTTCAGCCACATCGTGTAGACGAAGACGTAAAAGAAGATGGTGAAAGCCAGTAGCCCGGCAGCAACCCAGTTCACCATGAGGCCAAGGCACAGCACGGACCCAATGGCGAGCATAGAACCGAACGTCAGCGCTTCGTTGGGCGTCACCGCGCCTCTGGGCAAAGGCCGCGAGGCCGTGCGGGCCATGCGTGCGTCGATATCGGCGTCGTACCACATGTTCAAGGCGCCCGATGCGCCAGCGCCAACCGCGATACAAATCAATGCGGCGATAGCCAACACGGGATGCATCGGAACAGGTGCCGCGACCAATCCGACGAGAGCCGTGAACACCACAAGGAACATGACCCGCGGCTTCAGTAGCGCCGCATAGTCAGAGACATCGCCCCCGGGGGCGATGTCTAGATTCCTCGGAATCGCTTGGGCTGTGGCGTTGGTCATCGAACTATTCACTCAAGCGGCTCTAATCTAGCGCCCCACACCTCACTTGACGCGTGGCAGCGTATCGAAGGTGTGGAACGGCGGCGGAGAAGGCACCGTCCACTCAAGCGTGGTTGCGCCCGTGCCCCATGGGTTGTCGGCCACTTTCTGCTTACGTGAGAACTGCACGATCACACCGATGAAGAAGACGATGAACCCTACGAACGCGAGATACGCACCGATTGAGGACACCATGTTCCACCCTGCATAGGCGTCCGGATAATCGGCATAGCGGCGCGGCATACCCGCCAGCCCCAAAAAGTGCTGTGGGAAAAATGCCAGGTTTGCTCCGATAAACATCGTCCAGAAGTGCAGCTTGCCGATCGCTTCAGAGTACATGTAGCCGTACATTTTCGGCGACCAATAATACCAGGCCGCGAAGAGCGAGAAGACCGCACCAAGCGACAGGACGTAGTGGAAATGCGCCACCACGTAATAGGTGTCGTGGAACGAACGGTCCACACCGGCGTTTGCTAGCATCACGCCCGTCACACCGCCGATGGTGAAGAGGAAAATAAAGCCAAGAGCCCAAAGCATGGGCGAATTTAGCTGAATAGACCCGCCCCACATCGTTGCGATCCACGAGAAGATCTTCACACCTGTCGGCACGGCTATCACCATCGTGGCGAACAAGAAGTAGGCCTGCGTATTCACATCTAGTCCGGCCGCATACATGTGATGCGCCCACACGACGAAGCCAATCACACCGATCGCCACCATGGCGTAAGCCATACCGAGATAGCCAAACACCGGCTTCCTAGAGAACGTCGACACGATCTGGCTGACCATGCCGAAGCCCGGCAGGATCATGATGTACACTTCCGGATGGCCAAAGAACCAGAACAGGTGCTGCCAGAGAAGTGGATCGCCGCCCTGCGAGGAGTCAAAGAAAGCCGTACCGAAATTGCGGTCCGTCAGTAACATGGTAATGGCACCGGCTAGGACCGGCAGCGACAGCAGCAGCAAGAAGGCCGTCACCAGGATCGACCACACAAAAAGCGGCATCTTGTGAAGGGTCATGCCCGGTGCACGCATATTCAAGATCGTGGTGATGAAGTTGATGGCACCAAGGATCGACGACGCCCCACCCAGGTGCAGCGCAAGAATTGCGAAATCAACGGCAACGCCCGGCGACCCGCTTGTGGAGAGCGGTGCATAGATCGTCCAACCCGCACCGGCGCCCGTCGAACCCGGTGCTCCCGGCATGAACAGCGACGCGACCAATAAGACGAAGGCCATGGCCAGCAACCAGAACGAGATATTGTTCATGCGAGGGAAAGCCATGTCCGGCGCGCCAATCATCAGCGGCACCATCCAGTTGCCGAAGGCGCCCACCGTGGCCGGCATTACGGCGAAGAACACCATGACTAGGCCGTGTGCCGTTACGAACACGTTGTACATCTCCGGGTTGCCGAAGATCTGCAAGCCCGGCTCTGCAAGCTCAAGACGCATAGCCATAGACAGCAGCGCCCCGACAACGCCGCCGACGAGAGACAGGATCAGATAAAGGGTGCCGATATCCTTGTGATTGGTCGAGAACAGCCAGCGCCGCAATCCATGCGGATGATCGTCGTGATCGTGATGGGCCGCTTCTGCCTGGGCGTTCTGAGCCATGACTGTCTTCCCTTATAGTCCTTTGGTGTTCGCTCTCGGTCGTCAGACCGTTCGTTCCGTTGCAGTGAGAATTCTATTCCTGCGCCGAAGCCATCTTGCCTTTAGGTTCAACGGCTGCCGACTTCTTGCTGGCGACCCACTGATCGTAATCCTCCTGAGAGACGACGTGAATGGCGATCGGCATGAAGGCGTGGTTGCGACCGCAGAGTTCCGAGCACTGGCCGTAGAACCAGCCTTCCTTCTCTGCGCGGAACCATGTCTGCTGTAGGCGACCTGGCACCGCGTCCAGCTTGACACCGAAGGACGGCACGGCCCAGTTGTGGATCACGTCGTTTGCCTTCAGACCGACTACAACATTGGCGCCAACAGGCACGACAACCTCGTTGTCGACCGCAAGCAGACGCGGCTGGCCTGGCTTGAGATTGGCCTCGGGCACCATGATCGAATCGAAGCTGATGCCCTCATCTGGATACTCATAGCTCCAATACCACTGGTTGCCAGTGGCGGTGATCGACACATCGGCTTTCGGGAAATCGTATTGTGCGAAGAGGAGCCGGAAGGACGGAATGGCGATCGCCACGAGAATGAAGATGGGAATCACTGTCCAAGCGACCTCGAGCAGTGTGTTGTGCGAGGTCCGGGAAGGCTCCGGATTTTTCTTTTCGTTGAAGCGGAAGATCACGTAGATCATCAGCGCCAACACGAAGAGTGTGATGACGATAATGATGATGTTTACGTAGTCATGGAAGTCGGTGATCTGTTCCATGATCGGCGTTGCCGCGCCTTGAAACGTCATTTGCCATGGTTGCGGCTGTCCGGTCCCGGCGGCAAACGCGGTGGCAAACGCACCCGATCCCAAAAGTGCCGCAAGAAACGTCATTGCACGAAACAAAATCGCCATCCCCTCACTCCTCCCCAACCGCCCTTTTGCTTCAAACTAAGGACAGCCCAATTGCAGTTGGGCATCGGGACCCTCGCCCACACTGCCCTTTGTTTTGGCGGCGAAGACGAGCACAAAAATGTTGGCGTCGTTCTCGCTAAGACTCTCATCCATTTGCCAGCTCACTTCAGCGGTGAAGCTGGACCTTTCTTTACAGTTGTAAAATCATAAAGGATATAGATTGGCAACAGTCATGATTCAGCCGGTTTGGCCCGTCAAGGTGGCACGAGCGCCATTGACAGTTGATTCGGCGACGACGACGCGCTCCATTGTGTCTTGGTTCGGTTCTCCCATAGAAAATTTCGCCGAAATTTGGCCCTATTGCTCCACGAAGGGCGTTTTTTGACCGTCTACGCCAGTGCCATAATTGTCCGATTCTCGATAGATGCCACGCAGGCTCTTGCCCGCATTTGAAAACTTGCCGGAAAGCCGCTCGACCTGATGCTCATACACCCTGCTATGCCCTCCACGCCCCGATTCGAGACTTTCCGCCAGCACTGGCGACAGTGTCGCGCAAGGCGCCACCTGCTCGGTTTGGTCGGCGTTTTCTTGGCCGTTCTCATCGGGCTCGTGGCGAGCGCCGAGGCGCAAGACGCCGACGCAACGCCTGGCGCCACCGGCCCTGGCAGTGTGGTTCGCGAGACGCACGGGGCCTGGCAGGTGAGCTGCCGCACGCCGCCAGGCGCGCGAGAAGAAAAATGCGCCCTGGTGCAGAGCGTCACCGCCGAGGACCGTCCAAATGTTGGACTAACGGTCGTGTTCTATAAGGCGATTGGCGAGGACAAGAAGCTCTTGCGGGTCGTTGTGCCGCTTGGTGTTCTGCTCCCCACAGGTCTCGGCCTCAAGATCGATGGTGAGGATGTGGGCAATGCCCCCTTCCTGAAGTGCGGCAAGCGCGGCTGCGTCGCCGAAGTTGTGCTCCAGGATCAAGTGATTTCGAAGCTCAAGACGGGCCAAAACGCAATGTTCATTGTGTTCGATACACCCGAGGCAGGAATTGGCATTCCTGTCTCTTTGCAAGGCTTCACCGACGCCTTCTCCGGACTGAAATAGCGGCCTGCCGGGGCATTTCCGATCACAAAAAAGGATCGGCGGCAGAAAAGGAGAAATCTGCCGCCGACTTATCCGTCTTGGGGGACGGACAGCGCCCACTTTTCTTGCAGGGATCGAAAAGGGACGCGACTTGTAAAACGATATGGCAACGACTCGTGCCGGTTCAAGCTGCGGCGCACCAATTGCACCTGACAACGATGCTGGTCGTGACAACGCGCAGTTTGGCGAGGGCGAGACCGGCGGGACCGTGCTTCTTTCCCCAAAGCGCGCTTAGTGCGCGGCAGAGAATGGCGCGGGGCAGGCAAGCCAGCCCAAAAAAGGTTAAAGCCTCGCGGCTGCAATAGACTTGCGCGAGGGGTGGACAATGGCTTGGTACGACTGGGTCCTTTGGCTTGGCATTCTCTACCTGTTCCTGGGGACCGACTTCACCTTGAACTGGCTTAGCGGCATCGCCTATGGCCCCCGCATCGACCGCAACTCGCCGAACTTCATCACACACCTCTATTATTGGGTTTGGGCTTCGACCGACCCGAAGAACGCTAGAGTCGACCGGGTCGACGGCCCCCCAGACGTGCCCGCGCCTTGGGTGACGGCGCTGTGCGCGAGGACGTAAGCTCACCCCACTCGAGACGCAGTTCCATCGGTCCATACGCGGCGACGGCGATGCCCATAATTTCGACCCGGTTCGGACTAGACTTCCGCGCATTGACGTCTGCAACGGGCTAGGCCTTGAGACGGTTTGGAGGGAATTCCCATGCATTTTGGGCGCATTGGCGTCGTTCTGGCTTGTCTGTTGCTGGCGGGCTCCATGCTACCGAGCCCGGTCGCTAGCGAAGCGGCAGGATCCCTGAAAGATCCCCCGCCACCCCCCCTGCAGGGTCAAATCCAGGCGTCCTACGACGTGGGAGTTGCGAATATCGATCTGGGCACGGTCGACGTGACCGCCACTTTTGGCAGCAAAGACTATGCACTGACAGCCGACGGAAAGTTCTCCTTGCTAGCGGGGCTTCTCTACAAGGCGACGGGAAAGACGACGAGCAAGGGCACGCTCTCCAACTTCAGCCCCAAACCGCAACGCTATACGCTTTCCTTCTCGGACAGCAAGAAGCGGCAGCGTGTTCAGATCGCGTTTGCGGGCGGGACCGTCCGCACCGTCAAAATCACGCCTAAGAAGCGACCGGACAAACAGGCCATCCCCATTCCGGACGGTCAGCTGAGCAATGTGCTCGATCCGCTGACCGCGGCCTTCATGTCGATCCGCTCGCAGTCCGCGCCGAGCGATCTTGGCGTTTGTAACCAGACCCTTCGGGTCTTCGATGGCAAGCAGCGTTTCGATCTCACACTGTCTCCCAAACGCTCCGAGTCGATCGTTGGACGTGCACCGCAAGGTGTCTCGGAACAGGCCGCCGTCTGCCATGTCCGCTATGAGCCGATCGGCGGTTACCGGCCCCAGAGTTCGGCCGTCCAATTCGTACAGAAGGCAGATGGTATTGAGGCCTGGCTCGTGTCGGTGCCTGGAACAGACCGCTACCTACCCTATAAGGTCGTGGTGCCCACAGCCTGGGGCGACGGCTCGATCACCCTCACCGGGCTGAGCTCAACGTCCAGCCCCCAATCGCGCGCACGCGGTCCTTCGCCGCTATAGCGCTTCGGCCTCGAACAGCCGGTCGATATTACCGCCCCAAGGCCCCTCATACGCGGCCAAAAGGCGGTCGGCCTCTGTGCGGCCGGTCCGGGCGATCTCCATGAGCGGGGCGAGCGCTCTTGTCTCGTCCTGCCCCTTCTCGTTCATTCGAGCACGCCGCAGCAGCCCGCCTTCGGCAAGCGCCAAAATTTCCAGGGCAATGTCGCGGACAGTGCGGCCACGGAAGGGCGTGGCCAAACCGGTTGTTGGAACGGTCAAACGCATGGTCTCGCGTTCCTCTTCCGACCAATCAGCGACCAGACCCGCCGCCGCGTTCAGGGCCGTCGTGTCATAGAGAAGGCCCGCCCAAAGCGCTGGAAGTGCGATGAGAAGACCGAGCGGCCCCGCATCGGCGCCGCGCATTTCGAGGAATTTCTTCAGCCTCACTTCAGGAAAGAGCGTGGTGAGATGGTTGGTCCAATCTTCCATGGTCGGGCGCACGCCAGGAAGACCCGCGAGCTCACCGGCAAGGAAGTCGCGGAAGGATGCGCCGGCAACATCGATATAGTGCCCGTCGCGATAGACTAAATACATGGGCACATCGAGCGCGTAGTCCACATAGCGTTCGAATCCCATGCCGTCTTCGAAGGCGAAGGGAAGAGGCCCTGTTCTGTCCGGGTCTGTGTCCTGCCAAATTTGCGCGCGGCAGGACTGATAGCCGTTGGGCTTTCCTTCCGTGAACGGTGAATTGGCGAAGAGCGCAGTCACGACAGGCTGCAAGGCAAGACTGGCGCGAAGCTTCCGCACCATGTCCGCTTCATCGCCGAAGTCCACGTTCACCTGCACAGTCGCGGTGCGGAACATCATGTCGAGGCCGTGGGTTCCACGCGTCGGCATATACCGCATCATGATGCGGTAGCGGTCCTTCGGCATGAGTGGCATCTCGGCAAGCGTCGCTTTCGGCGTGAAGCCAAGCCCGACAAAACCGATGCCAAGCTGGTTCGCTACCGCGCCGATCTGCGACAGGTGCTGGCGCAGCTCTTCTTCGGTTTCGTGGATGTTCTTGAGCGGTGCACCAGAGAGTTCGAGCTGACCACCAGGCTCCAGAGTAATGGAACCGCCAATGGGGCAATCCGAACAGGACAGCCCAATGATCTTGCCGCTCTCCCGGATAGGATCCCAGCCGAAGCAATTATGATGGGTTTCCAAGAGCGCCTGGATGCCACGCTCACCCCCATAGGGAACTGGAGAATTGTCGCCAATATTGAAGCCGAACTTCTCGTGTTCGGTACCGATGCGCCAGTCGCTTTCCGGCTTCGCGCCCGATGCCAGAGAAGCGACAAGTTCGTCCCGCGATTCGATGATGGAGCTTTCCGGCCCGTCAACGCGTGTCGACATAATGTGGAAACCCCGCTTGGATCGGTGAGACTTCAGGCCCGGCTGGCAACGGCCGCATTCAAGGACCTCGTTTGGATCTCCTATATCGTACGGAGGGCGCGGCGCGGCAAGAGACAGTTCCCCACAATCACGAAAGCCTGAAAGACCGCCTCCGGGAACTCACACCATCATACGGTGGTAGAGGTCGAACATGATCCACAAACTGCCGCCCACCATGATGCAGATGAGAACGACGGCGAAGGCGAGTGCAACCAAATTCTCGCGCGGCGTGGACTTGAAATCGATATGGAGGAAGAACCTCAAATGGACGAAGATCTGCACGACCGCGAGCGCGGCAATCACGACCAGTGCAGTCTGGCGCGGCAGCGCGCCCGTGGCGACGATACCAAAGGCGATCGCCGTGAGGATGACCGCCAGCACGATGCCGATCAGATAAGGCTTCATCGTCCGTTCGATCGGTATGCCTGCGTTCGTTTCCATCACAACAATCCCGGCAGATAGACCACGGAGAAGATCACGACCCAGATAATGTCGAGGAAGTGCCAGAAAAGGCCAAGCCGCATGAAGCGCGAGGCGACCGGCGCCGTCAGTCCCTTGAACAGGACCTGGCCAAACATCACCAAAATCCAGATGAGCCCGACACTCACATGCAGGCCATGAGTGCCGACCAGCGTGAAGAAGGACGACAGAAAGCCGCTGCGCTGAGGGCGCGCGCCCTCAGCGATCATGCCCGCGAACTCGCCGATCTCCAGAACGATGAAGCCGGCACCGAGCAAGAACGTGATGGCGAGCCACAACAGCACTTTCATCCGCTCTCCGGCGGAAAGAGACACTGCGGCAATGCCAAAGGTCGTGCTGCTGAGCAGAAGTAAGGCCGTTTCCGCCGCCGCACGCTCTAGACTGAAGACGTCCTTCGGTGTCGGACCACCGGCGGTGTTGCCAACCATGATCAAATAGGTCGCAAAGAGAAGCGCGAAGATGACGGCATCGCTCATCAGGTAGAGCCAGAAGCCAAACTCCTTCTCTTCATAGCGCTCCGCCTCTCGCGGACTGACAGTCATGGCAGCGATAGAACTCATGTGGCGGGCTCCTGCATCGGCTCTCCGGCGAAACCGGGATCGTCGGCCATTTCGTTCTTGGGAGCCTTGGCGAGCTGCGCAAAACGCGCATCCTCAATGGCCTTGACCTCGCTGGCCGTCATGACGCACTCGTCATTGTCGTTCGAAGCGCGCACGATGAGCCCGCACGCGATCACCGCCAGCGAGAGGAGCGCAAGCCACCAGATCCACCAGATCATCGCAAAACCGAAGGCGAAGCCCGCCCCGCCGATAACGGGCCCGACGAAGGTGTTTTTCGGCATGACGATATCTTCGTATTTCTCGGGCCGCTGATACGCGACGCCGGTCTGCTTCATAGTCCACCACGCATCCAGGCCCTCGACCTTTGGAAGCACCGCGAAATTATAAGGAGCGGCGGGAGATGATGTTGCCCATTCAAGCGAACGGCCGTTCCAGGGATCGCCCGTCAGATCGAGGGCTTGCTCCCGGTCGCGAATACTGACCCAGAGCTGCACACCGAGACAGATCATGCCGAGCATGATGATGAAGGCGCCGAATGCCGCGACGATGAGATGTGGCTGCCAGGAAGCGATCTCGTAATGCTCCATGCGGCGCGGCATGCCGAGCAGACCAAGCAGGTAGAGCGGCATGAAGGCGACGTAGAAGCCGATAATCCAGCACCAGAAGGCCCGCGTTCCCCATTTTTCGTTCAGTTTGAAACCAAACGCCTTCGGGAACCAGAACATGTAGCCGGCGAGGTAGCCGAACAGTACGCCAGGAATGATCATGTTGTGGAAGTGCGCGATGAGGAACGTCGTGTTGTGCATCATGTAGTCGATGGGCGGCAGGGCGAGCAGCACGCCCGACAGGCCACCGATGCAGAATGTGACGAGAAAGCCGATCGTAAAGAGCATTGGCGGCTTGAAGATGATACGGCCGCGATACATCGTCAGCAGCCAATCGAACACCTTCACGCCGGTGGGCACCGAAATGATCGTCGTCATGGTGCCGAAGAACGAATTTACCCGCGCGCTTGAGCCCATGGTGAAGAAATGATGCAGCCACACGGTGAAGGACAACAGTCCGATCGCCATCGTGGCGAGCACGAGCGAAAGGTAGCCAAACAGCCGCTTCTGGCTGAATACAGCAACCACTTCGGAGAACACTCCAAAAGCCGGCAGAATGAGGATGTAGACCTCGGGATGACCCCACAACCAAAACAGGTTGATGTAGTTCATCATGTTGCCGCCCATGCCGTTCGTAAAGAAGTGCATGTCAAGTGTACGGTCGAGCATGAGCATGGCAGTTGCGACCGTGAGCGCGGGAAACGCAAAGATCATCAAGATCGCAGTGACAAAGATGGTCCAGGTGAACAGCGGCAGTCGGAACATGGTCATGCCGGGCGCGCGGCATTTGACAATCGTCACAAGAAAATTGATGCCGCTCATGGTCGTGCCGATGCCTGAGATGAACACCGCCCAGACCCAGTAATCGACGCCGACACCAGGGGTGAACTCAACGCCTGAATAGGGCGGATAGCCGGACCATCCCGCCGTCGAGAACTTGCCGATCACAAGCGAGATCAACACGAGCACCGCACCTGCCGTGGTCAGCCAGAGGCTGACGGCATTCATGAAGGGGAAGGCAACGTCGCGCGAGCCGATCTGCTGCGGCATGATCAGGTTGACTAACCCCGAAAGGAACGGCATCGCCATGAAGAAAATCATGATGGTGCCATGGGACGAGAAGACCTGATCGAAATGGCCCGGCGGCAAGTACCCTTCGCTGTTGAGTGCAATGGCCTGCTGGCTCCGCATCATAGCGGCGTCCACGAAGCCCCGCACCAGCATGACTAATGCCAGCATCACATACATGATGCCGATCTTCTTGTGATCGAGGCTCGACAACCACTCGAACAAGACAAGGCGCCAAGCTCCTAAATAGGTAATGACACCCACGACCGACAGCCCGCCGAGCACGGTGACCCCTGCGCCCGATGCGGCGATCAGGCTGTAGAACGGCAAGGAATCGATTGTCAGTCGTCCGAAGATATCCACTGATCCCATTCCGTTATTTCGGCTTGCTTGTGGTGGGGCATGAGATGGGAATCGCCATGCATGTATTTGGCGATGATTTTGTCAAAAAGGTCCGGCTCGACGCCTGAGTAATACGTCACAGGGACCTTCTCACTCGGCTTGGCCAAGACCTCGTAGGTGGCGGCATCGAGCGTCTTGGCTGATTGCTTCGCCTTCTCCACCCAAGCATCGAAGTCTTCCTTGGACATGGCGCGCGTCTGGAACTGCATATCGGCAAAACCCTTGCCACTATATTGGACGTTGCGCCCCCAGAACGTGCCTTCCTTGTCGGCGAGCAGATTGAGCCGGGTCTGCATGCCGGCCATGGCGTAGATCTGTCCGCCAAGCGCAGGAATCACGAGCGAGTTCATCACCGTATCGGATGTAATTCTGATGCTGATCGGCGTGTTCACTGGAATGGCCAGCTCATTGACCACCGCGATGTTCTGCTCCGGATAGACGAACAGCCATTTCCAATCCTGACCGATGGCCTCGACCTGGAGCGCCTGCACGCTCGGATCGATCGCATTGTAGGGGTCGAGCTTGTACGTGTTGTGCCAGAGGTGAATGGCGAGCCAGACAATGATGAGAGCAGGCACACCCCACACAAGCACCTCGGCTGGCCAGTAATAGGCGATGTTTGGCGAATACCGCGCCTTACGGTTTGTGCCGCGATAGCGCCAGACGAAGATCGCCGCCATGATGAAGACCGGGACGATCACGATCATCATGATGGCAATGGCTTTGAAGAAAAGATCGCGTTCGGCGAGGGTGATGGGCCCTTTTGGATCGAGGACCGGCCCATCCAGCACAGCGCAGCCTCCGCTCAGCAGAGGCAAAGTTACGACCACAGCAATGACGGTCGCCAAACTCTTCCATCGACAGGCCCGCGCTTCTCTGACGATCATGTCTTGGCGGCCTCGATCGAGCACCCAATTATTCCGTGAACGGCAACCGTAATCCTTCACGGTTCGATTCGCGAGTGGAAATTGTATTTGGGAGCGAGGCACACACCTTGATTGTGATCAAAGCGCACCGCGTGCCTGCAGGACTCAGCCCTTGCCTAGCGCCAATCGCCACATGCGGCATTGACCAATGCCAGGCACGCGACTGCAGCCGTATCGGCCCGCATAACACGTGGCCCAAGCGAAACCGGCACCACGAAATCTTGCCGAAGTAATATCTCGCGCTCCTTGGGATCGAACCCACCTTCCGGCCCGATCAAAACCGCAAGCGGACGAGACTGCAGGGCAGCGAGAGCCTCAAGCGGCGATGCGATCGTTGCGCTCTCATCGGCAAATATGAGACGGCGGTTTGCATCCCATTGCGCAAGCGCGTCTTCAAGTTTTTGAGGCTCGCATATGTCGGGCACGCGCAAGATGCCACACTGCTCGGCAGCCTCGACCGCGTTCGCGCGCAAACGCTCCACCTTAACGCGCTCGGCGATTGTCCTTTGCGTGACTATGGGCCGCAAGACGCTTGCGCCCATCTCGGTCGCCTTTTGGGCCATGTAATCGAGCCGGGCGCGCTTGATTGGCGCAAAGAGATAATGCAAATCCGGCCCGCAATCCTGGCCCCGCGTTTGGTGTTCGGCTGCAAGGCTTATTGATTTCTTACCGAGGCTCGCCACCCGCGCGCGCCATTCTCCGTCGACACCGTTGAAGATGAGGACGTGCACATCCACTCTCAGGCGGAGTACGTTCACTAGGTAGTGCGCCTGGTCCGTGCCGAGCGCGACATTGACACCCGCGGACAGCGGAGACTTGACGAAGAGCCGTGGCAGTTTAGAGGGCATGGTCGGCGCACAGACATGCGAGTGAAGGCGGCACGACACATGCCACGTCCTGAGTTTCAAGGCAAAGCCGGCAATGTTGCCGATGCGACCCCGGAAAACCGGGTTGATCGCCATGCGCCGTCCTGGGCTCTGCCCTATTTGCGGCTGGCGCGGGCGGACCGGCCGGTCGGCTTTTACTTGCTCGCCCTGCCCTGTTTCTGGTCGGTGGCACTGGCGGGCCTCAAGACCGGCGCGTCCTACCCTGATCCATTGCTCTTGTTGCTGTTTGCTGTTGGCGCCGTCGCCATGCGCGGCGCGGGCTGCACGTACAACGACATTGTCGACCGGGATATCGATGCGAAAGTCGCGCGCACGCAATCCCGGCCGCTGCCAAGCGGGCAAGTCTCGCTTAAGGCCGCCGTCGCGTTCATGCTCGGCCTCTGCCTTGTGGGACTGCTCGTGCTCCTGAGCTTCAATCCGTTCTCTATCTGGCTTGGTTTGGGCGTGGTCCCGATCGTGGCGCTCTACCCGTTCATGAAACGGATCAGCCATTGGCCACAGGCCGTGCTTGGGCTTGCCTTCAACTGGGGGGCTCTGATGGGCTGGGCGGCGGTTTTAGGGTCTCTCGGTTGGGCGCCGCTCGCGCTCTATGCGGGTGCGGCGGCCTGGACCATCGGCTACGACACGATTTACGCCCACCAGGACCGGGAAGACGACGCGCTTATCGGCATGAAGTCGACCGCGCTGCGCTTCGGCGCCAGAACCCGTGTTTGGCTGACGACCTTTTACGCGCTTACCATCACCGCCTTCGGGCTCGCGGGGTGGCTTTCGGGCGCCAGTGCCCTGTTTTTCGCCGGGCTGGCATTCGCCTCGGGCCAACTCCTTTGGCAGGTCGTAACCCTCGATATCGACGATGCGGACAACTGTCTCGCCCGTTTTCGATCCAATCGCGATTTCGGATTGATCATTTTTTTCGCGATTGCAGCCGATATGGCGCTTGCAAGTTGGGTCTAGAGGTCCGATTTGACGGGCTTAGAAGAATTGGTCCGGGAAATGCAAAGGGGGCCATGATGTATGCAACCCCCGCAAAGCAGTTGGGCCCCGGAGCTTTTCGCTTCCGAGACCCATGTGACGCCTTGCTGTTAGCTTCCCTGTTGGCCGCCTTGAGGTAGCCTTTATTGCCGTGATGGTGCCACACAAGACTTCCCGGACGCTTAATGGACGTCATTAACGACCGGTAGCTTTCAGCATGGTTTAGAGAGTGTTCCTACCGCCCGATGACCGCGATAACGCCGACAAAGACGCCCGATAATTTGCCGTCCCTCGAAGAAGACTTGGACCTCTTGCAGCGCGCAGTGCGCGAGGCGGGGGCGCTCGCCAACTCCTATTTCAAGACCGAGCTTCAGGCCTTCAAGAAGCCCGACGGTTCGGAAGTCAGCGAAGCCGACCTGGCGGTGGATGCGGCGTTGAAGCTCGACTTAACGACGCGCCGCAAGGACTATGGCTGGCTGTCCGAAGAGAGCCCGGACGATCGCTCACGGCTGAAATACTCTCGGGTGTGGATGATCGACCCCATCGATGGGACCGGCGCCTTCTTGCGCGAGATTCCTGAATGGACCGTGTCGGCGGCCCTCGTGGAAGACGGCGTTCCGGTTCTTGGGGTCGTTTACAATCCGGCCAAGGATGAGTTCTTCCATGCTCTTCGCGGACATGGGGCCTTTCTCAACGATCAGCCCATCCACCCAACCAGCCAGACAACGCTGGAAGGAGCCCGGATGATCGCGAGCGGAGGGCTGTTTAAGAAGAAGATTTGGGAAAAGCCCTGGCCCAACGTGACGGCTGAGTGGGTGAATTCCGTTGCCTACCGGCTGGCCTTGGTCGCGTGCGGGCGGGGCGACGCCACGATCTCACTCACACCAAAAGCCGAATGGGACTTGGCCGCGGCCGCAGTGATCATGGATGAAGCCGGCGGCATCACCACCGATCATTTAGGGAAGACGCACATCTACAACCGCGAGAATCCGAAATTCCCCAGCCTCGTCGCAAGCGGGAAGGCTCTGCACCAGGCCCTCATCGAGCGCACGCGCCGCATCGACGTTTAAGACACTGTTCGGCACATTGCCCGGCAACGAACCGGCGGAGGGGGACTAGCGCATGACAACAAAGAACGCATCCGGGACGGCGGACAGTACCCAACTGCTCCATCTTGTATTCGGTGGCGAACTGACCGAATTGGATGAGGTCCAATTCAACGATCTGAGCACGCTCGATATTGTCGGGATTTATCCCAATTACGCGAGCGCTTACGATGCGTGGAAGGATGCGGCGCAGCGCTCGGTGGACGATGCGCATATGCGCTATTTCATTGTCCATCTGCACCGTCTTCTCGATCCAGAACCGGCCCCGGCGGAAAGCCCCCGCTAGGTTCGCCGCAGCGGATGCCTGGTGGTCTTGAAGGAGTTTTCGCCTTAAAGGACGGAAGGCTCCCGTGCTAGATAGGGAGCCGAGAGGGAATGGCGGTGCGGTCCTTCCCTCTCGAGAACCGGGAAAGCTCTTGAAAGACAATATCTTCATAGATGCCCGCGTGGCTGCTCGTGGGGGCGATGAGCTCACGACGCGGGACTACACGACGCGTCAGATCGTTGAGCGCATTTGGCGGGAGCACTTGCGCCCGCATGGCGTGCTGCTGAGCTGCGGCGTCCTCGCCATGCTGCTCACGGCGGCGACAACGGGTGCCATTCCCTTTCTGATTCAGCGCACGGCGGACGATGTGTTCGTGGCCAAAAACGCAGACATGGTCACTTGGATCACAGTCGCGATCATCGTCATCACGACGGTCAAGGCGATCTCCGAATATGTAGCCAACGTCACCGTCGGTTATCTTGGCCACCGCTTCATCGCCGACCTTCGCTTGCAGATGTTCACCAAACTGGCCGAGGCCGATCTCGGCTGGATCCAGACTGTTCACTCGGGCCGCATCCTGTCCGGGTTTCTGAACGATGCGACCCTGATCCGCGCCACGGCGAGCCGGACCATCGTCACGCTTGGTGAGAATCTGCTGAAAGTCGTGATTCTGGTGGGCTCCATGTTCTACATGGCGCCTCGCCTCTCCATGCTGGTTCTGATCTTTATGCCGGTTGCCTGGTTCATGCTGTCGCGTCAGCGGCGCAAGATGCGCAAATCGACGACAAAGTCCCTGCAAGAGACGGGCGACTTGTCGGCTCTTGTCACCCAGACCTTGCAAGGCATGCGCGTGGTCCGTGCCTACAAGCAGGAAGCGCAGGAAGAAGAGCGCGCCTCGAAAGCCATCAACCGCGCGCTCGAATTCACCATGCGGGGGATGCGCGCTCGCGCCCTATCGAGCCCCGCCATGGAGCTGATGGTCGGCTTTGGTTTCGCCGGTGCCATTTATGTCGCCGGCCTAAAGGGCATTCGCGGTGACGCGACGCTCGGGCATTTCATGGGATTTACCACTGCGGCGCTGCTCATCTACGCCCCGCTTAAGAGCCTCGCCACGCTGCAAACCCAGTTGCAGGAAGGCGTCGCCGCCGCGAGCCGCGTCCTTGGCATTATCGACCGCGAGAGCACCCTGGTCGAAGCCCAAGACGCGAAGCCGCTCACACTCTCCAAGGGCGAGATCGAATACCGCGACGTCACATTCGCCTACGATCCAGAAAATGTCGTTTTGAAAGGCGTGAGCCTGACGGTGCCGCCAGGCAAGACGGTCGCGCTTGTCGGCCCATCCGGCTCAGGCAAGAGTACACTGGTCAATCTGGCGCTGCGGTTCTTCGATCCGCAAGGCGGCGCTGTCCTGATTGATGGTCAAGACATCAAAGGCGTCACAGTCTCGTCTTTGCGCGATGCAATCGGGCTCGTGACGCAGGACCCGGTTCTGTTCGATGATACGATCCGCGCGAACATTGCTTATGGCGCAAAGCCATTGGTGGAGGACGAGGTCATCGCAGCGGCGAAGGCTGCGGCGGCGCATGACTTCATCATGGGCCTGCCGCGCGGCTACGACACCCGTGTGGGCGAGGCTGGCGGACTTTTGTCCGGCGGCGAGCGCCAGCGCATCGCCATCGCGCGTGCGATCTACAAAAATGCGCCGATCCTCATGCTCGACGAGCCGACCAGTTCGTTGGATTCTGAGTCCGAGGCCAAAGTTCAGGCCGCTCTCGAGAAACTCATGCAAGGTCGCTCGGTGCTGATGATTGCCCATCGGCTGTCCACAGTGAAAATGGCTGACCTAATTTGCGTGCTCGACAAGGGGCGCATCGTCGAGATCGGTCGACATGACGAGCTTGTTGAAAAGGGGGGGCTCTACACGAGACTGCACCGGAACCAGTTCGGGATTGCCGGTGGCTTCGATCCTGCGCCGTCCAGCGAGAATCGAACCGCCGCCGTTCCTGGCGAATAGCGGTCGGGCCTGATGATAAAGCGTTTCCTAGGATCGGAGCAGGGCACGGCCCTCCTCAGCCGCTTTGCATCTGGCTGTATTCAGCTCGTTCTCTCGACAAGCACGATCAAGAACGATCCCCCAGACGCACACGAAAAACTCTTCCGCCTGCACCCGCAAACCGTCGCGATCTGGCACGGCCAGTTCATGCTGATGCCTATCCTGAAGCCTGGAGGCGAGGCAAAAGTGAAGGCCATGGTCTCGCGGCATGGAGATGCCGCGCTTCTCGGCTCGGTGCTGAGCCGTTTCGGCACAGAGCTAATCCAGGGCGCGGGTGCGGGCAAACGCAAGCGGAATCGCGGCGGTGCAACCGCCATGCGCGAAACGCTGCGCGCTATCAAAGAAGATAACGTCACCGTCGTCATGACAGCAGACGTTCCGCCCGGCCCAGCCAGGCGGGCAGGCATTGGCATCACCACGATTGGTGCGAAATCAGGACGTGCCGTCGTCCCGCTTGCGGTCGCCAGCAGTCGCTATCTGAAACTTCCGACCTGGAGCGCGTTCACGATCAACCTACCCTTCTCCAAGATCGCCTATGTCGTCGGCGACCCAGTCTATGTGCCGGCAACCGACGACGCCGAAGAGCTTGAGGCGGGACGGTGCGCTATCGAGCATGCGCTGAATGAGACCACCGCACGCGCCTACGCGCTTGTGGGCGCCGCCGACCCTTTGAGCAAGGAAGAGATTTCTAAACCCGGCCTGTCTCTCAAGGCGTACCGGCTGGCGACGCGGCTCGCCGCGCCGATTGCACCCTTATTGCTCGCTTGGCGAACGAGGAAGGGCAAGGAAGAGCCGGATCGTCACCCTGAGCGCTACGGACTGGCGAGCGGTCCGAGGCCATCGGGCTTTCTGGTTTGGTTTCATGCCGCAAGCGTCGGTGAAGTCAACGCGGCGTTGCCGGTCATCTCTCAGATCACATCATCTCGGCCCGATGTTCAGATTCTGCTGACGACTGCCACCGTGACATCGGCGCGCCTCGCCCGTATGCGCCTCCCCAAAGGCGCGCTGCATCAATACGTGCCCCTCGACCGGGGCCGCTATATGAACCGGTTCCTCGACCATTGGCGTCCTGACCTTGCCGTGCTTGTGGAGTCTGAGATTTGGCCAAATCTGGTGCTTGAGACCAAGGCGCGGAAGATTCCACTGCTCCTCATCAACGCCCGCATGTCCACCTCGACGTTCAAATCCTGGCGCCGGCGCCCCGGACTAAGCCGGCCGATCTTCTCCGCATTCGACTTGATCCTTGCGCAGAACGAGAGCCTCGCCGAACGCTTCGCTCAAATCGGTGCACCGAACGCGCGCGCGGTCGGCAATCTGAAGGCGGATGCCCCGCCCCCGCCCGTAGACGAGGCCGGCAAGGGCGAACTCGCCACAGCGCTCTCAGGCCGGCCGGTCTGGCTTGCGGCCAGCACACACCCTGGCGAGGAGGAAATGATCGGCGCCGCACACCTTGAGATCAAAAAGGTCTTGCCGGAGATCGCGACCATCATCGTTCCACGCCACCCCGAACGCGGCCGCTCCGTTCGCGAGACGCTGCGCACGCAAGGCCTGCATGCCGCCTTACGCTCTGGCGGCGACCTCATCGATACGAACACCGATGTCTATGTTGCTGACACGATCGGGGAGCTCGGGCTGTTCTATGCGCTCGCCCCAGTCGCCTTTATTGGCGGCTCGCTGGTCGAGCACGGAGGACAGAACCCCGTCGAGGCCATTAAGCTCGGCACTGCGGTTCTCTCCGGCCCCTATGTGCAGAATTTTCGCGATACTTATACCGAACTCATGAAAGCGGGCGGCGCGCGGAAGGTCGAGGATGCGGACACCCTGGCCAGCGCCGTGTTAAACCTGCTGCAAGACGAGGCGACCCGCAAACACATGGGCGAGCGCGCGGAGGCAAAGGTGACATCCATGAGCGGCGCGTTGCCCGCGACGCTTGAGGCCATCGAGACGTATCTGCCCGCAAAAGTGACGTTGCAGCATGCCTCTTGAGACGCCCTCTTGGTGGTACCGCAAGCGCGGTCGACTTTCCGCATTCGCGCCCATAGTGCTGTCGCCCGTGACGGCGATCTACAGCCGGATCGCCGCCTCGCGCTTGGCACACGACCCTGAGTATCGTGCGGGAATCCCTGTTATCTGTATCGGCAATTTCACCTCCGGCGGCGGCGGCAAGACCCCGACAGCCATCGCGGTGGCAAAGCTCCTCAAAGACATGGGCAAGACTCCAGCCTTTCTCACGCGCGGCTATGGCGGAAACGCCAAAGGTGTGGTGCGTGTCGCAGGCCACGACGCGGCCGAGGTTGGCGACGAAACACTTCTTCTCGCAGTAATCGCGCCGACTTTTGTCTCCGCCGACAGAGCCGAAGGCGCAAAGGCCATCGAGGCGACGGAGTGCGACGTCATTGTCATGGACGATGGCTTTCAGAACCCGGGACTAGCAAAAAACTTGTCGCTGATCGTCACGGATGCTGCCTCCGGGCTTGGCAATGGGCGCGTGATCCCCGGAGGGCCTTTACGCGCGCCGCTCGACATTCAGATGGAACGCGCCAGCGCGCTCCTCGTGATCGGCGAGGGCAACCGGGGCGATGCCCTTGCCGCGCGTTTCGAGGCAGCGGGCAAACCTGCCTTGCGCGCCAAGATCACGCCTGGTTGCGATCCGCGTTGGCTGTCCGTCCTGCCGACGATCGGATTTGCCGGGATCGCGCGGCCGCCCAAGTTCTTCACGACGCTGAAATCGAACGGCGCCCGTCTGGTCGCCAGTCATGCCTTTGGCGACCATCACCGCTTTACCGAGAAGGAGGCCAGGCGTCTCTTGAGCCAAGCGGAGGAGAAGAAGGCGATGCTGGTGACGACAGAGAAGGACTGGGCGCGCCTCACCGAGGACGACGAAGACGAAGACAGCGCGCTCACAGAGCTGAAGAAACGCTCGCGGCCATTCCCGATTCTCATCAAATTCGACGATATCGATAAGGTGACGACGCTTCTTGACGAGGCGCTGCGACCCTAAAGGGGCGAGACGAGAACCGCGTATTTGCGATCAGGCTTCGTCGCTCATCTCACGAACACGCTTCAGCGACGTGGCGGCGTCCACATAGGGCTCTTGTAACGCGACGCTCCAATAGCGCAGCTCATCAAGCGGAATGGCCTGGCCCGTGACGGCACAACGCACGAACTCGCCTGGAGTGGTCACCTGCACCTCTCCGTCAAGATAGCGGAGCTTGGCCTCGCCCTTGGCGCCAATATTGCGTTCGAAACGATTCATCAATGTCGCGACACTTTCCCGTTAGCGGACAGAGTTTAGCGGCTTGGCCTGGCACTTTCCAGCGCTAGAGCAGACTTCCTTGGCCATCGTCATGCGGAGGCCTTGAGGTCTTCGGCCTTTTAGCCTTGGGAGCTGTAGTTTTGGCACTACTGGCTGTGGAACTTGCGGCTTCCGCTGATTTTGGTGCGATGGGCTCACTCCCCTCGCCGCCACCCTGGCCGGTTTCGCGGGCAACTTCGGCTCCGATATGGCCATCGGTGAATTGGATATCCAACATCTCGCTCACACTGAGGCCGCTCGCGCTTCGCACCATGACGCCCTTCGTATCGCGCACAAGCGCAAAGCCCCGCGCCAGCACGTTGTGATAGCCGAGAGTCGACAGGAGCTTTGCCTGCCCGTCGAGACGATGCCGGGCCCGATCGATGCCGGCTGCAAGCGCGCGCGTGCGGTCCCGGTCGAGACGAACGAGAAGATCTTTCGCGCTTCCAAGTTTGCGCGCGACGAGTCCCGGCCGCAGCGCCGATCCTTGCTGGGTGAGCGCCGCTCGATGGCTCTGCGTGTTGGCGCGCAGCGACTGGAGCAGCCGTCCGCTGGCGCTATCCAGGCGTTGACGCGGCAGACCGAGAATCGCCTCGCGGCGCGGAAGTCCGCGCGCGGAGGCCGTGACGCGGCTACGCCAATTCTCCAGCGACCGGCGCATGGTGCCCGCCCCGCGCACGCCATAGGTCTGCACCGCGCTCAAGAGGTCTGAACGCACCGGAACGGCACGCTCGGCCGCCGCTGTTGGCGTCGGGGCACGATGATCCGCCACGAGATCGAGCAAAGTCCAGTCGGTCTCATGCCCTACAGCGGAGATCAAAGGGACCGTGCTTGAGGCTGCGGCGCGCACCACGAGTTCTTCGTTGAACCCCCAGAGGTCCTCAAGGCTTCCGCCCCCACGCGCCACGATGATGAGATCGGGACGCGGCTGATCCGCGTAGAGTGGCTGCGCGTTGAAGCCCTCGATGGCGGTCGCGACCTCCTCCGCGCACGTCTCGCCCTGGACGCGCACAGGCCACACGATCACATGGGAGGGAAAGCGGTCCTCCAGACGATGCAGAATGTCGCGAATGACTGCACCCGTCGGCGAGGTCACAACACCGATCACACGCGGCAGGAAGGGCAGCCCCCTCTTGCGATCTTTATCGAACAGCCCCTCGGCTGCCAATTGCTTTTTGCGCTGTTCCAGAAGCGCCATGAGCGCACCGGCTCCGGCGGGCTCCAGCTCATCGATCACGATCTGATAGGTGGACTTGCCGGGGTAGGTGGTGATCTTGCCCTTGGCAATGATCTCAAGTCCTTCCTCGGGCTTGAACCTCAGGCGGCTGAACACGCCGCGCCACACGACCGCTTCGATCGCCGCCTTCTCGTCCTTCAGCTTAAAATAGCAATGGCCGGAGGCATGCGGGCCCCGATAACCGGAGACTTCACCGCGCAGGCGCACGAGTCCGTAGGCATCTTCCACCGTCCTCTTCAACTCGAACGCCAACTCGGACACCGAGTACTCGGTGACATTGGTCTGTGCGGGCTTTGGACTGCGGGGAGCCATTATTCTGTTCTCGGCTATCGTCTCTGTTCGAAAAAAGCGCGTTCTCGTGCTAAGAGCGCGACATTCGTCTTGAACGGCATACAAGGCCAAAGAACAGGGAACAAGCGTGGCATCGTGACCGTGAATGTACTTCTTATCGGCGGTGGCGGCCGCGAGCACGCGCTGGCCTGGAAACTGGCGCAAAGCCCATCAATCGGCCGACTCTATTGCGCACCCGGGAATGCAGGTATCGCGGCCCTAGCCGAGCCTGTGTCCCTCAATGTTAGCGATCACGCGGGTGTTGCGGCGTTCTGCGCTGAGGCGCAAATCGGCCTTGTGGTTGTCGGGCCGGAGGCGCCGCTGGTTGCGGGACTCGCGGACGATCTGGAGGCAAGAGGGTTCAATGTGTTCGGCCCGTCAAAGGCGGCCTCCGCGCTCGAAGGCTCCAAAGGCTTCACCAAGGACCTTTGCACCCAATACGGCATCCCCACGGCTGCCTATGGGCGCTTTACCACCGCAACGGAGGCCAAGGCGTATCTGGCATCGCAGCCCCTGCCTATTGTCATCAAGGCGGACGGGCTCGCCGCCGGCAAGGGCGTCATCATCGCGCACACGGCCGGCGAGGCCATGGAGGCCATCGCGGCCTGCTTCTCAGGTGCGTTCGGTGAGGCCGGTGCAGAAGTGGTGGTCGAGGCGTTTTTGACAGGTGAGGAAGCAAGCTTCTTCGCGCTCGTTGACGGCGAAACTGCCCTGCCGCTTGCCACCGCACAGGACCACAAGCGTGTCGGCGACGGCGATACCGGCCCCAACACTGGCGGCATGGGCGCCTATTCTCCCGCACCTGTCATGACCGATGCGTTGTGCACCCGTGTGATGGACGAGATTATTCTGCCAACGGTCAAGGCCATGAAGGCACGCGGTACGCCGTTCAAGGGCGTTCTTTACGCAGGGCTGATGATCGTAGACGGGGCCCCCAAACTCATCGAGTACAATGTGCGCTTCGGCGACCCCGAAGCCCAGCCGCTGATGATGCGGCTGAAGTCGGATCTGCTGCCGGCGCTTCTGGCCACGGCGCAAGGAAGGCTTGGGGACATTAGCCTCGATTGGCGCGACGAGGCCGCGCTCTGCGTCGTCATGGCGGCGAAGGGTTATCCTGGGCGCTACGAAACCGGCACAGAGATTAAGGAGCTTGGCGCCGCCGCGGCGGATCCTGAGGTCGAGATTTTTCACGCAGGCACTATCAGCGATGGTGATCGCGTTCTTGCGAGCGGCGGACGGGTGCTTGGCATCACTGCGATTGGGGCCAATATCGCTAAGGCTCAAACCTGCGCCTATGAGAGCATCGATAAGATCGATTGGCCGGAAGGGTTCTGCCGGCGGGATATCGGATGGCGGGCCTTGAAGCGGGGCGCCTAGAGGCAGTTCAGGCCGCGCCGTATTAGGGAGAAATTCACCTCAGGGCCCTAACAATGGCGTCGAACTTGGTTTTGCCCCGTTTTTGCACCATGAGTTGTTGCCATTCCACGATGACGTCACTATGTGCACGTTATGTAGAGATGCTGAGAGACATTGAGACTCGCCCAATGACCTACGAGCTGCCCGTTTCAAAAAGGACCGCGTCCGGCGTGGTGGGCGTTGCTGCAATTCTCTTCTATTTCTGGCTTCTGACCTGGACGGCTCCTGCGAGCGCGATGACCAGGGTCCTTCCGCAATCAGCGGTTATCGACTCGGGCCTTCACCAGGCCAAAGTTTACAAACGTGGCCGAGCTCCCGTTTATCCATATTCGGCCAAGGGGCCGGGACCGAACGGCTGGACGTCTTATTTTGGCTTCGTGCCCTACACGCCCGGTAATATCGAGAACGAGGCTATTCAGCGCAACCAATACCCCATGCGCTACTGGCCGCATAATGCCAATGCTCCGGTGCCGCAGCCTTACAGCGTGAGCCGCTAATCACTCTTTCCATATCGATACGGACCAGGTACCTTTGCCGCCTAACGGCGTGCGGCGAAGAATGCTTTTAGCAGCAATGCTGCGGCGCTCTCCCCAATGCCCCCATAGACCTCCGGTGCATGATGGCAGGTGGGCTGACCGAACAATCTCGGCCCATGTTCAACCGCCCCGCCTTTGGGGTCGCTCGCGCCGAAATAGAGCCTACGGATGCGGGCAAAAGAGATGGCACCAGCGCACATCGCGCAAGGCTCCAGCGTGACATAGAGATCGCAGTCGATCAGCCGCTCGCTGCCGAGCTTGGCGGCGGCCGCGCGCAAGGCCAGCACTTCTGCGTGGGCAGTCGGGTCGCGGAGCTCAAGCGTACGATTCCCGGCCGCTGCCAAGACCTCGCCATCGGCATTCACGATGACTGCGCCGACCGGGACCTCGCCCCGTGCGGCCGCGTTTTTCGCCTCCGTCAGCGCCAAGTCCATTGGTCGCTTGCGGGAGACGTCCGCATCTGCAAGCTTCGCCGTCATGACGAGCAAGGTGAGCGACAAGGAGACCCGAGGTCAAGCACCCCGGATGCGTGCGCGCACGCGCCCTGCCCCGCCCAAGCGCGCATTGGAGCCGATGCGCATCGCCAGGGCCATGGCGCAAGCGGGCCTGTGTTCAAGGCGGGATGCGGAAAAATGGATCGCCGCGGGCCGTGTTGTCGTGAACGGAGCGCTCCTGACAACGCCCGCGCACGTAGTGAGCAGCGAAGACACAATCATCGTGGACGGCGATCCGCTGCCCGCAGTGCATGCGCCGCGCCTATGGCGCTATCACAAGCCAAAAGGCCTCGTGACCAGCCATAAGGACCCGGAAGGCAGGCCCACGGTGTTTGCGAACCTGCCCGATGACATACCGCGCGTGGTCTCGGTTGGACGGCTCGATATCAATACCGAGGGCTTGCTCTTGCTCACAACGGACGGCGCGCTCACCCGGCACCTGGAGCTGCCCAGCACGGGCTGGCTCCGGCGCTACCGGGTTCGGGGGCATGGGCACGTGACCCAGAAAGCGCTCGATGGTTTGAAGCGCGGCGTCACAATTGACGGCGTTCGCTATGGTCCGGTGGAGGCCCGCATAGAACGGACGCAAGGCAGCAATGTTTGGCTCATGATTGCATTGCGCGAAGGCAAGAACCGGGAAGTGAAGCGCATTGGCGCTCATCTTGGGCTCGCCGTGAACCGGCTGATCCGAACCTCGTTCGGGCCGTTTGCGCTGGGAGACCTCGCGCCCGGCATGGCCGAGGAAGTGAAGCGGAAGGTCTTAGCGGAGCAGCTCGGCACCGCTCTCGCCCGCGAGCTTGGCGTGAAGAGCTGATGCGCATCATCGCCGGCCGCTTCAAGGGCAAGACGCTCGATGTGCCCAAGGGTCTCAACACGCGGCCGACAACAGACCGGGTCCGCGAGGCATTGTTCAACGTGCTGGAGCATGGGACTCCCCAGGTCGATTACGAGGGATGCCGCGTGCTGGACCTCTTTGCTGGCTCTGGCGCGCTTGGGTTGGAAGCCTTGTCGCGGGGTGCGCGTTATAGCCTTTTCATCGAGGACGATGCGGGGGCACGCGGCGCGATCCGCCGCAATGTCGAGGCCTTAGGGCTCACGGGCATCACCAAGATTTGGCGGCGCGACGCAACGCGACTGGGAGCCGTTGGTACGATCGTGCCGTTCGATCTCGTCTTTTGTGACCCGCCCTATGGCAAGAGACTAGCCATGCAAGCGCTTGCCAGCGCCTCCGAAGGGGGCTGGCTTGCCCGTGGCGCCATCGCCGTCCTTGAGGAGCGCGCCAGACAGATACCGGACTGGCCGCAAATCTCCGATGAGCCCGCCCTCGAAGAGATCGACCGGCGCCGCTACGGCGACACCGAGATCGCAATTGCCCGTTTTGCCGATTGAAGGACACAGCATGCGACTGCACGCGATTTTGTTCGGACCTTTGGTGCTCCTTGCCGCCAGTGCCCCAGATCACTTCACGTCCGGCCTGTGGCAGGGCAAAGCGAGTTTCGACGATGAGGGACAGTTCTCGGACTGCTCCATGACAATGAGGTCGGATACGAAGGTTCAACTTGGCTTCGTGATCACGAGCGACTCGGATTTCGGCCTACTCGTCGCCGACGAAACGCTCCGTTTGAAGCCAGGCACACGCAAGGCCGTGCTGTTGCTGATGGACGGGCAAGAGCCGATCCCAGTGATGGCCCGCGTCGTTGACGTTCATGGCCTTCTCGTTCCGCTTCAGTCCTCGAAATCCGTTGTCGAGACGATCCGCAAGGCCAAGAACTTGCGCGTGAGTATCTCAGAGAAAGAGTTCAGCTTTGGAGTGAGGGGCATCAATTCTGCGATCGAGGCGCTCATCGAGTGCGTTAAGGCCCACAAGGGAACCTCCCGCGTCGAGCTTTAGACTCACGGCTCAACGGCGCTGAAATAGCTTCTCGATATCGGTGAGCTTCAGTTCCACATAGGTGGGGCGTCCGTGATTGCACTGTCCCGAAAATGGGGTCTTCTCCATGTCCCGCAGGAGCGCATTCATTTCTTGCGAAGACAGGCGCCTCCCTGCGCGCACGCTGCCATGGCAGGCCATTGTTGAAAGGACATGATCGAGCTGCTCGTTCAGCACGCGCGCGCCGCCGTCCCCTTCGGCCTCCATCAGCATCCCAGCGAGATCGGTGAGGAGCGTTTTCGTGTCGCATGTTCCAAGAAGGGCTGGAACTTCACGCACCGCAATGGCCTCACGTCCAAAGCTTTCGATTACAAGCCCAAAGCGCTCCAGCTCGCCTGCGGCCTCCAATAGGGCCTCAGCGGACTCAGGCGCCAGATCGACCACATCGGGAATGAGCAGCATCTGGCGCGTCACGCCGCCTTCGGCGAGGCCGCGCTTCAAGCGCTCATAGACGAGGCGCTCATGGGCGGCGTGCTGGTCAATGATGACAAGCGCGTCATCCGTCTCGGCGATGATGAATGTGTCCTGGACTTGCGCCCGGGCCGCCCCGAGCGGATAGGCCTCCGTCAACGCGTCCTCGACCGCGACGCCACGCATATCGGCTGATGGCGCACACACACCGTCCAGAGAGGCTTGATCAAGCGGTGCCTGAGCGTGATCACTGAATGCCATGCCTCTCGAGGGTCCAATGGGCCGCACATGTGCGGGATAGTGATGGCTGCGATAATGCGGCGCGGCGGAGGACTGCGATGGGGTGAAGTGATGCGGCGGCGCCTGGCCAGGCTCCGGTGGGCGCATTCGTTGTAGCGCCTCTTGTGCGAGACTCGCCGTAGCGCGGTGTCCCGCACCAGCCAGCGCCTCGCGCACGGCGCCGATGAGGAGCGAGCGGACACCATTGGCATCACGGAACCGCAGCTCCGTCTTGGCGGGGTGCACGTTCACGTCCACCTCCTCGGGCGGGACATCCAAGAACAGCGCCAGCATAGGAAAGCGGCCGCGCGGCACCAGATCCCCGTAAGCGGCCCGCACCGTCCCGGCGATGAGCCTGTCGCGGACAGGACGGCCATTGACCACGAGATAGATGCTGAGCCCGTTGGCCCGGTGGAGTGTCGGCAGCCCCGCATAGCCTTCGACGTGCACATTCTCCCGCACCGCCGAGACAGGTAGAGCATCCTCTACGAATTCTGCACCCAGAATACGGCCCAAGCGCGCCAACCTATGATCGAGAAGCCCAGGTGGGCAGGCATCGAGCCGTAGCGTCGTACGCTCGCCGTTGGACAGCGAAAAAGCGATTTCGGGATGAGCAAGCGCCAGCCGCTTGACCGTATCGGTGATTGCTGCGGTCTCGGCCCGTTCCGACTTCATGAATTTCAACCGCGCGGGGGTCGCATAGAAGAGATCGCGCACCTCGACCTCTGTCCCTGCGGCACGCGGCGTTGGCTTCAAGGGGCTCTTGCGGCCGCCATCCACCTCGATCTTGAAGGCATCACCAGCACCCTTCGCGCGACTAGCCAGAGAGAGCCGCGCCACGGCGCCGATCGAGGGCAACGCCTCGCCCCGGAAGCCGAGGGTGAAAATATGAGAAAGGTCCTCGCCCTTAAGCTTGGACGTGGCATGCCGCTCGATCGCAAGCTGAAGGTCGTCAGCGCTTATGCCGGCGCCATCATCCGCAACGCGGATCAGTTGCAGGCCGCCGCCGCTCGCTGTCACCTCGATACGCGAAGCGCCTGCATCGATCGCGTTTTCCACAAGCTCCTTGACGACGCTGGCGGGCCGCTCGACCACCTCACCCGCGGCTATACGATTAATGAGGTTTGGCGGCAGCTGACGAATGGCCATGGCTTGCCCCATGCGTTGCCCTGTATTTTGCCCTGCACCTTGCCAATCGCTCTGGCGTGCTTCTGATTGACTTGCCCTGTTTGTGCCGCGAGGATCTTCTTAGCTGGCGCACGTCACACTCTAGCCGATTCTGCGATACGAAACGCCTAGCCTGGGGCGCCGGCGGGCACTGGCTCTTCTGTGGGCCGGCCGACAATGGTGGTGATCAGCTGATCGGGAGCGAGAAGCCGCTTGGCGATCCGCTTCACATCTTCCAGCGTCACAGCCTCAATCAGCGCATTACGCTTGGCGATGTAGTCGATGCCCAGATCCTCGATCTGAATCCACAGGAGCTGACTTGCGATGCCGGAAGAAGATTCGAAGCGCAGCGCATACGCGCCGGTCAGATAGGCCTTCGCGGCATTCAGCTGGTCCTCGGTCAGTCCTTCTTCGGAGATGGCCTCCAATTCGCTCTTGATCACCTGGAGCGACTGGCCAACCGCCTCGTTCTTCGTTGCGACATTGCCGACAAACACCGCCCCATGGCGATAGGGATAGAGGTTGGAATGCACGGAGTATGCGAGCCCGCGTTTCTCGCGCACCTCTTCCATCAGGCGCGAGGAAAACCCGCCGCCTCCTATAATGTAGTTCAGAATGTAGGCAGGGATGAAATCGTCATCATCCCGTGGAATGCCGCGAAAGCCGAACTGCGCGACCGACTGCGGCACGTCCATCTTGATGACTTCCCGCGCAGGCCCAAGCGGCGGTTTGGCCTCGACGATTTCGCGCAAGTCTGACTTTTCTGGAAGATCGCCGAACAGCGTGTCGAGCGCCGGACCCAGTTCCTCAGGCGTGATGTCCCCAACCACAGACACGACGAGCTTGTCCCGCGCGAAGACACCGCGGACATAGTCGTGCAAATCGTCCGTCATCATCGCTGCAACGGACTTTTCCGTGCCCTTGACCGGGCGGCCATAGGGATGGTCCTTGAACGCGAGACGATGCCAGGCCAGAGACGCTACCGTCGATGGGTCGTTCTCGTCATATTTCAGCCCAGCCAGGATCTGCGCCTTGACGCGCGCTAAAGCACTCTCCTCGAAGCGTGGCTCGGCCATCGCGAGGCGCGCAAGGTCAAAGACTTCGTCCTTGTTTTTGGATAGGGTTTGTATCGAGCCAAGCATGACGTCGCGGCTGGCATCGAAATCCATACGCATGGCGAGAGACTGTACCCGCTCCTGAAACGCGGTCGCATCGAGATCGCCAGCGCCCTCGTCCATCATCGAGGTCACGAAATAGGCCTGCCCGTCCTTCTCAGGCGCGTCTTGGGACGCCCCGCCGAAGAATGCGAAACGGATCGCGATCAGCGGATTGACGTGGCTCTCCACGAGCCAGGCCTTGATGCCACCTGGGCTCGTCACTTCTTGGATGTTCATCGGTTTTCCTTGAGAGGCTCCCTCAGCCGTCACCTCAGCCGTTCCTTGGCCCCTCTCTTGAGCTACGATAGGCGCGGCAAGAAGTCCTTGCACGACTAAGGCGGTGCACAGACCAAAGGCCGTTAGAGAAGCGCAAGCCATCTTTTTTTTCATCTTACGACTTACCGTTGCCGGGAGTCGGGACGGGCTTTTCGCGCACACTACTCGTATGCTTTGGAGCCGGTTTTAGAATGCCGGTGACAGAATTCTCATCCGCGAGATATTTCTGCGCGACATTGCGAACGTCATCCACGGTCACAGCCTTCAGGCGGTCCGGCCAGGCCTCAACGTCCTCAACACTCATCCCGACAGCCAAACGCCAGCCATATTGCCGAGCCATGCGCGAGATTGAATCGGAGGTGTAAATATACTCGGCAAGCAGGCCAGCCCGAGCGCGGTCGAGTTCTTCCTGTGTGACGCCCTTCTCACGCAGTTCCACAACAACTTTTTCGATGGCGTCTTCCATCTCCTCGGACGTGTTCTTCTCGCCTGCGATCGCATAGAAGCCGAACCGACCCGAATCCAGGCCTGAATCCGAATACCAGCCGCCCGCTGAAGCTGCGGCCTTGTCTTCCATGACCAGACGCTTATAGACGCGCCCCGTGGTGCCATGAGCGGCAATCCGCGCCAGCAGGTCGAGCGCTTCTGCTTCTCCCGGCTCGGCGGAGGCATAACTTGGGACAGCGTAATAGCGCTGCACGGTTGTGCGTCCGGCGCGCGGGTCCTCCAATATCACCGAGACAGCCGCGTCATGCTCAGGCTCGGCGGGACGAACCCGCTCAATGTCGGGGCCTCGGCGCGGAATCTTGCCAAAGGTCTTCTCCGCCAGATCGCGCACCTCATCGGGCTCCACATCCCCCGCGACGATGAGAATGGCATTCTCTGGCGCATAGAACTGTCGATAGAAGGCCAGCGCATCGTCCCGATCGAGCTCCTTTATCTCGTGCTCCCACCCGATGATGGGAATACCGTAGGGGTGATTGCGGTACAGCGCGGCCATCATCTGCTCTTGCAAGACGCTGCTGGGATCGTTGTCGACCCGCGACCGGCGCTCCTCAAGGATGACATCGCGCTCGGTGTTCACGTCGTTTTCAGACAGCCGCAAATTGGCCATGCGGTCGGCCTCCATCTCCATCACAGAGGCTAGGCGGTCCTTAGCCACACGCTGGAAATAGGCGGTCACGTCTTGATTGGTGAAGGCATTATCGTCGCCCCCCTTTCGGGCAACAATCTTTGAAAACTGGCCAGCGGGGATGGTGTCTGTGCCCTTGAACATCAGATGTTCCAGGAAGTGTGCAATCCCCGATACGCTTGGCGGTTCGTCCGCGGCACCGGCTTTGTACCAAACCATCTGTGTGACCACGGGGGCGCGGTGGTCGGGGATGACGACCACATCGAGGCCATTATCAAGGGTGAACTCAGCGGCCTTTTGACCGGACTTCTCCTGGGTGGGCGTCGCAGACGGCGCCTCTTCAACTTCAGCGGCGATGGCAGCAACCGGCATTGATAGGCTCACAAGGGTTATGACCAAACCGGCCCTGAGGCGGGACGCGGCGATCCATTGATGGAACATTCATTGCACCTTTGGCGGGGGCCAGAGAAATCACAGTCCGATATAACTCGCAGCACGCAAAGCGCAACGATCCGGACCCGTTTTTCTAAATGTCGGACGTCCGGTCAGTATTTTCAAGAAAGCGCGGGCTTCAATAGTTCAATTCGTCGCGAGCCATGCTCAGGCGCTGGGGACCCGACCTCTCGGCGCCCCCAAAAGCCAGGTCCTGGAACGCCCTGGTGGCTCGCAGGCTAGTAGGCCGCGTTTTGACCGGACGTAATGTCCCCGTAGGTCTTGGGCGTCGCCGGAGTGAAGTCCTCATTGTTTTGGTCAGGCAGCGGGGCTTGAGGCACGTGCGGAGCCTGCGCGCGGGGGCGTGCGGCCACCGCGCTGCCAGGAATCCGGTCGGAGGCGTCGGGCTCTGGCACGTCCGCGACCGGCACTTCCATGGTATTCTTGGGCTTGAACACCTTGTCGAGCAGCGTCTCCTTGCCCGCATAAGCGTGAAGCGGATCGGATGTCCTGGCCTCGGCGGCCTTCACCTTCTTCTCTTCCTCAAGGACGCGCACCCGCACTTTTTCGGGATCGTCGGGCCAATCTTGGCGTGCGGCCGCAACAGACCGGCTTTCGGTCGGCGCCGGCAAGGACTGGAGATTTGGCGGCACCATGAGGGGTGCCCGCGAAGTCATTGTGGGGTCGGCTTTTTGGCGGCTCCCTGACAGGCCCGCGTAATCGAAGACCTTGCCTTCAAGCTCAACACCGCCGCAACCACCAAGAAACGCAACGCAAGCCAAGCTTGCGGCGAACTTCAACATCCGGTTTACGGCACCTATGTAGTTGATAAGCCCCACAGTTTCCCCTCAAAATCCGGTAAACTCGAGATTAGATTACATTTTGGAGGGATTTCAGGCCTTTTTGTGACCCCCGAATAGCGAGTCATACAGAAGTCCGATAACCCCGGCAACTATGGCCACGTCGGCGACATTGAAGATGTACCACTGGAATCCGAAGGCGTGGAGCGAGAAGAAATCGGCCACCGCGCCATAGACCGCCCGGTCGATGGCGTTTCCGGCAGCACCGCCCACGATCAGGCCGATGGACACCGCCGCGAGCCCCGTCGTGACCCGAGCCAGCCAGCCGATCAGGAACAGACTAACAATGACGGCGAAGGCGACAAGCGCGATGCGCCCGGTCACGCTCTCCTGCTGCAACATCCCGTAGCTGATGCCCTTGTTCCATACGAGGATAAGGTCGAAGAACGGCGTGAGCGAAACGGGCTCCTTGGTGCCGATGTCATAGACATATAGCATCCAGACCTTGTTCCCCTGATCGGCCACAAGCGTGATCAAGGCCACGATGAGCCCCAGCGGCGAATGCGCTCCCCAGAACCAGGATCGGAGCATGGGCACTATCCTGTCTGTCCGGCACGCCGGTCGAACTGACGGACGGCATCCGCATCGCGCGGCGACAGGGTCGGGAACTCGGGGTCCGAGCCGACGTCGGGCAAGATCTTCCACGACCGGGCACACTTGCTGCCGCGTGCGCGGGCAAAGACCACGGCAACGGATGGCACGTCCTCAAGCCGGAAGGCGTCTTCCGGTCCCTCGCCCTCAATAAGGCTTGCACCGCTCGTGATCGCGATTTCAGCAAGATCGACGCCCGAGAACGCTGCGCGCAGATCCTTATCGGCGACATAGACCTTGGGCGCCGCTTCGAGGCTGGAACCGATACTTCCGTCCCGCCTCTCGATTTCGAGCGCGCCGGTAACGGCCCGGCGCACTTGGCGCACCTTCTGCCATTTATCGGCGAGGTCCTTGTCCGCCCAGGCATTGGGGACGTCGAGGAACTGGCGCAGATGCACCGAGCCCTCGTCATCTGGAAAACGGGTGAGCCAGGCTTCTTCCATCGTGAAGCACAGCATCGGCGCGAGCCAGGCCGTGAGCGCGGCAAAAAGTCGGTCCAGGACCGTGAGGGCGGCACGGCGCGTGAGGCTGTCATGGCCGTCGCAATAGAGTGCGTCTTTGCGGATGTCCAAATAGAACGCGGAGAGATCGTTGACACAAAAATTGAGCAGCGTGTGGAACACGCGCTTGAAGTCGTAATCGGCATAGCCTTCACGCACAAGCAAATCGAGTTCCGCGATCCGCCCCAGCATATAGCGCTCAAGCTCCGGCATCTCTTCAAAGCGCACCGTATGATCGTCGCGGTAATGCGTAAGATTGCCGAGCAAGAAGCGCAGCGTGTTCCGTAAGCGACGATAAGAATCGACATTGGCCTTGATGATATCGGGGCCAATGCGCAAATCGTCCGCGTAGTCGGAACTCATGGCCCAGAGCCGCAGGATTTCCGCACCCGACTGGCGGATGACGTCTTGCGGCGAGACCACATTGCCGAGCGACTTCGACATTTTGCGGCCGTCCTCGTCATTGACAAAACCGTGGGTCAGAACCTCTTCGAAAGGCGCGCGCCCCCGCGTTCCACAGGCCTCCAAAAGCGAGGACTGAAACCAGCCGCGATGCTGGTCCGAGCCTTCGAGATAGAGTGTGGCCGGCCATGCGAGATCGGGACGTGCCTCAAGAACAAACGCATGAGTCGAGCCTGAGTCGAACCACACATCGAGAATGTCGCCGACTTTCTCCCAGTCGTCAGGGTTGTCGACAATCCCGTCAAGGAAACGCTGCTTCGCACCGTCCATGAACCAAGCATCGGCGCCTTCGCTTTCGAAGGCCGAGGCAATGCGATCGATCAATTGCCCGGAGGCATTGAAGTCCTGCCGCGGAATGACTTCGCCCGTTTCCTTGTGCACGAACACGGTGATGGGCACGCCCCAGGCGCGCTGGCGCGAGACCACCCAATCGGGGCGCGTGTCCACCATGCCCCGGATCCGCTTCTCCCCTTGGGGCGGCACGAAGCGCGTCGTGCCGACGGACTCCATCGCACGGGCGCGCAAGCTCTCGCCGCCATCGAATGTCTCATCCATGGCGATGAACCATTGGGGTGTCGCGCGAAAGATGATGGGCTTCTTGGACCGCCAGGAATGGGGATAGTCGTGCTTATAGCGTGCGCGAGCCAGAAGCGCGCCCGCCTCGACCAGCGCTCGAATGACCGTCTCGTTGGCATCGCCGAACTTGCCCTTGTCGTTGACAACGCGCGCGCCCGTAAAGCGGGGAGCATCCGCTGTGAAAAAGCCAGCCTCATCGACGGTGAAGGGAATGGTCCGATCAATGTCGCGGTTGCGCAGCAGCGTCTCATTTGCGGACCAGACCTCGAAGTCGTCTGCGCCGTGGCCAGGGGCCGTATGCACAAAGCCCGTACCGGCGGCCTCAGTGACGTGATCGCCGGCAAGAAGCGGCACCATGAATCGGTAGCTGTCCGCATCGCGCAAAGGATGGGCGCACATGGACTGCCCCAGCATGTCGCCGGTGACATCACCAAGCCGCGACCAACCATCAATGCGGGCGGCGTTCTTGACCGTTTCGGCAAGGGCATCGGCCAGGATCAGCCGCTCACCAATTTTGGCCCAATTGTCCTCCGGTGCCTGCGTCACCTCATAGAGACCGTAGGCGATGGAGGGAGAGTAAGAGACGGCGCGGTTTCCTGGGATCGTCCACGGGGTCGTCGTCCAGATGACGACCGAGGCGTGCTGGAAGGTGGTCGGATCGGCGTTATCGTCAGTGGCGAACATGACCGGAAACTTGACGTAGATCGCCGGACTCTCGATCTCCTGATATTCGACCTCGGCTTCGGCGAGCGCCGTACGCTCCACCACCGACCACATCACCGGTTTGGATCCGCGATAGAGCAAGCCATTCATGGCGAACTTCATCAGCTCGCGCGCGATGGTCGCTTCGGCCGCATAGTTCATCGTGGTGTAGGGGCAATCCCAGTCACCTTCGATGCCAAGGCGCTTGAACTCATCGCGCTGCACGTCGAGCCAATGCGCGGCATAGGCCCGGCATTCGCGTCGAAAGCCGACGATTGCATCGGAATCGGCGAAGTCAGGCTTTGCCTTGCCCTTGGAGCGGTACTGCTCTTCCTCGACCTTCCACTCGATGGGCAGGCCGTGACAGTCCCACCCCGGTACGTAATTGGCATCCCGGCCCATCATGGACTGCGATCTGCAGATCACATCCTTCAGGATCTTGTTGAGGGCGTGCCCGATATGAAGATGACCGTTCGCGTAAGGCGGCCCGTCATGAAGAACGAACTTGTCGCGCCCATGCCCCTCTTCGCGCAGGCGGTCGTAAAGGCCCATCTCGGCCCAGCGTTGCAACAGTTCCGGCTCGCGCTTCGGGAGCCCCGCCTTCATGGGGAAGCCGGTCTTGGGCAAGAACAATGTCTCACTCCAGTCGCGCTCCGTCTGCGGTTGCACGGGCGGCTCCTCGGTCTTGAGCTTTAGCTCTGGCGTTGGCTTGAACTTGGGTTTGGGCTTGGCTTTGGGTTTGGCTGTTGCGACCGGCCGCCCAGTGGTCTTCCTCGAGACGGTCGTCTTCAGGGGGGCCTTCTTCGAAGCCGCGCTCTTGGTCGCAGTCTTCTTGGTCGCAGCTCTCTTGGTTGCGGCGCGTCTCGTGCTCTTCTTCACCGCTGCCTTCTTCGGCGCGGCTTTCTTTGGCGCAGCCTTCTTCGGGTGCTGCCTTCTTGGGGGCTGCCCGCTTAGAAATGAGTTTTTTCGGCGGGACCTTCTTGGAGACAGGCTTCCTAGTGGCAACCTTCTTAGGGGCGGCCCTCTTGGCGGCAACCTTCTTAGGGGCCGCCTTCTTAAGTGCAGCCTTCTTCGGCGCGGCTCTTTTAGCTGCGGCCTTCTTCGGCGCAGCCTTCTTTGCAGCCGGCTTCTTTGCGACAGTACGCCGTGTCACCGAAAGAGGGCTCTTCGCCTTGCGCGCGGTTTTCTTTGTCTTGCTTGCGGGCTTCATGGCCGTCTTCTTTGCCGCCTTGCGCGCAGCGCTAGCGGCACGCGAGCCGCTCTTCGTTTTCGTTACCATGGTGCTTGCTTCCGCCCAAGTTCGGCCGCCGGGCCGCGATTCGATGTGCGAGGCGTTCTAACAACCGCTCTCGTCACAATCCAGTGCCCCTGTGCTGAGCGCGGCGCCAAGCGGAAATTGCCGCATAGGATCGTTAGCCTCAATGCGCGCAAGGATGGCACGCACAGCCTCGCAATCCTTGTCCATCTGCGCAATGAGCGCCTCTTCGCTCGCGAAGGCTTGGTCGGGCCGCACGAAGCCGATGAACTCGACCTCGATTGTCTGCTCGTAGAGGTCTCCGGAAAAGTCAAACAGAAACGCCTCGAGCGAAGGATCGCCCGCACCAAATGTGGGGCGCGGGCCCACATAGCCGGCCGCGTCGTGGCAGCCGGCCGCATGGTGCACGCGCATAGCGTAGATGCCATGGCAGACATCCTGGCCCGGCAACAGCTCGAAATTGACGGTCGGGAAGCCGAACCCTTGGCCACGGCCCGCGCCATGGCTCACCTGGCCACGGGCACGCCACCAATAGCCTAGCTGCTCGGCGGCCTCGCGCACTTCGCCCTTGGACAGATGGTCCCGGATCGTGCTCGACGAAAAGACCGTCTCGGCCTCCAGCACGACAGGCTCCACCACATCGACGCGATACCCGCTTGTTTTGCCTGTCGCCGCCAGATGTTCCACCGAACCAGTCCGGTCTTTGCCATAGCAGAAGTCGTATCCCACCACGACATGACCCGCGCCAAAGCCATCGCCGACAACATCTGCGGCAAAAGCATCGGCGGAGAGCGATGAGAGTGCGGCATCGAATGTAAGCACAAACGTCACATCAAGGCCGAGCGCCTCAAGCAGTTCCAGCTTCACTGGCTGAGGCGTCAGCCGGAAGAACGGCTTGCAGGGGGCGAAGAATTCGCGCGGATGCGGCTCGAAAATGATGGCACCGACGGGTCGGTCTTCCTTGGCTGCAATTCCCTTGGCCGTCTCCAGCACGGCTTGGTGCCCACGATGAACGCCATCGAAGTTTCCAATGGCCAAGACCGCGCCCTTCAATTCAAGCGGCGTTTCCCGCCAAGAGCGGACGATGTCCATCAGGAATCCTTCGCGTCCACAACGCTTATTCGCCGGAGGGCCGGCGGGAAACCATCATCAGCGCCTCGCCTGCGAGTACCGGCTTGCCGTTTGCGGTGCAAACGCAATCCAGCGTGACGCGACCCTTGTCCATGTCCACATTGGTGATCGTGCAGGTCGCGACCAGTTCGTCGCCGATATAGACCGGTCCTTTGAACTTCATGGTCTGCGACATGTAAATGCAGCCCGGACCAGGCAGCTTGGTCCCAAGCACTGTGGAGAACAGCGCGCCGGTCAAGAAGCCATGCGCAATGCGCTTCTTGAACATTGTTCCGGCCGCGAAGGCATCGTCCAAATGGACGGGATTCACATCGCCGGAGAGGCCTGCGAAGGTCTGAATGTCCTCGTCCGTAATCGTCTTGGAGACGCTCGCCTCCATTCCTGGCGACAAATCTTCCAGATAGTAGCCGTGGCCGAGGCTCATTCCATATTCTCCCTGCTGTGTAGGTTCTTTGAACGGCTGCGCAAAATAGCGAAGCCGCCACCGCGCGGCAACAAGACTTCTGGGCGCGGCAATTTTTCTCAAAACCCCATACATACCAAACACCTAACTCTCCATTTACCACTTCGCCATAGGCTAAACTTAAGCGGACGGAGGAAGGTCATGGCACTTAATCTCAACATGCCGGTACTCGTCGTCGACGATTACGGGACGATGGTCCGGATCATTCGCAATCTCTTGCGACAGCTTGGCTTCGCCGATGTCGACGGGGCAAGCGACGGCGGCGCGGCACTCGAAATGATGCGCGAGAAGGACTACGGCCTCATCATTTCCGATTGGAATATGGCGCCTATGACGGGCTACGAACTTTTATGCGAGATGCGCGCAGACGATCGCTTCTCACGCACCCCCTTCATCATGGTCACCGCCGAGGCCAAGACGGAGAGCGTGGCCGCAGCGAAATCGGCCGGCGCAAGCAATTACATTCTCAAGCCGTTCAATGGGGCAACGCTGAAGTCGAAGATCGACCGGCTGTTCAGCGACGGAGCCTAACGCCTCACGCGGCCCCTTACCAAGCGAGCCCCCGCATCGCGGCGATGGGCGGGCTCGGCTCTTCGGCGAAGAGCGAAGACAGATGCTCCGCATCGAGCACCCCCACATTCTCACCTGGCGCATGCAGCATGCTCGCAACGAACACGGACGGGATGCCAAACACGCCCGCGCCAACAATATCGGTCTTCGCGCCATCGCCAATCGCAAGCACGTCCGATTGGCTGATGGTTCCGGGCGCCACCTTCGCAGCTGTTTGAAGCGCCAATTCGTAGACGGGCCGATGCGGCTTGCCCGCATAGATCGTCTTGCCTCCGAGGGTTTCATAGGCCGCAGCAAGAGCGCCCGCGCAGTAGATCAGGCGATGCCCACGTTCCACTTTGTGGTCCGGATTGGCGCAGATCATCGGCAAATCGCGCGCCGCCATGCTTGAAAGCAGATCGACATAGTCCTCCGGCGTCTCGACCTCATCGTCGAACAGGCCCGAACAGACGGTCAGATCCGCCTCCTCAGGCCCCGTCAGCGTGACGTCCATGGCATCGAAGATCGCCGTGTCCCGCTCGGGCCCAAGGTGGAACACGCGCGCACCCTTATGCTTCGACAGCTCATGCCTTGTGAGGTCACCCGACGACACTGTGGCGTCATAGGCATCGTCCGGCACGCCAAACAAGCGGAGCTGCTCTTGCAGGTCCGGGCTTGGCCGTGGGGAATTGGACAGAAGCACGACGACGCCGCCGCCCTCGCGGAAGGCACGCGTTGCTGCCGCAGCGTTTGGAAAGGCATCGCGCCCGTTATGCATAACGCCCCAAATATCGACGAACCAAACGCGATAGCGCCCGGCAAGGTCTTGGATTGATTCGATGATGGGAACTGAGAGGGAAGCTGTCATGGCGCTCGGTTAGAGGCTTGCGGCGCGCCGGTCAAGAAGGCACGCAACCAACGCCTTGAAGCGCTATGGGGGAAGACGCACTGGTGATAGACTGCGCGCATATGACGAACGCTACTCTTGCTACGGAGACGATCATGCGGCCACTGACTTGGAAAACGTGCCTGGTGGGCGGACTTGCGCTTGCCGTATCGGGCGGACCGGCCTTGGCAATGAGCGGATTGGCATTGTCTCTGGGCGGTGTGGACAGTGCACCGTCCCTCGCCCTGCCGGTGGTGGATCAGGAGAATCTCGCTGTCGAGGAGGACCTGGTACCCGATGAGGTTCCTGCCAAAGAAGAAGACGCGGGCGCGCCCAAGCAAGCCATGCCGGAGCCAAAAACCATGGGAGGCGACGATATCGAGGACGAGACGATCAAGCGCCTTGAACCTGGCGGAGAATAGGCCAAGCTCGGATCCGCCACATTGATGCTCTTCAGACTGAGCGTAACTCTCTTGCGCGCGCGGCGGGTTTACGTTGCGCTGGTATTGGCAAGTTCCCGGGACAGAGCCGCGTTCATCGGCTGTGGCTCCGCAAACAGGTGGCCTTGCGCGAGTTCGATCCCATGGTCGAGCAAGTCCGCAATATCGATTTCCTTCTCCACCTTCTCGATAATGAGCTGAATTCCGATCTCATCAAGCCGGCGCTTGAGATCAGCCGCGTTGCGCCCCGGGCCTTCCAGGAAGCGCGCGGCGCTGACCTTGGCGAAGCGGAAATGGCGCTCGCTCAACCCATCGAACCCGGTTTCCAGGTCGGTAATATTGTCGAGGCAAAACGTAAAACCGAGGGCCCCCAACGTATCGAGGCACCCGATTTCCGATTCGTTCAAGCCCTGCATCTCCGCCTGGCTGATCTCGAACACGAGATGGTCGCTGAGGCCACTGTTCTCTTCCATGAACTCGATGAGTTCCGGGAAATAGTCGACGTCCAACAGCGAGTGCATCGAGATGTTCGCAAAGACACCCTTGATTGGTGCGTCCGGACCAAGGCGCCGCAACACCTGCACGGCGCGCACGACCAAGACGTTGTCGATCAGCGGCATCAGGGCTGACCGCTTGGCAACGGGCATATAATCGCCGGGCATGACAAGTTCGCCATCGCTCCTGCGGATCCGCGTCAGTCCTTCGAAATAGAGGACCTTGCGGTCGGGCAGAGTCAGCGTTGGCTGAAGGTAGAGGTCGACCCGGCCCTGCTCGATGGCCTCCCGTATGATGTCGAGCATCGCATCGTCATCGTCGTCATCCGGAAGGACAAAGTCGAGGTCATCCTCCGGCTCTTCCGGCGCGGGCGCCTCCTCGGGCTCGGGCTGAGCCGCGACGAGCGCTGCAGCGAGCAGTGCTTCTTCCCGTCCAGGCGTATCATCTATGTCCTGAGGCTCGTCTTTGTCGTCTCCATCAGGCTCGGGTTCGCCGATGCGTTCACCCGTACTTTCGGGCACCGCATCCAGAACGGCCTCTTCGCGCTCCGGCTCCGGTGCGATCTCCACAGGCGGTTCCGGCGGCTCGTCCGGCACCGACGCGATGTCCAAATCCGGGTCCGTCAATCCTTCCGGCGCAAGCTCCGATAGGGACACGGGTTCGGGCTCAGGTTCTGGCTCGGGTTCCAGCACGGGCTCTGGCTCTGGCTCGGGTTCCGGCTCGGGCCCTGGTTCGGGTTCGGGTTCGGGCTCAAGCACAAGTTCAGGTTCGTGCTCTGGTTCAGAGGGCACCAACGGCTCAGGCTCGATTTCCTGTTCGACCCTCTCGCCCACGAAGGCAGCAGGCGCAGATGCCGTGGCCGCCGCTGCTGCGGCGCCCGGTGATGGCGCCAGCTGGCCCGACAGACCTGCGATCAGTCTTTCGAGTGCGCCCAGGTCGTTGATAATTTTCTGGCGCTGCGCTCGGCCCTCAGTGGCGACCTCCGCGCGCACGGCTTCAATTCGCGCATAGACGTCCTGGAGTTCGGAGGTGACTTCCCCTCCCTCCGTTCCGCCAGTAGCGCCGCGTGCGAGTGCTTGACCGAGCTGATCCACCTTGTCGTGAAGACTGTGGAGACGGGAGATCCCATCTTCCACTTGGTCGAGCCGCTGCAAATCGGCATCGATCACCTCCAAGGCTTGCTCAAGCTCATCAATGCGATCGCCGCCTGCGCCTGCGCCGCTGCGCCGCTGCGGCCTATCCGAAAATAGGATGCGGCCATGACCAGGAGCAGTGCCATTGTGCCGATCAACACCGGCAACAGCGGTAGTCCAGCCTGAACCGTCAGCCCTGCGGCAAACGCAGCCGCCGTGACGACCATAGCCACCAGAACGAGCACATTAATCATCGCGGCCCCTCCTCGGACAGCACATGCACCAGGCAAGACTCACGTGAGAACAAGACTTGCTCAAAAAGACGGCCCGCCCGTGAAGACATGCCGGTGCCGTTCTGACTGGTCTTGGCTGGTCGCGCCGCCCCTCGCGTCCCGAAATCATGGTCGAGGGGCATTTGCAAAGCAACATCAAACTGGCCATGAGCGGAACTGCGCGGCCCAATTAGACAGCACGTTGGGCCTCTCTCAAGCACTGAGGCGACCGTGCGCCATGCTGCAGACTTGTACTTTGGGGTTGTTGCCCCCAGTTCCAGAGTGTTGAGACCCGCGCTGCAACCGGGGAGTCGCGGCCTATGCCTCACAGCAAAATCGCGACGGGGCGCGCCTTGACAGTCAGCAAAGGGTCCTTCTAAAAGCGGCGCTATTAGCACTCGGAATGGCCGAGTGCCAATCGGCAGAGTACCAGCGAATAGGAGCGTACATCCATGAAATTCCGTCCCTTGCATGACCGTGTCGTGGTCAAACGGCTCGAGGAGGATTTGAAGACCAAAGGCGGGATCATCATTCCGGACACAGCGGCTGAGAAGCCGCAAACGGGCAAAGTCGTCTCCGCAGGCCCTGGCGCCCGTGGCGAGGATGGCAAGGTTCAGCCGCTTGGCGTGAAAGCCGGCGACAAGGTTCTGTTTGGCAAATGGTCCGGCACCGAAGTCAAAATCGATGGCGACGATCTCCTCATCATGAAGGAGTCCGACATCATGGGCATTCTCGGCTAACGCCCGACCGTCGCATTTTTTCGAAAAATTGATCCCCAATGCGATCGTCGCTACGAGCGAGCGCCTTGGGCTTGTTGACCCTCAACGGAGAGAAATTCAATGGCAGCCAAAGACGTCAAGTTTGCCGCCGAGGCCCGTGAGCGCATGCTCAAGGGCGTTGATGTGCTGGCCAATGCAGTGAAGGTTACGCTCGGTCCCAAGGGCCGCAACGTCATCATCGACAAATCGTTCGGCGCGCCGCGCACGACCAAGGATGGCGTGACCGTGGCCAAGGAGATCGAGCTTGAAGACAAGTTCGAGAACATGGGCGCGCAGATGCTGAAAGAGGTCGCCCAGAAGACCAATGAGACCGCGGGCGACGGCACCACCACGGCCACGGTTCTAGCGCAGGCAATCGTACGCGAAGGCCTGAAGGCTGTTGCCGCCGGCATGAACCCGATGGATCTGAAGCGCGGCATCGACAAGGCCGTTGCCGAGGTCGTGGGCACGATCAAAAAGCAGTCCAAGGAAGTCAGCGGCTCGTCCGAGATCGCCCAGGTCGGCACCATTTCAGCCAATGGCGAGAAGGCCATCGGCGACATGATCGCCCAGGCCATGAAGAAGGTCGGCAATCAGGGTGTCATCACGGTCGAGGAAGCCAAGAGCCTCGACAGCGAGCTCGAAGTGGTCGAGGGCATGCAGTTCGACCGCGGCTACATCTCGCCCTACTTCATTACCAATGCCGAGAAGATGACGACGGAACTCGAGAACCCGTACATTCTGATCTACGAAAAAAAGCTCTCGGGTCTTCAGGCCATGCTGCCGCTGCTTGAGACAGTGGTGCAGTCGGGCCGTCCCCTGCTCATCATCGCAGAAGACGTCGAGGGCGAGGCCCTTGCCACGCTCGTGGTCAACAAGCTGCGTGGCGGCTTGAAGATCGCGGCCGTGAAAGCCCCTGGCTTCGGCGATCGCCGTAAGGCCATGCTTCAGGACATCGCAACGCTTACGGGCGGCGAGATGGTCTCGGAGGATCTCGGCATCAAGCTTGAAAACGTCACGGTGCAGATGCTCGGCAAGGCCAAGCGCGTCAACATCACCAAGGACGACACCACCATCGTGCGTGGCGGCGGTAAGAAGGATGAGATCGAGGCGCGTGTTGCGCAGATCCGTGCCCAGATCGAGGACACCTCGTCCGACTACGATCGCGAGAAGCTGCAAGAGCGTTTGGCGAAGCTCGCCGGCGGCGTTGCAGTGATCAAGGTCGGCGGTGCCACCGAGGTCGAGGTGAAGGAAAAGAAGGATCGCGTCGACGATGCGCTGAACGCGACCCGCGCGGCCGTTGAAGAAGGCATCGTGCCAGGCGGCGGCGTTGCGCTCCTTCATGCCTCCAAGGCTCTCAAGATCAAGGGCGACAATGCCGACCAGGAAGCCGGCGTGAACATCATACGCCGTGCGCTCCAGGCACCGATCCGTCAGATCGCCGAGAATGCAGGCGTGGAAGGCTCGATCGTGGTCGGCAAGGTGATCGAGCAGAAATCACCCTCCTTCGGCTATGACGCGCAGAACGACACCTATGTGGACCTTATCGCCAAGGGTATTATTGACCCGGCCAAGGTTGTCCGCACGGCGCTGCAGGATGCGGCCTCCGTTGCCGGTCTCCTCGTCACCACAGAGGCGGCCGTGGCCGAGTCGCCGAAGAAGGACGATGCGGGCATGCCGGGAATGCCTCCGGGCGGCATGGGCGGCATGGACATGATGTAGTCCACACGTCGTGAATTGCTGGAGTCCTCAAGGCTTCGAACAAGAAGGGCCGCCCCTCGGGGCGGCCCATTTTTTAACCGCGGATGTGTTGTTCCACCAAGCGCAATCAAGCAGTGATTGCATATTATCCCGCGCCTTTTCGCTCGCTAGATATTGTATCTGAAGTGGTTTTTATTAATTTGGCAATCAGAGGGGGTGGAATGACTGACCCACAGAAGATCCTTTGGAGCGGAAGGTGGGGGACCAACTACACCTATTGGATTCACTCAATAGGTACGACTTTTGAGAAAGCGCCTGCGAATTACATTTATGCCACGATAGGCACTAAGGGCTGGATAGCGCTCTAAATTGGGGAGACCGGCGATATTTCTCAACGGACGCTCGACACACATCACAAGCGGGACTGCATCGTTCGCAATGGCGTAACGCATATTCATGTCCATAAGTCATCGAACGATGAGGAAGAACGTCGGAAAGAAGAGGCCGATCTCGTCGCCAAATGGAATCCGCCCTGCAACGATCGATGGCGGTCCGTAATTTGGATTCAGGGGGGAGCCCGGCCAGCGCGACGATTTCAAGATGGCGCGCAGCGCGTTAGCTAATCGTCAAGAAGACAACCGCTTTCCGGATCGAGTTTCGCGGGTTCGCCCCAATCATTAGCGGGAACCTTCGGAAATGATTTGCCGAACTCCTGCTTCACCATCTCGAACTTCAGAGGCACGTTTGAGTTTTCGGGAAAATCGATGATCCAGAAATAGTCGTGATTGTCCTTGGGCCAATTCCGCGGCACGCCGGGCAAAATGTCGAGATGCAGGAGCTGGCGAAGCGTGACAGCCGCTTCGCGTTGATATTTGTCGTCGAGCGCGCGATCGGCGATGTGCCTTCGGTCCCACACCATGACGACCGTCTTTCCCTTGAGCGCAGGGTTGTTGAGTATGTTGCCCGCGGCTTGGCGCGTACGCACATTCATGGCTTCAGCCATCTTTTTCTCATCATCCTGCGGCAACACCGAATAGTTGATGATGGGCTTGCGCCAGCTTTCTGCAGCGGGCGTCGCAACGGCGACCGTATGGGGCGTAATCGCGAAGAAATAGGCTGGCGGCTCGTCAGTCTTGAACAGGGACTTCGCCGCTTTGTCTCCGAGATAGTTGTAACGCAGACCTTGCGCGCGCTGGCTGCCGATTTCGCAGAGCCGCCAGGCGTCCGCCGCTTCGCCGCCGGCGAGAACCACGATGCGCGCGGGTGCGGCAGCAGCAGAGGTCACGCCAAGCGACAGCACGCCAGCGAGGATAATTCGGATCATTTTGAAGTTCCCAGATGTGTCAGACATTGGCAGCCTCTTGTTCAGCAACGCGTTTAAGATTCGCCATATGCCGCTGCATGATGCTGACCGTCAGCGATTTGAACAGAAAACCCAAAAGCTTGGTGAAAAACGATTGAAGTGAAATATCGGCGGTGTAATCCAGCCGTGTCCCTTGGCTCGAAGGCAAGAGCTTGTAGGTCAAATCGACACCAAAGCTCCCGTCGCTCAGCCGCACGCCAAGAAGGCGTTCCGGTTCGTAGGCGGTAATCCTGCCGTCACAGGTTTTTTCACGGCCTCCTTCCTTCAGCGTCTGACGGAAGCGCGTTCCAACCGGCTTCGCGCGCTCTTGCCCGTCCGGATAGCTGATGTCGACGCTCCCCGTTATCCAGAGGGGAATCTTGGTGTCGTCGTCGACGAAGGTCCAAACGGTGGCGACCGGCGCGGCGATCTGTTTCTCAAAATTGATGCGCATAGCGGGCGGAGACTAGCCGCTGCAAAGCTCACTCGCCATTCACCTCCCGGTGAACAGAACTCACCCTAGGTTGAGAGGCCCGCAAGGATCGTGTCGCGCAATGCATTTGCCCGTGCATCCCACGCGGCCCCCTTGGCGGCCAAGAGGTGTGCTTGCGACTTCAGGATCAAACCATCTTCCAACACTTTGAGGTTGTTGGCTCTCAATGTCGTGCCCGTTGTCGTGATGTCCACGATGAGTTCGGACGTCCCACTGGCCGGCGTTGCCTCGGTGGCGCCCACGCTCTCGACGATGCGGTAGCCGGTCACGCACTTCTCGGCAAAGAACCGGCGGGTGAGGTTCATGTATTTCGTGGCAACGCGCAGGCCTCTGCCATGTGCGCGCGCGAATTGCTCGGCCACGTCCTCCAGATCCGCCACGCGCGACACATCAAGCCAGCACGCAGGGACAGCCACAATCACGTCCGCTTGGCCGAAGCCGAGCGGCCGCAAGAACTCCACGGTGCTGTCCGCATCGTGAATCGTTTCGCGCACGAGGTCCTCGCCGGTGATCCCAAGATGCACACGGCCCGCCTTCAGCTGGTGTACGATTTCCGCCGCGGATGTGTATTCCACCTCCACGTCGGGGAGCCCTTCGAGCTGACCGCGATACCCGCGCTCGTGGCCTTTGACGCGCAAGGCATAACCGGCCGCCTCGAACAGCGCGGCGGCGTTCTCCTTCAAGCGCCCTTTGGACGGCACGGCGATGACCAGCGACGGTGTGCTCATGACAAGTCCCTCTCCACGGCGGCCAGCAGGCGCTCCGTGTGAATAGCCGACCCGACGGCGGGGACAGGACGCGGCGCGCCAAGCGCGCTGAGCAGGTTGTCGTAGCGTCCGCCGCCCGCGACCGGCTCGGTCTCGCCCATCCCCGGCGCTTCAATTTGAAACACGAGGCCAGAATAGTATTCGAGCTTGCGGCCAAACTCGGTGGACATGACCGCCGCGGACAAATCGATGCCTTCGCTCTCCAGCCGATCAAACCGGCGCACAACCGTATTGAGCGCAGGTCCGAGATCGAGGTCGGCCCCCTTTGCGATCATGGCGACCTTCTCGACCGCGTCGCGCGGCGGCGCCGAGACCGACAAATAGTAGTCGATGACCGTCGCCACCTCTTTCGGCAAGGGATCAGCCCGCAAATCGGCGGCGTGATCACGCAGCCGTGCCGCTATCTCACGCAAGGATCGATTGCCCGCAAGCGGAATGCCTTCAGCCTCGAGATGAGCGGCGACGATGGCCTCGGCGTTCTCCTGACTTGTTCCGGCGATCTTCTCGACAAGCCCCGCCATCAGGCCATCGGCCTCCGGGCGCTCTTCCCTCGCCAAACGGCCTAGCAGCGCATGGAACACCGGGGGGCGCCAAAAATAGTGGCGCAGCTTCAGGCGCCAGCGCTCAGGTAAATCGAGCGCATCGATCAAGGCATAGAACAGCGCGATGTCGCCAAAGCGCAGCGCATAGTCTCGCAGCCCTGTGCTCTTCACCGCCTCAATCGCAAGCAGGAGCACTTCGATGTCGGCGCGCTCTTTGTCCGGCACACCGAAGCACTCGATGCCCGCTTGGCGGAACTCGCGCGGGTGGATCGGGCTCGGGCCCAGGGGCTGAAAGCGGAAAGCCGGACCGTTATAACAATAGCGGGCTTGCGTCTCCGCATCCGGGTGCCGCTCCAGATAGAGCCGCGAGACCGGCACGGTGAGATCGGGCCGCAGACAGAGCTCTTCGCCCGCAATATCGGTGAAGACGTAAGTGCGCCCGCGCACCTGCTCACCAATTTGATCCAGAAACACGCTGGCCGGCTGGAGCACGGCTGGAGCGACACGCTCATAGCCTTGGCGTCCAAACAGCTCCAGCAGATCGCGAGCTTGGCCCTCAAGGGCCTCGAATGCTCGTGCGGTTTCCGCGGTCATGGCCTTTACGCCTTCTGACGGTCGAGGACTTTGCGGATGCCTTCGACAAGTTCGGCTTCAGGCACAGCGAACTGCGCCTCAGCCCGCTTTTTCAGATACTCCTCGCGGTCCTCAATCTTGCTGAGCGTCGCACCGAGAACGAGGTCTTTGATTTGCACCTCGCCGCGCCCCTTCTCGTCGCTGCCCTGGATGACGACGCACGGGCTCCCTCGCTTGTCGGCATATTTCATCTGCGCCTTCATGCCGGATGAGCCGAGATAAAGCTCGGCGCGAATGTCCGCGCCGCGAAGCCTCTGGACCATTTTTTGATAGTCGCCGAGCCGATCCTTGTCGAAGACAAGCACGACGACTGGGCCTTGCGCATCTCCGCCGGTGTATTTGCCGAGAAGCTGGAGACCGAACAGGAGCCGCGACACCCCGACCGAAATACCGGTGGCCGGCACGCGCTCGCCCGTGAAGCGCTCCACAAGGCCGTCATAGCGTCCGCCGCTCACAACCGAACCGAGACGGATGGCCTGCCCTCGCTTGTCCTTGATGGGCGCCGTCAGCTCCGTCTCGAACACAGGCCCGGTGTAATATTCGAGCCCGCGCACGATTGAAGGGTCTAAACGAATACGGTCCGCGCCATAGCCCGCTGAACGTATCAGGGGCTCCATCTGTTCGACTATTTCATTGAGTGCATCCTCGCAGGGCAAGTGGGCTAGGCCCCTTTGACTGTCAGGCACTCCTCCCGTGTTCACGGTAATTTGGTCGAGGATCCGCCGAAGATCTTTGAACTCCTCCGCTTGAAGAACCGCAATAATACTGTTGATCTGCGTCTCGGCTAAACCCACGCCCTTGGTAAAGTCACCCGATTCGTCCTTGCGGCCATCGCCGAGCAGCCGTCGGACGCCTTCAACGCCGAGGCGATCAAGTTTGTCGATTGCCCGCAGAGCACTCAGACGCTTGTCGGCATTTGCCTCGCCACTTAGGCCAATAGCCTCCATCACACCGTCAAGCACCTTGCGGCTGTTGACCTTCACCAAATATTGCCCGCGCGGAACGCCAAGCGCCTCCATGGTATCTGCGGCAAGCATGCACACTTCTGCATCCGCCACGATGGACGCCGCGCCGACCGTATCCGCATCGAACTGCATGAACTGGCGGTAGCGGCCAGGGCCGGGTTTCTCGTTGCGCCAGACGGGACCTGCCTGATAGCGGCGGAAGGGCTTCGGCAGGCTCTGATAGTTCTCTGCCACATAGCGGGCCAGCGGCGCTGTCAGATCGTAGCGCAGCGAGAGCCATTGCTCGTCGTCGTCCTTGAACGAGAACACGCCAGCGTTTGGCCGATCCTGATCGGGCAGGAATTTGCCGAGCGCGTCGGTGTATTCGATGGCAGGTGTCGCCAGCGGCTCGAAGCCATATTTTTCAAACACGGTCTTGATGGTGCTGAGCATCGCATCTTGCGCGCGGTTATCTTGCGCGGACGTGTCCTGCAGGCCTTTGGGAAGGCGTGCCTCTGGGCGCGAGGGCTCCGACTCTGACTGAGCAGATTCGGCCTCCGGCTGAGGCTTTTTATCGTTCTTCGTCATGATTGGATGCGGCTTATTTGAAAGAGCTCAAGCCGCCGCGTTCTAGCCCATCGTTCCCTTGCCAGCAAGCAAAGGCACCGACAGCAGGCAAAAGCACCGCCAGTAGGCAAGCGCGCTGGCAGGCCGGCACAGGATGGCACCCTGAGTCCGCGCGCTAGTCGACGAGGTCTCTCTCCTTGGCCGCCGCCTTGGCCATCTCGACCAGGGCCTCGATCGGATGGGCGCGGCCGCGCATTTTGGAAAGCGCGGGCGGGCATGGGCCCCCGGTTGCCCAATCCAGCAGTTCCACCGTATGAACGATGGGAATATCCGTTCCGGATTTGAGCTGGCTGATGCAGCCGATATTGCCCGTGACGATCACGTCGGGCGTGACGGATTCGATATTCTTGATCTTCCGGTCACGCAGCTGGCCAGCCAGGTCCGGCTCAACAATGTTGTAGGTGCCCGCAGAGCCGCAACACAGATGGCCTTCAGGAATCTCCGTCAGCATATAGCCAGCCTGTTCCAAGAGTTGCCGTGGCAATTGGTCGAGCTTTTGGCCATGGGCCAGCGAACAGGCCGAGTGGTAGGCGACCCTCAGACCCGTCCACATGACGGGCGGATTGAGATTGATCTCATTCAGGAACTCGCTCACGTCGCGGGCAAGTCCCGCGACATAGCCCGCCCGTTCCGCATAGCCATGATCGCGGGCCAGCAGATTGCCGTAGTCCTTCAACATGGTCCCGCACCCGCTCGCCGTTGGAATGATGGCGTCCAAGAGCCTTTCGCGCATCACCCCGGTCAGGGCATCGATATTGTGGCGCGCATGGCTGCGTGCGTCTTCCTCGCGGCCTAGATGATGAGACAAGGCCCCGCAGCAGCCCTCGTCCCTGACCACCATCACATCCACGCCATGACGGCGAAGCAAACGGATCGCAGCCCGGTTGATTTGCGGCGCTAGAACCTCCTGTACACAGCCCAGCATGATCGCGACGCGCTTGGGCTGTGGCGCCTTGGGATTGTAGGCGGATCTGGGGCTGAGGATTTTGAGCTTCAGCGCATCCTTCGGGACAAGATCCAACGCGGCCGCGATGCGCTTCATGCCCATCTTTCCGATCACCTCGCGGAGGGGTTTGGCGAACCACCCAAGAACCAACATGGCCTTGAAGCGGCGGGGATAGGGCAGCACGCGGCTCAAGAACCAGCGCATTGTGGTTTGGTTCGGGCCGCGATGCCCACGCTGTTCGATGCGCTCGCGGGCAAGGTCCACCAGATGCATATAGTCGACGCCGCTCGGGCAGGTGGTCATGCAGCCAAGGCAGGACAAGCAGCGATCGATGTGATGGACCGTGGGCGCCGTCACGTCGCGGCTTTCGAACATCTGCTTCATGAGATAGATGCGCCCGCGCGGGCTATCGCGCTCGTCGCCTGTGAGAACGTAGGTGGGGCAGGTTGCCGTGCACAAACCGCAATGAACGCAGCGGCGCAGGATCTCGTCCGCGCGAGCAATCGTCTGGTCGCCAAGCTGCAGGGCGTTGAAATTGGTTTCCATGGCGTTCGTTAGTGTTCCCGATAGAGGCGGCCCGGGTTGAACAGGCCGAGCGGGTCGAAGGCATGTTTGAGCTTTGCAGACAGTGTTGCGTGCTGCGCATCCAGCGGATGGAAAACGTCGATCCCGTCTCGTATCCGGCTATCGGCGCGGACCAATGTGGCATGGCCACCGATCTCGGCAAGCTGGCGGCGAATATCCAGCGCGCCCGCATCGGTCAAGGCAGGTGTCTCGATCCAAACAAGGCCGCCCGACCAATCATAGGCCACGCGGACGTCGATCTTGCGGGTAAGATTGCCGATGAACTTGGCAGCTTGGCTCGGGACGGTGGCAACACGCCAAAGCGGATTGGACTGTCCTTGAAACATTTTCAGCCCCCGGACATCGCCCCAGAACACCTTGCTGCGCTCCGAGTCCAGTTCCAGGTCCGGACCGTAGGCGAGAATGGCCTGGCGCACCCCACTGGCGCGGTATCGGGCCGAGGCTGGGAAATTCTCGACACGTATCGCGGTGACCGGGGCGCCTTGACCGGCGAGCTCCTCGTCCGACATCCGGGCCGCGAGATCCGCGTGCAGATGCATCGCACCGGAAACCTCAAAAGGCGTCCCGGCCGCAATGCATAGCGCCTCGATCGCGGTCTGATCGGTCAACCCGTAACAGATGATGGTGCGGGACTCGCGCTGCACAGGCAGAACTTTGAGCGCAACCTCGGTCATGATGGCAAGCGTGCCCCAGGAGCCAGCCAAGGTGCGGCCAAGATCGTAGCCTGTCACATTCTTCATGACGCGCCCGCCCGCCTTGATGATCTCGCCGCGGCCATTCACGGCGCGGATGCCGAGCACATGATCCCGGGCGGCACCTTTCAAAATGCGGCGGCTCCCTGAAATATTCGTGGCCACTACGCCGCCAATAGTGCCCTCGCCGGGGGCATAGCCCAGGACCGGCGCCAGATCCACCGGCTCAAAGGCCAGTTCCTGATCGTTCTCGGCAAGCGCTGTCTCGATCTCGGCGAGCGGCGTGCCGGTCTTGGCGACCATGACCAGCTCGGTCGGCTCGTACAGCGTGATACCAGACATGGCCTCGGTGCTCACCGCCGCGCCGGCCTTAACCGGGTGCCCCAGCTCGCGCTTGGTCCCTTTGCCCAGCACCTCGATGGGCGTGCGGGTTTCCGCCGCCTGGATAATAAGGTGGGACAGCTCTTCTTCGGATGCTGGCGCGTGGAAGCCAAGGCGCATATGGGCGGTCACCGCGTTCCCTCGCCTTCCACGGCCGCGACTTCGGCAGGTTCGGCCCGCTCGCCGGCGCCAGGCTCTGCGCCGAGATCCGTCAGATCGATGCTCAACTTCAGCGCATCGCGGCCCAGAATCGGAAAGACCTTTCCGGGATTGAGGAGCCAGGAAGGGTCCAGCTCTTCTTTGATGCGCACCTGCTGATCGATGTCCTCGTCGGTAAATTGCTCGTACATCAATTCACGCTTCTCAATGCCGACACCATGCTCACCGCTGAGACACCCGCCCAGATCGACGCAAAGTTTAAGAATCTCAGCACCGCAAAGCTCGACGCGTTCAAGCTGCCCCGGGTCGTTCGCATCGTACAGAATCAGCGGGTGCAAATTGCCGTCGCCCGCATGGAAGATGTTGGCCACGTCGAACCGGTATTTGCGGCAAATCCTGCCGATTTCGTCCAGCGCTTTGGGAAGCGCGGACAACGGAATGACCCCATCCATGCACATATAATCGGAGATCTGCCCGATAGCCCCGAATGCTGCCTTGCGGCCCTTCCAGATCAGCGCGCTTTCCTCTGCGCTTTGACTGCGCCGCATGCTGATCGGATTGTAGTCCTGCGCAATGTCCTCGATCTTCTCGAGGAGATACTCGATCTCGTCCTCGGACCCTTCGACCTCGACGATCAACGCCGCCTCCACGTCGAGCGGATAGCCCGCCGGAACGAAATGCTCGCAAACATGAATCGCCGGGCGATCCATGAACTCGATCGCCACAGGGATGATGCCAGAGGCGATAATGGCCGCGACACAAGACGCGGCGGCCTGCGCGGAGTCGAAGCCAATCAACACAGGCCGCGCCCCTTCCGGGGCCGCCAGCAGCCGCACGGTTGCCTCGGTGACAACGCCGAGTTGGCCCTCCGAGCCCGTCACAAGCGGCAAGAAATCGTAGCCGGCAGATTCGAGACATTTCCCGCCAAGGTCCAGGATCTCGCCGTCCATCATGACCATGCGTACGCCCTGGAGGTTATTCACCGTGACCCCGTATTTGAGGCAGTGGGCACCGCCGGAATTCGTGGCAATGTTGCCACCCACCGTGCAGGCGATCTGGCTCGACGGATCAGGGGCGTAGAAGAACCCTTGTTGCGACGCCGCTTGCGTGATCGCGATGTTGGTGATCCCGGCCTCGACCCGCGCGACACGGTTCGTCAGATCGATTTCTAGAACCCTGTTCATCCGCGACAGACACAGAACGATGGCGTCCTCGAGGGGCGTCGCCCCGCCGCAAAGGGAGGTGCCCGCACCGCGTGGCACGACCTTGACGTGGTTGTCGTGGCAGAAGCTCAAAATCGCGGAAACGTCTTCCGTGGTGTTTGGCAGGACCACAGCGAGCGGCACACGCCGATAGGCGGACAGGGCATCGGATTCGTACGTCCGCCGCCCCTCAAGATCGCTGATGAGCAGGGCGTTCGGCACGAGCTTCTTGAGCTGCTTCACGACGTCGTTCCGGCGGGCCAAGACCGCGCGGTCAGGATCGGGAAGGGTCATTGTAGACATGCAAGCAGGCTCCTAGCCGCTCAAGAGGCCGTTCCTATTACGAGCGCCCGCCCCTCTTCGCATGGGTGGAATGAGCGGGCAATATGCGCGCAGTGTATCAAGCTGCACGCGGGAGCGAAACGCGGGGGTCCTGCTGTGCGAAAAACCAATGCTCACGCGTCAGGGGCCGGCGGGCGTGGCATCGCCAGGCGGTGGCGGAGGCGGGATAGCCTCTTCGCGCTGTGGCTCGGCCTCTGTTGGGGCAGGTTCTTCAGTTTCGGTCATTTGGCCGCCTGCGGCGAAGGAGTCCATGTCTTGCAGCACCTCTTGAAAGAAGTAGTCCCGCACGCCCTCTTCGCGCACGATCTCTTCCCAGGCACCACGCAAGGCTTCCTGAACATCGTCTGGCAGCGTCAGGACCTGCACGCCGTCCTCGTTGGATAGGGCCGCCAGCGCAGCAGCTTGCAGATTCGTACTCTCCGACAGTGTCCGCTGAAGCAACTCACCGCACGTGCTTTCGATGAGAGATTGATGTTCCGGACCAAGGGCCGCCCAGCGATCATGGTTGATCAGGAGCTCAAACACAGTGGCTGGTTGGCTCCAGCCCGGCATGTAGAGCGTCTTGACGGTGTCTTGCAGGCCAAGCGTGCGGTCCACTGCTGGGGTATAGGCCTCCGCCGCGTCAATCTGCTCCTCTTCGAAGGCCTTTGCCAGACGGCTGCCAGGGATCAGGACGGGCACAGCGCCAAGGCGCGAGATCACTCTGGCCCCAAGTCCGAAAATGCGCATGCGCAGGCCCTCGATATCATCTTTTGAGGCAATCTCCTTCGTGAACCAGCCACCTGCCTCCGCCCCGCCAAAGGCGCAGGGGACCACATGGACCTTCACCTTGGCCTGATCGTACATCTCCTGGTACAGCGCGCGGCCATGGCCGCGATTGAACCAGTCCAAATATCTCTTGGCATCGGGACCAAACGGAAACCCGGCAAACAGGCTGCCAGCGGGGAGTTTTGCGGCCCAGAACCCGGCCGTCGCGAAGCCCGCATCGACCTTGCCGTCAGATACTTTGTCGAGGATTTCGTGTGGGGCCGTGCCCTCACCTGGCTCCTTCAGATCGAGCTGAAGCGTGCCGCCGGAGCGCGCTTTGAGCGCCTTCGCAAGCGCAAGTGCCGGGGCCCCGAGCCCGGGCAGATGCGTCCCGTAGACCACCGGGGTGACCAGCGTCACCGTGTCGGCGAATGCCGTCCCTGGCGCCAGAAAGGCGAATAGCAGCGCGCCTTGCACTGCCAAAGCCCATTTGTAAGCCGCTCTCATCACGAATCGCCAATCTCAAGGTCTGAAAGGAACGCGAGCTTGGCCGGAAGGCCATGAGACCTCAAGTCCCCTCCTGCCCAGCAAGATTCGCTCCCAGCCCACCAAAAACGCGTGATCTTCCGCCACAACCCCTTGCTTCCGTTTGGACCGCGCTTCCGTTATGGTTCGCCCAACTCTCCAACGTGTATCAAGTTCTTAAGCTGGACCTAGGGTCTGGCACAGGGACCGGCTCAATGAACTTCGCCGTTTGGCTGATCGAGCGACCCCGCTGGTTCAAGCGGATGCTGCTGATTGGAAATGATTTCGTGATGCTCGGCATCGCGTTGTGGGCCGCCTATTCCTTGCGCCTGAGTGAATTCTATATCCCCGAAACGTGGCAGATTTTGCTGCTCATGCTGGCGGCGCCCCTGATCGGTGTCTTCGTCTTCTATTGGCGCGGGCTCTATAAGCTCGTAACGCGATTTATCGGCCCGTCAGGCACGACCCAGATCTATATCGCCGTGATCATAGCGGCCGTGCTCTGGGCCCTCGTGGTTCTCATGAGCGGCATCAAGGGGCAGCCGCGCTCCGTGGTCGTCATTTATGCCTTGATTGCCACCGGCCTCATCCGCTTTAGCCGCCAATGGGCTGGTTCTATGCTCTTGAGGTCCGCACCGCAGTTCGAGCCGGTCAGGTCCGATGCGCGAAAAAACGTGATCATTTACGGCGCAGGACCCATTGGGATCCAACTGCTCCGTGCGCTCAATGAGACAGGGACCTATCGCACCGTCGCCTTTATCGATCCCAACACATCGCTTGCCGGGCAAGTGGTGCATGGCGTCAAGGTGGTCCGCCCGGAGAAGATCGGCAAAGTCATCGCCGATGAACGGGTTGAGGAGGTGCTGCTTGCAACGCCGTCGGCGCTGCGAGGCGAACGCCGGATCGCGCTGAAGGCGCTGGAGAGCTTCCCTGTGACGGTAAAAACCCTGCCGGCGCTTGAAGAAATTGCCTCGGGCCGCGTCGAGGTCAGCGATCTCAGGCCAATCGACGTCGAGGATCTGCTTGGACGCGACCCGGTGATGCCGGACATCGAGCTGTTGTCCTCCCAGGTCCGCGGTAAGTCGGTGCTGATCACCGGCGCCGGCGGCTCGATCGGTGCCGAGCTCACACGGCAGCTCTTGCAGCTTGCCCCCAAAACGCTCGTGCTGTTCGATGTGTCGGAGCCCGCCCTTTACCAAATCTCGCTTGAGATTGAGGAACTGCAGCGCCGCGAGCGGCTCGAGTCCGGTGAGACCGGGACGGCAACGACCATAGTTCAGGTCTTGGGCTCCGTGCTCGACCGGAAGCTGGTGCCGCGTATCATCGAGGAGCACGGGGTCGAAGTGATCTATCACGCCGCTGCCTATAAGCATGTGCCGATCGTCGAGGTGAACCCGTTTGTCGGGGTGCAGAACAATACGTTCGGTACCCTGGTGGTCGCGGAGGCCGCACGGAAGGCCGGGGTCGAGCGCTTCGTGCTGGTCTCAAGCGACAAGGCCGTGCGGCCAACAAACGTCATGGGCGCAAGCAAGCGCCTTGCCGAACTGATCCTCCAGGCACTTGCCGAAGAGTCCCGGGACACGATCTTCACCATGGTGCGCTTCGGCAACGTGCTCGACTCCTCGGGCTCGGTGGTTCGCCTGTTCCGCAATCAAATCAAAGCAGGTGGCCCGGTCACCGTCACACACCCGGAAGTGATCCGTTACTTCATGTCGATCCCCGAAGCCGCGCAACTTGTCATTCAAGCTGGCGCCATGGCCGCGGGGGGCGAAGTCTTCGTGCTGGAAATGGGAACGCCGGTAAAGATCGACGACCTCGCCCGGACAATGGTCCGCCTGTCGGGTCTGGAAGTCCGCGACGAAGAGCATCCCGAAGGCGATGTGGACATCGAATATGTGGGCCTGCGCCCCGGCGAAAAGCTCTTCGAAGAGCTTTTGATCGGCGAGGATGCCACGGGCACAAACCACCCGCGCATCTTCAAAACCTCCGAGCCCGTACTCGCCTATGAAGAGCTCATGGCCACGCTGGGCCGTTTCGAGGGCGCTATCCAACGCGTCGACCTGGCCGAACTTCAGGACATCTTGCGCGCCACTGTGGAGGGCTACGCCCCACCTGGGACCTTGGCGTCCGTTTCGCCTGGCAAAGACGAATGGGAGCCGCGCTCGCGGACCCTCCACTGACGCCGATGGTTGAAGCCGATTTCGTTTCCAGTGCCGCCGTGGTGGGCGCAAGTGCCGCTTTGAGCGCCGGGCTCATCTTCGTCCTCAAGCCGTTTCTCACCCGCCATCTCATGGCTCACCCCAACGACCGTTCCTCCCATGTCACGGCCACGCCCGAAGGTGCTGGATTCGGCGTGATGCTGTCACTGTTTGTGGTGTGCGGGGTGCTCCTTGTAGGGACGGCCCTGCCGGCGCCGAGCCTCTTTCCGGTTCTCGTAGGTGCGGCCGTGCTGATGGTGCTCGGCGGGTTGGACGATGCCCATTCCCTGCCCGTATCCTGGCGCCTCTTGGCGCAAGGTCTCGTCGCACTGGGCGTAATCCTGACGCTGCCATCCGATTTCCGCATCCTGCCAGCCCTGTTGCCGCTCGGTGCCGAGCGCGCGCTTCTTGTGCTGGGTGTGGCTGGCTTCGTGAACATCATCAATTTTCTGGACGGTCTCGATTGGATGACAGTGGTCCAGGTAGTGCCCATGACGCTTGGCATCGCGATCTTGTGTTGGCTCGGTCAGGCGCCACCCAGCATCGGCTTTTTGGCACTCGCCCTGCTTGGCGCAACACTCGGCTTCGCCATCTTCAACAAGCACCCGGCTAGTATTTTTCTAGGCGACTCGGGCAGCCTGCCAGTCGGGCTCCTCCTCGCCTATATGCTGATCTGGGTGGCGGAAGCGCATTTCGTGTCGGCCCTGCTGCTCTGCTTGTACACGCTGACTGACAGCCTGCTGACAGTCGTGCGCCGTTTCCGCAATGGTGAACAGATCTGGACCGCACACCGCTCGCACTTCTATCAGCGGGCGGTTGCGGGCGGTTTGCGCGTCCCGGAGGTCACAACGCGGGTTCTCGTTCTCGGCCTCTGGCTGATGGTCCTGGCCATTGCGGCGGCCTTGAGCCGCTCTCTCGCCATGGATATCAGCGCATTGGTGTTTGGCATCGCGGGCGTTGCGGTGGTGCTGTCTGGTTTCGCAAAGGGTGCCAAATGAGCGCGCGCGTTCTCGTCACGGGCGCTACCGGCTTTCTGGGCACCGCCCTTGTGCCCGCACTCGCGAGAGCTGGCTTTTCAGTGCGGGCAGCCGCGCGCAATCCAGAACGCATTGCACAAGCGCCGGGCATCGAGCCGATGGCGATGCCCGATCTTGCCGGGCCTGCCGACTGGTCGTCCGCACTCGAAGAGGTCAGCCATGTGGTGCATTTGGCGGGCATTGCTCATGCGCCAGGCGCGCTGCCCGACGATGTTTATACGAGGGTCAATACGGAGGCCGTGGCCGAACTTGCCGCGCAGGCAACAGGCAAGATCGAGTGCTTTGTGCTGATGTCGTCCGTCCGTGCGCAGGCGGGGCTGTCTGCGAGCACCGCGATCACCGAGAGGGATGCGCCAGCGCCCACGGAGATTTACGGACGCACGAAGCTTAATGCGGAACATGCGCTTGCGGCGAGCGGGGCCGACCACACCGTACTGCGGCCCGCGGTTGTCTATGGACCCGGTGTGAAGGGAAACATCGCGGCGCTGGCAACGATCGCCAAGACCCCCATGCCGCTGCCCTTCGGCGGTCTCAGCAATCGCAGATCGCTGCTCGCCATCGACAACCTCATCTCCGCTGTGACCCATGTGCTGCAATCGGAGAAGACGCGAAATGAGACCTTTCTCGTCGCTGACCCCGCGCCCATCAGCATCGCCAATCTCGTCGGTGCCATGCGCGAGGGCCTTGGGCGGTCCCCTCACCTCGTCAACATGCCTCAAGGTGCGGTCAAGAGACTGATGAAGTCATTCGGACGCGAAGCCGATTGGGAGCGCATCTGTGGTGCGTTTGAAATCGATGCCTCAAAATTGATGGCAACCGGCTGGCAGCCAAGGGTGGAAAGCCATGACGGTATCGTCCGCATGATGCGCGCCGAGGCGGACGCGACGCCTTAAGACCCGAGCAGGTGGCGATAGAGGGCGACCGTCTCCCGGCCGATCGCTTGGGACGAAAATTTCTCTTCCGTCAGTTGACGCGCCGCCGCGCCGTAGCGCACGCGCAAATCACTGTCCCCAGCCAGTTGCAACATGGCCTCGGCGAGGCTGTCAGCATCATCCACCGGCACCAGAAAACCCGTCTTGCCGCGAATCGCAATCTCCCGGCAACCGGGAACGTCTGTCGCGACCATCGGACGGCCTGATGCTGCCGCCTCAAGCAAGCTCTTGGGCAGACCTTCGCCGCCACGTGACGGCTGGACGGCGAAATGGGCCTGCTTCCAGACCTCGCGCACATCATCCATATGACCGAGCCAGGTGATGCCGTAGGCGGAGGCAAACTCCATGAGTTGTTCCGGGGCGAGCGAGCCAGGATTCTCCGGATCGCAATCGCCCGCGAGAAGAAGGCGAAGCTTGCTGCCCGCCGGCCTTTGATCGTTGTCTGCCGCGCGGCGGAAGGCCTCGACCAAGGTCATAACGCCCTTATGGTGCAGCATACGGCCGACAAAGGCAGCCGTGACCGGCGCCTCCGGCTCGGGCAAAGATTGGTATTTTTCGGTATTGACGCCAGAGCCCGCGATGATCGTGATCGCGGCATCAGGCACGCCGAGCCCGGCCACAAAGGCACGATCCTCTGGATTCTGCACAACCGTGACTGTTTTCGACCGCCGCAAGAGGCGGGCGAGCGCGAAAACCGCAAGCTTCCTCGTGAGCGTGCCGGTCCCGCCCCCATCCACGAACAGCGCACCCATGCCAGTCAGGCTATTCACGATCGCTATGCCGCCCATTCCGAAGGCGGCGAGCGTCCCGAGCAGGACGGGCTTTAGAGCGACATTGTGGACGAGATCCGGCCTGAGGCTGCCGATGAGGCCCCTCAGCTGCCACACGGCGGCAAGACTATCGCGGGCCGACAGGCTGCCACGGCTCCAGTCGAGCGGATGGGCGACAAAGCCCTCCTCTTCGATGGCCGCCAGCCCATCCTTGATGCGGGCAGCCACATGGACCTCAAATCCGGCCTGCTTGGCCGCCCGGGCCATGGGCAAGCGATGGGAGAGGAAGTACCAATCTTCGGTGACGACATAAAGGATACGTGGCGGCATGGCACATGCTTTAGCCGGTGCCAGGCTCCGCCGCAATTTTGCCGTGGGCTTGCGCTTTTTTTGCGCCTCACGGGCCTGTTGCGAACAGGCCACGCTCCGCCTCAACCATGCGGATAATACGACCCGACGGCTGGTGTAGAGCCGCAAATCAGGTTAAACTCCTACGTGGCGATTTGGGACTCCGCCTTGAGAGGGACTTCATGACGATGCGTACTTTTTTCTTTGCACTTTGCGGCGCTTCGAGCCTGGCACTCTTGCCGCTCAGCGCGCAGGCTTTTGAGATTCAAGGAAAAGACGCCGACCTTCCGAAGAGCGCGGCTGAGTATCACGGTCTCGATCCGGTCTATACGATGCCGCAGTTCGAAGGCAGTTCCTTAGCCATGCCGTATGCGAACAGCAGCGGCAGCAGCGGCTTTGTGTCGGACTATGGCAACGGCATTGCCATTCCCGCGCCAGGTGTCAGCCAGCCGACCCCTGCGTGGCAATCGGGCGCCTTTTTCCGCTAGACCTTTCAGTTCCACCGATTCCCAACTTTCGTGGTGATTGAGCCGCGCACCCTGTCGCGCGCAAGCGATCTCGCACGTACGTGATTTGCCGCGCGGAGTGCTGTGTGAGACAGCATGATCATGCAGGAGATAATCGCGCTCCAGCGCTGGCTCTATGAGGGCATGGCAAGCGGGCTCGGCAATGCTGCGCACGGTGGCCTACCGGCTCTGCTGGCCGCGATGGGCGCTGCGGTCGTGTTCGGCGTTCTCCACGCCATGATGCCGGGACACGGCAAGACCGTGTTGTTTTCCTACCATCTCGGCCAAAAGGGCAGCCTGTTGTCGAGCATCGCCAATGGCGCGATCCTCGCGCTTACCCATGTGGGGATCGCCATCGTGCTGGTGATCGCCGGATTTGCGGTGATCAGCAAGGCGTTTGCTGTCGGCGGGCGCACGCCGCAATTCGAGACCGCGAGCGGTGTGCTGATCGTGCTGATCGGCACATTCCTGCTCTGGCAATCCTTCACCCGTCGCGCCCATGCAGACAGGGGCGATGGCGAGCCGCGAAATGGCCGGGCATTGGCCTTCGTGACAGGGTTGATCCCCTGCCCTCTGACAACATTCATCATGAGTTACGCGCTTGCCCGCGGCCTACTCGCGGCAGGCCTTGCGGTGACGGCGGCCATGGCGGCCGGCATGGTGCTGACGATTGCCGCCGTCGCCGTGATTGCGACGCTCGCGCGCGACCGGCTTTTGCGGTTCTTTTCCCGGAGCGAGGGCCTTCGTGCTCGGATCGGACGCGTGCTGGAGACCGGCGGGGCGCTACTCGTGTTCTCGTTCGGCCTATGGGTTATCGCAGGCGCGCGCGGCGCATGAGTTCTACTGCGCGTCTTGCTGCCCCATCACCTGCTTCGTCAGAGCCTCGATCAACGGCTTGATGTTCTGATTGCTTGGGTCAGCCTTAGCGAGACGACGGGCGTAGTCGAGCGCTGACTTGAGATCGCCGCCTGCGGTAGAAAAATTCACCAGCGCCGTCAGGAACTGGCGATTTTGCGGATGTCGGCGAAGTGCCGCCTTTAGAGCTGCGATGGCCTCGTCCCGCTTGCCGATGGACTCAAGACCGACCGCATGGACATAGGCGTAGCGAACCCGATCCGGCTCAAGCTCGGCCGCGCGGCCCAATTCCTCGACCGCCTCGTCCGATTTTTTGAGCCGCACGAGCGCAAGACCGAGCGCGTGATGCAAGCCGCCATCGTTTGGCGACAGTCGAAGCGCCTCCCGCAAAACGGCCACGCCCTCTACATCGCGGCCCCGGTGCCGGTAGACATCAGCGAGATTGACAGCGGCAGGCGTAAAATGGGGGCTCAAATCCAGTGCCGTCTTGTACGCGGCCTCGGCCTCGTCCATCGCTCCTTTTCGGATGTAATAGCGCGCGAGCAACGATTGGGATTCGGGCCGGTCCGCATTCAGCTCTTGCGCGGCGATGAACTCTTTCTCGGCAGCTTGAAGCCGCGCACGGTCGGCCTTCGGCAGGCCCGCGTCGGGCGTGCCTGCAAGCAACAGTCCGGCCCTCGTCCGGACGCCACGGACGGGGTCGTCGAGAAGTTGCCCGATCAGCGGCCAGAGCTGCTCGCCCGATGCTGTTTCCAAATGATCGAGCGCGGCGATCCGCACCATCGGATCGGGGTCCGAAAGCCCCGCGCGCACGAGATTTGCGGTTTCAGGTGAGGGATAGGCCGTCAGTTCCGCCAGCGCGCTGGCGCGGGCAAAAGACGGCGTCTTTCTATCCGCCGCGACAGCCGCCAGCAGGGCGCTAGCATCCGGTGCGCCGGTCCAAGCGGCATGGAATGCTGGGGCGAAGGTCTGGAACCCTTTGCGATCCGGCCCATACCAATCCTCGATGGCCGCTGCGGCCCATTTGGGAGACTTATCCGTGTGGCAATCGGTGCAGGCATTGTCCACGCCGAGGGTTACCGAGAGATCCGGCCGTGGCACGCGGAAGGAATGGTCGTGGCGCGTATCGATCACCATGAACTCCCGCGCGGGCATATGGCAGGAAATGCAGGTCGGTGCGCCTGCGCCCTCGTGATGACTATGGTTTGCCTCAGCATAAGTCTCGGCATGGCATTGCAAGCAAACGCCCGCTCCCTTTGCCTTCAGCTTGGCGGTATGGGGATCGTGGCAATCGCTACAAGTGACGCCTTCAGCAAACATTTTCGACTGCTTGAACGAGCCGTAATTGTAGACCTCGTCGAGCATTTGCCCGTCAGCCTGATAGAGCCCGCGCGCGATCAAGGCGAGCTGATGGCTGTCCGACAGATGCCGTCCGGGCACGAATGCTTCTGAAATGATCCCACGGCGCGCGTGGCAGCGCCCGCACATCTCAACCTCTTTACGAAGAGAGGCAGGGCTGAGATTGCGTTTGGGCTGATTGGTCTTTGCATCTTGGCTCCATGAAACACCGGAGCGTTCGTTAAAGCGCGCAAGGAGGCCCATGGCGGGGTCTGCTGCATCGTGTGGGGTCCCGGCTTTGGCCCAGGCCACATGCGCCGAGCCCTCGCCGTGACAGGCCTCGCAACCGACCGTGATCTCCTTCCAGGTCGTGTCATAGCGCTTGGTGGCGGGATCGTAGTTCTTCGCAACGCCAGTCGAATGGCACTCCGCGCACATGAAATTCCAGTTCTGATTGAGCTTGGTCCAGTGCAGCGGATCGTCGTGGCCGATATGCTCGTTCGGATAGAGGTGGAACCAACGCTGCCCGCCTTCCGTCTTCGGTCGGCTATCCCATGCGATGGTCAGCGCCTGGACGCGGCCATCCGGAAACTCGATGAGATATTGCTGCAAGGGCTCAAGGCCGAACGTGTATTTGATTTCGAATGTTTCGAGATCGCCGTCTTCCCCGTCCGTCTCCACATAAAACGTCCCGTCTTTTTTGAAGAAGCGTGAAGTCGTGCCGTAATACTCGAAAGTCGTGTCATTGAAGTCAGCAAGAACGGTCTTCTCGCCTGCATGGGCCATGGCATGAGCATGCTGCGAGGGATGCCAAGCCTTGCCCTGGTCCTGGTGGCACGAGATGCACGTCTCGCTGCCAACGAAGCTGAGCGTCGCGTAATCCGGTGTTTTCGATGCGGGCGTCTCGGCCTTCGGAGCCTCAGCGACAAGGCTGGACCGCGCAGGCTTCTCCGATACCAGCTGGTTCAGGATCAAACCCGTGGCGAGGATGGCCATCGCGGCAAGTGCGGCGACCCCGAGCAGAAGAAATCGTTTAGAGCGCGCGGGGAGTTCGGCGCCGCCTTTGACGGTCTTCGCGCCACCGGTAGGAGCATTGTTCCCGGACCCGGCTCCCGTCTTGTTGACTGACGGCTTACGAGACGGCGACTTCCGGGAGGATGCTTTGCGTTGGCTGGCCACGCTATCGCCGTTTCAAAAAATGCGATCAAGGTCCACTCGTGCGGACCTTGCCATGAACGATGGGCAGGCGCTAGCGCCTGCCCATCGTATCAATCCCAACGGCTGAATGACTTGGCTGACCAAGTCTTTGACCGGCCGTGCAATTCAGCGTCGTTTCCTAGAGACCGTCCACGCAGTCACCAGTCAAGGAGAGCATTGCCTCGCTCGTTGAAATGCCGGCATGGATCTTGCCGGTTTTCATAGAGATGGCCGCACTGAAGGAGCGTGGTGATTCCGAGTTTTCACCAATGCCATGAAGCAGGACGACGCCGTCCTTCTCCACCATGTTCTTCATCTCGACATCTCGTTTCTCGCTACCGAGGTCGTCCGACGTCATCATGTTTTTGTCGAAGTCGAACTTCAGCACTGGCGCGAGATTGGCAAAGTCGAGGGAAACGCGCTTGCAGCCCTGCACTTCGACGCACTCATACACATCGGTGAAGGCACACATATAGGTGCCCTCGGCGGCGACAACGGAGGCCGGTGCCGCAAACAGGCAAATGAGCCCGAGGCCCGCTTTGGAAATTATCGATCGCATGGTCTGGCTCCTAGTTGGTAACAGTGTAACCGCGGCCTTCGAGGCAAAGCGCCCCGGCCCTGAGGTATGCGCCGTAAAGGCCATTCAGCCGCTTGACGTCGGCCGAGGTACGCGTGTTGCCGAACCCGCCAGCAGTCCAGCGCGGATCAAGACCACCAGAGGCCTCGTTCATCGCGGTCGAGACTTCCATGATCGTCCTGGTCTTAACACCAGCTACTTGCGCCTTGAAAGTCGCGGTGGGATCGAAGTTGGTCTGATCCACGGCCCACTGGTGGCAGGCCGCACGATCCTTTTTCTCCTGATCCGGCGAAACGCCTTCTTTGTAGGCCAACAGAGCTTGAGCGTTGGCGACGGACGCGGCGCCCGCAGTCATCAGAACGACCGCAAGGCCACACAGTACGTGGCTCAATTGTTTCATGAGGTTCCTCTCCTTGGGGTGGCGCCAGAACGACGCCCAATTTGGGTGCCAGAACGGCACCGCAATCAATGCAGCCATTGCCGGGCTGCGAGGTAGTACGGCGCTATATCGCCTAGTCTGGACCGTTGAGCAACGTATCTTTCCAGATCAGGCATCACGCCCCGCCTGCCGCCCGAGCCCGACATCCTACTACTGGTCCTTCGCGGGAAAAACCTGCTTCCAGTCCTTGCTCATGTCGATCACAACCCAGCCGTTCTGCGCAGCCTGATCGAGCGCCCTGTCCAGGCGGCCGACATGCGAGTCGCGGTCATAGGCGTATTCGCGATCCGCGTCGGTATGATGCAGAATAAGCCCGAAGCGCGGGTCATTGCCCGCCGTCGTCCACTCCAGCATCTCAAAGTCGCCGTCGGAATTGCCGGACGCAAAGATGGGCCGCTTGCCGATATGCTGGTTGATGCCGACAGGCTTGCCGGCCTTGTCATTGATAAAGTTCACCTCCGGGAGACGCATAATTGTCGGTTTGCCATCAACGATTTTGTATTCGGTCTTGATGCTGGACCCGACCACCTGCCCCGGTGGTATTCCATAGATCGGCTCTGACCATGCCCGCACGAACTCGATCCCGCCGCCTGAAACGATATAGGTGGCAAAGCCATTCGCGCGCAAATAGTCGAGTAATTCGAGCATGGGTTGATAGACAAGCTCAATGTATTTCCGCTCAAACCGTGGGTGCTTGGCCGTCTCCACCCACTTCATGACGACCGCTTCAAAGTCCTCGGTCGACATGCCGGCGTGGCTTGCAGTAATCAGCTCCAGAAGCCCCTTCTCGCCCGATGCGGCGAGCGCCTTCATGTCGCCTTCGATCGCCGCCTTGAAAGGCTGCTTGTTCTTCCACTCCGGGTGCTCTGGCGCCAGCGCCTTCACACGGTCAATGGCGAAGAGAAGCTGAAAATAGACCGGCTTCTCTGCCCAAAGGTTCCCATCATTATCGAACACCGCGATCCGATCGGCGGGCGGCACATAGTCCGCGCCATTCTTGTCCGTTACTTTTTGGACGAAGGCTTTGATCGCCTCTTTGGTGGGACCATCGTTCCAAGACGGCAGAGGCTCTGCCGACTGTGCCGCGCCAACAGGGAAAACGATTGCCACGAGCAGGAACAGGGATCGAAGGAGGGTCACTATCGCTCTCTCCATGAAAAAGATGGATGGCGGGAGGCTAAGCCTCCCGCCATCCAGTCACCAACACGTTGCCAGGCCGGCAGGCTCGCTATTGAGCTCCGCCTGGTACGGCCAACTTCTCCATCACCTGATCGAGGCTAAAGCTCGCGGCCTTTTGCCGAGGCGGGAATTCCTTAAAGGTCTCCAGGAATTTGCCAACATAAGCCTGCGCGGGAACCAGCAGGAACGCGCGATCGAGCTGCCAGTCGTGGTAGGTATTCGAGGTGATTGTCGCCCGCTCGTAGGGGTCGCGGCGCAGATTGAAGATCAGAGGAACCCGAAGCGGTACGAAGGGCTCCATCCACACCCGGAATGTGCCGGGCGACTTCTGCTCCATGAAGATAATCTTCCAATCCTTGTACCGGAGCGCCGTCAGGTCGCCGTCGTCTGAGAAGTAGAAGATGTCCTTGCGCGGTCCTTCTTCTTCCTGACCGGTGAGGAGGGGGAGCGTGTTATAGCCGTCGAGATGCACTTTGTAGGTACGCCCGATGGCTTCGACATCTCCCTCTACAAGCTTCTCCTTGATGTCGGGTTCGCCGGCGGCTGCCAGAAACGTCGGCAACCAGTCCATATGATGCATGATGTCGTTGGAGACTGAGTCCGCCTTGATCTTCCCAGGCCACCGGACCATCGCAGGAACACGCCAGCCGCCTTCCCAGTTCGTGTTTTTCTCGCCACGGAACGGGGTCGCCGCAGCGTCCGGCCACGTATTGTAGTGAGGACCGTTGTCGGTCGAATAGAACACGATGGTATTGTCTGCAATGCCGAGCTCATCGAGCACCTTGAGGAACTTGCCGATGTGCATGTCGTGCTCGACCATGCCGTCGGCATACTCATCCTGCCCTGAGATGCCGCGGAGCTCAGGCTTTACGTGGGTGCGGAAGTGCATGCGCGTCCCGCTCCACCAAACAAACCAGGGCTTGCCTGCCGCTGTCTGCTCTTTGATGAATGCGATGGCGCGGTCTGAGGTTTCGTCATCGACGGTCTCCATGCGCTTCTTGGTGAGCGGCCCGGTGTCTTCGATCTTTTGCGTGCCATCCGGCTGCGCCCAAGAGTGGATGACGCCGCGAGGGCCGAACTTCTTCTTGAACTCAGGGTTCTTCGGATAGTCCTCGTTCTCCGGCTCCTCCTCCGCGTTCAGATGGTAAAGATTGCCGAAGAACTCATCGAAGCCATGATTCGTCGGCAGAAACTCGTCCTTGTCGCCCAAATGGTTCTTACCGAACTGACCAGTCGCATAGCCTTGCGCCTTAAGGAGTGCGGCGATTGTCGGGTCCTCCTCGCGGAGACCCAGATCGGCACCCGGAAGCCCTACTTTGGATAGGCCAGTGCGAAACACGCTTTGGCCCGTGATGAACGATGACCGTCCCGCGGTACAGGATTGCTCCCCGTAGTAATCGGTAAAGATCATACCTTCGCCGGCGATCCTATCAATGTTCGGCGTCCGGTAGCCAACCAAACCTTGCGTATAGGCGCTGATGTTGGATTGCCCGACATCATCGCCCCAAACGACCAGGATATTGGGCTTATCGGTCTTGCTGTCAGTGTCTTGTGCGCCGCTTGGGCTGGTCGCAGCCGTCATGCAAAGTAATGCGGCCGCAGCCACAAGGCCGAGATGTTTCAACCCGGTTTTGAGCTGTTCCATGGAACGCTCCCCCTCTGAAAAATGTGGTTCTCAATACTGGTTGGGTGATGAATGTAGGCATAGGCCTTCCGATTGGCCGTACAGTCTAATACGTCCTCCGTAGACCTCTTCCGCAGCTTACCACATTAGCATATATGTGAGCAGGTTCACAGAATCGCTCAAATGATAGGATTTCAACCCTTGAATGCAACGCTGACACAGCTAAGGCTGGCCTTAGACATCGTTGGCAAGCAGGGCTGGTTCTCGATGCTTGCTCCAGAAACATAAGAGCGGCTGGGGAAAATTGCCAAGCTCAGAACCTTTGCCAAGAATGACCAGGTCTTTTTGGTCGACGACACGCCCAACGGGTTGTTCGGGCTCGTTTCCGGCTCACTATACGTGTCGATTCCGCGGGGCGACGGTGAGGACTACACGACCTAATCGTGCGGCCCCTGGATTCTGGGTCGGCGATCTCGCCCTCTTTTCCCATCACATGCGGCTCGTCTCCGTTCGTGCAGGCAAGCCTACGGAGCTGGTGCACCTCCCCGGCGCAGGACCTCAAACGACTGACTACCGAGACACCAGCCCTCTACGCGGATTTCTATACTCTCACCTACGAGAACACCCATACCTTGCTTCGAATCATTGCCAATTTGGCGATCCCATCAAACCAAAAGCGGCTGGCCGACCGCCTGCTCATGGATTTGAATGCGCGGGGGGCCGAGGAAGGATGGATTGCAATATCCCAACCGGAGCTCGCCAGCCTGACAGCCATGTCACTGCCGACGCTTCGGCGCGTTCTCCGGCACTTTGCCGCCTCCGGCATCATCACCCAGCACTATGGGACCATCCACGTGCATGACCGAAAGGCCCTGCTCAAGATTTGCCGAAGCTGACCACGCGACTACCAGCGAATGGCGAATTCGGCGATCGGTCCTTGCAAAACCGGATCCATGCCGCGCATGCCCTTCGAGGTCTGTTCCTCGAGTTTCAGCCACAACGCCTTGTAACCAAGAGACGTAGTTGTCTCAAACCCGCGAAGGTTGCGGTCAAGGTCATAGGTCAGGATAGCTTGCCAGCTTAGCCCGTCTTGGACATTGAATCCGCCAAAGTCGCCCATCGCCGTGATCGAATTGCCATTGCCGAAATTGTGCTTTACGCGTATCGCAATGGTGGGATCGACCCAGTACAAGTTGCCGCTGTCCACGAAAGCAAATTGATTGCCGAATTCGTCGCCATTGAGATTGAGCGCAGCCTGAAGCCCGCCCTCCCCCCCCCCCTTCCCCCCCCCCCCCCCCTCCCCGCGCCCCCCGCCCCCCCCCCCCCCCCCCCCCGCCGCTTCCCCCGTCCCTCTCCGCCTGAGCGGCGTCATATCCCTGTCTGCCAGTGCGGCAACAGCGATGGAGACGGTCAGGATCGCCCCACCAAATAAGCCGAACAAGACCCTCCGGAACATGTACGTTTCTCAAACCGCTGGCCAAACACAGTAATGCGCCTTGGACGTTTGGGCGCAGGTTTGAAGGGGTCTGGAGGCCGTAATTCCGGCGCTTGTAGCGCTGGCGCCACAGTTTGACGCAGAGTAAAAAGGAGGCGCGCCGTCGAGCACGCCTTTGCCTGGGCTCCATAAGGCGGCACACGCAGCCCAATTGCGCGCGCTCAGAGGCCCCCGAGCCCTGAGACAAGAACACCCCGGCCAGGAAAACCTGACCGGGGCTGGCATTGCCGTAGAGATAGACCTTTAGGGCTATCCCGTCGTCAACGTTTTAGCCAAGCTTCAACGGCTCAACGACAACGGCCTTCTCGTGATGGCCGAAGCAACCGCCGAGACCGATAGCGGCAGAAACGATAATCGCAAAAGCGACGAAAATGCGCATAGTTGGATCCCCCAAAAAAATTCCCTGCAAAGCAGAATCGACATTTGTGCTTTTCTTATAGCCTACCCAGCCGGGGGTTACTGTGCCCTACATGCCACAGTCGCGGTTTTTTAAACAGGGCGCATTGTCAGACTAAACTGGCTTGAGCCGGGCAGGAGACATCCCTAGCCTCCGGCGATGCGTAATCCCTTCCGTTATTTCAACAGTTCGCCCGAGGTGATCCGCCTCGTGGTGATGATGTACGTCCGCTATCCGCTGTCGCTGCGGCAAGTCGAGGATATTTTGTTCGAGCGTGGCATCGACATCTGCCACGAGACGGTGCGGTTCTGGTGGAACCGTTTCGGTCCGATGTTCACCAACGAGATCAGAAAACATCGCATTCAGACTCGATCGTATTCGCAATGGCGTTGGCACTTGGACAAAGTCTTCGTGTGGATCAATGGCGAGACGCGTTATCTGTGGCGTGCGGTAGATCACGAAGGTGAGGTGCTTGAGGTCTTTGCTACGAAACGTCGGGATCGCAAGGCTGCACTGAAGTTTCTCAGGAGGATGATGAAACGCTATGGCCGGCCCGGTTCGATCGTGACTGACCGGCTTCGCTCCTATGGTGCGGCAATGAAAGTAATCGGAAACGTCGCCAACCAGGAGTGTGGTCGTTGGCTCAACAATCGGGCTGAGAATTCACACCAGCCGTTCCGACGGCGAGAACGAGCAATGGCGAAGTTCAGGGACATGAAAACCCTTCAGAAGTTTGCCGCTGCCCATGCTTCAATCCACAACCACTTCAACCACGACCGTCACCTCAACCCCCGCGACATCTTCAAACGCAACCGTTCTGCCGCCCTAGCCGAGTGGCGTCAGCTGGCGGCCTGAACACTTCAGACCAGTACCATTTGCAGGCCCGCTCAGGTTTGTCTGACAATGCCCTTTAGCGCAGCCTCGCCTGTTGCGCGTGTTCCCGGGCATTCTGAAGATCGCCGATGAGGGCCTTTTTTTCTGCTTCGTTGAGACTTTGGTCAAAGCCGCCGACGTGTCTGTGACTTTTGAGTGTTGTCCTCACGGGCTGGTCGGGCTGACCGGTCACCCTCATTGGCTGGTCGGCCGCCATTGGATTGGCGCAACCGCCAGTCCAAAGTACAAGCAGAATGACAAAGACACGATAGGGTGCTTGCAGGAACATCGGCGGGACACTGCAACGGTAAGAACCAAAGCACCACGCGTGATCTTTGGTAGCCTTATTGAAACGTTAAGCGACCTTACTCTGGACTTGCATCGAGCACCTTGAAGCCGCCCGGTGTCTGCTCGACTTGCCAGGGAGGGGTTTGTTAGGGGTCAATCTTGAGGGGGCATGCCGTACCTAAGCTATTGACAAATATCAATTAAACTGGTGTTTTTCGCCCTATGTCTTGATATAGATGGCTCAAAAAAGGGCCAAATACCTACACTGAAAGTGTGTGTCTCTCCCCGATATAATTTTTAGTAGGCGGCTAACAAGTTATCAGGCTATCGAGGTAGCGTGCTGGAGAAGCCTTCAAGACGGCCCGTTCCCGGCCGGTACTAATGCCCCCGCTCAGGTAGGAATAGCCATGGTTCAATCAACTCCTACGCAGGCCAACGAGCCGGTACTCGACCGCGCTTTCATCGAGCGCGAGCGCAATCGTTTCGCCAGCCGGGCCTTGGCATTCCTCGTCCTTCTGAACGGGGCAGGCGCACTCATCCTGCTGATGGTCATGGCGCCAGCGCCTGCAGCGACCGTGGATGGAAAGGTCGCTGCGGCTATGTTGTTCTTCAGCGTTGGAGCAATCTTCGCTTTGCTAAGCGCGTTTTTGGCCTACATCAATCGGACCATCAGACTCGAGCAACCGGGGCGGAGAGAAAATCTGAGGGCAGCATTGCGTGGGTTCGCCATCGCTACGGTCATCGGCAGTGGGGCAGCCTTCCTGACGGGGATGAACATGGTGGCCACGGCCAAGGTGGAGAAACCAAGCTCGCATTCCAAGGGGCCGCGGGAGGAAAAGCGGCTCAAGTCCGGTCCTAGCGAGAAGGCCGCAGAGCCCGCTGCCGAGGAATCCGCGGCAGAAGAACCGGCTGCCGAATAGGCCGCCCGGCCAGTTCTCGCGAAACACTAGCAACGTTAGCCCTAGTTGTCTCAGAACGTTTACCTTGTGAAACTTACTGTTGACGCGTTCCAAAATATGTCTCTTAATGTGGTTCTCGTAACCTTTTAGGACATGAGATACGCTATGACCACGGTTGGATACGCCCGGGTGTCGAGCACCGGGCAGGACCTCGGCGTTCAGCTTGAGAAGCTGGAAGCGGCGGGGTGTGAGAAGGTCTTCAAGGAGAAGCGGTCAGGGGTCGATGCTGGTCGCCCTCAATTGAAGCGCTGCCTGGAGTACCTGCGGGCAGGTGACACCCTCCTGGTGGCCAAAATAGACCGTCTGGCGCGGTCTACTTCGGACCTGTACCGCATCATCTCTCAGCTTTCTGAGAAGGGCGTCTCATTCAAGGTGGTGGATGACCCGACAATCGATACCACCTCACGCACGGGCAAGCTGGTGATGGGCATCCTGGCGCTGATCGCGGAGTTCGAGAACGACATCCGGCGTGAGCGTCAGATGGACGGGATTGCCAAAGCGCGGGACCGTGGCGTGAAGTTTGGACGCAAGCCCCTGCTGGATTCCAAGACGATCAAAGAGATTCGAAAGCTGAGGAAGTCAGGGGAAACAGTGCCTGAGATTATGCGGCAGACGTCACTATCGAAGGCGTCGGTTTATCGGGCCCTCGCAGGCTCGCCAACACGTTGGTCATGATGGACGACGATACCGCCAGCACACCGTATTGCCACGAATGCAGACGGCCTCTGATGGCCATAGACTTCTATGGTGAACGGCTGAAGGGGTGTCTAACCTGCAACATCTGGTGGACGCCTGACGACATCAAGAAGAGGCTGTCCGAAGCGGATCTTCGCGCGCTTCACGACATCATGCGTCATTCACACCGAGATGATTGAGCCACTAAATCGTAGGTGCAGCATGTGCGAAGGGGGCCGGGCTCGGGACCCCTATCTGACAGACCCCCGTGGGTAGCTTGCGGCTTGTTACCCGGTAGATAAGTCTACATGCACCATTATGACGGCAATGCGCCGCGCCTCATCGACGGTCAGCACCTGAGCGATGTCAGCTTGTTGCTGTGTCTCTCTTGCGTAGATGTACGCAAGGGCTTGGCCGTTGGCATCAAGCACCTTGAAGCCGCTTGGTGTCCGCTCGACTTGCCAGGGAGAAAACCTAGCTGCAGGCAAAAAAATGCCCCGGCACGAGGGGCTGCGCCGGGGCTTTCGGTTCTAGAAACAGAGTTGCCGAAACTAGCTACTATGACTCGTTAGGGACACAGGCCTCTGTGGTCTCATCCCAAGTTGTTCCCTCTTCACAGTCCTGAGCAAACGCAACTGTGGAGGACACCGCAAATCCAACTGCGGCAATCAAAGCAACAAGATTTTTCATGGGTATGCTTCCTAGAAGAAGAGCACCGGAAACCGGCCAAGAGAACAGCTAGAGGACGGCGGCGGCAAATGCACGACTGACCCGCGGCAACCGAGGTATTTTTTGATCGCCAAAATGTGGCCGACACGCAAAATTTTTCCAGATCGGGGGCCACGATGATGAACCAGAGGCGGCAGACCCAGGAGGCGACGGCTGTGACGCAGGACAGGACGCTGCTGGGGCGCTGCCGGGGTAACGCTTCGACGAGGGGTGACGGTGACGATGTTAACGAGTAAAGCGACTGTCAGCTTCTCAGTTATGGGCGCACTCAGTCGTTAGTCGCTCCTAACAGCCCCGGCAGCTTGGCAACATTCAGAGCGACACGCCGCGACTCATCGAAGGTCCGCACCTTGGCAATGTAGGCATTAGTCTCGCGGGCGTAGACGTATGCAAGGGCTTGGCCGTTAGCGTCGAGCGCCGCGAAACTGTGCCCGCCGCACCCTACTTTCGCTTGTGGCCCGTAAACATCGCACGGACCAAATTTTCGCGATACACGAGGCTCCGGAGGCAGACGCCTACAATATGGACGCAGATCAGAGCGAGTGAAATGTTTGCGAAAATGCCATGCCACTCTTCTACCGTCTCGCCAGTCTCATTAGTGACCACCCCGGCGAGCAGACCAGTCTGTTGCTCGTCGCCATAGACCAAGATGCCAGTAACAACGGTGCCAGCCAGAAATATGAGTAAAAACATTATAACGTAAACGCCACCGGGACTATGCCCGATACGGCGCTTGCCAGCCCGTAAGATGAGCAAATCGCGTATGTAGCGAAGCGTAGTCGAGGGCGCGTAAACATGTGCGGAGAAGCGAGCGTAGCGCGACCCGATGAATCCCCAAACGACCCTCGCCGCGATGAGTGCTCCAACCGCATAACCAGCCAGAACATGAATCAACAATGCTTTCTCAGTGAGGAATGCAACCGCGACGCTAGCCACTAACATCCAATGGAACAAACGCACGAAGGCGTCCCAAACATATATCTGATGCTGAACTGCCTTACGGTTGGTGTGAGACATGACGGCCTAAGGGGTCTTTTATTGTGTGACTGAGCAAATCGCGGCGAGCAAAGGAAGCCCCTTACTGCGGGAGGACGGGTTCAAGGGCGGCGGCGTCTGAGCCTTGAGCTGAGGGGGTATGGGTTCCCTATTTTGCGACCCCCCGTGGGTGCCTTGCGGCTCGTTACCCTGTAAGTAAGTCTACTAAGACCATCATGCGGGAGGCAGGCTACGTGGCAGCCTGAGTTAATGCGCCAAGGTTGTGGGAAACGGGCACAGTATCCAATAAGAGGCGATGCTGAAGGCTCTCAGTCGTCAAAATCAGCTGGGCATGCAACTGAAAGCACTCGCATGCCCAGCTTAGTGATCATCCTATCTGATGACTGATCAAGACTGATCGCCCAGAAACTCAACGCTCTCAGCGCTCGGAAAACCCTGACCTGGTGGTCCCGCTGGTCCCGGTGCACCCGGACTTCCCGGCACACCCGGACTTCCCGTTCCCGGTGCACCCGGACTTCCCGGCACACCCGGACTTCCCGTTCCCGGTTCACCCGGCACACCCGGTTCACCCGGTTCACCCGGTTCACCCGGTTCACCCGGTTCACCCGGTTCACTCGGTTCACCTGGACTTCCCGGTGGTCCCGGAGGTCCTGGTTCACCTCTAGGCTTTCACCAACTTTCGCCGCCAGGCTTCTCACCGGGGTAGACCCCTGGGAGAAGCCCAAAATGTCCATCTCAAAAAATAAGTCGGTTGCTTCTTTCGCCACGCCTCACCCCTCTCTTCTGGTCTGCAACGACCATCGAAAGCTTACCGGGTTTTCGCTATCTTATTGAACGTTCAAGCGAGCACACATGCTGAATAAAGCCCAGCTGTTGCACAAATATCACTCAGGGGCACGGCACATGGCTGGAAAAAAATCTAATACGTGGACTTTTCCTCCCGGAGTTCATATCGAATGCGGGTCTAGATGCTCTAGAGGCTAGCGAAGTGTTATCGTCATGAAGGTGCACACGTATTCAGACTTTGTTCAGTTCCACGAACCCTCGGGCCTTACTAATTTCTATCAGTTTCGCAAGGCCCTTTCGGATGCCGAAATCGAAACTATACGCGAGCTTGCCAAGCAGACAGAACGCCAGCTTGGCACAGCCGGAGGTAAGGTTAACCTGGGCTATCGGAGCAGCCGCATATCGTGGCTCTATCTCGATGATAGTACCGGTTGGCTCTACTCGAAACTTGGAAGAATGGTGAAAGAGGCAAATGACGCTCTTTGGAACTTCTCCTTGGTCGGCATGAGTGAAGCTATTCAATTCGGGGAGTATCACGCCGCCGATAAGGGCCACTATGATTGGCATATTGATTTAGGAAGCCAGAGGTTCGCGCGTCGCAAGATTAGTGTAGTCATTCAGCTCTCCGACCCCGATGATTACGACGGCGGCGACCTCGAACTCCAGTTCGCACAAGCGCCCCAAAAAATTCCAAGAGGAAAAGGCTTTGCCTGCCTGTTTCCTTCATATACCATTCACCGGGTGACCCCCGTGACCCGAGGTGTACGGCGCTCGTTAGTCATCTGGGTTTCCGGAGAACCATTCCGCTGATGGAACGGGCCGACCCTAATCGCTCTTGGAGCGTAGCAACTTTTGCTATTTGCAGTTGGTCCAATGACCGAAGCGCTGTCCTTTTGGCCGTTTTTGTCGCACCAGGAGGGATCGGCAGTCGATCAGGCTGTTCGTAGCGCGCTCGCTGTTTCGCTAAGAACCGTCTACGCGAAGGCCGTCGACCGAATAAATTTCGACGAAGATCGCCTCGAGGACTTATTGCGCAATATCAGGCGCGGGCCCGTGCGCCCGGCCGTGTTTGGTCTTTATGCCGATCTCGTGGAGAGCTTGATCTCTGGCAATTCAGCAACGTTAGAAGCTCTCAGCCACAACCTTTTTGAACTTGATCCTACCTGCAATGGTATTCGGATTGCAGCCCTGACCGACGGGGACTTGGGGATAGGGCAATCAGAGCGCTACGCAAGGCTCATAGACGACGATCCCGACAGGAGTTACCCGATCCAACCTTTGGAAAGCAGTCAATTCCAAGGAGCGTATTCCAAAGTGTCTTCCGCGCTGAGGCTTCTCGATGAGGGCGTGCCAGAATTGGCTGAGGAAATTAGAGGTCTGGTACGTGAGATCGTTCTTGTGACGGATGCAAAAAGCAGCGAAACGCGTAGTTTCGACGGAGCCTCCACGTTCTATCTATGGGGAGCGGTACTGCTCAATGTGGAAGATGTGACGCGTCTAGATTTGGCGCAACAGATTGCGCATGAAGCAGCCCATCTCCTGTTGTTTGGATTGATGATGGGCCAGCCCCTGACGGCGAACGGCCTTGAAGACCGGTATCTGTCGCCGCGAAGACAAGATCCAAGGCCCATGGAAGGCGTGGTCCATGCAGCGTATGTCCTCGCGCGTATGTCTTATGCTCTCGAACGACTTCTAGGAGCCGGTACGCTTTCTGTGGATGAGCAGGAGAAAGCGCGGCTAGATTTGGCAACCCACCGCAACCTTTTTTTCGATACGCTTCCGGTCATACTGCGCCATGCACGATTTAAGCCTGGAGGAAATACAGCATTTTGGGGCGCGATTAAGTATATGCGCCGGGAGAGTGAACTCGGACAGGTGAGCGTATAGATGCCAGTGTTAAGCGCCGACGGGGCGTCCCGGACAGTTGCTCGGGGTCGCGACGTAAACACGAGCGGCGTCCCATGAGTGGTAGCTGCGAGTATGCCCTCCCAAAGATGGTAATCATCTTTCAAAACGGCTTGCCTGTGCAGCGAGGGCTGGATACAGCTAAATGGCTACTGTAATCATAAACTCAACGCTCTCCATGTTGCTGAAATTACCGTGGTTCTCTATCCTGTCGTTGTATGGGACGGCATACGTGGGCGTGCCCCTGAACCGAGAGCCCGCGTGAAACGCTTGATCGCCGTGCGCGCCACGTGCTTCCGCGGCCTGCCCCTCTGGCTTCAATTAAGGAACCTGCTCACCGTCGGATGTTCAGCGTCCTCAAGATGGGTCTCATGATTGTGCTGAGCTGTTGCCTTCTTCGCTTAGCACGCAGAGCAGCAAGCCGCTGAACGGCTACCGGTTTTTTATCCTCGGAGCTTAATTCTATTGAACGTTCGGCGGCGTTCATTGCCGCCGATATATTGCCCAGACAGACTTCGATTTTACTCAGCAGCTCATGATATTCACCCTTCTTAGGCCCCAAAGAGATTGCGCGCCGCACCGTCTCCTTTGCCTCTTCGCCATGTTTTGCTTTGAGCAGGAGCCCTGCCTTAAGAAAGCAGAGCTCAGGATCGTTGGTGTGAAGATCGACTGCACGGCTAGCTAGGTCAATCGCTTCCTGCAAACGACCGTCTTTCGCCATAAGTTTGCTGAGGCGAGCAAGCAGTCTAACATTGTTAGGGTCGATCTCTAATGCACGGCTAGCTAGGTCAATCGCTTCGGCTATGCGATCTTTCGAACGCATCAGCACGCTAAGGTACTTAATAAGCTTCACGTCGTCGGGTGCATGGCCCAGTCCAGCTTGGGCACACTGAATAGCTGCACAGCAGTCACCACGGCGTTCGTGCTCCTTACTTAGCCGCAAGAAACCATTGCTCAGCAAAGGATAAGTGTTAAGCGCGCGGGAGAGGGCCGCGGCACTATCGCCGGAAACATCGACCTGTGAGGCCAAGTCCGCTGGTTCATCGATCGCGCGTAGCGCTGAAAGTAGGCCGTTCCACCAGATTTTCATGCTCTCAACACGTTGAGGGATCACGTGTGGGTACGGTCCACTGATGGTTGGATTAGTATTTATTTCGTAAACGCAGGCACGACCATCAACTAAACCAAAGTCGACCCTTCCGTAAGCTATTTCTGCATTCTCAAAAACTGACTTCATACTTTCGGCGAACGGGTTTTTTTGAAGTATTTCTAACTCTTCGTCATACAGGTCGAGAGGTGCTACGCCTGACTTCCCGGCCTTAACGATCCAACTTGTGTCGTGAACGCAAATGTGGGGAACGTATTGGTCTGCTACCCGAAATACAGATAGTTTTCTAAATATGCCTGGGCGAACGGGGGCGGCAGCGTATTCAATTATCATAAGGGCACGACGAGGATACCCAGCTTCGAGAGCAGCTTCCATTGCATGATCAAGAGTTTCTTGGTCCCAAATAAGATCGGTCAGGGGGCCAGTCTTGTGTTCTTCTGCAATGCGTATAAAGACCGGAAATCGCTCGGGCGCGTCGCATTCCTCTACCAAATAAGCTTGAAACGGATTAATACCGTTTTTATACAGATTATTTAGCAAAGCAAAACGAGTGCGTACACGAGCAGGATTATTTAGAACTCTGCATCCATTTTCTTTTAGTTTCTGAAAAAGTCGTGCAGCTGCAGTCAACTCAGCAATGTCCAACCGATCCAAGTCTGTAAATATGTATGTAGCTCTGGGAAGGGCGGATTCATAAAGCACCTTGTCATACGGAAGAATATTTATATCGGGAGCTTTAGAGTCGTTTTGCAGTGGCGCTACTGTGTATTCGTAACCTCTGCAGATAAGAAAACAAATCATCTGCTAGCAGCCTTGATATGAAAGAGCCTGTTCTGGCGGCGGATCAAAGACGCAAATTGTCCGCCAAAGGGTACTTCTTCATTCTGCTTTGGACGGCGGTGCGTTCTGATTTTTGGTGGATCGCGATAAGTGGCTGGATCCGGAGTATGTCCGTCTTCAGAGAATTTGGCACAACGAGAACTGATCGCTTATGGAGGATCTGGCTGATTGCGGTTTCAGTCTACGCGCCGCTTTGCTGATGCGGCAAGCGGCTCCTTTGGATTGTCTGGGTCTTGACCTCTTCCAAGAAAAAGTCCCGGTGCTGATGGGATTCTGGTGGCTGGCCTTGCTTGACCCCTCCTGGCGTCCGCTCGACCGTCCAGAGAGCCGGGAAGTGGCGTGACCTCATGGGAAGCACCTATGTACTTCCCCCGCGCACGCTGACGACTACGAAATGGATGGGGAATTTTTCAGGCACAACAGCGCCGCTGGCTGCCTGAAGGGCTGCCTTAGCCCCAAAAGGGGGCGGATTATTATCCACTAACCTATTGAAAAGATTGGTACCGCTGACTGGATTCGAACCAGTGACCTCTTGATCCACAATCAAGCGCTCTAACCTACTGAGCTACAGCGGCATAACGGCCTTCCAGGTCCGCGCCGCGCGCCTCCAGAGCCCCTTCGAGCCCTCCGTGCCTACCGGCAAGCCTGATGACATATAGTCTTTCGGCGACCTTGGGCTTATCCGCCGGGACCCTAAGGGTAGCCCCGAAAGGTTGCAAGCGAGAGGTCGGGTCTTAGGCCTGACAACGTGCCGGGAGGCGCGCATTTCACGACCGGTCCGGAAAATCAAGAGGGCATAAAAACAAAAGGCCCGGGAATGGCCCGGGCCTGGCAGTTCTTACTCAAAACGCGGCCGATAATCGCCTCTATGCGCGATTCTTGGTCTTACTAGTAGGCCGCACCATAGCCGTTTCACGGCCAAGCGACAGGGCCGGAGAAGCCTCAATAAGCCTTACGCGCCGCCTCGAATGACTTCGATACCTGATTCTTGATCGGCTCGGATGTGTCGGTCGCGATTTTGGTGGTTAGGGCCTGTATCTCGCTGGCCTGGCTCGCGAAAACATCGAACTGGTTGCGGATGAACGCGGCTTGCAGTTCGACAATCTCAGCAACGTTCTTGGCGTTGGCCATGCTTTTGGCAAGATCGAATCCGGAATTCAGGTTCCGTTGCGCAATATCGATGAGCTTGCGGTTGAACGCCGTCGCGCCCTGGCCCGCCGCATCGAAGGAACGCTCTAGCGCATCAATGGAGTCGTCAAGCGCATCCTTGCCGCGTTCATACGCTTCTCGGGTCTGATTGACGGTGCTTTCCGCCATGGCCCGAACACTCTCGGGCACAGCCGCATCGAATTTCAGCGCATCAAAATCCTTGGCGGCAGTCTCCAGCGTTTCCGTCACCTTCTCCATGACTTCCTTGGGAGTCTTTGGCTTCATGGCTGCTTTGGGAGTCTGAGGCAATTTTGCAGTTTCAGTCATCGTGGCACCTCTCCGTTGATTTCCACAATTCGCCAGTAAGGGAATGGATGCGGATTTAACTCTCGGCCGCCGCCTTTGTTGCGCTGCGTTGTATTTTGTGCGCCGCGCCAATTCAAGAGGCCCGAGTCTTGGGGCGTGACCTTTTTTCGGTGCCGGACGAAAATCTTGCTTTCGCACGCCGTATCAGATCGAATTCGCCTGAATTTAGTAGCTGAGTCGAGTTGGCGCCCCAGGGGCGCATCACGTGGCCGAGCGAGCTTGCGCGCATCGTGCGCAACACTTGCTCTTGGAGTATGACGGTGGGGCGGATCATGACCGACCTCAGGCTGAAAAAGCGTATCGAAGACGGCGATCGGGAAGCGCTCGAGCATATCGCGCGCGCGCTCGAGGGCGGCGTGTTGCCAAGTCCCAGCACAGCTTCGGCTGCGCCGGAGCCCGATCAACAGTCGAATGGCACTAAGACAGCGCGCGGACATCTCGCAGCTGAGGCGGCCGGCTCGCCTTCGCTTGAACTCGCACCATCGGGCATCGAGACTCTGCTTGAGGCGATGCCCGCAGCGATTGGTGTTCTAAAGGACGATGCGCTGATCATGATCAACAGCGCCTTCGCCTATGCATTCGGCTATCGCTCCGCGGCTCATCTCATGGAGGCGGGTGGCGTCGACGCGATCCTGCCGGGCGGCTTGGCGGCGCTCAGCCCGAGCGGCACTGAGGGGGTGACCGAGGACGTCGAGGCCCTATCGCGTTCCCGGCGGCGGCTCAACGTGGCATTCGCGCTGACCATGCTCGATCCGGGCGCGGACTTGCGGCTCTTGCGGCTCTTGGATCAGACAGACCTGGAACAGACAGACCTGGATGAGCTTGACCGAACTGAGATGACCAGTGATCAGACGGTACAGGGCCAGGAAAATCAGGACTGGGTCGAACAAGAGTCTGAATCGCGCGCAAAACCGGCCGTCGTAAGAGCCTCTATTCTGACAGCGACGCTTGTGCCTCCCGTCACGCCCGTCCCCGATCGCAAGAAACCCGCCGACGTCACGTCAACGATGGACACGACGCCTGAGTTGGTGGAGCGCCCGGCCCGGACGGCATCCGCACCAGATAAAGCATCGGGCAATAATCCAAATTTGGAAGCGGCGACCCGGCAGCTCGAATTCCTCGCAAAGGTCAGCCACGAAGTGCGCACCCCGCTCAATTCGATCATCGGGTTCGCGGAACTGATGCTTCATGAGCGCTTCGGCTCGATCGGCAATGCCCGCTACAAGGGCTACGCAGAAGACATCCATCAGAGCGGGCTTTATGCCCTCAGCCTTCTCAATGACCTGCTCGACATCTCCAAGATCGAGGCGGGCAAGTTTGACGTCGATTTCACCGCCGTCGATGCTGCCGAAGTGATCGAGGCCTGCGTGTCCAGTCTGCAGCCACTCGCCAAGCGAACACGCATCGTCCTGCGGTCTTCGTTTGCGGACGATCTGCCCCAGATCGTGACGGACCCGCGGCGGTTGCGGCAAGTGATGCTCAACCTTCTGACCAACGCCATCAAGTTCACCAATGAAGGCGGCCAAGTCATCGTATCGGGCACTGTCATAGACGGCGAACTGCGCTTGCGGGTGCACGACAGCGGCGTGGGGATGAGCAAAAGCGATATCGCCTATGCCATGCAGCCGTTCCACCAGCTCGATACGTCCCCGAGGCATCAATCCGGGACGGGGCTCGGCCTGCCGTTGACCAAAGCCCTGACAGATGCAATCCGCGCGCGGCTTGAACTCTCAAGCGAGCCTGGGATCGGCACCTCTGCCGACGTTATCTTCCCGGCGGAGCGCCTATTCCAGTCGTAGCGAAATCCACAGCACCCTTCGTCAGCATGGGGCATTGGGCACGGCTGCTTTCGCACCTGCGAAAGCAATAACTATCAAGCCTTTCTGGCCAGCTTAATACGAACGCGTTTCATCAATAATACTTCCCAATACTGCAATCTTTGAACCTCTCTAATTCGCTTATAAACTTAGAAGGCTTCTAAGTGTATTTTTATCAATATAATCGTGTTGACACCCTCGTCACCCCCAGGCTTTAAGTGATAAATCATGTCGCCGAAACTGTACGGTGACACCCGCCACAATCCGATACTGGGGCCTTGAACCCTGGCAATTGGGGGTATTGATGCGTTGGATTTTGGCGTGCGCAGGCACGCTTGCAATAGGTCTTGCCGCTTTGGCGGTTTCTTCTGCCGATGCCGAGAAGGCCGGCGAAGTCAACATTTACTCTTACCGCCAGCCCTATCTCATCGAACCGCTGCTCAAAGAGTTCAGCGACGAGACAGGAATCAAGACCAACGTGATTTTCGCCTCCAAGGGCTTGATCGAGCGCATCGCGGCCGAGGGGCGCAACAGCCCTGCCGACGTGCTGCTGACGACCAATATCGGCAATCTCACCCAAGCCGTGGCCTCAGGCATCACCCAGCCCGTCTCTTCGGACTTAATCGAGGACTCCGTTCCGGCCGCCTATCGCGGCAAGAATGACGAGTGGATTGGCCTGACCCGCCGCGCACGCGTGGTCTACGCCTCCAAGGATCGTGTGAAGCAGCACAGCATCACGTATGAGGATCTGGCCGATCCCAAATGGCGCGGGAAGATTTGCGTGCGCTCAGGCCAGCACGTTTACAACGTTGCACTCATTGCTTCCATGCTCGCCGAACACGGGCCCGAAAAGACGGAAGACTGGCTGCGCGGCGTGAAGGCTAACCTGGCACGTCGGCCCGCCGGCAATGACCGGCTTCAGGTCAAGGGCGTCTATGCCGGCGAGTGCGACCTGGCGATCGGCAATACCTATTACATGGGCTCGATGCTGACCGACAAGAAGAATCCCGAGCAGAAGAAATGGGCCAACTCCGTGAACATGCTGTTCCCCAACGCGGACGGCCGCGGGACCCATGTCAACGTGTCGGGCGCGATCCTGGCGAAAAACGCGCCGAACAAGGACAACGCGATCCGGCTTATCGAGTTTCTCGTCTCGGACAAAGGACAGGAAATGTACGCCGACGTGAACAACGAATACCCCGTCAAAGAGGGCGTTTCACCGTCGGAGATTGTTCAATCCTGGGGGACGTTGAAGGCGGATCCTATTCCGCTCGATGACATCGCCGCATTACGCAAAGCGGCTAGCGAACTGGTCGACAAGGTCGGCTTCGATGAGGGACCAAGCTCATAGAGGATAACAATGAGCATTCAACCAAGAAACATTAACAAGGATGAGTCGGGCACCCTGATCGCTGCATGCTCTGGGCCAGAATGGCTTGTCGGCGTCGGCTTCCGCTGCTGGCTCGCCGGCTATGACACCGGCGATATCACCTGCTGGGAAAATGGCTGGAACGCTTACAATCGCGTGCTTGGTCCGGCGCGGGCAAAACGGGCCGTCACAGAGCTTGCGTGTTGGGTGCGGACCATGCGGTCGGCAGCGTCCCGCAAGATCGAGTACAACCCGTTCGAAAGTAAATGCTTCTGCGCCGACGAGTGCATGGCGATGTCACTGATCGCGGCCTCGCAGCACCACCGCTGTCCCGTTATGCAGGCTTGTGCACTGACTCTAACAGGCTCCGATGCGGTCGACCCCGTCATCGATGCAGCCAACGCCTTTGCTGATGTTCTTCAAGAGGCGGACTACCGGCTTTCGCAGACCACTGTGGCGGCTCTGGTGGCATCCGATGTCCATGCCCGCAGGGGTTCGATCTCTGCTGGCCACTGAGGAAAAAGCAAAACACGCCCTGAAATCGGAGGCGCCGTCTCTTAAGAGGCGGCTTGCCCGGCCTTTTGAGAGCGGCAACCTGATCTGGTCCGCAGGTGCGTTTGTCTTATCCCTCGTTGCCGTTGCACCGTTGATCGCCATTGCCGTCATGGCTCTGCAGTCGAGCGGCGATACATGGCCTCATCTTATCGAGAACGTATTGCCCGGTGCCGTGCGGCGCACGGTTATCCTGATGGCCGGGGTCGCGGCCATTGCCCTGGTGATCGGAACGGGCACGGCTTGGCTTGTCACCATGTACCGCTTCCCGGGACGGGGTCTGTTTCAATGGCTTCTGCTGCTGCCATTGGCGATGCCCACATACATCATTGCCTTTTGCTACATCGAGCTTTTCGATTATTCGGGCAACGTCCAAACGAGCTTGCGCACTCTGTTCGGCTGGCACAGCGCACGGGACTATTGGTTCCCGGACATCCGCACTCTCGGCGGCGCGATTTTCGTCATGGGCGCGGTTCTCTACCCTTATGTCTACATCACCGCGCGCGCGAGCTTCATTGCACAATCGGTTTGCGTGATCGAAGCGAGCCGCACGCTCGGGCGGAGCGCATCGGAGACATTTTGGCAAATCGCGCTGCCACTCGCCCGCCCTGCTCTTGCTGCCGGCACGGCGCTCGCTCTCATGGAAACCCTGAACGATATCGGTGCCGTCGAGTTCTTCGGCGTCCGCACGCTCACCGTTACCGTCTACGACACCTGGCTCGATCGCGGCAGCCTCGCGGGCGCCGCCCAAATATCTGGTGTGATGCTGCTCTTTGTCATCGGGCTTCTTGGCTTAGAGCGCGCCATGCGCCGCGGCCGGCAATTCCATCACACCACCGGAAAATACCGGGACTTGCCCGAGGATAGTCTTCGCGGCGTCAAGGGTGCCCTTGCGACACTGAGCTGCGCGCTGCCGGTCCTCGTCGGATTCGTTCTGCCCACCTATGTCCTTGCGAGCAACGCCCTCGTGCATATCTCATCTGGCCTCTCGCCCTCATTCTGGCAAGCGGCTTTCCACAGCCTGACTCTTTCGCTTACCGCATCGGTGCTCGCCGTCATTTTCGCCATCGTCCTTGCTTATGGGCGCCGCCAGACCCGTTCGCGGCTCATCCACATCGCAAGCTTTGTGCCCGCTATCAGCTACGCCGTGCCGGGGACCGTGCTTGCCATCGGCCTTCTTATCCCACTCGCCGGTCTCGACAACACGATCGACGGGGCGGCGCGGTCGCTCTTCGGCGTATCCACGGGGTTGATCTTTTCGGGAACAGCCTTTGCCATTGTCCTCGCCTATACGATCCGCTTTCTTGCAGCCTCACTCGGCTCGGTGGAGGCGGGGCTGAGTAAGATCTCTAGAAACATCGATGCTGCTGGACGCACGCTCGGCGCATCGGTGACCGAGATGCTGTGGAGGGTGCAGCTTCCGCTTCTGCGACCCGCACTAGGCGCAGCCGCGATGATCGTCTTTGTGGATTCCATGAAGGAGCTGCCCGCCACGCTGCTGCTCCGGCCCTTTAACTTCGACACGTTGGCCACCCAAGTCTTCACTTTGGCCTCGCTCTACCGCTATGAGGAGGCTGGGCTCTCGGCGCTAACAATCGTCTTGGTAAGCTTGGCGCCGGTTCTCCTCCTACACGAGATTATTGCCCGGAGCCGGCCGGGATTTTCAGACCGCTCCGGCGGATCGATCAACAAGCGGCCCGAATTGGCGTTGCGAATTTCCTGATAACCCAAGACAATGTTGCCTGGGCCGGATGGCTTGCGAAAGGGGTGCAGCGGCGCGTCTTTGCAGACAGCCTGCCATGTGCGCAAGGCGGCCGCTCAGCCGGAAATATGGAAAGATCTGAATGAGGCCAAGCCAAGCTCCTCGGAAATGGCTTTTAGCCGTTCTCCTTGCGATTTTCGCAGCGGGGCTCACATTTTTTTTATTCCGTCCCCTTGGGACGCCCTCCGACCTTCGCGACCGGGTGGCTGCCGCGCTCTCCGAATGGACAGGGGGCAGCGTCTCGCTGTCGGAGCCCTTACGCGTGCGCTATTTTCCGCCCTCCGTCCGCGGCGGCCTTGTTCTTTCCGACGCGACCAAGCTACCAGGGGTCAAGACCATAACGGCCCCGGACTTCAAGATTTCGCTTGCCCTACCCGATCTGTTGCTGGGGAATATCAGGCTCAGCGCGCTGCGGCTCGACCAGCCAACCATGACGTTGAATGAAGCTGTCAGCGACACCGCTCCAAAAGTGTCCGTACCGGCGCGTCTCTTTTCGTTTCTTGCCGCTGCGCCAATAGAGACCATTCGTATTCAAGACGGCACCATCCAGCCGGCAAACGGCAAACCGCTATTTCGCAAGTTCGATGTCAGGCTCAACACCCGCGGGCAGATCGGTGCGCTAGAGGCCATGGGTTCGTTTGTGTTCAAGAGCGAGGCCGCGAATTTCTCGTTCGATAGCGGAAGGATCGTCAAAACCGAGGCCGGACGCACAGCGCCTGTATCACTCAAGTTTACGTCCGCTCCGTTAACCGCACGGTTTTCGGGTACGATGCGTAAAGGCCGCACACTTGAGGGCGACGGCACCCTGGAAGCCCGCTCTCCGAATGTGCGCCAGTTCCTCACTTGGATTGGCCGCCCACTTCCCGATGGCGAGAGCTTGAAGAATGCCTATGCCTCGGGCGATGTGCATTGGAGCGGCACCACGCTGACATTCAACGACGGCACATTCGGTTTCGACGGCAACGAAGCCGTTGGGCTGTTTGCGCTGTCAATTGACAGCCGGCCTCGCGTCGAAGGCACGCTGGCGTTCGATCAATTGACCCTCGACCCCTACCTGCCTAGTGCGGACATGGACCAGGAGCCTATCTTCGACTGGGTGCTCTTGAAACATCTCGATGCGGATTTGCGCGTGTCGGCTGGCGAAGTGTTTGCGCAAGGGCTCGAGCTCGGCCATGGAGGCCTCACGATCAACGCCAAGGGCGGGAAAATCTCCAGCGAGATCGGCGGGATTAGTGTTTGTGGGGGCGAAGCGGAGGGCAGGCTCTATCTCGATCTTTCAGGCCCTCGAACCGAAGCCTCTCTCAACGGCAGCCTTGCCAACATCGTGATTGAAGACTGCCTTCAGGCCCTCTCCTTGGGTGTCCCCATTGAAGGGTCTGGCACACTCAAAGCCGATGTTTCGACAGGCGGAAAAACACGCGAGGAACTGATACGCGGCCTTGCCGGCACGATCAAAATCACAGCGGTCGACGGGGTTGTTCCAATCGACTTCGCGGCACTTGCACCCAAGTCCTCCAGCGATGGGACCGGTTGGAGCCAAGACAGCTGGACGAAGGGCTCCGGCACGGGTTTTTCATCCCTTGATGCGGATTGCAGTCTTTCCGCCGGGCACCTGTGGTGCCAATCGTGCCGAATGGAAACCAGCAAAGGTGTCATTTCGGGAGCGGGTGGACTGGACGTTGCGCAGCAAACCCTTGATTGGGACCTTCTAATGGCCGACTCTGTGGCACCGCCGGATACCTCGAAGCTGGTCATGAAGAATCGGCCGCGTGTCACCGTAAACGGCACCCTTTCGGCCCCGCTGATCGAAGGGGTAAGCCGTCCCAACGCTGAAACCGGATCGACGAATACAGACTCGGAGAGCATTGTGGGTACGCCGCGCTGACAGTCCTTATGGAAACGACCTCGACCGAAAATCACCCCTCGTGTTCATGCATCATGCCAGACTTAAGTCTCAAAAGCGCATCGTGAGATCGCACGGCACTGTCGCCAGCTTGGGCATCGCGTTGGCGCTAAGCCTTACCGATGCCGCCGGGGCCCAGGAGACTTTGAACGTCGCCACCTGGGGTGGAGCCTATGGTCGGGCGCAAGAGGTTGCGGTATTCGAGCCCTTCGCCAAGAAGACCGGGACGGTCATCGCGACGGAGATCTATGGCGGGAACCGTTCCAAGCTCGATGCCCTGCTCGAGAATAGCGAGACGCCTGTCGATGTGGTGGACGTTTCGGCGGCCGCGCTGGACGCGCTCTGTAACAGCGGTCTTCTCGCACCGATCGATGCGGATGCGCTGACGGCTGGCGCCAATACCAACGGCGAGGATGACTTCTTTCCCGGCGCGGTATCGAAATGCGGTGTCGCGAGCATGGCCTGGTCAACGGCCCTTGCCTACAACCGGAAGGCATTTCGGACGGCCGAGCCCACGACGATCAAGGCGTTGCTCGACACTGCAGTTTTCAAAGGCAAGCGCGCCCTTCCCAACAATCCCCAGCGCACGCTTGAGCTTGCCCTCTTGGCCGATGGTGTTCCGCCCGCAAGCATCTACACCGAACTCGGCACGACAGAAGGCGCGGACCGCGCATTCGCAGCGCTGAACAGGATCAAAGACCACGTCCTTCTGTGGGACAAGACCGACCAACCGATGACGTGGCTGGTGGAGGGCAAAGCCGCAATGGCCGCGGGCTATAGCGGGCGGCTCTTTCGGGCAGCGCTCGGAGACCGGAACATCGGCATCTTATGGGATGGACAGATCTACGATCTCGATGCTTGGGCCATCCCCAAATCTTCAAAGAACAGAGACGAAGCCATGCGCTTCATCCGCTTTGCCACGTCGCCAAAGCAGCTTGCGGCCCAAGCACGGCTGACCGCTTATGGCCCGATGCGAGCCTCCGCAATCACCCAGGTTGGCAAACATCCCGTCATCGGGGTCGACATGCAGAGTTTTCTGCCCACAGCCACAGCCAACTTTCAAAACGCGTTGCGATTCGACGAGGCTTGGTGGGGGCAAGACAGGATCGAACTGAACCAGCGCTTTGCGGCCTGGGCCGCTGAAGTTCGCGCGGCGGAGGCTGCGCGCGCCGCAGAAAGAAAGGCCAAGGCGAACGCGGCGAAGGACACGCCAGCAAAAGCCGCACCCTAATGGCAACTCAGGGCGCGGGTGCTTCTTTGGCCACAGTGATGAAGAAAGTGCGGATAGCGCAGCGACACATGATTGCGATGCCTGTTGGCTTCATGGCATCCTGACATGCGGAGTGAGCATGCGGTTGAAAGACTGTTTGCAGGTACTCTCTACACAAAACGCGCGATCCAGACGGCATGCTTCACAAAGGCATGCTGACTTTCAAAGCACTGCCGGGGCGGGGCCGGCAGTGCACTTTGGATTTGCGATCTGCCCTTCGGAGCAGGGGATTGATACGCGTTTCGCTTCGCACAGGCTCCATCGCTCAGAACCGTCGATACGCGCCAAGCGCCACATAGCCGCTTGGGTCGTTCAAGAGGTAATCGCCTGTGAAGCCACCCGACGCCGTGGCCTCGAACTCGCGGAACTTGACGCGCATAAAAGCACCGCCGCGGCCTGCATCGTATTCCTGGTTGCCGAGCACACCGCCCTCAAGCCCTAAGGCCAGCACCGGACGCAGCCGAAAACCGATACGGGTGAGTTCCCAATAGTCCTGAAAAGCGCTGCCATAGGATGCATCGGCAGACAGGCAACCACCGTCAGCCTACGGATGCAGCGCGCTACTCAGGGTTTGAAGATCAACAACACATAAGCTGCAAACAGCACGAGATGCACCAAGCCTAAGAGAATGTTCGTCGGCGCCCCCGAGAAGGTGATGTGGCAAACGAACAAGGTCACTGCCAGGAGCACGATCTCGACCTCGTTCAGGCCGAGATTGAGGGGCGTTCCGGTCAGAATGCTGATCGCCAACATAACCGGCACGGTGAGGCCGATTGTGGACACCGCGCTGCCGAGGCTGAGATTGACGGCGCGCTGCAGTTGATCGCGCATCGCTGCTTGAAGCGCCGCCGTCCATTCCGGCGAGAGAATCAGCATCGCGATCACGACACCGCCAAGGGCGTTAGGTAGGCCCAACTGTGCAACGCCAGTGTCGAGGAGTTTTGCCAGAGGCTTCGACAAGAGAACCACAGGCAACAAAGTGGCCAACAGCAAGACCGCATGATACGGCCCCGAATAGACCGGCCCATGGGTGTGCGGCTCGGGGCCGGCTGGCGTCGGAAAGTCCCCATCTAACGCGTTCTGCTTTGCCTTGTTTTTCGGCTGTATGAAGAAGCTACGGTGGCGCGTCGTTTGGATGATCAAAAACGCACCGTAGAGCAGCGCCGTGAGCGTTCCGAAGACAATGGCCTGCTGCGTGGTGAGCGTCGGGCCTGTCGTAGATTGGGTGAAGGTCGGCACAACGAGGGCCAAGAAGGCGAGCGGGGTGATGACCGCAAGATAGGCCAGCGCCCCTTGCAGGCTATATTGTTGTTGGACGTAGCGTAGCCCGCCCACAGCCAAAACTGTGCCCACCATTCCATTCAACACGATCATGAGAATGGCGAACATGGTCTCGCGCGGCAGCGTGGGGTTTGGCGTGGGGCCAAGCATGATCGTTGCGAGGATCGTTACCTCGATGCTGACGACAGCCACTGTGAGGACGAGCGTCCCGTAGGGCTCGCCGAGAATCTCCGCCAAAGCATCCGCATGGCGCACCACGCCAAAGGCGCACCAGATCATGACCCCGAACAGCCAGACGAACATCAATATCAGCCAGGGCAGACTGGTGAGATCCGCGAGCCAGTCTTTGCCGACGGTGAAGAAAAGCGCGGTAGTGATGACACCGGCGATCAGCCCAAGTTCGGACTTGAGGCGGCGCCAAGGGCCTTCACCCTCGCCGGTATCGGCCGCCTGAACAGAGGCGGAAGTTTTTTCGCCCCGAGCGGCACTGGCCTTTTCCGCCGGACGCCGTGTCTTCGACTGGCTCATTCTTGCCCTTCTTCATAGATCCCGAGCTGGCCTCCGCTTTATGCGCCGCCAACAAACACAAAACTCCATACGCCGTGGACGCATCCCTGGGGCATCTGCCCAGAAGACCTATAGCTGCGTGAACTGCCCCTGAAACTGTCTGTCTGGACCAAAGCCGATGAGCATCGGCTCCCCGGACAACGGCAAGAACGGGATAAACGGTCCCGACCACCAGAGCAAAAGTCTTGACCTAGGCGGTGACGGGACCCACTACGCCGCCCTTGGTCAGATCTTCCAGCCGGGGTCTTGACCGATATTGTCGAAGGCCTTGTGGATCGCGTCGCCCCAACCCTCACGAATCGTCTGCCAATACGGGTCGTCCTCTTCAAGCCTGATAGTAAAACCAGGCTCCAAGGTATCGCGCTTGTAGATCATCAAGTCGATGGGCGGCCCGACCGAAACATTGGAACGCATCGTGGAATCGAAAGAGATGAGCGCGCACTTGGCTGCGTCTATCAAACTTGTCTCGCGCCGGATGATCCGGTCGAGGATCGGCTTGCCGTATTTGACCTCGCCGATCTGGAAATAGGTCGTGTCGCCCATGGCCTCAATAAAATTGCCCGCATCATAAACCTGGAACAGGCGCAGCTTGCCGCCCCGAACTTGGCCCGCGAGAATGAACGAGGCGGAAAAGTCTACGTCTTGCTGCTGCAAATAGCCGGCGTCGGTCTTATGGACTTGCCTCAAGGCCTTTCCGATGACGCGGGCCGCACCGAACATCGAACCGACCGCGAATAAGTCTTGGTCGGGATCCTCGGTGTTGAGCCACTCTCCAAGCAGGCTAATGACGCCTTGCGTGAGTGACAGATTCCCTGCGGTGAGCATCGTAAAGAAACGATCGTCGCGCTTCTCGAAGGTGAACATCTTCCGAAATGTCGAGACACGGTCGATGCCAGCATTGGTCCGTGAATCTGAGGCGAGAACAACCCCTTCATCAAGCAAAATGCCGACGCAATACGTCACCTACCATCACCTTTGCGTTCTCTATTGCTGATTTGGGAAACTGACGCAGATACTCATCGTTTCAGTGCCGCCCCCGGCCCGAACGCCGCGCACTGGACCTGCTTCGGAATAATCGAGGCCAATGGCGGTCCGGATGTACGACTCGCCTGGGCAAGCGCGATTTGCGGGATCGAACCCTACCCAGCCGAGAGAGTCAACGAAGGCTTCAGCCCAGGCGTGACTGGCGGCGTGTGCCGCGTGGCCAAGGCCATGGGTCATATAACCGCTGACATATCGCGCCGGAATGCCAAGCGCGCGGCTCACGGCGCAGAAGACATGGGCTTGGTCCTGACACACGCCGCTGCCCTGCTCCAGCGCCTCGGCGCCGATCGTGTGTACATGCGTTTGGCCGGGGCTGTAGGTCACCGCCTCCGCAACGCCGAGCATGATCTCATGGAGCACCTCAATCCGGTCCTTTTCGGGGGGCGCCTCGAACTTGCTGGCAAAATCGCAGATCGCCTCCGACATCACGGTCTGGGCTGTCTCACGCAAGTAGAGCATCACAGGCATTTCGGGTGACGCGACGCCAACGACGCCGTTGGTGTCTCTCGTTCGCACCAACCCGCTGACGCGGATATTGAGAGTCTCAACCGGTTTGGTCACCGTCAGCGTATGGCAGGCATTGCCGTATTGATCCTGCCAAGGGCTCATTGTGGCGCCGGGGCAGGTCAGCGCCCAGCTCTCCACGGCTTGGGTGCGCCCGGACAGCGGCGTCATGCGCAGATATTGCGTCGTCGCCAGAAGCGGCTCAGAATATTCGTAGGATGTGGAGTGCTCGACACGGATCAACATGGGCTCAACCAGCCTCCGCCATCGCCATCGGCGTCATCAAGAAATCCTCTTGAATCTGCGAGCCCAGCGCATTGTTGGTCTCGATAAAGTCGGTGAGATATTCGTGTAGCCCTTCGCCGAACACGCCATCGATGCGCCCATAGCATAGATGCGCATGAGTCTGGCCTGCGATCCTCAAGCACTCCAGCGGCTTCTTGCCAGCAAGCTCGTCTAGGGTCGAGATCGCGACCTTGTAGCAATGGTGCAGCGAGCGCGGCATGTCCTCGCGCAAGATCAGCAGTTCAGCGACGCGCCATGGATAGATCGTGTCGTGATACACGCGCCGATAGGCGCGGAATGCGCCAACGGAACGCAGTAGCGCGGCCCATTGGTAGTAATCCACATAACCGCCGACCTCCTCGGAGTCCGGCAACAGCACGTGGTATTTCACATCGAGAATTCGAGCGGTGTTATCGGCACGCTCAATAAATGTCCCAAGGCGAAGAAAGCGAAAGCCATCGTCGTGCAGCATGGTGCCGAAGATTACGCCGCGAAAGAGATGAGAGCGCTCCTTGACCCAGTCGAAAAAGTCGCGATAGCCCCAGCGCATGACCTGCTCGAAGTCGAGATTCTGCATGTGTAGCCAGGTCGCGTTCAGGCTCTCCCAGGCTTCGCTCGAGATCGATGCCCGCCGGGCGCGCGCATTCTCCCGGGCATTGCGGATGAGCGAATAGATCGAGCCCGCATTTTCTTGGTCGAGCGCGACGTAACGAATAATGCTCTCTTGGGTGAGTTCCCCATAGCGCTCATCAAAGGTTCCATCGCCTGGGGCGATCGACAGGACCGGCTCGAACTGCGCTTCTCGGTCGAGTGCCGAGGGCAACAAAGACAGGCGGAAATTCACATCGAGCATACGGGCCGTGTTCTCCGCACGCTCCATGCTTCGCGCCATCCAGAACAGATTCTCGGCCGTCCGGCTCAGCATGATCCGCGCTCCAAGACCCAGGTGTCTTTTGTGCCGCCGCCTTGGCTCGAATTCACGACCAGGGATTTCTCGCGTAAGGCAACACGCGTCAATCCACCTGGAATAACCGAGGTTTCTTTGCCTGAGAGCACGAAGGGCCTCAAGTCAACATGGCGCGGCACCAGTGCGCCGTTGCACAATGTTGGCGCGGTGGACAAGGTCAGCGTCGGTTGGGCGACAAAATTGTCGGGATCTGCCAGCACACGCGCCTTATAGGCTTCCTGCTCGGCTTTCGTGGAGGCCGGTCCGATCAGCATACCGTAGCCGCCGGAACCTTGCACCTCTTTGACAACGAGGTTCTCAATATTGGCGAGCACATGCTGGCACTGCTTCGGGTCGCGCAGCGTGTAGGTGTGCACGTTCTTTAGGATCGCGTGCTCACCGAGATAAAACTCGATCATGCGGGGGACATAGACATACATGGCTTTGTCGTCAGCAACGCCGGTGCCAAGCGCATTGGCAAGGGCGACGCGGCCTGAACGCACCACCGAAAGCAACCCCGGCACAGCCAGCATGGACTCCGGGCAGAAGGCCAATGGGTCCATATAGTCATCATCCAGGCGGCGATAGATGACGTCGACACGAACCGGACCCTCGGTCGTGCGCATCCATACGAACCCGTCGCGAACGAACAGATCGAGACCTTCTACAAGCTCGATGCCCATCTGCTCGGCAAGGAAGACATGTTCGAAATAGGCACTGTTGTAGCGGCCCGGTGTGAGAAGAACGACGACGGGATCTTCCGCCCCGCCGGGCGCGACAGCGCGCAAGTTCTCAAGCAGCCGTTCCGGATAGTTGCCGATCGGGGATACCCTCTGCCCGTTAAAGGCATCAGGAAAGAGCCGCATCATGATTTCGCGGTTCTCCAGCACGTAGGACACGCCGGAGGGCGTACGGACATTGTCTTCCAGCACGAAAAAGTCCCGCTCCCCGGTGCGGACCAGATCGACACCCGAAACATGGGCATAGACGTCATTCGGCACATCGACGCCGCACATCTCAGGCCGGAAGGCGGAATTCAGGAGCACCAGCTCGGGTGGAATAAGCGCGGCCTTGAGAATCTCCTGGTCGTGATAGATGTCATAGAGAAACATGTTGATCGCCCTCACACGCTGAAGGCAACCACGCTCCACCAAGTCCCACTCGGACTGGTGGAGAATTCTCGGGATGAGATCGAAAGGGATTAAGCGCTCGGTCGAACCGCCCTCGCCGTAGACGGCAAAGGTAATTCCCAACCGCCGAAAAAGCGCGTCAGCGGTCTCCTGCTTTGTGACCAGCGACTCAATGGAGAGATCGTCGAGGAGTTTGGCGAGAGCCCTGTACGCCGGGCGCACCTCTCCTTCGGTATCGCGCATCTCATTGAAAAATCTGAGATAATACTCGGCGGAGTCCTGTGGGGTCTCCTCCGCCATCAATGTGTCTGTGTGCTGCGGCAATTACGCCCGTCCTAGTTAAGAGCCCGCAAACACCCTCTCCTCATGCCAATTTCCGCCCTAGGATTACTTTTCGGGCATCTTACGCAGACGCCGGACTTTTGAGCAACCTTAGCTGGCACCACCACCACTTAAGGACTCGTGAGACCGCGGCAACCGAGTGCGAGGCGCCGCTTCTTGGTGCTCTTCAAAGCCCTCGAAAAACGACAGGACCTATTCTGCCGGAGTGGAACTCTTTTGCGCATGAGCCTTTGGCACGGCCGCGAACTTCCGCACCAGCGCATAGAAGATTGGCGTGAAAATCAGTCCGAAAGCGGTGACGCCGAGCATGCCCGAAAACACAGCTGTCCCTAAGGATTGGCGCATCTCGGCACCTGCGCCCGTGGCAATGACGAGCGGAACGACGCCGAGTATGAAGGACAGTGCCGTCATCAGGATTGGCCGCAAGCGCGCCCGCGCGGCCTCGATGACGGCTTGGATGCGGTCTTGGCCATGCTCTTCATTCTGGCGCGCGAATTCGACAATGAGGATCGCGTTCTTCGCGGCAAGGGCGATCAAGACCACGAACCCAATTTGACTCAGAATGTTGACATCCATGCCGCGCAGCAGAAGTCCGCTCACTGCCGCGAGCAGACACATCGGCACGATCAGAATGACGGCGAGCGGGAGCCCCCAGCTTTCGTACTGGGCGGCGAGCAGCAGAAATACAAACACGACCGCCGCCGCGAAGACGAAAATCGCAGTGTCGCCAGCCTGCTTCTCCTGATAGGCAAGCTCAGTCCATTGGGCGGAATACCCATCGGGCAGGAGGTCCGCAGCAAGCTTCTCCATGGCCTGAAGACCATAGCCGCTAGAGTAACCGGGCTTGGTCGCACCTTGGACCGCGGCGGCCGCATAAAGATTGAAGTGCTCCACGCGGTAGGGGCCGGTGATATCGCGGAACGACGCGACGGACCCGAGCGGCACCATCTCACCTTCCGCGTTACGCGCTTTGAACTGCGATATGGCGTGTAGGTCCTGCCGATACTTTCCGTCCGCCTGTGCGGTCACGCGGTAGGTGCGGCCGAGGAAGTTGAAGTCGTTCACATATTGCGAGCCGAGATAGACCTCCAGCGTCTGAAAGATATCGTTGGCATTCACGCCAAGCATTTCGGCGCGCACGCGGTCGATGTCCGCATAGACACTGGGCGTGCGCGTATTGAAGGTTGTGAACACGCGCGAAAGCCCCGGGTCCTGATTGGCGGCGCCAACGAGAGACTGTGCCACCTCCTCAAGCTGGGAGAGCGGTGCGCCCTTTGTGTCTTGCACCTCCATCTTGAAGCCGCCCGTGGTGCCAATACCGCGCACAGGGGGCGGCGAAATGCTCAAGACGAACGCGTCCTTGATGCTGCCATAGCTCTTGTTGAGCGCCCCGGAGATTGCTTGTGCGCTCAAGCCCTTTCGTGCACGCTCCTTAAAGGGCTCTAGCGGCGTGAACACCACCGCTGAATTCGGCGCAGTCGTAAATGTCGCGCCGTCCAGCCCGACAATCGGCACGGCATGGGCGACCCCCGGCGTGTCGAGCACGATCTTTGTGACATTCAGCGCGACGTCGTTTGTACGCGAGAGAGAGGCTCCCGGCGGCAACTGGATGATGTTGATGAGATAGCCAAGATCTTGATCTGGGATAAAGCCTGTGGGAGCGGCACGAAACTGATACACAGTCAGCCCGATCAGACCCGCATAGACCGCGAGCATGGTCCCGGAAATGCGCAAGAGGCGCCCCGTGAGCGCGCCATATTTTGTAGACACCCAATCGAAGCCTGCGTTGAACCAGCCAAAAGCGCGGTCCAACCCGCGCGCGATCACGTTCTTCTTTCCCTGGTTCGCATCATGCGGCTTGAACAGAAGCGCGCAAAGCGCGGGGCTCAAGGTGAGCGAGACAATGAGCGAGATCAGCGTGGCGGTGGCGATGGTCACCGCGAACTGGCGAAAGAACTGGCCGAGAATGCCACTGAGAAACACGGTCGGAATGAACACAGCCAAGACTACCAGCGTCATGGCGATGAGCGCCGTGCCAACCTCTTCCATGGTGCGGTAGGCCGCCGCGCGTGGAGATTGCCCTGCGCGGATATTCCGCTCCACGTTCTCCACCACCACGATGGCATCGTCCACGACAATACCGATCGCGAGCACGAGACCGAACAGCGACAAATTATTGAGCGAGTAGCCGAGTGCGGCGAGGACGGCGAACGTGCCCACAAGCGAAATCGGGATCGCGACAATGGGGATGAGCGAGGCCCGCCAAGTCTGAAGAAAGACGACAATGACGAGCACTACAAGAATCACAGCCTCGAACATCGTTGTTATCACCTCTTCGATAGAATCGGAGATGAACACGGTAGGGTCATAGACAATGTCGTAGCGCAAACCGCTCGGGAAGGACTTGGAGAGCTCCTCCATGGCGGCTTTGACCTCCTCAGCGGTCTCAAGTGCGTTCGAGCCGGGCCTCTGGAAGATGCCCATGGGGATCGCGACACGCCCATCGAGATAGCCGTTGCGGTTATAATCCGCCGCGCCGAGTTCCACCCGCGCCACATCGCTCAAGCGAACAACGCGTCCGCCGCCCTCCGACTTGACAATAATGTTGCCGAAGTCCTCCGGCGTGGTGAGCCGCCCTTGGGTTTCGACGTTGAGCTGGAAAGCCCCTGGCTGCGGCACCGGCGGCTGATTTATCACACCAGCTGCGACCTCCACGTTTTGATCGCGCAGGGCGTTGAGCACGTCGCCGGCGGTGAGATTGCGAACCGCGAGTTCGTCCGGATCGAGCCAGATACGCATCGAGTAGTCGCGAGCGCCGAAAATCGTTGCGTTGCCGACACCGTCAATGCGCGACAGCACATCGATCACATGCAACGTTGCATAGTTGGAGATGTAGAGCAGATCGCGGCTATCGTCGGGTGAACTCAAGTGGATCACCATCATGAGAGCGGACGATTGCTTCACGACCTGGACGCCAAGTGCACGCACCTCCGCCGGCAATCTGGGCGTTGCGATCGCCACGCGGTTCTGCACAAGAACTTGCGCCGTATCGAGGTCCGTACCGAGCTTGAAGGTGACCGTGAGCGCCATAGCGCCATTCCCGGTCGACTGAGACGTCATGTAGATCATGTCTTCAACGCCATTCACTTCCTGCTCAATCGGCGTGGCGACAGTGTTGGCGACAATCTCGGCAGAGGCGCCGGGGTATTGCGCCGTCACCTGAATCGAGGGCGGTGCGATCTCCGGGTACTGAGCGACCGGCAGGCTGAAATAGGCCACTCCACCAATCAGTGTGATCATGATCGAGATGACGGCAGCAAAGATCGGCCGGTCGATGAAAAAGTGAGAAAGCTTCATTGCTGACCGGTCGTCTCCTTGGCCGGTGGCTTGATCTCGGTCGGCTCCGGCGTGACCTTCTGTCCCGGCCGTGCACGCAACAGCCCACTGACAATCACGTTATCGTCCGGCGTGATGCCGCTACGCACGATGCGCAGGCCATCGTCAGCCGCGGGACCGAGCTCGACGGGCTTTGGGACAACCGTCCCATCTTCCGACACGGCGAAGAGCAGCTTCGTCGACTGGTCCGTCACCACGGCCGCATCAGGCACGAGCATGGTTGGCTTTTTTTTGGACATTGGCATGCGCACGCGTCCGAACTGCCCTGGCGTGATGAAGAATTCGGGATTGGGAAAAGAAGCGCGTAGCCGGATGGTGCCCGACGTCCGACTGAACTGATTATCGACAAAATCGATTGTGCCCTTAAGCGGCCAATCCTTCTCGTCGACGAGTTGACCCTGAACCAAAATACCGCCAGTGCGCGCCGACTCGAGCACGCCCTTCTGGACCAGGCGCTTATAGGTCATGGCGTCGTCCTCGCTGACATTGAAGCGCAGCCAGATCGGATCGAGGGACACAATTGTCGTGAGTAGCGTCGTCTCGCCGGTTCCGCCAACGACTAGATTGCCAATGCTTACTTCATGACGGCCCACACGGCCCGATACGGGCGCAAGAACGCGCGTATAGTCGAGATTAAGCTGTGCCTGATCGACGGCGGCGCGCGCGCTGTCGCGGGCAGCGGTTGCGCTTTTCACCTTGGCCGCCCGTTCATCGAAACTCTGGGCGGATGCGAAGTCCTTCTTGCGGAGCTCGGCTGTGCGTTCCAGCTGAACCTTGGCCAAATCCAGCTCGGCCTCCGCTTGCGCGAGCTGAGCCTTGGCCGCGTCCAGGGCAATTTCGAACGGTCGTGGCTCGATGACGAACAACAAGTCGCCCTTCTGCACGAGCTGTCCGTCCGTGAAGTTGACCGATTCCAAATAACCGCTGACGCGCGCGCGGATCTCGACCGAGTCCTGGGCCTCGAACTGGCCCGTGAAATCGCTCCACTCGCGCAGCGTCTCTATCAACGGCTTTGCGACGGAGACTAGCGGGGCCGGTGGGGACGCAGCTTGAGCGAGGTCCGAGCCTGTACCTTGCGGCACGACCATGTACCGGTACGCGAGAGCAGCCAGAGCGACAACCGCTAGCGTAATCAGGAGAAGCCGCCCACCGTACCGGGATGGCGAGCGCTTTTGCGCATCTCCAGAAGGCTCTTGCGGTTTGGACGTACCCGTTGCGCGTGGCGTACCGTCTTGCGGCTCCGCATCCTCGGCCTTGGCGCTATCGTGTCTCTGCTGCATTCTGAAATCTCAGGAGGTGGCCGGCATCGCGCCCATATCATTGACGATTCGCAAACGGGGCCAATTGAGATGCAACACTAACCCATTCGGCCGATCAAACACAGACAGTCAGACTCCGCGATGTCTTCGCAAAGCCACCTAAAGCCCTCAGCTTCACAACGACTTATGGGATTGCTCACATCATTTTGACCTTCGGCTCCCAATTCCGAGCCAGATAGTCCTTCAGCATCACCACGCATTGAGGAGCGCACTTCATGTCACGCCACGTCCTGGTTGGATCTTTCCTCGCCCTCCTCTGCCTTGCTCTTTCGGGCTGCGGCGAGGAAGCGACTTTGCCCGTTGAGGCTGGGATGGGACCCAATCCGGACCTGCCGCCGCCCGTGAAGACCCTTTTTCCGACCGTTGTGATCGCGGAGGCGACAGGATGGCCAGAAGGTGCCGCCCCCATACCCGCTGAGGGCCTGTCGGTTAAAGCGTTTGCCACGGGGCTCGATCATCCGCGCATGCTGTACCTGCTGCCAAATGGTGACGTGCTCGCGGCGGAGACCGCGGCCCCACCGCAGCCCGGCTTGAGCGATGGCATCATGGGCTGGGCGATGAAGCTCGGCATGTGGTGGGCTGGCGCGGGCGTTTCGAGCCCGAACCGCATCACGCTGCTTCGGGACGGGGACGGCGACGGTATTGCCGAAACGCGAAACGTCTTCGTCTCAAGCCTCAACTCGCCCTTCGGCATGGCGCTGATCGGCGATACGTTTTATGTGGCGAATACGGATGGGATCGTGGGCTTTCCATATATGGAGGGCGCTACACAGATTACTGAAAAGGGAGAACCGGTTGTCAGCCTCCCCGCCGGTTCCATCAACATTCATTGGGTGAAGAATATCCTTGCCGGCCCCGACGGTACGAAGCTTTACGCATCCGTTGGCTCCAATAGCAATATTGGCGAGCGCGGCATTGACAGCGAGGAAGGCCGAGCGGCCATCCATGAGATCGATCTTGCGAGCAAGCAATCTCGCATTTTCGCCTCCGGCTTGCGCAATCCGGTCGGCCTCGCCTTCCAACCAGACAGCGGCGCGCTCTGGACCACGGTCAATGAGCGCGACGAACTCGGCAGCGACCTTGTTCCCGACTACATGACCACGGTGAAGGACAATGGATTTTACGGCTGGCCTTACAGCTATTACGGCACCCATGTGGACGCGCGTGTCCAGCCGCAGCGGCCGGACCTCGTGAAGACGGCGATTGTGCCGGACTACGCTCTTGGGCCACACACCGCCTCGTTGGGGCTTGCGTTCTATGAGGGCAATTTGTTGCCGACGCGCTTTCAAGGAGGCGCTTTTGTCGGCCAGCACGGCTCTTGGAACCGGCGGCCGCAAAGCGGCTATAAAGTGATCTTCGTTCCCTTCCAGAGCGGTCGCCCTACAGGCAAACCGGAAGACATCCTGACGGGCTTCCTCAGTGACGATGGCAGCGCCTATGGCCGGCCTGTCGGAGTCGCCGAGGACCAGTCCGGTGCGCTTCTTGTTGCCGACGATGTTGGAAACACTGTTTGGCGCGTGACGCCCGCAACACAGTAGCGCCTCAGGACTCTATGATACCGCCCACGCTCCCAAGACAGACCAAGGAGATATCCTCTCGTGACGAAATGCATTCTGTGCTTTGGCGACTCTCTAACCTGGGGCTTCAACCCCGAGGACGGGACGCGCTTTCCTCCAGAAGACCGCTGGCCTCGCGCGCTTGAGAGCGCGCTTCAAGGACGCGCCACCGTGATCGAGGAAGGTCTGAACGGGCGCACGATCGCGACAGAGGAGCCCTCGCGCCCCAATCGCAACGGGCTTACCATGCTGCCACCGCTGCTCGAAACCCACACGCCGCTCGATGTCGTCGTCTTCATGCTTGGAACAAACGATAGTGCACCATCTTATAGCCTAAGCGCAGGCAAGATCGCCATCAACAGCACAGCGTTGATCCGCGCGGTCCATGCGAGTCTTGCAGGTCCAGGCGGCGCGGCACCCAAAATCGTCTTGATCGCACCACCACCGATTGGCTCGCTCAGCCCTGAGATGGCGCTTATGTATTCAGGCGGCCAGACAAATTCGCGCGGACTGGCATCGGCGTACCGTTCCGTGGCGGACAGGTTTGGCACTGCGTTTTTCGATGCGGCCGAAGCCGTAAAAGTCAGCACCGCCGATGGCGTCCACTTGGATGCGGCGGGTCAGCGAGCGCTCGGCCTCGCGGTCAGCAAGATCATAGCGCCCCTTCTCTAAGGCGGCGGCGCAAGAGTCTAAGGCGGCGTAAGAGCCGCACCGGCGCGGAAGGAGGCAGAATGCAAAAGGCCGAAGCAGGGGTCGAGCCCCATGGCGTGGGTGACTTTGCCGCATCGTACACGAGCGCTTTTCAGAAGATGCTCGGCAAGGCATTCGACCGGCCAGTGTTGATTGAGACGAACGCGCATGAGGGGCCAGTCTATGTGGCCTCGGAACATGCGCTCTATTTCACCACCGTTCCGGAGTCGGGCCCGAAAAACATCGCCATTAGGCGCGTGCCGTTGATCGGCAATACATTTCCATTTAAAGCGCTCGGCGTTGAAAACGTGCGCCAGCCCTCCAACATGGCCAACGGCATGTGCTTCGACCGTCAAGGGCGGCTGGTGATCTGCGAGCAAGGCACCATGAGCGAGCGGGCGCGGGTCAGCCGTATGATTCTCAAGACCCGTGAGGTTGACACGATCGTCGATGATCGGCGGGGACTCCCCTTAAACTCACCGAACGATGTCGTGGTGAAATCAGACGGCACCGTTTGGTTCACCGACCCCAACTATGGTGCGCTCCAGGGCTTTAAGCCCGATCCCGAGCTAGGCGCATTCGTCTACCGCCACGATCCGGCGAAAGGCGAGACTGCGGTCGTCGCGGACTCATTCAATAAGCCGAACGGTCTTGCCTTCTCTCCCGATGAGAGCGTGCTCTACATCACCGACACGGGCGCCAATCAGGCCCCGGGCACATATTTCGTGGACCTGCCGCACCACATCCGCGCCTTCGACGTGCACAAGGGACGGCACTTGCGAAATGACCGGCTCTTCGCTGTGATCAGTCCCGGATGCCCGGACGGGATCAAGCTCGATACCAAGGGGCGCGTCTACACCTCCTCGGCGAGCGGCGTCCAGGTATTCTCGCCTGAGGGTGATCTTTTGGGCGAGATCTACGCGCCAGGCGTTGCCAATTTCACTTTCGGCGGTCCGAAGAACGACGTGTTGTTCATTCTGGGCGATACGCGGATCTGGCAGGCAAAGCTTAAAGTGAAGGGCCTCGACACCACGAACGCATCGTGATCACCGAGGCGCTATATCGGTGCACGATCGCTGCCTGAAACGCCGTCTAAGATGTCGGTGGCCGCGGGGCTTGCAAGAGCGGGCTGCAACTCGCTCGAAGCGCGCGTCTCACGACTTGCTCTTACGCACACTATAGACGGACACTCGGCCTTTGCCCTTGACCTCAAGCTCGCCGAGAGGGTCGCCCTCAAAATCGGCACTGACCTCGTTCCAAACCTCCGCCGTCGTCGCAACAGAGCCCGGCGAGCCCATCGCCATCATTCGGGCTGCCGTGTTGACCGTGTCGCCCCAAATATCGAACTGATAACGCTCCTGCCCCACGACACCTGCGATGACGGCTCCCGCATGAACACCGACGCGGACCTCCCAATCCAGCTGCGCATCGATCAAGGTCGTGGCCATCTCAAGTCCGCATCGTACTGCCGAACCAATAGGGTCGTCGTTCTCTTGCAGCAGGCCCGCAGCCCCCATAAACCCGTCGCCGATCGTCTTGATCTTCTCCAGCCCGTGCTTCGCGGCGATGCGCTCAAAGATGACAAACAGCGCGTCCAGTCGTGAGATGACGTCTTCAGGCTCGTGCTTATCGCAATAGGCAGTGAAATTCGACACGTCGCAGAACAAAACCGCGACGTTCTCGTAGCGCCGGGGGATCACGGTACCGAAGTTCCGGATCTCATCCGCCGCCTTTTCCGGCAACAAGGCGTGAAGCAATTCGTCGGCTTCCTCTTGCGCTTGTTGTGCCTCGCTCAAGGCCTGTTGCAGAGCAAGCTGTGTCTTGACGCGAGCGAGGACGACCGGCGCGGAAAACGGCTTATGGATATAGTCCACCGCGCCAACTTCGAAACCGAGTTCCTCATCGCCGGAGTCGGTCTTCGCCGTGAGAAAAATGACTGGAATTCCCGCTGTCACGGGATTGGCTTTCAGCCGGCGACAGACCTCATAGCCGTCCATTCCCGGCATCATGACATCGAGAAGAACCAGGTCCGGCCTTTCTGGAGCCGACGCGATCGCGAGCGCCTTCTCTCCGTTGGTCGCGACTTTCGTGCGGCAGTGATCCTTCAATACGCCTGCGACCACCGTAATGTTGGTCGGTGTGTCATCGACGATCAGAACCAGTTTCTTGTCGGTGGCCATTACTCGGTGATGGCCTCCTGAATAGCGAACACCACGGCGCTCAGCGATTTGGACAGGGTGTCAAGGGCCTCATCAACACCCTGCCCCTGCTGGATTGCGGTTTCCGCCTCCGCCGCGCTTTCGGCCAGCCCATTAACGCCAAGCGTACTCGCAGAGCCCTTGAGGGAGTGCGCGGCCCGTTCGGCGGTCTCTGTGTCGCCCCCGGCGAGCGCGGCCCGGATCTCGTTCACAGTATCACCCTGGCGATCTGCAAATTTCTGAAGGAGCCGTGCGTAGCGGTCGGCCTTGCCACCAACAATTCGCAAGCCGGCGGCCGTATCGATTCTGGCGCCCTCAAGAACTTCGTTCATTAGTTCCATCGGTTCAAACCTCAATTCTCATTCGTGCCGCTCGATCCAGCGACTGAGGGTGCCAAACAGCTGAGCTGGTTCGATTGGCTTTGGGATGTGATCGTTCATTCCAGCCTCAAGACATCTGTCTCGATCGACAGCCATGGCATTCGCGGTCATCGCCACGATCGGTAGTTTTTCGAAGCGGGGGTCCGCACGGATTGCGCGGGTCGCCTCGATCCCGTCCATGACCGGCATTTGCATGTCCATCAGGACGATATCGTAGTTCTTCTCGCGGACCATGTTGACAGCGATCTCGCCGTTCTCAGCGATGTCGACCTCCACGTCTGCGTCTTCGAGTTGACCGAGCGCAACTTCCTGGTTGATCTCGTTGTCCTCGACCAAGAGCACACGAGCCCCGCGCAAGTGCTCCAAATCAAGCAGCGCCTCGCCTCCAGTCTCGGCGCCGTCGACGTCGGTGTCGGCCTGATCAGGCTTGAGTACGGAGAGCGTGGTATCGAGAAGGGTCGAGGACGTCACCGGTTTTACGAGAACACTTTCCACACCTGACTGTGTGGCGTTTGTGAGAACCTCTTCGCGGCCATAGGCAGTCACCATGACGACACTTGGCAAGCGGACATTTTCCAACGCCAGAATCTGCTTTGACGTTTCGATACCGTCCAGCCCCGGCATCTGCCAATCGACAAAGACAATATCGTAGGGTTCGGACCGCGCCGCTGCCTGATGCACCATCTCGATACCGTCACTGCCAGACGGTGCCTCATCCGCTGTCATCGACATGCTTATGAGAAGACCGGACAGCACGGTCCGCGCGGACGAATTGTCGTCGATGACCAGGGCGCGTGTGCCTTGAAGGTCTTTGCGCAAGACCCGCCGCCGCGTAGCGATTTTCTTCAAGCGCGACGTGAACCAGAAAGTGCTCCCTTGGCCAGGTTCGCTCGTCGCACCGATCTGGCCACCCATGCTCTCCGCCAGCCGTTTGGAGATGGCAAGCCCCAGCCCTGTGCCACCGTATTTTCGCGTGGTCGAGGTATCGGCCTGTTCGAAGGCCTGAAAGAGCCGGGACATTTGTGCCTCGGACATCCCAATGCCGGTGTCGCTGACCGAGAATTTCAAGAGCTGCGCATCGGCACTGTCCTCAACGACTTCGGCCCGAATGACGACCTCGCCCTCGTCCGTGAATTTGACGGCATTGTTGCAGAAATTGATCAGGACCTGGCCCAGCCTCAATGGGTCGCCTTCGAGCCCAGGGGAGACCTTCGGATCAATGTCCAAAATCAATTCAAGTTTTTGCGCCACGGCCTTCTGCGAGACCAGATTGACGACATTCTCCAGAACACTGTCCAATTCGAAGGGAATATTCTCAATGGACAGCTTGCCCGCCTCGATTTTCGAGAAGTCGAGAATGTCGTTGATGATGCCCAGCAGATGCTGCCCCGAATTCTTGATCTTGACGAGATGGTCGCGCTGACGCGGCGGCATTTCCGACTTCAAGGCAATCTGAGACAGGCCGATAATGGCATTCATCGGTGTACGGATTTCGTGGCTCATATTGGCCAGAAAGTCAGACTTGAGCCGCGTCGCCTCCTCGGCGACCTCCTTAGCCGCCTGCGCCTCGTCGTTGCTCACCTGCAAGGCTTCGATCAATTCATCGACGCTCTGCTCAGCAATGATTGCCTGGCACTTGGCCCGTTCGGCCTCGTTAGCCTCCCTGTCCAGCCCGATGCGGCAATACCCGCGCCAGCCTTGGCGGTCGTCTTTCAACAAGGCCTCTACACGCGCAAAGCCCACATCAAGGAACCGGCTATCGCACGGTGCTCTACCGGAAAGCGCCACGCAGAGTTCCTGGTTGGCGCCCGAACCGCCAAGCGCCACATCGACCTCGACGAGACCCGCCTTCGCCAAAGCCTTCGCATGATCGGAGACCGCCGAGGCAAGACGTACGCAGTGGGCATGGTCGATCCCCAGAGTCGTTGCGACCGCGAATAGCTTCCGGCGCAGCGCCAGAATGGCAGCTTCGCCCTTGAGCGAAAGAGAACCGATCTTCGTCATTTGCATCGGATCACCGCACAGGATGCATCGTCGAGCCCCTTGCCGAACCGGCGCACAACATTGAGGGCGATTGTGGATGCCGGATCGAGACTGAGGCTTGGATAGTCTTCCTGTCCGAAACGGCTCATAATACCATCGGAGAAGAGCAAAACAACATCCGATGGCTTCAAGCTCAGACCTTGCGGCCGGGGTGAGCGACCCCTTTGACCGAGCACGCCGTCGCTAAACTCCAAAGTCCTGGTCACCTCGCCGAAGACCCGGCAGCGCGCGTTACCGACGCCTGCGACCCAGCCCTCGAGCGAGGCGGTACTCAGCCATGCGACAGCGGCAACCGCACCACGGGTTCCCCGGGCGCTCTCGTGAAGCGCCGTCATGGCACCCTCCGGTTCGGGCGACGTTGTGGTGCGCGTCCACCCCGACAGCGCATCACTCAATTTTACACCCACATGATGAGCTTCCGATCCATGCCCAAGCACGTCGATAACCGCAGCCAGGACCCCGTTCTGCTCCCGCTGGGTCAGAACGACATCGCCGGACAGGGTCTCGCCGTCCTGCGGCTGGACATATGCACCAAGCTCAATGCGTTCTGTCACGTTGTTGGACCCACATTGTTGACGTCACGACCGATCCCGCTCCCGGCTCGGATTGGATATCGAGCGCGTCCATGATCCGTGCGACGCCGGGAAGACCAAGGCCAAGTGTTCCGGATGTCGAGAAATGGTCGTCCAGCGCCCTTTCCTTGTCGATAAATCCTGGTCCGTAGTCGACCGCCTTGATCTCGATGCCATCGTCATCGTTCGGAGCGCCTTCAATCCATGTCACGAGGAGGTACCCTCTCGCATTGCCGTATTTCAGAATATTGCGCCCCAACTCCGAGGCGACGGTCGCGAGCATCGCCACATCCGCGGTCCGAAACGCTTCCGCAAGCCGTTCGTTTCGTCGGACGTGAAGCACGGCAATTTGCAGATCAGCCTCCGTCTGAATATCAAACCGCCCCAGGACCTTTCGGTTCGAACTCAATTGCTGAGTCGTCCTCTGAGTCTGAGCGGGCTTCATGGTCCGGTTCCGGTTCTCGTTCATCTCGGTCCTTGCTGAGCGCCTCCAACGCGAGCTCCAAGTCTAGCGCGGATCTCATTGTGCCAAGTTCCACGCCGCTCGAAACGACGTAGGCGACGATTCCGGGCCGCAATCCAGCCACGATACCCCGCATGCCAAGCCACTCGATCACTCGGATGGCCCTCTGCAGTGCCGCGAACTCGTCGAGATCCATAACCTCGCAATCCGACGCCTCGAAGACAACGCTGTCCGCCTGCTGGCCCGTTTGCGCCTCGGACAAGGTGTCAACCATTGCACGGAGTGCCCCCTCATCAACGGAGCCCTCTATAGTCGCAACCAAAGTCCGGTCCAACCGGGTGATGGCCAGACGTCCTTCTCCCATGAAATCCTCCGGCCCGAACGCCGACCTCTTTCGAAACGACCGGACCCTAAGCCCGGCCGGTGCCCCTGCCCGTCTGCTCAATTGTCGCCAGCGCGAGCTGCAAAGCGTCTCTCAACGTTGCCGTGGTTCGAACCTCGCCCACATTCGCGCCGAGCTCGACTAAGGTGCGGGCGACGTTTGGTGAGATGCCCGAGATGATGCAATCGCACCCCATCAACCGTGTGGCCTGGGTGATCCGGATGAAATTATTCGCCACCGCAGTATCGACGGTCACGACACCGCTGATATCCATGACGAACACGCGCGCACGGCTCTCTGAAATCCGCGACAAGCTCTTGTCCATGATGTCCTGCGTGCGCTGGGAGTCCACGATACCAACCAGCGGCAGAAGGAGAATGCCATCCCAGATCGATGAGACCGGCGTTGACATCTCGAGCATCGCCTTGCCGCTCTCGATCACGCGACGCCTCGCGAATTGGGCGACCTGATCGCTCGTCACAAACGTCTCGAGCATCACGAGCTTGTTGAAGGCATTGAAAGCCTTTGCTGCGTCGTGTGGAGAAAAGTCGCACGATACGATGGCGTCGGCGAAGAGCTCTTCAAGCTGCGACATGGCAGCAAAGTAGATCAAGTTCGGGAGGTCGCGCTGCGCGTGGATATCGCCGATCTTGACGCGGTAATCGATGTATTTTTGGTCGACGACACCGCTAAAGAAGTCCACCCAAGACTCCGTCTGGAGCCTTTTGACACGATCGATCGTTTCTTGGCTGTTGAAGAAGATTGAGAACTCAGGCTGGCGGGCCAACCAATCGTAGAAACGGTCCATGACGTCGTCTATCTTGCCGGTTGAGGTTAGGGCCTCACCGCACATTTTCAGCGACGCAAGATCTTCCGGCGAGATGTCGAAACGCTCCAAGAGCGACGTAACCTCCAATGATTGCGACATCGCAACGCTTCCTTGTTAATGACTTTGATTGACAATGATCCGAGCAAAAGAAATATCTCATGTCGAACCGAACGTGGCGAGACTTAGCAATTTCCCATAAAATAAGCGCATCGAAGCGCTTTGCTCATGAAAAAGAAGAGGCTTAGTCGATCAGGACCCGGGATATGGGATGTCCTCACGTGGATCTGGATTAAAATCTAGCAGTACAGCGCGGGATCAATGCTCTCATATGACTATTTTCCCCGCTCTCCCGTCAGGCGCCCGCGTCGCCAAACGACAGGGTACTTTACGATGTCCCTCGCCGGCGAACTCCCCGAAAGAAACCAAAACTCGTGATAAAAGCGCATGAGGGCTCGTTGCAGAGCCTTTGAATCTAGCGCCTCGTCAGCGTGACTTGGCCCTCGCCTCTCGGGCTCTTGAAGCTCACAATTTGGGTCTCACCTTCAATAACGACTCGGACCCGTCCGCTGACATCAAATTTGGGGATATCAAATTCGCCTACATAGACACCTGACTTGACTTCCAGAAGTTCCGCCGTCTGGTTCATCTGCTTTGACGTCGATACACACTTGGCGACAGCGCCATAGACCTTGGCGCTTTCTTGTTTATAGCTGACACGGCAACGCACTTTCTCGGTCGGGCCTTCGTACTGCTTCACCGAGCCCTCTCCGCTCCAGTCTCCAGCAAGCGCTGTTGCGGAAAGCGCCTTGGCCGGCCCGAAGGCCGAAAGGGGTGCAACGACGGCAAGTCCGAGCAGAGCCCGCCGATAGGACTTTGCCGATCCTCGCCCTGGCCGATGCCGTGCCGATGCCGTGCTGCCCGAATGGTCAATCTTCGCCTGCATGAGAGATCTCCAGTTGCTGCCTGCAAGACAAGATGGAAGGTTAAGCCCCTTCGCCTCGTCCCGCTCAGCTCTTCTTTACCCGACCACCTTCCACGATTGCAATCGTTGCCGGAAGGATCAACAGGTTGGCGAGCAAGGCCGTGGCAAGGAGCATGATCGCGACTTGGCCGAAAAGGCGCAAATTTGGCAGCTCGCTAAGCAGCGTCGCACCGAACCCGGAAATGAGCACCACTGTGCCAACCGCGAGAACTGGCCCGATTGTCGCAATGGTTTCTTCCAAAGCCGGGACGACTTCGTAGCCCTTGGACCGCATCAGACCGTAATAGTTGAGGATGTGGATCGTGTTGTCGACTGCGATGCCGAAGCCGATCGTGAACGCGACCACGCTGGTGAATTGCAATCCCAATCCGCTCAGATAGAGCACCCCGCCCACCAAGGCGATGGGGAGAATGTTCGGCAAGATGCAGTAAATCCCTGCCCGCACCGACCAGAACACAAGCCCAATAAGCATGATGTTCAGCACGATCGCCAACAGCAGGCTCTGGTTGAGCTGAGCGATCATTTCATAGCTCGCCTTCGCAGACAGAACCGACAGGCTTGTCACGGTGAAGACCAGTTCAGGCCGCTCGGCACGCAGCGCCTCAAGCTGCGATTCAAGGCGCTCCACGACGGGTAGGAGATCGGCGGCATCCGTGCCCGGGAAATAGCCCACGACAAGCGCCGAATTGTGATCGAACGATAAGATGCGCGTCATAAGAGGCGTGTCGGCTTCCTTGAGCAGGCGGAAGAATCTGTCTTGCGTGAGTTGGCCTTTGGCAATCCAGCTTTGGACGCCGAAGAAAGAAGTCACGCTTCGGATCAGGGGCAGAGCCTCCATCCTCTTGTGCACCGTCTCCACCACGCCGAGACTCTGTGACCTCTCGATACGCTCATCTGGCGGCCACTGAATATGGACGAGTATCGTCTCTGTACCGGCGAGCCGCTGATCGACAGCATTCATTGCCAGATGGGCCGGGCTGCGTTCGGGCAGATATTCGCGGTATTGGTATCGGGGACTGATTGAGGCGTAGAGGACACTCGACACCAAGGTCAGCAGCAGACCGCACGCAAGAACGGTGCGGGGCCTGTTCAGCGTGAAGTGCCCCAACCGCCTGCAGACGCGGGTTGCCGCGCCGAAGGCGAAATCTATATTGCCGTCCAGCCGTCCTTTAGACCGCACCCGCCCTAATATCAAATACGCCAGCGATGGGACCACGGTGATCGTGACGAGATATGCGATTGCCGTACCGATCGCGGCTGTGAGGCCGAAACTGGCCACAAGTTCGTGCGGAACGAGGGTCAAGGAAAAAAGCGCGATGGCTGTCGTCATTGAGGCAAGAACGCAGGCCGGACCAATCTCATGGATTGCTGATTCAATTGCGTCATGCACCTCCGCGCCGCCGGCTAACTCGCGCCTCACCTTGAACAGCAGATGAAGCGAACTTGCGACCACGAGAACAATCACCAGCGCTGGCACGACGCCGGACATGACATCGACCTTCGTTCCGCGCAGAACAACCACGCCCGCGAGCCAAGTCACGGCGATGGCGGCCGGAAAGGCGGCGACAAAAACATACGAGAAACGATGGAAAAACAGCCACGAGATGGTCAGGACAATGAGAAATCCCGCACCTATAAACGTCTGTTGATCCCGCATCAGCGATGAAACGATCTCAAGGCGCAAGAACGCAACGCCCGAGAACTGGACCCTCATATCCGTGCCCTTGAGCATGGCGTCTATGATGCGGCGCAGCTCGTCCGCGACCTCACTCAGGTCTTCGATATCCGGCTGCGGATCAATGGCGATCACAAAAAGCGTGGTCCGGGCGTCTTTCGAAATCAGCTTTCCGGACGCGAGCGGATGCTGCGTGATCGCATCGCGTATCTCCGGAATTGTCTCCTGGTTGATCTTCACTGGAAAGACCGGCTCAGCGCCTCCACTGGCATCGGGGGGGTGGCGTGCGGAAAACATCGACAGCACGTCGCGAACGCCGGCCACGAAACTCAACTCAAGATGCAAGTCTCGCAGGGCCTCAAGGTTCTGAACCGTGAAGAGATTGTCCGAGTCCACCAACAAGAGAACGTCTTGTCCGCTGTCGGGGTACTGCGCCTCGACCAACTCGAACCTGGTGTATTCGGGGCTCCCAGAGCGAAAAATCTCTCGGATATCGCTGGAAAACTGGATCTTTGTTGCGATGTAGCCCAAGGGGAGCGTAATCGCGAGGATCAGCAACAACGTCGCGCGAGGAAATCGCAGAGCGACCAAGCCGATTTTCTCAAGGCCAAACCCCGCCGTCATAAGGCGCAGAATCTCCCCGGCCGCAGAGTGCCCAGCCTCTTAGACATCGTTCTTTCCCCCGGATCGGGCCACCAACGACAGCGGCTGGTGTAGGAGCGAATCCCGCGCATCCCCTCCACACTATTAGAGCACGAGAAAAGGCGTGGTGCCCAGGGGCGGACTACATCAATTCAGCTAAATCAATCACTTAGCGAAAAGTGGGACAGTCATCCTTCCCATACGATTATTATGCTTTCTGACACGAGTGTCCCACTTTTGGCAACCCGCCCAGCACGGTTGCCGATCAACTTGGCAACCGGTGCAAATGCGCCACCTTGGGGAAGGAGATCAGGATGGCTGACCCGAAAAGCTATTACTTTGATCTGCCGACAAGCAAACGCCCGAGCACCGCCAAGATCGATGAAGAGTGGTTTCCAGACATTAAGCCAGCTGCACTTCGGACTTCCAAGTCACGCGGCCGAGATCCGATCAAGGGCGTCAAAACCGTCGTAATTCATGCGACGGCTGGGTCAAGTTCCGCTGTAGCTGCCTCGGGGGTCTTCAATGGCAAAGCTAGGCCGTGTACTCATAAAAAGGCATGAGTTGAACCATTGCGGGTGTCCGCTTGACCCCCGATAGCGGACGTGTGCCGAGCCCCCTCAAAGAGTCCGCTAAGTGCCATCACCAGACTCTTTCGATGAAATCAGACAGTGCACGGGTTGTTTGGTCGCAACACATCCGTGCTGGAGCAGCCGTTAGTGCGCCTCAAGAGCCGCGCCGGTGCGTCTTGCATTGTCGGTCATAGGTGACAGTGGCATTGTCAGAGTAAATTCGGTTACTTTGCCAAAACGTCAGAACCGGATTTCGTGGCCATTGATTTTCCTGCATTTTTCCGGGTCGATCTGAGCGGTTCGATGGCCGCTCCAAGTATGTAGAATTTTGCTCTGACAACGCCCTTCCGTTAACTCAACAGCTCGCCTGAGGTGATCCGCCTCACGGTGATGATGTACATCCGCTGTCGCTGCGACAGGTTGAGGATATTCTGTTCGAGCGCGGCATCGACATCTGCCACGAGACGGTTCGGTACTGGTGGAACCGTTTCGGTCCGATGTTTGCAGCGCAGATCCGGAAGAGGCGCCTTCATCATCGATCGCATTCGCGCTGGCGTTGGCACTTGGACGAGGTGTTCGTTGGGATCAATGGAGAGACGCATTATCTGTGGCATGCGGTAGATCAGGAAGGCGAAGTGCTTGAGGTTTTTGCTACGAAGCGCCGAGACCGCAAAGCAGCACTGAAGTTTCTCAAGAGGATCATGAAACGTTACGGCCAACCGCGATCAATTGTAACCGACCGGCTTCGGTCGTACCGATCGGCGATGAAAGTCATCGGCAATGCAGCCGATCAGGAGTGCGGTTGGTGGCTCAACAATCGGGCTGAGAATTCACACCAGCCGTTCCGACGGCGAGAACGAGCGATGGCGAAGTTCAGGGACATGAAAACCCTCCAAAAGTTTGCCGCTGCCCATGCCTCGATCCACAATCACTTCAACAACGACCGTCACCTCAACCGCCGCGATATCTTCAAGCAAAACCGCGCTGCCGCACTCGCGGAATGGCGTCAACTCGCCGCGTGAGAATCTTGACGACCTTCGATCAGCCAGTTCACGCCCAATTACTCTGACGATGCCATGCGAAGAGATCGTGCCAGACCTGATGAGGCGTTGGTGCCGCAAACGTTTCGTTTAACTCGCGCCGTTTTTTAGTGTCGAATTGAGTGTTTTGCGATGTTTTTTGTAGAAGTAATCCGAATATATAAGACGCCAAGAATTGCGGAGAGAACTGAGGCGACCAGAATCGATGTTTTTGCGTTATGGAGATGCTCGGGTTGCGCGTCAAAGGCCAGCGCGGCGATAAAAGTGGACATGGTGAAGCCTATCCCTGCTATGAGCGAGACACCTATGACATGTTTAAAATGAACGTCATCAGGTAAACTGCCAATCTTGTAACGCAGACCCAGCCAGCAAGCGCCGGAAATACCGATAAATTTCCCAACTACGAGTCCAGTAATAATTCCTAATCCAGTTGGATGCTGGAGGCTATCGATAAATGAGCTAAAGCCAAATACTACCCCAGCATTGGTCAACACAAACAGCGGCAAGACAAATAATGCTACTGGTAAGTCCAGTGCATCTTCCCAACGACGCAAGGGTGTGCTGGCACGTTCCGCAAAATCACGCACCTCTAGTACTTGTTCGTGATCTCGTCTGCTACCTAGAACATCCATTTTTCTTGTTTGGTTCTGCATTGAGGTGATTATCGATTTTGATTTATCGAGCAATTTTCCCGACGCTAACTTGGGTCTTGCTGGCACTGTCAAGGCAATGGCGACACCGGCAACCGTCGGGTGAACGCCGGACTTGAGCATCGCCCACCACGCAGCAACGCCGATAAAAATATACAAAATCGGCTGGCGAACGCCTGCGTAGTTGGCCATTGCCAAAAACGCAATAAGCGCAAATGCACTTGACAGGTGCATTACAGATATTTCTTGGGTGTAGAATATTGCAATGACCAGTATCGCGCCGACATCATCGATAATGGCAAGGCCAACAACGAAAGCGACGAGGCTAACAGGTATATGTTTTCTCACAAGGGCAAGGACGCCCAGCGCAAACGCGGTATCGGTTGCCACTGGTATGCCCCATCCAATCTGTGAATCAAGTGACCAGTTGAATAAGGAATAAATCACAGCAGGACAAACCATCCCACCGACGGCACAGACAATTAGCATACGTCGATTTTCAGGTCGAGCGAGGTCACCGGCTAGTACTTCCCGTTTGATCTCAAGACCGAGCAGGAAGAAAAATATCACCATCAAACCATCATTAATAATGTGTTTGAGTGAAGCCCGTAGCTCAAATTCTCCTACAAAAAACCCAATTTGTGTGTGTACTAGATTCTGGTAAGTAGAAGAATAAGCTGAGTTTGCCCACCAAAGGGCCACGATTGTAGCGACCAGAAGAAACAGGCTGGAGGTAGTCTGGGCGCGAATGAAATTGGAAAATGGATCGTGGATATTTTCCAGACCACGCTGCAATACATTTTTAGAGCCGTTGGCCATCTTAATGAGCTGAATTGTGGAACTTCGGAACCGATCTGACAGATAGACAGATAAACGTGAACTTAAATTTCACCTTGGGCCAACCTGTCAACTTTTAGGAAAACCCTGCTTCAGCGACGCGGGACTTTCCCCCTCCGGTCCCTGCATTGAACGACGACCTGTCCTTTCCGAAAATTACATCCGGACGTATTGATGGTGCAGTCCAGCCAAGATCGGAATGCCGACTGTCTAGCCCCTTTGGGCTGTAGCATCATTCGGCAGTTTCTCTAATAACGTTTCGGTTATTGGAGGACGCATGCCGAGGGCATGATGCGGGCGAACGTGATTGTACTGGCGGAGCCATTGGCTGATGACCGCTTGAGCTTGGCGGGTTGTCGCGAACCACTCGGCGTTCAGCACTTCACGGCGTAGCGTGCCGTTGAAGCGCTCATTGTAACCGTTCTCCCAAGGAGAGCCCGGATAGATCTGTAGCGGTTCGATACCGAGCCTCCTTAGCCAATCCTGGAAGGGTTTAGCTGAGAACTCTGGGCCATTGTCAGAGCGGAGATGATCCGGTCTGCCGCGCTGCAGGAGAAGTGGGTAAAGGGCTTCCAGCGGCATTGGCGCAGAAGCCAAATGGTTCTTCGGGGGCGGCCAAAGGATACCAGCGGCCGCCACCCTCGCTCGTCAGGGCGCTCAAAATCTCTCGATCGGGCAGATAGCCCAGAACGTGCCCGCAGCGCTCGCACCGCGTGTTCTCGAAATAGAGCAGTTGGCCGCAGTGCTGGCATTCGAACAACTTCATGCTGCAGTCCTAAACCAAAGCGAATCGCTTAACGTGGGTCAACCAAAGCAGCATCAAAAGGCCAGCGACGGCGGAAACGGTCGACCCGGCGAGAATTCCAATCTTGGCGGCGCTTAGCATTGCAGGGTCGTATGCCACGCCTGCAATGAACAGCGACATGGTGAAGCCGATCCCGGTCAAGAGGCAGCCGGCTGCCAAGAGAGGCCAACTCAAGCGAAGCGCCCGGGGTCGCGAGACCGAGGCGAACTGCAAGCCAACTGAAGGTCAGGACACCGATTGGCTTGCCGAAAACCAACCCCGCAAAGATTGCCACGGAGACAGGCTGTCTGAGCTCCACGCCATAGATTTCGACTCCGGCATTGGCCAGCGCGAAGATCGGCATGACCAGAAACCCTGCCCATGGATGCAGCATCATTTCCAGCCGTTCCACAGGGGAAAGGGTCTCCGTTAGGGCGGTGCCTGCTCGGAGGAGGTCCCGACGTTCCGCGGTATCCCCGCTCCAGTAATCGCCGATCGGACGAGAGAGCAAGCGACCGAGTATCCCACGCAGACGCTTGTAACTCACCCATCCGTGTGTTGGCGTCATCAAACCCAAAATCACGCCCGTAATCGTTGCATGAATGCCGGAGGCGTCGAAGCAAAGCCAGATCATGCCTCCAAGCAGGAAATAGAAGGGAACGGTTCTAATCCCAAGGCGGGCAAATCCTGCGACTGCGATGAGTCCAAGCATAGCGAAAGCAAGGGCCGCCCAATTCAGGGCGTCGCTATAGACCACGGCCACGACCGCGATTGCTCCCACGTCATCAAAGATCGCCAGAGACAATAGAAACAGGCGCAGGATTGGCGGGATGCGGGAGCCGAGAAGTGCGAGGCACCCGATCACCAAAGCGGTATCGGTAGCCATCACGGTTCCCCAGCCATGTATTCCGGGTTGGCCCTGAATAAGCGCAAGATAGAAAGACACAGGAACAAGCATGCCGCCGATGGCGCCCGCAAAAGGGAATGCCGCTGCGCGTAGATTTCGTAACTCACCCAGGACAAGCTCTCGCTTGAGTTCCAAGGCAATCACAAAGAAGAAAAACGTCATCAACCCGTCGTTGATCCAGTGCCGCAACGACCGGGTGAAGTCCAACGAGCCAAAATTTAGGCCGATTGGCGTTTCCCAGAACGCCAGAAACGGAGTAGACCATGTTGAGTTCGATAGGATCAGGGCGGTGATTGTCGCAATGAGCAACATGCCGCCAGCCGCAGCTTCAATCTTGAGAAAGCGCGCGAAGGGCTCGGTGATCCGGTCGGCAAACTCGGACGGAAGACCTGCGCTATCCTGATGCATTGTGTAAGCGTGCTCCCTTTGATCCGCTCGATATAGGCGGCAGGATTTGCCTGTCCCCATCAACGCCGGTCTAGGTTTTCGGTACAGACAGGGCATGCCTGATTTGCGCCGTCGCGGCGGTCAAATATTCTAATTTGATGAGGAATTGCCTTGTGTCTCACACTGATTTTCGCGCATCAACTGTTCGATTTCACTGCGGCTTTCACTGACGGGAGGTCCTATCTTTTCGATTTCGACGAGCAAACCTTGCCAGTGCTTGCAAGCCGTGGAGACATTACCCTTGTCAATGCAATCCTTTGCTGCTGCAGCCTCACGGCCAAGTGCTGCGATTACTGAGAAGCTGACCGGTGCGGCGCGAACCTCCCATTCGTTGAAGAATTCCTCGCAACTAGCGGTCCCCTGCCGAAGCTTGGTGATTTGCTTTTCGCTTTCTACCGCTTCTGCGCCGAGCTTATCTGCCGCGTGCTTGGCATCCTTAAGCTTGGCCTTTATGGCTTGTAGCTGAGATTGCTTGTTTCCAAGATTCGATTGAGCGGTGTCTAGCTTCTCGCTCAATCTCGCGATTGCGGCATTCGCTTTGTCCAACTTGCCTTGCAATTCATTGCGTGCCGTGTTGGCCGCTTTGAGTTCAGTTCTAAGAGCCTCAATTACCTTCGCAAGATCCGCAGCTTCAACCTTCGCTCGAACTGTCTCCTCTTTGGCGCTGCTAAGTACGATTTCCGCTTCCTTTAGTCGATGTTGCGTCTTCATAAGATAGGTGCCTAAGACTACGAAGCCGCCCAGGACCACTGCTACCAACACCGCAACCCATGCGCTAAGGCCATATTTCTCGGGTATGCTTTCTCCACTCTATTCGATGTTGGCGACCGGTGCAGACGAGAGAAATTGCGCGGCACGACCTTGGCGAAGATCGTATCTCTTATGTCTTCAAATAGCACAAAGCAGACATTGATTTTGTCACCGAACATGTCCGCTCTCTGGCGTAAAGCGGACATGTCTAATCCGCTCAAGCGCTAACGCATGTAGGCGTTTACACAAACAATTTGGTTTCGGTCTCTTGTGCGAAGAAGACGGATCGCACCGACCGCTCTTAGTCAAGCGAGGGCGACGAGGTGCCAGGCGAATAGCAGCATTATTGCTAGCAAGAGTGCCAGAGCAATAAGCGCACCGATTACCCAAGCCCACCGTCCCTGGGCTCTCCGTTGCAGAGGAAACCATAGGAAAAGCAAGACGCCTGCCAGAAGTATCTGGAATGACGCAACGCCGGCCAGCCCGCTGATGCGATAAAGCAGGAGCGCTCCGAGGACCATGAGTATAAGGCCAGCAAGCACCCATTTGGTAATACGCTGACCCTCATTGGACCTCTCCTTAACGGCAATCACTGTCATCAGACTCGATATTGTCGGGCCGAAAGCGATCGCAAAACCGATCACCGTCAACAAGATTCCGGCGATGTCAAGCCATGGCGGTTGAAGTCCACCGACCAGACCAAGCTTGAGGTTAAAGATCGCACGCACAATCTCCGCAAAGGTCATGGCCGAGAAGTTCTCGACCGTTCCAGCACCAATGACATATTCGCCCATTCGGCCCGTCGGATTGAAGACGGCGATATAGGCTGGGACCCCGGACGGTAATGCAATGGACCTGGTTCCGCTCTCCCAGTAGCGCTCCATGGAGAAGGGTTCGAAGAAGACGGGCCGCGGCTTTGGCCCGGAGTCTGTAATGAAAATAGCGCCGTAACTTTCGGGCAGGTGAACCGGAAAATCTTCCGAATATGGAACTTCAAGCCCCTTCGCTATTAACGCAACCGTGGGCCGAAACGCTGCAAGCGAAGAGCGCACCGGAACCAAAACACTGAACGGGAGCGGATCGCTCCCGGACGGCGTGAAACGATAAAGATCCACCTCATTCGGCTGGCCCAGACGCCCATAGATTGCCTCCGAGGCGAATACCGGATCGCCGATCGGAGTTGCAAGTGCCACATCGGCCTGCGCCGTCTGCTGTGGTCTAGCCGGCTCCAGGAACGGGTTGTGTGCGAATGCTGGAGCAATGCTGCCCGGTATGAAGAAGAGGCACAAAATTGCGGCACGGATGATCATCCTAGGATTATGTGCGATCGGAACCCGGGCTCATAGACGCTAGGCGGGCGTTGTCAGAGCAAAATTCTAAATACTTGGAGCGGCCATCGAACCGCTCAGATCGGGCCGGAAAAATGCAGGAAAATCAATAACCGCGAAATCAGGCTCTGACGTTTTGGCAAAGTAAACAAATTTGCTCTGACAATGCCGATCTGAGGGATCACCTCCTGAGGTTGGTCCCTGAGGACCGCCAGATGCGCTTTATGGGGGGCGCAAGCGACAGTTTGATCCAATCCTATTGTGATCGAATCGACTGGCTGAGGACAACGATCCTCGGGTACTTCAGGGACGGCAACCTTCGCGGCGTCGCTGAGTTGGTGCGGGCGGGAAACCGATGGCCGAAAGCTGCGGAGCTAGCGCTTACAGTGGAAAGGCCATATCAGAATCAAGGCATTGGCACCGAGCTCTTGCAGAAAACTCTCGTCATGGCACGGAACCGGTTAATCCGCAGGGTGTACATGATCTGTTTGCTTGAAAACGAAAAGATGCAGCGTATCGCCCAAAATTGCGAGGCGAGCCTCGTCATCTATGAAGGAGAGGCAGAGGGCACGGTCTGGCCGCCCTGGCCAAGCTACCTGTCGTTCGTAGAGGAGGCCGCGACGGAGGGGCACGAGCTATTCCGGGCTGCGTTTGGAGTCCCTTCGGACAGAACATCTATCTCTCTGGAAAAGGCCGTCTAGGCAGCTATGCCCCTTGCGGGGCGTTGTCAGAGTATCAAAAGCTGACATTCCAGCCCTTCTAGGCAAGGGGCGCATGAGGGTAATTCGGCTGGCGATTTTGAAATGACAAAATAGCCGGGTTCACAATAACGCCGGCATCAATATTCACCGCCCGGCGAATGGTTTCATTCTTCTGCCAACTGGCACGTCCCTCGACCACCGTCGGCAAATGCACAATGAGTGCAGCAGAAATTGAACGAGATGCACTTTCCCAGAGATAACTTGGGGTGTGATCAACGGCATAATAATCTGTGTCGCCAATCTTAATCATCGGCTTTTTGAACGTCGTTGGCTTGGCAAAGTAGAAGCCCATACCCTCGTCGCAACTGACATCGATGATCAAGCTTCTGGGCTTTAGACATGTTTTTTCTGCTTCTGTTACGAAAAAAATAGGTTGATCTGGTTCCTGCAAAGTACCGTTTATAATAATATCAGACTCACCAATAAGGTCCGATAAGGCTTTCTCACTGCCATCATGCTCTACCACGAGCATACGTGCTTCACCTTTTCCGCCTTGGCGAAGACGGACATAATGACAATCAAGCACCTCTTCGCGCACCTCGTGATCAGGGCGCTGAATGCAAATGGTAATGTCTCTGAATCCATGCGCCTTCAGCGCGTAAATCGCCCCGCGACTAACCGCACCAAAACTAAAAATAATGGTTCTACGCTGGTTGCCATAATGACCATCAATCCCTTTTAATTGGAGAGCATGCAATACGGCGCAGTAACCCGCCATTTCGTTATTTTTATAGAATGTATGGCGACCAATCTGTCCGGAAGGGCCCCAAACAAACATATCCTCGAAGGCAATAAGGGTCAGCTTGCGGTCAATTGCCGTCTGGGTGATGGCGTGCTGCTGGGCGCAATGAGGATAACCCCAGAGGATTCCCCCCTCGCGAAGATCCTTTAGATCGGCCAATGTGGGTTTGGCTATAATCACATTCCCAAGCTCTGCCAAGAGTTCGCTCCGCGAAGCAATGCCACCCGTTTCCAAAGCTATTTCAGAGTCTGAAACGCCAAAGGGCGCACCGTACCCTTCTTCAAAGATCAACTGTTTTCGGTATTCTTCGGATATTCGCGGGAAATGATCCGGGTGAATTGGTACGCGCTGTTCATCTTCTTTTTTGGAAGTCCCAATGACCCCCAAGGTTAATTTACTCATTTTCTTTCCTTTTCTGGGGTAACCTGCCCGCTGAATTTGCAATCCATCAATTCGAGGCGGCAGTTCCCATGTCGGCTTTGGGTGGATACTGTCGATAAAGTCGGCGACGGGCAGCGTACGAGCAATAATTGAATCCGGGGGGCGCGTTCTTTGAATCGATGTTGCGCGTCAGATTCCTATTTTGAATCGGCATTGTCAGACAAACCTGAGCGGGCCTGCAAATGGTACTGGTCTGAAGCGTTCAGGCCGCCAGCTGACGCCACTCGGCCAGGGCGGGAGACCGGTTCTGTTTGAAGATATCGCGGCGGTTGAGGTGACGGTCGTGGTTGAAGTGGTTGTGGATCGAGGCATGGGCAGCGGCAAACTTCTGAAGGGTCTTCTCGCCCCTGAACTTCGCCATCGCTCGTTCTCGTCGTCGGAATGGTTGGTGTGAATTCTCAGACCGATTGTTGAGCCAACGACCACACTCCTGGTTGGCGACGTTTCCGATTACTTTCATTGCCGCACCGTAGGAGCGAAGCCGGTCAGTCACGATCGAACCGGGCCGGCCATAGCGCTCCATCATCCTCTTGAGAAACTTCAGTGCAGCCTTGCGATCCCGGCGCTTCGTAGCAAAGACCTCAAGCACCTCACCTTCGTGATCTACCGCACGCCACAGATAATGCGTCTCTCCATTGATCCTGACGAACACCTCGTCCAGGTGCCAGCGCCATTGTGAAGACGACCGACGATGAAGGCGTCGTTTCCTGATCTCGTTCGCGAACATCGGACCGAAACGGTTCCACCAAAACCGCACTGTCTCGTGACAGATGTCGAGGCCCCTCTCGAATAGAATATCCTCGACCTGTCTCAGCGACAGCGGATAGCGGATATAAATCATCACCACGAGGCGGATTACCTCGGGCGAGCTGTTGAAATAACGGAAGGGATTGCGCATCGCCCGAGGCTAGGGATGTCTCCTGCCCGGCTCAAGCCGATTTGCTCTGACATTGCCCTCCGCCCTGTTGTTTGCTCGCAAGTCTCTATCGTGCTCAGCCATGAGCCCGATCGCGCGGCACGCTGCCGGATAGTATAGCAGCCGATCGGTCACAACTCGGCTCGGCGCAAAGCCGTACTTCTTAAGCAATTTCACCATGAGTTTCTTTGCGGCTTGTGCATCTCGTCTGCTCTGGACAAGGAAATCCAGCACCTCGCCCTCGTTGTCGACCGCACGCCAGAGCCAGTATTGACCGCCGCGGATTGAGATCACCATTTTATCGAGGTGCCAATGATCGCTCGGTCGCGGCCGCAAACGGCGGATATTTGCCGCGATCGACGGCCCAAACTTTAGGAACCACCGCCGGACTGTCTCGTAGGATGCGTCAACGCCTCGCTCGGCCAGCAATTCCTCAGCATCCCGAAAGGACAACGTGAACCTGGCAATAGGCCCGATCGCGTGGCGGATGATTGCTGGTGGGACGCGGTGGCGCTTAAACGATATCGGTCTCATCGGATGATGGTAGTCGGCGACGAACCGCAGAGCTCTCCCAGTTACCGTGACATTGCCCTTCAGACAGAACCGTTCTGCCGCTCTGGCCGAGTGGCGTCAGCTGCCGGCCTGAACGCCTCAGACCAGCACCCTTCGCAGGACCACTAAGGTTTGTCTGGCAATGCCCTCTTTTCCCATAGCAACTCTTTCTACTGGGGATAATGTAGAGCACTTCACAAAAATCCTGGAAGACGCCGTTGACCAAATGATTGACAGTCACAAACAAGGCTCACTTACAAGCTAGTCAACGCCGTCTGTAACAGCATCTCAAGCTCAAGATTGTGGTTCGGACGTTTGTTCCCCATCTCAGACGATAATCCGCGCATCCGCACGCCGATCATAACTTGGTCGATTATCGGCGCTTGCGTGCTCGTCTTCTTCTGGCAGCTTTCGCTAGGCGCGAACGCCGGCGAAGTCGCCTTCTATCAATACGGCATGATTCCCGCGCGCCTATTCGGTACTGCTGAGCTTCAATCGGACGTCGCCGCCGTGCCCGCGTGGTCCACGGTGCTCACGTCCATGTTCATGCATGGCGGCTGGATGCATCTCGGCTTCAACATGCTGTTTCTATGGATCTTCGGCGACAACGTCGAAGACTCCATGGGTCACCTCCGCTATCTGGCCTTCTATCTCGCCTGCGGCGTCGCCGCGGCGTTCGCTCAAGCGCTCGTCAATCCCGACTCCACCGTGCCAATGGTGGGCGCGAGCGGTGCAATTTCTGGAGTGCTCGGCGCCTATCTCCTCCTGCACCCGCACGCCACCGTGCGCACGGCAATCTTTTTTGGCCTGTTCTTCACGACCATGTATCTGCCGGCGCTCATCGTGCTCGGATTGTGGTTTTTGCTGCAGCTCGTGAGCGCCTTTTTTTCGAGCGCAGGCCAGCCCGGTGTTGCCTTCTGGGCCCATGTCGGTGGGTTCGTCGCTGGTATGGTACTAGTGCCGTTCTTCAAGAAAAGCGGCGTGCCGCTGTTCCAGCCAGCCCATCACCGCCCGTTTCAGGTCGAACGTCGGCGCGGGCCCTGGGGATAACTGGCCGAGTTCGACGCTGAAATGGGCATTGTCAGAGCAAATTCGTTTACTTTGCCAAAACGTCAGAACCGGATTTCGCGGCCATTAATTTTCCTGCATTTTGCCGGGTCGATCTGAGCGGTTCGATGGCCGCTCCAAGTATTTAGAATTTTGCTCTGACAACGCCCTCTCGATAGCGGATTCAAGGCCACCAAGTCTGCTTTGGGTCGATACTGTCGATAAAGGCGTTGAGACAGGCGCCGAACAGTGATTCCGTCTGCTGAGGGCATCGGCGACGGAGGGCTCAGCGATGATGGGTCGGCAGAAGCGGGACCAGGGCAAGCTATTCTACGAGTTCCGCCTCGATGATCGCATTCCGCAGAACCATCTCCTGCGCCGGATTAATGTGTTCGTGACGGCGGCACTGTCTGACCTTCATGAGGAACTAGAGCCCTACTACAGCGACATCGGGCGCCCTTCGGTCGATCCCGAGCTGATGATCCGTATGCTCATCGTGGGCTACTGCTACGGCATCCGCTCTGAGCGGAGGCTGACCCAAGAGGTTGAGCTGAACCTTGCGTATCGTTGGTTTTGCAAGCTCGATCTCGAAGACGAGGTCCCGCATCACTCGACCTTCTCGCTCAACCGCCTGGGCCGCTTCAGGGACAGCGATGTCCTGCGCCACGTCTTCGAGCGGATCGTTTGGGCGGCGATGGCCATGGGCCTCATTAAGGGTGAGGGTTTTGCGGTCGATGCCAGCGTGCTCGAAGCTAATGCCAGCCGCTACCACGGCAAGGCACCAGCGGAGTTGGACTGGTCCGAGAAGCAGCGCCAGACCCGCGCCGTCGCCGAGTACCTTGCCGCCCTCGACGAGGCCGCCGTGCCAAGCCCTGACCGCAAGGTGCCGAAGGCGATCTCACCGTCTGATCCCTGTGCCGCGTGGACGGCCAAGGCCAACAAGCGGGTGCAGTTCGGCTATGGGCTCAATTATCTGATCGACATCGAGAATGCGGTCATTGTCGATGTCGAGGCCACGCCAGCCAGAACCTATGACGAGGTGGCAGCGACGAAGGCTATGATCGACCGGACCGAACGGTGCTTCGCGCTGAAGCCTAAGCGGTTAGCCGCGGATACGGCTTATGGGACGGGTAAGTTCCTCGGCTGGCTTATCAACAACAAAAGGATCACGCCGCATATCCCGGTCTGGGAGAAGAGCGCTCGATCCGATGGCATCTTCTCGCGCGCGGACTTCATCTGGGACAAGCGGCATGGCCACTACATCTGCCCCAACGGCAAGGCGCTCCGCACCAGCGGCACGGTGCATGACGGGCGCACGCTCCTCTATCGCGCCTCGAAGCGTGACTGCGATGCCTGTCTGCTAAAGCCGAGGTGCTGCACAAGGGACGCTGCGCGCAAGATCCCTCGTGACATCAACGAGGATGCCCGCGATGTAGCCCGCCGGAAGATGAAGACCAAAGCGTTCGCCAGGTCCCGTGACGAGAGGAAGCGGGTCGAGATGCGCTTTGCACACCGAAAGACCCATCATGGCTTCGAGCGATTGCGGCTGCAGGGGCTCTCCGGCGCCCGCGATGAGTTCCACCTCGCCGCCATCGTCCAGAACCTCAAGACAATGGCGCTGCGGATGCCTTGGCCTCCGCCAGACCTCGCCAGCGCGTCAGTTGCGTGAGTTGCGGTGCCAGTGGCTTCCGTAGCGTCGGTGCAGAGCCCTCGGCCCCGGATGGGGCGACGAACAAGAACTACCCAACTCAGTCCCGCACAGCCAGGGCAACTAGCCCGCTCGCGCCGACGACTTTATCGACAGTATCGGTCATTAGCGGATATCAGAGTGCGGATCGGAGATGTCTGCTGACCGCTCAAAACCGGACACGCCCAACGTCTGACCCCATGTCCGCTTCGTGCCAAAAGCAGACATCGGTAGATCATGATCTAGACAGAAAGACCTCAGCCGATAGATGCGCCGCGAGCTCGTGGTCTGGGGTTTTTGTCAAATCCTTCGGCAAAGCGGTCTTGAGGACGGCGCCAAGTGTATTTGGCAGCAACCGCCGGAATTCACCCAAAACCTTCGGTGGCGCCACGAGGACAAATTGATCGAAAGACCCCGCTATGCGCGCTCTCTCGATCTCACCGACGACCAGCGCGACGAATTTCTCCTTCTCGGTCTCGTGAGGGTCGTGACGTGGTTCGGTGCCGTGCCGGCTGGAATCGGCGCTTTCATGCACGCGTCCTGGTCGGTCTCTCCCAATGTCGCGGCTTTTCATATGCAAGCTCGTTGCCTCGAAGCTCGAAACGGTCCTGAAACGGCCTTGCTGATCGCGTTCGACAAAGCGTGCACGTCCGCCATCGACGACGACGAACCAGAGTTTGGGCACTTTCATGACATCATCCTGAAAACGGGGCGTTGCGCCTTAGCGATCTTTGTCTCCAACGTGCTCGCAAAGCGGAGGCTAGGCCGCGCCTTGCTGGCGGTTCCTCGCCGCTTCCTGGACGAAAGCGGGCCAGAACTTGCGCAGGTCTTGCGGGAACATCACGGCAATCTTAACCGCGGCGCTGCGGTCGACGTACTTCGATAGCACGTCGAGCACGGCCAGCGCTCCCTCCTCTACTTCGTCTTCCGTGGCGCGGGCCAATTCCTGCGCGATACGCGCAAGGAACGCTTCTTCATGGCGCTCTTTGGTCGGCTTGTTCGTCGGGTCCCAGCCTTCGTAGTAGAGACCACGTAACAGCATGGGGAGCTGCGCGCCGAGATGCGCCGCGCTCTCGGGACCGATGCGATCACGAAGCGCGTGCAAGACCGCCCGCAAGGAAGCGTAAGCGCGATGGCGGTCCGTGGTGTCGAGCCGATCCATGACAGCCTTGAGCCAGAGATTGGACTCCTGAACGGTCGTGTCAAAAGTGTCGAGGCCGGTACTCATGAGCTTGCTCCATTACTTCTCGGAGTAGCCTCTAGGCTCGGGGAGGCTGAGACGCCTCTTGTCCTAATCCAGGTCATTCCGAAGGTCGAGGCCATAAGAGAAGCACCAGTACAATCGTCCAAACAATACCCCAACCAACCCAAGTGATGTTGGGGTGATCCGCCTGCCATTCTAGGATGCGCTTGTGAAAGGTTATCAAAATGATCCCACTGTGTTGTCGAGCCAACGAGAGATCGAGCCGCAAAGCACTAATTGGAAATATATTGGATGAGAGGATGCTTGAAATTGGCATAGATCAAAGCCTCGAACTCCGATGCCCTTACTGGGCTCGCCGAAACTCGAATGCCCGCTATTGGCACGAAGCAGAAGTGCTCGGCCTCCACGGCACTGTTGCGGCGGCATGCTTCCCCCTGGCCTGTCCTTTCCGAAAATCACATCCGGACGTATTGATGGTGCAGTCCCGCCAAGATCGGAATGCCGATAATGGCGCCAGATCGTTGGACCGATCGATGCGAGAGCGCATCTTTGCGTAATGCCAGGTGCGTGCGCGCCTGATTGTAATACGCAGCATAGGCGGAAAGAACTCGCCTCAGACCAGCACCCTTCGCAGCCCCGCTCAGGTTTGTCTGACAATGCCCTGTTGTGAGATCCTGCCAGCGGAATTATTTGCACCGCTCGGGGAGCTGAAGCATGCCGTCTATCGTTGTCGTCGGCTCGATCAATCTCGATTTTGTAGCGACCGCGCAATATCTACCCACGCCAGGGAAGAAAGTGACCCACGCAGTGATCACGCGGTATCCCGGCGGCACGGGAGCCAATCAGGCGTTGGCCGCGCATCGCCTTGGCGCGGAAGCGGCGCTGGTGGGTCGAGTGGGGAAGGATGCAGAGGCCGATGCAGCCCTGGCATTGTTGCGCGAGGGCGGTGTCGATCTCTCCGGCGTGGTGGCGGTGCACGACGCTGCGACGGGCGTTGCTCTGATCGCAGTCGCGGAGAGCGGAGAGAACCAAATCGTCGTGGCCCCCGGAGCCAACCTACGCCTGGCCTCAGAAACCCTCGAGCTTCCTTCAGGTGACGCTTTGATCGGTGAGGTGCAGCGACCAGTGGATACGGTGGCGCGGGCGGTAGCCGAGTTCGAGGGTTTTACGTGCGTCAACTTGGGTCCACCACAAGAGGTCGACGACGCAGTGCTGCGGGGCGCTGACTTGATCGTCGTCAACGAGTCGGAGGCGGCCTGGCACCGCGAGCGTCTTGCGTCGCGTGAAGGCTTAGTGGCAACGACGTTCGGTGCCTCGGGTGCCGCGGTGGTCCAGGGCGGCAAGGAGGTCGCGCGCGTGTCGTCGCCGCCGGTGCAGGCTGTGGACACCACCGGAGCAGGTGACACCTTCACCGCCGCGTTGACCCTCGCTCTAGTCGAGGGTCAGTCGCTGACCGAGGCTCTGCGTTTTGCTTGCGCGGCCGGCGCGGCGGCGACCCAACGCAGCGGAGCCCAGCCCTCCCTGCCGACGCGAGAAGAGGTGCAGCGCATCCTGCGGGATACCGAGACGAGCTAGGCACCGGGCTCAGCGTGACGCTGCGCGCGAGCCTCTATTCCAAAATCGGTGACACGCCTGTCATGACAAATGCACTAAACGGTCGTCGCTATTGGCCATCCCAGAACCTTGGCCGGGATGCTGTGGGCTGGCTGCTTGTGAGACCATCTGGTCTTCCGCAAGTGTGACCCCCAAACTGCCCATCCTGGCTTGCGTCTCTCTGCTATAATCGCGCGAAACCACCGCCAATTAGTGGCTCATTTCAGGGATTTTTCAAGTGTGTCAGGAGGGCTTCTACGGAGAGGCTAAAAGCCCGCGACTAGGTGGCTGTGCTGGCAGTCCGAGGCCAACCCGTCTCTCCCTGCAAACTTGGGAAATGCAGCGAGATTCCGCCAAACTGCAGGGAAAGCCACGTCGTATTCGGCCAGAAAGCCTCTGCGTCTCAATAGGTTGTATGGATTTTTCCCCGGTCCGAGGAGCAGGGAGGCCATGCTTCATAGTAGGGAGACTTAACTGACTAGGTGGCGGCATCTGGGTCTCTGATTTGGGATGCCCACTCACTGCTTAAGAGCAGACATGCTGAACGATCACAGCCGTGTCCGTAAGCGCCAGAAGCAGACATGGAGATACCTTCCTTCACGCCTCCAATGGCCAAAGCAGTCCCACTGGCCCGCCTTCGATAATCGCAGACCGCGAATAGTTGGATGCTATCGTTGCCGTGCGGTCGAGAAAAGTCCGCTCTATGTCTCAGCCTTTCTTGATCGCGATCTTCGTCTCGCGCTTCTGCGCCTCCTCCGACTTCGGTAGAATGACGGTCAATACGCCATTTTTGAAGTTTGCCTCGATCTTGTCGGCCGCGACACCGTCGGGCACTCGGAATGCGCGCTGGAATGAACCAAAGCTACGCTCGGAACGATAGTAGTCCTTCTGCTTCTCCTCAGTCTCCTCCTTCTTTTCGCCCTTGATGGTGAGCACGCCGTCGGCGAACTTCACGTCGATGTCCTTCTCGTCCATGCCGGGGAGCTCGGCCGTGACTTCGAAATCCTTGTCTCGCTCGGCGATGTCGACGGCTAGCGCCTTGGCAAAGCCACTCTCGCCGCGCCAGAACGGCTCCGCGTCGAACATGCTGCGGGAAGGCCGGTGCCAGGAGCTAAGGTTAAAGTCATCGAACAGCCGCTCGATTTCACGCCTCAGGTTTGAAAGCGGATGCCATTCGCCAAGAGAACGTGAAACCTCTTCCGGCTTTGCCGGAGCCTTGGATGGTTTGTCAGCCATCTCTTTACTCCTATGTGTGATTGAGGGACCAAAAGGCCAACGCCTTTTGCGCGCTGTGTCCTTGACCAACATCAAATTCTGAGAACTTCCGCAGGAGGCTGGCTAGGGCCTTGATCAAGGTCATAATTCATCGGGGACTGATCCCTTAGAACGGCATTGTCAGACAAACCTGAGCGGGCCTGCGAAGGGTGCTGGTCTGAGGCGTTCAGGTTGCAAGCTGACGCCACTCGGCCAGGGAGGCAGCGCGGTTCTGCTTGAAGATATCGCGGCGGTTGAGGTGACGGTCGTGGTTGAAGTGGTTGTGGATTGATGCGTGGGCGGCGGCGAATTTTTGTAGGGTTCTTGCGGCTGTCCTTTCCGAAAATCATATCCGGACGTATTGGTGATGCAGCCCAGCCAAGGTCGGAATAGCGACAATGGCGCCAGATCGTTGGACTGCTCGATGCAAGGGCGCATCTTTCTGTAACGCCAAGTGCGTGCGCGCTTGATTGTAGTACGCGGCATAGGCGGAAAGAACTCGCCGCAGGTGCGCCTCGCCGAAGATGAGCATTTGATCCAGGCATTCGCGGCGCAATGTGCCGATCAGACGTTCGGCACAACCATTCTGCCATGGCGATCCAGGCGAGATCGGTCGATCGCGGATACCCATCGCTTTCACCCGAGACGTGAAGACGCGTCCATAGGCACGGTCGTTGTCGCGCACCAGGTAGGCTGGCGCAGAGGTCCAGGGAAACGCCTCGGTGATCTGCCTGGCCAGCCATTCGGCCGTCGGATGCCGTGTCACCTCGAACCACAGCAGTCGCCGCCAGCCGTGACCCAGAACCAGGAACGCGAACAAGTGCTAAAAGGTCAGCGTCGGCACAACGCACATATCGATGGCGGTGATTGCGTCAGCATGATTCCGTAGAAACGTCTTCCAGGGTTGCGACGGCGGCTAGACGGTCGCGCCATATATTTTGAGACCGTCGACTGGGCCACCTCAAATCCAAGCATCAGAAGCTCGCCATGGATCCAGGATGCGCCCCAAAGTGGGTTCTCCCTACTCATTTGCTGGATCAGATCTCGCAGGCCACGATCAATTCTTGGCCGCCCTGCCCTATTTCGTGACTTCCAGCGCCAGAAAGCTCGAAAGCCAGCGCGATGCCAGCTCAGGACAGTCTCCGGCTGAACCACCTGCACCGCATCAAGAAGGCTCGGCCAAAGCCGGGTCATACATACGAGCAGAGCGCGATCACTCCCGCGCAGTCGAAGACGCAGTGGTTTGCGCCGCAAAGCGACGGTTAGCTGATGGCGGAGCAGCAAATTTTCCGCCTCAAGCCGGCACCGCGATTTAAACAGGTTGGCGGCAAACCTTCCGAGCGCCTGCAGGATCGCAAACATCGCTCTCAATGATGAGATGATTCTGTCTTACGATGCGAATCAAGACCGGATGGAATTTTCGGAAAGGACAGGACCATGGCCGGGCAGATGATCGAGGGCTGGGTCGGCGACATCGCCGGCGGCGCCGTCGGTGGCATCATCCTCACGCTTATTGCCGGTGCCATCACAGCCATGACGGCAAGATAGATGAGCGCTGATAATCGAGGCAGTGGTACGCCTGGGCGGCAGCCTGAGGAGGACAGCGCTCCGAAGAAACCGCAAGATTGGCAGGTGAGTGACGCGCCGAAAGCCGAATTGATCGAGCGGTTTGCGCCGTTCGGATTGGTTCTGTCTGTCCTCTTCGTTGGCCTTCTGACGCTCTACCCCCTCCTGCCAGCCATTCTGTGGGGCATCGTGCTGGGCATCGCCGTCGCTCCGCTCCATCAAAGGCTCTTGGCACGCCTCGGCAATCGCAGAGCGCTCGCCGCTGCGATCACCGGCCTTGGATTGGCGCTGTGCTTCGTGGTGCCGGCTCTCGGCATCGCCAGAGCCCTTGCATCCTTCCTGCCGTCAGCCCTGAACTGGGTCGAACGTGTCGCCCTCGCTGGCCTTGGAAAACCGCCGGAGCCGGTTCTCAACCTTCCACTCATCGGGGCATCCATCGCCGAACTCTGGCACTCACTTGGGACCGATCTGTCGTCATTCACCACGCACTTTGGGGATGAGATCAAAGCCATCCTGGTCTGGTTCGCCTACGAGTCTGAGGTTCTCGGCATCTTTGTCTTCGAGTTCGCGATCGGCGTTATTTTAGCCGTGCTACTTGTCTACAATTTTGACCGTGTTACCGAGCTCTCACACAAGTTCTTCGATCGGTTGGGTGGAACTTTCGCCCGGAGAATGGCCGCGCTGTCGGTGCAAACCACACGTCAAACGGTTATCGGTGTCCTAGGCGCCGCGCTTGCACAGACTCTCGTTGCGACGCTGTCCTATGTGATTGCGGGCGTGCCGGGCGCGCTCATCTGGGCTGGGATCACCTTCATCTTGGCGCTCATACAGATCGGACCGGCGCTGGTCTTCGTGCCCATGGCGATCTGGCTGTGGATCCAAGGTCAGCCGGGCATGGCGATCTTTGTTTTGGTCTGGGGGCTGATCGTCGTCAACATCGTCGACAATATTGTTCGGCCCCTGCTAGTCAGCAAGGGCACCCATGTCCCCGCGATCTTGGCCTTCCTTGGTGCTCTCGGCGGCCTTGTCGAATGGGGTTTGGTCGGCGTGTTCCTCGGCCCCGTCGTCGTCGCGGTGTGCTACGAAATGATCCTAAAGTGGATTGAACCTGATACGCTCCCGCGTTGATCCGGGAGACCCAGCTGATGGGGATGCAACCATGAGCGAGTTCAAGATTTTCACGTTCCACACGACCAGCGGTGGCTGGCGACTGGAAGTCTATGACATCAATAACAGGCTCGTGAAAATCTGCAAAGCCAAAGACCGAGACGACGCCCGTGCCATGGCAGAAAGCTACATGGAGAGCCCTTCCGACCTAAGAGGTCGAGTCTCATAACCGCGTGCCATCAAGGACTCAGGCGCGTGTTTGACGAGCGCTTTGCTCTCAATATGCCTGTTAACACTTGTCTTGACGAGGGCACGGGCTTATCTCCGCTCTAGGTTTCCTCGAATACGTCGAGGTTGAGATCACTTGCTAATTTGGAGGCTCGCATGGCGTTGCCTGATGATGTTTTTGGCTCGGATGACAACCCGGCCGTCCCCGGCGGCAGTATCACAAAGCCGCTGGTCATTGCTCTTTTGGCCTATCTAGCTTCCCGTTATTTCGGCAGTGGCCAGAACGAGGAGGCCGCTTCCGCCCCTGAGCCTACACCTCGGCCTTCCGAGCCCCTGCCCGGTCCGACAGCCGATCCATCGCCAGGCAGTATCCTGGACGGACTTGGTGGCCTCATCGAGCAGTTCCAAAAAAAAGGCTTTGGCGAAACAGTCGACTCCTGGGTCAACACGGGTCCCAACAGGAATGTAGCACCGCCTGACGTTTCCGATGCCCTCGGCGGGGATGTCGTGGATGAACTGTCACGACGCACGGGCCTTTCCCGAGGCCAAGTGATTGCTGAACTATCACGGATGCTCCCTAACGTGGTTGACCGACTGACACCACAAGGGCGGCTACCTACTCGCGCAGAGTTGGCGCACCTAATGGGCTAATTCCGGTTTCAAGCGATAACCAAACAACGCAGAGGAGCGCGCTGATGTCTGTTCTCGCCTGGATTATTCTTGGGCTAATCGCTGGCTTTATCGCGAGCAAAATCGTCAATAGTTCGGGCCAAGGTGTACTTCTCGACATTGTGCTCGGCATCGTTGGAGCAGTGGTCGGTGGGTATATCTTCACTACCATTGGCGCTACGGGCGTCACCGGCTTCAATCTTTACAGCATTTTCGTTTCGATTGTCGGTGCATGCGCCGTGCTTTGGCTCTATCACGCTCTGAGTCGCCGCTAAATAACCGGCGTGAGAGCGGGAGTAGGCTTTTGGTGACGGCCGACTCTCGCCACGGGCTACGGCGTCAACCACTAACTTTAGCCGCACCTATCCAAAGGAGAGGAGCCACGATGGGCTTGTTTAATTTCGCAAAAGACGCGGGCAAGAAGCTATTTGGGTCGAGCGAGGCCAACGCCGCTGAGGCAATTGCCAAAGAAGTCGGTGACCCGGACCTGAAAGACAAACTGAGGGTTGAAGTTGATGGTGACAGCGTCAAAATCCATGGCGAGGTTCCATCCCAGGAAATGAAAGAGAAGGTAATCATTGCCGCAGGAAACGTGGAAGGCGTCTCTAAGGTGGAGGAAGATCTGACGACGACAGAGAAGAAGCCCGAGGCAGCGTTGCACACCGTGGTTAAGGGCGACACGCTATGGGCCATCTCCAAAAAGAGCTACGGAGACGGCTCTAAGTACAAGTTGGTTTTCGAAGCCAATCGGCCGATGCTCACCGATCCGGACGAAATCTATCCCGGCCAGGTCCTGCGCATACCCCCCCTCGAAAACGCACCGAGCGTCTGAGGGTCAATTCGCGTACTAATCAAGAAGGAGCTGAAGCATGTCTGTTCTCAAAGTCATCGAACTTATGGGCGACTCCGACAAGGGGTGGGAGGAAGCTGCCCAGGAGGCTGTGACGGAGGCCGCAAAATCCGTCAAACACATCCGGTCTGTCTGGGTCAAGGATCACGCCGCCACTGTCGAAGGTGGGAAGATCAAAAAATATCGCGTCACTTGTAAGATCACCTTCGAGGTTGAAAGCTAGTTGCAGCGGTTTTCAGTTCCTCGATCGAATTTCAGTTCATGGCGGATGCTCGAAAGGTATCCGCCATTTTAGTGTAACTGGGAGAGATAAGATGCAACGCAGGCAGCGTTACAAGATCGATACAGCTGGACAAAGAACCAGCGATCACTGTTGGTGAGCCGAACCCGGCCACGCACCTTATGCCGCAAAACGATCAACTAATGTCGGAGTGCCGCGTTCTCTGCTTCAAGCCGGCTCCTCGACTTGAAGGGCGAGACTAAGACGGCCAGGACGAAGCAGAGCAGTGAAAGCATTGTGCACTGACGGTAGTCGATTCCTTTAGCCAATCAAATGCGGATGAGGTTTTCGGTATACACATGGAAAAATCCCCACGCGATCACGGGGGTCACGCGAAGCGGCTCGGTAGAGCGGAACCACCGGACGGTTACAATTAAGAGTCACCTCGAATGTAACCAGAAAAGGAACCATGCACATGAAGATCGTCAACTTTCTACTGACCGCCGCGCTGACTGCCGGAACCCTTACAATTGCTACGCCCAGCAAAGCCGATAGCGAAACAGATGCCGTTATCGGAATGCTCGGGCTAGGTTGTAAGAACCACGTCCTGGAGCAGTTCGTCGATGTACCCAACTCGGACATAACCGTCAGTCTGGGCGCGACATTGCAGCAGGAGATCGACTCCGGCGCAACGACCGCGGGGGATCTCAAGAAGCAAGGCGCTTCATTCAACTGGAGTGTCAGCGGCAAGGACGCCAGCGGTTAGTGCAATGTCGACGGAAAAGGCAATGTCGTCGAGTTCAAGCAGTTCTAAACCAAATCGGATTCCCTAATCTGAAATACGCGCCGGATGATTGGCTAGGCGGCCGCTAGGCATTGTCAGACAAACCTGAAAACAGACATAGCAGGCTTATTCCGAACAGCAATCTGACCATTTTAGCCTCAGCCCCCTCGTGCACTTCGTTTCGACGTGCGCCAACGACAGATCAGCACGAGAATAACGAGATTCAAGACTGGCGCGAGGATGGCAAGCATCGGCCAAAGTGGCTCAGGGAAGACATTGAGCATTTGGTTCCACGGCAAACCTAAAGGCATCAAGAAGACGCCCGCCAACGGTCCGGACGGGCTACCGAAAAGACCAAACGTGCCGACGATAAAAAGTCCTATTGCGAGCAAATACAGGAGCGCGAAGCCGAGCACGATTAGACGACAGGCGCGGTGCATAAATATGATCCATCAAAGATGAACAAGCGTCGGCTTTGCGTCGTTTGCAGACATCGTCTCTCGACGCGCTGCCGTTAGAGACTGATGCCCTCTACGACTAAAGCGCTTTGAGAATCAGTTCTAACGCAACTTGAGTTTGCCGCTTGGTACCGTCTAAAGGGCGCCTTCGTCGGTTTGGGACGTAATCTCAGCGACGACACCATCATTCGAGACAAGGCAGCGCCAGGGCGCCCGATTGGGGCCAACGCCAACCATGACGAGGGAGTTGGCTTCCGAGTACTCGGAGCTCAAGACTGCAACGTCGCTTTCACCCGTCTGTTCGGCGACTGCCTTAAGGCAGGCGCTCTCGGTCTTACTGCCAGAGGGCTCCTGTGGAGCAGCCGCCTGGGGTTTTTCCTCGGCGGGCGTTTGAGCGTCTTCCCCAGGCGTCGTTTCTGGCGCCTCGGCGGGGGCAGCTGCAGGTGCGGCAGCGCCCTCAGCGGGCTTGGCCGGTGCGGCCTGGCCCGTCTTCTCCCCCTGCTCGGTCGCTGGCGGTGCTTCTTGCACTTCAGATTTTTCTTCCGAGCAGGCCGCCAAAGCCAAGACCAACGTTACTGCTATTAATCCGTATAGACTTTTCATGGTTCACCTGACATTTCTGAATTTCTAGATCTAAAGGGCACCCTCGTCCGTCATAGACATGACCTCGGCGACGACACCCCCGGAGACAAGGCAACGCCACGGCGCCCGGTTGGGTCCAACGCCGATGACCACAACGTTATTGGCCTCGGACGTTTCAGTCCGGAGCAGCGTCACGTCTCCGTTGTTGGTCTCGATCGAGACGGCCTGCAGGCAGGCTTGCTCGTCTTTCGAAGGCATGCCCTTGGATTCCACCGGGCTTGCGTTTCTTCCAGAGTTCGCTTGGGGCTCATTGACGATGAACTCTGCGATTTTCGTGCCTGTCGCGTCGAACGAGCATTGGAAGGTCCGAGGCGGATTGGACTCCGTGTCGCCGTTCACGGCGTAGGTGCCATCGGTGCGCTGCCCTTCATATTTGACGTTGATGACGTCCGCTGACACGCGCAGATGTGACGCCGCACGGGTGCGGCATTTGTCGAGCATCTGTGTCTTGTCACCAGCCGAGGCTGCTTGTCCGGACTTGGACCTTGCGGCTGGCGCCCCCGCAGCTGATTTTTGTGCTGCACCCGTGACGATCATCTCAAGCCGGTAGTTGGCCACCTCGTCCCGGCGCGCGGCGCTCCGCATCATGTAGACGCGGATCTTGTAATCGCCGCTCTTCGGAAGCGTGCCCTCGAACTGATTGCCGCTTGTGGAGCCAACGAACATGGCAACTTCGTTCTCGCCGGGCGCCAAGATGTTGAAGTAGTTGGCGCCGTTCTTGGTGCCCATGCTGACATTCATGTGCTGGCCCTTGCTGGCCTCTAGCACGTAGTCCACTGTCTCGTAGCCCTTGATCTTGCCTTGGATGGTAGCGCTGCTCGTGCCGGGCTTGAATTGAACGCGTTCGGTGCGGATGTCGTTTCGAGCGAGCGCTGACGAAGTCACGAAGGCTGCGAGCGCCGCTGCGAGAAGCGGCGCGTGGAACGCTGTTTGGCGCATGTTGGCTAATAGCCTCCTGCAATTCGGTTGAGCTGTCTGTCGTCTGAGGGCAGCCCGAATATCGTCCAATTGTGGCGCAAGTTAACCCCTGTGTGTACCGAAAACCTAAATCCGGACGTAGTGGTGATGAAGTCCGCCAAGGATCGCGTGTGAACTAATAGCTCCGGTCGGCGTTGTCAGACTAACTATTCATGAGCTGGCTAGTCGGAGGCGGTCAAGACTCTCACGCCGCGAGTTGACGCCACTCGGCCAGGGCGGCAGAACGGTTCTGTTTGAAGATGTTGCGGGGGTTGATGTGGCGGTCGTGGTTGAAGTGGTTGTAAATCGAGGCATGGGCGGCGGCAAATTTCTGTAAGGTCCTTACGGCCCTAAATCTCTGCATCGCTCGTTCTCGTCGTCGGAACGGCTGGTGGGAATTCTCAGCCCGATTGTTGAGCCACCGACCGTACTCGTGGTTGGCGACCTTCCCTATTATTTTCATCGCCGATCGGTACGACCGAAGCCGGTCGGTTGGCAATGTCAGAGCAAATCGGCTTGAGCCGGGCAGGAGACATCCCTAGCCTCCGGCGATGCGCAATCCCTTCCGTTATTTCAACAGTTCGCCCGAGGTGATCCACCTCGTGGTAATGATGTATATCCGCTATCCGCTGTCGCTGCGGCAGGTCGAGGATATTTTATTCGAGCGGGGCATCGACATCTGTCACGAGACGGTGCGGTTCTGGTGGAACCGTTTCGGTCCCATGTTCGCCAACGAGATCAGAAAACATCGCATTCAGACTCGATCGTATTCGCACTGGCGTTGGCACTTGGACAAAGTCTTCGTGCGGATCAATGGCGAGACGCATTATCTGTGGCGTGCGGTAGATCACGAAGGTGAGGTGCTTGAGGTCTTTGCTACGAAGCGCCGGTATCGCAAGGCTGCACTGAAGTTTCTTAAGAGGATGATGAAACGCTATGGCCGGCCCGGTTCGATCGTGACTGACCGGCTTCGCTCCTACGGTGCGGCAATGAAAGTAATCGGCAATGCTGCCGATCAGGAGTGCGGTCGGTGGCTCAACAATCGGGCTGAGAATTCACACCAGCCGTTCCGACGGCGAGAACGAGCAATGGCGAAGTTCAGGGACATGAAAACCCTTCAGAAGTTTGCCGCTGCCCACGCATCAATCCACAACCACTTCAACCTCGGCCGTCACCTCAACCCCCGCGACATCTTCAAACAGAACCGCGCTGCCGCATTCGCGGAATGGCGTCAACTCGCGGCGTGAGAGTCTTGACCGCCTCCGATCAGCCAGCTCACGCCCAGTTAATCTGACAACGCCGCGCGGCGCAGTTGTTACCTGAGGTGTTACCTTAGCCTTTGAGTGCGCAAGGGCCGGAAACGTAACCTATTGAAATAGTGGTGCCCAGGGGCGGATTCGAACCACCGACACGCGGATTTTCAGTCCGCTGCTCTACCAACTGAGCTACCTGGGCATGCCTGACGGCAGATTAGAGCGTGACGGGCATCAATGAGCCGAGGTCACGCGCAAGGCCCTGGCTTATAGGCAATCGGCCCGTCTGTGTCGAGGCCACTATTCGATACGTCGCATCTCAAATTGGCGGCACGGTATTACTTAGCCTCCCAGTCGTACGGAGCATCCTGCAATGCCTCTCCGGCCTCCTCTGCCGGACTGCCGGGAAACGCATAGCCGCCCTTGAGCCAACGTCCAAGATCGATTTCGGCGCAGCGCTTGGAGCAGAACGGACGACGCTCCTTGATTGCCGGTTTGCGGCAGATCGGGCAGCGCGCAATGCCACTCTCCGCGCCTTGCTTGCCGGCGTCCGTGCTCACTCCGTCACCACCTCGGCCTTCGCGAGCCATAACAGGGCGACTGGGTAGCCCTCACCGGCCAAAAGGCTCACCACCTCGGTTAGCGGCAGGCCTACGACATTCGTATAGGAACCCACAAGCTTCACCACGAACGCGCCGGCGATACCTTGAATCGCATAACCGCCCGCCTTGCCGCGCCATTCACCGCTGGCAAGATAGGCGCCGATCTCTTGTCCGAAACACTTCGGAAAGCGGACGCGCGTTTCGACGACGCGTTCGCGCCAGCGTCCCTCGGGCGTCACGACGCAGACTGCTGTGTAGACGCGATGGGCCTGGCCGCGCAGGAGCCGCAACATATCGGCCGCCTCTTGCTCAAGCTCGGCCTTGCCAAGCACCCGGCGCCCGACCGCAACGACCGTGTCCGCGGCGAGCAGGAAGGATTTAGCCAGTTCCGGTTCGGTTTTGACGATCTTGAGCGCAGCTTCTGCCTTGGCCTTGGCCAGCCGGCGCACAATTTCGCGGGGCACCTCACCCTTGGAGACGCTTTCATCGACCGATGAGGGACGCAGAGCGTCCGGTGCGATCCCGGCTCGTTCGAGAAGTTGGAGGCGGCGCGGCGATGCAGACGCCAGACGAGCTTCGGCCGGAAGCTCGAGCTAGGCTTAGGCGCACGGCGGCGCGGCGGGCCGCTTGGGCGCCTTCGCCTTACCCGTGGCCGCAAGAAGGTGGCTCGGCGACGCGGGTTTGCTCCGCGTCAGCCCGAGCTTTTCACTTAAACCGGTAAGTGATCCGACCTTTAGTGAGATCATAAGGGGTCATCTCGACCAGAACTTTGTCGCCCGCAAGCACCCTAATCCGGTTCTTGCGCATCCGTCCCGCCGTATGGGCGATGATCTCGTGTTCGTTCTCGAGCTTCACCCTAAAGGTGGCGTTCGGGAGCAGTTCCGTGACCACTCCCGGAAATTCGAGCATTTCTTCCTTCGCCATAAGGCTCCTTCCGCATCTGCCGATTGCCGCGGAGAATGGTCGCGTGGACCGCCAAAATCAAGCGCATTCAAGCCAACCCGTCGCAGGGTGGCACAATTCAACAAGCCCCTCAAGCAGGCCAGAGGCCGGTAGGGCGGATTAAACGAGGCCATCAGGTAGCGCAGAGCGCGGGTGGCAAACTAATCCCGTGCTAGGCTGCTTGTGTGAACGGGACACATCGAGGAGAGTGAACCATGCTGTTCATTTGCAATACCACCATCGAGCCGGACGCGCGCGATGAGACCATGGCGCGCTTCATGGAGCACGGCGTTGTGGAGCCTGGGCGGGCGCGAAACTGCAAGGGGCCTGGTCTCGAAGTCGCGCAGCAAGAAGCCTGGTGCGTCCTTGAGGCCGACAGCGCAGAGGCGATCATGGCTCCGTTCGACGCCTGGGGAACTGACTCCTCAATTTGCACCAAATCACGCCGGTGTTGGATTTCGCCGGTCCTTTTTCCCCCCCCCCCAAGAGCTTCCTGGAAGCCAAGGATTAGAGGCTCGCGCGGTTTGGCGTTGGTCTTGTGCACGGCCTAGCGCTTGGTTGACGCCGATCTGTTGGGCTGGGCGCCATTGGCGGCCTCATTCGAGGCGCGGACAAGGAGGCAGGCACCGGACCGTCCTAGCGCCTTTGAGGACCTTGGCCGTCTTCGGCACGATGCGGGTCTTGGGCGTTATGTGCCTCATGCGCGATCTCGCGGAGCGTCCCATCGAAGCGCTCAAGATTGCCAACGATCCCTGTGGCAAGTTCGACATAGTGCTGATGTACTACATAAAAGCTGCCGGCGCAGATCGTTGTTAATCGCCCGATATGCGGCCGTCTCTTGTTCCTGCGCGATTGTTTAGTCCGCAGACCGTTCCGCTCGGCGACCAGTTTTGAATCGCCGCTGCACCGGCAATCGCGGCGCCTTCGACCGCTTGATCGGTCGAAAAATCCACGGACTGGTTGTTGTGCTGCGCCCGGTGCACGGACCCGCCATTGGCTCTTTGGACGTCGTTCATCTTCTTCTGGATCCACTCATTGCCCTCGCAACGAGAAAAACGGTCCGCGCGCCAAGCCGTTCCACCACGCATGCAAAAGAATCCGGAGACGGCAGAGGGCCTAGACGCCGCCTGCGCCGCGGGGCAAATTCCGGCTCTTGAATTTTGGCGAAGAGACGGTCGCGAACGTCGCGGTAGGCAACGAGAATCCGTTCACGAGCCCCGTGGCCAGGGTGGGATCTGGGCAGGCCAATAGTCCACCTCGATCGCGTAGGCCTTGGTCGAGTGCCAGCGCCTTGTGCTGGGCCTCGGGCGACAGGGTGATAATCCGGTCGAAGCTGAGATCGTGCAGATCGTCCCATCCGCGAGGCACATGATCCGAAATATCGATCCCAATCTCGTCCATTGCAGCGATGGCGAATGGGTCGGGCTCACCGGGACGCACGCCTGCGGATACCCATAGATGCGCCGATCGGCAAGATGGCGGAGGCGGCGGCCATGGGCGAGCGAACCGCGTTGCGAGCACAAGCGAAGAGCACAGCGCCAGGGCAGATCGCCGTTTGCCCGCACCGTCGATCAGGCCTTCCAGTGCAGCGCGCAAAGAAGCGTGAACAAGCGCCGGGCCGTGGCGATGTCGACGGCGACTTTGCCCTTGAGCCGCTCCATCAGAAGGTGGCTGCCCTCATCGTGCAGGCCGCGCCGTCCCATATCGATCGCCTCGATCTTGGAGGCTGGCTGTGTCTTGATCGTCGCATAGTAGCTATCGCAAATCAGGAAATAGTCTTTG
>CALOBK010000003.1:0-134195 GCA_942491645.1 uncultured Alphaproteobacteria bacterium | reverse complement strand
AAGAGATTGTCTCGAAGCTGCGCCAGGTTGATGTGCTGGTCGGACAGGGAATGGCGCGTGTGGATGCGATCCGGCGAGGTGCGCATAACCGGAGCAGATTTCGAACTGATCCGCGTGGCCCGTTGCAAACATCTATCCGGCGTCATCAGATAAGATCGGAGCGCCCAAATGGGAATCCGCTCGCGCCCGCCTCTACAGCTGGTAGGCCTCGAAGGCCTCGATAATAGTCAGGCTCTTTGCGCGCCGGTCCGACCTGTGCGTTTCATTTCTCCGTCGTCTCGCAAACTCTGGGGCGGGTCTTCAGAAGGCGGCGCGGTACGGCTCGCCCGTTCGAAGCACGGCCCAGATGATCCGTGCGTTCTTGTTGGCGACCGCGATCGTAGCGCGGTTGAAGCCGCGCCGCTCCCGAAGCTGGTCGACCCACTGATTGTTGAGGTCGGCTTTGTCCGGCGCCGTCCGCACGACGGCGCGGGCACCGTGGACGAGCAGGCTGCGCAGATGCTGATTGCCGCGCTTTGAGATGCCCATCAAGACCTTTACGGTCACCACTCGAGAACTGTCGGGGGGACAAGACCGACCCATGCGGCCAGATGCTTTTCGTTCTTGAACTCGGCGCCATCGCCGATGGCCGCGACGATCGCCGTGGCGGTTTTTGGGCCAACGCCTTGATCGTGGCGATGTGCTGACAGGTCTCGCCGCTACGGAAGATCTTGCTCGATCTTCCGGTCGAGGGAGGCGATCCGTCGGTCGAGGTCGCGGAAGAGATCATAGAGTTCACCGATGGCATCGCGCGCCATTGGCGCCAGTTCGTTGTCGAAGTTCGCCAGGATATCCGGGACCAGGCGGCGGGCGCGGGTGATGCTCTTTGGCGCGGCAGAGCCACGATCGAGCAGAAGGCCGCGGATCTGGCTGACGACGGCCGTGCGGTGGTTGACCATGCGCTGCCTGGCGCGGTGCAGGGCTTGGATGTCCTGTTACGCTCGCAGGGTCTTCTTCGGGACGAAGGGGATATGCGTGGCTGACGCGCGGCTGTACAGATCGCCTCGGCGTCGTTGCCATCATTCTTCTGCCTGCGCACGAACGGCTTCACGTATTGTGGGCTGATGATCTTCACCTGATGCTCGAGCGCCTCGAACTTGCGCGCCCAGTAAAAAGCTCCCGTGCAGGCCTCGACGACCACCGTACACCGGTTGATCTGTGCCAGGACCTCCAAAAGCTGATCGCGCATGACCCTGCGCTTGAGAACGACGCGGCCATTGCAGTTGACGCCGTGGAGTTGGAAGACGTTCTTGGCGATATCGATGCCGAGGATCTCGATAGTCATCGCAGCTCTCCTTCTGTTGCAGGCTCTCAGCCTGCGGTGCTGGAGGGAGAGCCGTCCATCCCATTAGGTGGCGCAAGCAGTATGGCGGGCTGGGAACGGACCAGCTCAAGCAGTTGAAGCAGCTTCAGAGGGAGAATGAGCAGCTCAGGAAGGCTGTTGCCGATCTGACCATCGACAAACAGATCCTGACCGAGGCGGCCCGGGGAAACTTCTAAGCCCCGCGCGTCGCCGCAGGTGCATTGACCTTGTGCGCGACAGGATCGGTGTCTCAGAGCGCCGTGCCTGCCGCGTTCTCGGCCAGCATCGTTCGACACAACGCCATGTGCCGAGGGGCAGAGCAGACGAGGAACGGCTTGTCGAGGATATGATCGAGCTGGCCCGGCAGTACGGCCGGTATGGCTATCGCCGCATTGCGGCCCTGCTCCGCGATGCGGGTTGGCAGGTCAACGACAAGCGGGTCGAGCGTCTGTGGCGCCGTGAGGGGCTGAAGGTTCACAACAAACAACCCAAGAAGGGCCGTCTGTGGCTCAATGACGGATCATGCATCCGTCTGAGGCCCGAATATCGCAATCATGTCTGGTCGTACGACTTCGTGCATCACCGGACCGACGATGGGCGTGTGTTCCGGACATTGAACGTGCTGGATGAGTTTGGGCGGGAATGCCTGGCCATTCGCGTGAAGCGCAAGCTCAACTCTGCCGACGTGATCGACGTTCTCACAGACCTGTTCATTCTGCGTGGCGTGCCCGGCTACATCCGTTCCGACAATGGACCTGAGTTTGTTGCCGAAGCGGTCCGTAAATGGATCGCAACCGTAGGAGCCAGGACCGCCTACATCGAGCCAGGGTCACCCTGGGAGAACGGCTATATCGAGAGCTTCAATGCGCGGCTTCGAGACGAGCTGCTCAACGGTGAGATCTTCTACTCATTGAAGGAGGCCCAGGTCGTCATTGAACAGTGGCGACGGCACTACAATGCAAAGCGCCCGCACAACGCCCTAGGCTACAGACCGCCAGCACCCGAAACCATGGTCATGTTGCAGGAAAAACCAATCATGAACTAACATTCAAACCGGACCAATCAGGCGGGGCGGGTCACCAGAGATAATGCGTCTCTCCCTTGATCCTGACAACGCCTTTCGACCTGTCGCAGCGACAGCGGATAGCGGATGTACATCATCACCGTGAGGCGAATTACCTCGGGTGAGCTGTTAAAATAATGGAAGGGATTGCGCATCGCCGGAGGCTGCGGATCCTCGCCAGGAGGCTCAAGCCAGTTTACTCTGACAATGCTCGGCTAACTGATGCAGATCATTTAAGGCACGCCTGTTCGACTGGCATTTCAATCAAGGCAATATGCAAATGCCATCAAAGGCTAGGCGTCTTCCGGATACCGAGGCGTGCCATACAATCGGGAGCGTGACATGCCGTCGTGTGCCGCACGTGGGAATGGAAGATGACTGAGAAGCGAAGCCCTGGTGGGGTCTCCTATCACGTCGCGGGCACAGACTATTTCGAAAAGCGCAGCCTAAGGCGCCATGCAGGCGTCTTCTCTCTTTGGGCACTCGGCGTCGGCGCTGTCATTTCCGGCGACTTCTCAGGCTGGAACCTGGGGTTCGCCGTGGGCGGCTGGGGCGGCATGTTCATCGGCACGATCGTCATAGCGATTATGTATCTCGGACTCACGTATTCGATCGCCGAGATGAGTCCGGCTCTGCCGCACACGGGTGGCGCCTACTCGTTCGCTCGGACGGCCTTCGGGCCATGGGGCGGCTTCATTACGGGAGTTGCCGAGAATATTGAATATGTGCTCACGCCAGCCGTCATCGTTTTCTTCATTGGTACGTATCTCACGGCAATCTTTGAGACGCCGGCGGCCTTCCAGCCAATCTGGTGGATCATTGGCTATGTGACCTTCGTGGGACTCAACACGCGCGGTGTCGAGCTGTCGTTCACGGTCACTGTCATACTGACCCTGCTTGCGATCGCGATTCTTCTGACATTTTTCATCAGCGCGATTCCCCTCATGGACTTCGGTAGATACGCTTTGAATGTCGGTACTGATCCATCGACTGGGGCGGTGGTGGAGCTGCCCGAGGGCCATGGTCCCTTGTTGCCATTGGGGCCTTACGGCGTTCTGGCAGCGATGCCATTTGCAGTCTGGCTATTCCTCGCCATCGAGCAATTACCGCTCGCTGCAGAAGAATCGGCAGACCCGCAGCGCGACATGCCAAAGGGAATCATGCTCGGCATGTTTACTTTGATCGGTCTGGCGTTCCTCGTTCTCGTGATCAATCCCGCGATCCCGATCATGCGTGAAATAACGGATGCGTCAGGTGTAACTAGAACCGCTTATGGCGCCTTTGCCCTTGGCACTTCAGGCGAACCGATTCTCGACGGGTTCCGTACAATCTTCGGACCAAGAGCAGCCAAGATCCTTGCGCTAGTAGCGGTCGCGGGCCTAATCGCAAGTTTCCATGCGATAATCTTCGCCTATGGCCGGCAGGTCTATTCGCTGTCGCGGGCGGGCTACTTCCCACATTTTTTATCGATCACCCACGGTACGCACAAAACGCCGAACGTTGCCCTCATCGTAGGCGGCACGGGCGGTCTTGCCGTGATGATGGTTGTGTGGTTCACCATGGGTCGAGAGGCGGCGGGACCTTTCATCGGCGGTGTGCTCCTCAACATGGCCGTATTCGGCGCAATGTTCTCGTACCTTCTTCAAGGGCTGACGTTCATTCAACTTCGCCGCCGTTTTCCCAACATCGAACGGCCTTACCGCAGCCCATTGGGCATCGTGGGGGCGGTGCTGACGGTCACCATCGCCCTAGTAACGATTGGCTTCCAGCTTACAGACCCCGTCTATCGCACCGGCATTATCGGCGTCGCGATCTGGTATGCACTCGCGATCTTGTACTTTGCGGCTTATGGGCGCGACACGCTGGTCTACTCACCGGAGGAAGCGTTCGCGGTGAAGCATCGCGATCCCGGTATCTACGGGCTTGTCGAGGCATTGAGCACGAAAAATAAGGCGTTGCTTGTGGAGAAGGAAGTGGCGGAGGAAGCCGCCCGCCTCAAGTCGGATTTCTTAGCCAACATGAGCCACGAGATTAGAACGCCGATGAATGCCATCATTGGCCTCTCTCACCTTGCCTTGAAAACCGATTTGAAGCCACGCCAGCGGGACTATCTAGCCAAGATTAAAAATTCTGGGCAGCACCTGCTCGGAATCATCAATGACATTCTGGATATGTCAAAGATTGAGGCCGGCAAGCTGTCCGTCGAACATACCGACTTCGATCTCGACAAGGTGCTGGATAATGTCGGCAACCTTATTTCCGAGAAGGCGTCAGCGAAGGGATTGGAGCTGATTTTCGATATTGATCCCTCGGTTCCAAAACACCTGAGAGGTGACCCCCTACGGCTCGGACAGATCCTTATCAACTTCTGCAACAACGCGGTGAAGTTCACTCATCAGGGCGAGGTCGTGGTTAGGGCACGGGTCGTGGAGGAAAATCCCGATGACCAGCTGATTGCCTTTTCGGTTAGCGACACCGGCATCGGTCTGACGGAGGATCAGATTGGCCGCCTGTTCCAGGCCTTTCAACAGGCGGACATGTCGACCACCCGCAAATATGGCGGCACCGGGCTTGGGCTCGCTATCTCTAAGCAGTTGGCGCAGCTGATGGGTGGTGAGGTCGACGTTACTAGCGAGCCTGACAAAGGGAGCACCTTCCGGTTTACCGCTCGTCTTGGAAAGGCTGTGGCGGCGCCTCGGCGGCGCGTTCTCCAATCTGATCTACGGGGGCGCCGCGTCCTCGTCATTGACGACAATTCTCAGGCCAGAAGTGTGCTGTCGGGAATGCTCGGGAGTTTGAGCTTCGATGTTGACGAGGCTCCCTCCGGCGAAGAAGGCATCGAGATGGTCCGGCAAGCCACCGAAGGTGGGGCAGGCTACGACATCATATTCGTCGACTGGCAGATGCCGGGACTCGACGGCATCGAAACCGGCAAGGGGATTCTCGCCTCGTCAGAAAACGATACGGCACCGTATTTGGTCATGGTCACCGCCTATGGGCTCGAAGATGTGCTGAAACAGGCCGAACAGAGTGGTTTTGAAAACGTCCTGATCAAGCCTGTGACATCCTCGATACTGTTCGATACGGCCATTGCGGCGCTCGGCGCCGATGTTGATGCAGCCGAAACGGCGCCAGCCGCCTCTTCCTTTGACATCAGCCGAATTCGTGGCGCACGCGTCTTGCTGGTCGAAGACAACGAGATCAATCAGGAAGTCGCAATCGGGCAGCTTGAGGATGCCGAGCTTTTTGTCGATTTGGCAGAGAACGGTGCCGATGCCGTGCGGATGGTGGGCGAGAACGAATACGACGTCATACTGATGGATATGCAGATGCCTGTCATGGATGGCATCGAGGCGACGGAAGCCATCAGGACCGACGTACGGTTCCAGGATCTGCCGATCATAGCGATGACAGCCAACGCCATGGCGGCGGATCGGGAAAGATGTCTCAAGGCCGGTATGAACGACCATATCGGCAAACCGATCGATCCGGATCAGCTTCTTGGCACGCTGCTGCACTGGATCAAGCGACCCGGTTCCGATAGGGCAATGCCTCAGAAAAAAGCCCAGGCAAGCGCGCCGGCGCGGCCTGCGGATATGGCCGACGCTTCGCTCGATATCGTCGGGATTGACGTGACATCTGCGCTAAAGCGCATCGGCGGTAATCGCAAGCGCTACGAGACTTTATTGCACCGGTTCGTGCAACGACAGGCAAACGCGGTTGAGGCTATCCGTGAATCGTTGTCTTCCGGGGATGCGGCAACAGCGGAGCGCGCGGCGCATTCCTTGAAGGGGGCTGCGGGCACGCTCGGCGCCATGGCGGTTTCGTCAGCAGCAGCGAAGGTGGAGGCGGCAATCCGCGACAGCCAGGGGATCGATCCGGCACTGGCGTCTCTGTCTGATGACCTTGTCAAAGCGGTTGAGGCCATCCGTGCGGCATTCCCTGAAGGACTCTCGGGCAATAAAAATGGCGGCGATTCCGTCGACCCAGCGGCAGTGGTGGGACCACTGAAACGACTGAAGCAGCTGCTCGAAAACGATGACGGGGAAGCCACAGACTTCATCATCGAAGCCCGGCCCAATCTCTCTGAGGTTCTTACTGACATGGAAATCGAAAACCTCAGTGAGCTTGTCGGCGATTATAACTTTGAAGCTGCGCTAAAATGCCTTTCTGGCATCACATCCCGTCTTCAGCTGAACCTCGAAGCCAAATGATGTCGGACTCCGACCGCTTGCTTGCGTTGACGATACACCGGCCAATGTCGCGGTGGGCATTGTCCGAGTAAACTGGCTTGAGCCTCCTGGCGAGGTTCCTTAGCGTCCGGCGATGCGCAATCCCTTCCGTTATTTCAACAGCTCGCCCGAGGTGATCCGCCTCACGGTGATGATGTATATCCGCTATCCGCTGTCGCTGCGGCAGGTCGAGGATATTCTGTTCGAGCGGGGCATCGACATCTGCCGCGAGACGATACGGTTTTGGTGGAACCGTTTCGGTCCGATGTTCACCAACGAGATCAGAAAACATCGCATTCAGACTCGATCGTATTCGCACTGGCGTTGGCACTTGGACGAAGTCTTCGTGCGGATCAATGGCGAGACGCGTTATCTGTGGCGTGCGGTAGATCACGAAGATGAGGCGCTTGAGGTCTTTGCTACGAAACGTCGGGATCGTAGGGCTTCGCTTAGATTCCTGAAGCGTGCGATGAAGCGTTACGGCCGACCGCGATCAATTGTAACCGACCAGCTTCACAGCATTGTCAGAGCAAATTCCTTTACTTTGCCAATACATCAGAACCGGATTTCGCGAACATTGATTTTCCTGCATTTTTCCGGGTCGATCTGAGCGGTTCGATGGCCGCTCCAAGTATTTAGAATTTTGCTCTGACAACGCCGCTGTGACACCTGAACCACAAACGGCAAAATCAGAGTTGCCTCGGGCGAACCCGCTTAGGTCCGCGTGCTCAGTCTTGCGAAATCGTGACACCCCAAGGCGCGGTTCCCGTGGGGATCGACTTGATGACTTTGAGGCGCGCAACGTCAATCACGGACACATCGTTGCTGTTTCCGTTCGTTGCAAAGAGTAGCTTCTGGTCCGGCGTGAAAGCAAGTTGCCAGACCCGCTTGCCGACCAGAAGGTAGTCAATCACTTCGAATGTCTTTGCATCGATCACCGCGACGCGATTTGCAGGGCCGAGCGCCACGAACGCCTTGGCTCCATCCTCGCTGACGCGCACGCCCACAGGCTGAATATATTGTGGCTGCACACCGGGAATCTCGAAATTTATGACTTTGATGATCTCGTGCGTTTTGGCATCGATCACCGAGACGGTTCCCGCTACTTCCGATGAGACCCATAATTGCGTTCCATCCGCGGTGAACTCGGCGAAACGCGGGCGTTGCCCAACCAGCACATTGGAGACGATCTCCAGGCTCTCCGTATCGATGATATGGGCCATGTTTGTGGTCTCAGACGTGACCGCAACAAGCTTCCCGTCCGGGCTGACGCCGACCCCTTCAGGCTCAACGCCAACCGCGATTTCGGCGATGGCCTTTTTCGTTTCAAGATCGACCACCGTGAGCAGGCTGTCGTCTTCATTGGCGATGTAGACCGGACTGCCCGAGGGGTGGATATCGAGAAGTTCGGGATCCGGTCCCGAAGGGAGGTCGGCAACGATCTGCCGCGAGGCAATATCGAGGACTTGGACGGTATTGGAATCGCTGGCGCAGATCAGTACCTGCTTGCCGTCCTTGGTCAGCATGATGCCACGCGGCCGCTGGCCGACAGGGATCGTCGTCAGGACGGAAAATGTGTCGCTGTCGATGACGGTGAGCGAGTTGCCCTTCTCGTTGGCAACGTAAACCGTATAGGCAAATGCGGGATCGGTGCTCCATGCGCACAGGAGTGCTGCGATCGCTACCGTCGCAATCCTAGATCGTCTCATTGGCGTCTCCAGCACGGTGTTCCCTCCAGCATAGTGTTATTGCGGGCGACTTGTTTGCCGCTTGGTGTCAGAAATGGCAGAGGCTCTCGGGCTCATCGATACCCAACGTGTCGATCTCCGCATGTTGGTGCAGGAAGCCTTGTTGCGGTGATGTGGACACCGGCAGTTCCGCATCAGCGATGATGATGGGCTGACGCATTTGTCCGTCCCATTTTCGGAATGTGACTTTCTGCCCCTTGAATGCTGCAAGATCGAACTTGTCGCTGCGGAGATAGGTCTCAATTGCGGCCACATCTGCAGAGCGCGCGCGCGATGCGCCTTCGCCGATCGCACGCACGGCCACCCAGGCCTGATAGTCCAAGGGGAGCATGAAGCGACCCGCAAATTTCTGGAAGCGGTTCTGAATTTGGGTCGCGCCCCATTGCTCATGGGCCGGATGCCAGCTCATGGCTTCAAGGCCCGCGGTGCCGGCCACAGGGCGCGGGTCCCACGTCCGAAACGGGAGGTAAGGCCCAAAAAGCTCACGCCGGTCTGCCACGATCAGAACGTCATAGGATGGCGCGCCTTGCGTGAAGACAGGCATCTGCTTCTGTATCAATTGTTGACCGGTGTCGGAGCGCCGCGCACCGGGTTCTTCTTTGTATTCACGCTCTGCGACGATCGTGGCACCAAACCGCTTGGCCGCTCGGCGAATGGCTTCGAGATACGCTTGGTCCTCTGGATACACGCCCGTGGCGACCAACCAGCGTTGCCATTTTTTCCATACCAAATATTGCGCGAGAGCATCGGCGAGCATCGCAAGATCAGGCGCCGTGTGCAGAACGTTTGCCCGGCAGTCCTTCTGGCGCAAGTGGACATCGGGTGCGCTCACATTGAAGAGGAGTACGTCTTGCGCTTTAACGGCATCGGATAGCTGCAACAGGATGTCGGCCGGCGCGTCCACCAAGATGAGACGGTGCCCACTCTCGACCAATTTGTTCAGCGCGGCGACAGCGTCCCCGCCCACAGGGACGTCCACGACCTGCAGCGTGAAGCGCTGATTTGTGAATTTACCCGTCGTGTTGTTGTCCTTGCTTGCGATCCGCGCGCCGGCGATGCCCAAGTCGTCCGGCTTCACGTTCAGTCGCGACAGAGGGATGGGCTCAACCACCTGCTGCTTTAGGTATCCAACGGATACGAGGGTGGGCGCGGGCTTGGCGGCGGATGGCTTTGGAGCGGACGCATCTCCGGCCATAAGTGTATTCCAAGTTAAAAAGACGAGCAGAGCAGTAATAGCTGCCATTAGTACATTATAATATGATGTCGATAAAGTGATCTGTACTCCAAACTGACGTCTCAATGCAAAAAACTTCTCTGTTAGCCCTGTTCTGATCGTCTTCTCAGCTATGGCTTTGTAATTGGGCGGCATACTTCAACCTATCGAGACAAAGAGATCCTGAGGCAAGTGAGCACAGCGGAAGTTTAGCCGGTTCAAGCTTTTTGGCTTAGCAAATTTGGTGCGATAAGTCGGTAAGTTTCCTGCCCACAAGAACAAACCGTCAGCACAAACGGCAAGATTTCGTTGACAAGATTAGAGGTCACGCGCAGTCTTAAACTGGGTAGACCCATCAAGAGCGGCCAGTATGCAATTGGTCGAGAACGGGCACGGACCCAAGGGAGGAAAATATGGGTAGCAGTAAAACCGCAATCGCGGTTTTCGGCGCGCTAGTGGTGAGCCTTTCAGGGACAAGTTTGGCTTGGGCTGGCGAGGAAAAGGAAGCCGCTGCAACGACAAAAATGAGAGATGCGCCTGTGCCGTCTGTGACGCAGGAGCAACTGAGTGCAGCGGCCGGTGACACGAAGAACTTTCTTCACACCAACGGCAACTATGATCAGACCCGCTACTATCAGGGCAAGCAGATCAACAAGTCGAATGTGGGCAAGCTTCGGCCAGCATGGATTTTCCAGACCGAAGTAAAGGAGTCGCTGGAGACGACCCCTATTGTCGTCGACGGAGTGATGTATGTCACAACGTCCTTTAATCACGTCTATGCGCTTGACGCCAAGACGGGTGAGCAATTCTGGCACTACAAACACAAGATGGGCCCTGTCACGACCTATTGCTGCGGTCCGAACAACCGCGGTGTCGCCATCTATAAAGACAAGGTCTTTATGGGCACGCTGGATGCCAAACTCGTAGCTCTCGATGCCAAGACGGGAAGCCTCCTCTGGGAGACAGAAATTGCTGACCCAGAGCTCGGCTATTCGGAAACGATGGCGCCCACAGTTGTAAACGGCAAAGTCCTGATTGGCACGAATGGTGGTGAGTACGGTATCCGCGGTTTTGTTCGCGCATACGATGCAGACTCCGGCAAGCTCGTTTGGAATTTCCATACGATCCCGGAAAACTCTGTTGGCGTATGGGCCACGCACGATGCTACGGGCAAAGAGATGCACCGCGATATCGCCGCTGAGAAGGCCGCGCTCAAGAAGTTGGGCGATCCTTACAAGACCCTCGGCGGTGGCGTGTGGCAGAACCCGGCGGTCGATATGGAGAAGAAACGCGTCTTCTTCGTCGTCGGCAACCCGTCACCCGATCTCGACGGTTCAATTCGTCCCGGCGACAATCTCTACACGGACTCGCTCGTGGCAGTCGACCTCGACACCGGCAAGTATGTCTGCCATTTCCAGTACATCGCTCATGATGTTTGGGATCTTGATGCTGTGAGCCCTCCGATCCTGGTCGACGTAAAAGACAAGGACGGCAAGATGGTTCCTGGCGTCATTCATGGTGGCAAGACCGGTAACGTTTATGTCCATAATCGCGACGACTGCAGCCTCATTCGCTTCTCCGAGGCGATGGTTGATCAGACAGGCATGTGGACACTCCCGACGGCAGAAGGTGCCAAGATGCTTCCTGGTGCCAATGGCGGCGTCGAGTGGTCACCGATGGCGGTTAACCCAGAGCTGGGCCTCACATATGCGATCAATCTGCATCAGCCGATGACCTACCACGTCGAGAGCTCACCCTATCCGGGTGGCAAGCTCTGGCTTGGTGGTGCCTTCAAGGTCATCCCCGGTTCCGACCAGTTCGGAAACGTGACGGCGGTCGACTACAACACGGGCAAGATCAAGTGGCAGAAGAAGACGCCACAGCCGATGATAGGCGGCACGCTCGCGACAGCCGGTGGCCTTGTGTACACAGGCGAGGGCGATGGCTGGTTCCGTGCCTATGATGCCGAGAATGGAGACGTCCTTTGGTCGTTCTTCGCAGGTGCCGGTGTCAATGCGCCACCTGCTGCCTATTCGGTGGATGGCAAGGAATACGTTGTGGTCGGCGCGGGCGGTAACACCCAGCTCGACTTCAGGCGTGGCAACAACATCATCGCCTTTACGGTTGATTGATCTTCCGCTTGCCTGCTGAACGATTAGGATAACTGAGGACGGAGCGTCTTGTGCGCTCCGTCCTTTTCTTGGCGGACCCCAGATGCAAACCTTCGGCATCCAGGCTCAGCAGCTTTCGTGGCTGATGGCCGACGCGTTGCGCAATATGCAGACAAAGCAGAAGGGTTAGGCGGCTTCGGTTTCGCCGCGGGTCTTTCTTGAGACTGCAACGCTAGCCCAGGCTGGGCTGCCTCTTACCACGGCTTCTTGTGGTCAGTGGTCAATATGTCTATGTCATCGTAGTGGACTTGCAGGAATGCCGATGGATTGGCAAGGTGCGCCGCCGCGAACTGGCCTTTGAAGTCGCCGATCGAATTGAACGCACGGGTCTCCATCCACTCGCGCAGACCGTTCACCAACGCACACTCTTCACAGAAACATCTCTGGCAGGTAGGGTATGAACTGCTTTACGCCTTTATAAGTATTATCCAATGCATAGAAAAACTGATTGTAGTCACCGGTTAACCCGTTACCTGATTGCGTTGGCTGCGCTATTGACCCTGGCCGGGTATTCGCACGCACAGGAACAAAGCATCGAGCAGACCATCGCTTCCTGCCAGGGCTGTCATGGAGCAGACGGTGTACCGGTCAGTGCGGATATTCCCATTCTTGCCGGGCAGGAATACTACTATCTCTACGTGCAGCTCAAGGACTACAAGGCAGGTCTCCGCGCCAATCCCATTATGAGCGGAATGGTCCAGAACCTGAGCAAGGATGACATGAAGGCCCTGGCCCAGCATTTTTCGGAAAAGTCCTGGCCGCGGGTAGCGGATGAACTGGATGACAGCAAGGCAGGCAAGGGCAAAAGTGCACTTGCGGCCGGGCAGTGTTCGCAGTGTCACAGTACCTACCAGGGCGACAGCCGTGTGCCCAGGCTTGCGGGACAGCACATGGCCTACCTGCTGCAAACCATGCAGGACTTCAAACACAAGGTACGCAAGAATTCTCCGGCCAAGGGTTCCCTGATGGACTCCTTCAGCGAGGAGGACCTCGAAGCCATGGCGCATTACCTGGCCGGCCTGTAGCACCAGAGAAACCATGCCATCAAGCAATCGCTGGTCCATCGACGCCGCTATCTTTGATATGGATGGATTGCTCATTGACTCAGAGCGACCATCGCTGACCGCCTGGCGGTAAACCACGCCATCAATCTTCTCAGAAGGAATGGAATTCGAGCCCTTGCACCGCGCAGATCGCGTACGCGTCGTCCTCGCTGTCTGCCTCGATCAGGACAAGCAGAGAGCCCTCAAGGGCGCAGAACCTCACCGGCCTGCGCTCGACCCGCGGCTCGGCGAATCATCAAAACCATCGCCTGTGGGCGGGTAATGCTGCTTCCGCCGAGGACGGGGCCATCGCGGAGAAGGCCAAGCTTTGCGCCGCCTGTCATGGCGAGAACGGCGTGCCAATCAACATGTAGACCCAGGTGATCTGGGGGCAGAACGAAGGCTATTTCTATTTGCAGCTTCGCGACTTCAAGCGGGGGACACGCAAGAACCCATTGATGGAGGCGATCGCCGCGCAGTTCGAGAAGAAATACATGTATGCGCTTGCTCCGTACTTCACGAAAAAGAAGTGGTCTGATCTCGACCAGCCATCGGCGCCGGGTGCCGTCGCTGCCAAGGCCGACTCTGCGACGCGCTCGATCGGGTGCCGTGGCTGCCACCTCGATCACTTCCAGGGCGATGGATCAACCGCGCGGCTCGCAGGGCAGTGGCAGGAATATTTGCTCCAGTAGATGTTGGGGTACCGGGACACATCGCGCGGCAACAACCCGGGCATGTCTGATCTCATGAAGGCGACGCCCAAAGACGATCTCGAAGCGCTGTCGCAATATCTGGCCGGTCTTCAGATCGACCAATATCTTGGCCATGGCCGCTAGCGTTTAGGGGGCCGCTGCCAGTTTCTCTCGGAGGGCTGTCAGCGAGGTGAGGTCCGCTGCGGACTTACCGTCGTTGTCGCGCAAGGTCTTGTCAGCACCGTTCTCCAGTAGGAGCTCGACTGCGCGTTTGTGGTTGAGCTCAGCTGCGATCATGAGCGCCGTACGGCCCCGATTGTCTCGATCATCGATGCGAGCGCCACGTTCGAGCAGCAGTTTCATCACCTCGGCGATGTCATAGACGCCCGCCTCGCTCGAATGGCCCGCAGCCCACATCAAAATAGTGAGATCATTGCCATAGCGGGCATTGACGTCGACACCGCTGTCTAGAAGACGTCTCGTGACGGCAGGAAATCCACGGCCAGCGGCGTATACGATGGCCGGCTTCTTCGTGGCGTCCACCCAATGTGGATCGGCGCCCTTGTCGATCAGAAATGCGACAATGGGCTCACTACCCATGAACGCTGCGGCCGAGAGAGGGGAGATGTTGCTGCGGCCGGGGAGATCCACATCCGCGCCGCGCTCCACAAGCAGTTTGACGACCTCAAGACGCCCCGACTCTGCCGCCTTGAACAGCGCAGCCGAGCCGTCGAGATTGCGCGCGTCGATTGGCGCGCCGCGATCCAAGTAGAGCGCCACGAGTTCGGCGTTGCCGGCAGCTGCAGCATGTGACAGAGGCTTAGCGCCGAACCGGTCCCGGGCTTCAAGGGATGCCCCATCTTCAAGGGCGAGCAAGGCCAGCTTCGGACAGGCCTTGTCCGTCGCCGAGAAGAGGGTGTTGTTGATCTCCGCAGTGCTCGCGCTCCGTGAAATTTGCTCGTAGTTCTGCTCGAGATTCAGACAGGAACGCTTGTTCGCCAGCGCGCTCCCGGGGAGTAGCATTGCGCATGTCAACGCGGACCCAAGAACCAAACGATCAAAAAGCAGCATTGGGCGTCTCCATTTTTTCGAACAGCATTGCTCTGTCTGGCTCGGAAGAGAAGGAGCTCTCCCTGTCACCGCTCTACCTTAAAGGATCAGGCCGAATTTCGAGGTAGGATCAGGAGCCGGCCATAGAAAAGCGTAAAGCCGCAAAAAGCAGCAAGCCAAGCGAGCCCGGATACCATTTGCAGGCTGGCAGACAGAGCTGGGAAAGCACCGGCCGATAGACGAGCAAATACGGCAATCATCATTAAAACATAGATCCCGGTCGTGCCAGCCCCCGCCGTCAGCGCCTGACCCGTATGCCCGAGCGTCGCCCGCGTCATGACCGCAAGCGTCATCAAGCCGATGGCGCCCGCCATCCAGAGATGTTGCGCGGAGTTCACGCGAATGATTTGCGGAAAGAGGATCGCCAAACTGATTACGACCGCACCCAGTGGCACGAATGCATAGCCAACGTGCAGCACCCAGACCAGCGGTTCGGCGGTGGCTCGGTCGCCTGCCCAACGTCCAAGCCGTATGAAATGAAATCCGCCCGCGACAAGGAGCAGCACGCCAGTGACAGGCGAGGCGGGCCAGACGACCCATATGCCTAGGGCGCCAAGTAAAACCAGCAGGGCGGCACGATCGAAGCGGCCCATGGGGGGTGCCGGCAAGCGTCCCTCGTCTTGTTTGGCCAACCAGTTTCTGGTGAAGGATGGCACGATGCGACCGCCGATCAGCGCGATCAACATGATCGCAGTCGCAACGCCAATGCGCAGCCCGACACCTTGCGCCGCGTAGCCACCGTGGGCGGCCTCCCAGTGGAAGACAGCATTGCCCGTGACCAACGCACCAAACAAGACGAGCACAAAAAGGTTGCGCCAATTCTTGCTGATGATGATCTCTCTGCTGATGACGACGGCAAATGTGATGGGAAAAAGCAGATCAATGAGGGCAACGGCTTCCGGCGGCCAAAACGCTGATGTCGCCATCGCGAGCCGGCCGAGAAGCCAAAGCGCAACGAGGCCGGCGAGCGGCCAACCGTTGAATGGTAACCTTTCAGTCCAGTTGGGCACCGCCGTCAACAAGAACCCAGCAACAATGGCGCCGAGATAACCATAGAGAAATTCGTGCGCGTGCCACGAGACCGGGTCCAGGCGGATCGGCAGGGTTGCTGTGCCCGTCAGCATGGCCAGCCATAGGGCCATGGAAAGTGCAGCCCAGATTGCGCCGAGAAGGAAGAACGGCCGGAAGCCGAAGCTCAGCAAGGCGGGCCCCTGCCAAGTGCGCAGTGCCTCAGCTTTGGTTTCCACGGGTCCGCTCTGGATCTGACTCTGTACCGGTCAGGTTGTCTCTGAGCATCCCGATCATTTTTACGAGAGACTCGAGCGTATCGATATCGGTGCCGGTCGCGTCGACGATACATCTCGTAATGCCGGGCGCATGCTGCTGCAGCGACCTCCCGCTTGGCGTCAGATGGACAAAGACCTGTCTCTCATCACTGCTTCCTCGTTTCCGTTCGATGTGTCCGAGACTCTCAAGTCGCTTCAGCAGCGGCGTTACGGTGCTCGATTCAAGCCTGAGCCGCTCACACAGGGTGCCAACGCTCAGGCCGTCCTCTTCCCACAGGACCGTTAGGGCAATGTACTGAGGATAGGTCAGGTTCAGCCTCTTCAGCATTGGGCTATAGGCCCGGCTGAATGCATGGCTCGCAGAGTAGACGGCGAAGCATATGAGCTTCTCAGCGCTCTTCGGCAGGTCGTCGGGCTCGGCGGTTTTGGGCATCAAAGTCGTCCTGCCATCAGATGGTCTGCGATGGTACGATCATATCGCACGCGATAAGTGTTGACACGTCGCGATCCATGACGGACTTTATCGTGTACGATTTAATCGTGCAAAATATATTTTTGTCTAGTTGCTCAATTGGCTTACGTGCAAGATCTGACGGTCGCCTGAACATGCAGAACATACAATCAATAGTATATACAAATAAAAAAACGTACAATGCGGCTTAGATAATAAGACGCTCTGCTTAGCTAAATAATACTTGTGCTTTTAATTGGACAGATATTTATATTATAGGGGAGAGAACGAAGGTGAGATCATCCATAATCGCTATAATATCCCTTCTTGTGGTTCCCATTATTGCCTTGGCACAAGAGGCCAGAATCAAACTTCCCACCGACTACCGCTCACAATTCACCAATTACCTCAGTCTCGACCGCGTTCAAAACCACGATCAGATTATCCGTCTCTTCGCGAACGATGTTGCGATGGAGGGCATGAAGGATGGCGGAAAATTCTCTTCCGGTTCGATCCTAGTTGCCGAGGTCTACAAGGCTAAGAAAGACGAAAACGGTGACGTCATCGAAAGCGAGCTTGGCCGCCGCGTCCGCGATAAGTTTGCGCTCATTGCCGTTATGGAAAAGCAGCCGGGCTGGGGAGAGGACTTCAAAGCAGAACACAAGAACGGGGATTGGGACTTCGCCGCATTCAAGCCCGATGGCTCCGTGGCCGCTTCCAAGGATCTGAATGCATGTAGGGCCTGCCATGCACCGCTCGGCAAATCCGACCACGTCTTCTCATTCGAGCACATCGGTCAACCGTAAGGCGGGACTGCAGGGTTTGAGGCGGGCTTGGGCGAGCGACGTCGCCAGGCCTCTCAGCGAATCCAGTTTACGCAGAGGAAGGTGGCAGCAGCTAAGCCGGCCGCTGACGGGACCGTAATCACCCAGGCCGCGATGATACCCAGAAAATGCGACCGGCGTACCAACTTGCGGCGCCTCAGTTCCTCAGGGAGCACAGGCGGGCCCGGTCGCAATTCTGGGTGCCGCTGATACGTTCTGATGTAGTTCCGCCGCCGCCGACTGCGGGCCGTGTAGTATTCGCGGAAGAATCCGACACCGAACACGGCGCCGACCACAATATGTGTCGTCGAAACCGGCAGCCCGAGCTGCGAGGCGATCAATACCGTCAGGGCCGCAGACAGGGCGACGCAGAACGCGCGCATTGGGTTCATTTTGGTGATCTGCTCGCCGACAATCCGCACGATGCGCGGGCCGAACAAAAATAGGCCGAGGCTTATTCCGACTCCACCGATCAGCATGACCCAGAGTGGCACGCCGACTTCGCTCGACAGCTCGCCCGTCGTCGCGCTACCGAGGATTGCAGCCAGTGGGCCGACCGCGTTGGCCACATCATTGGAGCCATGCGCAAAGGAGAGTAGTGCGGCCGAGCAGATCAGCGGGAGGTGGAACAATTTCCGCAAACTCTGATTGCGGTTTTCCATGCCCTCCGACTGACGGCGCACCCACGGTTTCGCAGCAAGATAGGCCAAGCCGTAGACGACGGCAGCGACCGCCGCGATCGCCGGGAAACCAGGCTTCCACACGTGCTTCAGTCCCTTGACCATGAGATAGGCCCCGAAGGTCGCGGCCATGATCGCGACGAGTACCGGCACCCACCGCCGCGCCGCGACGATCTTGTCCTTTTGGTAGATCAGATTGATCTTGATGAAGGCGAGGAACCCAGCCGCGATCACGCCGCCGATCAACGGCGAGGTCAGCCAGCTCAAGAAAATCGACGACACGACGAACCAGTCGACGACATCGACACCAACCGCTGCAACGCCCGCACCCAATACGCCGCCCACGATTGAATGGGTGGTGGACACCGGAGCGCCGAAAACGGTTGCGAGGTGCACCCAAATCGCTGAGGCGAGAAGGGCCGACATCATGACCCAAATAAAGACTTCACTGCTCGGCACCAGGGCCGGGTCGATAATGCCTTTGGAGATTGTTTGGACGACACCTCCGCCCGCGATCATCGCACCCGCACATTCAAAAATCGCGGCGATGACGAGAGCGCCAAACATGGTCAGCGCCCGTGCCCCCACCGCCGGGCCAACATTGTTGGCCACGTCGTTCGCGCCAATATTCAGCGCCATATAGCCGCCGATGACTGCCGCAACGATCACCAAGACGCTGCTCTGTGCCAGTCCGACCTGGAAGCTCGCTAAGATGCCTGCGGCGGCAAGAAACAGAATTGCAATCCCGACTGCGGGCCGGGTTTGGGATACTGCGCGGGCGGCCTCTTCCAGCCGCTCGATCTTTTGGAGATCCTTGTCGAGAGAGGTCTTCTGGAGCTTGGTCAGGCTCGCGACCTTCTCATTTTCATCTCGCAGCGCCATGCGATGAATGCCCCCCAGCAACTCGGGTTAGGTCATAGGGAGTCTTGGGAGAAGCCGCAACCACGTGCCTACGAGTCCACGTGGTAATTATGCCACTGCTCTCCGATTTCGCTTGGGTCGTTCAGTTAGAACGTGTGTTCGCACTTGAACTCATCTCATTACGCTCGAAGATGGCGATCAAAGGCAAGAAAGAGTGACCCAGGGAAGAGAACGGCCGATGAAATCGACGCGCAAGGCGTTATTCGGAATTGCGGCGGCTCTATGCATCGGCGGGGCTTGCAATCAGCCCGTCTCAGCAGCAGACCGCACGCACCTGCTTGGAGACTGGGGCGGTGCCCGATCCCAGCTTGCTGAACACGGAATCATCTTCGATTTTCAAGCGACGCAATTCTACCAAGGCGTGGTTGATGGATCGGCCGGTACCAATGACTGGCAATATGGAGTGAAAGGCGACTATTTCCTGACGGTGATCGGCGAAAAGGCTGGGCTCTGGAAGGGCATAGTTTTCAACGTGCACGCGGAAACCCACGCTGGCGATGACGTCAATACCCTGACGGGATTTTCTCCGGGCAATGCAGCGATGTTGTACCCCAATCTGAACAACGATACGACCGCGATTACCCATGCGATTGCCATCCAGATGGTGGACGAGCAGTGGGGTCTGCTGGCCGGAAAGGTCAATGCGTTCGACTTGGTCGATATGATCTATCACACGGGCCGTGGCATCGACGGTTTCATGAACTCATCCCTGGTAATGCCATTCTCGCTGGCGGCAAGTGTACCGGCGTCGTTAGCCACCGCTGGTGCTCTGAAGTTTAAGGGCAAGGAAGTTCAAGGCGCATTGGTCGCTTATGATCCCAACAATTGCGCTACGACGAATTGCCTGGACCCTCTCTTCGGCGATGGGGCCGCCGTCGCAGGGCTATGGAAATTCTATACTGGCACCGGCCATGATGGTGCGCGTGCGGGATATGTCAGCGTCGGCGGCACTTGGAGCGGCAAAGAATACACGGTGGTCGATCCCCAAAGCCTGGCTTTCGTTCCGGGCGTCGGCCTCGCTTTAACAGACACTCAGGAGCGCTGGTCCATCTTTTCCGTTGTCGACCAGCCATTGTGGACGGACACCTCAGACTCGAACAGGACACTTGCCTTCAAGGGCATGTACACGATCACGGATGGCGAATCGACCCCCGTCAATTGGACCGCTACCGCTGCACTTGAATTGAGCGCGCCATTTCGTAACCGGGAACAGGACACCTTCGCCGTCGGCTATTTCCATAATGAACTGAGCAGCGGTTTTTCGAACACTGTCGGCCCGCTCCTTTCCGTCGCAGCGACTGTGTCCAACAGAACGCCGACACGGATTGCGATCGAAGATACGGATGGATTCGAGGCCTACTATAAGGCTCAGCTTACGCCCTGGTTCGCACTCACAGGGGATTTGCAGGTCATAACCGCGACCTTGAGCACGGAGGACACCAAGGTCGTGACGGGGCTCAGGGGAAAGGCCACGTTCTGAGGAAGGCCTGAAGGTATCGGTGCCGATGCCGTAATTCGAATGTCAGGCGGCGTTTGTCATGTTCCGCATTCTCTCGCGGGCGGCTTCCCGGTTGCCTGTCGCGGGAAGCAGCCTTCCGGCTTTCCCGAGTCCAAAGGGCGGCATGCCGCTATAGACGGATTCATAACGCCCCGGCTCGATGACATAAGTCTCGTGCCAGATCCCGACATCGCCTCTACAGGCCTTCAGGGCCTTGTTGAAGGCGGCCCAGGCCGGCCAGTGTTCATTCTCGGGGGACCTCGCATAGGCCTCGAGATGATCGAACGATTTCCAATATTGCACCATCGTCATGCGCCCGACGTCCATACGGCCGAGGAAGCCAGTTTCGGGACGGGTCTCAAGTTCTTTCATCATGCGCCCCATGGCCATCGCTACGGGGAGCCATTTATGGACCTTCCACCATTTGTTGATGCGCATGCCGATGAGGAAAACGACGAACTCGCCGTCCATTTGCGCGGTAAGCCGTCTGCTCGAAATCTCAGCCATCGTGGCTCCATTCAACATCAATGCGGATTTGCCCAGTTCGATGAGGCCGCTGGGACCCGATCCCATAGCTTGACCATAGGTGGGGGCCTTCCGCCAAGACCTCTCCATCCAACAAGACCCCCCAATAACCGCATGATACTTGACTGATCACGCATTATTGCGGTAATGTGCACGCTATGGATAAGACCTCTCACGAGAGCCTCGTGCTCGCATTGCTGGATGTGGCGGCGCGTATCGAGCGGCGGCTCGACAATATGCTGTCGATGACCCGGGGCATCTCATTCAGTGAATATCGGATCTTGAAGGCGCTTGCGACCAACCAGGGGACCGGCACCATGCGTGTGGACCTGGCGGACAAGGTTGGCCTCACTGCATCGGCTGTGACACGCGCCTTGAGGCCATTGGAAAAGATAGGCCTTGTTGCAACTGAAAAGCACGAACGCGATGCGCGGCGCAGCCTGGCCAAGTTGACCGGCGCTGGCGCAGCCTTGCTTGACGATGCCACGCGCATCGTTGCCGAGGGGCTCGACGGGCTGCCTATAAAGGCGGCCGCGCTAGAAAAGCTAGCCAGCCTTCAGGCGGAGCTCTCGAAGCCTCGGTAGCGCGCGGCTCAGCGTGGAGGCGTTCGGGTGGGATGCGATCGCACGTCAGGGCAGCCGGGTGACTTTGCCTTTGTTGATATGGGTCGTGTCGCCTTCGCGCGCGTGGGTGGTCACGGTCGAGTTGTTGAAATTGAGGACGTTGTAGACTCCAAGGCCGCTCGCCTCGATCCATGACATCAAAACAATGCCGTCCGCGATCTTACTCTTATAGTAGGTCTCTTGGTCTTCTTGCGGACCGGGATAATCGCCCTTGAACAACTTCCAATGCAGCTCGGTGCCAGACTCGATTGTGATTTCGTATGCCGAGTCCCCGCAGTCGAAGAGATATGTGGATCCGACCAAACGCGCCCTCTCATCGGCCGCCAAACAGTACGACGTGGCAAAGAGGATCGACAAAATCCAAACGACAGATCGCATAGATGCACGACCATCATGATCGTGATGTTTACGCCGCTGATCCAACAACTATCATAGGGTGCTCGGTAAGTTAATTGGGCCCGAGATGCGGACGGCACATCGATGATCAAGTCTTACACCGACCATGCGGCTAATGAGCGGACGTTTCTTGCCTGGCTGCGGACCGGTGTCGCGATCATCGCGTTTGGATTTCTGATTGATCGGTTCGATCTCTTCTTGCTCACCATGGCCGATGCGGTGTCCGTGCCGCCGTCGCGCCGCGCAGAGATCGAAGCCATGTCGAGTTCGCTCGACCATGGTGCAGGAATGGCCTTCATTCTGGTCGGGATTGTCTTCATCGTCGTTGCGACCATCCGCTTTGTGCGCACCGGCTACCGTCTCGACGACAAAGAACTCTACCCGCCGGGGATCACATTGGAGCTCAGCCTATCGGTGATCCTTGCGCTTCTGCTGATCGCGGCGAGCGCCCCGTTCGTCCGGCCCTTATTGTAGGAAGGGAAGAAAGGTCGCGGCGCGGTGTTTGACCGGCGCGGGCGCCTTCATGCAAAGACGGTGGCGGTAATAGCATGTCCCATTGGAAAGAGCGGTGTCGCCGCCGGCGCTTTCTTGTGCCATCTCGGCCCTGGCGCCGAGATTGAAGCGATACTCGACCGCCTCATCGGGCGCCCATTGTGAGCACGAGACACGCACGACGCCCTTATGAGTTTCGTTGCATTGATTGCGGATCCGAAAGGTCCGGCCATGGGGCGAGAGCTGGATACGAAGGCATTTTGGCGCTCCCTGATCACACGGCGATCCAGCCTCTTGTGGCGCCTGATCCAGAGCGGCAACCCATTGTGCTCGGAGACTTGTCGTGCCGTCTTCAGATGCGCCAGGATTTCCGTCTCGACGACGTCTGGTGCCTCTAACATAAGATTGTGTCCTGCATTGACGGTGCGCAGACGGTAAGCGCCGTCCATGTAATTGACCGTATCAGTGGCCGCCGCGCGGCTGAAGGCGCCATCTTCTTCGCCCCAAAGGAAGAGGGTCGGCGGGCGGACTTTGCCGGCAGGATCGAGCGAGCGGAATTTAAAAGCCCGGTACCAATCGAGCGCGGCATGGAGTGCGCCAGGCTCGCTAAAAACGCGCCGATATTCATCGACCTGGTTCTTGGGGTGGTTCTGCCACTTCCAGCGCGACAGGAGCGCGGCGCGATCAAAGCCCATGATGAACTCTGGCAGGGCCGGTAACCGGTAGAACAAGACATAGCTGCTGGCGGGCCATTGCGGACCTGGGTTTACGAGTGCGTCGGCAAGCGCAAGTGGATGGGGCATCGACAGCGATGTGAGGCTGAGGACGCGTTCGCGATGACGGTCCGCCACAGTCCAGGCAATGGCGCCGCCAAAGTCGTGGCCGATGATATGGAATTTGTCGAAGCCAGCCGCATCGGCGATGGCGAGCACGTCGTTGGCGAGCTTCCCCTTGGTGTACGCGTTCTCCATGAGCGGCCGGGCACCAGGGCTATAGCCACGTTGATCGAATGCGATGGCGTGGTAGCCGTCCCGGCGCAGTGCCTCCAGAAGCGGTTCCCACATGATCGACGTTTCGGGGAAACCATGGAGCAGGATCACGCCTTCGCCATCAGCATTGCCGCTTCCTGCGACGCGCGCTCGGAACTCCATCGTGTTGGCTTGGACCCGCACCAGGCCATCTTGGGTTCCATCGAACAAGGGCAGCAGCTTGGCCGTCTCGGTCGGGCAATCTGGACAGGACAGCGACAAGACGAGCCGGTCGATGGCATAGGCAGCCGTAACGGGAAGCATTATGGCTGCCGCGATCAACCAGAATCTGTTCAGACGGGTCATGCTGCTGTCCCTATGTGCCACGCCGCCCAAGTCTTTCAGGTCGCTCAAGACATTTGGGTGAGAGCCTGGGGCAAGAGCATTGCCAGCAAATCACCTGCGAATTGTAAAGATGCGAGACGTTTTTTGGTCCGCCCGAGCTTTGTCGGACGGGGCTCTGCCGGCCAATCTGCCAAGACGGCGCATTGCGAGGAGGGAATTTCGGCACCGGTGAGGCTTCGATAATCTGGCGAAGCCGCGTTGCGAGGCAGCACCCTGATCCGCGGAAAGCTGTCGGCCGGCACCTCGTTTTTCGAAGAACCATTGTCTCGGTTTTTCACCCAGCCCGAACTGGCGGATCGGCGGGCATCAGGGGAGAAACCGATCATGATTTCCTTAGGTCGACTGCGCCGGGATGCCAAGGCGCTGAAGAAGACCTACCGGGCCGGTGATGCCGGTGCGATCGTATGGGTGCGCGGAATTCTGGGCGCGCCAAGGTCTTCAAGCACGCCGATGCGCTGTACGTGATTGCGCGCGAGGCCGGAAATCCGATTTGGCCGCGGTTGAAGTTTGCCGCCGAAATGCGGGCCATGGACAGGGCTGCCCGGGCCGAGCGTCTCAAGATCGCGCTTTATCTCGAGCAGGTTTGGATCGTGGTTGAAGTTCTAAAGAGCGACAATGAACGCGTTCAGCAAGATGACAAGTTCCCCAGGATGGGCGTTTTTTCGCTGCTCTCAAGGGCAAAGTATTTTGGGCGGCACCCCGTCTTCGCCTTCCCACAACATGCTGCGCCGCAATGTTGACCGGTCGGTCACGAATCCCCAAACTGAGATTGAGGAAACGACATGGCCCGTCCGAGAGAATTTGATATCGATATGGCGCTTGACCGCGCGATGGGAGTCTTCTGGGTGAAGGGCTACGAGGGCACCTCGCTCCAGGACTTGTTGCGGGCCATGAAGATTGCCCGAGGCAGCCTCTATAAAGCATTCGAAGACAAGCGCGCGATCTATCTGGCTGCACTCGACCATTACGACCGGACTGAAGTGGGGGAGGGAATAGCCTTTCTTTGCGACCCGAAGGCCGGAGATGGAATCACCAAAATTCGAGGCATGTTCGAAGCGGTCAAGAATGACACGGCGCGGCGTGGTTGCTTCATGTGCAATGCGGCGCTCGATCGGGCGAGTCTCGATGCCGATGTCGAGATGAAAGTCTCGAGCATGCTGCACCGGCTGGAGGATGCAATCGCCGTTGCCTTGAAGCAAAGTCGGCGGGCTGCTCGCTGGTCTGCCACACGGCGTGCGAAGACAGCCACGTCTTTACTGAACGCCTATATAGGCCTGCGGGTGTTGGCGCGGTCAGGCTACCCGGCGTCGGGTCTTCAGAGCATCATTGATAGCACTCTGAGCAGGAAGTAGCGTCAGGGCGGGCGCAGCGCCCCAGGGCCGATCACGGCCTTCTCACGACCTCATCACAAACTAGTTATAGACTGATCAGTCAATAAACACGCGCTTGTGAGCGTTTGTTAATTGAACGATCGGTCCCAAACCCAATATGACTGAGGCACACAGAGAAACAAACCGATCAAAGGAGAATGACAATGTTGAAGACAATCCTGATTTCAGTTGCCCTGATCACCGCCGCCGCCGCGCCTGCCGCTGCGGATGGTTTCCCGAACCCCTACCAGACGCATTTCGATCGCTAGGCAAACTATTGGGCGCTGCTGAGCCCCATCACAGCGCTCCGCTCTGCCCCCAAAAAGGAGAATGACGATGTTGAAGACAATCCTGATTTCAGTTGCCCTGATCACCGCAGCCGCCGCGCCCGCCGCTGCGGAAGGTTTCCCGAATCCCTACCAGACGCATTTCGATCGCTAGGCAAACTATTGGGCGCTGCTGAGCCCCATTACAGCGCTCCGCTCTGCCCCCAAAAAGGAGAATGATCATGTTGAAGACAATCCTGATTTCGGTTGCCCTGATCACCGCGGCCGCCGCGCCCGCCGCTGCGGAAGGTTTCCCAAACCCCTATCAAACCCAGATGGACCGATAGGCAGGGCAGAAGAGGGTGACCGCTTTTCCCTCCCGAGCGGTCACCCTCATGCCTGCTTTGACAAACGTTCGGGGAGGCGGGCGATCACCTTAAGTTTATGCAGCGTGTCAGCAAAAACGCGAAACGACCAGTAGAGTGGGTGCGCACGTCCTCAGATGGAGTTTCTCGCAATGCCGCTCTCAGCCCAACAAGATCAGCTCTGTTCCCAGAACAAAACGGACTTCTCCGACCTCAAGGCCGTGACGGTCAATTGTTCGCTCAAGCGCAAGTCCGAGGACTCCCATACGGCCCTGTTGCTCTCCGTCTCTGAGGAGATCATGCGCAAGAGCGGGGTCGCGGTTGAAAGCATCCATGCTCTGTCACATCAAATCCCCTCCGGGGTCTATCCGGATATGACCGAGCATGGTTGGGACCGCGACGATTGGCCGAAGATCTGGCCGACCATCGAGGCTGCAGACATTCTGATTGTCGCGACGCCCATTTGGCTCGGCGAGGAAAGTTCCGTGTGTCGGATTTTGATCGAACGGCTCTACGGCATGTCGGGCATGCTCAACCCGCAAGGCCAAAGCCTCTATTATGGCAAGGTCGCCGGAACGGTCATTACCGGCAACGAAGATGGCGTGAAGCACTGCGCCATGAGCATCCTCTACGCGTTGCAGCATCTCGGTTACAGCATTCCGCCTCAGGCGGACTGTGGCTGGATCGGAGAGGCGGGGCCGGGGCCTTCCTATGGCGAGGAAATAGACGGCAAGCCGATCGGCTACGACAATGATTTTACGCAGCGCAATACGACGATCATGACATGGAACCTGATGCATCTTGCGCGCATCTTGAAGGACGCCGGCGGCTATCCCAATCACGGTAACAATCGCGAAGCATGGAAAGCCGGGTGCCGGTTCGGCTACGAGAATCCCGACTACCGTTCTTAAGAGGCCACGGGCCTCAATAGACCGAGTCGTAGAGATCGTAATAGGACAGGTCCAGATAGCCGGACTTGATGCCGCGATTCTTCTCGTTCCACTGCGTGAACCAGTCGTAAGTGTCCCAGAAGCGAGCGTTGTTGCGCAAAATGCCGTAGCGGTCACGCACGCGATTCCAGTCCTCGAGCGATTGGACATCGCGCAAACGGTTTAGGAAATCGCCGGCCTGATCCAAATTCAACTCCAGGAAATAGTTTGGGAAGCCGCCGATGACGGTCGGATAGATACTCATCGTGTACAGGTTCGGCAGTTTCTGTCCGTTCTGGAACAGGATCGTGTCCTGAGTGGCGTAGACCCTATTGGCAATCAGGGAATAGACGCGTGCGTGGCCATCGTTATGATTGACTCTTAAGAGAATGACGCTCGGCAAATAGCGCGGGAATTTATAGGCGCGCGTCTGAGTCAATTGCGCGGCGGCAGCCTCCCAATCGTCATAGCTTTTGACGGGATCGTCCAAGGACCATCTCGGCTTCTTATGCGGGTTTAACTTATCTGGCGGTCCGCTGACCGCTGCGCCCATATGCTTCTGAATGTCTCCAATGAGACTGAGCAGCGGGTCGCGCTTGGATGTTTTGACTTCTGTCGGCTGGTTGCCGCCAGCGAAGGGCTCCAGCTCGAGCGCGCCCTGCCCAACCCCGCGGGTCCAGCTGTCACGAAGCCGCCCGCGGTCGCTTTCGGGCAAGAGCAGCAGGAAATTGTCCTCGAACTCCTGACGCAGATAGTTGAAGAAGACGAGCGTCTCAAGTTTGGGGACATCGCCGGACTGATATTGGAAATTGGCGACGGTGTCGTAGTAGATGCGCTCAAATCCGCTGTAGTCCATCAGCCACAACGTGCGTGGGATGCCGCCCTGTCGGCCTTTCATCACGGAGACATTGGACTCATGGCGTAGGACCGTTAGCCAGGCATTCGGGTTTCTGCGGTCGCCGTTCCAGATCGCATCGATTGTATAGCCCTCGGGCCGAAGCTTTTTGAGCGCGCTGCCATAGGCCGCCTCATACGTATCGTTCCCCATGGGCGTCCGGTCCATGAAGGCATCCCAGGTGTCGAGCCCGAGTTTTGGGTCGCGAACGGAGACGTCGTATTTTGGATCGACGAAGTAGACCCAGAACTGGTCCTTGACCGCGTAGGTGGCCGTTTGCCCAAGACAAACCGGCCCATACGTGATGCCGGACACGATCAGCTCGGAATTCTCCAGCATAAAACGATAGCGCGCTTCCACCGGGATCTCATGATAGACCCTGAATGGGTTGCCGACGTCCCAAGGCGCCACGCGGGGGTCGTCCAGCTTCGCCGCTGTTCCCCATTCGTGCTCGAAGAACAGCTTCTTCAGGTGGTCGATGTCCGCATGGGCCAGCTGCCACACGAAATGGTTCTTCTGTACGCGTGGCGCAGTCATCTTCTTCAAGCGGTAATAGAATCTGTCGACGCCGGCATATTTGAAAGGATCGGTGTAAGGGAAGGGCGTATCGATAACCTCGACCGGTGCGGGCGGGTTTTCGCTCGCCCCCCTGGCGGCGTTTTGGAGCGTACGAGTTTGAAATAGTCACCCTTGCTCTCGTCCAGCACGATGGTCGCTAGGAACACGTGGTCGAAGATGTAGCGGGCGACAAGCTGAGACCGCATGTCTTGTGCGTTGAAGAAATTCTCCCAAGCGAGCACGGCCTTGGGGCCTGTAACGGTCTCCGCCGTACGCCGCTCATCCTCGGTGGGCCCCGGGGGCGTTGCCGGCGAGCCAAGAGCGCAGCGTCGAGACCTCTTGTTCTTCGAGCGCAGGCAGACCGAAGGGCATTCCGATCCCAGGGTTCTTTTCAAGACGCGCGCCAAGCGCTTCCGGTGTGGCCGGGCATTGGTGATCATAGCGCTTCGCGTAGAGCGGCATCAGATTTTTGCGTGAGAAGCCGGGCGTATTGTGCCGCGCACCGGCCTCCACCATCTGGAACAGCATTGAGCGTGATAGGTTTTCCGTACCCGACCCGACCCGCCCCGCCCCGCGACAGCACGGGATAGAAGCCGCGCCTGCGCCATTCTGCCGTTGTCTGAACGACATTCATGCCGGTGCGCGCGTAGGCCTCGAAATGGACTGAATAAGGGTTCTTGCCAAGACTGCCACGCTCGAGCGCGCGAAACGATGTGAGTTTCAGGTTGCAGGGCGAGCCGAGGCAGCCATGGCAGGCGACACATCTCTTGTTGAAAAGCGGCTGGATCTCCTTGGTGTAGCTCGGAGTAGAGCCCGTCATTTGCGCAGGCGGTCGCTTGCGTTCGTCTTCGCCGGGGGCTGCATCCTGCGCAGGGCCGGCGGTCGCGAAGGCTGCCATCATGCCCATAAACCCAAGGAGTGCGACAGCAATGCTCACGCCCCAACGCGGCGAGCGATGATCCTGTTCGTTATGGGCAGGGACTGTCATGGCAAACTCCCGCTAGCGGGTGGCCGATGCCGAGGGTGAGACTTTTGCGGACTTCGCGGCATCTTCGTTGTCACAGCGTTGCTCTAAGGGCCTGCCGTCGCGTCCGAGATTGCAGGCGCTGTTCACCAATGCCAAATGCGAGAAGGCCTGCGGGAAGTTGCCGCACAGACGCTTTTCTTTCGTGTCGTACTCCTCGCTCAGGAGCCCGAGATCGTTGCACAAGCCAAGGAGTCGCTCGAACAGCTCCACCGCATCCTTCTCGCGGCCCATCATCAGATACGCATCCACGAGCCAGAAGCTGCAAGCCAAGAACATGCCCTCGCCGGGAGGTAGCCCGTCATTGGCTTTGGAGGTGTCGTAGCGCTGCACGAGGCCGTCCTTCATCAGCGTCTTTTCGACTTGTGCGACCGTGCCGACCACACGCGGGTCTGTCGGTGGCAGAAAGCCGACAGCGGGGATCTTAAGCAGGCTCGCATCGACTTCCTTGGCCCCATAGGATCGGACGAAGCTGTTGAGCTCCTGGTCGAAGCCCATCGCGCAGACCTGATCGTGAATGGCCTTCCTCGTTTTGCGCCAACGCTCGAGCGGACCCTTCAGCTTGAAGCGCTCGGCACTGCGGATTGAACGGTCAAAGGCAACCCAGGCCATGACCTTGGAGTAGACGAACTGCTCTGGCCCGCTGCGCACCTCCCAGATACCGTCGTCCGGCTTATGCCAGATCTCTTCAAGTTGCTCGACGATTGCGAGTTGCAGCTCCCAGCCGGACTGCTCGGGCGCAAGGCCCCCTTTACGCGCCTGATACATGGCATCGAGCAATTCGCCGTAAACATCGAGTTGCACCTGCTGATGCGCGGCGTTCCCGATGCGCACGGGCGTTGAGTTCTCGTATCCCTTGAGCCAGGGCAACTCAATCTCGTACAGTCGGCGCTCGCCCGCGATGCCGTACATGATTTGCATCTGTTGGGGGGAGCCCGCGAGAGCACGCAACAGCCATTTGCGCCAGGCGCGCGCTTCCTCGTAGTAACCAGTATTCATTAGCGCGAGCAGGGTGAGTGTCGCGTCGCGCACCCAGCAGTACCGGTAATCCCAGTTCCGCGGGCCGCCGAATTGCTCGGGAAGCGATGTGGTAACCGCGGCGACGACGCCGCCCGTCGGCGCGTAGGTCATCGCTTTCAGCGTGATCAGTGAGCGTTTGACGATGTCGGCGTAAGGGCCTTCCGCATTGCACTGGGATGTCCAGCCCCTCCAATACTGTTCGGCCAGGTGGATGAGCGCCTCAGTGTCGACCGGCGGCGGCTCGGGGATCCAGGACTCCGTGTACGTGAGGGCAAAGGATATCGTCTTGCCTTCTTTCACGGTGAACTTGCCCTTGGTCCGAAGGTCCTCGCCGCGCAGTTTGATCGTAGATTGAAGGATGAGCCGGTTAGGACCTGCCACCGCACGCAAGCGTCGGTCCGGCAGCATGGTGACCCACGGAACCTGCTCGCCATAGCCGAAGCGCACAACGAATTCTGTCTCAAACTCGACCGAGCCCTTCTCGCCGACGACGAGCCGCACGATGTGCGGGTGCGTCTCGCACGGATACATAAAATCGATCAGCGTGGCCGCGCCGGTCTTCGTTTCGAAGCGTGTCTCAAGGATCAGGGTGTCCGGGCGGTAGCGGCGCGTGATCTTGGCGTTCGGGTCGGTCGCGCCGACCAGCCACCGCCCATTGTCGTGATCGCCGAGGATTGCCGCGAAACTGGCTTCGGAGTCGAAGCGCGGCAAGCACAGCCAGTCGATGGAGCCGTTGCGTCCAACCAGCGCTGCGGTCTCGCAGTCGCCGATCAGAGCATAGTCTTCGATGGGAATTGTCATGGCGTTGCGGCGCTATAGGCCGGGGCTCGATTGCATGAGCCCTCCGTCCGCCATAATCGTGGTCGCAGTCAGATAGCTTGCGCCGTCTCCGGCGAGAAACGCGACCACGGAGGCGATCTCTTGCGGCTTGGCCATGCGGCCGATGGGGATTGCCGCATCCAGCTTTTTCAGCTTCGCCGGGTCGTCCATGGTGCTCGTATTGATCGGCGTCTCCACCGCGCCAGGTCCCACGCCCACGACAAGGATGTCGCGCGGCGCAAGCTCAACGCCTGCGGTGCGCGTCAGCATGCGCATTCCGCCCTTGGAAAGGCAGTATGCTGTATTTCCTGGCATCGGCCAATCCTCATGCACCGAGGTGATATTGATGATTCGCCCGCCACGGCCCTGGCTAATCATCTGCTTGGCAGCGAGCTGCGTGCCAAAAAAGGCGCTCTTGAGGTTGATATCCAAGACTGCGTCATATTGTTCTTCGGTCGTGTCCAGGATCGATGTGCGCGTTTCGATGCCGGCATTGTTCACCATGACATCCAGGCGTCCGAATTTTGCTACCGCCGCGTCGACCAATTTCTGCAGGTCAGCGATCTTGCTCACATCGGCGTCGACGCCGATGCATTGGTCGCCGAGCTTCACAATCTTTTTCTCCAGCGCTTCGGTCGCCTCCGGGTGTGCGACATAGTCGATCACGATATTTGCACCGTGCCGGGCAAGCTCCAGAACGATCGCTTGGCCGATACCGGTATTGCCACCGGTTACGATCGCGGCCTTGCTCTTTAAAGGCATAGGCTGTCTCCATTCAGGGAAGAATTTTACAAGCCACTAGCGCTACGGCAAGTGCGGCGTGAGATTGGAATCATATGTCGTGCAATCAAACTAGACATCGACGCTGACATCGGCAACGGTGCTGATGCTCGGGCGCTGGGTCAGCCGGAGGCGCTTCGGCGTCTTCTTCGAACTCACAACGTCCAGGAGTGCACCATGTCCGCCCAATATGACGTGATCGTTGTTGGCAGTGGCGCTGGCGGCGGTAGCGTTGCCTACAAGCTCGTGCTCGCCGGAAAGCGCGTGCTCTTGATCGAGAAGGGGCCGTTCCTGCCACGCAATGCCTCGACTCTGGATGTGCGCCAAGTTTTCATTGATGGCGTGTTCAAGAACCGGGTCACTTGGCTAGACGGCAATGGGCATCATTTCATACCGGGCGAATTCTACAACGTGGGCGGTAAGACAAAATGGTACGGTGCCGCGCTCTTCCGGTTCCGCCCCTGTGAGTTCGAGGCCGAACCGGAATTCGATCTCTTGGGGTGGCCCTTCGGCTACGAGGAGCTCAAGCCCTATTATGACGAGGCGACCAAACTCCTACGGATCACCACGTTCGAGAACGAGCCGCAGCTCCAGGCGCTGCTGGACAAGATCACGAGCGCAGACCCGGCATGGGAGCTTCATCAACTGCCGTTGGGTCTGTCTCACGACATCGTCAATCACCCTGAAGAGGCGAAGCACTTCGATGGCTTTGCCTCGCCCTCGGGCCTGAAGTCGGACTCCGAGCGCAATCTGATCGATCACATTCTCGATGAGCCGAATTTCAAGCTGATTGCCGGCGATCCGGTGGCAGAACTTGTGTCCGCGCCAGGCGATGCACGCAAGATTATCGGCGTCAAATGTGCTGACGGTGCGGTTTACGAGGCGGGCACAATCGTGCTTGCCGCAGGTGCAATGTCATCCCCAAGGCTCCTCCAGGACTATCTGCATGGAAGCGGCCTTTGCCTTCCTTGCGGCGAACTGCTCGGCGCCAATTTCAAGATGCACATCAACTCAGCGCTGCTCGGCTTTTCGCCCTTTGTCGATCACGACGTGCTGCGCAAGACGGCCGTACTCTACAATGAAAAGTTTCCGCACTCGTCCATACAATGCCTTGGCTGGATCGATGCCGAGCTTCTCGCTCCGCAAGCGCCGCCCGAACTACCGGGTTTCATGGACAAGTTTCTTGGCAAGCGTGCGATCGGCTTTTGGGCCACGACGGAAGATTCGTCGAGCACCGAGAACCGCATTATCTCGGGCTGGGCCGCCGGCAAGCCCATCATGGATTACAGTCTTGACCGGATGCCGCACGCGGTGAAGGAGCACCATGCCTTGGTCGACAAGTGGCTCGAGCGCTTGCTGGCTGCGGGCCTCGTTGGCTTTAACAAATATATGGGCATGTCCGGTACCGCTCACGCGCTCGGGAGCATGGTGACCGGTCGTGAGCCGGAGAGTTCGGTGGTCAATACCCACGGCAAAGTGCACGGCATGGAGAATCTCTATGTGGGCGATGGCAGCCCTCTGCCGAGGGCGAGCCGCGTGAACCCGTCTCTGACGATTTATGCATGGGGGCTGCGTCTGGGCGATCACTTGGTGGATCGCTTGGGCGATCGCGTGGCGGCTGGATGACGGGCACTGCGAAAAGAGGCTTCCATGCCCGTGCGTTAGAGCGTAATTTTTCCTTCTCGACGGCCAATTGTTAGGGATGCTAAAGCACGCCCCTGCCGCGCGGAATCAAGGGGGAGAGCCGATGCAGGGTGCTGGGGTGAACGAGCAAGACGCAGAACGCGCCGAGTCAAGCTGGTATCTCAGCCGAGACGGCGAGCAACTTGGGCCTCTTACGGACCGCGAGCTTTCCCTGTTCGCCGACGGCGGCAATTTCAAGCCGGGCGATCTCCTTTGGACAGCGGGGATGGATGCCTGGAAGCCTGCCGAGGAGATTTTCGATCTGGCGGCATCTGGTGAGCCCGAGGGCACGCCAGATGAGACCGACCCTGAACAGAAGCCGGCGGCGGAGGCCGACTCGAGCGATGTCGACTTTCTCCATGACGCCGGCGGGATTGAAGACGGCATCACAGACGATTTTGGTGCCTTGTCGACTAAGGCCGATAAAGCGGCCCTTGGCGGCGCCTTGCCCAATCCTTCAGGTGCCGCAACCAGCCTTAAGCCTTCCGCCGGCACCGACAGTGTCGCGTTCGACGCCTTGGACGACGATGATGTCGATCTCTACGACCATCACCCGATTGATCCGGGCCATGAACATCTCGATGGGGACCATTTCGACGGCGATCTGATTGACGGCGAACATGTCGGTGCTCTGGCCAAAGCCATCAGGGGTGAGACGGAGCCCCGCAAGCTCACGTTTCAGGAGCGCATGGCTGCCGAATTCAAGAGTTTTGCCGGGCTTTGCGGGTATCTGTGGGCGGTCTTTATTCTCCTGACCTTGCATGCGGTGGTGGGCGGTGCCCTCAGCGGCGTTGGGCTCAGTTTCTTCCTGCTGACGACGTTCAATGCCTTCTTATTGACGCTAGCGATGCCGCAGCTAGAACGCCGCTTTTTTCAAGGTCTCGAGCACAGTCCGCTCATTTATTCGATCATCTACAAGGTCGCCGTGTTCGTCACACTGCTCTTTTTTGCCTATGTCGTGGAGATGGCAGTGCTCGGTCTTCTTACCGGGGGCGGGCTCGGCGCAGGGATCGGCAATCTTGGCGGTCTCATTGGAGCGGCGATGCTCTGGATCATCTTCTACGGCGCGCTTTTCCCGTATTTTGCCTACAAGGCGTTCGAGAATGCTGTGGGCGCCGATACGATCCGAAAGCTCCTGTTCGGAAAAGTCTGACGTCAGTCCCGGCCGCGCTGGTCCATTGACGCTTAGGCTTGCCGCGCGCCTCAACGGGTCTGGAGACTCATGTGCGCCATTTCTGGCGGGCCAGCGCGCGGGAACGGTGCGAGGCGTGTCTTCCGGCTGCCAGTAAAGTTTGCAACACTCGGTCGAAAGTAATTGTGGTTTTCTCACAAGCACGGGTATGGGTTCCGTTCCGGCGCTAGAAAACGGGCGTGACCGAAGGGACGTCAGATGCCGATTATCGTTCTGCTGCTGCTTGCCGCCATGGTGGCGACATTTGGCTTTTGGGGGACGCTCAAAGGCATCATCGGTGCGATTTAGCGTAGTCGTTTTGCTGGGTCTGCTCGCGTTGCTAACCGTGTCATTCCTCGTTGCCTGGCTCATGCGGCGCTAGCACTTGCGGCGATCACGCTTGAGTCACGTCGCGTCAGCAGAAGCTTTGGCTATCAGAATTTGTGGTGCTTGCCGGTGATGGTGAAGTTCGCCTCTTGGAACTGATATTTCTGAATGACACTTCCCGTGGCCGCCAGGGCGCGGATACAAGCCTCATGCGCTTCCTGGATCTCTTCGGATGACAGGACGTCACCTTCGTCAACCCGCTCCGCCGAGATGAGACACATGGTACCGTCTGTGGCCGAGGCACCCGCTCGGTGGCTCACAAGCGTGCTTGCGATAACACCAGCCCAGAGGAGTATCCAGGCGTGCATCGCTACTCTGCCGCGAGCCTCACATATTCCCCATTTGCAACAGGGCAGGCGGCCCAAAGCTCGGTGAGCGCGGTCATGAGGTAAGCCATCTGTGCGTCCGAGTGGACCGGGGAAGGCGTGAGCCGCATCCGCTCCGTACCCCGGGGCACGGTCGGATAGTTGATGGGCTGCACATAAATCCCGTAATGCGTGAGGAGCGTATCGGTCACTGCCTTGCAGTGGACCGGGTCCCCGACCATCACTGGTACGATGTGGCTGGGGTTCTCCATGACGGGCAGACCCGCATCGGCCATCATGGCTTTCAGCGTGTGGACGCGTTCACGATGATGAATGCGCTCACGATCACTGGTTTTGAGGTGCCGAATCGAGGCCAGGGCGCCTGCGGCAACGGCCGGGGCCAAGGATGTCGTGAAAATGAAGCCCGGAGCATAAGAGCGAATCGCATCGCAGCACGCCTTGCTCGCGGCGATATAACCGCCCATCACGCCGAATCCCTTGGCGAGCGTGCCATTGATGATGTCCACGCGATCCATCACCCCTTCGAGCTCGGCAATACCGCCGCCGCGCGGGCCGTATAGCCCTACCGCATGGACCTCGTCGAGATAGGTGAGAGCGTTGTATTTGTCCGCTAAATCGCAGAACGATCCGATGGAGCCGATATGCCCATCCATCGAGTACACGCTCTCGAAGGCGATGAGCTTCGGCGTTTCCAGCGGCACGGTCTGCAGCAGGCTCTCGAGGTGTTCAAGATCGTTGTGCCTGAAAATATGCTTTGGCCCGCCGCCGTGACGGATGCCTTCAATCATTGAGGCGTGATTTTTCTCGTCTGAGAAGATTTGAAGCCCAGGAATCAAGCGGGTCAGCGTGGAAAGCGTGGCGTCATTGGCGATATAGGCCGATGTGAACAGGAGCGCGGCTTCCTTGTCGTGCAAGTCCGCAAGCTCTGCCTCAAGTTCCACGTGATAATGGGTGGTGCCCGAGATATTGCGCGTACCGCCGGAACCGGCGCCGACCTCGTCGATCGCCTCGTGCATAGCCTCACGCACCTTTGGATGCTGGCTCATGCCCAGATAATCGTTGGAGCACCAAACCGTGACGTCCTTCGTGCCTTCCGGGGTGTAGTGATGGGCCACCGGATAGGCCCCGCAGCGCCGCTTCAGGTCGGCAAAGACCCGGTACCGGCCCTCTTGGTGAAGAGATTCAAGATATTGGTGGAATCGATTCTCGTAATTCATCTGTCGCCTGTTTCCCTAGACCACTGGCGTCCGCCAACGCCACCCTGCAATTGGCCGAACAGAATGGAGATTGTGAGTGCACCCGGCTCGCACAAGCTCTTGGAGGACTTGTTTAAAGTTCAAGCGGGTTCCAATGCGCACCCTTGCTATCTAGCCCAATCGCAGCCTGCTCACAAGGACCGCAGAGTATGCCAGACCTGTTCTAGTGTCGCACGGCGCACACATTGATGTTTGAGACAGCTCAAAGTCAGAATGTTGAATCCCATTCTTTGGACTCTTAAGTCTACCGGCGCCGGCCTCACCTCATCCCTGCTCGATGGTTTCACGCATCGCTCGCAGGAATTCGCGTCTGGAGAAGGGTTTTTGAAGCACCGGCTTTCGCCGATAGGGCTCGGTGAGGATCGATGCGCCGTAGCCGGTTGCGAACATATAGGGAAGACCGCGCGAATCGAGCACGTCGGCGACGGGGTAGACCATCTCGCCCGCAAGATTGAGGTCTAGCACCGCGGCATCGACGGTCTTCTCATCGAGAAGTTTCAGAGCTTGGCCGATCCGGCTGGCAGGACCGACAATTTCGCATTCCGAATCAACCAGAATGTCCTCAAGCTGGAGTGCGATCGGGGCCTGATCCTCGACGACCAGGATGCGAAGGCCCTTTAATATCTTGTTTTCCTCCGGATCGCTCACTGTGCCTTCGCTCCTCATTGTCCGGTAGCCTTCCCTGGGCCCTGTTAGCTACAAAGCTGACGCCTCAAAAACGGGGCCATCAGCTAATCCAACGACTCAAGGACCAGCCCAAAAGAGGCGCCCAATGACGGAACGCCCAAAAAACAGACCACTTCGGCAGCGAGTTCTAGACCAAGAACAGGTGCTTCGCGAGGCCAAAGATCGTACTTTCGAATGCCAAGCGAATGTGCGCGCGGCGGAAATTCAGCTTGCACAGAGATATGGCCAGCTGTGGCTAGGTTTTGTGCACAGTCCCCCGTAGCTGCGGGTTCACGTGCATTCGGGTTGAGGTGACGACGCAGACACAGCGACAGGACGCCGCGTTCGCTCTAAGTCGCTAATTTTAATTGCTATTCTCCGGACTTTTAGGGAAGTGTTGCAGACCCGATCCTCGACCAGGGCCCGTGACGGAAATGTCACAACAGGATCAAAATCAGCCCTGCCGCCTTTGATAGCAATTTACCTTCTGGCGGGAAGGCGTATAAGCAAACTTAGAACTCTCTCTTGGGTATTGCCGGTCCCAACTTGGCGGGTCAATTACCGGGACGGGCCCAAAAGCCCCGAACACAAAGAGAGTTTGGAATAGTCAATTTGGCGAGGGAAGGTGGACATGAAAATGTTTGGGGGACTGACAAGAACTTCCAGCCGCATTGCCATTGGAGCCGCGCTTGGGGTGACGTTTGGGGCATACGCCCTGAGCACGCCTGCAAACGCACAGAGCTACGGTGGTGATTGCTGCGCGGATCTTGAGGAGCGGGTTGCGGAGCTTGAGGCTTCGACCGTTACTAAAGGAAACAAGAAGGTTTCGGTCACGGTGTCTGGCTGGGTCATCGAGTCGATGAACTGGTGGGACGACGGATCGTTGTCTGACAGCTGGGTTGGCACGAAAGACGCTGACTTGGGTAGCCGTTTCGCTATCACAGGTTCTGCGACGATCGCACCTGGTTGGTCCGGTGGTTATAACCTGACGGTTACGACATCCGGCGCCTGGGCTGGCGGCATTCTTGGTGGCAACAATTTTGGTATCTTTTCGAACCAGTTTGCTCAGGACTCGTTTGTGCTTGCGGGCATCAACACGCTGTACTCGTACATGTACATCAAGAGCGATGACTACGGTACGATCAACCTTGGTTATCTGAGCCCTGCCTCGGACAATGCGGCTGTTTTGGCTGACATTTCTGGCACGGTGATCGAGTCCAACGTGGTCTTCTTTGAAGGCGGCGGTTTCATCATGCGCCCGAAGGGTGGCCAAGGCGGCTATAACGGCCTTAATGGCGCTGGCCTGACCTGGGGTGCCTTCCTTGGGTGTTCGCTTGTCGGCCCGATCGGCGGCGACTGCTACGGCGCTCCGCAGAGCGGCATCCGGTACGACTCTCCGACCTTCGGCGGCTTCCGGTTCGAGGTGTCTTACTCGGACGACTACGGCGGTCTGACCAGTGTCGCGGGACCGAATACTGGCCCGCGGTTTGATGCACCTGAGGTTTGGGATGCTGCGTTGTTCTACAACGACGATTGGGGCGACTTCAAAATTTCGGCCGCCTATTCGTACACGATGTCGAACGGCAACTACTTCAGTGCGAACCCGGCTGGCGACACAAACGTTCACCAGGTTGGCGCGACCTTTATGCACGCTCCCACCGGTCTTGGTATCTACGGTTACTACAACTATGAAGATATTGGCGGGAACTTCGTGAACCGCAATGGCGTGCAGCAGGGCGTTCCGAGCTGGGACTCCTGGTACTTGAAGCCCTTCATCAAGCGGGCGTGGAACCCACTTGGCTCGACGGTCCTCTACGGTGAGTACGGTCGTTACAATGATGGCTACAACGGTCAAGCCGGAAACGACCAGTGCGGCACCTTCGTTACGGGGACCACTGCAGGCAACTTCTGCGGTGCGAACGCAGCCAACGGCCTGTTCGTGACGGGTTCGGAAGTGGAGCGCTGGGGTCTTGGTGCGGTTCAGGAGATCGACGCGGCAGCGATGCACGTGTTCGCTCGCTGGCAGAACCAGTCTGCTGACATCGACTTCGTCGGCGTCGATGGGGCCGGCCAAAATCGGAAAGTGAACCAGGGCTTCGACGACTACAACCTGTTCCAGGTTGGTGGGATTATCTTCTTCTAGCCACCACACCAGAACATGACCAATATGGAAGCCGCCCTTCGGGGCGGCTTCTTTTTTTTGCCTTTAGAGAAAACCCGGCCTCTTTCCCAACGGTCCTGCGCGGTGCGCCTCCGAGCCGTGCTTGCCAAGTTTGGTCGCTCTTATGCCAGGCTGAGAACTTGTGAAAGCGAGGGCCAGCGGCTATTCCTCGGGTCAGGAAACGCAACCCAGACCGAGGTCCGACGAGGGACCGCGCGAGAGTCCCAAAGGCAATCATCAGCCATGCAAGACACAGCAGCAAAGTCGAGGGATGGCTCCAAGCCCGTTCTATCGGTCGAGGACGTATCGTATTGGTATGGCGCGAAGCGCGCGCTCGACGATGTCAGCTTCGATGTTTATCCTGGCCGCGTCACTGCGCTGCTCGGACCCAACGGTGCCGGTAAGACGACGCTGTTTTCACTCATTACACGCCTTTTCGATGCGCCTTCGGGCCGTATTGAAATTGTTGGACGCTCGGCGCTTGACTGGGGCTTTAAGGCGCTTGAGCCGCTTGGTGTGGTGTTCCAGCAGCCCACACTCGATCTCGATCTGACTGTGAGGCAGAATCTCCGGTATTTCGCGGCGCTTCGCGGTTTGCCCCGAGCGGAGGCGGATGAGCGCATGGGCCGGGCACTCACATCGCTCGATATGAAGGAGCGGATTGGAGAGAAGGTTCGTTCTCTCAATGGAGGTCACCGCCGGCGAGTCGAGATCGCCCGGGCACTTCTTCATAGTCCAAAACTGCTTCTTCTCGATGAGCCGACGATTGGGCTGGACGATCCGACCCGGGAAGCGATCGTGCGGCACATCCATGAGTTGGCGCGGACCGATGATATCGGTGTGTTGTGGGCGACTCATCTTTTCGACGAGATCGAGCCGAGAGACGATCTGGTGGTCATCAGCAAGGGACGTGTCGTTGCGCGCGGCGATGTAGAGACGATTGAGAAAGAGACCGGCACCGACAATTTGGGTGAGGCTTTCAAGCGGCTCACCGGCGACAAAGTTGAGGAGGTCGCGGTATGAGCTTGATCCACTATGTCCGGGCCTTCTACGGCATTGTCTGGCGGGAACTTCTGCGCTTCTTGCAGCAGCGCGAGCGCTTCTTCGCGGCCCTGGTACGGCCGCTGATCTGGCTCATTATCTTTGCGGCAGGCTTCCGGGCGGCGCTCGGTATTTCGATTATCCCGCCCTATGAGACCTATATCACCTACGACGTCTACATCACGCCCGGCCTGCTCGCCATGATCCAGCTGTTCCAAGGCATGCAGAGTTCGTTGTCAATGGTCTATGACCGTGAGATGGGGTCCATGCGCGTGTTGCTGACGACGCCATTGCCGCGCTGGTTCCTACTTTTGGCTCGGCTTTTTGCCGGTGTGTTGGTCTCGCTGTTTCAGGTCTATACGTTCTTACTCGTGGCGTATCTGTGCGGTGTGGAATTGCCGGTATGGGGTTATCTGATCGCCCTGCCTGCCCTGATCCTCACCGGTATGATGTTTGGTGCCCTTGGCATGGTGCTGTCCTCGACCATCAAGCAGCTTGAGAACTTCGCCGGCATCATGAATTTCGTGATCTTTCCGATGTTCTTTGCATCGTCTGCCCTCTATCCCTTGTGGAAGATGCGCGAGGGTAGTTGGATTCTGTATGAGATCTGTTTCTACAACCCCTTCACCTGGGCGGTGGAGCTGATCCGATTTTCTTTCTACCAGAAGATGAATTGGGAGGCGCTCGCTGTCGTTGCCGGGTGCACTCTTGTCTTCCTGGCGCTATCGGTGTGGGCGTACGACCCCTCGCGCGGCATTCAGCAGCGCAAAGCCATGGGTCCTGCTGGCGGCTAGTGCGTCCCGCTGGCGGATAAAGGGTCTTAGAAACGGCCAGCAGGCGGGCGAGCCTCAGCGCAGCCCAAGTTGGCAGCTAGAGCCCGGCGAAGTTTTCGGGGAAGCGTTCCGCCAGATCGTTGTGGAGCGCTTCGACCATTTTGGCGTCACGTTGGCCTTGCGGGATATCGATGGTCTCCACAGCCAAAACGTGGGTGGGGCGCGGCGCCATCAAGACCAGCTGGTCGGCGAGAAGAATCGCTTCCCTTGGATTGTGGGTCACCATCACGGCGGTCGTTGGCCTTGCGGACCAGACATCGAGTAGAAGGCTCCTCAGCCGGTCGGCGGTCCGCTCGTCGAGCGACACAAATGGCTCATCAAGGAGCAGCAGATCGGGCTCCGTCGAAAAGGCGCGGGCCAGAGCTGCTCGCCTCGCCAGGCCCAGGGATAGCTCCTGGGGGTATCGCTGCAGCATGTCATCGACACCGACCGCTTCTGCCAGGGTTTGGAGGTCTTGTTCGGAGAAACCTGGTGCGCAGACCAATTCGATATTCTGCCGTACGGTGCGCCAGGGCAGAAGACGCGGCTCCTGAAACATAAAGCCGAGCCGCGCAGAAGGCGGCATGTCGATCTCACCGGTGTATTGATCGTCGAGCCCGGCCACGGTTCTCAGCAGCGTTGTCTTCCCACAACCCGACGGGCCCATCAGCACTGTCATGCTTTCGGGCTTCAACTCCAACGAGAGGTTGCGGATAGCTGTCAGCCTGGTGCTGTCAGCCCCAATATGCGTCTTCTCGTCGATGCGGATTTTAAACTGGGCGGTTGCGCCAGCGTGTTGAGTGTCGTTCAAGGGGTTGCACCAATAGATATTCGATGGCGAGCATGATTGCCACGAAGGCTAGCGTATAGCCAAGAATGGCAGTCACGTTGAAGAGCTGAAAATTCAGGTGAAGCTCGAAGCCCACGCCGTTCGGACGGCCCAGCAGTTCGACGACCAGCACAATTTTCCAGATGAGCGAAAGACCTGTACGCGAGGCGGTGGCGAAATAAGGCTGAAGCTGCGGCAGGACCACATTGCGGAATTTGCTCCAAGGGGACAGCCGATAGGCTCTCGCCATTTCGTCTAGGCCAGGGTCGAGTGAACGGGCGCCCTCGCGCAAGGTCACGATGACGTTTGGAATCTTGTTGAGCGCGACGGCGCCAATGGCGGCAGCCTCGTTTAGCCCGAACCAGACATAAGCCAAGATAATGATGACCAGGGCCGGCAGATTGAGGAGTACGATCAGCCAAGGGTCGAGCACGCGGTTAACCGCGGGCATCTCGCCCATGATTAGGCCTACTACGCTGCCAATGACCATGGCGACCACAAAGGCCGCCACCACGCGCCAAAGCGTAATCCCGAGCTGGAACAGGAGATCGCCGTGAAGTGCTTCCTCGTAGATATAGGCAATAACTTCAACGGGGCCCGGCAACAGGCGGCTCTGCGCGATGTGCGCAGCCACGAACCACACCAGTAGAAAGCCGATGACAGACAGGATCGCAATCCACGGGCCGCGCAAGTACCACGCGCCCCGCCGGGGGTCAGGTTCTGCAATGCTCACGCTCACTTTGCGGTTCCGTGCCAGAATGTGCCCGGAGCGAGTTCCGTACCCGATCCCACGAGCTTGGTTCCGCCAAGTTCACGCAGGAATTGGTAGAGGATTTTCGCATCCGCTTCTTCGGACGTGACCTGCCGTTCCGGGATGCCTTCACGGAAGCGGCGCCGCAGCGCCTCGAACGTCGCCTCGGTGAAGGAGGGATCGTTCTCACTCATGATGGGTTTCAACCGTTCCCATTCGGCGTCAGAGGTCGCCAGGAGCTCGTTCGCCTTGGCGGCGGCGCGTATAAAGCCGTCGATCGCCTTGGGGTTCTTGTTGGCCCAATCCTCGTTGAAGACATAACCGATCATTGCGACCTCGCCCTTCGCACCGAGTTCGCGAACAACGTCCTCAAGCCCGATCAATTGGGTGAAGCCGATAGCCTCAAGGCGCGCGGCGTAGGGCCAGTAGTTCAGGACCGCGTCGATCTGGCCTTGCTTGGCCCGCGCGGCGAGGAGCGGAGGCGCTCCGAATTCCTGTGTGGTTTCCGCCCGCAGATCGATATTGGCGGTGCGCAGTGCGTAGGCCACGATCAGAAGCCAACTCTTGTCGAGAGGCCCGCCCGCGACGCCAAGGGTCTTACCCTTTAGATCGCCGAGCGTCTTGATGGGCGAATCGGGTGGCACCATGATCGCCCCCAGCGCCGTTGTGAATGGCGCGAAGGTGAAGTCCGCGCCCTGCGCCCGCTCACGCGAGACAAAGAGCCAGTCGGTGGCTACAAGGTCCAAAGATCCGCCTTGGAGGCCAACAGCCGTGCCTTGCGTGCTCGCGAGTGGTGTGATGTCGAGCTCGATCCCCTCAGCTTTGTCTAATCCATTGGCCTGGATCGTATCGAGGACCCAACTCACCGTGCCGAACTTCAAGACGCCGACCCGGATTGGTTCCGCCTCGTTTGCATGCGCAAGGTCCTTGGGCGCAAAGGCGCAAAACGCCAAAGCGAGAACCAGAAAGGCTAATAGACGTGATCGCAACGGGGCTCCTCCAAGAGTGGTTTTAAATTCCAGGTTCTTTGATTGGTGCCAAGGCCTGCGCACCCGAAGCGTCTGTTGCGGACAGGCACGCGTGGCCATGACCTTTTTTGGCAAGGACTGGAAAGATTATGGCGCGTCGTCGGCGAGAGTGGCTGAGCCTAATCTACAAGATGCGCCGCGCTTCGCAAGGTTCCATTCGGTGCCTGCCAATGATCCCACAAGGGTTGCCAAGTCTCCCAAGGCTATTGCCAAACCTCTGAAAGGGCGACCAAAACGCCTCCCGCAAGTCTCAATTGCATTAGCTCGCCGCCTTCAGCCGATAGCCGTGACCGCGCACAGTCTCGATCAGAGGGTCCCGTCCCTTCGTGTCGATCTTCCGGCGCATGCGGGCGATGTAGACATCCACCACATTGGTCAGCGGGTCTTCGCTATATCCCCAAACCTGATTGAGGATGCGCGTGCGCGAGAAGACGCGGCCTGGCGCGTTCATCAGCAACTCGAGAATCGCCAGTTCCTTTGAGGTGAGTTTGATGGACTCGCCGCCACGCTTCACCTCCAGTTGCTCGCGGTCCAACTCCAAGTCCGCCACGGTCAGCACGTTGGAGCTTTGCGCGAAATTGTGAGTACGGCGCACTAAGGCCTCGATGCGGACCAACAGCTCATCAAAGTCGAAGGGCTTAGTGAGATAGTCGTCCGCCCCGATTTTGATGCCTTTGATCTTGTCCTCAAGTGCGTCCATCGCTGTCAGCATCAGAATCGGTGTGTGCTCTCCATCCTGGCGCAGGCGCTGGCAGACGTCGTAACCGTGCATGTCCGGGAGCATGAGATCGAGAATGATCACGTCGAACTCGCCGGTCTTGGCCAGCTCGACACCATCGCCGCCGGTTTGGGCGACGGTGACCCCATGGCTTTCTGCGCGAAGACCGCGGTCGATGAAGTCGGCAACGCGCGGTTCGTCCTCAACCAAAAGTACGTTCACGCGTCCCTCCCTTCCGATTGTCCCTGCAGGCTCACCAGAACGGTCGTTCCTTCCCCTTCTTTGCTTTTTATCTCAATTTTCCCCTTATGTGCATCCACGATTGCCTTGGCCACGGGAAGACCGAGGCCTAAGCCTTCGTCGTTGATCTCAGCGGCGTTGCCTGCCCGGCGAAAGCGCTCGAAGACACCGTCCAAATCCTCTTGCGGGATTCCGACACCGGAATCGGAGATGGCTACGGTGACGGACCCATTCGACCGACCGACCCGGACATTGATCGTCCCTTTCGGGTTGGAGTAGCGGACCGCATTGTCCAGGAGAATGAGGAGAAGCTGACGCAAGCGGACCCGATCACCCTGAATGGTCTCGTGAGGCGTGCCGCCAGAGAATTCAACGCCGACATCGCGATTGTAGGCGACAACCCTTGCATCGCCGCAGACGCTTTCCGCCAGGTCGGTGAGGTCCACGGGCTGGATCTTGAGTTTGGCCGCGCCCGCGCCTTGGCGGGCGATGAATAAGAGGTCGCCCACCAGAACGGAGAGATACTTTGCCTGCTCTACGATGCGCTCAATGGAGTGCTTGTACTCCGCGATCTTCTTGTTACGTCCACGCAGCGAAATCTCGCCTTCGCCGCGAATGACGGTCAGCGGGGTGCGGAGCTCGTGACTGATGTCGGCAAAAAAGGCGCGGCGCGTCTCATCGATCTTACGCAGCGAATCGTTGGCTTGGCGCAGCTCTTCCGTGCGCTCTGCCACGATTGTCTCCAGATTAGCACGGGCATCTTGGAGCGCCTTCTGATGCTCTTGGAGATCCGCCGCCATATTGTTGAAGCTGCGGCCAAGCTCAGCGAATTCGTCCCGGCCCGACACATCGATGCGGTAGGACAGATCGCCCTCCGCCAGCTTTCGTGTGCCGTGGAGCAGCCCGGCCAAAGGCGCGCGCAAACCTTGCACGAGTAGGATTGTAAGGGCGAGCGTCGTGAGAATGGCGAGCGCAGCGTGGATCGTGCTGATGCGCTCAAGCCGGGTGAGAAGCCTTGAGGCGTCTGCATCGATTCTCAGGACCTCGGCCGTTTCGTCAGCGACGGCAATTTCGATCAGCTCGTTGAGCTTGCGGTCGATCCCACCCTTGAGGAGGTCGACCAGATTTTGCCAGGCGACATCGGGCCGCCCGCGGCTTCTCAGCTGCTCGACCTCGGCAAGCTGGTCGAGCGTGCGCTGGTACTCGCGGCGAATGGATTTGAGCCGCTCGACTTCCGCCGTCTCGACCTGTCGCTCCGAGGGACTCACAAGAGCAAGCTCTCTCTCAGACAGGTCCTGGAGCGCCGATAAGTCGGATTCGATGACCTTTTTCAGATAGGCCTCGCCCAGGGGCCGGTCGGACAGGCCGGTGAGGAGCGTATCGGTCCAGGCCTTGAAGAGCTGCTGGCTATGCCGCGAAAGCTGGAGTTGCCGCTCCAGCTGCTCGTGCGCGATACGAGAGCGGATCCAATAGCGATGCGATTGTGCCACACCCCAATAGGAAAATGCCGCCGCCGACAATGACATTGCAAGCAACAAACAAGCGGCGATCAAAAGCTTCGTACGGTATCGCATGGGATGCAAAACGCTCCTCAGCAGCCGCGTCGAGACACGTCCGGGCACAGTTTTTTTGAGCCGCGGTCCGTTCCCCGGCTGAACGAAGCGGTAGACTACCTATACTGCATTATCACAAGATAGACGGGCGTTCCCACGGCTGGGGGGGCCGACCGTTCCTCGGCTTGCGTCAGGAGATGCGATCCAGCGTTCTCTCGAGCGCACCTCAAATCTGCTGCACCAACTATGTACGAGAGTCTGCAAACACCTTATAGTCCCTAGATATTTGGCAAAGAGGGCGGACAAACCGCTTGAGCCATTGTGCAGGGAGCAAAGTGTTGTCTTTGGTCGGACGCGGTGCGGTTGCCGTCCGTGATTTACAGTACGTTGTCGCGGTCTTAGGAGCCGTGGTCCCCGCCATCATGGCGCTAACCGCGACCGGTGCGCTTGCCGAATTTGAAATCCCTGAGGTCGATGCCGAAAAGGGAGCCTTCGAGGCTGAGTATCGTGGTGCCTCTCATTGGGGACTTCCGCCGCGTGACGACGAAGATGAGAGCGAGCTGCTGCGCCAAAGTCATGAGCTTGAGCTTCAGTACGGCCTGACCGACTGGTGGATGCTCCGTCTGACGCCCAACTTCGAGGAGCCAGACGGCGGATCTATCCAATTTACGTCCTTGGGCATCGAGACGCAGTTTGTGCTCGTCCCGCGCCATGGAGACGAATTCGGTCTCGCGCTTATGATGGGTTACGGCCCTTACTCTCAGTCACTCAACCAAGACGCCCCCGACGAATTTGAGCTCGGCCCGGTTGTGGAAATTGCTCCTGGGCCGTGGCTGGTCAGCCTGAATCCACGGCTTGCGACGGATGTCGGGGAATCTGCGGAACGTGACGGTTGGGGGTTCGAGTATGCTGCGCAGCTTAGGTATCAGTTCGCGCCGCGCTTAGGCGCCGCTGTGCTGGGTTTCGGCGAGATCGAGGAACTTGCTCACTCAGGTCCGTTCGACGCGCAGATCCACGTTCTTGGACCAAGCCTTTATGTGTTTTCCGACCCGGAGGACGAGAGGGAATGGCTTCTTGGCGCCGGGATGCTGTTCGGCCTGACGGATGCATCGGCCAATACAGCTGTGCGTATAACTCTCGCGGTTGAGTATTGACCATGTTGCGCGCCACGTTCCTCATCGTCGTCGTATTGGTCGTCGCGGGTTCCATGAGGCCAGCACTTGCGGAATTCGAAATCCAAGAATCCACGATCGATCACGGTGAGACTCAGCTTCAATATCGCGGCGCATGGCACCGCGGATTGCCGGCCAGCGGGGCGATCGACGGCATCGACCTATCAACCGATCCTGGAGACGCCCCGCTTAAGCAAAGCCAAGACTTTGAAATTCAATATAGCCCGACGACTTTTTGGTTGGTGGCACTCACGCATGTGTTTGATGAGCCAGCCGGCGAGCACTTCAGGCTCAACTCCATTGAGTTTGAGTCACAATTCGAACTGATCACACGTGAAGGTGACGGGCTCGGATTGGCTGTGCAGGGTGGGACAGAGCAACCTGTACTCGAGGTGCGCGAGGAGGCGGATCCCGAAGTCGCCGTCGGGCCGATCGTCGAGCTATCCAAGTGGAACTATACGCTTGTGCTAAATCCACTTTTCTTCAAAGAGATTGGTGACAAGAACGAACAGGAGGGCTTTGGTTTTGACTATGGCTGGCAATGGCGTAAAGAGCTGTTCGGTGAGCGCCTATGGCTCGCGGTCGAAATGTTCGGCGAGATTGAGGACATGGCGAATGCCGGGCCCTTCGATCTGCAGCAGCACAGCATCGGGCCGGCTTTCTACTATACGTTCGGCAAGGAAGACGATTTCGACGGCGAGCTCTACGAAGTCGACAGGAAGAGTAAGGAACTGACCGTGAGCGCTGGCCTGCAGTTCGGCCTTACCAAAGCAACGTCCGATGTCGCGCTGAAGATATTTATTGGGTATGAATTCGACTGAGTGGACGAATGCAATTGGTCATCGGACCTTAAACCGAAACGGTACCGAAACCGAGATCGTCTCCTGTCCAACCTCCGATGGAATCGATGGAAAAGGAGCGGCGTTTGCAATTGAGGCCAGCGCGGCATTGTCGAGCTTTTTCGACCCTGAACTCTTGACGATTTCATTCGAAACAAGTTCGCCGTCGGATTTGACGGTTAGGCGGACGACCGCAGTGCCAACGCGTTTGGTGCGCGGGTTGACCTTCGATCCTTCCAGATGCGTCCGAAGCTTGCCGAGATAGGCTCTGTGCGCAGTGGCGTCGCCGCCCCTCAGTTCTTCACCCGAGCTTGCGCGCATGGCAATCACGGTCTCTTGCGCGACTGCCGCAATCTGCTGTGGCAGTGGTTGCTCTTTCAAGTCTAACTCGGGTTCCTTGACCGGTTCTTGAACCGGCGCAACAATTTCCTGCTCTTCGACCTCGGGCTCGGGTTCATTCAGCAACTCTTCAGGAGGTTGAACGCGCTCACTCTCGGGGCCTGTCTCAGAAGCAAGCACCATGTCCTGGACTGGCTGAACCTCAGGAACGTCTTCGACGGGCAGTTCTTGCTGCTCTTCGATCGCTTCCACCTGTTCCAAGGGCTGAGCCATCGAACTCATCATTGGCGGGGCTTCCACGGCCTCGACCGAAACGACGTCCTCACCGAGCTTGGCAATGCCCTCAATGGCCACGCCCTGCTCGACGACCATAATGTCGCTCCCGGTGCCTTCCTCCAATGCAGCCCCGTCGGCGACCGGCACGAATAGTGCGAGCACAAGGAGGCCGTGAACCGCGATCGAGACTAACCATGCAACGACACTGAGTGCCATAAGGGATCACCAGGGGATCTATTCGCCGGCCTTGGGCTTGGACAGCAAGGATACGCGCGAATATCCGCTCTTGCCGACGCGACCGAGTATCTCCATGACCTCACCGTAAGGGCGGTTCTTGTCGCCGCGCACATACACCACCGTATCGCCTTCGGCCTGTCGAAGGGCCTCAAGCCGAGGGACAAGCGTGTCGACTGTCACTTGGTCTTCGCGAATATAGATGCCGCCATCCGGGCCCAAAGAGACGATCATGGGTTTTTTCGGTTGGCTAACCTTCGCAGCGGATGTGCTCGGAAGCTCAACAGGCACACCGGCCACCAGCAGCGGGGCCGTGATCATGAAAATGATCAGGAGCACCAGCATCACGTCCACCATGGGCGTGATGTTAATCTCGGAGATGGGGCGGTATTCAGATTCCTCGCCGCTACCGTTATTTCCGACGGATATGCCCATTAGGACGGCTTCCCTGCGCGAAGCGGTTCTACATTGTCGCCACGCAAGCGCTTCGTCTGTGACAGGTCTTTAGCGTCATCGCTTGAGATGTCACGGGCGATCTCGATGATCGCGTCATTGCCGCGCGCATAGGCGCGTCCGAGCGCGACAGAGATTTGGTTGTAGGCGACCACCGCGGGAATGGCCGCAGCAAGACCGATCGCCGTGACAATCAGGGCTTCGGCGATGCCGGGGGCCACGACCGCGAGACTCGTGTCTTTTTGCTGCGCAATGGCGGTAAAGCTATTGACGATGCCCCAAACTGTTCCGAACAACCCGATGAACGGCGCGGCGGAACCAGTTGTCGCCAAAAAGGGCAGGCCGCCTTCCACATTCTGAATTTGTGATTTGAACTCGTGCCTCATGGCATTCTCTACGCGAAAGCGGCGCTCAGTCGGCGAGTCGTCCAGGTCAGCCGCGAGCTCGGCCTCGCCGGCGGCAAGCACTGCGCCGGAAAGCCCGCGACGACCGCTGCTCGATCGGGCCTTGGCCAGGCGGCGTATGCCGCTCTTCAGCCAAGAGATCCGCACGATCTTCTCGAACGTGATTGCCCAGCAAGCCACGGAAGCGATGACGAGAAGCACGATGACCCCCTTGACCACCGGGTCGGCCTGCATCAGTAGGCCCCAGACGCTGTAGTCGTGTCCCGTCGCGGCGGTGATGGCGATTTCCTCTGCTACTTCCACGGCTCAGGTCCTTACTTGCTCAGTTCGTTGACAGTCCGGCTCGAGACGGACAGACCCTTCAGGCAGTCGGAAACATCCTCCGTCCCGGCCTTACACTCCATCGCATCGTTGATCAAAAAACTTCCAACGTCGTCGCACGATGTGTTCGACAGGTCGAAAAGTTTTACGGTCCGCTTGTTCGCTTTCAGCGGCGCCAGCTGGACGGCGAAACGCTGGTCGATGATGCCGTCCGGCCGGAAAAGAATGAAGTCGAGCTTCAGGGTGTCGTAGGCCCGGTCGCTCTTGTTATTTATGATGAAATAGGCTCTGCAATCGGAGCCTTTGGGCTCGAGCTTATTGAGCTCGATGGCAACATCCCCTTCCTCAGCCGCCACCAAAGCTGGCCCGACCAGTAGAGCTGTCATTGCGACCAAGGCTGTCCCCGCGGATCGCTTGATAAGCCCGGCTGCGTGCCGGTGTCCGTTCACTTTAAGTAGCACATAAACCTCCCAAACCGAGTCCGGTTATAAGCATTCAGACTTCGGTTGCGCGCAGCCCCCCATTGGGCTCTCGTCACCCCTGCGACGTTCTCCGATTCTGGTTGAGGGCACCGCGCGCGCCATAGGTTATGTGGCGCCTCAACAATTGGACCGACATCCAAACCAAAGACTAGTTGGTCCTACAAGAGTACCAAGGTCTATTTAACTTGGCAGACAAAGGCATTCAAGCGGGTTGCAAGATTACGTTTCGGCAAGGGTGCTGCAGGGTTCCATTCTTGCAACGAGACTGCCAAATGCTTGCAACGAGACTGCCAAATGTTCCCGTTTGAGGTTCCACGATAAGAACTTTCTCCGGGGTAGATTGGCCCATAAATCAGTGTTAATTTTTCGTTAATCAAAAAAGCAAATTTGACGACTTAGATTTGCCTGTGGGGGGCGTTAGAGATGGGAACGAAGGTGTGCGGGGGCGCATTGGTGCTTGGAATCTGTGCTTTGCTGTCATTTGGGGCAGGCGCGCAAACTACCGAAAACGAGGCGATTACAGAGGAAGCCGCGCCGTCTGCGACGGAGCAGCCTGACGCAACAGACACGCCTCAGGTTGAAGGCGATGTTCCCGCGATCGAGATCATTCAGCCTCAGGAAGAACCTCAGCAGCCGCCAGAACCCGTTCAGGCCGAGGTGGAACCGGAGCCGGAACCTCGCCCCGTACCGACCCCTCAGCCGGTGGAATACGTTCCGCCGCCGGTTGAATATGTGCCGCCGCCAGTAACGCCGATCGCGGATACGGGGCTTGAGCCCATTAAGCCGGAAGACTTCGTTCCCACGCTGATTACGCAGCAGCCGCTTGAGTTCTTCGGGCCTCCCGGCGGGGAGGCGAGCTTCGAGCGCTCGATTAACGCCGCGCAATCACCGATTAATCCCAACAATGGCATTGCGCCCGGCAACCTGCAGAATTTTTCGGAAGCCGGCGCCCGGGTGACACGGCAGCAGATCAACGAACAGGATCCGCTCTCGACGAATGACATTTTGCAGCGCGTACCGGGCCTAACCATCGTTAATGACGACGGCCTTGGCAATCAGGGCGGCTTGGGCATTCGCGGCTCGAATCCGCGGCGTTCGCGCAAAATCCTGGTTATGGAAGATGGTCAGTCCATCAACATGAGCCTCTATATAGATCCTTCGGTGCACTACGTGCCTCCGCCAGATCGTATTGAGGGCGTTGAAGTGATTAAGGGCTCGATCATTTACGCGCCGAACAACAACTTCGGTGCAATCAACTTCCGTAACCTGCAACCGTTCGGGCCAGATGAGTTCGTTATGTCGGGTCAAGGCGGTGCCGTTGCGATTGATGGGGCCGGCGACGACGGTGGGGCGGCCAAATGGCATGTGCATCTCCGCAAGACCTTTGAGAACTGGGGTAGCGTGGTGTCCTACACGGGTGCGGACGTGCAGGGCGCGTGGGATACGGAGCGTCTACGTTACAACGACTTTTATGGAGCTCTCGGCTGGAAGAATACCAACGCCGACTTTGTCTTCTCTGGGGCCTATATGCGCCAGCGCGACAACTACGACGAAGCCAATCTAGAGTTCGAAGAGGAAGAAGAGGGAGAAGAAGGCGAAGAGGAGGGGGATCTCGAAGAAGATGAGGAACTCGAGGAAGAAGAGGAAACCGAGTTCCGATCCGGCACGGTTGAGCAAGCCTTCTTCAAGGAGATCAAGCACTGCAAAACATGCTTTAATCCTGGTTCGCGCTTCAGCACCTACAATGCCGACCCATTTCGTCTTCAGGGCACACTGAATTATTACTTCGACGACGAGACGAGTTCGAATACACGTGTTTACTACTACCACCATCGTCGCGACCGGTATCAAAACTTCGAAGGCGCCGATCCCTCGCAGGCAGAGGGGAATTTCAACCCGTTCTTACTCGGCGACGATGTGATTATCCCCGAGGGCGTTATGCTCGGCCGCTTAAGGACCTATCAGCATGTCGGTGGCGAGCAGCGTTTCGAGCTGGCCAATCGCGAATTGCTTGCGGGGCTGAACCAAGACTTTCAGCTTGGCGCGCGGTTTGAGCACCATACCTTCGCCAACCGGAACTTCTTCGGTAGGCAGGGAGAAATTCTGACGGATGGTGACAAGAAGGGTCTCACGGTCTTCGACAGCGAGCACGAAGCTGACGCAGTCTCGGCCTACGCCCAGACTGTGATCCACGCGACGCCGGCCATTGATATTGTTCCGGGCATTCGCTTCGAGCACATATCTTCGAAAGTACGCCAGCTTTCCTCGAGTGAGGAGGAGGGCGAGGGCGAAACCGAACTCGAGGAGTGCGAGATCGACGGCGAGGACTTCTTCAACGAGGGCGAATGCGTTGTCTTTGCGATCAATCCTAATGACCAGAACTTCAGCTATGATAAGACGTACTGGTTGCCGGGGGTCTCGTTCTCGTGGGGCCTAGCTGGGCGACAGGTCGCCCCGGTAAATGGTTCTGCTGGTGAAGTTCAGACCGTTTATCACACGACGATGTATGGCGGTTATAACCGCGGCGTGACCATCCCCGTGCAGCGCGAGGGACCGTTCCCGCCGAAAGACGAGCTTGGCGACAACTTCCAGCTTGGGGTGCGGTCGACCGGCATTAAGGGTATGACGTTTGACGTGGCCGGCTTCTTCAAGTCCATCGAGAACTACCAAATCCGTGGTTCCTCCACGACGACTTCTGGCCTCAATGTCTATACCAACATCGACCAGGTCGAGATCAGCGGCGTGGAAATGTACGGCCGCCTCGACTCTCGGCCCTTCACGGGATGGAACCTTAATCCGTTCCTCGAAGGAACCTTCACCTATTCGAATGGTGAGGTTACCGAGGGCATTCTCCCGGACGGTACCAGCGTCGTAGGTAACCGCATTCCTTTCGCGCCGCGCGAGGTCGCTTATTTGACCACGGGCATTGAGAGCACGGCCGGGTGGAACGCCAGCGTTAGCTTCGTCTACCGGGGTGAGTTCTTCACCGATGAAGAGAACACGCCTTTCGCGCAAGATCCGAGCGGCGAGGACGGCTTGGTACCGAGCGTTTGGCTCCTGAATGCGCGGGCCAACTACACCATACCGACGGACGTGTTCGGCAGCGAAATGACGATCTTCGTCTCCGGCGAGAACCTCACCGACAAGCTCTACATCACCGACCGCGAGGACGGCATTAAGCCTGGTCTTGGGCGTTCGGTTATGGCTGGCGCACGGGTCAAATGGTAGCCGCAAACCTCCTGTGGCGGCGGTGAGCTCTGACCCGAGCCGTCGCGGAAGCGTGGCTTAAAACCAACAGGCGACCATGATGCCGCCGATGTCTGATCATCGGCGGCGGTCTTATGCCACGCCAAATTTACGCCATTCGTAACGCTTGGGGGATCAACGCAAGACGTGCCAAACTCGCTTGCATCGCCGAGAGGCGTTCTTACGTCTCGTTGGCCGGCTAGTCACGTTTCAACAGAATGACTGCTGCAACCGACATGGCTCAAGCTAAGAAGATCCGATGTCTCTTCATTGCGTTCTGCGCAGCAGTGGCGATGCACCTGCCAGGTGATGCGACCGCTGCAACGGCAGCAGCCAAGCGGCCTACGAGCATCCACGCTACGCCCAATTCGAACGCGAAGGTGCTCGGCCTTATCGGCATCGCGCAGGTCGTTGATGCTAAAGCGTGTAAGAAGGGCTGGTGCCGCGTCGGGGCCGGCTATGTGAAGACAAGCCACCTTCGTTTCTTCCACGAACGCAAAGGCCATAAAGACGCTTACAATTACAACGCCCCGTTGCCCCCGCCAAACTATGGCTATACCCCAGGTTTTTGGGGCTATGGGGGCCGACGGTACTATGATCGTTTCGGCAACTATACGAAGTACGGTGTTCCCGGTTATCGCGGCCCCATCGACCGAACGGAAGGAACGGTCGAGACACGCCCCCTCCGTCCTGGTCGCCGTTAGGTCCTATGTTCTTTGGCCGGCGGCACCGTTGGCCGCTTTGCGGTAAGGAGCCTCGCGCGCAGGGGCGCTCACTGTTTCGGCAGTCCTTCGCGCGTCCGAGCGTGCTATTGCCAAGTCTTCCCTGATGTTTTACCCCGTGAGAATAACGCAGATTCTATAGGGTTCGACGTGGGAAGCGCCAAAGTGGGCCTGAACATGCGACAAGCGTCGCAAACAACTTCAAGCTTAGCTAGAAAGGTTGACTCCAATGAAGAAGCTTTTGATTGCTGCAGCCGCGATCGCTTTTGCGGCAACGCCGGCCTTCGCTGATGACGATCCGTCTGAGGCAGAGGCGGCAAAAATCAAGGAAGTGCTCACAGCGTGGGGCTGCGAAGGTGGTAGCTTCGAGAAAGAGACCGAGGGCTCTGGTATTTTTGAGGCCGAGGACGTGAAGTGCAAGGACGGTCAGTACGACTTCCGCTTGGGCAAGGACTTCAAAGTCATTGTGATTACTGCCGACTAACGCGCCTGCAATGCTCAAGCAGACGGGCGTTAAGGCCTGAATGAGGGGCGTTACAGAGCGAGCAACAAGAAGGCACGGCCCTAGGGGTCGTGCCTTTCTCTTTGATTGAAAACGAGACGTGATCCTACTTTACGTTTCGTCGACATCCCGTCGCTTGGCCCAGATTCGCCTTGACGTGAACCATTCGAACACGCCAAGAAACCGCTGTCATGTTGATCAAAGTTATCGGTGCTGGTGCGGGCGGCGGCCTGCCGCAATGGAATTGCAACGGTCGGAACTCGGCTAAGGCGAGGTCGGGCATCCCGACCGTCAAGCCGCGGACGCAAGCCTCTGTCGCGGTCAGCGCAGACGGCAAGCAGTGGATCCTCTTAAATGCCGCGCCAGACCTGCGCCAGCAGATCAATGAGACGCCAGAACTTCAACCGGATCCAGACGGACCACCTCGCAATAGCCCGATCAAGGCCGTGGTGCTGACGAACGGCGATGTGGATGCGGTCGCGGGCCTCCTCTGCCTTCGCGAAAGCCAGCCACTGACGGTCTACGGCAGCGCCCGCGTGCTCGACGTGCTAGCAGCCAACAGCATTTTCGACGTGCTGAATCCGGACCTCGTCGCGCGGAAGACCATGACGTTGGGAATGCCCTTCGCTGTCGAAGGGCCGGACGGGCCTGTGGGGCTCTCGGTGGAGGGCTTTGACGTGCCCGGGAAGATCCCGCTCTACCTCGAGGATGAGGAAAAAGGGACGGGCGGCAGTTTCGGCACCCAGGTTGGCGATACGATTGGTCTCAAGGTGACGGAAGACGCCACGGACAAGCACTTCTTCTTTATCCCAGGCTGTTCGGGGCTCGACGATCCATTACGCGCGCGTCTGATGGGCGCGCCGCTCCTGTTCTTCGACGGGACGCTCTTCACAAACAATGAGATGATCGACCAAGGCCTCATGCAAAAAAGCGGTGATCGGATCGGTCATATGAATATGTCCGGACCGAACGGCACGCTTGCGCTCATGGCCCCGCTCGGGATTGCGCGGAAGATCTTCATTCACGTGAACAATTCGAACCCAGTGTTGCGAGACGACTCACCCGAGCGCGCGGCAGCGGAAGCCGTGGGCTGGAACGTCTCCTATGACGGTATGGAAGTCACGATTTAAGAGAGCCTTTCGTGCGTCAGATCCTTAGGCGGCTGCATCCAGCTTGCTCTATTGGGCCATAATGCTCTGTCTTCGAGCCCTTGCCGCCTAGTCAGCCTATATCCCAAAGCGAACACCCTAGGCATGGACGCAAGCAGCCGCGCTTAGGGCCGCGGCGGGCGTTTGCCCACGGGACGCCCGATACTCAAAAGGCCTATCAGAACCTTGCTAAGCCAATTGTTATGTGATAACTTATCAAAAATTATGTTATAAAATAACAGCTTGGGGCAACAGTGGTTTGCGGGCGTAGCAGGCGCACAGGTGTTCTGTGCGCGATCTTCTCATTGTTGGTCGCTGGTTGGGATAGGGCTGACGCTCAAGAGGCCTCGAATGCGCCAGAAAACGACTTAGTTGCGCAGGTCGGCCAGGGTATCGATGAAGTCTATGCGCTTCCGCCGGTCGAGGTGACCGTGGACAGCCCCGTCCAGAAGCCGTCAGGCGCGAGGACGTCGACCGGAACATCGCCCAAGCCAAGCGCCGCGCCGGCCCGCAGAAGCCGCGCTCCGACATCGACGCCAACAACAATAAGCGCAGATGCGTCGTCGCGCCCAGCGCCGGCCTCTCCGGCCGCCGTCAAACAGACTCCGGAGCGCGTGCTTGACCTCGATACGCCAGCCGGCTTCGCCATCGTGACTGGAGATAGTTTCGTGCCCGTCACTATAGCGACGGAACGCGAGATCCTCGCCAATCCCGGCGCGACCATTACCGACAGCATTCAAAACAAGCCGGGTATCACCGGCTCCACATTCGCGCCTGGTGCCAACCGGCCGATTATTCGCGGCCTGGACAGCTACAGGATACGCATCCAGGAGAACGGCATTGGGACGCATGACGTTTCGGCGATTTCAGAAGACCACGCGATCCCGATCGACCCGTCCGACGCTGATCGTATCGAGGTTGTTCGCGGGCCATCGACTTTGCGTTACGGATCACAGGCGATCGGCGGTGTGGTATCCATCGATAACCAGCGCATTCCAACCTTTATGCCTGAGCGTGGTTTTCGCGGCATGGTGAAGGGCGGCGGCAACACGGTAGACACTGGCGGTGATGGCGCATTTAGCGTTACGGGCGGTACCAATGGAATTGTCCTGCACGCCGATGGCTTTATTCGCTATTACAACGATTACGATACACCGCTCGGCTCACAACTGAACACCTTCGTGAACAGCCGCGGCGGTTCTGCCGGTGCGTCCCACGTCTGGGAGAACGGCTTCATCGGCGTCTCTGTCTCACGGTTCGAGAGTCTCTATGGTATCCCAGGTGAAGAGGCTGAGGAAGGCAGGCTGCCGCGTATTGACCTCGAGCAAGATAAAATACTGGCACGGGGAGAGTGGCGCCCCGACTCGTCCGGCATCGAAGCGGTTCGGTTCGCGTTTGGCGCTTCCGACTATGCCCACAACGAGTTCGCCCGACACGGCGAGGAAGGGCATGGAGAGGAAGAACACGAAGACGAACACGAGGAGGAGGCTGCAGGCTTCTCTGTTGGCCAGACCTTCACCAACAGGCAGCAGGAAGCGCGGTTAGAGGTCCAGCACCGTCCCGTCGGGACACGGTTTGGGCCCTTGAGTGGCGCAGTCGGTGTTCAATGGGGTCACGCGGACACAAAGGGAATCAGCTTTGAAGGCGACTCACTTCTGGAGCCCTATGACGCTGAGAGCATTGCAGGCTTCTGGTTCGAGGAACTTGAAGCCAGTCCGCGGCTCCGAGTTCAGGTCGCGTTACGGGTTGAGGGAGCATCGGTCGACGGCACCGGCTTTTCCAACATCGACGATCCGGAAGCGCCTGTCGTCTTTAGGGGCCAACGAGATTTCGTGCCTGTCAGTGGCGGCCTCGGTGCGCTCTATGATCTCGGAAACGACACGGTGCTTCGGCTGAATGGCCAAGCCGTCGAGCGCGCGCCGGCTGGCGCGGAGCTTTTTTCCAAGGGTCTACACGAAGCGACCGGAACATTCGAGATTGGCAATCCCTTCCTAGACGAAGAGAAGGCGCAAACGCTGGAAATCGGTGTGAAGCGTGCAGTTGGGAAGCTCCGCTACGATGCTTCGGGCTACTACACGAACTACGACGGTTTCATTTTTCGGGAACTCACGGGGCTCGTCTGCGGCGTTGCGCTGGACTCGTGCGCAGCCGAGCTGGACGCGGAAGAGACTTTCTACCAGGTTCTCTTTCAACAGCGGAATGCGACATTTTACGGAGCTGAGATACTTGGCGAATACGATGTCGGGCAGGTGTGGCGCGGCTGTGGGTTGATGGTCAATAGACTTCGTCCGCGCGAATTTGATAACGGCGAGAACGTGCCACGCATGCCGGCGCATCGCCTTGGCGGTGGCGTCTATTACCGGGACGGTACGTGGTACGGGCGCGTTGGCGTGCTGCATGCTTTCGACCAGGACTTGGTCGCGCCGAACGAGTTGACGACGCCGGGCTACACACTCCTTAACGCGGAGCTAAGCTACGCTGTGAAGACGCAAGGTCCGGCAGGTCTGGCCCCCCGCTTCAACATCGGTGTGAGAGGCGAGAACTTGCTGGACGACGAGGTCTTGAACTCGGCCTCGTTCAAGCGACGGGAGGGTGTGCTGCTACCTGGCGCCAATGTCCGCTTCTTTGGAAGCGCCACCTTCTAGGGATTTGCCCCCAAGCAGGTGTTTACCGGAGGACGCTTTCAAATCTGGCGTCCTCCGTAAACAGATGAGGCTATCAGCGTTCTATCTGAGCGCTGTGGCGCGGTCAATCAATCGCGATGTAACCCGCGATTGGCCGCTAATCTTCTTTTTCTTTGTTCGTAATGTTGAAGTCCTTGTCGAGAGAGATGTCGTACTGAACGCGGTCGCAAATGGCGTCATCGGCCTCGTAACCGCCTTTTTCCGCCTCGATTTCACTGTCGGCGACCGTGCATCCGATCGCTTTGAGCGCATTTTGCACGCCCTCTATTTCTTGCTCGGTCAGCGCTCTGTCGTCTGCCTGGGCGACCGTGGCCATAGCGGCTAGTGCAAGCGTACAGATAAAAACTCGCATTATGATTCTCCGTTCTTCTCTAGATCGTTCATCAATCACCCCCGCTGAGTATGAGTATTTATCCCCATGGAGATGGACGTATGCATGATCGGGTCGTTTGCAACTAAACTATTCTTAACTTTCTCGTCCGACCCAGCGACTGCATGCCCGCTAGTTCAGCCTAAGTGCGACGCGACATGGCCTTGGCTCACATGCCGACGCAGGTGCCGTATAGTCTGCCCACGGCAAGACACGTCCCGCCGACACCACAATCGATGTCCTGGAAGCAAAGCTTCCTCTCGGGGGCGGTCAAGTCCAACGGCTCGCGGAGCCCGCTGTCATAGTTGCCGCAATGGCCGGCCTTGTTGCCCGGACGCTTGAGGCATCGCTCCGACGTCGGGCACTCCGCGTCGAACGAGCAGGCGAGGGCAGGGTGCCACACGGCCATCAACGCGTTTAACAGCAACGCTCTCATCTGTTGGTCTCCCCGAAGAGATACGCTTCGTGTCCGCGTGGGAGCAGAGCCGCAGCCTAGGTCTTCGCGCGGAGCGATTTCAGCAGGCTAGGTTCCGCATAGATCGAGAACTAGTTTTGCCCGCCGTAATTCAAGTGGCTCATTACGTCCGGCCGCGCGTCGTCGATCGCGACAACGTTGTCTTCCTGGCGCGGCGGGACGGCAGGTTTGAGCGCTCCAACCGCCGCCGTCGTCCAATAGGCACGGATGCGGCTCACGAACGGGTCTGGCTTCTCGATAAAGAGCCTCTTGCCACTGACCTTTGCGTCCTTTCGCAAGACCTTGAGGCGCATCTTGCAGCGCTTCCTGAAGCCGGAAACCTCTTCCGCGTCGCCAAATGTCATGGTCGGGGCGCTCACCAAATGCATCAGCATGGCAATGTCGTGATCATCCCCCAAAAGCTGGGAGAGGCCGCGGGCGGATTGCGCCCGCGCGCCAAGTTCGGAGGGCCAGCAGCTCGTTAGGAGCTGCATCTGCCGCCGATGCTGTTGAACGCCCTTGCGCCACTGATGCAGCTGATTGGAATCGTTCGACGAAAATGCTGCCTTGAATTGTCGCCTCGCATCCTGATAGCAGCTCTCCAACCCTTTGGAGAGCGGTGCGAAGTCATCGGGATAAACGACGAGGCGGGCGAGCCGGGGGCGCAAATCCAGCAGCATCTGCAAGGCGTCTGATGCCGAACTCTTCTCGAGATTGCGCTCGGCGGCTTGGCGACGTTCCTGGAGCCAGGTTCGCAAGCCATCTATCGGGCGCTCGCCGAGACCAGGTTCGGTGTTTCGCTCCAGCGTTTTTAAGGCATCGAGCAAGGCATGGGCATCGCGCGCGGCGGCAAGCCCTTTGCCGATACGGGCGATACGGCTGGATAGACTAGCGAAGACCGGCTCGGGCATGCCGGGCCGTGCCAGCAGAAGAAGAGAGCGTAGCCTTTTGAAGCATTTGCGTGCGCTATGAACGCCGATATGGCGGTCGCCAGGTGAGGCGAGCGCGGTATGGGCGATGTCCAACTCCGCCAACGCGACGACGCGCAAGGTCTTACTCGTGGGCAAAGCTAGATCGAGTCGGTAGCTCATAAGCAAACCCACGATGATGAAAGTCCCTGCGCCGGATCATTCCGGCCAAGAACGTTCGGGTCAAGGACGATTGGGTCAGGGCTTATCGCCAAGCGGTGCTTGTGCAAAAGCTGTGGATAGTTGCCGCTGTGGTTCTGTGATGGTGACCCAGGTTCCGGTTCGCAGCTCAGGCTCTTCGTGGGTCACGATGTCGGTGATCACGGCGATGCTGTCCGCGCCCGCTTTGAAGACATCCGGGGCCCGCTCCGGGGTTATTCCGCCAATCGCCACGAGCGGGCAGGAGATCCGTTTCTTCCAAGTCCCGATCCGCGCAAGGCCTTGCGGTGCCCAAGGCATTTTCTTCAAGAGTGTGGGGTAGATGGGCCCGAGCGCCACATAGTCAGGCTCAGTGGCAAGGGCGATATGCAGTTCGTCATTGCTATGGGTGCTGATGCCGAACTTGATACCCGCGCGCCGGATGGCGGCGAGATCCGCACCCGCGAGGTCCTCTTGGCCGAGATGAATTAAGTCGGCGCCCGTCTCGATTGCCGTGCGCCAATAGTCGTTGACCACAAGCTGACAGCCATGGCGAGCGCAGAGCGCAAGCGCCGTCTCGATTTCGGTTCGGACGAACTCTTCGTCTTGGCCCTTGATGCGCAGCTGTACGAGCTTGATGCCTCTCGGGAGGAGGCGTGCAAGCCACTCGCAGTCTGGCACGATGGGGTAGAATGGATCGAGCTGGATCACGCCACTGATCAGGATGCAGTGTCGATTTTGAAGAACGGCGTGCCCGCGACCGGTGTCGAGGGCGAAGCCATGTCGCGGGGCTCAATAATACCCGCCTCATAAGCGAGCCGCCCTGCCTCGATAGCGCGTGCAAAGCCCTTTGCCATCTTCACCGGGTCGTCCGCCTTGGCGATCGCCGTATTCAGGAGAACGGCGTCGTAGCCCATCTCCATAGCTTCCGCTGCGTGGGAAGGCGCACCGAGGCCCGCATCAACGATGAGCGGGGTGTCGGGGAAATAGGCTCGCAGCGTCTGGAGCCCTGATTTGTTGGCCAGCCCGCGAGCGGACCCGATCGGCGAGCCCCAGGGCATCAACACCTCGCAGCCTGCACCGACGAGGCGCTCGGCCACGCTCAGATCTTCCGTTGTGTATGGGAGAACGTCAAAACCGTCCGCGCTGAGCGTGGCTGCGGCTTCCACAAGGCCGAAGACCTCCGGCTGGAGGGTGTCGTCGTTGGCAATCACTTCGAGCTTGATCCAATTGGTGCCGAAGACTTCGCGTGCCATTTGCGCGGTCGCGATGGCCTCTTTGGCCGTTCGGCAGCCCGCTGTATTGGGTAAGACACGGCGGCCCAACTCCTCGATCAGCGCCCAGAAGCCCTGACCGGTTTTGGCGCGTGCCGACTCACGGCGCAGCGAGACCGTGACGATCTCTGCGCCTGAGGCCTCGACCGCCTGGCGCAATATGTCAGGCGAGGCATAGCCCGCAGTGCCAAGGAGCATGCGCGAGGAGATCTCTGTGCCATAGAGTTTGAGCATTACTCGCCTTGTCTTACCCGCCTTGTCTCACCCGCCTTGTCTTGGTGCCACGACCTCAACCTCGTCGGCCTCAGCAAGGCACATTTTTGCCCGCGCCGTGGCCGCCACGAAGCAGCCATTGACCGCCGTTGCGACCTTCGCGCCGGCAAAGCCGAGGGCCTCGCAGAGTTCGTCGAGGCTGCTCGCCTCCGTCGTGAAGTGCTCACCGTTAAGCAGGATCTGCACCGAAAACCTCCGGATGGGTGGCTCCGGTCTCTAGATAGTGGGCCACCAATTCGGCCATGACCGGCGCAAGCAAGAAGCCGTGCCGGTAAAGGCCGTTAACATAGATATATCCCGAACTTGGGATAATCCTAGGCCGGTTGTCGGGAAACGCCGGGCGTACGCCCGCGCCAAGCGTGAGAATTTCCGCTTCGCCGAAGGCAGGATCGAGCACATAGGCCGCGCTTAACAGCTCCAATGCCGAGCGAAGCGTGATGGGTCCGCTATCCTCGCGCTCAATCGATGTGGCGCCGATCATGAAGAGATCGTCGCCCCAAGGGACGAGATAGAGCGGAAAGCGCGGGTGGAGTAGTCGCACAGGGCGCTGAATCCCGATCTCTGGAGCGCGAACCACAATTCGTTCGCCGCGCACACCGCGCAAATTGGGGAGGGCGTCATTTGCCGCCAGTCCGCGGCAATCGATCACGATGTCCGCGCCCGGCGGGATGCCGCTCAGGCCAAACTGCATTGCAACGCCCGCCTGTTGCACCTCGCTCAAGAGAAACGACAGCGCGGCGTTTGGGTTGAGATGTGCTTCGCCTGCGTAGAACAGCGCGGTCCCAAAGCGGGGGCTCAGGCTCGGCTCCAGCGCCTCGAGCTGCGCCGTATCGAGCCGCTCGCTGTCTTGCGTCATGCGCTCGAAACGATCGAGGAGTTTGCGATCCCGCGGCGGCGCAACGACAAGGCTCCCTTGGGCGCCGGTGCCAGGGTAGACGGCCTTCCATAGCGCAATGCCGCGTTCGCCGAGTTCACGGACGATTGGCTCGGCGCTCTCCTCTTCGCAACGGTTTGCGAGCATGGCGCCGGCAAAGGGACTGCAGGCATTTGTGAAGGGTTCGGCCGATTGCTCGGCCAGGATGACGCTATGGCCCCGGCGCGCAAGCGTCAGCGCCTGCCAGAGGCCGGTCACTCCGGCGCCCCGGATCGCGATCTTGAGTGGCGTGTTCATGGTCCTAGAGGTGGGTTCTTCTACTTCTTGCTTAAGGCTACATCGCCCCGTTGTTAGTCACCAAGTGCGACGCCATCGCGGCGGGGATCGGCCCCGCCTTCGAGGCCCCCCGGTGTGACCGCGATCACGTGCTGACCGCTCGTCATCGGCATCCGGCGCACCTTATGACCCTTGGTCTCGAGGTCCGCGGCGAGCGAATCCCATTTCGCACCCGCCTCAAGGATCACGCCGCGCGTTGTACCACCGAAATTGACGAGGCTCGCCGCCTGCGCTGCGTCCATCCGCCAGTCGAGCAAGGCGATAATCGTCTTCAGATTAAACAGGATGATTCCTGGGCCGCCAGGTGAGCCCAGGACGTAGTCGAGTTCGCCGTCCGGCCCGAAGACCATGGTCGGGTCCATAGAACTGCGCGGACGTTTTCCAGCCTCGACGCGATTGGCGACCTCCATACCGTCCTCGTCCTTGGGCAGAAACGAAAAGTCTGTCAGCTGATTGTTGAGCAAGAATCCGTGCACCATGCTCCGCGCACCGAAGGCGAATTCGATGCTGGTTGTGAGCGAGAAGGCATCGCCATCGCCGTCCACCACGGAGATATGGCTGGTGCCGCCCTTTTCCTTCGTGTGATCGCGGCCGAAGGCACGGGTCAGGTTCGGCGGGGTGCCCGGCGCAACGTTTTTGGCCGCGCTTTCGGCATCGATGAGTTTGTGCCGTGCTGCGAGATAGTCTGCGTCCAACAGCCCCTCAACGGGCACCGCTACCATATCGGGGTCGGCGACATACCGGCTCCGGTCGGCAAAGGCAAGACGCTCCGCTTCCATGATGGTGTGCACGGCGCTGGCGCTCATCGGTGTGGTGCCGAGATCGACCGGCGCGATCAGGCCGAGTGTTTGGCTGACAGCGACGGCGCCTGATGAGGGCGGTCCTGCACCGCACACGGTTCGTCCACGATAGGGCGAGCACACAGCGTCCCTGACTTTGGGGCGGTAGTTGGCAAGATCATCTTCGCTCAGGCTGCCTTGCCCGCGTGGATCGTTCTGGACCGATTTAGCCATATCGGCGGCGATGGAGCCCTTGTAGAAGGCGTCCGTGCTGCCCCTAGCGATTGTCTCGAATGTCTCCGCAAGCGCTTCGTTCTTGAGCGTGTAGCCGGGCGGGCGCGGCTTGCTGGTCTCATCGAAAAAGTAAGCTCGCGCCGATGCGCCGAACGTATTCGGATCGGCATTGGCCAGCATCTTGGCAAGGCGCTGCGAGACGGGAAAGCCTTCGCGGGCGAGCGCGATGGCGGGCTTGAAGAGGTCCGTCCAGGGCAATTTGCCGTAGGCATCATGCACCTGTTTGAGTGCGGCAAGGACACCCGGCACACCGACCGATCGGCCACTATGCATCGCTACAGGTCGAGGCAGGGGCTTGCCGACCGCATCGAGAAAGAGTTCCGGGGTTGCCCCGGCTGGCGCTGTTTCGCGGCCATCGTAGCTTGAGAGCGTTTTGGCGGCGGCGTCCCAATAGAGCATGAAGGCGCCGCCTCCGATGCCGGAGGATTGGGGCTCAACGAGGTTGAGCACCATTTGCGCGGCGATCCCTGCATCAATGGCCGCGCCGCCTTTGCGCAGCATTTCAAGACCGGCTTCCGCTGCAAGCGGATGGGCGGCGACGATCATGTGGTCCTTAGCCTTGACGAGCGGCTTAGGCGCCAGGCCGCTGGCGCCCTCCGGCAGGTCCAAGGCCGGTGCGGGCGAGACCAGAAGCAAGAGCGCGGTTATGGCGGGGAGAAGGCGGAGCGAGACGCGAGGGAGCAACATGAAGCGCAGCATATCGAGTTTCACCGCGCCTGCCAGTCACGCGTCCGTTAGCTAATGAAAGTCGCGGGATTTAGTGAAAGTCACGAGACTTGGGGATGATCCGCGCCTGGCGCGGATGGCAGCGCGGATGCCATTTGAGACGCCCCTCTTCGGGCGGCTTGCGCCAAGACCCAGGATCGGGCCTTCGAACCTCGTCGGAGTTCGCAAGTATGGCTTCCAGCGCCTCGCCATCCTCGGTGAGACGGTCGAGCCAGAGATTTTTATCCTCCAGCCGCTCGGCGACCACATGAATAATGTCTTCATGGCGCTGCACGCGGCCATGCACCACCACAAGCCGCGCGCCCATAACGATCTTGCGCATGCGCTCCAGGACATTGGGCCAAATCACCGCGTTGGCAACGCCGGTCTCGTCTTCGAGGGTCATGAACACGACGCCAGCCGCCGAGCCGGGGCGTTGGCGCACAAGGATCACGCCGCCGACGCTGACACGGGTGCCGTCCCGCATGGTTCTGAGGCTTGCGCAAGACACAATGCGTGTGGCGCTCGCTTGGGCCCGCAAGAACGTCATGGGGTGGGCTTTGAGGGAGAGCCGGATCGTGCGGTAGTCGTTCACCACATGCTCTGGGAGCGGCATGGCGGGCAGCGCCACGTCCACCTCCCGCCCGGACTCAATTGTGTGGGCGTGCTCAAAAAGCGGGAGCGGGATCTCCTTTGGCAGACCGCGCACAGCCCATAAGGCTTGCCTGCGGTCGGGGCCGAGCGAGCGGAAGGCATCGGCGCTTGCGAGCGTCTCGATGCTGGCACGGCTAAGGCCGCTGCGACGCCACAGATCCTGTATGTCGCGATAGGGGCCAGCGCGCATCGCGGTGATTTTGTCCGCGTCCGTTTCGCGAAACCCATCGATTTGCCGGAAGCCTAGACGGAGCGCGCATTTTCTATTTTGCGCTACCGGCCTTAGGCTTGCTTGAGCGCATTTGTTTTTTTGCGCGCCTGTACCACAGGGTCCGTGAGCGCCCGTGCCCATATCCTCCAATGTGCAATCCCAATGGCTGTGATTGATATCGGGTGGGTGCACGGCAACCTCATGCTCGCGGGCGCAGCGCACGATCTGGGCGGGCGCGTAAAAGCCCATGGGCTGGGAATTCAGAAGTGCGCAGGCGAAGACCGCTGGGTAATGGCATTTGAGCCAGGACGAGACATAGACGAGATGGGCAAAGCTCGCGGCATGACTTTCGGGAAAGCCGTATTCGCCAAACCCCTTGATTTGGTTGAAGCAGCGCATCGCAAAATCCGCCGGATAGCCGCGCGCGCTCATGCGGCCAACCATCTTGTCCTTGAGCGTGCCGATCGTGCCGCGCCGCCGGAACGTGGCCATGGCGCGGCGCAGCTCGTTCGCTTCATCGCCGGAGAATTTCGCGGCCACCATGGCAAGGCGCATGGCCTGTTCCTGGAACAGCGGTACGCCCATGGTCTTGCCGAGCACTTGGTGCAACTCGTCTTTCGGCCCATGGTCTGGATGGGGCGAGGGAAAATCGACCGCCTCGGCGCCGGAGCGGCGGCGCAAATAGGGGTGCACCATGTCGCCCTGGATCGGGCCGGGGCGGACGATGGCAACTTCGATGACAAGATCGTAGAAGCAGCGCGGCTTCAGACGCGGCAGCATGTTCATTTGCGCGCGGCTCTCCACCTGGAACACACCGATGGAATCGGCGCGGCAGAGCATGTCGTACACGGCTTCATCGTCCTGTGGGACCGTGCCAAGAGCGAGGTCCTGGCCGTAATGCTCTTCCAGCAATGCGAACGCTTTTCGGATGCAGGTGAGCATGCCAAGGCCGAGAACATCGACCTTGAGGAGCCCCAGTGCGTCGAGATCGTCCTTGTCCCATTCGATGACGGTGCGGTCTTCCATGGCCGCATTGCCGATGGGAACGAGTTCGGACAGCGGCCCGCGTGTCAGCACGAAGCCGCCTACGTGCTGGGACAGATGCCGGGGAAAGCCGATCAGTTCATGGGCCAAGGAAAGACAGCGTGCCAGCAGTGGATCGGCGGGATCGAGTCCCGCCTCGCGCACATATTTCTCCGGCAGGGCCCCATTGCTTAAACCCCAGATCGTGCCGGAGAGCGCGGCGACCGTGTCTTCCGACAACCCCAGCACTTTGCCGGTCTCGCGCACGGCGGAGCGGCCACGATAGGAAATGACGGTTGCCGCCAGCCCGGCGCGGTCGCGGCCGTAGCGCGCATAAATATATTGAATCACCTCTTCGCGTCGCTCGTGTTCGAAGTCGACATCGATATCGGGCGGCTCGCGGCGCTCTGGCGAAACGAAACGCTCAAACAGAAGATCGATCTCGGTGGGATCGACATTCGTAATGGCGAGGCAATAGCAGACAGCGGAATTGGCAGCCGAGCCGCGACCTTGGCAAAGAATGCCGAGGCTACGCGCGTACTGCACGATGTCGTGGACCGTGAGAAAATAGGGCGCGTAGCTCAGCTCGTCGATGAGCGCGAGTTCCTTTTCGAGCGTTGCCCGGACTTTCGGAGGGATGCTGTCTGGGAAGCGCCAGGCCGCACCCTCCCAGGTCAAGTCTTCCAGATGCGCTTGCGGTGTTTTGCCGTGCGGAACCGGCTCGTCGGGATATTCGTATTTCAGCTCATCGAGTGAGAAGTGACAGCACTCGGCAATTTCGATGGTGCGCTCCAGCGCATCCTCATAGCCCTTAAAGAGGCGCGCCATTTCCAAGGGCGCTTTTAGATGGCGCTCGGCATTGGCTTGGAGACGAAAGCCTGCGTCGCGAAGGGTGCACTTCTCACGGATGCAGGTGAGCACGTCTTGGAGCTGGCGGCGCTCGGGGGCGTGATAAAGCACGGCGCCGGTAGCAACGAGCGGAATGCGCGTGCGTGCGGCAAGCGCCGCCAGGGTTTCGATCCGCGCGCGGTCATCTCCACGATACATATGATGGGCGGCGAGATAGAGCGGGGCCTTCAGGGCCCGCTTGAGACGCAAGAGAGGTGCTTCGAAATTCTCTTCACCCGGGAGCGCAATGAAGATGAGCCCGGCGTCATGTTTGGCCATATCGTCAAGGAAGAGAATGCAGTCTCCCTTTTCGGCCCGGCGCTGGCCGAGAGTCAGAAGGCGGCACAGCCGGCCATAGGCCGCGCGGGTCGTGGGGTAGGCGAGAAGACATGGGGCGTCCTTGAGGACCAGCCGCGCCCCGACAATGAATTTGATACCGTTCTCTTTCGCCGCGAGATGGGCCCGCACCACGCCGGCAAGCGTATTGGCATCCGCGACCGCAATGGCTGAATGCTTCAGCGCGCTTGCAGTGCGCACCAGTTCTTCGGCATGGGAACCCCCGCGCAGGAAGGTGAAGTTCGTGGTGACATCGAGTTCGGCGTAGCGAGGCTCGGCAGGGGTTTGGACAGGCGGTTGGACAAGAGGCATCATGGGAAAACCCCATGCAGGAACCAGCAGGGCGGGCCGTCCGCACCGTCTTGGTACAGCCCTTCGCGGAAGACCCAGTAGCGGCAACCGTCTTCGTCCTCGATACGGTAATAGTCCCGCGGGCGCTGGTTTGCGTGGGCCTCAAGTGGGACGCCCTGTTCAAGGGTGCGCCACCATTCGGGCGCGATGCGTTCTGGCCCTTCCGCTTTGACCACGCGGCGATTGACGCGCCGCCAAGTGAAGCGGGCCGGGGGGCCTTCGGGAATTTCGGCCATGACCGCCAAGCTTTCCGGTTTTGCGAGCAGAAGCGGTGGGCGCGGCGGTTTGTTCGATACTTCGCCAGGCCAAGCGTCCGTCCAAGCGGGAAGCCCGGCAAAGATAGTGCGCGGACTTTGCGCAAGCTCTGGGATGTGGCTCTCTTTCGGGAAGAGGCGGCGCACGGTGCGTTTCCCTAAACGGCTGACAAGCGCATCGATGAGCTTTTCGGGGTGGGGCCTATGGGTGGTCTCGGTGAGGCCTGTTTGGATCGGATGCAGCGTTTCGGTGAGCAAAGCCGCCAAGGTCATCAGATCGACCCCGAATCCCATGTCGATGGCCTCGAGCCTGTCTTTGAGAAGCCGCACAAGATGGGCTGCTGTTGAGGATGGCGCGCTTAAGCCCGCTTCGATCTCCGTGCACGAGCCGTCCGTGCGTGCCGCCCACAACACCACGCGCCGCGCGCCTACGCTCGCTGTTTTGAGCGTTTGACACAGCTTGTTGGCGAGGCGCTCAAGACTGGCCAAAACGCCGTCATGGGTGATGAGCGGCTCGGCAAAGGAAAGCCTGGCCACGAAGTCGGGCGCGGGCAGAAGGGGAATGCGTGTCTCTTTGCGCGTCCCAAGTGCTTCGTCGAGGCGGCGCAGAACGCTTTGCGCAGCCTCTTTTGAATGAAAGCGCCGTTCGAGGCTGGTGCGGGGCAGATCGTAAAGCTGACCGATGCGTTTCAGCCCCAGCCGCCGCAAGACAGATGTGGTTTTAAGGTCGAGACGCAAAGCCTCGATGGGAAGAGGGGCGAGTGTTTTTGGCAGAGCGCCGAAAGGGGCGATGCAAGGCGTGCACCGCGCATAGCGAGCAAGCGCGTGCGCACCTCCAAGGGTTTCGGCGAGCCCAAGCTGTGTGTTGAGTCCGGCTTTCGCAAGGCGGGTTGCAAGGTCGGCAAGGAGCGCGGCCTCGCTGTCGAAGAGATGGGCGATACCAGTGATGTCGAGCCAGAGCCCGTCGGTGCCATCCACGTTGAGGGAGGGGCTATAGCGCGACGACCAGCGTGCGAGCGCTTCCAGGAACGCCGCATCTGCGGCCGGTGTAGCGGGCGCGGTGAGAAGCGCCGGACAGATGGCGCGGGCATCGGCCAGGCGCATGCCGGGCTTCAATCCTTCGTGCTGGCATGGCGCATTGAGGGCGGTGAGGGTCAGGCCGTGTGCCTCGCTGCCCACAAGCGCGAAGGGCGTCTTAGCCGGTGGCGGTGTGCGGCCCGCGCGTAAACGCTCCCGCCTCAGCCGCTCGATCGGAAGATGCGGCAACCACACGCAGACCATCCGGTTTATTGGCGCTGTTTTTATCGCGAGTAAGCGCATGACGGGCCTCCACATGAAAGCGCGTGGGTTCTGTTTGCCCACCCGGCCCTTGGCCTACTTGAGGGCTTGTTGTTTGCCCAGCCACGCTGCTCCGGCATCGCTCGAGGGAGAGGCGCCAACAGGCGGTGCCAGGGCGTGTTTTGCCGGACGTGGCGCCTGAATCGAAAGAGGCGCCTGTATCGAAAGGGACATGAGCACTTCCCTCCGTGGCAATGCGCCAGCGGGTCAGCGTGCCGGGAACGCCTGGATCGCCGTGCGGGGTGAGGAGAAAGCACGGGGTCCCAGCGGCGCGCGCGGCAAGGCCGAGGCGCCGTGCCGCGAGCGGTGTCTTGATCTCGGTTTGGGCAAGGCAGGCGATGAGTGCGCCGCTTTTCAAGCCTTCTTCCAGGGCCCAGGCCGCCTCGTTGGCGGTGCGCGTCTCAACGATGAGAAAGCGTGCGGGGTCGAGGCCTGCTTTTAAAAGACCAGGACCGTAAGGCCGTCCCCATTCGCGCGCCTGAAGTCCCGTCATGCACCACAACACCAGTCCCGGGCCTTGCATCTCGAACCCGGCAATCACCGAGAGCGCGAAGCCGAGACCCGCGGGCGTGTCGCGGTACGCATGGGGTTTGATCTCGTGGAGCCCGCCTTGGTGGAGGGCATCAAAAGGGGCGGGCGGAGGCGTTAAAGAGCAGGCGGGACGGGAAGAGGCCGCGCCTGGCGCGGGGGGGATGGCTAGGGACACGGGAACCTGTTCGAGCGCACGAATTGATGCGCGTAGCCGCTCAATCAGGACCCTTCCCGTGGGACCGCCTGCTCTTTCTTCAACGCCAGCCGGCGGAACGAGGGCACTTTTATCGCCGCCTGGAACGTTGTTACTCATTACTCATACTCCACTCTCGTTCCTGTTTTGTTCTTACCCTTGAGTCGGCTCTGAGTCAAGAAACAGCGATGAGGGTGAAGCCCATTCCAGGTCCGAATACGGCAGGCAACCGGCTTGTGAGGCCGCCAAAGCCACACTATGTGCGCTTCGAGCAAAGGCCGGAGAGGAGCCCTAGATAAATATGAGCGAGACACTCGTCGCATCCGATTGGGCCAATGAGCGCGGCAAGAAATGGTGCGACGATCTCCCTTGCATGGAAGCGATGCTCGTCTTCGTCGATGCGCCGCTGATCGAGGCATTGCAACTCGACCGGCCCCTAAGGATTGCCGATATCGGATGCGGGGGCGGCGGCACCACGCTGGAGATTTTGGCGCATGCCCCGGCTGGAAGTTGCGTTCATGGCTTCGATATCTCGCAGGACCTCGTCGAATTGGCACGGACTCGCATTCGCGCCGGCGATGGCAATATTGCTTTTCACCTCGCGGACGTGGGGAGCGCGATGACGCCTTTGATGCCTTATGATCGCTTGGTCTCGCGTTTTGGCATCATGTTTTTCGACAATCCTGCGCAGGCCTTTGCCAATTTGGCCTGTTGGCTCGCGCCTGGCGGTCGGTTTGCTTTCGCTGTCTGGGGACCACGTGCGGACAATCCTTGGATCACAGGCTTCAGCGATGCGGTGGGCGGGATCATCGACGCGCCGCCGCCCGACCGCGAGGCCCCAGGGCCACTGCGCTATGGCGGGGGTGAGACGCTGCTCGCGCTTCTTGACGCAGCCGGGCTCAGCGATCTGGGCATTTCCGATTGGCGTGGCTTAATTCCACTTGGTGGCGGGCTCTCCGTTCCGGACACGGTGGATTTTACGCTCAATTCAGTTTCGGCCAGCGACCTGCTCGTGGGCGCCGATGAGACGACACTTAGCGAAATACGCCAACGCTTGAAGGCGCACTACACGCCATATGAGCGCGATGGCGCCGTTTGGATGGATGGGCGCATCCATATCGTCACCGGCAGGAGCCCAGCCTAGGACGCGGCGTTCGCCGGACCCTTTTCCCAACGTCTTTCCCGAAGCCATTCCCAACCCAGGACGCATGTTTGGATTTCGCTAACCAGAATCAGCCGAAACTGGCCGAACCAAGCTAGACGGGGTCTTGTGATGCGTTTCCTCGGGTTTTGCGTGGCCGCTGTGCTTGCGCCCATGCTTGTCGCCTTCGCGCCGGGTCAAGTTTCGGCCGGGCTCCTCGATTCGGCCAAATCATCCAATCCGCAGCGTCATGGGGTGGTTGCCGCCGTCTGGTGTCGTTTCCCCCCGGCGAGCGAAAAGCAGCCGGGCGCGGCTCTCTTATGTGCTGCCTCAGCACCGGGCCATCAGCTGGACGCCGACGGCCGACATGCGCCGGAAAAACTCCGATCTTCCCGCCTATGTGCCCGGAGGCCACCCACAAAACCCCCTCGGCGTTCGGGCTTTGTATCTCGGCAAGAGCCTTTACCGGATCCACGGCACCGATGCGCCCTGGTCAGTGGGGAAGGCGGTCTACCATGGCTGCATCCGCATCTTCAATCAGGACGTTGCGGATCTCTACCAACGGGGCCCCGTAGGAACTCAGGGCAATTTCACATGGTAAATGAGTGATATACAGAAATCAATATACTGTAAATACAAATATAAATAAATCGTGTTTAAATGGTTTCTCGATTTTTGTATCTTCCAATTCTTTAATTTCATGCCCGTGTATTCGCGAGATCGATTTAACGAGTGTCTAACAGATCACTGCTAGCTTTCACATCAGGTTTCACCGACCAACAGCGTGCGGTGAGGGGCCGTTGTTTGTGAGTAACGAGTTTCTGTGATCTGATCGAAAGGGAGAGTCAAAATGAATTCAATTGTACGCTTCGCTAAAGACGAGTCCGGTGCCACTGCCATTGAATATGGCCTGATCGCCGCCGGTATTGCCGTTGCCATCATCACAATGATGACGACGCTGTCTGGTGCTTTGACCGCGCTCTTTACGGATATTGCCGGCCGTTTGACGGTCGTCGGCGGCTAAGTTCAGCAAGCTGAACTTTTCAATGCGAGAACGGGATCCAGCTCTTCCGAGCTGGATCCCGTTTGCTATTTCGGCCTTCCCAACTTGCTGCAACTGCAGGAGGGTTCCAAAATCCTCCACAATTCAGGCATAACCCTCACTCTTGCGTCTTTGGAGCCAATGCCATGCCGAATTGGAGCCTCAATGGGCCCCAAATTGTCCTGATAATCGCCTTGATTGGTTCACTTGCTTCCGGCCTACCCAAAGGTGCAGATGCGCATCCCCATGTCTGGGCTACGGTGCGGTCCGAGGTTGTCTTCGGCCCGGGAAACAAGATCACTGGCATCAAGCAAGCTTGGACGTTCGACGAATTCTACAGCGCCATGGCGGTCCAGGGGCTCGATGCCAACGGCGATGGCGTCTACACCAAGGAAGAGCTCGAGGAGCTTGCCAAGGTCAATGTGGATTCGCTCCAGGAGTTCGACTACTTCACCTTTGTGCGCGAAGCTGGAGACGAATCGTTCTTGCCGTTGAAGGGTCCTGAAGACTACTGGGTCGAGTACGGCGATACGGTGCTGACGCTGCACTTCACACTACCACTCAAGACGCCGATCGATCCTGGCGCAAAGGGTGTGACTATCGACGTCTACGACCCCTCGTTTTTCGTGGCGTTCGGTTTTGCCGAAAAGAACCCCGTTACAGTGGGCGGCATGGCGCCTGGTTGCACGGCCAAGGTCGATGCGCCGGATGCCGAAAGTGCCGAAGCTGCCAAAGCCCTCAGCGAGGCCTTTTTCAGTCAGCTCGGGGCGAACTCAAATTACGGCTCGCAATTCGCGCAGACGGCCTTAGTGAAATGCGAGCCCCGGTGACGAAGATTCTTCTCGGCTTCGTGTTGGCGCTAGTGGTGACGATGTGCGCACCGCTTGCCTCTGCTCAGACAGCGCCCGCTGCGTTCGGGCCCTCAGCGCAGAGCCAAGCCGCGCCCCCAGCATTTTCCGGGCCCGCACCCCATGCCGCACCTCTTCAGGCCAAAGGCCCGTTTGGCAGTCTGCTGACCTGGATCGCTCAGACCCAGCAGACCATGCAGCGCAAGCTCGCCGCGACGGTGAAGGACTTGAAGAGCGGCAATGCTCTGGTGGCAGGGTTTTGGCTCGCTTGGGGCAGCTTTGTCTACGGCATCGTTCATGCAGCAGGACCTGGCCACGGCAAGGCGATTATCTCGTCTTACGTTCTCGCCAATGAGGAGACGGTGCGCCGCGGCATTCTCATCTCGTTTCTTGCAGCCGCAGTTCAAGGGCTGATGGCTGTCGCACTGGTGGGCGTGCTGGTGATCGCCATCAATGGCACCGGCTTTCAGGTCAATGCCTGGGTGGCGCATCTCGAGACGGCCAGCTATGCGTTGGTCTTCGTTGTCGGGTTCTTGCTCCTTGTGTCTGCGCTCCGCCGGCTTTGGCGCCGCTGGACAGCGGCCGGGTCGGGCCATAGTTATGACGCCCACGCCCACGCCCACGCCCACGCCCACGCCCACGCCCACGCCCATCCCACCACCATCATGATCATCGCCATGAAGATTGCGAGGCCTGCGGCCATATTGTGGATGTGCGCGATATCGCGGGCCCCATGTCTTGGAAGAAGGTTCTTGCTGTCGTATTCGCCGTCGGTATCCGGCCTTGCTCAGGGGCAGTGCTGGTGCTGATCTTCGCCTTGGCGCAAGGCCTGTTCTGGGCCGGAGTCGCTGCGACCTTTGCTATGGCGTTTGGAACGGCAATTACTGTGTCTGTGCTAGCGACTCTGGCTCTTGGGTCGCGTCAACTCGCGCTTGCCGCCGACGGCCAGAATGCCAGCTGGGTCGAGGCCGTCTGGACTGTCTGTGCGATCGGGGGCGCCCTGCTTGTCATGACGATCGGGCTCCTGCTATTTCTCACCTCACTTGGCCCAGCGCGTCCCTTCTAGATCATTTGCTTAACTTTGCGCCGACCGTAGTTGCGGCCAAAGGTGGCCGACACCACATCTAGGAAGACCTGTCTGGCCCAAGAACAAAGGAGAATTGAGATGACGCTGCAGCTTGGCGATACCGCCCCCGATTTTGAGGCCGAAACCACGGAGGGCACGATCCGTTTCCATGACTGGCTCGGCGATTCATGGGCCGTGATGTTCTCGCACCCGAAGGATTTCACCCCTGTCTGCACCACCGAGCTTGGCTATATGGCCAAGATCATGCCCGAGTTCGATAAGCGGGGTGTAAAGATCATCGGTCTTTCCGTCGATCCGGTCGAGTCGCACAAGAAATGGGTCGAGGACATCAAGGATACGCAAGGCACCGCGCCAACCTATCCGATGATCGGCGATCCAGATCTTGCGGTTTCGAAGCTCTATGGCATGCTGCCATCCAGTGCCGGTGAGACATCTGATGGCCGCACGGCTGCAGACAACCAGACCGTTCGCAATGTCTTCGTCATCGGTCCGGACAAGAAGATCAAGTTGGTTCTGGTCTATCCCATGACGACGGGCCGGAATTTTGATGAGGTCCTTCGGGTCATCGATTCGATGCAGCTCACGGCAAAACATCGCGTCGCGACCCCGGTGAACTGGGTCCCGGGCGGCGATGTTATTATTGCCGGTTCGGTGTCCGACGAGGAAGCCAAGAAGATCTATCCTGACGGCTGGGAGGCCCCGCGCCCCTATATCCGGATCGTACCCCAGCCGACCGACTAGCGGCGGCGTTTCTTGATTGCGGAACGATTGGCTCGGTGGGCTCTTGGAGGCCCGCCGGTCACCCTGGCTATTCGAAACTGCGAGGCTCGCCTCATGGCATTTCCCGCAACACCCGCGCTTGCCGCTGATTGCGTCGTCTTTGATCCAAATGGGTGGGTGCTCCTCATCAGGCGGGAACATGCGCCTTTCAAAGGGGGCTATGCTCTGCCTGGCGGTTTCGTCGAAATTGGCGAGACGGTTGAGGACGGCTGCCGCCGGGAATTGCGGGAGGAGACAGGGATCAGCGTTGGCGACCTTCGCCTCGTCGGAGTCTACTCGGATCCGTCCCGAGACCCTCGCGGGCATACCGCCAGCGTTGTTTTTCTCGCAGAACTGGCGCGCCCCGCAGAACTGATGGCGGGCGACGACGCCGTCTCAGCCGAATGGATCGAGGACTGGCGCGGCAAGACGCTTGCTTTTGATCATTCGCAGGTACTTGGCGATGCCGAGAAATTGCGTGGACTTGGCATCGGAGGCTAGGCGTGCCCGGCCCAATATCCTATCTAGTGGCCAGTTTCTAGGGATTAGCCTTGATGAGTGAGCGGATGAACGAGACCTCGCCCAAGGACGCCTTCTCGAAGACATTCGACTGCCGTTCGGCTGTCTTCGGCAAGATCGGCGTGCTCTTGGTCAATCTCGGCACGCCGGATGACACCGACTATTGGTCGATGCGCCGCTATCTCAAGGAGTTTTTGTCCGACCGCCGCGTCATTGAGGCCAGTCCTCTTATCTGGTGGCCCATATTGAATGCGATCGTTCTCACCACGCGCCCGGCCAAAAGTGGAGAGGCCTACCGCTCTATCTGGAACGAAGAGCTGAACGAATCGCCCTTACGCACCATCACGCGCGACCAGGCTGAGAAAGTTGCCGATGGGCTCGGTCATCGAGAAGAGGTGATCGTCGATTGGGCGATGCGCTACGGAAATCCCAGCATTGCCTCGCGGGTCGAGGCCCTGATCAAACGGGGCTGCGAGAAGCTGCTCGTGTTTCCGCTCTACCCGCAATATGCGGCGGCGACCACCGCGACAGTGAATGACACTGTGTTTGACAAGCTCAAGACAATGCGCTGGCAACCGGCGCTTCGGACAGTGCCGGCCTATCCGACCGATCCTGTCTATATCCAGGCGCTCGCGAACTCGATCACTTCACATCTGGCCACGCTCGACTTCGAGCCCGACGTGATCCTTGCCTCCTATCACGGCTTGCCAAAGGAGTATGTGGATAAGGGCGATCCCTATCAGTGCCAGTGCATGAGCACGAGCGACGCGCTTCGCGATGCCCTCGGGCCGTTGGGTGATAAACTCAAGACAACGTTTCAATCCCGATTCGGCCCCGCCGAATGGCTGCAGCCCTATACGGACAAGACCGTTGAGGCGCTCGCACGCGATGGTGTCAAGAGCTTGGCGGTTCTTACGCCCGGCTTTGCCGCCGATTGTGTGGAAACGCTGGAGGAGATCAATGGCGAGGCGCAGGAGATCTTCCTTGAGCATGGCGGAGAACAGTTCAGCTTCATCCCTTGCCTCAATGATTCGGATGAAGGCATTCGAGTGCTGCTCCATCTCGTTGAGCGGGAGTTGAGGGGCTGGGTCGATTAGAGAAGAGGATGAATGGAGATGATCCGTTCAACGCTTGCGGGGGCGGCGTTCGTTATTGTGTCGCTCCTGACTGGTCCGGTCCAGGCTGCCGATGAGCGGGCCGCTTATGTCGACGTTGCCGGTGCGCCGGGCGACGGCAAGGAAGCTCTCGAAAATGCGCTCTCGAACCAGCTCTTGAATCGCGGCTTCGTCGTGATGGGTGCGCCGGCGGCAGAGGCTTATGAAATCCAAGGTATGGTGCGGCTCTTTCCAGCGGGGCGCGGGGAGGAGACGATCCGGATCGATTGGACGATCTTTGGGCCGGAGGGTACGCGGCTCGGCAACGTGACGCAGACCAACGTCATCCGCAAAGGCTCGCTCAACCGGCGCTGGGGTGCTGCAGCTGAAGCGGCGGCATCCGCGGCGGCGGTCGATATCCTCCAATACATCCCGCAATAGGCCCGCGCGCTTGCACTAAAGGCACAGGAGGCGGTCCCGCACCTCTTAAAACCGAGCCGGGTATTCCTATTTAACCGGGTGTTCCTATCTAATAGAGGTCCGATCGTGAACGGCCGCGGCAGTGTGCACGCGGGTGACACGATCTGGCGGGTCGAGGGGGCGGCGCTCCCCTGCGGGGACGCGCGTCAAAATCGTCGGCGTTGATGGTACGGTTTTGAAAGTCGAGCCCGACGGTTCGTAGAGCTTAGCGGTGGCGCTGTTTGCGTCTAGGCGAGCAACTTGATGTCACTGATGTCGCTCGGTACCGCGCCCGAAATGCTATCGCGTGACCAGAGGCCTGTTGCGGTGCGCGTGCGGCCTGAACCTGTGACAGCGACGTCATCGAACCCGGCCTCGCGTAGCCTGTCCGCCACCATGTCGTTTGATGCCACGCTCTGTAAAAGGCCGAGGCTGATTCTGGCCTGATACCGCCTGCCTGTTTCAAGCGTGTAATCCGACATGGTTCCTCCGGGACTTTGGTCTGTGGGCATGTAATTGGTCTGGGTTCCAGTCCGACATCTTGTTCTAGGTTTTGGCGAAGCAGTCTTCAACGTTCTTTCGCCCCTTTTCGTCCAAGAGCAGGCGAAGCTTGGTGCGACGTAGGAGGAAATCCTCCGCACTCAAAGCGTCTTTCTCCTCACGTGCATGGTCAAGCTCGGCACGCGGCACGCCAGGCGCGATATCCTCGGCACTACCGGGGTTCGAATGAAGACGCGCATAGAGATCGTCGATCTTATCGCCATAGGTCAGCGCCCAGCGCCGCCGTGTTTTGGTAGGCACGCTGTCCGGTCCCGCCTCTGCCCGCGCAAGTAAGGCGTCTCGCCAGAGAGAACCACCATAAAGTTGGACGCCTTTTGTCCACGCTGTTCCCATCGTGAGGCCGAGCGCTTGAAGTTTATCGAGAATGAGCTCTGCCGTCGCACGATGGGTGGTGAGCTTGCCCCCAATAAGAGTGAGCAACCCGCCCGTGCCTTGGGCGCGCGTCTCAAGGGTCACATCTCGGCTGAGGCGGCTTGGGGATTTGCTCCCATCCCCATGAAGGGTTCGCAGGCCTGACCACGAATAGACGATATCCTCTTCTGTCTCCGGCTCACGGCCTTGCGCGAAATAGCGATTGTAGGCGCCGAGCAGATAAGTGGTTTCTTCCCGAGAGCACACGGCGCTGCCGGGGGTGCCGCTTTGTGGCACGTCCGTGGTGCCGACCATGAGGAAGGGCTTGTCGCGCCAGGGAACGACGAAGATGATGCGCTCGCCTTCATCTTGCAGCGTATAGGCGCACGCCTCCGCCGGGGCCGGCATGGGTAAAACGATATGGCTACCACGCACGAGCCTGATGTCTTCGGCTTCTGTGGTGCTCTGTGTCATCGCTTCGACTTCGGCGACGAAGGGGCCGGCTGTGTTGATGATGAAGCGCGCATCGATCTGGCGCTTCACCCCTTGCTCAAGGAGCGTTGCCGAGAAGCCGTTGTCGCGCCGGATTAGGCCGGTTACGGCCCGCCGGTTTGCAATATCGGCGCCGCGGGCGCGCGCATCGAGGGCGACACTCAAAGTGAGGCGCGCATCGTCGGTCTGGGCATCGTGATAGTGCAGCACCGCGCTCAAATGGTCCCGGCGGAGCCGGGGGAGTTGCGCGCATTCTGCTTTTCCAAGCCGGCCGCTCGCAGGCAGTCCATCGCCGAACGATAGAACATCGTAGAGCGACAGGCCCGCATGAAACACCCAGGCAGGCCGCCTCTGCCAGTCGAAGATGGGCAGAAGAAATTTGAGCGGGGAAACGAGATGGGGTGCTGTCTTCAACAGACCGGCGCGTTCAACCAAGGACTCGCGGACGAGTCTCAGGTCCATCTGCTCCAGATAGCGCAGGCCGCCATGGATGAGCTTTGAGGAGGCCGAGGCCGTGGCGCTGGCATAGTCGTCCCGTTCGGCCAGCATCACCTTGAGACCCCGGCCAGCGGCGTCGCGGGCGACACCTGTGCCATGAATGCCGCCGCCAATGACCAGAATGTCGACGGTTTCCGTACCCAATTAGCTAAACCTCGAAATCTGCCACCGCCGCGCCGCAAAATCGGCTAGACTCGTCCGCCAAGACTGCTTCGTCGTCGTGCTTGCTGTTACTGCGTCTCGCTAGTCCACTGATAATTACAACAAGTCTTGCTCGCTCCCGGAAGGATCTCATGGCCGATATCGTCATCGTCAATCCGCGCTTCGACATATCTTTTTGGGGGATGGAGCACTGTATGCCTTTGTTCGGCAAGCGTGCCAATCTGCCCGTGGCCTGTCTCGGCCTGCTCGCGGCGCTAGTGCCCGACCATCACGACGTGACGCTGGTTGATGAGAATGTCGAAGATATCGATTTCGATCGTTTGGGCCGCGCGGATCTCGTCTGCCTAACAGGCATGAGTATCCAGGGGCGCCGGCTCCTCGAAATTCTCGAGGAGGTCCGTGCGCGTGGCGTCATGACGGCGGTCGGCGGGCCCATGGCAACAGTTGAGCCTGAGTCGTTAGAGGGACTGACGGACGTCATCTTTCTTGGTGAGGCGGATGAAACCTGGCCGGAGTTTCTGGAGGCTTGGGAAGCGGGGACGCATAAGTCCCGCTACGAGCAACCTGATAAAACAGACATGGCCACGTTGCCGCTTCCCCGCACCGATCTGCTCAAGGCGGATCGCTATATGTTCGGCAGCATGCAGATTTCGCGTGGCTGTCCCTTCACGTGCGAATTTTGCGACATCATCGTCACGTTCGGCCGGCGCCCGCGTCTGAAGACCAGCGAGCAAGTCATCGCGGAGCTCGATGGGTTCCTAGAGGCAGGCTTGAAGATCGTCTTCATCGTCGATGACAATCTCATCGGCAACAAGAAGGCCATCAAACCGATCTTGCGCGACATCGGTCGCTGGCAGCAGGAGCGCGCCTATCCATTGACGCTCTTTACGGAAGCCTCACTCGATCTCGCCGAGGACGACGAGCTCATGGAGCTGATGGGGCTTGCAAACTTCCAGAATGTATTCATTGGCATTGAGACGCCGAACGAAGAGTCGCTGCGCGAGACGAAGAAGCTACAAAACGTCCGGCCCAATGCCGGCTCGCTGATCGACCGGGTCCATCGCATCCAGGACCGCGGCATCGATGTTTGGTGCGGCATGATCGTCGGTTTCGATCATGACGATCCGACGATCTTCAAGGCCGTACCGGAGTTTCTGATGCGCGCGCGAATTTCGACTGCCTTGATCGGGATGCTCCATGCAATTCCGACCACGCCGCTCTTTGCGCGTCTGAAAAAAGAAGGACGCCTCAACAGCGACGAGGATGCGGACCGGTATGGCACAAACGTGGTGCCGCTCGGAATGTCGCCCGAGGTCTTAAGGGACGGCTTCATCGAATCGATGCAGGACTCCTACTCAGCGGACGCTTTCTTCAATCGCCTCGACTCGCAATTCTTCGATCAGAATTTCAAGTTCGCGCTGCACGACCTGCCATACTGGTCGAATCAGCGCCTGGCTTGGGCCAAACGCTCCGTCTTTAACTATGTCCGGTTTGGCGTAGTGGCATCCCGGCTTTTGTCCATGGTGAAAGACGACACGCTTCGCGCTCGGTATCGTAGGCAATTGGCGCGCATTGTACGGACGCGCTGGCGGGAGCCGCATATCCTGTTCATCTACGCGCTCAAGGTCGCAACGCATTATCACTATGCGGAGATTGTACGCTCGGTTTCAGCGGTCGATCCGGAGACGGGTGCGATGTCCGATGCAGGCCGCTCCTTCTCTCGTATCCGTAACACCGGAGACAAGAAGGCCGGGGCAGAGCCGATCGCTGCTTAAGCGACGCCTGCGCGCAGCAGATCGTGAATATGGATGATGCCGACGGGCTGCCCATCCTCGACAACGAACATTGCCGTGATCGATGAGCTGTTGATGATCTCAAGTGCCGCGCTCGCCATGAGATCGCGCGTCACGGTTTTCGGACCCGGGGTCATGATGTCCGCCGCGCGCCGGTCGAGCAGATTGTCTCCCATGTGACGGCGCAAGTCGCCATCGGTGATGATCCCTTGTAAGACACCGCGCTCGTCTACGACGCCAAGGCAGCCAAGCGCCTTTTCTGTCATCACCACAATCGCCTCGGACATGACCGAATCGGCCCCCGTCAAAGGCAGCCTGTCACCTTGATGCATCAGGTCGCTTACGAATTTCAGCCGTGCGCCAAGTTGGCCGCCCGGATGCAGGACGCCGAAATCGATGGCAGTGAAGCCTTTACTCTCCAGAAGCGCGATGGAGATGCAATCGCCAAGGGCCAGTTGCATCACGGTCGAGGTCGTCGGCGCGAGGCCGTGCGGACAGGCTTCTTTTGCGTGGGGGAGGGCGAGGACCACTTCTGCGGTTTCCGCCAGTGTCGACTCCGGTTTGGACGTCACCGCGATGAGCGGTACGGCAAAGCGGCGCGAATAGGACAGGATGTTTCCAAGCTCCACCGTTTCTCCGGACCATGAAAAAGCAAGGATTGCATCGTCGCCCGTGATCATCCCAAGGTCGCCATGGCTCGCCTCGCTCGGATGAACGAAATAGGCGGGGGTGCCCGTGGAAGACAAGGTGGCGGCGATTTTCAGCCCCACATGACCGCTCTTGCCCATGCCGGTCACAATGACCCGGCCGCGACACTTGCGCAGAATCTCGAGAGCAGCGGCAAAGTTCTCGGCAAGGTCGGCAGAGAGTGCGCCCTGGAGCGCGCCCAGTCCCTCTGTCTCCAGCTGAAGTGTACGTATGGCCGAGGCCACCGCTTCGCTAGGGTTTTCAGTCAACGGCAAATCCTGCTTCAATCCGGCCAGCATATTCCGAGTTCCCCCGTGCTAGGTCCGCGATTTTAGCACGGATTGAGGCGACGTAAGGTCCAAACGGGCACTTCTTGGGCGGGTCCGCGGGATTGTTTCACTATCCACCTCCCAACTGCCCAACCCATGGTCAAGAGATGCGGTAGCCCAAATCTTTGACTGCACGAAATTCCATCTGACACGACGAGAACAGGTCATCCGCTTTCTGATTTTTTTTGGAGGGTTTGGACGTGGATTTGCATGCCTTTCAGGGTGTGCGGGTCGCAAGGCTTCCGTCTGCCGCGGGATTTCGGGGCGAGATCGGCACGGGGTCGGACGCACCCGGAGCGGTACTCGCCTCACCCAGGATTGCGGCCCCGACCGCAGCGTCGAGTCCGTAGACGTCGAGGATGTTGCTAAGATTGCACTCGTCATCGGCAACCGCTGTGAAGTACGTGATGTGAATCGGGATAGGACGATCAAGTTTGACCGAGGTGTTCTTGCCGTCGGGCCATGAGCTTGGCAATTTTAGCTGCCCCCCAACCCTTGTCTTCGGTCAGGAGCGCGCCTGCAAACTTGCCGGGAGTTCCGACGCGGGGCGATTTCGGTCCGATGGCCCGAACAGTTCTCTTAAGCTGACTGGGGACGATGGTCGCGCGGAGATCGACTGTCCGTCGTCAGATAAATTGGGACTGGGTGCGGCTTGAGCTAAGGGAGTATCTGGCTCACCTGGTTGTTGATGTTAGGCGGCGGATTTGCTGTGTAGCAAGCGCCTTTTGTCGAATGTCTTTCGTTTGATCCTTTCTCTTTCCAGCAAGATGGTTTGGCCTCGTCCGAAGGTGACATCGGCGGGCGTGAGGTTGCTAAGGCTCTCGTGATAGCGCTGGTGATTGTAGTGCGCGACGAAGGCATCGATCTGTGCTTGGAGATGGCCGGGCAGATAGTAATTCTCAAGCAGGATGCGGTTCTTCAAAGTTTGATGCCAGCGTTCGATCTTGCCTTGGGTCTGCGGGTGATAGGGCGCCCCACGAACATGATCCATTTCTCTGTCATCGAGCCATTCGGCCAGATCGCCAGAGATGTAAGAGGCACCGTTGTCAGACAGCAATCGAGGCCTGTGGACCAAGTTGGCTTGATCGCAGCCTGACGCTTGCAGGGCCCTCTCAAGCGTGTCCGTGACATCACCCGCCTTCATTGTGGTGCACAGCTTCCAAGCGATGATGTATCGCGAGAAGTCGTCGAGGATCGTTGAGAGATAGAACCAGCCCCAGCCGATCACCTTCAGATAGGTGAAGTCCGTTTGCCACAGCTGGTTCGGCGCAGTGGTTTTGTCACGGAACTCATCAGCGGCCTTGATGACAACGAACGCCGGGCTGGTCATCAGGTCGTGGGCCTTGAGCAGGCGATACACGGACGCTTCTGACACGAAGTAGCTTTGCGTATCAGTGAAGCGGACTGCCAGTTCGCGGGGTGACAGCTCTGGCTCATCGAGAGCCATGTCGAGGACCTGTTCTCGAATATCGTCAGGGATACGGTTCCACACACGCCCTGGCTTGGGAGAGCGGTCATCCAGGGCTTCCACACCGCCATTCAGATATCGATCGTACCAGCGGTAGAATGTGGTGCGGGGAATGCCGAGCTTATCCAGCGTGCGCTCGGCTGGCAGATGCGATTGCTCAACGAGCCGGATGATCTCCAGCTTCTCGGATGCAGGATACCTCATTCGAGATCCTCCCCATCCCCGATCATGCTTTTTTTGAGGAGGCGGAGTTCCAGGGCCTGCTCGGCAACGACCTCCTTGAGATCGCGTGACTCACGGCGCAGATCCTTCACCTCGTCGGAATTGGCCGCTCGTGCCGTATCCCCGGCCAGCCGTTTCTTCCCGGCTTCGAGGAACTCCTTCGACCAGCTGTAATAAAGGCCCTGCGCGATACCCTCCTGGCGGCAAAGCTCTGCAATGCTGTCCTCGCCCCGAAGCCCGGCAAGCACAATCCGTATCTTCTCCTCAGACGAATAACGCTTCCGCGTTTGACGGCGAATATCCTTGATCGTGTGTTCTGCGGCATCCTGATGCCGCTTTGTCTTCTGTCTCATCGTTCACTCCTGAAGGGTGACGATGAGACAAAAACACTCCCTTACGCAAATGCCTCAGTCTGTTCCATGGGCGCTGACGTCAGACAGTACATCCTCAGCCGTCTCGGTGCGTTCTGCAGAGATGCAAGAGTCGAAGGTCGTCGTCAGTCAAACAACATGAGGAAGCGTTCTTTGGATCAACCCAAAGCTGCCCCTCTACTGGGGCTGCGTCTTTGGCGCCTGCGCTGTAAAGGAACGTCACGCCCTTCAGACTCGGAGTTCCCTCCACTGCCACAAGCGAGGCGTTGCAGTGTTGATTCAGGATCTCCCGAGCGCGCGCTTCGACTTGCGTTGTAACGGCCTCCCATGCGTGGAGGTCGATAAAGGGAAGCCTTAACATGCCCGAGGAGGGGAACATCAACACGCCACCCGTATCGTTTTGGATGACGAGGATAGCTTTGGCCAGAGCCGCCCGCCGAACACGCCACACTCGGCGATAGAGCTGTATAAACGGTCGCCGCAGTCTGGGATATTTAGACCCCCAGCCCAAAAGCTCAGTCAGCATGATCGGTTGAACCCGTTGCCCCTAGCGCCACTGAGCTTGTCATGGATTCTGGGACGGCGCCACTGTCTTGCGGGAATGGCTAGGCGGCTGTTCGAATGGCGAGAAGGGGCAGGGTGCGTGTCTGAGGACCTGTTCAGTTGTACTTCCGCAAAGGGCATCGAGAAAGCCCTAATGTTCTTTCGATCGGCTTCAGGCGGCATCTCGTGGGGCCACCTCTTGCTCAATCTTCCGCCGCACCCTGCGGTCGGCGACGTCGAGGTCGTAACGCGTTTGGAGATTCAGCCAGAACCGCGGCGACATGCTGAAGTAGCGGGCCAGACGCATGGCTGTATCTGTCGTGATTGCGCGTCGTCCGAGCACGATATCATTGGCCCGAGAGCGCGGTACCTTGATCGCATTGGCGAGCGCGTAAACGCTGATACCCATGGGGATCAGGAACTCGTCCCGCAGACTGTCCGTCGTCAGATAAATTGGGACTGGGTGAGGTTTGAGCTAAGGGAGTATCTGGCTCACCTGGTTGTTGATGTTAGGCGGCGGATTTGCTGTGTAGCAAGCGCCTTTTGTCGAATGTCTTTCGTTTGATCCTTTCTCTTTCCAGCAAGATGATTTGGCCTCGTCCGAAGGTGACATCGGCGGGCGTGAGGTTTCTAAGGCTCTCGTGATAGCGCTGGTGATTGTAGTGCGCGACGAAGGCATCGATCTGTGCTTCGAGCTGGCCGGGCAGATATTAATTCTCAAGCAGGATGCGGTTCTTCAAAGTTTGATGCCAGCGTTCGATCTTGCCTTGGGTCTGCGGGTGATAGGGCGCCCCACGAACATGATCCATTTCTCTGTCATCGAGCCATTCGGCCAGATCGCCAGAGATGTAAGAGGCACCGTTGTCAGACAGCAATCGAGGCCTGTGGACCAAGTTGGCTTGATCGCAGCCTGACGCTTGCAGGGCCCTCTCAAGCGTGTCCGTGACATCACCCGCCTTCATTGTGGTGCACAGCTTCCAAGCGATGATGTATCGCGAGAAGTCGTCGAGGATCGTTGAGAGATAGAACCAGCCCCAGCCGATGACCTTCAGATAGGTGAAGTCCGTCTGCCATAGCTGGTTCGGCGCAGTGGTTTTGTCACGGAACTCATCAGCGGCCTTGATGACAACGAACGCCGGGCTGGTGATCAGGTCGTGGGCCTTGAGCAGGCGATACACGGACGCTTCTGACACGAAATAGCTTTGCGTATCAGTGAAGCGGACTGCCAGTTCGCGGGGTGACAGCTCTGGCTCATCGAGAGCCATGTCGAGGACCTGTTGTCGAATATCGTCAGGGATACGGTTCCACACACGCCCTGGCTTGGGAGAGCGGTCATCCAGGGCTTCCACACCGCCATTCAGATATCGATCGTACCAGCGGTAGAATGTGGTGCGGGGAATGCCGAGCTTATCCAGCGTGTGTTTGGCTGGCAGATGCGATTGCTCAACGAGCCGGATGATCTCCAGCTTCTCGGATGCAGGATACCTCATTCGAGATCCTCCCCATCCCCGATCATGCTTTTTTTGAGGAGGCGGAGTTCCAGGGCCTGCTCGGCAACGACCTCCTTGAGATCGCGTGACTCACGGCGCAGATCCTTCACCTCGTCGGAATTGGCCGCTCGTGCCGTATCCCCGGCCAGCCGCTTCTTCCCGGCTTCGAGGAACTCCTTCGACCAGCTGTAATACAGGCCCTGCGTGATACCCTCCTGGCGGCAAAGCTCTGCAATGCTGTCCTCGCCCCGAAGCCCGGCAAGCACAATCCGTATCTTCTCCTCAGACGAATAACGCTTCCGCGTTTGACGGCGAATATCCTTGATCGTGTGTTCTGCGGCATCCTGATGCCGCTTTGTCTTCTGTCTCATCGTTCACTCCTGAAGGGTGACGATGAGACAAAAACACTCCCTTACGCAAATGCCTCAGTCTGTTCCATGGGCGCTGACGTCAGACACTCTTGTCGAAAACCGGCAAGGTCGACGTCAGCAATTCGGTTGGGGCCGTTACACTGGCTGAGCCGGGAGAAGGCACCGACATTCCTCCGCCCCTAAAGATAATTACGGCCCGTTGGACCCTTATCTTTGGCTAGAGGATAAGGTGGCACGCGCTTTGGCGATGACCAGTTTTGGCTTGGCCTTAGGGCCGGAAATTCTGGCACCGGCTGCAATTCTTGGTGCCTTTGTTTTCTCGCAGGACGATGGCAACGATCCTCCGCGGCGTCCGCGGCGTCCGCGGCCGGCCTCGCCGTGAGGCTGTGCGGAATGCTGGTCGCGTCAAGTAAAGGAAACAATGAAGATCGATGGTAGGCCGGATAATCGCCCAGGCCCGCCATGACCATTTTTCAGCCTAAACCAGCTTCTTAATCTCTGCGATGACGGCATCGCGCAAATCCGGCCGCTCCATCGCATAGGCGACGTTGGCGGCGAGGAAGCCCGGCTTCGTGCCGCAGTCGAAGGCGCGGCCTTCATACTCCACTGCATAAAAGGGCAGCGTCTTTAGAAGTTCCAGCATGGAGTCCGTGAGCTGGATCTCGCCGCCGGCACCGTGTTCTTGTGAAGACAGGAGACCGAAGATCTCCGGCTGGAGAATGTAGCGGCCGAGAATGGTGAGGTTGGAGGGCGCGGTCCCTGGCGCAGGCTTTTCCACCATGCCAGTCACGGGGAAGACATTGCCTTCGGCTTCGCCAATGGCCACCACGCCGTAGTTCTTCGTCTGGTCGTCAGGCACCGGATCGACGGCCAAGATATTGCCGCCGTGCTTGTTATAGACGTCAAGCATTTGCGCCAGGCAGCCCTTGCCAGGGGCTTGCACCAGAACGTCTGGCAAGATTACCGCAAAGGGCTCGTCGCCGACAATGGTCCTTGCGCACCACACGGCGTGGCCCAATCCTAGCGGGGCTTGCTGCCGGACGAAACTTACGGCGCCGGCGTCGGGCAGGCATGCGGCAAGCGTCTCCAGCTCCGCCGTCTTGCCCCTCGCGGCAAGCGTATCTTCCAGTTCGGGCTGTCTATCGAAATGGTCCTCGATCGTGCCCTTGTTACGTCCGGTGACAAAGATGAAGTGCTCGATACCGGCTTCGCGTGCTTCGTCGACCACATGCTGGATCAGTGGCCTGTCTACGACCGTCAGCATCTCTTTCGGCATGGCTTTGGTGGCGGGAAGGAAACGGGTTCCAAGCCCCGCGACTGGAAACACGGCTTTGCGAATGCGAGCGGGCATCAAGTCCTCTTCAAGTGTATCAGATGGGAACCGGTGGAGAATCGAGCTTGGGGATAGTAGTCCAAGACACTTAGAAGTCCCTCAACCTCTTTGCGATAACATACCGAGACGTGAGAATCGCAGCCTTTTAGGAGTCTAGCTGTAAGGGTGGCCTTGTCACCAGTCGCGCAAGCTCTGTCGGCAGCCTCATGGTCCTGGAGCTCCTCGGCGTCGGAAATTATAACGTGGGCTCCGAATTCGAACTGAAGGATGTGGCCCACGACGCCGCCGCATGCGAGTCGAGCAGATACTGGGCGGCTTCAAAGTTCTGGACGCATCCGGTCAGGGACTCGTCTACACCTAATCAAGAGGGCGTGGCGACGCTGACGTTTGCAACGTGCTAATGCTTCGATGAAGCAGAGCACACTGCCGTGGATGGCTCTAAGTTGCTTAAATTATTCAACTCAACTAGCGCGGCTTGCGTGCCTACTGGCTTCTAGTAGTTTGCCTTCGTTGTGCGCTGCCAATCTCGCAGTCACGCGACATGCATTGGCCTGCCGAGCAAAACGTGTTCTGGTTTCTAAAGGTGCATTATCGTGCTCTGCTAACTTTTCATAGCAGTCAGCAAGCATCCAAAATCGTTCTGCCGAGTATGTCATCGAGACAGCCTGACATGGTCATGGTTAATAGAGGGATAACGTGTGTCCCTGATCGGCATTGTGAAATGCCTGCATTCTGCTCGATGCTGCAAAGCAACCAAACCCGTTGGAAGCGCGAGAAGGGATTATAAAGTTTTGCCAACAGTTGGTAGCGCATCGAGATCCTATTCTAAGGGAGCGGGATATTGGTCGGCATGCGTTGGGCGCTCCAATTAGTTCGCGCGCATCACCATCTACTGTTTGCTATAACCCTATTTCATCGGCTATCACCATGCTTGTCTCGTCGATATCAGCGACGAACACGGCGAACCGCAGAGAATTATTTTATGACAGAATTTCTTCGTGTTAGGATTCGAACATGACCATATCCAAACTCCGCATAGACTTATCTAATGGCCAGTTAGAAATTGAAGGTGATGAGGACCTCGTCCGCGCAGTCTACGAGGACTTCAAAGGCCAAGTGGCCGGGATCGCCAGCGCGCCAAACAAGTCGCACTCCACGAATCGGGTCATGGCAAAGCGTCCGCGCGTTTCGAAGCTTGCAGCGCATTCCGATGGAACATCGGTACCTAAAAAGAGAGGGCGCAAACCAGGGCGCAAAGCATTGTCGAGAAATGGGGCGCCGCGCCGCTCTCGTGCAGATGCTGTTGCGATGCGCAAGGAAATGAAGGCCGCACGGAAAATGGGGATAAGCGCAGCTGAGATTGCCGAGAAATACGGTGTTAGCAAGTCATATGTTTATCAGCAGAAATAGGGCGCTTCTTGCTCATAGGCAGCGTTTTAGGATGACAGCTCCAGACAGCCCGTTATCGGTCATTGGCGGACCTTGACCTGTACAAATTACAGCCCGTGGCGGAGTACGTCTTTTCAAATTCCTCACGTCCAATCGCATAACGTGCAATCGGCTTAGGGCCAAGCGTACGCTAACCTTGCTATCCAATCTCATTTGGTAGTGGGGTGCGTACTGCAAGCGCCCGTCATACCGGACGAGAGCCGCATCTTACTTTGGCTGGAGCTCAGACGGGCAATATCAGCGCGAGATTGATGCGGCAGGGTGGGTGAGGAGCTTGGCGCGGGACCATTGCGGGTCGATAGATAGCGCCGAAGACCATCGCACAGCCTCGGAAAGACGGGCAATTCATGGACGCTGTGAGGATATCGGCTCGGCGCGAATGAGTAATAGCCTGTAGCCTCTAACAGATCTTGCACGGAACGACTGACTACCTTTTTGCGATAACGTACCGGCACGAGAAAATCGCAGTTTTTCAGGAGTCTAGCGGAATGGTTGTCCTTGTCACCGGCGGTGCGGGTTATATCGGTAGCCACATGGTGTTGGAACTCCTCGGTGCGGGCGAGGATGTCGTGGTTCTGGATAACTTGTCGACTGGCTTTCGGTGGGCCGTGCCGGACGCGGCCACCTTCGTCGAAGGCAGTGTCGGCGACGGCGCGTTGGTCTCCCGGCTGCTGAGCAACCATCCCTTCGACGCGATCCTTCATTTCGCGGGCTCGATCGTCGTTCCGGATTCGATCACGGATCCGTTGGGCTATTATTGTAACAACACGTGCAATTCTCGGAGCCTGCTGGCCTGCGCGGTCGAAGCCGCTGTCCCGCGTTTCATCTTTTCGTCCACGGCGGCGGTCTACGGCATTCCGGAGACGAACCCCATCACGGAGGATGCGCGGCTCCAGCCGATTTCGCCCTATGGCAGTTCCAAGCTCATGACCGAAACGATGTTGGCCGATACGGCCCGGGCGTTCCCTATGCGCTATGTAGCGCTGCGCTATTTCAATGTCGCGGGCGCTGACCCTGAAGGTCGAACGGGCCAGTCGACGCCGCGCGCCACGCATCTCATCAAGGTCGCCTCGGAGGCGGCAGTGGGGTTGCGACCCGGTCTGGACGTCTTCGGGACGGACTATGAGACGCCCGATGGCACCTGCGTCCGGGATTACATTCACGTCACCGACCTCGTTCGGGCGCATCTCGATGCACTGAGATATTTGCGGGCTGCCGGCGAAAGCACTGTACTCAACTGCGGCTATGGCGAGGGATTTTCAGTTCTCGACGTGGTCGATGCGGTCAAGCGCGCGTCCGGGGTCGATTTCCCGGTGCGCATGGTCGAACGGCGCGCGGGCGATCCTCCCGCTCTTGTTGCAGGCGCTGGCCGTATTCGCGAAACGCTTGGCTGGGAACCCCAGCTCAACGACCTCGATGCGATCGTGACCCATGCACTGTCCTGGGAAAAGCATCTCAAGGACTAGGACGGGACTTCTCCGACCACGTCGGATTTCGCCTTCTCAGCGCCAAAACCGCCCGCCACAATCGGTCCTATAGATTCGCATGGGAAGGGCCCTCGAGGACCGGTGATGAAGCTCTCCACGATCTCGCAAAACGGTTTGGCGCTCGTTCTGGGGCTTGCCGTGTTGGTGACGACAGTGCCTGCCGCGCGTGCCGCCGATTCTGTGACGGCCTATAAGCGTGCCGTTCAGTCAAGTTTTTCCCAATGGCTGCAAGGACTTTGGCCTGAGGCGGAAGCCGCAGGCATCTCGCGGCAGACCTTCGATACGCAACTGAAAGGCCTCAAGCTCGATTGGTCGCTGCCACAACTTGTGCCGCCAGATCCGGCTTTTCCGGGCGGGCCAGCCTTGCCCGCTGCCATGAAGCCAAAGCCCAAGCCGCAGGCCGAGTTTGGCGTTCCGCAGAATTACTTCAAGGCCCGGAGCTTGAACGCGCTCGCCAGTGGTGGCAGGGCCAAGTCCCGGCAACTTGCCAAAACGCTCAAAGCCATCGAGCAGCAATATGGCGTGCCGGCCAGTATCGTGGTTGCGATCTGGGGCCGTGAGACTGGATTTGGCCAGGCCGCGCTCCCCTATGACGCGGTGACCGCCATCGCGACGCAGGCCTTTATGGGCCGCCGGGCGGATGAGTTCCGACCGCAGCTGATCGGGGCGCTCAAGATTATCGAGCTTAAACACGCGACCCGGAAAATGATGAAAAGCTCCTGGGCGGGTGCCATGGGGCACACCCAGTTTCTGCCTGGCGATTTCGAGGACTATGCGGTCGATTTCGACGGCGACGGGCGGCAGGATATTTGGCGCTCGGTGCCCGATGCCTTAGCCAGTGTGGGCAATTCGCTCAAAAGCCAGGGGTGGGACGGTAATCAGCCTTGGGCCTATGAGGTGACACTGCCGAAGAATTTCGACTGTACGCTGCAAGGGCCGGACCAAGCACTGCCCATCAGCGAGTGGATCGACCTCGGAGTGCAACGTGTGCACGGGCGCCCCTTTCCGAAAGCGCGGCTGGGCGATTGGACCTTTCTCGTGCTCCCAGCGGGCATGAAGGGACCGGCCTTCCTCGCCACCACCAATTTCTCGGTCTTGAAGCTCTATAACAACTCGGATGTCTACGCGATTTTCGTCGGCCATGTGGCGGATATGATCGCCTACAATGCGCCGGTGAACTTTGTCGGCAAGTGGTTGCCGGTCGAACGCTTCACACGAGACCGAGTCTTGCGGTTCCAAAAAGTGCTTGTTTCCCAAGGGCATGACGTCGGAAAGGTCGACGGTCTGGTCGGCTTCAAGACTCGTCAGACCATCGGCAAGGAAGAGAAGGCGCGCGGCCTTCCGCTAACCTGCTATCCGAGCCACGCCTTGATTAACCAAGTGCTAAAGTAGGCACGCTAAGGATACGCAAAAGGGTTTTGGCGCGCTTGCCACTGTTTTGCCTGCCCCAATTGTTAGGCTCTAAATATGCGTCTCATGATATTTTCCAAGGCATTGATGTCGGCTGGTTTATCGGCCGTGCTCGTATTTGGCCTGGCTATGGCCATCTCGACCCCGGCCTTCGCGGACAGGTTCCAGACCTGCGTGAAAAGCTTCTGGCCTGCCGCTAAGCGGGCCGGTGTAAGCTGGGATACGTTCCAGCAGGCCACAGCAGGGATCGCGCTCGATAAAGAGGTGATCGAGTCGGCCAAGTATCAGCCGGAATATAAGAAGCCCATGGGCGAGTATGTCGAGCGGGCCATCTCGCCGAAGCGGCTGACGATGGGCCAGCAGAAGCTCATCGAATATGGGGCGCTTCTCGATGCGGTCGAAGCCAAATACGGCGTCGACAAGCACATCGTCCTCGCGATCTGGGGCGTGGAATCGAACTACGGTACCAACAAGGGCGATAAGCACGTTATCCAGTCGCTGATGACCCTGGCGTGTTCTGGCACTAAAGCTAAGTTTGCACGTGGGCAGATCGTCTCGGCACTGAAGATTCTTCAGCGCGGAGATACGGACGCTGAGCATTTCAATGGTTCGTGGGCCGGCGCTATGGGCCATACCCAGTTTATTCCCACGACCTATTCCGCCTATGCGGTCGACTTCGATGGCGACGGGCGCCGCGATATTTGGGACACGATCCCCGATGCCCTTGGGTCGACAGCCGCGTATTTGAAGAAGTCTCGCTGGAAGACCGGGCAGACCTGGGGTTACGAGGTGAAACTGCCTAAGAGTTACACGGCCAAGCGTTACAAGCGCGGGGCTTCCCGGACGCTTGCGAGTTGGCAGAAGGCCGGCGTCAAGCGCGTTGACGGACAGCCCTTTCCCCGCCCGAGCGACAAGGCGCAGCTCCTGTCGCCGGACGGACGGAACGGGCCGTCGTTCCTGGTCGTGAACAATTTCCGCTCGCTCCTGCGTTACAACAATGCCGATTCATATGCGCTCGCCGTGGGCCATCTGGCCGACCGGCTGGCCGGATACGAACCCTTCGTTCAGGCTTGGCCCACAAGCGAGCGGCGTCTGTCCATGGAGCAGCGGATGGAGCTGCAGCGCCATCTGATTGCGCTTGGGCATCTGGAAGGCGACGTGGATGGCATTATCGGTAGCGGCACGCTCGAAGGCGTGCGCTCCTATCAGCGCGCCAAAGGCATGCAGGTCGATGGTTATCCCACGCAGACGATTTTGACGAAGCTGCAGGCCGAGGCGCCACCGCCTGCACCGGTGGCCGTGGCACCAACGCCTCAGCCAGCACAGCCTCAAAAGTCGCAGCCTCAGATGGGGCAACCCACCGGAGCGCTCCCGGCTCCGAACGGTGCGCAGGCGCAAGGCGCTCAGCCTCAGCCGGTTCAAGCTCAGCCCGTTCAGCCTCAACCCAAAGCGCCGCAGGTGGCTTCGCCTCAAGCCGTGCCGCCTCAAGCCATGCCGCGGCAAGTGGAGCCGTCACGGACGGTCACCCTTCCGGTGGTCCCGCCGCAGGCCGCACCGGCCAAACCGTCACAACTGCCGCCGGAGGCGCAAATGTTCCTCCGGGGCGCTGCGCCGCAGGCGGCGCCAGGAACCACATCTCAGCCCAAGGCGGCTGGCGATGGTGCTCCTACGCCCGCCAATTGATGCTATAGAATGGGGCCTCGTGTCGGATATAGGGGTTCGGTGCCTTCGCATGTCTCGCTTGTTTTCTCGGCCTAAGCATCTCGCCGCCGCGCTTGTTTTGTCGCTGACGCCTCTGTTGTCTCTGGCGCCTCTGCCTGCGACGGCACAGGATGCGCTGGCGCATCGGAGCTACATTACCCCGTTCCCCAACGGTGACCGCTACCGTGTCGTCGTGCTGGGCGATGCCATGGGCGAGGGGCTTTGGAGCGGTCTCTATCGCACCTTCGAGGACGACCCGACCGTGGACGTTCTCCAACAGTCCAAGAAGTGGACGGGCTTCACCGATCCGAAGCGCTATGACTGGAATGGGCAGATCGATCAGATCTTGAATGACGGCAACTATCATGTCGCCGTCGTTACGTTCGGTCTTGGCGAGGCCAAGGCTCTCCGAAAAGACGGCAAGCTTCTGAAGGTCGGCACCGAGGAATGGCGCCAAGCCTATGGCGCGCGCGTCGAGACTTTTATCAAGAAATTACGAGCGGCCGGCCTTGGCGTCTATTGGGTGGGTCTGCCCATCATGCGCTCGACGGGACAGAGCGCGATCGCCGAGAAGCTGAATGATGTTTTTCGCGAGAAGGCCTTCGTGAACGGCGCCAAATTCGTCGACACATGGGCCGCCTTCACCAATGAGGCTGGTGGCTACACGCCGATTGGTCTCGACGCACAAGGGCGCGTCAATCGCTTGCGTGACGGCGACCGCTTCACCTCGCGCGGCAATTCGAAAGTGGCACGTCTCGTAGACAAGGAACTGCGCAAAGACATCAATCTGGCGAAGAAAGAGCGCGATATACCGCTTGCGGGCAATGCGGAGGAGCAGGCCAAGGTGGCGAACCGCCTCAACGAGCCCTTGGTCCGGCCCGCCGCTCCTAGGTCGACCGATGGCGCCGTGCTCGGCGGTGGCGAGGAAGATGCCATGAGAGAGGACCAGGTTGGCGGTGTTAGCGTCGTGAGTCCAAACCGTGATGCAACTGCTCCAATTCGGGATGCCGAGAGCGAAGCCACCACAAGGGCGGCGTCAGAACCGCAAGTGATCACGGCCGAGATGCCGGGCGGGTATACCGCGATTGCGTCGATCTCGGCGATCGGCGATGTCACCCTTGCCTCATCGCGACCGCGCCTGCCTCTGGCTCAGCGGCCCTATTACCGGGTTCTTGTGCGTGGTGAGCAGCTTGAGCCGAAATCCGGCCGGGCCGATGATTTCGCGTGGCCCCCAAGCTAGCCCTCGCGCTTAGGGTGCACAGGGTCGACTAGCGCGGAAGCGTCGTGGTTCCCATCAGGAGTTTGTCCATGGCGTGGGCTGCTTGCCTGCCTTCACGGATGGCCCACACGACCAGCGATTGACCGCGGCGCATGTCGCCGGCTGCAAAAACCTTCCGCTTCGACGTCTGGTAATCGAGCTCATTGGCTTTGACGTTGCCGCGTTGGTCCAGATCCAGGCCCAACGCCTCGATCATGCCCTCCTTGACTGGGTGCAAAAAGCCCATGGCCAAGAAGACGAGGTCGGCGGGGATCGTGAACTCACTGCCCTCGATCGGCTTCATCTGCTCGTCGAGACGTACACACTCGAGCTGTTCGACCTTGCCGTCTCCGAGGAAGCGGCTGGTTGCCACGCTAAAGTCGCGCGCTGCGCCCTCCGCCTGGCTCGAGGAGGTGCGGAACTTGAGCGGCCAGTGCGGCCAGGTCAGGGCCTTGTTTTCCTGCTCCGGCGGCTGCGGCATGATCTCAAGCTGCGCGACGGAGGTTGCGCCTTGGCGGAACGATGTTCCGATACAATCCGAGCCCGTGTCGCCCCCGCCGATCACCACCACCTGTTTTCCCTTGGCGACAATGGGTTCCACATCGCCCAACGGTTCGCCTGAAACACGGCGATTTTGCTGCGGGAGAAAATTCATGGCGAAATGGATGCCGGGAAGCTCGCGCCCTGGCACGGCTAGATCACGCGGGTGCTCCGAACCGCCCGCGAGCAACACGGCGTCGTGGTCGTGTTCCAGGGTTAGGATATCGATATCCTCGCCGACATTTATGTTGCAATGGAAGGTGACGCCCTCTTGTTCCATCTGAGCAACGCGACGCGCGACGATGGACTTGTCCATCTTGAAGTCGGGGATTCCGTAGCGGAGCAGACCGCCTGGCTCGGCGTGCTTTTCATAGACATGCACGTCGTGACCGGCGCGTCCGAGCTGCTGCGCGGCGGCCAGCCCCGCCGGCCCTGATCCGACGATTGCCACACGCTTGCCGGTCTTCGTCTCTGGCGGCTGCGGCTTGATCCAGCCTTCGTCGAAGGCTCGGTCTGCGATGGCGCGTTCAATCAATTTGATGGTCACCGGCTCGTCGATGATGTTGAGCGTGCAGGCGGCCTCGCACGGCGCAGGGCAGATACGGCCAGTCACTTCTGGGAAGTTATTGGTGGAGTGCAGGTTCTGGGCTGCCTCCAGCCAGTCCGCATGGTAGACGAGGTCGTTCCAATCCGGGATCTGGTTGTTTACCGGGCAACCCGTATGACAATACGGAATGCCGCAATCCATGCAGCGGGCGGCTTGCTTCGCGACGTCCGCATCGCTCGGCGCGATCACGAACTCTTTGAAATGGCGCACGCGGTCGGCGGCAGGCTCATAGGCCTGCTCTTGCCTCTCGATTTCCAGAAATCCTGTAACTTTGCCCATTTTCGAAAAGGATCTCCGCTCTAGTTCATCTCAACCATTCCAGCGCTTCGAACAGACCGAAGCCCTCACGCACACTCTCATGCGATTGCTCTATTTGCCGTTGCCGCGAAGTCCGATTTCGATATCGCCAAGCCCGTCCGGATCGGCCGCCTGCTGGCGCGCCATCTCTTGTAAGGCACGGCGATATTCCACGGGCATGACCTTGACGAATTTCGGCAGATAGTCCGCCCAATTATCGAGGATTTCGCGCGCCCGCGTCGAACCTGTGTAGTGCAGGTGATTTTCGATCAGCTGGCGCAGGCGCTGTTCGTCGAAGCGCGTCATATCGGAGAAATCCACAAGCCCGTGGGTTTCTAGATCTCCGCCCTGATGCTGCCTCGTCTCCAAAGCCTTGTCTTCGCTCGGGATTGGCTCGAGTTCAACCATGGCCATGTTGCAGCGTTGCTCGAAGTCGCCCGCCTCGTCGAGGACGTAAGCAATGCCGCCCGACATGCCGGCTGCGAAGTTCCGGCCTGTGGGGCCGAGAACCACCACCACACCACCTGTCATGTATTCACAGCCATGATCGCCAGTACCCTCGACAACGGCGGTCGCGCCGGAATTGCGGACGCCAAAGCGCTCGCCGCCCACGCCGCGAAAATAACACTCGCCGGCAATCGCGCCATACATCACGGTATTGCCCACGATGATCGACTTATCTGGATCGATGCCGGACTCTTCGGGGGGCCGAACGATGATGCGTCCACCTGACAAGCCCTTACCCACATAGTCGTTGCCTTCGCCAACAAGGTCGATGGTCACGCCGTGAGCGAGCCAGGCACCGAAGCTCTGGCCGGCAGAGCCGTTAAAGCGGATCCAGATCGTATCGTCTGGCAGGCCCGCATGACCGTAGCGCTTGGCAATCACACCCGACATCATCGCGCCGGTCGAGCGGTTCACATTCGCGATCGGCATGTCGAGCTTGACCGGTGTCTTGTCGTCGATGGCGGCACTGCAAAGCTCGATGAGCTCGTTATCGAGCACCGTCTCCAAGCCATGGTCCTGGCTCTCGGTGTGGCTTATCGGATGATGGGCGGCGTTCTCAGGCTTATGGAACAGTCTCGTGAAGTCGAGGCCGCGCGCCTTCCAATGATCGATGGCCTGCTCCTTGTCGAGCACTTCGGTCCGGCCGACCATCTCTTCGAAGGTCCGGAAGCCGAGCGAGGCCATGTATGCGCGCACTTCCTCGGCGACATAGAAGAAGAAGTTGATGACGTGCTCCGGTGCGCCCGTGAAGCGCGCCCGCAAGATAGGGTCCTGTGTCGCGATCCCGACCGGGCAGGTGTTGAGATGGCATTTGCGCATCATGATGCAGCCCACAGCAATCAGCGGCGCGGTGGAGAACCCGAACTCATCGGCCCCGAGCAGCGCGCCGACCACCACATCGCGGCCCGTGCGCAAGCCGCCGTCCACCTGAACGGCGATGCGGCCGCGAAGCCGATTGAGCACTAACGTCTGCTGCGTCTCCGCAAGCCCAATCTCCCATGGTGAGCCGGCATGTTTGATGGAGGTCAGGGGCGATGCACCCGTGCCGCCCTCGAAACCGGAAATCGTCACGTGATCCGCCATGGCCTTTGCAACGCCCGCGGCGACCGTGCCGACACCCACTTCGGAGACGAGTTTCACAGACACGTCGCTCGCGGGGTTCACGTTCTTCAAATCGTAGATGAGCTGCTTCAGATCTTCGATCGAGTAGATGTCATGATGCGGTGGCGGTGAGATGAGCCCGACGCCAGGGGTGGAATGGCGCACCTTGGCAATGGTGGCGTCGACCTTATGGCCGGGCAATTGGCCGCCTTCGCCGGGCTTCGCGCCTTGCGCCATCTTGATCTGGATCATGTCAGCGTTGGAGAGATATTCCGTCGTGACACCGAAGCGGCCTGAGGCCACCTGCTTGATCGCCGAGCGCATCGAATCGCCATTGGGCAGAGGTGTGAACCGGTCGACTTCCTCGCCGCCCTCGCCGGTGTTGGACTTGCCGCCAATGCGGTTCATGGCGATCGCGAGCGTGGTATGTGCCTCGCGGCTGATCGACCCAAAGGACATGGCACCAGTGGCGAAGCGCTTGACGATGTCAGCCGCGGGCTCGACCTCTTCCAGTGGGATCGGCGTCTGTCCGATCTCGTCGGCGTCCTTGATCCGGAACATTCCGCGCAAGGTGAGCAGCTCTTTGTCTTGCTCGTTCACGGCCTCGGCGTAGGTGCGATATTTCTCTGGCAGGTTGCCGCGCACGGCGTGCTGCAGATCGGCCACGACTTGCGGGCGCCAGGAATGGGCCTCGCCGCGAATGCGGAAGGCATATTCGCCGCCCACCTCGAGCGCATTCTTCAAGACCGGCGCATTGCCAAAGGCGGCACTGTGGCGCTTGACCGTCTCCGTGGCGATTTCCGCAAGCCCGATGCCCTCAATGCGGGAATTGGTGCCCGTGAAATACTTCGCCAAGAAATCGGATTTGAGCCCAACAGCATCGAAGATCTGGGCGCCGCAATAGGACTGGTAGGTGGAGATGCCCATCTTGGACATCACTTTCAGCATGCCCTTGTCCAAGGCCTTCATGTAACGCGTGATCGCCTCGTCGCGGGTCAGATCTTCGTCGATCTCCGGCAATATAGCCTCGATGGTCTCAAAGGCGAGATAAGGATTGATCGCCTCCGCGCCATAACCAGCCAGCGTACAGAACTGGTTCACTTCGCACGCCTCGCCGGTCTCGACGACGAGTCCGACAGAGGTCCGCAGGCCGCAGCGGATCAGGTGATGATGCACGGCGCTGGTGGTGAGCAGCGAGGGAATTGGAATGCGATCGGAGCCCGTCGCCCGGTCTGAGAGGATGATGATGTTGTCACCGTCCAGAACAGCGGCTTCTGCTTTCTGGCAGAGCTTGTCCAGTGCACCGGCCATGCCGGTCTCTCCGTCCTTGGCCGGATAGGTCATGTCGAGCGTCACGGTCAGAAACTGGTTGTCCGCAACCTCACCGATGGCGCGGATCCTCTCCAGATTCTCGTTGGTGAGAATGGGATGGGCGGCTTCAAGCCGCTTCTGCTTCGAGGTGCCTTCAAGGTTGAGCAGGTTCGGCCGCGGACCGATGAAGGTTACGAGTGACATGACGAGTTCTTCGCGGATCGGATCGATCGGCGGGTTCGTCACTTGCGCGAAGTTCTGCTTGAAATAGGTGTGCAGCAGCTTTGGCCGGTCGGACAGTGCCGAGATTGGCGTGTCCGTGCCCATGGAGCCGATGGCTTCCTGGCCCGTCTGGGCCATGGGAAGCATCAGGAATTTGATACTCTCTTGAGAAAAGCCGAAGGCCTGTTGGCGATCGAGCAGGCTGACATTGGGGTGTGCGGCCGGTGCAGGGGCGCCCGGCAATTCGTGCACATGGATCTGCGTGCGGTCCAGCCATTGCTGGTAAGGATGCGAAGCACCGAGCTCCGCCTTGATCTCCTTATCGGAGATGATGGCGCCTTTCTCGAGGTCAATGAGCAGCATCTTGCCCGGCTGGAGGCGCCACTTTTCGACGATTTTCTCTTCCGGGAAGGGCAGAACACCGGTTTCCGAGGCCATGACAACAAGGCCATCGTCCGTGACGAAATAGCGGGCAGGGCGCAGACCGTTGCGGTCGAGCGTGGCGCCGATCTGACGTCCGTCGGTGAACGCCATGGCGGCGGGACCGTCCCACGGCTCCATAAGGCAAGCGTGATATTCGTAAAAGGCGCGGCGCCTGGCATCCATCAAGGGATTGCCGGCCCACGCCTCCGGGATGAGCATCATGGCGGCGTGCGCGAGGCTGTAGCCGCCTTGCACGAGGAACTCGAGCGCATTGTCAAAGCAGGCCGTGTCGGACTGGCCTTCATGGGAAATCGGCCACAGCTTCTCGATGTCGTCGCCAAAGAGGGGCGAGGATACGCTCGCCTGACGGGCGGCCATCCAGTTCACGTTGCCGCGCAGCGTGTTGATCTCGCCATTATGCGCGACCATGCGATAGGGGTGCGACAGCTTCCACGATGGGAACGTGTTGGTGGAGAAGCGCTGATGGACAAGCGCCAAGGCCGACGTGAAATTTGGGTTGTGCAAGTCCTGGAAATAGGCCCCCAGCTGGTAGGCCAGGAACATGCCCTTATAGACCAGCGTGCGGCAGGACATGGACACGATGTAGAAGCCGATATCGCGACCGCCGGTCTCGCCGTTGATCGTCTTGGAAATCATTTTGCGCAAGAGATAGAGCCGGCGCTCGAAGTCCGTGTCGTCCGTGATGCCTGGGCCGCGCGCTATGAAGGCCTGCCGGTGCACCGGTTCGGTGTCGATGACTTCGGGCGACAGGGTGGCATTGTCGGTCGGCACAGTGCGCCAGCCGAGCATCACAAGCCCTTCCGCCTCGATCACACGCTCGATTGCGGACTCGCAATAAATGCGCTGGGCCTCGTTGGAGGGCATGAAAAATTGCCCAACCGCATAATGGCCGGGCTCCGGGAGCGTAAGGCCCAACGGTTCGCAGGCCTCTTTGAAGAACGCGTGCGGAATCTGAATGAGCATGCCGGCGCCATCGCCATCACGCGGATCCGCACCGGCGGCACCGCGATGGGTCAGGTTTGCCAGGATCTCAAGACCCTGCTCGATAATCGTGTGGCTCTTACGGCCCTTCAGATCGGCGACGAAGCCGACGCCGCAAGCATCATGTTCGTTGGCCGGGTCGTAGAGGCCTTGCGCGCGCGGCAATCCATTGGGAGCTGTGTCGAAAAATCCAGGAATGGGCGCACGGGGTGGCATCTTCTGCATGAAATCTCAGTCTCACCTTCAGGGGCAAGCATTTGGAGTTAGGCGGACAGCCGTCAACTTCACCAAGTGTGACAGTTTCGGTAGTAGTGAAGAGTAGGCCCTGGGCAGCTAGCGCACCTCTGCGCTAGCGAACGCGGCGTCTTAAGGCCATTTTTCCGCCCTATCAGGCAGACGCTTTTGGGCCCCGCGCCGCAGACTCCAGTACAAAGGTCAGCAAGCCTGTCCTATTTAACCTCAAAATGCCAGATTTCCAGGGCGCACACAAGCGCAAGATTCAATGTGCTCGCCCGTGAGACTCGTGGCAACGGGAGCCCCATGACAGCGCTCAGCGGGTGCGCCTTTCAGGCGACTTCACGCAAATCTGGCGGAGGCGTGATTTGACCGGAGCCTGGTCGCGCTGCCTAGTTGAGCCGCAATCATCCCGGCTCGGACTATGGACTACGCTCGGGCGATTGCGTCTCCAACAGGATGTTCGACTTAAGAGGAACTAACATGACCGATCAATCCAAAAAGATTTCAGGCGTGGCCGTTGCGTCGGCTTTCGCGGCAGCGCTTGGGCTGGCCGCGGCGGCCACGCCAGCTGCAGCCGAAGACGCGCAAGTGAAGTGCTTCGGCGTCGCCCTTGCAGGCGAGAACGATTGCGCGGCGGGTGAAGGTACGACTTGTGCTGGAACGTCCAAAATCGACTACCAGGGCAATGCCTGGAAGCTCGTTCCGAAAGGTGAGTGCACGACGATGAAGTTGCCTGATGGCCGCGAGGGGAGCCTTGAGGCGCTCGAGCGCGACAATCCCCCCGCCTAAGGGATGAATTCTGTTTCAGCATCCATCGGGACCAGCCCGATTCCGCCAAGGGGTGGAGTCGGGCTGAAGCCCGAGCACTATCGAGACATTCTCGATGGTGCGCCGGACATTGGCTGGTTCGAGATACACGCCGAGAACTATATGGGCGAGGGCGGCCCGCCCCATGCCTACCTGACGGCCGTGCGCGAGCGATACCCCCTGTCTCTGCATGGGGTGGGGCTATCCATCGGCGGAACGGACCCCCTTAATCGGTCGCATCTGGCGCGGCTGCGCGCGCTCATAGAGCGCTATCAGCCTGCGCTCTTCTCCGAGCACTTGGCGTGGTCAAGCCACGGCGGCGTCTATTTCAATGATCTTCTACCGCTCCCCTATACGAGTGAGACGCTGAGACGCATTTGCGAGCATATCGAGGAGGTGCAGGAGACGCTTCAGCGTCAAATGCTGCTTGAGAACCCCTCGACCTATGTGGCCCATGCGGAGACCTCGATGAGCGAGGTGGATTTCCTGCGGGAGATCGCGCGGCGCACGGGCTGCGGGCTGCTGCTCGATGTAAATAATGTCTTCGTTCAGGCCGTCAATCACGGGTTCGGTGCGCGCGACTATCTCGAGAATTTTCCGATAGAGCATGTGGGTGAGATCCATCTCGGCGGTCATGCCTCGGACGAAGACGAGGACGGCTCGCCGCTGTTGATCGACGATCATGGACGCGAAGTCGCCGACCCGGTCTGGGATCTCTATGCGCGCACGCTCGACCTAACGGGCCCCAAACCGACTCTGATCGAGTGGGACAATGATGTACCTGCGTGGGCGGATTTGTTTGCCGAGGCCAAGCGGGCCGACGCGGTGCTCGCGGGGTGCCGGGTTGCCCCCACGGAAGCCCTTGTGTCCGATCTCACTCATTCTGGCGGCGTGGCGCTATGAACGCGCTGGCGCATGAGGGCGACTTCGCGCGGGCTCTGCTGGGCGCAGACGCGACGGTTCCGGTGGCGCTCAAGGGGCGTGCAGGCAATCCGCCGGCGAGGCGGTTCGCGGTCTACCGCAACAATGTCTATGCAAGTCTCATCGATGTGCTGGCCAGTCGTTTTCCAGCGTCCGAAAAGCTTGTTGGTGAGGAATTCTTCCGCGCCATGGGGCGCCTCCACGTGGAGAAGACGCCTCCCACTTCGGCGGTTCTGCTGCATTACGGTGCGGACTTCGCGGACTTCGTTGCCGCATTCCCACCGGCCGCGGCGGTGCCCTATCTGGCTGACGTGGCGCGTCTCGAATGGGCAAGGCACAAGGCCTATCATGCGGCAGATGCGGAGCCGCTGAGACAAGATGCGTTAGCGGCGTTCGTCTCGCAGGCCGATCAAGTCACTTTAGTCCTGCATCCCTCGCTTCAACTGGTCCGGTCGGCCTATCCAGTCATTACGATCTGGAGCCTTGCCGTGCGCGATCCTCGAGACGAGCCCGTACAGCTGCCGGCAGGCGGCGAAGTCGCGTTGGTGGTTCGGCCCGCTCTGGATGTCGAGGTGCGGTGTCTGCCGGAAGGAGGCCCGGCGTTCATCCAAGCGCTGACCGATGGCGCAACGCTCCTGGATGCCGCCTCACGAGCCTCGCAGGAAGCCCCTGCGTTCGATCTTGCGGCAACCCTTGCCGGTCTCATGACCAGCGGTGCGATTATCGGCGCATCCACAAAAAAACCATCAGTATACTGACGAAAAAAGGCGCCCCGCGAGAGGGCGCCCTTATCCGCGAAATCGCGTTAACGAGGCTTACGCAGCCTGGTTGTCGATCACCTTGGGCTCATCAGCGTCAGCCTTGGTGGTGATCTCGATGCTGCGCGGCTTCATGGCCTCGGGCAGCTCGCGCACGAGGTCTACATGAAGCAAGCCGTTCTCGAGGCTCGCGCCTTTCACCACGACATAGTCGGCGAGCTGGAAGCGCCGCTCAAAGCTGCGCCCGGCAATGCCGCGATGCAGGTAGGTGGAGTTCTCCTGCTCCGAGCGCTTTTCGCCGCGAATGGAGAGCATTTGCTCATTCACCTCGATATCGAGGTCGCCTTCGCCGAATCCGGCGACGGCCATGCTGATGCGGTAGTCGTTCTCGCTGACCCGCTCAATATTATAAGGCGGGTAGGCGGGAGCCTCGCCCTCGAAATTGTTCAGCGTGTCGAGCAGCGATCCGATACGGTCGAAACCGATGGTGGAGCGGTAAAGGGGGGTCAAATCAAAATGCCTCATGTCACATCCTCCTAGTGAAGCGATATGGTGGAACGCCCGCGCGAGGCCGGGCAGGTACGCAAAGCCAAATGGCCTTTGCGCCACGGCATATAGGGTTGCTTGTGGGGTGCTTCAAGAGAGGTAGTTGCCTGAATAATATCGCACAATTGGCGCCTGGACGCGTTCGGACGTCCTCTGTGCCGCCACACATTGTCAGCGGCGATGTTGTCGTCGGCACGCTTGCGGCTGTAAGAAAGGTGTCGCGGGCCAAAGGCCCCGTTCCACGGGATTTAGAGGCACTCCAAAACCGATGACTCTTGTTTCGACACCGACAAACCCGATCCCGCTCGGCGCATCGGTCGGCTATCTCGATGTGCGCAAAGGTATCAAGGTTCGCTATGCGAGCTGGCAATCGGCCTTGCGTGAACGGCGCGGGACCGTATGCATCTTTCCGGGCCGCAACGAATTCATCGAAAAGTATTTCGAAGTGGTGGGCGAACTGCGCCGCCGCGGCTTTGCCGTCGCGGTTCTGGATTGGCGCGGCCAGGGCGGGTCAACGCGTCTTGTCCGCGGCGCCTCTAGGGGGCATGTGCGAAATTTCTTCGACTATGAGGAAGACCTGCACCAGTTCATGAAGGGTGTGGTGCTTCCGGACTGCCCGATGCCCTATTACGCGCTGGCACACTCAATGTCGGCGGCGATCCTCTACAATGCCGCCACGAAGCGGGGCTGCTGGTTCAACCGCATGGTGATGACGGCGCCAATGGTGGAACTTGCGGGGCTCCCAATCCCGCAAGGGGTGTGCGCAAGTCTTGCGGCCACGCTGACTATGATCGGGATGGGCAAGCAATCCGTCCCGGGTGAAAGCGGGCCGTGGTGCGCCGAGTTCGAGGGTGATCTCCTCACTTCTGACCGCGAACGCTTCTATCGTAATGTCGGCGTGCTCGAGGCGGCACCAGGGCTTGCGGCAGGGCCGCCGACCATCGGCTGGCTTCACGCGGCGTTCAGCGCCATGGCGCGCTTGGAGAATGAGAAATACGCGCCCAAAGTCCGCATCCCCTCGCTCTTATTGGCTGCCGGTGACGATCAGATCGTCTCGAAAGAGGCCATTGAGGGACTTTCGTTGCGGCTTCGGGCCGGATCCCAGATCGTCTTGCGCGGGTCCCGCCACGAAATCCTGCAGGAACGGGACGCCATTCGAGAGCAGTTCTGGGCGGCTTTCGATGCCTTCGTGCCAGGTGTTGCCTTGAGCAAGGCCAGCTAGAGAGCCGGGCGCCCGTCCGACAAACATTCCAGGGCTGCCGCGTGCAGTTCCGGATCGCCAGCGGCAACGATGCGGCCGCCGCCGCTTGGGTCCCCGCCTTCCCAGTTCGTGACGATGCCGCCTGCGCGCTCGACGATTGGCACAAGCGGTAGGATGTCGAAGGGTTTGAGACCGGCCTCCACAACGAGATCGATCTGCCCCATCGCCAGCAGACAGTAATTGTAGCAGTCACCACCGAAACGCCGCAGCCGGACCGCCCGCGCCAAGGACTCAAAGCGAATGAACTCCTCGTCCTCGAAGATCTCCGGTGCGGTGCTGGCAAGCGTTGCCGTCTTGAGCGTGGCGCCCGTGCGGACCTGCAATCGTTGGGTCCTCCCGCCGTGCGCAAAAAAACTTTCTGTCCAGCCGCTCCAAAAGCGCTCGCCAGTGTAGGGCTGGTTCATCATGCCAAGGATTGGCGTCCCGCCGGCAGTCAGGCCAATCAAGGTCCCCCAAAGAGGCTGACCCATGATGAATGCTCGAGTGCCGTCAATCGGATCGATGATCCAGCATAGCGGCGCGTCGGTGCGCTCATTGCCGAACTCTTCGCCGACAATGCCATGGGCCGGATAGATCTCATTCAGGGCTTGCCGAATGACCGTCTCGGCGTCCCGGTCGGCGACTGTGACAGGGTCGAACGCGCTGCCGCTTTTGTGGTCAACCGTCAGGTCAGCCCGAAAATGCGGCAATATGACCGCGCTTGATCGATCGGCCAAGTCATGGGCCAGCGCGAGATAGGCGTCGAAGTCAGGTGGCATGGTCTGGTTCACGGATAATGGGTTGGCGGCATTTACTGTTGTAAGTCAAAGCTTAGCTGGCCGGAGCTGGACGGTAAGGCGTGCTGGTGTGCCAGAGTCCAAGCCCTAGGTGGCTTCATAGCAACGCTGTTTCAGTTCCGTCGCGAATTTCAGGCACCACCTTGATTTTTGTGCGTTGCAATGACATATTGTTGCAATGCGGCATAGCTCTCCAGGCTGTGTCGCTGCCCTCCTTGGGCGTTTCCTCCCTAGACTTGGGCCGTTCGTTCAATCGAACGGCCCACTTTTTTTGCGAAGCCTATTCTTTTCGACGTCTATTCGGCCGCCGCGCGCGGAATGATGAGGCCCGGCACGCTTGGAACGAGCGTGCGAACCATGGCTTCGAGAGCGTCGCGGAGCCGGTCGAACCTTCCCGATTTCTCAACGGTCGTCTCATTCATATAGAGCGCACGGTTGATCTCGATTTGAAGGACGTGCTGCGCTTTGTGGGGGCGCCCGTAATGCTCGGTAATGTAACCGCCCGCATAGGGTTTGTTCAGCGCAACGCCATACCCCATAGTCTCAAGAGACTTTACTGCAATCCGCGTGAGTTCGTTATTGCAGGAGGTGCCGAACCGGTCGCCTAGCACGAAGTCTGGCCGGGTAATGCTTCGATCGGCACCTGGGCTTGAGGGCATGGAATGGCAGTCGATGAGGACGGACAAGCCAAATTCCCTTTTTGCTTCCGTCAGCAAGACAGACAGCGCCTCGTGATAGGGCACATAGAGGCGATTGATCCGCTCCAGCGCCGTTTGCACAGACAGGGGCTCCCGGTAGATTTCCTCGGACTCTGAAACGATCCGGGCGATGGTGCCAAGCCCGCCAACCACGCGGACCGATTGGGTATTGGCGTAGTGAGGCAGCCCGTCACGGAAGAGGATCGGATCGAGCTCATAGGGCTCGCGGTTCACATCGAGATAGGCCCGCGGGAAATGCGCATGCAGGAGCGGTGCACCGAGACCGGTCACGAACCCAAACAACTCATCAACGAAGGCGTCTTCTGAGCGCCTCAAAGTATGCGGGTCGAGCTTTGAGGCCGATAGGAACGTGCTTGGATAGACCCGGCCCGAATGGGGGGAGTTGAAGACGAGCGGGACTTCAAGCTGCGCGGGCCGCGCTACGCGGAAGGGCGGAGAAAGCTCCCGTTCGATCGCCTCGGCCTCGTTTCCGCTCATTAGCCAAACCTTGATTTTTTGGACCCCTATTAGGCAGGCCCAGTCTATGACAGCGGTCTTATAAACTCTGCCAATCAGAGTTGTGTCTGTCTAGGCGTGTTCCGGCTTGTGCACGGACCAAATAGCGGCAATGATTTGGTGGTCTTTTGGGGCGCGGCTTTGCTGGTCTTTTTCAAATAAGGCAAGCGGTCGTTTACCAAGTTCGTGTAGGCCCAATAGGATATGTCCATTGGCTATGCCCATTAGGTATACCCATGACGGGATGTTTGATCGGGTTGAGCGTGTAGGGGGGACGAGTTTTATGGAAGCGAACGATCCGCGGGTGCGCAGTGTTCAGCGTATTCTTCTTGCTGAAGACGATAACGATATGCGCCGCTTCCTGGTCAAGGCGCTGGAGAAGGCCGGCTATGATGTGGTCTCATTCGGGAACGGCCTCGAGGCCTATGAGCGGCTCCAGGAAGAGCCCTTCATGCTGCTTTTGACCGATATTGTGATGCCGGAAATGGATGGCATTGAATTGGCGCGCAAGGCGACGGAACTCGACCCGGACCTCAAGATCATGTTCATCACCGGTTTTGCCGCCGTTGCCCTCAACCCGGACAACAACGCGCCCAAAGACGCCAAGATCCTGTCGAAGCCGTTTCACTTGCGCGACCTTGTCGATCAGGTGGAGCGCATGCTCGCAGCCTAAAGGCGGAATGGGCGTAAAGGGGAGCCTTGCGTTCGCCCATCACCCCTCATATAGAAGGCGGCTTGAAAGACGGCCAGAAGGCGGCTTGATTGAAGGCCCCCGGCCTTGATTTAATGCCTCGTGTGGGCGGCTAGCTCAGCGGTAGAGCACTACGTTGACATCGTAGGGGTCACTGGTTCGATCCCAGTGCCGCCCACCATTTAAGTCCTTGTAGAAAATCATAATTCCAAGGACGTCGCCCCTCCTCAGAAGACCGAAATCTCAGCTGTCACAGTTCTGGCACAGCACGAGGTTTTGTGATGGCGACGATCCGTAAACGAGGAGCGAAGTGGCAGGTCCAAATCAGGCGGATTGGCTCTCCAGTCCTCTCCCGAACCTTTCACATACGAAGAGATGCTGAGGTCTGGGCGCGGCAGGCAGAGGTCCAGGCAGACCGATCCGAATTCCCTGGCGACCCAAGGGTCCTCAACCGCATCACCCTCGGTGAACTCGTTGAGCGATATCGAGAGACGGTGAGCCCGACCAAGCGTGGCTATGAGATCGAGCGGATTATCCTGAATGCCTTCCTGCGGCACCCTATTTGCCGGAAGCCACTGAGCCGTCTTCGAACGGAGGATTTTGCGGCTTATCGGGAAGAGCGGCTGAGGTCGGTCAAGCCAGTGACGCTGAAGCGGGAGCTATCCCCCGTGCACAACCTGTTTGAGGTCGCAAGAGACGAGTGGGGGCTGCCTCTACCTGAGAACCCTTTAAGCAAACTTCGGCTAAAGGTGCCTCCACGACGGCGGGAACGAAGGCTCAGAGACGGCGAACTGGAGAATCTGATCGCGGCGGGACGGTCCTGTCGCAACCCTTACATCCTTCCTATCATCCGCGTTGCCGTGGCGACTGGCATGAGGCGAGGGGAGATTTTGGCCCTGCGATGGGAGCACATCGATCGAGAGAGGCGCTCCTTGCTGATCCCAGACGCCAAGAACGGTCACCCCCGGACACTTCCCCTGACAAAGGACGTTGCCGCAATGCTTGATACGGTGCCTAGGGCAGGGGACTGGGTGTTCCCTTTGACTGGCAACGCGTTTCGCTTGGCGTGGGAGCGCCTCAGGGCGCGAGCTGGGTTAAGTGACCTCCACTTCCACGATCTCAGGCACGAGGCAATCAGCCGGTTCTTTGAGCAAGGGCTGAACGTCCCCGAGGTGGCTCTAATCAGTGGTCATCGAGATGCACGAATGCTGTTCCGCTACACGCATGCACAGCGAGAACAAATCCTCCGAAAGCTATGTTCCTGATTTGCAGGACCCGTCAGCAAGCTAGCCGGAAAACCCGGCGAGTTGCATCAAGGGGTGAAAGTAGGCCCCAAGGGCCGCACCCAGAATGAACGTGAGGAACCAAGCGGCTGCCTTCGCACAACTCCTCCCAAAGTTGGTCGCCACGACGATTTCCAAGACTTTGTCCGGCAGAGCGCTATCGGCGACGATGCCACCAGCAACCTCTTTATACGAGAAGGTCAACCTCAGAACATTGGGGCCGCGTCTCGTTGGCGTCAGTGTAAAACGCCACGATGCAAGACACTCATCGTCCTGTCCGTCGCCGTCTCTCCACACCCACTGAGTCTCAGGAGACTGACTCTCGATTATGAAGCCACCTTTTGGGGCCGAGAGTTTCAAGGACATAGCCTGGGCTACTTCAAACTCGTGAGTTTCTGTTCGTCCGGACCCCACCAAACGCTGGACCAGATCTTCGGTCATCAAGGAAGCAACTCGGACTTCTGCTTCGGCAGGGACGTGCACTCGCATTTTTCGAGGGAAATTCTCAACAAGCCATCCAAGCGTTGGACTTATTGTCTCTCCGGGTTCTTCGTCGGACCAACCAAACGCTGAAGCCTGATCAGCTTTTGAAGCCGGGGTTGATTGCGCGGCTGGGTTTATAGCCAACGAGGCCAATGAAGACTGGCTGGCGGCCTTCATCGCAGCAACGGCATGCTCCAACTCACTGGTTACCGCCTCACTTGCCGACAGTTTTGCAGACCCAAGTGCGGCCTGGGTAATAGGTTGCGGCGCGGGCGGTGCAGTCGGTGGCGTTTCAGCTAGCACCTCCCGTGATGACAAAGGGGGTGTAGCCATAGGAATCGGGGCTGGCTCCATAGCGGGCGTCGAGGCGGTCCCTGGCGCCTCCGTGTGCGACTGCGGAGTGCGGGATTTGGTCTGCAGGGTCGATGGCGTGGCAGACGTTGCTGCTTTACCTGCTCGTGGCCTCGCACGCGCCAACCGAGCAGAGGCCCACTGACCAGGGCTAGGGACTGGTGCTACCGACGGTCTATGTGCCTGCCTGGGCTTCTGCGGCGGTGCCATTGGTGGCATCTCAGGTTCTACGACCTCTTCTTGCGGAGCCTCCATCTCGACAGGCTCAACAAACTCGGCAACCTCAACCGTCTCGAGCTTCACAATTGTCTCAAGATTGAGCGCTTCGAGCTCAAGGACATCCGGCTCTGTATAGTCGGGATGCGCGAGCACGGCTTGCAACAGGGGATCGGGCTGCACCTCATCAAGTTCGAGGAGTTCCTCCGTCACTTCGTTTAAGGCATCAAGTTCCGCGGGGGCGGCATCGGCAACTTCCGCCGTCTCCAGAAGTTCCTCAGGCTCCTCTTCGACCAGTTCCAAACCGCCAAGTTCGCCCGTGAGATCCATGATCTCTTCGTCTTCGTTAGCCGGTTCAGCATCACCAGAGTTCAGAACCCGTGCACTGTATTCGACAAGCAGGTTGTCTGCTTCGCGCTCAAGACCTTCGTTCTCGGTTTGCTCGTGAGCCTCGGCGGTCTCGTTGTCTCTCATAATCTGACGAATGGAGCCGAGAATTTCGTCCATGGGCGGCGCAGAAATGCCGTCGACACCCTCACGCCCTGCGAGATGCTCGGTCTCGCGTTCAGTTATGGAGATTTCTTGCTCATTGATTTTTACGAGGCCTTGGTCGGCTAATTGCCGGACCGAGTCGTGAATCTCTTGCTTGAGTCTCAAGAGCGTCCAGTTGCCAGAGCCTCTGAGCTTGCGGGTCGCTGCTGCAATAAAGAGCTTCTCTTCCGAGCAGGGCGCCAGTTCGGAGACCAGCCCGAGTACGGCATCGCTAAACTCACCCAAAGCCTCACGGGGTGGTCTGTCTTTAGACTCGGAAAGCACTAACTCTTTCTCTTCCACCGGCATTCTCCCGTCGGAACAAGATGCGCTTGTTGGTTCGATGAAGCATTATGGGCGTTGTCAGACTAACTATTCATGATCTGGCTAGTCGGAGGCGGTCAAGACTCTCACGCCGCGAGTTGATGCCTCTCGGCCAGGGCGGCAGAACGGTGCTGTTTGAAGATATCGCGGCGGTTAAGGTGACGGTCGTGGTTGAAGTGATTGTGGATCGAGGCGTGGGCGGCGGCAAATTTCTGTAGGGTCTTTGCGGCCCTGAACCTCTGCATCGCTCGTTCTCGTCGTCGGAATGGTTGGTGGGAATTCTCAGCCCGGTTGTTCAACCAGCGACCGCACTCCTGGTTGGGGACGTTACCGATTACTTTCATTGCCGCACCGTAGGAGCGAAGCCTGTCAGTCACGATCGAACCGGGCCGGCCATAGCGTTTCATCATCCTCTTGAGAAACTTCAGTGCCGCCTTGCGATCTCGGCGCTTCGTCGCAAAGACCTCCAGCACCTCGCCTTCGTGATCGACTGCACGCCACAGATAATGCGTCTTTCCATTGATCCTGACGAAGACCTCGTCCAAGTGCCAACGCCAGTGCGAATACGATCGAGTCTGAATGCGATGTTTTCTGATCTCGTCGGCGAACATCGGACCGAAGCGATTCCACCAGAACCGTATCGTCTCGTGGCAGATGTCGATGCCCCGCTCGAACAGAATATCCTCGACCTGTCGTAGCGACAGCGGATAGCGGACGTACATCATCACCACGAGGCGGATCACCTCAGGCGAGCTGTTGAAATAACGGAAGGGATTGCGCATCGCCGGAGGCTAAGTATCCTCGCTGGGAGGCTCAAGCCAGTTTACTCTGACAATGCCGTGAGGAGGCCATGTCGCTCTGGTTAGTGAAGGTGACTTGGTGCGAAGACGAAGCCGAAGCGAGTGAGAAATGGGAGACTGTGCAGGACGCAGTGACAACGGTCGCGACGCGCCTTCGTTTTCACCTTCATCACATAGAAGCTCGCCGATGTGAGCCAAAGGACTTTGATAATCAAATCGCGAACGATCTTTCGTCTGGCGAGGCGCGGCGTCTCGCCTAGTTGATCAATCGAAGGGAGGCAATTCATGGCCAATGAGAAGAACTTCGCTAACGAGCTAAACGAACTGATCACGCGCTATCTCCAATCGGGATCAGAGCCTCAGGCTATCGTTGACGAGTTAACGCGAGAGGCAAACTTGGTATTTGCCCGTTACAATCTCGAAATCTATCTGGCTGCACGGGCGAAACCGGGGAGTTAAAATCCGCCCCTATCGCCGCGTTCAGGGCCGACTTGGTCATCCAGTTGGCTCCTGGCCGAAATCGGTTTCAGACCCGTGATATGTCGCTTCTGAACGCTTGGCGGACGAAATGTTCGGGGCTGTGACAAGGTCTGCATATGGCACCCAGCAGACGTCCCAAGGCCCCAGCCTGACTTCGGCTTCCGACCCGAAACAGACGTTTTGACAGGACACTGTACCGGGTGCTTACTGAAGCATGGTCGCAATTTCACGGGGCGGTAGCTGAAAGCCTTTTTAAGATCCGATTCGAGCAGAGGCATCTTAGACTGGACGCATCTTCTTCCCATTTGTGGATTGGGTACTAAGTTTCAGAAGATATGGAACAAAAGAAACTCGGATTTAGTTGTCGCGGATGATCAACCTTAGAGCTGTGACACCCAAGCACGATGCTTTGGGAGGTGTTTCTTATTCCAATGCCTGGACGGTCAATCCAGGCAAGCTGTGGCGGATTGAGGGCGGTTCTGGTCCCTTCGTGGGCCTTGCCGTCCACGCCGGCCACGAGATGCGGCGCGGCCTGCGATCAGTGCTCGCGATTGACGATGATAGCCGCTTGCGCGAAGAGGATCCGTATACTGACCGAATTGCTGCGCTCTGCGGCACGCACATCATGACTTTCCGATCGCGCTTCGAAGTCGATCTGAACCGCGTAGCCGATGAAGCCATCTGCGTGCAGCCTGAAGATTGCTGGAATCTCCGTGTATGGAAAGAGAACGACGGGCTCACCCAGACGATGTACCGCCGCTCGCTGGTGGAGCATGCGGCATTCTACGAGATGCTGGGTTCGCTGTTGAGAGAAATTGAGGAGCGTGAAGGTCGCTTCCTCGTCCTCGATTGCCATAGCTATAATCACCGACGCGCCGGTCCGGACCAACCACCTACTGATCCAGAGCACAACCCAGAAATTAATGTCGGCACGGGTAGTATGGACCGCGCTTATTGGGCGCCGCTAGTAGATCGATTTATCGGAACCCTGCAGGAGGCGGATTATCTCGGGCGACATCTGGACGTTCGCGAGAACGTGAACTTTCGTGGACGTCATCTCGCGCGTTTCGTTCATACGCATTTTCCGCGCATCGGCTGCTGCCTCGCCATCGAGGTAAAGAAGATTTTCATGGACGAATGGACCGGCGCACTTAATAAGGCGGCCTTCGAGGCTCTGCTTGGGGCTTTCCGGGCGACGCTCGGCCGCGTCGAGGAGGTTCCGTGGACCCGCTGAATCTCGACTCGGATGTGCTCCAATCGACCGACGAAATAGAGGAGATGGTCCTGAAGCTTAAAGCCGGCGAGGTTCTGCGCAAGAGGCTTCCTGGCGGCGGACGCATCCATATAGATCGTCCGCAGCCTTTTCTGTGCGTATATCGGCATCCTGATACGGAACCGGATAAGGGCACCGAGCGGCTCTTGTTAGGGCAAGCTTCCTATATTTTGAGCAGCGGATCCGCGAAGTATCAGCCTCTTCTGAAAGCGCTAATCACCAGACTTTTGAATGTGATTGTCGAAGCTTATGGCGCCATCCTTGTGCTCGAGCTCTGGTGTGCGCCAGACGAATTGCCCGCCGCGCCCAATGAACCGCCTGCTCCCGCGCGCTTCCGCATAGTTGCGGCACGTCATGGTGTACCGGACGCGACAATCGAGTCGCTCGAGCGCTCTCTGCTTACGACAACATGCGACGGGGCAACCAAGATAGCGATCGATTATTGTTCAGGCGCAGCATCACCTGGCCTACCGCCATTGCTTTCGCGCGAGGAGGAAGAGCAGCAGAACGCTTATTTAGTAGGCCTGGAAGTTCCTCCGATTTACCGCGATCCGGAAACTGGGAAGGTAATCCCGATCGAGCTGAGGCGTTTCACGGGACGGCTCGGGCGGGCTCTCCGTCAGGCCTTCTTCACCTTTGTTCATGCTCGGGCACGCTATAGACCCGCGCACTACGAGGAACTGGGACGAAGGGCCATGACCCGCGCCGTGTCCATCGCCGACAAGGGCCTTGCTCAAGTTGGTGACTCGTTTGACCTGCTCCTTCACGCGACGCCGGTTAACACGGACGCGGCATATCAGCAATTCATAGAGGCGGGTTGCCAGACCATCCCCGAATTCCTTTATCGCCCGCAGACGCTCGATCCCGGCGCACTTAAACTTGCGCTTTACAAAGTTCCGATCCAGCAAATTGAAGACCCTGCTCTGTACCATCTATTTGCGGCCCAGCGCGACGAGTTTGATCGCATGATCACGATGATCGCCGACCGAGGTACACCGCACTTTCTGCTTGAAAGCCAGCAGGTTTTCGGTCGCCCCGACGAGCGGCTTCTGGCTATAGCCCATCGGCTCCTCAAGACCCTGCAACCCGTAGCGCATGGCGATGGCGGTCGGGTAGCCGATGCTAAGCGCTTTGCTGGATTGGCCGAGCGCGAACTCGCACACTACCGTAAGGACTGGCCAGACCTTCCAGCGCGCGTTGAGATCCGTAGTGACGTACCCGGTTTGATGGTCTCGCGCGGCCATTTCCTTGTCGGCCATTCTGCAAAGGTGTCGGAGACGCGTGTAGATGCAACGCTCCACCATGAAATCGGAACGCATATCCTCACCTACTATAACGGCCTGCAGCAACCGCTCTCCCAGTTCCATACGGGAATGCCGGGTTATGAGCAGACCCAAGAGGGTGTCGCCATTCTTTCAGAGTATCTATCAGGCGGACTGACAAGGCAGCGAATGCGTCTCCTTGCCGGACGCGTCGTGGCTGTCGACAGTGTCGTCGAGGGTGCGGACTTTCTCGAGACTTTCCGACTGCTTCACGACGTCCACGGGTTCGGCAGACGGGCCGCTTTCATCATCGCGATGCGGGTGCACCGCGGTGGCGGACTGACCAAGGATGTAGTCTATCTGCGCGGCCTAATTGGCGTTCTCGATCATCTGGCCAAAGGCCACAGCTTCGATGATCTGATGCTTGGCAAGGTCGCCCTTGAACATATTGAGATTGTCGCGGAATTGCGCTGGCGCCGGGTTATCTCGCCGGGCCCGCTTAAGCCGCGCTATCTGGAAGACCCCGAAGCGCTCAAGCGGTTAGCGGCGTTGCGGAAAGGGGTGGACCTACTGGCGCTCATCGATCGAGGTGCGCCATGAGGCTCGGCTTCGTCATCAACGATCTTGCAACCGAATTGGTCGACTACACCACAACGCATCTTGCACTTGCGGGCCCATCGCAGGGAGAGAAAAAAAAAAGAGAGAGAGAGAGAGAGAGAGAGAGAGAGAGAGAGAGAGAGAGAGAGAGAGAGACCACCACGAGGTCTGGTATGTCGAGGTCGGACGTTTCGCATTGGCCCCGGACGGTCGGGTGCATGCTGATGCGCGCCGTCTTGCCTCTCAACGATTCGCATCCGTAAGCGATCTGATGGCGTCATTGAGGTCCATTGACACGGCCTGTCTCGACTTAACGGTCGATAAACTTGACGCTCTCTTTCTGCGTAACGATCCTGCAGCTGATGCGTTACGTCGGCCTTGGGCGCAGCTCGCTGGCGTAAACTTCGGGCGCCTTGCCGAACAAGCCGGCGTGGTTGTTGTTAACAGCCCGGAGGGTCTTTATCACGCGGTCAATAAGCTCTATTTGCAGCTTTTTCCCAAGGGAATCCGGCCGCGCTGTCTCATAAGCCGCAACCCCGACGCGGTGAGGCAATTCATGGACAAGGTTGGCGGCAGCGTCGTGATCAAACCGCTCCGTGGGTCCGGTGGGCACAATGTGTTCCTTGTTCGTCGCGAAGAACCCTATAATTTCAATCAGATCTTTGAGACCGTAAGTCGGGAGGGATATGTAATTGCGCAGGAATTTCTTCCACAGGCCGCCGATGGTGACACGCGGCTCTTTCTCCTCGAAGGTGAGTTGCTGGAAGCGAACGGAGCGGTCGCCGCAATCCGAAGAGTGCCGGCAAAAGGGGATTTGCGGAGCAACATCACAGCGGGTGGTCACGGCGAGCGCCCTGATATTACCGTCACGATCCGCCGAATCGCCGAAGCGGCGCGGCCACAATTGAAGGCAGACGGCATGTTTCTTGTTGGTCTCGACCTGATCGACGGCAAAATGGTGGAGGTCAACGTCTTTAGTCCTGGTGGGCTTGCGACTGCCGGTCAACTAGCAGGGGTTGATTTTATTACCCCCGTGGTAAGGGCACTCGAGCGGAAAATTGTGGCGCAAAGACCTTGACGGGGGCATTGTCAGACAAACCTGAACGGCACTGATGAAGGGTGCTGGTCTGAGGCGGGCATTTTCAGAGTAAACTGGCTTTAGCCTCCCAGCGAGGATACTTAGCCTCCGGCGATGCGCAATCCCTTCCGTTATTTCAACAGCTCGCCTGAGGTGATCCGCCTCGTGGTGATGATGTACGTCCGCTATCCGCTGTCGCTGCGACAGGTCGAGGATATTCTGTTCGAGCGTGGCATCGACATCTGCCACGAGACGATACGGTTTTGGTGGAAACGCTTCGGTCCGATGTTCGCCGACGAAATCAGAAAACGTCGCATTCTGACTCGATCGTATTCGCACTGGCGTTGGCACTTGGACGAGGTCTTCGTCAGGATCAATGGAGAGACACATTATCTCTGGCGTACAGTCGATCACGAAGGCGAGGTGCTGGAGGTCTTTGCGACGAAGCGCCGAGATCGCAAGGCGGCACTGAAGTTTCTCAAGAGGATGATGAAACGCTATGGCCGGCCAGATTCGATCGTGACCGACAGGCTTCGCTCCTACGGCGCGGCTATGAAAGTCATCGGCAATGCTGCCGATCAGGAGTGCGGCCGGTGGCTCAATAATCGAGCTGAGAATTCCCACCAGCCGTTCCGACGACGAGAGCGAGCGATGCAGAGATTCAGGGCCGCAAAGACCCTACAGAAATTTGCCGCCGCCCACGCCTCGATCCACAATCACTTCAACCACGATCGTCACCTTAACCGCCGCGATATCTTCAAACAGCACCGCGCTGCCGCCCTGGCCGAGTGGCATCAACTCGCGGCGTGAGAGTCTTGACCGCCTCCGACTAGCCAGCTCATGAATAGTTAGTCTGACAACGCCCAGGCAAGTATTGGCGGTGAAGCGATTGCGCGAGAATGGTCAGAGCGTCTGCAATGACGGTTTGTTTCGAGTTCGGCGTATGGCCAGGGTAGGCAGTGATGTAGTCGATTTCATCAACGAGACCAGAGAAGTAAATTCGCGCGGCTAACAATCTACCCCAGAATGTGGCATCATCAGTTCCCTCCGCGGCAGTAGCCTTAGCATTCGCCGAATAGGCATGCGCGTCAATTAGACTCGGCGAAATCGTGTTGAGCGGCGCGAGTGCGTAGACGCGCAGCGCTCGCCACGGCGGATTTTCCATGCTTATCTTGTTTACCAACGCGCGGAGGTCTTACTCGATCTGCAGCCGCAGGCGTGACTTTTCTACCCTTCACTTCCCCAGCTTTCAACTCATCGCATTCTGGACAATAGAACACGTGCCTCCCGATCGGTTGTCCGTCAATGTCCGCCCACGACGGCAAGGAACCCCCTCGCCTCTCTCGAACGATTACTGGGTTGAGAAAGTGTGTCGCGCCCGCCGTCGGATCCGGGATGTGTCCGGCCAGCACAGCGTCTGCAATCTCAGCGGCTTCCAGGTAGCGCGGATCAGTCCGAGAAAGCCCCTCTATCTCACTTTTTCGAGTCATCCACGGCTCAAATTGCCAGGGGGACGTGACGACGTCCGCCACGTTGCGACCCCATCTACCACTCCTCTTTCGATTAAGGATCACGTGGACAACTGCGACCTTGCCAATCTCGGTCTCGCCTGATGCCTCAAAGGCTAACGTCCTGATTAGGTAATCGCGTCCATCGGGACCAGGACTCGAAGCGATCATGATTAACTGGGCAATGTCCTCGGGGAACACCGGCAGAGCCTGCGGCAAACCAGTGTAAGGGAGAACAGTTATACCTGGTGCCGAAGCCGGCAAAGGAGCTGCCAAGAACAGCAGACCGGATATATCTTCGGCAAACGTAGGCAGGGGCTCACGAAAGGCCCTCGGTAGTATGTTGAAGCCCTGGGCTGGATAGAGCGACGCTCCGGACGCCATGAGAATGGCCTGCTGGTCGCCGCTCTTTTTCGCATTGGCTACCAACGGCAACGCATCAGGATTTGGATCAGATGGTCCAGCGCGGATAAGCAACAAAATGGCTAGAGCGGTAGCCAGCACTCCAATGACTACATTGGTGAGGTAGTCCAAGCGTTGTGTCCAGCTTACAAGCATGGACAAAAAATTATTTGGCAAGCTTCTAGGGGTGGCCGTTTCTATGCCCCGGCACTTTCGATACCGATTTATCGGTCCATGCCGCTTGCGCAGTTCCTCGTTGTCCTCGTGTTGGAAACGAGCATGGAACGGCTGCCTCTCAAGCCGAACGCTTTGACGTTTCGGGATTTCAGAAGAGCTTGCGGCCCCAACGCCCTCCTTGACGTCTTCGGCGCTTGTATTATCGACACGTAAATTCCGTCCGCCCTCCTGGAAGGGCGCGGTGGCCATATCTGGATTCGGCGTCCGGAGGAGTTGTCGGAACAATCCGCGTCTCTGTGCCGACGTCATCCGTTGCTGGTTTGCGGGTTGAGAAGACAACTCGCGTTTTAGCAACTCAGTCGAAAGCCGGTTATCTACGCAGCATCGGTTTTCCTCGAGATCCTGACGTGCTGCGGCGATGACGTCTGCCGAGCGCGTCAAGATTCCTCTTATTCTTTTAGAGTCAGCATCGTCAATCCAGCTCAGACTGTCCGACATCCAAAACTCTCCGCATCAATGACGCGTCGTACTGGAAACAGCAAGCGTTCGCAGAACGCCCATCGCGTGCACACTCTGTGCATCGTGAACAAAACTATTTTGATGTGTTCCATTCAGCGAGACCTACAAGCGTTTATGGTTAATGGCGTCCGGGCACATGCTCCTTCGTCGTATGGACGATTTAGACGCTTTAGCGGCAGAAGCGAGCAAGTGGGCGGCGCTTTAGAATCGGGAGAAAGCCCCCCTACCGCGATAAACAAGCTTATGTCCGCTTTGGCTACACCGCCTCTAGATGTTAGGCTTTGAAATCCTAAGGGCTCACTCAGCGATGGAGAGCCTGATGACCCATGAAAAGGTAAGCCTTATCACCTTTGGTGTTTCCCACTTTTGCGAAAAGGCACGGTGGGCGCTCGACTGGCACGACATCGACTACGAAGAGATAAGTTGGCCGCCAGGTTTGCATCAAATTCTGGCGAAGCGTTGCGGTGCGAAAGACACCAGCCTTCCGATAGTGCGAGAGAGAGAGAGAGACAGGGTCGTACAAGGAAGTTGTGCGATCATTGATTGGGCAGATGACAATGAAGAAGACAAAATTCGACGATTAACGCAGGAAGGCTCCGTGGAAATTGAAGAACGCGCCGACGAGATCATCGGTTGGCGTTGTCAGACTAACTATTCATGAGCTGGCTAGTCGGAGGCGGTCAAGACTCTCACGCCGCGAGTTGATGCCACTCGGCCAGGGCGGCAGCGCGGTGCTGTTTGAAGATATCGCGGCGGTTAAGGTGACGATCGTGGTTGAAGTGATTGTGGATCGAGGCGTGGGCGGCGGCAAATTTCTGTAGGGTCTTTGCGGCCCTGAATATCTGCATCGCTCGCTCTCGTCGTCGGAACGGCTGGTGGGAATTCTCAGCTCGATTATTGAGCCACCGGCCGCACTCCTGATCGGCAGCATTGCCGATGACTTTCATAGCCGCGCCGTAGGAGCGAAGCCTGTCGGTCACGATCGAATCTGGCCGGCCATAGCGTTTCATCATCCTCTTGAGAAACTTCAGTGCCGCCTTGCGATCTCGGCGCTTCGTCGCAAAGACCTCCAGCACCTCGCCTTCGTGATCGACTGCACGCCAGAGATAATGTGTCTCTCCATTGATCCTGACGAAGACCTCGTCCAAGTGCCAACGCCAGTGCGAATACGATCGAGGTCAGAATGCGACGTTTTCTGATTTCGTCGGCGAACATCGGACCGAAGCGTTTCCACCAAAACCGTATCGTCTCGTGGCAGATGTCGATGCCACGCTCGAACAGAATATCCTCGACCTGTCGCAGCGACAGCGGATAGCGGACGTACATCATCACCACGAGGCGGATCACCTCAGGCGAGCTGTATAAATAACGGAAGGGATTGCGCATCGCCGGAGGCTAAGTATCCTCGCTGGGAGGCTAAAGCCAGTTTACTCTGAAAATGCCTGTTGTAGTCTTCCGTCCATTCCGCGATAGCGTGGCGCGCATGCTCGAGGCCGAAGAACAGGGCCTCGTTCAACAGTTCATCCCGCATCCGCCCGTTGAAGGATTCCACGAAGCCGTTTTGCATGGGCTTGCCGGGTGCGATGTAGTGCCAGTCGATGGCATGGTCCTTCGCCCAGGCGAAGATCGCATGCGAGGTGAACTCAGTGCCATTGTCAGAAACAATCATCCCCGGCTTGCCGCGCCGGGCGATCAGGTCCGTCAGTTCCCGGGCCACACGCATACCCGAGATCGAGGTGTCGGGGATCGCGGCCAGGCACTCGCGCGTCACATCATCGACAATGTTGAGAACCCGGAAGCGACGACCATTGGCCATCTGATCGTGAACGAAGTCGAGCGACCAGCGGGCGTTGACCCTGGCTTCGACCAGGATCGGGGCGCGGATGCCAATAGCTCGCCGCCTGGCTCGACGCTTGCGGACCGTCAGCCCCTCGTCGCGATAGATCCGGTTGATCCCTGATGACTCGCCCTCCCAGCGTAGCAGGATGAACAGGCGCCGGTAGCCGAAGCGCCGTAGTTCATTGGCCAGCTCTCGCAGCCTCGTCCGCAGGGCCGTATCGGGTGGCCGGCGTGAGCGATAGCGGATCATCATTCGGTCCGCGGCAACCAGGGTGCAGGCCCGACGCTCGCTCATCTCCAAGACGCTGCGCAGATGAGCGACGGCTTCTCGCTTGGCGACGGGCCCTACCATTTTTTTGAGAGGAGCTCCTTCAGCGCGGCATTGTCGAGCATTGACCAGGCGAGGAGCTTCTTCAGCTTGCGATTCTCATCTTCCAGCCCCTTCAGCCGCTTGGCCTCGGAGACGTCCAGCCCGCCATACTTGGCCTTTCAATTGTACAGCGTGGCTTCCGAGACCCCGTACTTGCGCGCCAAATCCGCCATCTTGAAGCCCGCGTCGTGCTCGCGCAGAACCGCGATGATCTGCTCTTCCGAAAACCTCATGCGCCGTAGTTGGTCAAGCGCTTGCGATCTCTTTGCGTAGTTTCCCTGGCGCGTTCATTGATCGCGCGGCGGCTATCCCGGCGACGGGGGAACTTGAGCTTCCCAGAGATTTTAACCAAGTTTTAACGAAAGGCTATCCTGCCTCCTACGGAGTTCGCTATCTATGGCGTGGGTATTCGGAGTCTCAACCCTATGTGCCAGGGTATCAGTATGCGCGTTGTGATTTCCTTCTTTCTCTTAACTATTTTTGGAGCATTGGGTGGATGTGCCCGCAAGCCCGACGTGACCTATGTAGATCTTCCTCCGACCGCGCCGGCTGTTTTAGCCACCGAGGGTGCGATCAGACTTGCGGCCACTGATTCTGAGCTCCAGACGCGAGGTGGACTCGGCACTGAGACCGAAAGCGGCTGGAATACGAGGGTTGCCTCTGACGTCGTTGAACGGACTAATGTCCAGTTTGACTTAATTCAGACAAAGGCCGAAAGGGTCGGCGTCGAACACCTCACTCAGGCCGACATCGAAGGTCTGAGCTTCAATCAAATTCAAGAGTTGCGCGGTTATTAGAGTCTAATCGCGATCAAGCCTTGGACCGATTCCACCTTCACGATGTTCCAGTGAGCCCATCGAGCATTCAGTTATTCAGTATGAGATAGACCATAGCCCCAGCCATAACTGCGGTCAGCATTGCTCCCAGGGATATGATGAGAGCGGATAGCGCCACGGTATTCGCCTTCTTTGCCGCCGCCAGTGCGACTAGAGCCGCATCCTTGGCGCTGCTGTCAGTTTCGGGCTGTTTCCGCGCAGGTTCTAGCGGCTGCGCCGCTCCCATCGGCTCTCCCTCCCTTCCGTCGATGTATTCCTGAACCAGAATAAGCCTTTCGCGGTCCCATAGGGGAGACGCTCCTCGATCTGTCGGTCGGTGAGTTTGTCGAGTTCGGCAAAGAATTCATCTCGATTAACTGCCATAGAGCCGATCATCCACGTCCCATGCCTAATCATCCACGTCCCATGCCTAGTTGACAGCATAACAGAGAAGCGAGATCAGCTTTAGTGCCCAATCTTCCCATTGTTAACTCGTCGTGTGCGGAAGGCCCTTCACGGCAAGAAAGAATTTAGCCAAAAAATACCCTCCGACCATCTCCGCTCTTCGGGATGGCAGGGACTCCACATGAACATGTCTTGGCCCCCTAAAACTGGGCCACTGTGTGGTAAGCAGTTTGGGAGGGTGAGATGGCTCGGAAGCGGCATTCGGATGAGGACTGCCTGAAGCTTTTGCGTGAGATCGAGGTGAAGCTTGCGGGCGGTTCGGACGTTTCGTCGGCGTGCCGGTCAGCAGGGATCAGCGACGCGACTTACTACACGTGGCGCAAGAAGTTCGGCGGCATGGGCCGGTCGCAATTGTCGGAACTGAAGGCGCTCGAGAAAGAGAACCAGCGGCTGAAGAAGATCGTGGCCGACCTTGAGCTGGGCAAGCTGATCCTGAAGGAGAGCCTCGATTTTGAAGGCCGAAAGCCTGACGACGAACGACCTTCGTCAGGCGGTGGTTCATGTCCGCCAGAAGCTCGGCACGTCGGAGCGGCGCACCTGCCGCGAGCTTGGCGTCGCGCGCTCGACACAGCAATACGCATCCAAACCTCAAGACGATGATGAGCTGCGCCTGGCCCTGATCCGGCTGGCCAAGAAGTACGGGCGGTATGGCTATCGCAAGGTCGGCGAGTTGCTGGCCGCCGAAGGTTGGCGCGTCAACCACAAGAAGGTCGAACGGCTCTGGCTTGATGTGGGCCTTGAGTTGCGGGCCCGGCACAAGAAGCGCAAGCGGCTCTATCATCACGATGCATCTGTGATCCGGCTGAGGCCCAAGTATCCGAACCACATCTGAGCGATTGATTTTGTGCACGACCGCTTGAGCAACGGGCGGGCGTACAAGATGCTCACCGTGCTCGACGAATATACGCGCGAAGCGTTGTGCGTGAACGTTGCAGCCAAGATGGGCGCGGGCGATGTGCTGGAGGTGCTTTATCCGCTGCTGCTTGAACGCGGCAGACCGAACGTCATTCGTTCGGACAACGGTCCTGAGTTCGCAGCCGCACCGTTCCAAGATTGGCTCCGACGCGCCGGCATCCAACCGATCCGGATCTATCCAGGATCGCCCTGGGAGAATGGCTACAACGAGCGCTTCAACGGGACGCTGCGCCACGAGGTGCTCAACGCAGAGTGGTTCGCAACGACGAGGCAAGCACAGATCGTCATCAATCGCTGGCTCAAGCAGTACAACCACATCCGCCCGCATCATGCCCTCGGCATGCGTGCGCCAGTGCCCGAAACGTTATTAGAGAAACCGCAAATCAGTGGCCCAGACGCAGAGGGCTAGACATCCGTACTCGCCGTCACATTTCTCCTTACAGCTCGTTTAATCTGATTGGATCGCTGCGTCCTGGAGGTGCTGATTCCACTCGGGCGAATCTGACCAGTTAAACTCCGTACTTTTAAACTCCGTACTTGGAGTGGTGATGCTTGTGGCCTCCAGAGACAAGATATCTGGCAAGTTGGCAAAACACCGGTCTTGCAGTTTTTGAAGACAACCGATTGTTAACCATCGACTGCGATCATCGACTTCATGTCTGAATCCGACGCGAACCGCGCTCGATCGCAAATCTTATCGGTAGAACCCGACCGACGGTTCGGCGAAGCATTCAAGTAGATCAAAGGTTGCGCCGCGCATGACCGCTACACTGGCTAGGGTTGTCACACTCGCATTGTTCCTCTGTGCCCTTACGACCCTCACCACTCTTAGCACCGGTTCTGCAGCCGAACGAGTGCTGGACCCGTCGGAGTCATCGCCTTTGGCGTACCGACAACAGCTCAACGACATGATCGTTACGATCATGGTTGGAGCGCCTAACGCAACCGGTCTGGACATCGCGTACGATTTAGCTGGGGTCCTAGATGACAGAGCCACTCTAAGAATCGTCCCGATCATCGGAAAGGGAGTGGCTCAGAACGTTAGAGATGTTCGCTTTATGCGCGGTGTGGATATGGGGCTTACCCATGCCAACATACTCAGCCACTTTGTGCGTACCGGCGAGCTCGGTCCAAACATAGCGAGTCAAATCACATACGTCGCAAAACTTTTCAATGAGGAGGTGCACCTCCTAGCACGCGCCGAGATAAAAAACATTAAGGAGCTAGAAGGGAAACGAGTAAGCTTCGGCGAAGAAGGCAGCGGTACAGATATTACAGCCAAGCTGATATTGGATTCTCTCAATATTCACGCGCAGCCGGTCTATGTCGGTACCGCGGAAGCGGTTCGACAGCTCAAATCTGGCGAACTAGATGCCGCCATCATTATTGGCGGCAAACCAACTCCTATGATGACCGCGCTCCATCAAGGGAGTGAACTAAAGCTCTTATCAATTCCATACACGAGTGAGCTTGAGGATGACTACTATCCTGCCACGCTGAGTCACCGTGATTATCCAGATCTAGTCGAGCCCGGTGAGGGCGTAGAGACCGTTGCGGTTTGTGCTGTCCTGATAACCTTCAATTGGACGAAGGGGAGCGAGCGATACCGTAAGGTGGAGAAGTTCGTGGATGCCTTCTTCAGCAAGTTCCAGGAGTTTCATAAGCCGCCACACCATCCGAAATGGCGTGAGGTAAACTTCGCGGCGACGCTGGAGACTTGGAACCGTTCACCTATTGCGCAGCGCTGGATCGATCGTGCCCAGCGTCCGATCACCTCTCAAGCGAAATTTGATGCATTCCTCCGGGAGACGTCAGCGCTAAGCGACAGCCAGATATCAGCGACTGAACGCGCGCAGCTGTTCCGCGATTTTGTCGAGTGGAGCGATAGCAGGCAGAGTTTTGTCGATGATTAGAGTCTGGATTCTCGCATCACATTTCGTCACTGAGACGTCTCGCGGGGAAAGTTATGATGTACGGTAACGAACGAGAACAACAACACAGCTCTTACGACCTTCAGCTCGACGAAGCGGTGTGCCAGCTTGCACAGCAGCTTGCGCCAAGGGCAGGCATTTCTGAAACAGACGCCCCCCCTCCTTTCCGGGCCCCCCGACCGAGTTCGTTTCTCTTCATTCTTCTGTTGGTTGTCGCATTAATCCCCTCCTTAGGGCTAGCTATGATTGGTCTGAGCAGCCCCGATCTCAGGGATTCGTTACGGATCGAGTCGCGTAAGGCAGCCGCCACCATATCGGTTTTGCCGAGCATGCTGGGAAGCATGGGGAGCAAACAGCCGAAGTCTCGAGTCGAACATGGATCTGTCTCATCGGTCGTCGCAATAGCGCCAACTGTCGTGGATAGAAATCACCAAAAAGAACGCCTTTCAGCCTCTGAAGAGGCTGTGGCCGACGATGTTGTACCAACTGTCCCTGAAGGCGGTATGGAAGAAGGGCCAGTATCGGCTGTTAAAAAATCAGAGGACAGTGAGGCGGCGATTCTGTCCGATAATACTAACAACGTTGCTGAAAAAGAACTCGCGTCGGCTCCTGACCTATCCGGGAGCAACGAGACGGAGTTTCTTTCAGAAGATGCCAGCTCTTCAGAAGAGGAGCTCGCGTCGGCTTCTGCTCAATCCGAGGACAGCGAGACGGCGTTTCTGTCAGAGGACACCAGCGCTTCGGAAGAAGAACTCGCGTCGGCCCCTGCTCAATCCGAGGACAGCGAGACGGCGTTTCTGTCAGAGGACACCAGCGCTTCGGAAGAAGAACTCGCGTCGGCCCCTGCTCAATCCGAGGACAGCGAGAAGGTGATCTTGTCAGAACACACCAGCGCTGCGGAAGATAGGTTCGTATCGAGCCCTGAACAAACAGAGGCTGATCCCCTTGCGGCAACCTCCGACGTCGCCATTAATCCCAAAGCGGCAGTCGTGCTGCGTCCTGAAGAGGCTGACCGTGTTCAAAGTCTCATGGACCACGGGCACAAGATGATCGAGGTTGGGTACTTTGCCGGTGCACGGGCCTATTTCAAAAGGGCTGCCGAGGCTGGGAGCGGAGAGGCAGCGCTTGCGCTTGGCGCCACCTATGATGCGCAGTTCATCGATGAGGTTGGCGCCCATGGTATCGAGCCACAGCCAGCCGAAGCCCGATTCTGGTACGAGCGTGCTTTAAGCCTGCGAATGACTGGTGCTGAGGCCAAACTCGTGGAGCTTGCTCGTAAAGAAGGCCTCAATCCCGATCGTGCCTCCCAACGAATCCCGCTAAGGGCTCAACGTCTAGCTTTTTCTCCCGTTGAACCAGCAAACTCGGAGCCGCCAAGCACAAGCGAGAGTTTGTCTGCCCAGTCTGAAGCTTGGGTCGAGCTTACCGGCGCGGCCAATCTCAGAAGAGCGCCATCGCAAAAAGGTGAAGCAATGAGAGTCATTACAAAAGGCACCAAGCTTCGGATAATGGCCAGCGAGGCTGGCTGGCTTCGTGTGACCGATCCTGAGACAGAAACAATAGGATGGATCTACTCGAAAGCCGTCGATATAAGCCCCAGTCGAACACCATAGCCTCAGAGCAAAAGAAGACAGCCGGAGGCATTGTCAGAATGAATTGGCTTGAGCCTCTTGGCGAGGTTTCTTAGCCTCCGGCAATGCGCAATCCCTTCCGTTATTTCAACAGCTCGCCTGAGGTGATCCGCCTAACGGTGATGATGTATCTCCGCTATCCCCTGTCGTTGCGGCAGGTGGAAGATTTGCTGTTCGAACGCGGCATCGACATCTGCCACGAGACGATACGGTTCTGTTGGAATCGCTCCAGTCCTGCGGAGTGCGGGATGTTTTCTGCCATGTCTGCTTTGGGTCATTAGCCGACATCAGAACGCGATTTTGCGACTGATCTGAGCCCCAAAGCCGACGTTGGGCGTCTTACGATTGATGTCCGCTAAGTGCTGCCGATTCAACCGATCGCCGCAACACACTGTGCGAACTTCTCTGCTGGTGAGTGATACTTCAAGGTCTTTCTGGGCCGCTCGTTGAGCTCGCGGGCCACGGCGTTCAGCCTGGCCTGGCTGTGCACGGAGAGGTCGGTGCTTTTTGGGAAGTACTGGCGTAGAAGACGGTTGGTGTTCTCGTTGGTGCCGCGCTGCCAGGGGCTGTGGGGATCACAGAAGTAGATGTCGAGGTCCACGGCGAGCGTCAGGCGCTTGTGATCGGCAAGTTCCTTGCCCCGATCCCATGTGAGCGACCGGCGGAGTTCCCGCGGCAGGTGCTGCACCTGTCTGGCAAGCGCGGCCACGACACCGGCGGTGTCCTTGTTCTTGATCCTGGCCAACATCACGTAGCGGGTGTGACGCTCGACGAGCGTGACGATGTAGCTGTTCTTCGAGCCGGCGATCAGATCGCCTTCCCAGTGGCCGGGGATGGCGCGGTCCTCTACGGTCGCGGGTCTCTCCCGGATTGAGATCGCGTCCTTGATCTGTCCGAGCCCGTCGCACTTGAGGCTCGCATGTCGCGAGCGGCGGATCGTCCGTGTCGCACGAAGATGCGCAAGAAGTTCCTTCTTCAGAACGCCCCGCGTCTGGATGAACAGGCTTCGGTAAATCGTCTCGTGGGACACGCGGGCGCTCTCGTCGTCGGGATGGGCGTGCTTCAGCCAGCCTGCGATCTGCTGCGGCGACCACTTGCGCTCAAGTTTGACCGATACTCTCCGGCAAAGCCTAGGGCGACAAGCCAGCTTGCAGGGCTTGGGACGCAGGGCGCGGTCCCACGCCGCCTGATCCGACTGGACCGCCCGATAGAAAGCGCGCCCGCCATTGCGGCTTACCTCGCGGCTGATCGTCGACGGGGCCCGCCGTAATTGGCGGGCGATGGCGCGCAGGGAGAGTTGGGCCCGCAGCCCTCTGGAGATCTCCTCGCGTTCCGCCAGCGTCAGCGCCAGTTGCGACCTTCGCCGCTCCGCAGGACGGATGCCGCCGGTCTTTGCCAGCAGCGGGTAAATCGACGACGAGTTCCGATCAAACCGCCGCCCGATCGAGCTCATCGACTCTCCACGCCGCCAGCGATCCCAGATCTCCGTCTTCTGCTTCTCCGTGAAATAGATCCGTCCGCGATAGCCCATCTGCAACACCTCATCTCTGCTAAAAGATTGAAGTGTTGCGACCACCTATTGAGCCCGCCGCCATTAGCGGACATCAAGAGCATCGCCAAATTCCGACCTCTGTCCTATAGTTTGCCGCTCCATACCACGGGCATTTTAGCGTCCTTTGAGGGGTAAGAAGCATGTCTTTTACGTTGGCTCAGTTGATCGTGTGGCTGGTCATCGGCGTCATCGCCGGTTGGCTGGTTGGCACGGTGGTGGGACTAGGTCGTTGGACCGGCCTCGGCATCGGATTGGTTGGTGCTTTGATAGGCGGCCTGATTTTCCGCCTTTTGGGCATTTGGCCGGGGCTTGATGCAATTGCTATCTCTCTTCGCGATATTGTCGCGGCATTTATTGGCTCATTGGTTTTTTTGCTGCTGCTTTGGATCGTAAGGACCAGCCGGTCAGGCTCCTCCTGAAAGGGATGTGAAAATGGGCCCTGAGCGCACGCGTCAAGTCGTCCGGGAAGCTCCAAAAAGCGGTCGCGTAGCGCGACCGTCTCATCCACTATAAAGTCCACGAGCATGAATCTTTGATCGAGGCACAAGCTATTGGTTCCCATTACCCGCGCGCGGTACAGTTGTAATTTCATTACGGCCGCTAAGAACGTCGGCGCTCCCGTGCATACGATCCTCGACAAAGCAGGATTAACCGAGAGCATTTTTGAACATCCGCATGTGATAACCACCGCCTGGCAGCTAGGGCAGGTTGCACGTGCTAGTGCCCTACTAACCGACAATCTTGATGTTGGCTGGGACGCAGCCGACGCTGCTTCGTTGGAACAATACGGTTCCTTCAGCGAGAATTTGTTTTCGCGTGAGACACTGTGTGAAAGGCTCTTGGCTTTTTGTGAGCAAGCGCGCGATGAGTATTCAGATGCGGATTTCAATGTGCATTCACACGACGGGAAACTCTACTTTACGCGCGGCTCCATCGCCGGCGAGGAGATCGAGGCCCGTCAGACCGAACTCTATGTCTTATCAATGATGCTCGGGACTATACGAAGCGTTCTGGGTCAACATTGGCAACCCAAGCAGGTCGCCATCCAGTCCTTCTACCGGCCCGATACAGAGCGTCACTTCGACACCAGATCGACGGACCTGCGGTTCGATCAACCCTGTACCGTCGTCGTCATTGAAGGTATCGATGTTATCCGTTCGATTAATCGTACTGTCGAAGCAAATCTCGATGCAAACTCCCATGATTTACCTGGCGACCTCTTATTCGTTCTAGAGGACCTTATAAGGTCGCACCTCGGCGATCGCCGGCTTAGCCTAGAGTTCATTGCGAAGATTTGTGATTTGCAACCGCGAACGCTGCAAAGGCTCCTCAAAAAGAGGGACACCAGCTTCAGCCAATTGCTGGCACGTCAACGCTTTACTGCTGCGTCCAATTTTCTGAAGGAAACAGACCTGCCTATCACCGAAATTTCCAGTATGCTCGGATACACCCATCAGGCGCATTTCGGGCGGGCTTTTCGCGAATACGCCGGGCTTGCTCCCATGGCCTATCGGCGGACGGGCCGAGCTTAGCTACTACCCCGCCTGCTGAGGCTGGCTACATCTCCGTGTCGCCCTTTACCATTACGCGACACTGTCGCCGGTTTGATAGACCGAGTTTTCACTCGACGGTACTATTATGGCCCCGTTGACAGACACCTAGGGCATAAACGCGCCTGTAAGTTAAGCGTGTCTCTACCGGAAAATGTGAAACCAGAAGTTGGAGTCAAAGACATGAAGCATTTTTTTGCAGTTGTTACCGCGCTTGCATTTATTGCTTCACCGGCTATCGCTGCTGACGATGCTAAGGAGCAGACGGGTCAATCTGCCAATAAAGCCGAGGACAACAAAAAGGACAGCAGTATCTTAGAAAAGGCCGTCAAATCGAAGGCAATTGATGCAATGGGGAATGACGGCATCATAGAGAAAGGCGCGAAGGCGAAAGTCTGGCTCGGTGACAAGTAGCTCACGATCTAATGCCCAACGGTTCAAGTGATCTTTTTGAATCTGCGATCATTGAAGGCGGGCACGTCGGCGGCTGGAGAACTAGTAGCCATGTCTGGGCCAGCAAATCCCTACCCGGGCAAACTGGGCGTTATCGAGGAAGGAGCCTACGCTGATATACTCGTGGTGGACGGAAATCCGCTGGAGGACATTTCGGCTATTGGGGGCAACCTGAAGTGGTATGACGCCGAGCCGCGCGGCCCCAACATTCCGACGATCCGCGCGATCATGAAGGACGGCTGACTCTATAAAAACACGCTGACGGATTGGCGTCCGGAATATCTCCGCAAACCGGATCTGTCGAAACTGCGCACCTCTGAAACCTACTAGCCAATTCACAGGCGTCGAAGCCGGTTGAACAGCACTGAGATGCGCACTGACTTGCTGAAGGGAGTAAAAACTGATGAGTACAAGAATTAAAACCACCAAGGCGATGCTTTTTGCTTGCATGGTCAGCGCATCCACGGTCGTCGTCGGTGCAGCGGCACAGGAGAAAGATGCGCCACGCCAGGTTCTCTTCAACAACGTCAACGTTTTTGACGGCAAGAGTGACAGGCTCGCCGAAGGCATGAGCGTTCTGGTCGAAGGCAATCTAATCAAAACAGTCTCAGCCGAGCCGATCGATGCGCCCAACGCCTTCACAGTCGACGGCGAAGGCCGGACACTGATGCCCGGTCTGATCGACATGCATTCTCATTTGTGTATTCGCAACGGGATGCTTGAGTTCCGTGATGATTATGATCAGATGGCCAATGGCGCCTATGTGGGGCTGGTCATGCAGGACTATCTTGATCAGGGCTTCACAACAGTCAGGGACGCTGGCTGCAACATTCTTGGCATCGCCAAGGCTGTAAACAACGGCATTGTTCCTGGTCCCCGCATCTACCCCAGCGGTGCGTTCCTCAGCCAGACGGGCGGGCATGCCGACACGGGCTCATTCAACGATGTTCCTGGTGACGTGGACGATCTTGAAGCCCATATGTTCGGGTTTATCGCGGATGGCGTCCCCGAAGTAATACGGGCTGCGCGTCACAATCTTCGGGCGGGTGCTACCCAGATCAAAGTCATGGCTGGTGGAGGCGTTGCCAGCGAATTTGATCCTTTGCACACGACCCAGTACTCCCTTGAAGAACTGAAAGCGATCGTCGGTGTAGCTGAAGACTACGGTACCTATGTGCTGGTGCACGCCTATCATGACCGTTCAGTCAATCGGGCCATTGACGCTGGCGTCCGCGTGATCGATCACAATTTTCTGGTTTCGGAGAAAACCATCATCCGCATGAAGGAAGAAGGTGTCGCGCTTTCGGTTCAGGCTGTTCAGTCGCTGGAGGCTTTTGGCGATCCTGAGAGCATCACCTTCTTTAATGCGGATCAGAAAGCCAAGGCGGCGCAGGTGAATGCGGGTGCCCAACAAATGATGGAATGGGCGGTCAAGCATGGGCTGCTGATGGTCACAGGCGGCGATATGTTCGGTCCCGACGTGGTGCGTCAGGCCGATAACATCATCTGGTTCAACGAAAAGGTTGCCAAAGATACTCACTTGTCTCTGAAGACGGCAACCAGCAATGCCGCCGAGGTTCTTACCTGGACCGGTGGCATGAACCCTTACAAGGAAGGCACCCTGGGCACGATCGCCGAAGGCGGCTATGCCGACATCATCCTCATCGACGGCAACCCGCTGGAGGACATCCATTCGCTCAAGCGGGACAAGGTTGATTTCGTGATGAAGGACGGCGTGGTCTACAAGAACTGGCTGCCGGACGAAAACGCCCCTGCTTTCCGGCCAGCGCAGCCGAGCCGGGAAGCATATTTCGGTAATCTCTAACGCTATCGCGATTTCGGATTTG
>CALOBK010000002.1:0-425528 GCA_942491645.1 uncultured Alphaproteobacteria bacterium | reverse complement strand
TCCAGATTTGAGTAGAGTCCGCCACCTGAGAGGGGACGGACGATGAAGCGATCACGGTTCACGGAAGAGCAGATTATTGGCGTTCTGCGCGAGCAGGAAGCTGGGGTGAAGACGGCGGACATCTGCCGCAAGTACGGCATCAGCAGCGCGACATTTTTCAAATGGAAGTCGAAGTATGGCGGGCTGGAGGTGTCCGACATGCGCCGACTGAAGGTGTTGGAAGACGAGAACCGCAAGCTGAAGAAGCTTCTGGCGGAAGCGATGCTCGACAACGCCATGTTGAAGGACCTCAACGCAAAAAAATGGTGACGCCCGTCGTGAAGCGGCAAGCTGTGGTGCATCTCTGCCGTGTCTATGAGGTGAGCCAGCGCCGGGCGTGCCAGGTGATCGGGGCGGATCGGAGGTCAATGCGATACCGGAGCGTGCGGCCTGACGATGCTGCGCTGCGCGTCCGGCTGCGCGAACTTGCCGCTGTCCGCCGCCGCTTTGGCTATCGGCGGTTCCTGATCCTGCTGCGGCGTGAGGGAATGTGCGTGAGCCACAAGAAGCTCAGGCGATTATATTGTGAAGAACGGCTCCAAGTGCGTCGCCGCGGCGGGCGCAAAAGAGCGCTTGGAACAAGGGCTCCCTTGGCATTGCCGCAAGGACCGAACCAGCGTTGGTCCCTGGACTTTCTGAGCGACACGCTGATCGACAGCCGGCGGTTCAGGATACTTGCCGTGTTGGACGACTTCACCCGCGAGTGCCTTACGCTGGTTGCCGATACCTCGTTGTCAGGCGTGCGGGTCGGTCGCGCGCTCGATGCTATCATCGCCGGGCGCGGCAAACCGTTATCAATCGTCAGCGACAACGGCACCGAGCTGACCTCGAAGGCGATGCTCAGATGGCAGCAGGACGCCCAGATCGGATGGCATTACATCGCGCCAGGCAAGCCGACGCAGAACGCCTTCATTGAGAGCTTCAACGGAAGACTGCGTGACGAGCTGTTGAACGAGACTTTGTTCACCTCGCTCGCTCATGCTCGCGAGGCACTGGCGATCTGGAAGGATGACTACAATACCGTCCGGCCGCACAGCGCCGTCGGCAATGTGCCGCCTGCCATCTACGCCAAACTCAGCGATCCCGCCAAGCAACGGGACGGGTCGCTTGGGCTGCCGTGGGGCTCTGCAGCCCGTCCCGTTGCACCACCGAGCCTGATGGGCTCAAATGACCAACGGACTCTACTTCCAACTGGAGGAAGTTTCGGGGCTCAGGTCAGAGCCCTCCCTCAAAGCTCTCCGCGCAAGCCGAGCTTAGCAGGCTGGGTCATGCGCCAACGCCATATGGCGTGACCCCGCTTAGTACCGGCGCTTTTTGTATCGGCGGCGCTCCTTGGGAGAAGCCGGGGTGAGATCGGCGACGCAGTTCGCGATGAACTGTTCCCGTTCGCCTCGCCCGTTGAACGACCTCTTCGCAGCCTTAGAGAAACAGATGTCCTCTATCTCGCGCGGGGCAGCCGAAGCGTGGCTGCTCCAGGCCACCAGGGTCATGAGAACCAACACTGTCCCCATCTCTAACTTCGCTCGCATCTGACTCACCTCTCTAGGTGAGCATAGCAGCCTCAGGTCATGCGCCAAGGTCGGGAGAAGCTCCTACCTCTCGGCCTCAGACTGCTTTAGCGACTAGCTAAGGTCGGGCATCTTCGTTCGGTCTGGGTCCAGAGGTTGCGTCCTTGCCCGCTTTAGTCCTTCTTGATTTCACCGTTCCGCGAGATCGTATTGAGCAGAAAGTCGAGCCGTAATCTCGCCAAGCTTTTTTAGGCAGTCTGCACTAACGATTGAATCGTCGCCCACGAGCGCAACATCCCAATTGCCTCTTCCGACGGGCCTAACAATGACTACTCCGTTGGAGAGCACGCACTCAGGATGCCTACTCAGCTCATCCATTATGTGCGCTTCTAACTCAACGGCCGTTTTCACTTGCTTTTGAGGCACTGGACCGTTTCTCCGATGGGGGTATGGTAAAGACTGGAGGCTGCCGCCGCACGGAGGCAGAATCGCAGGAATGAAAACGGGCGACTAGACGAGTGAAACCCCTATCCGGGCAGACCCCCGTGGGGATCTCCCGGCTCATTACCCTGTAGCTAAGTCTACTAAGACTATTATGCGGCAAACACGGCGGAACCTCCATGCTGCAAGCGCAACCGGCAGCCATGCCGTAGGCGACACGTCAATTCGCCGCGCTTCAAGCGGAGTTAGGAGAAAGGTAATGTCTACGACGCAACGTATGTGGCATGGAACTCGCCGTTGCAGCCCTAGGGATCTTGGCTTCCGCCACGGGTGGCTTACTCGTCTGGACCCTCTATGATTGTCGGTGCTGTATCTACCGCGATCTTTGGTAGCCTAAGAGTTTGCCTCCTAGGTTCCTTCTGATTTCAGGACCGCTCCCAACAGCTTCGGCAGCTTAGCCACGTTCACAGCGGTGCGCCGCGCCTCATTGAACGTGAGCACGTTCGCGATGTTGGCTTAATAGCCGGGGTAGACAAAAAAAGCCCCTGTCGGAGGCAGGAGCTTTTCATTTATTGAGGGTGAGCGATGGCAGGGGACAAATCGGGCGGCCTTGTCAGCTCATGAATAGCTCTAGCGGCCCTTGCACTTGGTCATGCCCTTTCATGGCCATATTGGCGTCGGCCTCGGTCTCGTACGAGCCCATCATCGCAAATTTCGCCGTGTCGGACGGTGCCGTGCGGCTCATGACACACTTCTTCATCGTGTTGTCGAACATGACATAGAAAGGGCCCATCGCCAGGGCCTGCTCGGCAACGACCTCCTTGAGATCGCGTGACTCACGGCGCAAATCCTTCACCTCGTCGGTATTGGCCGCTCGTGCCGTATCGCCGGCCAGCCGTTTCTTCCCGGCTTCGAGGAACTCCTTCGACCAGCTGTAATACAGGCCCTGCGCGATACCCTCCTGGCGGCAAAGCTCTGCAATGCTGTCCTCGCCCCGAAGCCCGGCGAGCACAATCCGTATCTTCTCCTCAGACAAATAACGCTTCCGCGTTTGACGGCGAATGTCCTTGATCGTGCGCTCTGCGGCATCCTGATGCCGCTCTGCCTTCTGTCTCATCGTTCACTCCTCAAGGGTGACGATGAGCCAAAAACACTCCCTTACGCAAATGCCTCAGTCTGTCCCATGAGCGCTGACGTCAGACAGCAAGGGCAAGACCGACTATTACGCCTGGCGGGTTGGGCCTCGTCTCGTACGGGTACCCGATTCGCCGGAGTTCATAGCGAGTTACCACGCCGCGTATTCGAACCGGCGCAAACCCGACGCGGCATTGTTCCAGTCTGTCATCGCAGCCTATCTAGCATCGAGAGACTTCAGCGCACTCCGCGAACGGACGCGGTCCGATTATTTGAAGCAGATATCCAAGATCGAAGCAGATTTCGTCACTTTACCACTTGATGCTTTGGAAGATCCCCGGGTTACGCGTGATTTTCTTGACTAGCGGGACAGCTTGGCGTCCAGCCCCCGTCAAGCCGACTACGCTTGGACCGTCCTAATGCGATTGATCTCATGGGCGAGGGCGCGCGGGCTTACGACGTACCGGCCTCCCGACCGCGTTGCACGCCTGTATCACGGTGACCGAGCGGAGAAAGTTTGGAGCGAACAACACATCGCTGCATTCATGGCTGCCGCGCCGCTGCCATTGCAGCGGGCATTAGTGCTCGCGCTTGAAACGGGGCAGCGCCAGGGTGACTTGCTCGTGCTGCCGTGGAGCGCCTTTGACGGCAGTTGGATCAGGCTCAAACAATCTAAGACGGGCCGCAAAGTTAACGTGCCTATCACTCGACGCTTGCAAGCCGTGCCTAGAGACACGCCGCGAACATCCACTGTCATTCTGACCAACAGCTATGGTCGGCCCTGGCAACCAAACTCCTTCAGGAAGGTATGGGGATTAGCGAGCCACAAGGCTAGCATCGTTGAACTCACTTTCCATGACCTTCGCGGAACAGCCGTCACGAGGCTTTCGGAGGCCGAATGCACCCCTCAGGAGATTGCGTCTATCACAGGACATAGCTTGCGCGATGTCGGGGCATCATGGACCGGTACTCGGCGCGCACCGACAAGCTGGCCGTCGCGGCCGTCGCGAAGCTCGAAAAGGGTGGAAGGTGAACAAAAACTGTAAAACGCGCTGTAAAGCGGAGACTGCCGTTTCAGCTAAGTTATGGAGGCCACGCCCGGAATCGAACCGGGGTATACGGATTTGCAGTCCGCTGCGTCACCACTCCGCCACGTGGCCACCGGGCTGGATTTCTAGCGCCAATCTCGCGCGTGTCCAGCATCTCGTGCGAATTCACAGATATCTGGCGATATTTCTGCACCGGGACCAAGCCGCGCGCGGGCCAACTTGCCGCAATCGGCCCGGTCCTGCCGGCCTTATTCTGCAGGTTTGGGGCGAAGGAGCCGCGCGTGCCACGCGAGACCTTTGGAGCCGGGATTGCATGGGCCCGCTTGCCACGGTTTTGGGGCTATCTGGCGGGCATGGGCCCATGCGCTGGGCGGTCAAGGGGGGCTTTGGCAACTGTTGCGGCGATCCCACAGTGCATTGAGTTTTTAGCGAAAACGCGGGGACTGTGGCCGATCCCGGCTATCTTTTGTCTCTTTCGGTGCTCTATGCTGGAAGTTGGTAGCGGTGAGGGAGCCGCGGGCCCAGAAAGCGGGCCATTGGAGGCATACGGGTGCTTGGTGTAACGGGCGGGCGCTGGACAACAGGCGGCGCGACTTTCGGCTGCACGGTTTCTTCGCGGCGGCGGCAGCGCGCATGCCTGGCGTTCGCGCTGGCACTGATGGCCGTCTCGTTTGCGCACTTGTTTGCGACCACGGCCCAAGCCGAGACGCTCGAACAGGCGCTCGCTGACGCCTACATTCTTAATCCCGTGCTAAATGCGGAACGGGCGCGCCTGCGGGCCATCGACGAACAGGTAGCGATCGCGAAGTCCGGTTTGCGGCCCTCGATCGCTGGTACGGCGGATACGAACTACGTCAATCAGAACAGCAATGTGCGCGGCTCGTCGGCATTTGGATTTGGCGGCGCGTCAGGGCTGACGTCCAACGGAGTCAATCACCCTCACGGCTACGCGGTCCAGCTTTCGCAGCCTCTCTTCGAGGGTTTCCAGAACCTCAATTCCGTGCGGCAGGCCAAGTCTGAGGTGCAGGCGCAGCGGGAGAACTTGCGCGGCGTAGAACAGTTCGTGTTGCTCGATGCTGCAACTTCCTATGTCAATGTCGTGCGCGATCAAGCCGTTGTCCGCTTGCGCGAGAACGATGTCCGGGTCTTGTCGGAGCAGTTGAAGGCCACGAAGGATCGCTTCGAGGTCGGAGAGGTCACGCGAACCGATGTGGCGCAAGCCGAGGCGAGGCGATCCGAGGCGCTTGCGACCTTGAGCGTGGCGCAGGCCAATCTAAAAACGAGCAGAGCGGCCTACGCGCAAGTGATCGGCCATCCGCCCGGACGCTTGCAGGCACCGCCGTCCATCCGCCATCTGCTGCCGAGTAGTCTGGACGAAGCCATGACGCTGGGGGACGGGGAGAACCCGGCTATTCTCACGGCCGTCTATAACGAAGAGGCCTCCCTTTTCGCGGTCGAGCGGATTATGGGTGAGATGCTTCCTCAATTGTCTCTGGAAGCACAATATGAAAAGCGCTTCGATCAGAGTTCGACCATCGCCGATATCGAGACGACATCGGTGACAGGGCGGGTCAACGTGCCTCTGTATCAAGGCGGCGGTATCTCCGCACGCGTCCGGCAGGCCAAGGAAACGAATAATCAGTTGAAGCGTGAGGTCGAGGATGCCCGGCTCAGGATCCATGCTGACGTGATCGCCAATTGGGGCATTCTGCAGTCCTCGGGACCCTCAATCAGATCGGCGGAATCGGCTGTTTCGGCGAATAAAATCGCGCTGACAGGCGTGCGCGAGGAAGAAAAGGTCGGCCAGCGCACCACGCTCGACGTCCTCGATGCTCAGCGGGAGCTGCTGAACTCGCAAATCGGGCTTGTTTCGGCGCTGCGCGATAGGGTGGTCGCGGAATATTCGCTCTACTCCGCCATCGGTCGTATGGATGCACAAACCCTCGGTTTGTCAGTGCCTTATTACGATCCGCTCGAGCACTATGATATCGTCAAAGACAAGTGGTTCGGCCTCAAGCCGCCAGAGCCACCACTGGCGGATAATTGAACCAATGCCGCCGCTGGTGCATTAACCATAGACGCTGTTCTCTAAGGCAGACAGAGACTTGGTTATTTGCTTTGTGTTAAGATATTAGAGTGAGTTGATCCTAGTGTACCCCGCTGGGTGAAGTCAGTTTGAAGGCGGCAAGGGATTTAGTCATGAGCAGCACGGAGCGCGCTCCTGAGCCGACCATGGAGGACATACTTGCCTCCATCCGTCGGATCATCACGGACGACGACGTTAATCAGGCACCAGCCGAGAAGCCAGCCGAGGTGGCTCAGGCGGAAGACGAGAGCCTTGAGGGCGAAGCCGACAACCAAATTATCGACGACATCGCGCGCGTTCTGAGCGCCGGTGGAGAGGCGCCACCCGACGACGAGGAGGTGGTCATGGATCTGGCCGCTGAGCTTGGCGGTCTGGAGCTCGTCGAGGATGAGCCCGAAGAGTTTGCGGAGGCGGCGGAGGTTGTTGTGGCGGCCCCTGAGTTCGTCGAGGTGTCCGAGGAGATTGAGGAGGTCCTGGAACTTGAGGACGTCCAGCCGGATATCCTTGAGCCGGACCCGGTCGCGGAAGTGAACGAGATGGTCCCGCCGCCATTGCCCCCTGAGCCTGTCATAGCTGAGCAGGAGATGCCGCCGGAGATGGCACCCATGGTGCCGCAGGCGGATGAGCTTTCCGCGCCTGCCGAGCCGAAACTGTCGGCGAGCGAGGAGGCGGCCTCCGCATTGGAGCGCGCGATCGCAGCATTGAAGGCGGGTCAGTCGCCAGCGGCAGCACCGGCCGAGCCCGCGCCGCTTGCGTTCGGCGCAGCCGAGCCTGAGGCCATGCAACCTGCCGAAGCCACAGTGACACCGTTGCCCGAGCCTGGTTTGGAGGCAATTCCGGAGCCTGGTTTTGAAGCTGTTCCCGAGGCTATTCCAATGGCCGTACCGATGCCTGAGCCGCTTGCCGAGGACGGGACACATCCCGACCCGGAGGCCGACTTGCTATCCGATGCGGAATTGACCTTCGAAAGCGCGCCTGAGGCGGAACCGATTCTGGAGATGCCGGACGAAGCCGTGGTCGAGACGGAGTTCGTCATGGCCGAGGTGGAGATGGAAGAGACCTTGGTTCTCGAAGAGTCCGCGCCGGAGACGCCGCCGTTTTGGCCGCCGCAGGCGAGCGAGGAGCCGTCTGAGGAGATGCAGCCCGAACCGGCTCCCATGTTCACGCCCGCCCCAGAGCTGACACCGGAGCCTCTGTTAGCCCAAACCAACGGTTTGGTTGTGGATGGTGAAACAGAACCCAAGTCGCTCGAGGACAGCGTTAGAGACATGTTGCGCCCCATGCTCCGGCAATGGCTTGACGAGAACATGCCCCGCATCATCCGCGAGGAACTGGACTCAGACGCCTTGCAGCGCGGCCAAGACTGAGCAGAGCAAAGTTGACAGCACGGAAGCTGCGGTCGTAGGACGCGCAGGCTTATTCCTTTGCGGGGGCATCGCGCTCGCATTCCTCGCCACGTCCTAGCCTCCAAGCGTCTGCGTTCGTCCATGCTCGACAAAACATACCAACCAAAGAATTTCGAAGGCGGCGTTTATCGCGCCTGGGAACAGGCGCGGGCGTTTGCCGCCGGCCGGGGCGACCGCGAGAGTGCAAAGCCCTTTGCGATTGTCATCCCGCCGCCGAACGTGACCGGGTCGCTCCATATGGGGCACGCGCTCAACAACACGCTTCAGGACGTGCTGGTGCGCTTCGAGCGGATGCGTGGCCGCGACGTGCTCTGGCAGCCTGGCACCGACCATGCCGGCATTGCCACGCAGATGGTTGTCGAGCGGCAGCTGATGGAACGCGGCGAACCGAGCCGCCGGTCGATGGGCCGCGATAAATTCATCGAGCGCATTTGGCAGTGGAAGGAAGAGTCGGGCAACACGATCATCGGCCAGCTCAAGCGGCTGGGCTGTTCGTGCGATTGGTCGCGGCTGCGCTTCACCATGGACGAGGGCCTATCCAAGGCCGTCCGCAAGGTCTTTGTGGAACTCCATCGCGCGGGACTGATCTACAAAGACAAGCGGCTGGTCAATTGGGACCCGGAACTGCGCACTGCGATCTCGGATCTCGAGGTGGAGCCCGTCGAGACCAAGGGCCATCTCTGGCACTTGCGGTATCCCATTGAGGGCGTGACCTTCGATCCGGCAGATCCATCGACCTTCGTCGTCGTTGCGACCACGCGCCCCGAGACCATGCTTGGCGATGCCGCCGTTGCGGTTCATCCCGACGATGAGCGCTACAAGCATCTCGTCGGCAAGAACGTGATCCTGCCCATCGTCAGCCGGCGCATTCCCATTGTTGCTGATGAGTATTCCGACCCTGAGAAGGGCTCGGGCGCGGTCAAGATCACGCCGGCCCATGACTTCAACGACTTTGAGGTCGGCAAGCGTCACGGGCTGCCCATGATCAACGTCCTGAGTAAGGACGCGCGGCTCGAACTCAGCCCAAATCCCGAGTTTCTGGGCGATGTAGAAACGACACCGCTGCTGAACAGCAAGATTTTGGAATGGAACGGCGTGTTCCGCTTTGCCGCGCGCACGATGATCGTCGAGTGCCTGGACAAACATGGCTTCCTCGCCAAGACCGAGCCGCACTTCCACGCCGTGCCCCATGGCGATCGCTCGGGCGCCGTCATTGAGCCCTTTCTTACGGACCAATGGTACGTGGATGCAGGCACGCTGGCCAAGCCAGCCATGGATGCTGTGAAGCGTGGCCGCACGACATTCGTTCCCAAGACGTGGGAGTTGACCTACTTCCATTGGATGGAGAACATCCAGCCTTGGTGCATCTCGCGTCAGCTCTGGTGGGGACATCAGATTCCCGCGTGGTATGGACCGGACGGCGAGGTCTTCGTCGCGGAAAACGAGTCTGATGCCAAGGCTTTAGCACTGGCTCATTACGGTAAGGATGAGCCTCTCAAGCGCGATGAAGACGTTTTGGATACGTGGTTCTCCTCGGCGCTATGGCCGTTCTCGACGCTCGGTTGGCCCGACAAGACCCCGGAACTTTCGCGCTATTACCCGACGGATGTTCTCGTCACAGGTTTTGACATCATCTTCTTCTGGATCGCCCGGATGATGATGATGGGCTTGCATTGCATGGATGAGGTGCCGTTCCGCGACATCTACATCCATGCGCTCGTTCGCGACGAGAAGGGCCAGAAGATGTCGAAGTCCAAGGGGAACGTCATCGATCCCCTGGAGCTAATCGATGCCTATGGGGCCGATGCGCTGCGGTTTACGCTGGCGGCTATGGCCGCGCAAGGGCGGGACATCAAGCTGTCCAGCTCGCGGGTCGAGGGCTACCGCAATTTCGCGACCAAGCTCTGGAATGCCTCGCGTTTCGCGATGATGAACGATTGCGTGCCTGGTGCGGGCTTCGACCCGGCTTCCGCCCAAACAACGCTCAATCGCTGGATTGCTGGTGAGGCCGAACGCACCACAGCCGCCGTCACCGAGGCTCTTGAGGCCTTCCGGTTCAACGATGCGGCAGGTGCCATCTACCACTTCATCTGGCATATCTACTGCGACTGGTATCTAGAGTTGGCCAAGCCGGTCTTCACAAGCGAAGACGAGGGGGCAAAAGCCGAGACGCGGGCCATGGCAGCCTATGTGCTCGACCAAGCCTTGCAGCTTCTGCACCCCTTCATGCCGTTCGTCACCGAGGAGCTGTGGGAGAAGCGCACCGGCGAAGGCGCACGCCGTGACAGCCTCCTGATGCTCAGCGCATGGCCGACCCATCAAGGGCTTGTTGATGCGAAGGCAGACGCGGAGATCGAATGGCTCATCCGCTTTGTCACCGATGTCCGTTCTGTGCGTGTCGAAATGAATGTCCCCGCTGGCGCAAAGGTCCCGCTCGTGGTCGCGGGCGCCGCCGAGACCACGAAAGCGCGTGTCTCCGCGCAACTTGAGACCTTGATGCGCCTTGCCAGGATCGAGACGATCGATTTCGCCGACACGCCCCCTTCCGGCTCGGTTCAAATCGTCCTCGACGAGGCAACGGTCGCGCTGCCACTTCAGGGCGTTATCGATATCGGCGCGGAAGCGGACCGATTGAAGCGTGAGATCGACAAGGTCGGCACCGAAATCGCACAGATCGACGCGAAGCTTGCCAATGAGAAATTCGTCTCCCGTGCCCCAAAGCACGTGGTCGAGGAACAGCGTGGCCGCAAAGCAGATGCCGAGGCCACGGCAGGCAAGCTCGAAAAGGCTCTGAAGCACCTGGAAGCGGCGCTTTAGCCGGGCAGGATCGCCTGCTGTTCGCTGCTATGCAGCCGCGTAAAACCCGAATATCTTCAACTGTAACGGATTTACAACAGTTCGGCGGTTATACGCCTCGTTTGCGCCATAAAACTTTGTGACATCGAAAAGAGTTCAGAGGACTATCGGCTTTATCAAAAACTCGCACAAGTAAAGCGAGGGGGCTGACCAGGGAGCAACTAGCTGGGGCGTATAGTAAAGGCGGAATACCGCCGTTTCTTTCAAGTTCAGCTGGTAATGTTAGATGGACGCAAAGACGTTCGATAAATCCCATATGCCGAGCAGGCATGTGACGGAGGGGCCATCACGCGCTCCGCATCGCTCGTACTACTACGCGATGGGGTTGACGCGCGGGCAGATTCATCAGCCCTTCGTTGGCGTTGCCTCGTGCTGGAACGAAGCGGCGCCTTGCAATATCTCGTTGATGCGCCAGGCCCAAGCGGTCAAGCAGGGCGTGGCGTCCAAGGGTGGAACGCCGCGCGAGTTCTGTACGATCACGGTCACGGATGGCATTGCCATGGGACACCAGGGCATGAAGTCCTCGCTGCCCTCGCGTGAAGTCATTTCGGACAGTGTTGAACTCACCATGCGTGGGCATTGCTACGATGCGCTGGTGGGGCTTGCTGGCTGCGACAAGTCGCTGCCAGGCATGATGATGGCGATGTGCCGGCTCAACGTCCCCTCAATCTTCATTTATGGCGGCTCGATCCTTCCCGGCACGTTCCGGGGGCGCCCCGTCACGGTCCAGGATTTGTTCGAGGCGGTCGGTGAATACTCCGTCGGCAATATGTCGCTTGAGGATTTGGACGAGCTGGAGCAGGTCGCGTGCCCGTCGGCCGGGGCCTGCGGAGCCCAATTTACCGCCAATACCATGGCGACCGTCTCCGAGGCCATCGGCCTTGCATTGCCGTACTCGGCCGGTGCACCGGCGCCCTACGAGATTAGAGACCAGTTTTGCATGACCGCGGGCGAGAAGATCATGGATCTGATCGCGCTCAATATCCGCCCTCGCGATATTGTCACGCGCCGATCTTTAGAGAACGCGGCGGCAGTTGTGGCGGCCTCAGGCGGCTCGACCAATGCCGCCTTGCATTTGCCGGCGATTGCACATGAGTGCGGGATTGATTTCGACCTGTTCGACGTCGCTGAGATCTTCAAGAAGACGCCCTATATCGCGGACTTGAAGCCCGGCGGCCGCTATGTGGCCAAGGACTTGTTCGAAGCGGGCGGTGTACCGCTTCTAATGAAGACGCTGCTCGACCACGGATATCTGCACGGAGACTGCATCACGGTCACGGGCCGGAGCATCGCGGAAAATCTTTCTAAGGTTAAATGGAACTCGGACCAGGATGTTGTGCGTTCTGCCATCAAGCCATTGACTCCGACGGGCGGTGTCGTGGGCTTGAAGGGATCGCTGGCGCCCGATGGCGCCATTGTCAAGGTGGCAGGTTTGAAGACTCTCAAATTCCGGGGACCCGCTCGTTGCTTCGATAGAGAGGAAGACGCTTTCGCGGCCGTGAGTGCCAAGAAGTACCTAGAAGGCGATGTGATCGTGATCCGTTACGAAGGCCCAAGGGGGGGTCCGGGCATGCGTGAGATGCTGTCCACGACGGCTGCGCTATACGGGCAGGGGATGGGCGACAAGGTCGCGCTGATTACAGACGGGCGCTTCTCCGGTGCGACCCGCGGCTTTTGCGTTGGCCATGTGGGCCCTGAAGCGGCGGTGTGCGGGCCGATTGGGCTTGTGCGCGATGGCGATATGATCTCGCTCGATGCGGACGAGGGCCTGATCGACCTTGAGGTCAGCGAGGACGAACTCGCAGCACGTGCCAAGGACTGGACCGCGCCCGCATCCACGTTCGAGAGCGGGTATATCTGGAAATACGCCCAGCAGGTTGGCGCGGCGCGCACCGGCGCGGTGACCCATCCCGGCGGTGCGGCGGAGGTTACGTGCTATGCCGATATTTAGCGCATCCCACATCAGCGGCGCGCTCGCTGCTTTCATTTTGCTGACACCGGCTAGCGTTGGTAGCATGGACGCCCCGCCGCCTTATGCATCGGCGACCGAGGCATATCGTCAGGGCGTGCGCGCGATGAAGTCAGGCGAAGCAATAGCGGCGCTTCCTGCACTGCAATACGCAGCAGACCATGGTGTGCTGGGCGCACAGCTGAACCTCGCCCGGCTCTATGCCAAGGGCGAGGCAGTGCCGAAGGATCAGGCCAAAGCTTTTCACTACTATCAGCACATCGCCGATCAATATGCGGACATTCCTCCATCCAGTCCCATCGCTCGATATGTGGGCGAGGCCTTTTGCGCGCTTGGCCGGTTCTATGTCGACGGCATTTCGAGCATGCCTCTGCAGGCCGATCCTGTGTACGCCGCAGACTTGTTCCGTCACGCTGGTGCCTATTTCGGTGATGCCGAAGCGCAGTACCAGTTGGGACGCCTCTACCTGACTGGGACCGGTGTCGAGCCGAGCCGGATCATCGCAGCCAACTGGCTCGCCATGGCCGTCCGTAAGCAGCACGCCGGCGCTCAAGCCGTTCTTGGCGAGATGTTGTGGAGTGGCGACGGTGTAGGCCGGCGGCAGGCACGCGGGCTTGCTCTCCTTATGCTCGCCAAAGAGAATTCATACGGAAGTGCCGATGAGGCCCGCTGGATTGGCAAGATTTACGAAAAGACGATTGCCCTGGCCGACAGGGTCACGGTCAAGGAAGCGACGGCGCTGATGCCGAGGTTGAGCGGGTCGCAACGGGCGGCCACGGCGGTCACCATCGCGACGCCGACCTCACAGACGCGCGCCGTGCCGGCCGCAAAGGAGCCAATACTGTCCGCACGGGACGAACCGCAGCTGGGTCCGGTGGATTTGGTGCCGCCGGCTGCCATGGGGCTCTCCGCGGGCTTTGGGGCCTCCGATACCGGCATTGGTGGCATGCAGCCGTAGCGGACGTTCGCACGCCTTAAACCGCCGCCTTGGCGATTGTTGCCTAGAGCGAGAACTCCGCGACAACCGGAACGTGATCCGAAGGCTTCTCCCAGCCCCGGGGCTCTGAGTCGATTTCACAGCCTATGAGCTTGTCGGCGGCCTGCGGCGAGAGCAGCAAATGGTCGATCCGGATGCCGTGGTTTTTCGGCCAGGCACCCGCCTGATAGTCCCAAAACGTGAATTGATGCGGCTCGTCGTGGCAGGCCCTAAGGGCATCCGTCAGCCCGAGATTGAGTAGGGCCTGAAACCGAGCCCGTGTCTCAGGCCGGAATAGCGCATCGCCCTCCCAAGCCTGAGCGTCGTAGACGTCCTCGGGCGTAGGGATCACGTTAAAGTCGCCCGCGACAATGAAGGGCTCTTCATAGGTGAGGAGCTCTTTCACTCTGGCTTTGAGGCGCTCCATCCAAGCAAGCTTGTAGGGGAATTTGTCGGAGTCGGTTGGGTTGCCGTTAGGAAGATAGATGTTCACCACGCGCACGACGCCCGAGGCGACGGAGACCACACCTTCGATATAGCGCGCCTGCACATCGTCCGGGTCGCCGGGCAGGCCCCGTATCACCTCGTCGAAGGGCAGTTTCGAGAGCAGCGCGACTCCGTTGAAGCCCTTTTGCCCGTGGACGGCGACATTGTAGCCAAGCTCTTCGAAGACCTCGGCTGGAAAACCTTCCTCCACACTCTTGATTTCCTGCAGGCAGGCGATGTCGGGCGAGGTCGCTTTGAGCCAAGTCTTCGCGGTCTCAAGGCGCGCCTTGACGCCATTGATGTTCCAAGTGGCGATCTTCATGCATCCACATAGCCTTACCCGGCTATGCAGAGCAATCTCGCTTTAAAGGTGAGGGCGTCTATTGCGCGCTAGATCGAGAAACTGGTGCCGCAGCCGCAAGATGCAGTCACGTTTGGGTTGTTGATCTTGAATTGAGCACCGATCAATTCGTCCACAAAGTCGATCTCCGCACCGCCGACAAAGTCCGCGGACACCGGATCGATTGCAACAGTGGCACCGTCCCGCTCGATGAGGATGTCATCAGGCGCGGTCTCGCTCGCAAGCTCGAAGCGGTATTGAAACCCCGAACAGCCTCCGCCTTCAACGCTGAGGCGGAAGAGCTGCGCGGCGGCATCAGCAGTTACCAGTTCGACAATGCGCTTGGCGGCGCGGGGGCTTAAGGTGATGGACGGCATGCTTATCTTCAGTGTAGCCATTTTGTTTCGTCCCTTAAAGATGAGAATGGCTGAGGGTATTGTCAATCAGTGGGCCAAGTGGAAATAGGCATGGGGACAAAGCGCCGCTTGCCGAGATGCCCGGAGGCGGGTCCGTTCTTGCGCCCTATGCTGCGGATTTTCGTCAGGGACGAGGCCGCCGACTTCCCGAAAGCGCCAGCCCCATCCGCAAGCCTTACGCGCGTGATCGGGACCGCATTCTCCACTCCACCGCCTTCCGCCGTCTCAACTATAAGACGCAAGTCTTCATCTACCATGAGGGCGACCATTTCCGCTCGCGGCTAACACACAGCCTGGAAGTCTCTCAGATCGCGCGCAGCATCGCCCGAGCGCTTCAGATAGACGAGGACCTGACCGAAACGATTGCGCTCGCCCACGATCTTGGCCATCCGCCCTTCGGCCATGCGGGTGAGCGGGCGCTTGACGCGGCAGCCGCCGATGCTGGTGGTTTCGACCACAACGCTCAGTCCTTGCGCGTCGTCACCAAGCTGGAACGGATTTACGGAAGCTTCGACGGCCTCAATCTCACTTGGGAAACGTTAGAGGGGCTCGTGAAGCACAACGGTCCGCTGGGAGAAGACGGCAAGCACATCCCGCAGCCCATCTCGGACTATTGCGACACGCATGATCTGGAACTCGACAGTTTTGCATCGCTGGAGGCTCAAGTGGCTGCGCTGTCCGACGACATCGCCTACAACGCCCACGATATCGACGACGGCTATCGTGCGGGCTGTTTCTCGTTTTCCGATCTCGCGACCGTGCCCCTTGCGCGGCGGTTCCTTGTGGAGGTCGATAGGACGTATCCCGATATCGAGCCCGCGCGACGACTTTACGAACTGAAGCGGCGCCTGATCACTGCCATGGTCAACGATGTTCTTGGTGAGACGCATGAGCGTCTTGCGGCATTCAAGGCCCGGTGCGCCGACGACGTACGGGCAAGCGGGCGCGCGACCGTTTCGTTCTCAGAACCCATGCGGGCCGAGCTTGACCGGCTCCGCGAGTTCTTGTTCGCCCGCGTTTATCGTCATCCGCGTGTGATGCGGATTATGGGCGAGGCAGAGGACCTGGTGGTGGAACTCTTCCAGCGATATGTGGCCGATCCAGGCGCGCTGCCGCCGGAGTGGCGTGAGGAGGCACGTGGGCAGGATCCGCGGACCTACGCGCGTCACGTCGCTGACTTCATTGCGGGGCAGACAGACCGCTATGCGCTGGCCGAGTGCCAACGCCTGTTTGACGCCACCCCCGATTTGCGATAGTCGCGCGCCACGGATCTCCGGAGCATTCATGGACGTTTTCACAGGGTTTCACGGCCACGTTTTGGCGGCTGTCCAGCAGCTGAAACATGATGGCATCGTGCCAAAGGACGCGACCGTGGCTGGCATTTCGCTCAGTGCGCCCAAAGACCCCACCCATGGGGATCTTGCGACCAATGCCGCCATGGTGCTGGCCAAGCCTGCCAAGCTTGCACCGCGCGTGCTGGCGGAGCGGATCGTGCCGCTGCTGGCCTCCGACCCTTACGTGGAGAAGGTGGACATCGCCGGCCCAGGTTTTATCAACCTTACGCTGAAGCAGACCTTCTGGCCGCGCGTCTTGCGAATGGTGCTGGAGCAGGGCGAGGTGTTCGGGCGCAGCGCCATCGGCAAGGGTGAGGCGGTCAATGTCGAATATGTCTCCGCCAACCCGACTGGACCGATGCATGTGGGCCACTGCCGTGGCGCGGTCTTCGGCGATGCGCTCGCCAATCTCCTGGCCTTTGCCGGTCATGACGTGACCCGCGAGTACTACGTCAACGACGCAGGCTCCCAAGTCGATGTGCTCGCGCGCTCGGCCTTCCTGCGTTATCGGGAAGCCCTCGGTGAAGATATCGGGGGGATTCCGGAAGGACTCTATCCAGGCGACTATCTGAAGCCTGTGGGGACGAGCCTTGCGGACAATCATGGCCGCGATCTGCTGGATATGCCCGAGGCGGACTGGCTGCCCCTCGTGCGGGCCATGGCCCTCAAGGCCATGCTCGGTATGATCGAGGACGACCTTCGCCAGCTAGGCATCCGTCACGATGTGTTCTTCTCAGAACGGTCTCTGATCGATGGAGAAGACGAGGTGGCCCAGACGATTGCCGACCTCAAGGCGAAAGGCCTCGTCTATGAGGGGCGCCTGCCGCCGCCGAAGGGCAAGGTAGATGAGGACTGGGAGGACCGTGTCCAGCTCCTGTTCCGCGCCAGCGATTTTGGGGACGATCAGGATCGGCCCTTGGTCAAGGCAGATGGGTCCTACACCTATTTCGCATCCGACATTGCCTATCACTGCGACAAGTTCAGGCGCGGCTTTGAGTCCATGATCGATGTCTGGGGCGCCGACCATAGCGGGCACATCAAACGCATGAGTGCGGCGCTCAAAGCCCTGACAAACGATGCCGCAGACCTCGACGTTAAGATATGTCAGCTCGTTCGCTTGTTTCGGTCCGGCGAGCCTGTAAAAATGTCAAAACGTGCCGGGACATTCGTAACGCTAAGGGATGTTGTGGACGAGGTGGGGGCAGGCCCCGTTCGTTTCATGATGCTCTATCGGAAGAATGACGCGCCGCTCGATTTCGACTTTGCGAAGGTCACCGAGCAGTCGCGGGACAACCCGGTGTTTTATGTTCAATACGCCCATGCGCGGGCGAGTTCGGTGCTGCGCAATGTGCGCGAGACATTTGCGGACCTGGATATCAGGGGGGATGATTTGGCTTTAGCTGATCTAGAGCAGTTGAACGATGAGGCTGAGCTCGGATTGATCCGTCGCTTTGCCCAGTTTCCACGTATCGTGGAGGCGGCTGCCCAAGCACACGAGCCCCACCGGATCGCGTTCTATCTTTACGATGTTGCCGGAGACTTCCATGGCCTTTGGAACAGAGGCAAAGACTTGCCACAATTACGTTTTATTGACCAATATGACCGAGAGTTAACGCGTGCGCGTGTTGCGCTCGTGGCAGCTACACAGCTGATTTTGGCGTTGGGGTTGGGGATCCTCGGCGTTCAAGCCTTGCATGAGTTGCACTAGCGGGAAGCAGGCTCGGGGGTGGTTCAAGGGAAATATCCATGTCCACGCAGGATGGTGGGTCTGGCAGTCAAAAAGGCTGGCCCCCCAAGTTTGAATAGGACAGTGTCCAGAGGCACAACGCGTCAGGCGCACCCGGAGTTCCATCGTGGGGATCAGGTGCGGCGAATACCCAACAGAGTGAGGTACCTCCTATGGTTCAAGGAGCGGGCCGGCCAGGTCAGCCAAATATTGGACAACCGTCGATCTTCGGAAACGGCGGGCCGTCTTTTGCGCAGATGCCGTCTTTTACACCGGTGACGCGCGGAGGGCCGCAACCGGCAGCCGCCCCGCAAGCGCCATATCCCACTCAGGCTCAGCCCCAGCAACCCGCGGCCCCAGTGCAGCCCGCACCCGGCCAGCCAGCTTTTCAAGCCCCACCCGCTCAAGCTTATCCTCAAGCCCAGCATCCTCAAGCCCAGCATCCCCAAGCCCAGCATCCCCAAGCCCAGCATCCCCAGGCGCAAGTTGCCCAGCCTCAGGCCCAGCAGCCTCAGCCCGCACAGCCTCAGGCCTATGCTGGCGGTCAGCCGATGCAGCCGATGGCGCCGGCTCACCCAACTGCGCAGCCTCAGCCTCAGGCCTATGAGGCACCAAACGCGCCGCAGAGCGGCCTCAACGATCTTCCCGACCTGAGTAACGCAGATCCAGGATTCCCAGAGTCGATCTTTGGCGACATCCAGGTTGGTGGACCGTTTAGTGAAGAGCCACAGGACGCGGCCCCGCATCTTGAGGCCAATCCGAGTTTCCCTGAGGCCCATCAGGCGGGCCTGCCAGAGCCGGCCCCCGCCGATACGGCATATCAAGCGCCGCCCGCCGGCATGGACGCCCAATTCGATACCACACTTGGGGCCGCCCAGGCGCAGCAGGCCGAGAGCTACCATCCTCAAGCCTATGCGGGTCAGCAGCCCATGCCTGCTCAAGACCCCATGCCTGCTCAAGACCCCATGCCTGCTCAAGACCCCATGCCTGCCGCCCCAGACCCGGCTCTTTTCGCGCAAGGGGCGGCGCACGGTCAGGTGCCGCCGGCCGACCCAAGCCGTCAGCTTCAAGCTTTCGATACTAACTATGGCGGACAGCCGCCGCACATTCCGCTGGGCGATCCTCAGGCTGGCATGCAGCCGTCCCCCACTGACTTTTTCGAAGCCGATCGCGGCGATGCGGACTTCATGGACGAGGGACAGGTCGCAGCGCAGGCAGGCATCAAGTCCAAGATGATGAGTTCCATGAAAGGCCGTAGCGCTGTGATGGTGGCCAGCGCATTGCTCGGCGCCATCGCACTAGGCGGTGCGCTAGCCTACGCCTACCAGCAAAGCGGCGGCGGCATTGGCAGCGGCGATGCACCGATTATTACGGCGGATGCATCTCCAGTGAAGGAAGTGCCGAACCAGCCTGGTGGGAAAGAATTCCCCCACAAAAACAAGCTGATCTACGACCGCCTGACCAACGGCAACACGCCGGAATCAGAGCGTCTGGTGCCGCGTCAGGAAGATGTCGCGGTGCCCGCGTTGCCGCCAGCGACCGCGACAGCAGGTCTTCCGGTTCCGGTTGCGACCACCGATCTCAACAATCCCGCAACAACCCAATCCGTTGGCGAAGACGGTGGTCCGCGTAAGGTGAAGACCATGGTGGTTCGTCCCGATGGCTCCGTGGAAGCGCCGCCTATGGCCGCCGCCGCTACAGCCAATCAAGCCGTTGCCGGTGCCGCCTCGCAGGCCACCAGTATGATGACGCAGCCCAATATGATGCCGGTGCCCGCGATTGCCCCGCCAGACGCCCCTCAGCAGGTTGCCGCTGCTGCCCCGGCCGCTGCCGCAGCCGTTCCAGCCGCCGCCGCTGCAAGCAGCGCCTTTGTGGTGCAGTTGGGCTCCAGCAAGAGCCAAACAGATGCTCTGGCGAACTTTGCCGATGCACAGCAGAAATACCCAAGCCTGCTCGGCAAATATCAGCCGCTTGTGCGCAAGACCAATCTTGGCCCCAAGGGCACCTGGTACCGGCTTCAGGTCGGTCCTATGGCTGACAAGACCGCGGCATACAAGCTTTGCGGTCAGCTGAAAGCCAAGGGTCACGGCGATTGCCTGGTGATGGCTCAGTAGGATCGTCACGGATCGCTTGACCGTGACGCGTCCTGGGGCTAGCCCCAGGACATGGCTTTCAAAGCTTTCATTTCCGGATGTGCCACGACGGCGCTGACCAGCGCCGAACGCGACCTGTTCGCGAGCGAGCGGCCGTGCGGACTGATCTTGTTCGCTCGAAACGTCGATAACCCAGGGCAGGTCCAGGCGCTCGTTTCCGACTTCAAGGAGGCAGTCGGCAGCAAGGACGTTCTCATCCTGGTCGATCAGGAGGGCGGGCGTGTGCAGCGTTTGCGGCCGCCACATTGGCGCGCAATGCCCCCGGCACGCTGTTTCGGAGATCTCTATGCCTCAAACCCGGAAGCGGCAAAGCGGGCTGCATTTGCCGCCGCACGTCTGATGGCAGCTGAACTTTACGACCTGGGGATCAATGTGGATTGCACCCCGTGCATCGACGTCCCGCAAGATGGTGCTCATGACATCATCGGCGACCGCGCGTTTTCCACAGACCCTGATGTCGTCAGCGTGCTCGGACGCGCGGTGATGAACGGGATGCTCCAAGGTGGTGTGCTGCCCGTGATCAAGCATGTGCCGGGGCATGGTCGCGCGCTTGCCGACAGCCATAAAGCCTTGCCGCACATCGATGCGCCCAAGCAGGACTTGGAAGCCGTCGATTTCCGGCCTTTCCATGACCTTCGCGATGCACCGCTGGCCATGACGGCGCATGTCTTGTTGCCTGCTTATGACGACCAGAGGCCCGCGACCCTCTCACCGGCTATAATGAGCAAAGTGATTCGAGATAAAATGGGGCTGACAGGTCTGGTGATGACGGACGACATCGGCATGAAGGCGCTTTCTGGGTCTTTCGCGGACCTGACGCGGTCCGTTATTGAGGCTGGATGCGACGTGGCGCTCCATTGCAGTGGCAAGTTCGCAGAGATGGCAGACGTGGCGGGTGCAGCCCCTGAGCTTGCCGGCAAGGCGCTGATGCGTTTCGACAATGCGCTTGGTTATCTCCAGGATCCTGTGCCCTTCGATGAGACCGAGGCGATAGCGCTCGTGAGTGAGGCGGCTGCGACCCGAGTCGCGGACATTGGCGCAGACCCAACGGTGCAAGCATGACCGGGGACGGCAACAATGAGTTGGGCGGCCCTCAAGGGCTCCAATCGCCTCAAGCGGCGGACGAGAGCCAAGCGCCTCAGCCAACAAATTTCCCCGATGCAGCGGACATCGCTGCTTGGGAGACCGACGAGAAGCAGGATTTGGATGGTCGGCTCAGGGTCGATGTGGAGGGGTTTGAGGGGCCACTCGATCTTCTTCTGACGATGGCCCGGTCCCAGAAGGTGGACCTTGCCAAAATCTCCGTGCTGGCTCTCGCGCTGCAGTATATTGAATTCATCGAGGAGGCGAAGCGTCTCCGGCTCGAGCTCGCAGCCGACTATCTCGTCATGGCGGCATGGCTCACATTTCTGAAGTCGAAGCTCTTGCTCCCGCCCGAGCCGTCCGAAGAGGGCGAGCCGTCCGGCGAGGAGCTTGCCGCCTTACTCGCCTTCCGCCTTCAGCGCCTGGATGCCATGCGTGATGCGGCCGCCCGGCTGATGACGCGCAAGCGCCTTGGGCGGGATGTCTTTGGACGAGGGCAGCCCGAACCGATCCGCGTGACGCGGACATGCGTTTACGATGCCAGCGTTTACGACCTTCTCAAAGCCTATGCGCAGCAGCGTCAGCGTAATGCAGTGAGCACGCTTCATATGCAAAAGCGCACGGTCTGGTCGCTTAAGGAAGCGCGGTCCGAGCTGGAACGGCTCCTCGGCATTGCATGTGAATGGGCCCCGCTCGATCAGCTGCTCGCGGAGTTTCTTGTTGAGCCCGAGATCAGGAGGACGGCGCTCGCGTCGAGTTTCACGGCCACCTTGGAGATGACCCGCGAAGGTGCGTTGGAAATCCGCCAGTCGAAGTCGTTCGCCCCGATTTTGGTTCGCCGCCGGAGCGAGGCTGTCTGAGTTTCGCCCCATGGTCATTCCTAGGGCGTTCCGTGGGCGTTGTTTGAATGTCGTGCTTGCAGTGTCGGGAGTGTCAGTCACGAGGGCCAGCGTAGAGGCATCTAAAATCGCGAGGGGGCATTATGCCAAAACCCAAATTGTCGCCATCAAAGCGGGCAACCGATCCGCACAAGGGGCGTAGGCTCCAGTCCGAAGCGAAGGTGAAGCCGACCCTCTCGGAGGTGTTGACTGACATTTCGGACCTAGCGGAGAACGCGAACGATGCGGAAGGTGGCTCGACGCTGGTGAAGCTTGATCAAGTGTTGAGGGCCGCCGCTGCCGAACATACGAAGACAGAGCACACAAAGGCCAAAAAGGCGGGGAAGACAAAACGTGCGGGGATCCAAATGACGGCGAAACAGGCGGAAAGGGTTGTTGAGATGACGGCGGAAGAGGATGAGCAGGGCGCAGATGCGCCGCTGCTGCCGCTGCCGTCTAATGTGATGGCGCTTCCCTCGGCCGACCGGCGGGAAAAGCTGCGCATTGTCGAGGCGCTTTTGTTCGCCGCTCACGAGCCGCTGAATAAGACTGAGCTCGCGCTGCATTTTGGCAAGGACGAGGACGTGACCGCGCTTCTGGAGGAACTTCAGGGGCTGTATGCGGGCCGCGGGGTCAATCTGGTCCGCGTTGCCGGAAAATGGGCCTTTCGTACGGCGGACGATCTATCCTTCCTGTTGGAGCGCCAGGCTGTCACGCAGCGGCGCTTGTCGCGCGCCGCGCTCGAAACGTTAGCCATCATCGCCTACCATCAGCCAGTGACGCGCCCCGAGATCGAAGAAATTCGCGGGGTCTCGACATCCAGGGGAACGCTCGACGTGCTGCTTGAGACGGGGTGGGTCAAGCTGCGAGGGCGCCGCCGAGCTCCTGGGCGCCCCGTAACCTATGGCACGACGGAGGCGTTTCTAGAGCATTTCGGCTTCGAGCAGGTTCAAGACCTTCCGGGCCTTCGCGAACTCAAGGGCGCAGGACTGCTCGATTCCAATCTTCCGCCTGGGTTCACCATGCCGAGCCCCGACGATGCCCCCGATCTGCGGGAGGACGAGGACCCGTTGGAAGACGAAGTCCCGCAAGAGCCTTTGGGGGCTGACGACGATGATCGCTTGGAAGACGGTGACGCCAGCGAGTCGGAAACTCAGAGCGAATAGCACCACGTGCCTTTCCACATATGCGGGGTTCTGCAGCATTGCGCTGGAGGCTGCTGGTCGCGTAGACCATTCCAATGCTGGGACTTTTCAAGACACGGTTCGGCCCGCCGGCCACCGGCCAATCCGCCGTGAGCGCGGGCCGCAGCAAGGTCGCCGTCACCTTCGCTGCGTGGCTTCGCGTCGACCACGTGTCGCGCGTCTACGGTGGAACGCATGCTCTTGAGGACATCTCGATCGAGGTCCCTCCGAGCAAGGTCTTGTGTCTTCTCGGGCCGTCAGGCTGCGGAAAATCGACCCTGCTCAGGATCATTGCGGGCGTCGAGCGTCCGAGCACGGGGACCGTTTTGATCGACAATCAGGAAGTTGCGGGGCCCAATCGTTTCGTGCCGCCCGAGAAGCGCGGCGTCGGGCTCATGTTCCAGGACTTTGCCCTCTTTCCGCATTTGACCGTTCGAGACAATGTGGCCTTCGGACTGCGCTCGCTGACAAAGCCGGACGCGCGCAAGGAGGCTGAGGCAGCCCTCGAACGCGTTGGGCTCGCGCACTACGCGCTGGAGTATCCACAAATTCTGTCAGGCGGTGAGCAGCAGCGTGTGGCGCTCGCCCGTGCCATCGCGCCAAGGCCCGGCGTGGTTCTGATGGACGAACCGTTTTCGGGGTTGGATTCGCAGCTTCGCGAGAGCATGCGCGAAGATACGCTCGCGATTGTTCGGGAGTCGCGGGCCACCTGCATTGTCGTGACCCACGATGCCGAAGAAGCCATGCGCATGGGCGATGTTGTTGCTGTCATGCGTGATGGACATGTCATTCAGACAGGGACCGCGCCAGAGCTGTACCGGGCGCCAAAAGATATCTTTGCAGCTCGGACCTTTTCGGATCTGAACGAGCTGCGGGCAAGCATCAAGAGTGGAAGGGCGCAAACGCCGCTGGGGACGTTCGCCGCGCAAGGGTTTTGTGAGGGCACAGACGTTATCGTCTGCATCCGTCAGGGCGGCGTGCGGCTCCTGAAGCCTGGCGAGGGGCCTCAGGCGCGCGTTCTAGACACGCGCTTTCTGGGAGATGTAGGGCTCGTGGAGATGGCGGCGGAGGGGCTGGACGGGCCTATTCTGGCGAGGGTGCGCGAGGCGGATGTCCCAGCCCCTGGGACCGAAGTCAGCGTGAGCGTAGATGAGGGCGCGGTGCTGTTTTTCGCCGCAACGGGTGAGACGAGGGTGCCTTCACCTTAACGGGAGCGCAGCTTGCGAGGTGCCCGTCTTTGCTGCCATAGTGCAGGAAACCCGCGATACTTATGGCGTGAGCTCCATATTGGAGATCAGCCTTGGAGGCCTTTATGGGACCGAGTTGGTGGCAAATTCTGATCGTTCTGGTGCTCTTTGTGCTCCTCTTCGGGCGCGGCAAGATTTCCGAACTTATGGGCGATGTTGCCAAGGGCATTAAGAGCTTCAAGTCGGGCCTTGCCGATGACGGCGAGGAGACGGCTGAGGCCAAGGCGATCGAACACGAGACGCCCACGCCGCAGCCGAAATCGCAAGCGTCGCAGAAGCAGAAATCAAGCTAGGCGCGAGGCATCGTCTCAATCGCCGCGCACGCTCGCGCTGCCGCCTGACGTTGAACCAAGCTCATGCTCGACATTGGATGGTCCGAACTGTTGTTGGTCGCCATTGTAGCGATCGTCGTCGTCGGACCCAAAGAACTTCCGAAACTTATGCGGACTGTTGGCGTCTATCTCGGAAAGGTCCGGCGCATGGCCGGGGATTTCCAACGCCAGTTCAATGAAGCAATTGCCGAGAGCGAGGCCGACGAGGTCCGCAAGAACTTGGAGTCGATCCAGTCAAATTTGGGGTCGACGCCTGACTTGAGCCAGCCGGTCGGCAAGCCTTTGATGACGGGCCCTTTGCCGACGCCGGCCAGCGAGTTCGTGACCCACAACCAGCCCCAAGAGCCTGAACCCGCCCTGCCGCCGGCCAAGAAGGCAGCCAACGAGAAGGCAGCCACCAAGAAGGCGGCGATGCCCAAAAAGACTGACGAAAAATCCAAGATGACTCGGAAAAAGACGGCACCAAAAAAGACAGCTCCACAGACGACTGCCATCAAGAAAGCCGCCACCAAGATGGCTGTTACGAAGAAGGCCCCGTCAAAGAGCAAGAGGCGCGCGAAATCGTCGGGCAATAAGGGCAAGGCAGCGCGCTCGGGCGAGGCCTCCGGCAAAACGGAGCCTCAAGCGTGAGCGACGAGGAGGACATCGACGCGACCAAGGCGCCGCTCATCGACCATTTGATCGAACTGCGAAAACGGCTCATGTGGGCCCTTGCAGCAATCTTTGCCGCCTTCATCGTCTGTTTTTGGTTCGCCAAGCCAATCTACAATCTGCTGCTGTGGCCATACCGTCTGGCGGCCGGTGCTGATGCGCCCATCGAGCTGATCTACACCGCGCCGCAGGAATTCTTCTTCACCGAGGTGAAGCTTGCCCTGTTCGGGGCCGTGTTCATCTCCTTCCCGGTCATCGCCACGCAGCTCTATATGTTTGTGGCGCCCGGGCTTTACCGCAACGAGCGCAAGGCGTTTTTGCCCTTCCTGATCGCCACGCCGATCCTGTTTTTGATCGGGGCTGCGCTTGTCTATTTCGTCGCCATGCCGCTCGCCATGAAGTTCTTCCTGTCGATGCAGCAGACCGGCGATCAACCCGTGCAGATTCTGCTGACGGCTAAGGTGAGCGAATATCTCTCGCTCATCATGACCCTGATCCTGGGCTTTGGGATCTGTTTTCAGCTCCCGGTCTTGCTCACGCTGCTGGCGCGGGCAGGGCTCGTCACCTCCACGACGCTGAAGCGCTATCGCAAACACGCTATTCTCGGTGTCTTCGTTGTGGCCGCGGTGCTCACCCCGCCGGACCCGATCAGCCAGGTGGCCTTGGCGCTTCCGACGCTGCTCCTCTACGAGATCTCTATTTTCGCGGTGAGAATGGTGGAGAAGAAGCGCTCTGCGACTGAGGCCGCCACGGCCTCGCCGTCTTCCTAAGCGCCCTCTCCCCCTTAAGTCCGGCTGACAAGCGCCTCCTGCGGCCTTATACGGGGGCGGCAGACCCTGAAAAGCTGAACACGCAGAGAGAAACGCACCCGTGCTTGACGTCAAATGGATACGCGAGAACCCGGAAGTCTTTGTTGCCGGACTTGAGAAGCGCGGCTATGAGCCCGCGCCTTCCGAACTTCTGACTCAAATTCTCAGCCTCGATGCCCAACGCCGTGAAACGATTCAGGCTTTGCAGGAGGCGCAAGCGCGCCGGAACGCGGCATCGAAGGACATCGGCAAGGCCAAACAGGCCAAGGACGAGGCGCAAGCTACCCGCCTGATGGAGGAGGTCGCAGGGCTGAAATCCGCGATCCAAGACGGCGAGGAGCAGGAACGTGCCCAGGATCAGGCCATGCATGACCTGCTGGCCGCGATCCCCAACATGCCCGGTGATGACGTGCCGCTGGGGCCTGATGAAAGCGCCAATGTAGAGCTGCGCAAGGTCGGCACGCTTCCCGCGTTTGACTTCGAGCCTAAGCAGCATTTCGAGATCGGTGAGGCGCTGGGTCTCATGGATTTCGAGACAGCGGCGAAGCTATCGGGCTCCCGCTTCGTGGTCCTGAAAGGTCAGTTTGCACGGCTCGAACGCGCGCTTGCTCAGTTCATGCTCGACCTGCATACGGAGGAGCACGGCTACACGGAAGTGAACCCGCCGCTACTCGTGCGCGACGACACCATGTTCGGCACCGCGCAGCTTCCGAAGTTCGCAGAAGATCAATTTCCAGCCGGGGAGGGGTTTTGGCTCATTCCCACCGCAGAAGTGCCCCTTACGAATCTCGTCCGTGAGCAGATCACAGAGGAGGCGAGCCTCCCGATGCGCGTGACAGCAGGCACGCCGTGCTTCCGCGCGGAGGCCGGGGCTGCGGGGCGCGATACGCGCGGCATGATCCGCCAACATCAATTCGCTAAGGTCGAGCTTGTCTCGGTGACGAGCCCGGAGCAATCGGCGCAAGAGCATGAGCGCATGACCGCGTGCGCGGAAACCGTGCTCAAGAAGCTCGGGCTTCCCTACCGTGTCGTTGTGCTCTGTACCGGTGACATGGGTTTTGCGGCCCAGAAGACCTACGACATCGAGGTCTGGCTGCCAGGGCAAGACATGTACCGGGAGATTTCGTCGTGCTCTGTCTGTGGCGATTTCCAGGCCCGGCGCATGAATGCACGCTACCGCCCGAAAGACGCGAAATCCACGCGTTTTGTTCACACTCTGAACGGCTCGGGCGTTGCGGTGGGGCGTGCGCTCGTCGCCGTGCTTGAGAACTATCAGGACGCCGATGGCGGCGTGCGCGTCCCAGACGTGCTTCAGCCCTATATGGGCGGGCTCTCCAAGATCGAGGCGCCGGCGTGACTCCAAGTCGGAATGCGGAAGGGGAAAAGTCGGAGACGACTCGCAGAATGCGAATCCTGATCACCAATGACGATGGGATCGAGGCCCCAGGTCTCGATGTGCTGGAGAAGATCGCGACGGACCTCACCGACGATGTGTGGATCGTGGCGCCTGAGACGGACAATAGTGGGGCCTCACACTCGCTGACCTTGGCCGAACCCTTGCGCCTGCGAGAACTCGCCAAGCGCCGCTACGCGGTCAAGGGCACCCCGACCGACTGCGTGATCATGGGTGTGCGCTACCTCTTGAAAGACGAGCCGCCAGACCTCGTCCTCTCTGGAGTCAATCGCGGCCAGAACCTCGCGGACGATGTGAATTATTCCGGCACGGTTGCCGGTGCCATAGAGGGTTCGCTCCTTGGCGTTCCCTCGATCGCCTTGAGCCTTGCAATCAGCAATTACGATTTTGGCGTGCCGGCCTGGGATACGCCGATGCATCACGGCGCGGATCTCGTGCGCAAGCTTATCGATGCTGGCTGGCCGCGGAGTACGGTCCTCAACGTCAATTTCCCCGATTGCGAGCCCGATCAGGTCAAGGGGGTCGCAGCGACAGTCCAAGGTTTGCGCGATACCGAGCTTCTGGACATTGACGACCGCATGGATACGCGTGGCAAGGCGTATTACTGGATCGGTATCGCCAAGCGCGGACCAAATCCCCCAAAGGGCACGGACCTATGGGCGGTCCGCGCCAATCTGATCTCCGTGACGCCGCTGTGCCTGGATTTCACCGACCGCAGCACGCTCCCGGAATTGGCCGCAGTCCTCGACGAAAAAGCCAAATAGACCGTAACGGGGCACGTGAGAATCGGCTGATACTATCCCCGGATGCCATCCGGAGAGGAGGAGGACGCCGGTGGCGGATGCACATGATCAAATTGGCCTCATTATGCAGCTTCGGCGTCGTGGTATCCGCGACCCCGATGTGCTGCGCGCCATCGAGAAGGTTCCCCGCGAACTCTTCGTCGATGAGGCGTTTCTCGACCATGCCTACCAAGACATTGCGCTCCCCATAGACTGCGGCCAGACGATTTCGCAGCCCTTTGTCGTGGCGTACATGACGGAGAGGCTTGACCTGAAGCCCACGCATAAAGTGCTCGAGATTGGCACCGGGTCTGGCTATCAGGTGGCTGTCTTGGCCAATCTGTGCCGCCGGGTCTACACGGTCGAGCGCTGGCGTGAGCTCCAACAGGCGGCGGAAGCCCGACTGTCCCAACTCAAGGTCACCAATGTCACCACGATCATTGGCGATGGCTGGCTCGGCTGGCCGCCTCAAGCCCCTTTTGACCGCATCATCGTCACGGCAGCTGCTCTCGATGCTCCGGCCGCACTCCTCGATCAGTTGAAAAACGGCGGCCGTATGATCATTCCGCTCGGAGAGACGCGGGATTCTCAAGCTCTAGTCCAGATCGATAAGACGGAGGAAGGCCTCGTTGAGACGCCGCTTCTTCCCGTGCGCTTCGTGCCGCTCGTGCATGGCCGCGTGAAACGCGACTGAGCGAATCTTTCGCGGTGCGGAGCCGAAGTCTTAAACCGTTGTTTACCGGCGGCGCGCTTAACTGCCCCTATTGTGTATTGCGTGGGGGCCAGCGAGTATGCGCGTGGCATTTTGGCCGGGAATTGTCCGGAATTTTTCGTGCGCCGTTATGGCGCTCGGAACAGCATTTTGCGTTGCTGGCTGTAGCGATCAGTCAACGCGCTTTGGCTATCCATCCTTGAATCTGTCCGAAGACGGGTCGAACGGGGCGGATTTGGCGACGACCGCGTCGCTGCCGCCGGGTTCGACGTCATATAATGGGGCGCCGCCGCAACGGACTGCGTCGTATTCCTCAAGCCCTGCGCGCTATTATGGCTCGCAAGCATCGGCCAGGCCTCCTGCCGTGCGACCGCCTGCGCCCGCGCCGAGCACGTCATATGCATCGGGACCCAAGGTAAGGGTGCAGCCCGGCGACACGCTTTCCAGCCTTTCGCAGCGCTATGGCGTTCCGATCGCGACCATTCAGTCCGCCAATAATCTTCCCGATGCCCGCTTGAGCGAAGGGCAGGTCCTCGTCATGCCGGGTGCGAATATGGCGGCGGCCTCACGTCCTGCGCCGCGCGTTGCGCCGGCGCCTGCTGCCCAAACGGCTTACGCCCCGCCTGCCGCGACGCCATCATCTGCGCGTACAGTTAAGACCACCACGATCGCAGCCCCTGGTGGAAGCGCTGCAACTCAGGCAACACAAAGCGCGTCAAATCCAGCGGCAGCGCCGTCGCCAGTCGCAGGCACCGCACAGCTTCCAACGCCCGATCCATTATCGGGCAATAGCTTCCGCTGGCCGGTCAAGGGACGGATCATCTCCGGCTTTGGGACCAAGCCAGACGGCGGCCACAATGACGGCATCAATATTTCGGTGCCGAAAGGGACACCGGTGAAGGCTGCGGAAAACGGTGTTGTGGCCTATGCGGGTAACGAGCTGAAGGGCTATGGCAACCTGGTGCTGGTGCGCCATGCCAATAGCTGGGTTTCTGCCTACGCGAACAATGAGCAGCTTCTTGTGAAGCGCGGCGACAAGGTTTCGCGCGGTCAGGTCATCGCAAAGGCCGGGACGAGCGGTTCTGCGAGCCAGCCGCAAGTGCACTTCGAGTTGCGCAAGGGCTCCCGTCCGGTCGATCCAACGAAATATATGAGCAATATGTCGGCGCAGGCCAATTAGTACATCTTGCTAGAGCTTCTTGCCGAGGCGTCCTGCAAGGTCCTGCGTTAACTGCCAGGCAACGCGGCCCGAACGGCTGCCGCGCGTTGTCGCCCATTCAAGGGCCTCACGCTTCAGATTGATGTCTTGGCTTTCGAGTCCGTAATGCATCGCATAGCCGTGAACCATGGCGAGATAGTCGTCCTGACTGCAATTGTGGAAGCCGATCCAAAGCCCGAACCGGTCTGACAGAGAGAGCTTTTCCTCAACTGCCTCGGCCGGATTGATGGCCGTGGAGGCTTCGTTCTCGGCCATCTCGCGTGGCATCAAGTGCCGGCGGTTCGAGGTGGCATAGAGAAGGACATTGGAGGGACGACCTTCGATCCCACCCTCCAAAACGGCCTTCAGCGATTTATACGACGCATCCATCGCCTCGAAGGAAAGGTCGTCGCAGAAGACGATGAAGCGGTGCTGGGGCGCTGCGCGTAAGGCACTAAGAGCCTGGGGAAGGGCGCCGATATCCTCCCGGTGGATTTCGACGAGCTTCAAGCCAGGGGTTGCGTCAAGCACCGCGCCATGAACCGCTTTGATCAGGGAACTCTTCCCCATACCGCGTGCGCCCCATAGAAGGGCGTTATTGGCGGGCAATCCATGCGCGAAGCGCTCCGTATTGCTGAGCAGACTATCGCGATTTCGGTCGATCCCTTTCAGGAGCGGTAGCGGCACCCGATTCACCGTCTCGATAGGCTGAAAAGTGCCCGTTTCCGCCTGAAACAGGTAGGCGTCAGCCAGTGAAAAATCGGGCCGTGCCGGGGAAGAAGGCGCAATCCGCTCTAGCGCGCGGGCAATCCGCTCCAGAACCCCGGAAACCGGCTCTTGAAAGTTCATGCGGGGCCCCGTTGCAAAGGCGTTCAAGCTCAGTATAGTCGCGCCAAATCGCGCGAAAGAACCAGCTCTCAAGAACCGCTGCGAAATACGCCAAAACGGCCAAATCGGGCCATCCTTAAGCCAACAAGGAGACGCGAGCAATGAATGGTTTTGCCTATGCGCAAGTGAGTTCGGGCGGTCTTGAAGCGCTGAACAGCCTGCTGATTCCGACCATTCTGATCATCGCGATCATGTATTTTCTGATGATTCGGCCCCAGCAGAAGCGCATGAAAGAGCATCGCGCGATGATTGAGGGTCTCAAGCGTGGCGACGTCGTGGTGACCTCGGGTGGGATGCTGGGCAAGGTGATCAAGACCGACGAGACCGAGCTTCAAGTCGAAATTGCTGATGGCGTCCGGGTCAAAGTCTTACGCGCAATGATCTCCGAGGTGCGCGGCAAGGGTAAGGGCGAGGCCCCTGCTAAATCTGAATCCAAGACGGCCGAGTAGCGCAAAAACCGGCCACTGAAACTGGAGTTTCACATCCTTCAATGCTGCATTTTCAAAAATGGAAGGTGATTCTGGTTGGTGCCATCGTGCTCGCCGGATTCCTTTTCGCAGCCCCAAACTTGATGCCGTCCTCGTCATTGCAAGGACTGCCAAGCTGGGTTCCCCATAAGCAGGTCAATCTCGGCCTCGATCTCCAAGGTGGCGCGCATTTGCTCTACCGGATCGACGAAAAGGAGCTCGTGGAGGATTGGCTTGGCACCATTCGTGGTGACGTGCGCGAGACATTGCGCAGCAATCGCGTCGGCTACGTGGATCTGGCGCAGAATGTGTCCGCGCGGTCCGTGTCGGTGCGCATCCGTAAGCCCGAGGATGTGGACAAAGCGTATACGGAGCTGAAGAAGCTCTCGCTTCCCGTTGGCAACGACGTGTTTGGCGGGTTTACCGGCAACGATCTCGAGGTCTCGAAAAACGGCGACAAGATCACGCTCACAGCCACCGAGATCGGCCTGAATGACCGGTTTAGCTCGGCGATCCAGGCCTCGATCGAAACCATTCGCCGCCGCGTCGATGCGTTTGGCACGACGGAGCCCAGCATTCAGCGCGAGGGTCGCAATCGTATCCTTGTGCAGGTGCCGGGCGTATCGGACGTGCAGCGTTTGAAAGCGCTGATCGGCGAGACCGGCAAGCTTGAGTTCAAGTTGGTGGACCCCACCGTCAACGCCGCTGAAATCGCCCTTAGCAAGAAAGTGCCGCCGGGCGACGAATTGCTCTACTCCGAGGACGAGCCCCCGATCCCTTACGTACTCAAAGAGCGCGTCATTGTGGGTGGTAAGAACCTTGTGGACTCGCAGCCCGGCTTCGATGGGCAGACGGGCGAGCCCGTCGTCAATTTTCGTTTCGATGCCTCTGGTGCCAAGCGCTTCGGCCGGACGACACAAGACAATGTCGGTTTGCCTTTCGCCATCGTCCTCGACAATAAGGTGATCTCTGCGCCGGTCATTCGGCAGCCCATTCTGGGCGGCTCGGGTCAGATCAGCGGCAGCTTTTCCGTGCAGGAAGCGAACGATTTGTCCGTTCTGCTGCGCTCGGGCGCCTTGCCGGCTAAGCTGACTGTAATCGAGGAGAGAACGGTGGGAGCCAGTCTTGGCGCCGACTCCATCGATAGCGGTAAAAAGGCCGCCATGTTTGGCCTGCTGCTGGTTGTCGGCTTCATGTTCGCAGCATACGGACTTTTCGGCCTGTTTGCGAACCTTGCACTGCTCGTCAACGTGGCGCTGATCTTCGCGGTCCTATCGGTGATGGGCGCGACCCTGACACTGCCGGGCATCGCAGGGATCGTGCTGGTGATCGGCATTGCCGTGGATGCGAACGTGCTGATCAACGAGCGTATTCGTGAAGAGATGCGGTCCGGGAAGTCGCCCATCGCGGCTGTGGACTCGGGCTATTCGCGGGCGCTCATCACGATTATCGATTCGAACGTCACGACGCTGATCGCGGTGTTGGTCCTGTTCTGGCTCGGCTCCGGTCCGGTGCGCGGCTTCGCCGTCACACTCACGATCGGTATCCTGGCCTCCATGTTCACCGCCGTTACAGTGACGCGCATGATGGTGGCGTATTGGCTCCGCGTAACGCGGCCGAAGGAACTGCCCCTTTAGGAATCACGCAGGCTTAAAGCTTCGCCAGTTTAGGAATTGCCAGAATGTTTCGCGGCATCACTTTCATACCCCCGGATACGAAAATCGACTTCGTTGGCCAACGCGCCATCTCTTGGTTCGTCTCCGCTTTCCTCACCGTCGTGCCCTTGGTGCTCGTCGCCACTGTCGGCCTCAACCTGGGGATCGACTTCCAAGGCGGCACCTTGATCGAGGTGAAGACTAAGGAGAGCCCGGCCAACCTTGCAGGCATTCGCAGCAAGATCAGTGGCCTCGGCCTTGGCGAAGTGCAAATCCAGGAGTTCGGCGCGCCCGACGAGGTGCTGATCCGCATCGCCTCTCAGCCCAAAGAGGAAGAGCAACAGGTCTCGGTCGCGAAGGTGAAAGAAGCGCTCGGTGACAGCGTGGAGTATCGCCGCACGGAGATTGTGGGCCCGACGATTTCCTCGGAGTTGATCGCCGGGGGCACGCTCGCGGTGGTCGTCGCCATGATTGGCATCATGATCTATGTGTGGTTCCGGTTCGAATGGCAGTTTGCCGTTGCGGCGATTGCCTCGCTGGTCCACGACGTCACGGCAACAATTGGTCTGTACGCGCTTCTTCAGCTTGAATTCAATGTCTCGAGCATTGCGGCCATCCTCACTATCATCGGGTATTCGCTCAACGATAAGGTCGTGATCTTCGATCGCATCAGAGAGAATTTGCGTAAGTACAAGCGCATGCCGTTGGTGGACTTGCTCGACCGTTCCATCAACGAGATGTTGTCGCGTGCGGTGCTGACCCATGTCACGACGTTTCTTGCCATGATGCCGTTCTTGTTCTTTGGCGGTGAGGCAATCTACGGCTTCGCGGTTGCCATGTGCTTCGGCATTGTCGTTGGTGCGTATTCGTCGATCTTCGTGGCTTCGCCCATGCAGCTTATCCTTGGTGTGCGCCGCGAGGCTTTCTCCGGAAGTCCGAGCGCTGCCAAGAACAAGCAAGAGGCGACAGCGCGGGCGTAAAAGCCTTGAGAGGCACGGCCGTGTATGAGCGGGAACGAGCAGCCTCTGTGAGGCGGATTGCGCGTACCGCCGATCCGGACCGCGCCATCGCCGCGCTGTTTACACCGGCGCAAGCCCGAGACGATCTTTTCGCACTTTTTGCCTTCAACGGGGAGCTGGCCCGCATTGCCGACCAGGTCAGCGAGCCCGGCCTTGGCGCTATCCGTCTCCAATGGTGGCGCGATGCAATTGAGCGTGCCGAAAAAGGTGAGACGAGCGGGCATCCCGTGGCCGATGCCTTTGGGGACGTTCTTGCCCGCCGGTCTCTCTCGCGGGGCCGCATTGCCGGACTGATCGATGCGCGAACCTTCGATGTCAGCGAGACGGTCATGCCAGACAGCCGCACGCTGGACGCTTACCTCTTCGATACGACAGGTGGGTTGTTCGCACTGGCGGCTGAGATTGTCGGCGCCGAGGGAGAAAAGCGCGACGTGATCGCGGAAGCCGCAGGTCGCGCCTATGGTCTCGTCCGTGTCATGAGAAGCCTGCCGCTTCTGGGCGCGAAGGGCCGCACGTATCTCCCGTCCGACGCCCTTGGGCGGCATGACACGACGGCTGAGGACATTTTCGCAGGTCAAACCACGCCAGGGCTTGAAGCGCTCCTTGGCGAAATGCGCGCGCAGGCGAGGCAAGCCTTGAAAGACGCGCAGTTCGATTTGTTTGGCGCAGGCATGCAAGGCACCGGGCTCGATGAGGCCGGGCGGACAGCTTTCCTGCCCCTCAGCTTGGTTGAGCCCTATCTCAACGCACTCGCCAAGGTGAAAGACCCTTTGCGCGATCTCGCGCGCCTCAACCCGGTCTACCGTCTGTGGCGGCTCATACGGTCGCGCTAGGAGTTACTCCGCAGCAATGGAGCTGCCTCCCTGAAGCCACCCCTCCAGGTCGGCGAGTGCTCGCGCAGACATTGCGCTCTTGCGTGCGAAGGATTTGCTCGCGCGTTTGCCAATGGGCCGCTCAGTTTTGTCCCGGGGTATGCGTGGCACGCTGATAGGCGGGAAGAGTCCGAAATTGACATTCATCGGTTGGAAGCTGCGACTGCCACTCTCACTGTCCGTGCTCAAATGACCGCCAGTGATATGGGCCAGAAGCGCCCCAAGCGCCGTTGTCGGAGGTGGTGCCAAGAGAAGCTCTTCGTTTTTTTCGGCGGCGGCGAAACGTCCGGCGATCAGACCAATGGCGGCGGATTCCACATAGCCCTCGACGCCAGTGATCTGACCGGCGAAACGCAGGCGCGGCGCAGTTTTGAGGCGCAAGCTGCCATCGAGAAGTTTGGGGCTGTTCAGAAACGTGTTGCGGTGCAGGCCGCCAAGCCGGGCGAACTCCGCGGCGCAAAGTCCAGGGATCAGCTGGAAGACGCGCACCTGCTCGCCATATTTCAGTTTGGTCTGAAAACCGACCATGTTCCACAGCGTGCCGAGCGCATTATCTTGGCGAAGCTGCACGACCGCGTGAGGCTTTTCGTCCGGCTGATGCGCGTTGGTCAGGCCAACGGGTTTCATGGGACCATAGCGCAGTGTGTCGGCGCCGCGCTCGGCCATCACCTCGATGGGAAGGCAACCCTCGAAATAGGGTGTCTTCTCGAAGTCTTTGAAGGCTGTCTTTTCCCCTGTGATCAGCGCATCGATAAATGTCTCGTACTGCGCTTTGTTGAGCGGGCAATTGATGTAGTCAGCGCCGGTGCCGCCGGGGCCTACTTTGTCGTAGCGAGACTGGCGCCAGCACACATCCATGTCGATGGATTCAAAATGTACGATAGGTGCGATGGCATCGAAGAAGGCAAGTTCGGCTTCCCCTGTGAGGGTCCCAACTGCCTCCGCCAGTGCTTTCGAGGTTAGCGGACCGGTCGCAACGATCACGCTGCTCCAGTCTTCAGGAGGCAGGCCTGACACTTCCTCTCGTGCAATCTCGATCAAGGGGTGGTCTTCAAGCGCCGACGTCACAGCGCTGGAAAATCCTTCGCGGTCTACGGCGAGTGCGCCACCCGCCGGCAGCTTGTGGGCATCCGCCGAGGCCATGATCAGCGATCCAGCGCGGCGCATCTCCTCGTGCAGAAGGCCCACGGCATTGCCTTCGCAATCGTCGGAGCGGAAGGAGTTCGAACACACGAGTTCGGCAAGTCCGTCCGTATTATGAGCCTCTGTCCGGCTTACTGGCCGCATCTCGTGCAGGACGACGGGCACGCCCGCATTCGCGAGCTGCCAGGACGCCTCGCTTCCGGCAAGACCGCCGCCGATCACATGAACCGTCTTTGTCATGCCCCTAGCTAGGCCTGGGTGGACCCTGGTTTCAAGCAGCTCTTATGGAAAAAGGGCTCAGAAGGGGGCGTTTTGACCCGTGGGCTCCCGAATTAGCCGTGAGCCGGTCCGCCTATTGATCAGCGGTTCACAGAAGCCATCCTATTCAATCGATCTCGTGAAGCGCCGGGAAACCTTATTTCCCAGTGTTCCTTGCGGTCGAAGCGTCCGGGGCGCAAATTGCCAGCATCCAGTGCCGTACGTGGATTGCTCCCCAAGGACATTGCCGTCTTTGCGGAGTTCCCGCGCCTTTTTGGAGACGTTAGAAAACCATGTCATCCGTAAACGTTGTCTGGAAAGGCAATTGCCGCAGCTTGGAAGCCCGGTCGCGCTTGCTGGCCGATTTGCACAAGCTCGCCCGGCTCAGCGATAGCTATCTGCGCCGGGTTGAGCGTCCTTTCCTCTCCGTCGTCGGTGAAGATCGCGCGCAGCCGCGCCCGAATATCGAAATGATCGATGAGGTTCGGGAAGGCCGCGTTCTCGTATCCAGCGCTATCGGGCCACACAAGCAGACCTTGATCGCGCGAGCGCAGAAGGCGGGGCTCACCGTTCTGCCGGCCAAAGACCGGGAGACGGAGATGATCGTCCTCGATGCGGTGCGGCTGCGCGGCATCGACTTCAAGCTCTTCGACCCCAGAGCGCTGTACCCGCACAACGACCGCATGAGCTTTGTCTTCATCGAATCTCCGGAGCATCATTTTCTCGATGGGCGGCTCGTGCAGATCAGCAAGGCCGGGGATTCTGTGGTGTTGGCAAGCCCAAGCGTTGAGCTCCAGTCTTATCTCGAAGACTGGACGGACTGTCTGTTCTCTTGGATACGCTTCTTTCTCATGGGCGATTTCTGGTGGCGCCGTCACGAAGAGCTGCAAGGCTATACCGACTATCGGGGTGTGTTCGAGGCTGTGCAGACGATCCGTGGAAGCGCGGAGACCGAGGACGCAACCTTCGATGCAGTGCTGTCGACGTTTACGCAGCATGCGGAGTATTGGCGCGAGGAAGTCCAGCGCTCAGCTTAAAGGCAGGGGCGGCTAAAAGCGGCCTTCGTCTGGAATATTGAGCCGCGTTCCGCACGCTTTACAAAAAACGGCGTCGGCCTCATGCCGTTGCAGGCCGCATTCGGGGCAGGGGTAGCGTACCTTTTGCGGACGCAGAAGCGTCTGGAGCAGGCGTAAGAACAACGTCACGCCGAAGATCATAATGCCAACGGCAATGAGCCGGCCGAGCGACCCTTCCAAGGTAATGTCACCGAAACCGGTTGTAGTGAGCGTGGCCACGGTGAAATAAAGCGCGTCCACATAGTTCCCGATCGCGGGATTTCGCCAATGCTGTGTCTCGTAGACGATGCCTGTCGTGATGAAGAGGAACACGAGCAGGTTAATGCTGGCGATGATGGCTTCTTCGTTGCGCCGGTAGAATGTGCTGTCCGTGCGCAGGCGCGAGACAAGCTGGTAATTGCGTAAGAGGCCGAGCGTGCGAAGAATGCGCAAAAAGCCGAGGCCCTCGCCGACGATCGGAGCGAGGAAGGAAACAATCGCGATGATGTCCGCCCAGGTCGAGGGATATGCAAATTCCCGCGCCGGATGCGGGCTGATCCAGAGTCGGACGCAAAAATCTATGAGGATCACGACACCGAAGAATACATCGAGATATTCGATCACAGGGCCGCGCGGGGTGAATGACGTGGCGATGATGAAAAAGATGGTGAGGATGTCGAAAGCGAGCAACGCATAGCGGAAGCGATGCGCCACATCGCTATGCCCGTTGTACAGTAGCCGCACGCGTTCCCGGAGCGACTTGCCCTCGGGCTCCGGCGCCTCGGCTACCGTGCTGGTTGCTTCAGGCGATGCTTTGTTTGACGTCGGTGCTGATGTCATATGGCCGCTTCGTATCGCGCATTTGCAGTGCCAATTAGCATAAGTCGCGCCTTGAGAAGGAAAGAATGGCTGATTTGATCCTGTACCACGCTGCGCCGTCGCGCTCATCCGCCGTGCGCTGGATGCTGGAGGAGATTGGAGAGCCTTACGATATTCACTTCCTCACGCTGTCCAAAGGCGAGCATCTCACGGAGGAATACAAGGCCATCAACTCCATGGGCAAAGTCCCGGCCTTGCGTCACCGCGACGTTGTCCTGACCGAGGGCGCGGCCATTTGTACATATCTTGCCGACGAGTTTCCGGCGGCAAGGCTCAATATTCCCATCGGCGATCCCAAACGCGGACCCTATCTCAAATGGCTCTTTTTTGGGCCAAGTTGCATCGAGCCAGCCATCATCGATCGCGCCAAGCCACGGAAAGAGGAGCCAAGGCGCGGCATGCTGGGATATGGCGACTTTGACTCGGTGGTGGAGGTGACGAGACAGACGGTCGCTGGTGGAGAGTATCTGATGGGGGAGCAGTTCACGGCGGCGGACGTCGTTGTCGGCTCGGCCATCCGATTTGGGCTGATGTTCGAAATGCTGCCCCCGATTCCAGAATTCACAGCCTATGTCGCGCGCTTGTCTGAGCGGCCGGCTTTGCAGCGGACCATTGCTTTAGACCAAGAACTTTCCGGCGGGAGCTAGCCCAACCTGCCAGCCCCTAGCAGGCGCAAAAATAGCGCCGTGCCGAAGCCCCAGGCACCGTTCAGCATCATGCCAGTGAGAAATCGTGGCCAGAGCGCCGGGATTCCTTGGCCCTTCAGGAGCGGCACTACAAAGAATGCGACCGAGGTGAGGGCGATTGCGCCGACGATGATCCAGGCGCCCCAATAGCTGGGACCGGAGACTTGCGCCAGGATTGGGGCTAGGACCAGGCCCCAGAGGCCGCCCCAGAAAGCCTTCGAAAGCACCGAAGGAATTCCTAGCGGAGGAATAGGGTCGGTTGGCCACGCTGCTCGGTCTAGGGGAATGATGCCACTCTGGTTGAAAACCCACCACAGGCCTTGATGGAAGATCAACGTGGCAACGAAGCCTGCGACAAATCCGAAAAAGAGCAATTTCGGCGACATGAGCGTTCCCCTGAATATTCTATCGGACTGCTCCCTTGGTCAGTTGGTGGAGGATGATGGGCTATGGGCAGGGCGCGCGCAAAGCCCAATCGGCGCGGAGATTTTGGACATCGTCACACGAAAGGCTTAATTCGGGGTCGGTAGTTGGTTGGGCGTGGCGAGGGTGAAAGTGATGGAACGGGCGACAAAGAAGACGATCAGGCGGTTTTCACTCGCAGGGGTGGCGCTCGTCCTTGGCCTCTTCCTCGTGCCGTTGCTGACGATCTTCTATCTGGCCTGCGGCCTCATCGATGTCATGCGCAACAAGCGCCGAGATGCCTTGGTGTTCCGCCGCTACTTCATGGGGAACGGGATCACCACGTGGCTGCTTTCGCCGTTCAACCTGTTCGTCGATCTATTTTGCTACCGTAACAAGGGCGTCTATCAGATCGAGGACCTGCCGCCTGAATGGCGTGCCGAGGTCGATTCCGTCCTCGATGTTTTCCGCGACCAGAAGGACGAGATTCTTGCCGATATTGACCAGACATTCGATGACGGGCGGCGCGGCATGTTCGTCTATGAATGGTACGGTAAGCGCAAGGATCACTCGGTCGCGGCGCTGAATCGCGACTACAAATACGTCAAGACCATCGCTGTCTCGGTGTTCTCGGGCAAGGAGTCGACCTCGTTCCACTACGGGCCACTCCGGCTCACCTTGCGCGTGCTTTACAACATGACGCCTGTCGACACCGACAAGGTCTACATTCAATGCGGATCGGAAAAGCACTTCTGGCGTGACAACCCGCTCTATATTTTCGATGACACGCTGATCCACCGTTCGGTGAATGATTATGACGCGCGCCGCTATGTCGTGTTCATGGACATTATGCGGCCAACAGCTTTTCCTGCCCTTCTGAACCCGCTTATTGCCGGAGTGTCTGTGATCGCGGAGCAGGCCAATACAATCTTCTATAAGAACTGGAAGATGTTCCGGCCGGGCCAGAAGACCGGCGAGCCGCCCGCGCCTCATTCGGAAGTCACGTAATCGAGCGCGCCGCCACTCGATGCGGGCTCATTTCATGCTGACAATAGTCTCCGGCGGTCAAACAGGCGTCGACCGAGCGGCGCTGGATGCGGCCCGCGCGGCCGGGCTGCCGTATGAAGGCTGGTGCCCCAAGGGCGGCTGGGCCGAGGATATGCCCAAGCCCCCGGGACTGTTGGCTCACTATCCAGCTTTGCGCGAAACACCGTCCGCGAACCCCGAACAACGCACGGATTGGAATGTGCGCGATTCCGGTGGGCTCGTTGTGCTCACAGACCGCGACGGCATTGGCTGCTCGAAAGGCTCGGAGCGAGCTGTTGCTCACGCGAAAAGCCTCCGCAAGCCGGTTATCATCATTGATATCGACGATCCCGCTTCTTGTCCGTTTACGCAGCATTTTCTGATCTCTCTAGAGGCGACTTCCATCTGTGTGGCCGGGCCCCGTGAAAGTGGATCTCCAGGGCTCTACACGAAGGCAAAGGCCGTTCTTGAGGCGGTTCTGGCAGAGTGTTCGTCGGTGCATACTGACTTTTAAGCGTATGGAGCTGATGTTGGAGCGGCATTGGCCATGCTGGCATCTTCTAGGGCCTGGAACCGGTTGGGGTGTCAGGCATTGATCTGGTGTAGGGTCGGATTGGGCCTTGAGGCCTGGCCCGACCCCAAAGCGCAAAAAACGATGACGTGAGGAGGATGCCATGACCTACCAGACAATTAGAGCCATGTTGGTTGGTGCAGGGATGGGAGCGGGGGCATTTCTAGCCGCAGGTCCAGCCCTCGCTATGGGTGATTTCTTCGAGGGAGAAGAGACTGAAAATTGCGCCAATGAAGATGATGCATTCGACGAGGCCGCGTTTGTGATCGCTACAGCGCCCAAGGCGGGCGAGCGTGTCGAGAGCGGCTTCGAAGTGATGGGGTGCTCGCGCAGCTTCGAAAGCAATGTGCAGTGGAAGCTGGTTGGGCGAGATGGCTCCGTGCTGGCGAGTGGCAATACCCAAGGGGGTGGCGTCGACGGTCCGGGGTCCTTTTCCTTCACGATTCCATACAACCTCACGGTTCAGCAGATTGGGCATCTTGAAGTCTTTGACGAGGATCCCTCGGACGGAGAGGGTTTCCCGCCGGGCCGCACGGTGCTGCCGCTGGTGCTGAAGCCCTAGCTGCCGCGAACGACATGGCACTCAAGACCCTGGTCGCTATGCATGCTCTCAGACGTCGTCGGGGCGGCATGCGCGCGACCCGTGTTAGAGCGTTACTTGCGTCACAAGACGTTATCAATCAGAGGGGGGAATGATGCTGACCGCACTCATTATTACGTTGATTGTCGGGGCTATCGCCGGCTGGCTCGCGGGGCTTGTCGTCGAGGGGACTGGTTTCAGCCTCGTCGGCGATATTGTTGTGGGCATTCTCGGTGCCCTGATCACCGGCTTTTTACTCCCCGAATTGGGGCTGTCCCTGGCCATCGGCGGCGGCGTTCTCGGTTCCATCATCGCAGCCTTTATCGGCGCCGTGATTTTGTTAGTCGTGGTGAAGCTGCTTAAGCGCATCACCTAAAAAAACACACAGTAACAAGGCGTTATGGCGCTTTGCATTCCGCCTTTGGCGCTAGCTGGGCAGCGTGTATCTGCTTGTCTTTCGTTAAAAAGCACGTCGGACGCGTGTTTTGCACTGCAAAAACACTCTGAATTGAAACAATCGGCCTCATTATTTTACAAGGTGACCACGTTTTGGTCACAAGCTGAACCTGCCTTCGACAGAATTTTCCAGCAAAAGCCCGGCCTCGAGCGGGTTCATCCCGCACAGTGATAACAACTGTGAGGAATATCTATGGGAGTTAACGAACTCTTCAGCATTCGCGTGACGACACTTGTCTCTGCGTTGCTTGTATTCACGCCTTTGGCTCATGCGAAGGACAAAGCGGACGGTTTTATAGCCTTCGCTGCGGCGCACAACGCTGAGGTTGGGATTTCAGCGTCCGCAAAAGCGGTCGCAAGTTTGAGCGCGCCGGCGCAAAAGCAAACAACGGAAGCTGTCGAAACCGCAGGTAGCGGTGTTTCAAACGCTGCGATGGAACTGGCGTCGCAGAGCACGCGCACGCTGTCGGTCGATGCGGATTCCGCACGAGCACTGCGGTGCTTGGCAGAGGGAATTTACTTCGAGGCTCGGGGAGAGCCTTGGAGCGGTCAGTTGGCTGTGGGCCGGGTTATTCTCAACCGGGTCAATAGCGGGAATTACCCGGCCACGGTTTGCGATGTGGTGTATCAGAACCGTCATATGCATAACCGTTGCCAATTCTCGTTTGCCTGTGACGGCAAGCCAGACACGATCTCGAATTCCAAGGTTTGGAACCGTGCGCGGGGCTACGCGGCGTGGCTGCTAGCCAATGTTGCCAATGGCGATGACGTCAGCGAGTACCGTGTTCTCGCGTCGTTGGAGACCGCGACCCACTACCACGCGGACTATGTGCAGCCGCGCTGGGCCCAGTTTCTCGAACTGACCGCCCGCATCGGCAACCACATTTTCTACGCAGATCCGAGTGCTTAAGGCTTCGCAAGGGTACGGCAGCCAGGATGGTCTGCCGTCCCATTCGCCCCTGTATCCCCTTGTAATTTCATCTCAGAGCCATATTTCTAGCCGGTGAAAGGGACCTTTTCGGTCTGCAACGGGAGAGAACCGATGAGATGGTTGCTGATTGTGCTAGCACCCCTCGCTTTGGCGGGTTGTGTGACGGAGCAAGCTCCCACCTTGCCAATGGCGCTCGGTCCCACCGCGGCTTCTGAAGCTGCCTGCCTGACCTATGACGATACGCCGACATTTGGAGAATGCGAAACCGTGTCCAGCAACACGGCACGATAGGGTCATCGCACCAAGTCTACCGCCGCAGACCCGGGCATCGTCTTCCTGGGTACATTTTCCAGCATTTTTGCCACTTACCAAGCGACGCAATGCGCCACAGCTGAGGGCTACGGACGCTGTTTATGTGCGTTTCCATGGTGAGTGCAGCCAGCGAACGGGGCGCGCTCGGGCAGGGGACCACGGCCCTTGCTGCCTTGCCTCTGAACGGCTACCACACTGAGACCACGACGGAGCCCGTCCACACGGTTCGCCAGGGAGCGCTCAGGGGGGGGGAACGAACGTTGAGATCGACGGATGCCGCGCTGTGCTGGCCCGACGTGATCGCTCCCAAATCTCTGCCCGCGTCATTCCTTGGCGCTGACTGACAGTAAAGACAACAGCCATGACACGTCGCGCGATGTTTAGCAGCCGTCTTGAGCGTCGCCGTCAGGTGCGCCGTTTCGCGGTGTTGATCGCAGCGACCGTGTTCGCGATCGGGATCGTACTGGTCGGCATCGTCGCTGTGCAGGGGTTCGATTTTCTAGGCGTGGCCGAGGCGGACCGCATGCCATTGGGGCTGGCCGTGCTTGGGGCCCTTGCTTGCGTGTTTTTCGTGTCGCTTTTCGCGTATGCCGCCGTGCGTCTATTCAGTCGTATCGACTAGGGGCTAATGCAGCCATCACAACGCCGCTGGTACGGATTCCTTCTATTGCCTAAAATGGCAGCACCGAACTTGAGATTCGTTGCAAAGGGAGGGATTTCGAAATGGATCTCACAAGTCTTTTGGTTCAAGCGGTTTCCGGTGCTGTCGGTGGCAGTGCTGCGGGTGCCGCGGCCAAGAACTACTCGCTTGGTTCTATTGGAAACGCCATCGCTGGCGCTGTCGGCGGTGGCATTGTGGGGCAGTTGATCGGGAATATGGCCGGTCAGATGCTTGAGGGTTGGATCGGTGATATCGCGGGCGGCGGTGTTGGCGGTATCGTCGTCACGCTCGTAGCGGGCCTGATCAGGAACATGGTTGCCAAGTAGCGTTCGCCACGTCGATTTTATTCAGACGTTTTCATTAGATCGTTTTTCTTTAAGTCGTTTTCATCAAGCAATTCTCTGGATGGTCGAGCCTCTCTTCCTCTGGCCATCCTGAAGCGTTTTGCTCTGCTCGCCGCGACAATGCCAACCCGTGATGTGGCTCAGAACTTCGGCGGCACGTCTTCGATGATGGGATTGGTTTCCGTTCGCAGGGGCTGCGTGACGATCTTGTCGAACCCACTGTAGTCGATACCGCTGAGGTCGACGGACCGCACCGTCCTATTGTCGTCGGTGTGGTAGTAAACCATCTTCTTCCTCGGATCGAAGGCCACCGTGTATTGGGTCGACGTTGCGCAGCAGAGCGGCTTCATCCCTTCAGGGTTTTTCTTCTCGCCGACCAACGGCAACGGCACGTTGAAGCTGTCCATAATGTTGAAAAATTCCTGCACGGTATCGTAGCCGCCTTTGGTGGGCGGAGCGGTTTGGCTGAGCGCAACCGCGCGCACGAACCGGGACGGGGGCGTAAAGTCGCCAGGAAGACCCAACATGCCAGAGCCCCCACCGATCGGCGTGAGATCGATCCCGTCCACATCTACCTCGGGCCACGCCACCGCCCGCAAGTTCAGATAATTGCGCAAATTGTTTAGGTGCCGGTCATAGGGCGGCGAGTTGGTCATGACCCCAACTGTCTTCGTGTAATAGGTCAGCGTGCCCTCGACATACTCGACCACGATCTCGGCGCCTGAGGGATCCGCGAGGACATAGTGCACCGGGGCTGGAAATCCGAGCGCCGGTTCCACGACGGGAACCACGCGGACGCTGTTGAGTGCGTCCTTCACCTCCTCGACAGTGGCAAATTGACTAACGAAATAGGCCAAGAAGTCCGTGGGCGAGATTGATTTCGACGCGTCCGCCGGTTCGTAGGTTTGGAATTCCGCGAAGCCCGGCAGATAGAGAAGATTGCCGGTCAACCCCTTCTCGTTGACGATATCGGCGTAGGCAGGCCGGCCAAGTAGACTGATGCCTGCGAAGCCGTATTTTGCCGTCCAGCTCGCGCCGCTCTTCCCATCAGGCATCCTCATCGCTGAGAATGGGCGGCCGCGCGGCACGATCGCGAGTGCGGGGTCGAGATCGAACGTGCCCCATTCCATGGTCCGGCCGATGACGTAGCTGCCATCTTCGGCCTTGAGCCGGATATAGGTGCAGGCCTCCGCCAGCCCCACGGACGAAACCGTCATCCAGGCCGCAATCATGGCTGTGAAGATTGGTCTCATTCGCGCGTACATCGTAATCGCCGCCTCTCCGAAAAACGTACCAAACTGTCACACCAAACACGTCAAACTGTGCGACGGCAATTGGGAGTTTGACCGAGTTCAGATTTAAAAGGTGTGCGGGCTTCCTCAAGGTCGCGCGTTGACCTGCGGCTGTCCGTGAGTCAGACTCTTCTGCCAACGCGGTCAGCCGATACAGGCCACAGCTCGTTCCCGTGATACGGGCTCTCCAGAGGTGACCGATGCTCGATAGCGAACCCGCTCCAGGCTTGAAATGGATTTCCACCTCGGCGGCACGCGCGGGCGCAGCGAACACGGCGACCGTCCAAGCATTTCGGAAGCTGATCCGCGACAAGGACAAGAGCGCAGTCCGGGCGAGCCTCCATCAATGGGCGCCAGAGGACATCATCCAACTCCTCGTGAACTTACCCGTCAAAGCTGCACGAAAATTGCTCGATATCCTACCGGACAAGACTTCGACCCGGGTGTTGTCCGAACTCCGGCCGTCCTACCGCGCCGCGATCACGCAAGACAAGACGATTGAGCGCCTGCGCGATCTCATCCTCGGCATGTCGCCGGAGAGTGCATTCGAGACGTTTCAGGATCTGCCCGACGATGTTCAAGACTGCCTCGCGCCCGACCTCAAGAAATTCGAGAGAATCCAGGCATCTCGGGCCTTTGACAGGGAGAGCGCAGGCGAGATCATGCAGCGGCACCTTGTGGCGCTCCAGCCTGAGCGCTCCGCAGCCGAAGCTGTCGCGGCCCTTCAGAGTGCCTCGGACATGATTGGTTCGGTCGATACGGTGTTTGTGATCGACAGCCAAGACCGGCCGATTGGCGCCTTCAAACCGCGAGCCTTGCTCCTGGTACACCCAAGCACGCCGCTCAAAAGACATCATGGTGGAAGACTTCCCGATTGTGTCCGCCTCTACGGATCAGGAGGAGGCCGCCCTGGCGGCCAAGGGAAGCGGGTTCAAGAGCCTCCCCGTCGTCGGCCATGACCAGCGCCTGATCGGACAGATCACAACGAAAATGCTTGAACGCGTGATCGCCGAGGAAGCGGCGGAGGATATGCTGAAGCTCGGCGGTGTGCACCAAGACACACGTCCCACCGATTCGGTGCCACAGATCGTCCGCAACCGTTCGCCCTGGCTCTTGGCGGGCTTTATCGGCGCAACTATAGCTGCCTTGATTATCGGCTCTTATGAAGATGAACTCGCAAAGGCAGCGATCCTGGCAGCCTTTATACCGGTCGTAATGTCCATGGCAGGAAATGCGGGCCTGCAAGCTTCTGTCGTCTCGATCCAGGCACTGGCCATGGGGTCCGATTGGCCGGGTGACCGCTTGATCTTCCGTTTTGCCCGCGAGCTACTGGGGGCGCTCCTGAATGGAACCATTGCAGGTAGCATTCTTGCCGCGCTGATCCTGCTGGGGTCGATGTTTTTCGATGTGGAGCAGCTCGTTCGCCTTGCGCTGGCGACGTCGCTGTCTCTCCTTACCGTGACGTCGATAGCCGCTATTGTGGGGGCGTTCGTGCCCCTGGCACTTCACCGTCTAGGGATCGACCCGGCCGAGGCAACGGGCGTGTTCATCACAACCAGCAACGACGTTGTGGGCGTCCTGGTTTACTTCCTCATGGCGAGCGCGTTCTATTTCTAATAGCACCGCTGAAATGGCGGAAGCACCTTCAATAGGTCCGCGCTTATGGGCCTTTACACGCGGACCGAAACGTCTAGTAAGATCGTAATTATCTTTGGGGAGGAGGGTGCCGATGTCCCGTCTGACACTTGCTTGCGCGCTGCTTCTTGGCAGTTTTGCCATAGGTCTACTGCCACATAATTCCTTCGCGCAGGATACGAGTACCGAAGCGGCGGCACCGCAGGCCGAGGCGCCTGCATCAGCGGCCGCCGCGGAGTCTGCGGAAAGCAAACCAGATAACAGCCTCCCAGCAGAGCTCACCGAACCTGGCACCGAGCTTGCGGACCTTGAATTGTTGACGGTGCCGCTGACCGTAGAGCAGCTCAAAGAGCTTGCCGCGAAATGGTTGGAGATCGTCAAGGCGAAGACCGAGCAGGTCGTGAACACGCAGATCGCCGTCTCGAAGTCCGATGGCGATGCCGAAGAGGCGCAGCGCAAAAGGCTGACCGCACTCAACACCGAGCGCAACGATCTGTTCGACAAATACAGCGCGATCCTCAATGCCTGGGAGAGGAAGGGTGGCGACGAAAAGGCTATTGCCATCTATCGCGACTATCAAAGCGCGATCTTCGTTGAAGAGACGCGAAAAGCGGATTTCAAGACGCTCATCGCGTGGACCCTCAGCTGGATGGCCGACGAGGACGGAGGTATCGCGCTCGCCAAGAATATCGCGATCGTCCTGCTGTCGTTCCTCGGCCTTCTAATTGTCGCAAGGCTGGTTCGCGGGTTTGTCCGGCGATGGATCGAACACGTGCCGAACATTTCGGATTTGCTGCAGGCCTTCGTGGTCGGGATTGTTTACTGGCTCGTCCTTGCCTTCGGCCTGATGGTGGTTCTATCCGCGCTCGGGGTCGACATCACACCGCTCTTCGCTCTGTTTGGCGGTGCCTCGATCATTGCCGCCTTCGCGATGCAGGATACCCTTAGCAACCTTGCGAGCGGTTTGATGATCATGATCTACCGACCCTTCGACGTGGGCGACTATGTTGACGTTGGCGGCGTTGCGGGAACTGTGAAGTCAACGACGATCGTTGCGACGACTATCACCACGCCTGACAACCAGGTCATCGTGATTCCCAACAAGAATGTCTGGGGCAATATCATCACGAACGTGACGGCGAGCGATACGCGCCGTGTGGACCTCGTCTTTGGCATCTCCTATGACGACTCAATTCCAGAGGCTTTCCGTGTCTTGGAAGACGCGATCGAAGCACAGCCACTGGTGTTGAAAGACCCCAAGCCCACCATTGAAGTCAACGAATTGGCCGATAGTTCCGTCAATTTGATCTGTCGCCCATGGGTCAAGACGTCGGATTACTGGACGGTTTATTGGGATTTGATGCGCAGCGTGAAGGAGCGCTTCGATGCCGCCGGAATCTCGATACCATACCCGCAGCAGGAGGTGCATTTTATCGGGAGCTCCGCGCCGGACCAGCCGGCAGCCGATAAAAAAGGGCCTACGTCAAGCAAGGTCTCCATCTCGGAAGGCGACGAGGGTACCCAATAGAGGAGGACGTCCCATGTTTAACAGGACTGTGCTGAAAGCACTCAAACCGAAGAGCCTTGTTCTGTCCGCCGCGCTCGCCCTATCCGTGAACACAGCGGCCTCGGCACAGGTCACCGTCGACATGGCGAAGATCAGTTGTGAGCAATTCGCGCTCTTCAAGGTCGCGGACCCGGATACGATTGCCGTTTGGCTGCATGGCTATTACAGCGGCAAGAACGGAACGACCGTCGTGGACATTGAGTCACTGAAGGCGAATGCGCGGAAAGTCCGGGACTACTGTCTCCAAAGCCCTGAAACCAACTTGTTGGATGCGGTCGAGAAGATCTTGCAGCCCTGATCCGCGGGCGGGAAACTGGATTCCTGGTGAATTCGGCAAGGGGAGAGGCGGCCCTTGAGTTCCGCAAATTTAGTCCGCCCGAAGTGCCCGGCACATCAGCACCAACTTGCCTCTTCGCCCGTCGGGCGTCTCAGCAACTCTTGAACATTGGCTTCGAGCAGCCGGTATCCGACATTGCCGAATAGCTTTTGGCGCCCGTCGTTCATCAAGAATGTCGGACTGCCTTCAATTTGGTTGGTTCGGCTGAGCTCGTAGTCGAGCGCGAGCTGTGCGATGGCTTCCGAGGATCGGATTTTCCGATCCACCTGCTCGTAATCGATTCCGATACGCTTGGCGATTTTCTGGTGTACCTGCCAATCGGAGATATCCATCGCCTCGGCAAAGAACGCCTCGCGTATTTCATGTGCCGCGCGCGTCGAAATCCTCTCAAGATAAGGGCGGGGCGGAGACGTAGTGTCTTCACGCTCGATTAACTCGACGGCTTTCAGAAAAAGATGTGGGCTTGCCGAGGTTCGCGGACGGCCCCTCAGCCAAACGTCATCATGCACGCAGATATGCGGAAACCGCGTGGCAATTTCTTTGAGGTGACGGTTGAAGCTCTCGAACCCACCCTTCTGTTCGATCTTGCCCCAGGCATCGGGAAATACCGAGCAGAAGTGGGAGACGATTTCGATGTCGTCTCCGAATTCCTTCGCGAGCGCCTCAAGCCGTCGCTCGGCCACATAGGCCCAAACGCATAAGACGTCAGAATAGTATGATATCTCAACCTTCGGCATTTCGCGTCCGCTCCGAACAGGCATGATTTATTCAAGCCTCGCGCCGCATCCAGGACTTTGCGATAGCACAAATTATCAGCGGCCGGATTTTCCGCGTCTTTCGTCACGGGCCTTTGGTAGGACTTGCCCTTCAGACTAAGAGATCTGCGCCGTCAGTCGGTCTCAGTGTCTTCGGGACCACGGGAACACAAGCCTTGAAGGGCCCCGTCCTTGATCGAATAGATCCATCCCTCTACACGGAGCGGCTGTCCACGTCGCCAAGCATCACGAACAATAGTCGTCGAACAGACATTGCGCACCTGCTCGATGACGTTCAATTCGCATAGCCTGTCCGTGCATTCATCAGGATCGGTGATGTCGTCGAACTCATGGGAATGCAGCCGGTGTACGTTGCGAATGTGTTCGAGCCAGTTATCAATCAGTCCGTGAGGCTCGCTCGACAAGGACGCCTTGACGCCGCCGCAGCCATAATGCCCGACAACGATGATGTATTTGACTTTGAGGACCTCCACCGCGAACTGGATCACTGACAGGCAGTTGAGGTCTGATGGCACCACCACATTGGCAATATTACGATGAACGAAGACCTCGCCCGGCGGCAGGTCGACGATCTGGTTCGCGGGCACCCGGCTATCGGCGCACCCGATCCAGAGATAATCGGGCGATTGCTGCTCAGACAGTTTCTCGAAGAAGTCGGGGGTACTCTCCCTGACGCCCTCGGCCCAACGTTTGTTTCGCTCAAAAAGTTCAGCAATTTCCGACATTCGACGATAGCCCTTCTTGTTTCTGTTTCCAAACCATCAAGCCAAGTTCCAAACAAACCTAAGGGTGAGTGCTAGCGGTGCCAAACAAGATATTTTTTAGGGAAAGATAAACTGTTTCCCGGCGGCAGCGAAAGTGACCACGCCGTCGCGGACACATTGCAGCCGGAAACCGCTGGCCGCGCAAGGTTCCGCCAATCTCCTCGCCCTCAGATAGGCGGAAATCCGGCAGTGCAACTAGTAACAGCGTCGTGACGCCGAGTGCTGTCGCGACGCCCAGGGGCCGTAAAAAGCCCCGATGGAACGTGGCGATATGGTATGCTGATAAAAACGTCTTGAACCGTTACGGGAGCGAATGCTTTGCAAAGAGAGCAGACGCAACGAGCAGGACTCGCGCTGCGTATTTTGAGCCGCGTAACTGGCAGCGCAGCATGCCTTGTGCTCGCACTCGCACTCGTTGGCATACTGAGCACTCAGGCAACGGCCAACGTCCTTATCCGCATCGATAAGCCAACCCAAACGATGACCGTCTCCGTGGATGGCCAGACCCGCTACCGCTGGACCGTCTCGACCGGCGCGACCGGCTATTCGACGCCAACGGGCAAATACACAGCCTTCCGCATGGAAGTCATGCACTACTCCGATGAGTGGGACGGCGCGGGCATGCCGCACTCGATTTTCTTCACGACGCGCGGCCACGCCATTCATGGCTCGAACCATCCTGGCATGGGGACGCCGAGGTCCCACGGGTGCGTTCGTCTTTCGCTAAAAAACGCCGAGACGCTCTACCGGCTAGTCGAGCAGCAAGGCATGGGTACGACAAAGGTGGTCGTCAACGGCCCGGACCCGGCAGGGCATTTCGCCGCGAGCCAGGCCCCGACGCAAACGCGGACGCAAACCCGCACGCGGACGCCCTTCCGGGAAATCTTTGCGCCCTTTAGGCGCCGGTAGCGACGCGCCCGACAGAGGCGGCCCCTGCCATGGCGCACGACGTTCAGCCCATTTCCACTCAGCCCAAAACCACTCAGCAAATCAGCAAAGCCGAGGCCAAGGTCTTCGTGATCTCGGCGATCGCACTATCGGCGACGGTTGCGAACGCAACATTCTGGTTCGGGGTCTTCGGGCGCGTATTTTTCACGCACATCCTCTACATTTGGATCGCGGCGACGGCGGCCCTTTTGGCCAGCTTCTTCGTTCCAAGAATGGAAACGCCGCTCCTGAAGCTCCCCTGGAAGGGGCGCTTTCTCTTGGCCTTGCCGACGGTCTGGCTTGTGCTGGCGGCTCTCGTGGATGTGGACTCCTTCCGGCCCGACACGCCGCAAACATGGGCCCTATGGCTTCTCACGTTCGCCAGCGCGTTTCTGACGTTGCCCTATCTGCTTTACGTCATCATTCTCGCGGTCGTGCCCGATATCGACCGGCTGACCAATACCAAGCTCAGGGGAGGCCTCATAGGCATCCTGCTTTTCATGGGCGCGGCCGGCTATGCGCTCGGCACGCACCATTCGCTGTTTCTCACCTGCGCGAATTTCAAGCTTGGCGGCCATGACATCCCGGCGAACTGCCGCGCCGCCGGAGAGACCGCGCCGTGAAGCGAGCAGGGCCTTCTTCGCTCCATCTGAGTACGCGGATCGGCTGGCGCGATGAGGACTTGTCGATCATTTCTCGCTCATGAGGTCTCATTCATGAGCGCCGCACGCTGTTTGAGCAGGGCATCGAGCTTCTCTTGCTGATCGGCAATGCGGGCTGCGGCGCGCTCCTCGTCAGCAGCGCCCGAGAAGACTGCCGCCGCCTCCATCAGCTCGCGCAGATTGTCCTCGACGATCTGGATGCGGCGTTCGATTTCTTCCAGCGAATATCCGATGGTCATGATGGCTCCCGGGCTTGTTGTCTCAAGGGCAAAGCCTAGCAAAACTCAAATATGGGTGGCCTTGAAGGAGATCAAGGTGCAACGAAGCAAGGCGGGCGCCAAACCTGGCATTCCCGGAGGCGAGGAGGGGGCGTTGCGTGAGAAATGTCCGACAAGGCCAATTGGCTAAGAAACCAATTATCAAGTGCTAGGCGAGAAGTCGGAAACTGGGATGCACAAAAACGCGATACATTGAGAGCAAGAGGTATCTACCCAGCTTAAAGGCTCTCGCTCGGAGAAAAGGGGGGCTATGAAGGCGTTTCAGTGTCTTGTGACCCCAAACCCCCTAAGGGCTAGTGGCCCCGCAAACTAGGGTGGTGCTACCCGGTGCAGCTAACCGCTCCAATCATTCTGCGGCCTCAGTCTGCGGGGGGCGGCGCCGGGGGGGGGGGCCTTGCCGCGCGCCCGGCCACTACTGGCCCGCCACCACGCTGGTCCAGAAGCACTTTGAGATACTGGCCGGTGTAGCTTTCGGCGACTTGGCGACCTCTTTGGGTGTGAAGCTGGCCAGCACGTCGCTATCCGAGCAAGACCTGAATTCGGTCGCAACAGATTTCTGGTGAGGCACCCCGCAGGGATCTCCGGGAAGGGCGCTGGCCGCTTGCGCGGTGTCTCGCGATCAAAAGTTGATGTTTTTGATCGTCGGCCATCGGGCGACGCCTTGCAGCGATACTGCTTTGCCAAGCGCCGCGGCCCGCTCGGGCTGAGAGGCGTTTTGAAATATGTCCCATGTGCAACCAAGGATTTCGTAGTTGCCGCAGCGCGGGCACATAATCACGTGACCATCGAAATTCGGGCGGGGTGAGGTCTTTGGCCTCGCCGGCACACACTAAGCATTGCATGGCAGTTGTCACTCCGGAGGTCGGCGCCCATCGATCTTCAGGCATCGCCAAGGGCGCGCTGGCGCGACGGCAAGTCGGCTTCGATCTAGATCTGCTCGATCTCGTTTTCCGCAATGGTGCGGAAGAACGGTTCGCAGCCGCTCTTGATGCGGTATTGGAATTGTCCGTCCCGGGCAGGAAGCTGAGCAATCACTTTGTAGGGCCCGGGCGCGGCCTTTCGGGGTGGGTAGCGTCTGCTGAGCAGCACCTCATGCCCGGTGGGGAAGCCATGCCCGGTGAGGACCTCATGCCCGGACGTCTCATCTTCGGTCTCTGTGAAGCTGCTGGGCGCTTGTCGCGGTGTCGGGACAGATTTAGGCGAGGGCATGAAGACGCTCCTAGTGGCAGGCGGGAGCGCGACTTACCTCTCTCAGTCACCGGGGCCTGTAACAATTGTCCGATGATGCCCTCAAGTATGCGCCTTATTGGGGCGGAAAGCGATTCTTATAGTCGTCGACCAAGGCAACGTAGTCAGTCGACCAAGGCAACGATGCCTTGGAGACCTACTCTGCCGCCTCGGCATTCTTCCTTGGCGCGCGTTTGGGCCTCGCCACTTTCGCCCCTGACTTCGCAGCCGCCCCTGACTTCGCAGCCGCCCCTGACTTCGCAGCCGCCCCAGACTTGGCAGACGCCCCAGACTTCGCAGACGCGCCGGAGCGGGTCGGGGTCCTGCCGCCCGCAGTACCGCCGCGCTTGTCCAGGAGCACTTTGAGATACTGGCCCGTAAAGCTTTCCGGAACTTGTGCCACCTCTTCGGGCGTGCCCGTGGCGACCACGTGTCCGCCGCCATCGCCGCCTTCGGGCCCAAGATCGACGATATGATCCGCCGTCTTAATCACTTCGAGGTTGTGCTCGATGACCACGACCGTGTTTCCTTGATCCACAAGCTCGTGGAGCACTTCGAGCAGCTTGGCCACATCGTGGAAATGCAGCCCCGTGGTCGGCTCATCGAGAATATAGAGCGTCCGGCCCGTCGCGCGTTTTGACAGCTCCTTGGAGAGCTTGATCCGCTGGGCCTCGCCGCCCGAAAGGGTCGTTGCCTGCTGGCCCACATGGATATAGCCGAGGCCGACCCGGGCCAGCGTTAGCAACTTATCGCGTACGCTTGGCACGGCCTTGAACAGCTCGGCAGCTTCCTCAACGGTCATGTCGAGCACGTCGGCGATGGACTTGCCCTTGAACTTGATCTCCAGGGTCTCGCGGTCGTAGCGCTTGCCCTTGCACACATCGCAAGTGACGTAGATGTCGGGCAGAAAATGCATCTCGATCTTGATGACGCCGTCGCCCTGGCAGGCCTCGCAGCGCCCGCCTTTGACGTTGAAGGAAAAGCGCCCGGGCTTATAGCCGCGCGTCTTCGCCTCGGGCAGCTCCGCGAACCATTCGCGGATGGGCGTGAAGGCGCCCGTATAGGTCGCCGGGTTCGAGCGGGGCGTGCGGCCGATCGGGCTCTGGTCGATATCGATGACCTTGTCGAGATGCTCAAGCCCCTCGATCGCTTCGTGCTCGCCGGGCAGCTCCCGCGCATTGTTCAGCTTGCGGGCGACGGCCCGGTACAGCGTCTCAATGAGGAAGGTGGATTTGCCCCCGCCCGAGACGCCGGTAACGCAGGTGAAGATGCCGAGCGGAATATCAACATCGATATCTTTGAGATTGTTCTCGGATGCCCCGCGAACGCGCAGGCGCTTGCCGCGCCGTGCCTTGCGCCGCTCTGTAGCCAAGGGGATCTGCTTGAAGCCGGTGAGATATTGCCCGGTCAGGCTATCCGGGCTCTGCATGATCTCGGCCGGGGTGCCCTCGGCCACGACCTCGCCCCCATGGGAGCCGGCGCCCGGACCCATATCCACAACGTGGTCGCATTCCAGGATCGCGTCTTCGTCATGCTCGACCACGATCACGGAGTTACCGAGATCGCGTAAGTGCTTGAGCGTTTCCAGCAGCCGCGCATTGTCGCGCTGATGCAGGCCAATCGAGGGCTCATCCAGCACGTAGAGCACGCCGGTGAGGCCGGAGCCGATTTGCGAGGCTAGGCGAATGCGCTGGCTCTCTCCGCCCGACAAGGTTCCGCTTGCGCGCGCCAAGGTCAGATATTCAAGACCCACATCGCTGAGGAAGCTCAAGCGCTCGCGGATTTCCTTCAAGATACGTTCGGCGATTTCATTTTGCTTGTCGGTGAGCGCACGGGGCAGGGCATCGAACCAGGCCTTGGCCTCTTTGATCGACTTCTCGGTGACTTTGCTGATATGGAGCCCCGCGATCTTCACCGCGAGCGCTTGTGGTTTCAGCCGATAGCCCGCACAGGCCTCGCAAGGCTGGTCCGACTGATAGCGCTCTAGCTCCTCGCGGACCCAGTTGGATTCGGTCTCGCGCCAGCGCCGCTCGATATTGGTGATCACGCCTTCGAAGGGCTTTTCGGTCGCATAGCGCCGCACGCCATCGTCATAAGTGAAGATGATGCTCTCGTCCTCGGAGCCGTAGAGCAGGATCTCGCGGAAGTCCTCGGGAAGGTCCTTCCACGGCTTGGTCATGGGCACGCCATAATGGCTTGCCACGGCATCGAGGGTCTGCTGGTAGTAGGGCGAAGTGGCGCTCGTGCGGGCCCAAGGCGCGACGGCGCCGCGATTGAGCGAGAGCGCATCGTTCGGCACCACAAGTTCCGGTTCGAAGAACAGCTCGGTGCCAAGCCCGTCGCATTCGGGGCAGGCCCCATAAGGGTTATTGAACGAGAACAGGCGCGGCTCGATCTCCTCAATGGTGAAGCCCGAGACAGGGCAGGCGAACTTCGCCGAGAAGATCAGGCGTGGCTCCTTGTTTTGCGGGCGAGCATCGGCGAATTCGGCAATGGCGATCCCGTCAGACAGACCAAGCGCGGTCTCCATGGAATCCGCTAGGCGCGCGGAAAGGTCGGGCCGCACCACCACGCGGTCTACCACCACGTCGATATCGTGCTTGAGCTTCTTATCGAGGCGCGGAGCGTCGGCGATTTCGTAAAATTCGCCGTCGATCTTGATGCGCTGAAAGCCCTTCTTCTGAAGGTCGGCGAGTTCCTTTTTGTATTCGCCTTTGCGGCCGCGGGCGATTGGCGCCAGCAAGTAGAGCCGGGTTCCTTCCGGCAGCTCCATCACCCGGTCCACCATCTGGCTCACGGTCTGGCTCTCGATGGGAAGACCCGTTGCGGGCGAATATGGGATGCCCACGCGCGCCCAGAGCAAGCGCATATAGTCATAGATCTCCGTCACCGTGCCGACGGTCGAGCGTGGGTTCTTCGAGGTGGTTTTCTGCTCGATGGAGATGGCCGGCGACAGACCCTCGATATGGTCCACATCCGGCTTCTGCATCATGTCGAGAAACTGCCGGGCATAGGCTGAAAGGCTCTCCACATAGCGGCGCTGCCCTTCCGCATAGACCGTGTCGAAGGCGAGCGAGGATTTGCCCGAGCCGGAAAGCCCTGTGATCACCACGAGCTTTTCGCGCGGTAAGTCGAGCGACACGTTCTTCAGATTGTGCTCGCGGGCGCCGCGAATGGAGATGAATTTCGAGGTCATGGTGTCAGGCAATGTCGGCGGATGAGGGAACGTGCGCAAGACTTAAGGAGCCGCCCTTCCGCAGGCAAGGGGACGCCGACCGGAAGCGGAGGCAAGGGGACGCAGGCCCATAGGGGCGGCGGCTTGCCGCGCGCCCGAATCGCGACCTAAATGCGCGTTCCATGACCGGCCTCAGGAGCATGACCCGCACCCAGATCGTGATTGCCGCTTCGATTATTCTGCTCGCGGGCGCCGCGCTCTATGGGATGGGCCATCCGCTGATCTGCAAATGCGGAGTCGTGAAGCTGTGGCATTTCGATGTGATGACTTCGGAGAACTCCCAGCACATTTTCGACTGGTACACGCCCTCTCATATCATCCACGGCGTTCTGTTCTATTTCCTGTTCTGGCTGATCGCGCCGCGCAGTTCGTTCGGCACCCGGCTCATCCTTGCCGTCCTGTTGGAAGCAGGCTGGGAAGTGGCCGAGAACACGCCCTATGTGATCGACCGGTATCGGGAGGCGACGATCGCGCTCGATTATTTCGGCGACAGCGTGCTCAATTCGGTGAGCGACATTCTGTTCATGGTGGCCGGTTTCGTGCTCGCCGCCCGACTGCCCGTCTGGGCCATTGTCCTGATCGCGCTCACATTCGAAGTCTTCACCGGGATCATGATCCGTGATGGGCTCGCCCTGAACGTGCTGATGCTGGTGTGGCCGAGCGAGACGGTCCTGCAATGGCAGAATGCCAGATAGCGCGCTTAGAGCGGCACGCGAATCCCAAACACCATGATCAGAATGAGCCAAACATAAGCGATGACCGTTGGGTAGAACGTCACGCCGAAGCCGAAGGCCCTTAAGTAGGGGTTCTTGTGATAGCCGATCCAGAACAGAATTCGGCCGAACACGAACAAGCCCGTGAGGATTGGCAGCGTGCGTGCCTCCTCGATCGGGCAATACATGGCAAGGCCCGCATTGGCGATAAAATAGGCCGTGAACTGCTCGAACGTGTTGAGAATAAATTTGGTGTTGATCTCGACAGGCGAGTTCGGCTTCGGCAACTGACCGACGAACATCGAGGGGTCGAGACGCTGCGCCGCGACGATACAAATAGCGATGACGCCCGGAATGATGGCGATGACCGCATCCTTGATCACGAGCGCAAGCCGGTCGGCGATGCCCCACGCCTCTGGGGTCCAATCCCAGAACGTTTTCCCCGCCGCGAACACCGCAGCAGAAAACAACCAGTTCCCCACAAGCGTGGCAATAAAGGGCCACTGCATCGCAGTGAACCCGAAATACTTCACCCGCGGATCGCGCCTTTTTCCTTTTCGGCGCGCCTGTGTCTGTCGTTGGCGGACTCGCCGCTGCATTTTTCGCGCATTTCTCAGGTTTAGGGGCAGGTTACCTCGGAGGAAGAGGTAGGCTGCCAGCATCGATTCTCAATTTTTGATAGCCATAGGGCGCATGCCCCGGAATCACAAGAGGGCAACGTGCTAGACGATGCAGAACAAAACCAGTACATTGGTTTTTGGCATTCACAACCCGCCAAGTTGTGGACAGGGTCGACGGGCTTGCGAAGTCTCCTGGAAGGTGGCCGTTGGCGCGCCTAGAGTGTTGGATTGTCCTTCGGGGGCCATAGCGCCCGCTTGGGCGAGCTTGAAAGCGATGCACGCGCGGGGAGTTTGAAGACATGGCTGGATCGGTCAACAAAGTTATTCTCATCGGCAATCTCGGCGCAGATCCAGAAATTCGGCACACGCAAGATGGCCGTCCCATCGTCAATTTAAGGATGGCAACCACCGATAGCTGGCGGGACAAATCCACCGGCGAGCGGCGCGAAAAGACCGAGTGGCATCGCGTGGTCATCTTCAGCGAGGGACTGGCCCGGGTCGCCGAACAATATCTGCGCAAAGGCTCAAAGGTCTATGTGGAGGGCGCACTCCAGACCCGCAAATGGGAAGACCAATCAGGGCAGGAGCGCTACACCACGGAGGTCGTGCTGCAGGGCTTCAATTCCACGCTGACCATGCTGGATGGCCGCCAACAGGGCGGCAGTGCGAGCGAAAGCGCGGGGAGCGGTGGCGATTTCGGCCGCACAAAACCGCTGAGCGGTGGAGGGTCGTTCAACAAAGAGCTGGACGACGAGATTCCCTTCTAAGGGCGCGCTACGGAACAAGGCGAACGCAGTCTTGGGGAGCACATTTTTGCTCAGCTCCTTCGAAGACTGATTTGTGTTGTGGCCGGCATGGAAACCGGCCGCCTCTCTATTTAGCTTGGGTGATATTGAGACCGCTCGGTCCGCAATTCCTTATTCGCAATCCTTTAAGAGGCCCCACAATATGGACACCTTTGATACGATCTACGGCCGTCGCGCTGTAAAGCACTTCGACCCGGAGTTTCGCTTGAGCGAGGTGGAGCGAACCAAGCTGCTACAGGCTGCCATTCAGGCACCGACAAGCTTCAACATCCAGCACTGGCGCTTTGTGGTGGTCGACGAACCCGCTCTTCGGAAGCAAATTCGTGAGCTGGGCAACGACCAAGCGCAGATCACTGACGCGAGCTTGCTCATCATCATGACCGCAGACCTTGGGGCATGGAAGAAAGAGCCGACGCGGTACTGGGTCAACGCACCTAAGGACGTGGCCGAATTGCTCGTTGGATGGATGGGACCCTTCCACGAGGGGCGTGAGCAGTTGCAGCGCGACGAGGCCATGCGTTCTATCGGCATGGCGATGCAAACCCTGATGCTGGCTGCAAAAGCCATGGGGTATGAATCCTGCCCGATGATTGGGTATGAATTCGACAAGGTTGCTGAGCTGATCAACCTGCCTGACGACTACTGCATCGGACCAATGATCGCCATCGGGAAGGGGACAAAAGATCCCTGGCCCAAACCCGGCCAACTCCCGCTCGAGGAGGTCGTAATCTCCAACCGATTTGCTTGATTCGAAGGGAACGCCTTCGGGGGATTGCTTCGGATCAATGCACGCACGATCGTTGTTTTCCAAGATGAAAGCGGTGCGGTTTCGCGCCCTAAGGAATCGCTTGCGTTGCAGGGTTTTCAGTCGATGGTGATCTGTGCGTGCTCCGCCCGCGGAGCTGCCGCACAAGTTCCTGTAATCGAATGAGAAAATGGGCAGTTCTCAGCGGCGATGGGAGTTGCGGGAACACCCTAAAATCAGCTATAAAAACAACTCCTCGAACGCAACTCTAAAGCCAGCCGGGCCGAGGTGTTTTCTCCGCGCTAGAGTGGCGTTCATTGACCGACTTTTTTAAAGGCAAATCCGTCCTTGGCTGACGAAGAAGACTCAGGCGTCGAGGGACCATCTTCCTCGGATATCAGGCCAGTCTCGCTCATCGATGAGATGAAGCGCTCCTATCTCGATTACGCCATGAGCGTGATCGTGTCGCGGGCGCTCCCCGATGCGCGCGACGGACTAAAGCCTGTGCACCGTCGCATCCTGTACTCGATGCGCGAGAACAACTACACGCCGGAACGTCCGTACAATAAATCAGCCCGCGTCACGGGCGACACGATGGGTAAGTATCACCCGCACGGAAACCAGGCGATCTATGACGCGCTTGTTCGGCTCGCGCAGGACTTTTCTATGCGCTTGCCGCTCATTGACGGGCAGGGGAACTTCGGCTCCATCGACGGAGACCCCCCCGCTGCAGAGCGTTACACCGAAGTGCGTTTGGCGAAGCCCGCCATGGCGCTGCTCGACGATCTGGCAAACGACACAGTCGATTTCCAGCCCAACTACGACGGGCGCGAAAAAGAGCCGGTCGTCCTGCCTGCGAAGTTCCCGAACCTTCTCGTCAACGGTGCTGGCGGCATTGCCGTCGGTATGGCGACCAACATGCCGCCGCACAATCTGGTGGAAGTCTGTGACGCCTGCATCGCCTATCTCGACAATCCGGCGATCGAGATCGATGAACTCATTGAGATCGTTCCAGGCCCGGATTTTCCGACCGGCGCTCTCATTCTCGGCCGGGCCGGCATTCGCTCCGCTTATCATAAGGGGCGCGGATCCGTGATCATGCGCGGACGTGTGCATGTGGAAGAGGTTCGCAAGGACCGTGATGCGCTGATCGTCACGGAGATTCCCTACCAGGTGAACAAGGCCTCAATGGTCGAGAAGATCGCCGATCTCGTTCGCGATAAGAAGATCGAAGGCATTGCTGACATCCGTGATGAAAGCGACCGCCAAGGCATGCGCGTCGTGATCGAGTTAAAGCGCGATGCCATGGCTGATGTGGTGCGCAATCAGCTCTACCGCTTTTCACAGCTGCAAAGCACATTCGGCTGCAACATGGTGGCGCTGAATGGCGGCCGCCCCGAGGTGTTCAATCTTAAGGACTTGATCCTCGCCTTCACCGAGTTCCGTGAGGAGGTCGTCGGTCGCCGGATCAAGCACCTTCTACGCGAGGCACGCGAGCGGGCGCATGTGTTGGTGGGGCTGGCAATTGCGGTTGCGAATATCGACGAGGTGATCGCTCTTATTCGAAAGGCGCCGGACCCGGCAACGGCGCGTGCGCAATTGATGGAACGCGATTGGCCGGCGAAGGATGTTGCTCCGCTTGTCGAACTGATTGCCGATCCACGCCACAAAGTGTCGGCGACAGGGACATACAAGCTCTCCGAGGAGCAATCCAAGGCAATTCTGGACCTGCGGCTCCAACGGCTCACGGCACTTGGCCGCGACGAAATCGGTGATGAGCTGAAGGGGCTTGGTACTCAGATATCAGAGTATCTTGATATCTTGCGCTCACGTGCGCGCATCGTGGACATCATCAAAGGTGAGCTGACCGAACTAAAAGAACAGTTCGGCACGCCGCGGCGCACTGAGATTATGGAAATGATGGGTGAGGTCGAAGACGAGGACCTCATTCAGCGCGAGGACATGGTCGTGACTGTGTCCCATAAGGGCTATATTAAGCGCGTCCCGCTCTCGGCTTATCGTGCTCAGCGCCGTGGCGGTAAAGGCCGCGCTGGCATGGCGACGCGAGACGAGGACTTCGTTGCGCGTGTCTTTATCGCGAACACCCACACACCGGTGCTGTTCTTCTCCTCGCGCGGCATGGCTTACAAGATGAAGGTGTGGCGCTTGCCTCAGGCCGCGCCGCAAGCACGTGGCAAGGCGCTGATCAATCTGTTGCCCTTGGGCAAAGACGAGATCATCACCACCATCCTGCCGCTGCCAGAGGATGAAGGGTCGTGGGAAAAGCTCGACGTGATGTTTGCCACCAATTATGGCAGCGTTCGCCGCAACAAGCTCTCCGACTTCATCGAGGTGCGTCAGAATGGCAAGATTGCCATGAAGCTTGATGAGGGCGATCGCATAATCGGGGTCGATGTGTGTAATGAGCGGCAGGATGTGTTGCTCACCTCCCGCGACGGACAGGCGATCCGATTCCCTGTCAACGACGTGCGTGTCTTCAAGGGCCGCATGTCATCCGGCGTGAGGGGCATCAATCTTGGCAAGGATGACGAAGTCATTTCCATGACGATCCTCACGCATGTTGAGGCAGATGCCGCCGAGCGCGCCGAGTATGTGCGCCAGGCGAATATGGTCCGGCGCGCTGGCGTGGACTACGAACCTGATATCGAGCCCGAGACGGAAGTTGGCGTGCCCACGGTGCTGAGCCCCGAACGCTATGCGGAACTCAGCGCGTACGAACAGATGGTGCTGACGATCTCCGAGAACGGATATGGCAAACGTTCAAGCGCCTACGAATACCGGGTGTCGGGCCGTGGCGGCAAAGGCATCATTGGCATGATTGTCAACGCGCGCAACGGCAAGCTCGTGGCCTCGTTCCCCACCGAGGACAGCGATCAGCTGATGCTCGTGACCAATAGCGGTCAGCTGATCCGCGTTCCCGTGGAGGGGATCTCCATTGTGGGCCGGTCGACCCAAGGCGTGATCGTTTTCGACACCGCGACGGACGAGCAGGTCGTTTCTGTGGAGCACATTCCCGACGAAAGCGGCGAGGAAGACAGCGGCGGCGAAGACGACAGCGAGATCAATGAGGACGGTGAGGAGACGGCCTAGGCCGCGCCCGTCGAGACCGGTGCATTGCCGCAAAGCGTCATAAGCGCGTGCGATGCCGGTGACAGCGCGGCAAGCGCGGACAAATCGGGCACATAGACTGTGTGACGATCTGGACGGGTCAAGATGCCGGTGCTGCGAAGCCGGGACATGGTTCGGGATAGCGTATCGGCGTTTAGTCCCAAATATTCTGCAACTTCGCTCCGGCTGAGGGGCATCTCGAAGACCACGCGGCCCTCGGAGGCTAGTGCGCCTGTATTCAAGGCAACCTCCAAGAGGAACGTGGCAAGCCGCTGCATACAGTCCAGTTGCCCGACGGTCGCCACATGGATTGCTTGGCGCGCAGTCTGCCGCGCTACGGCTCGATCGAAATAGTCCCGTGTGGCCACGCTCGTTTCAGCAAATTTCGAAAACCGATCGAAGCGAACGCGCAAGACTTGGCCGGTCCCAAGCGCAACCAGCCGCGCTTCGACCCCAGGCGGTGCAAAGGCCGCGCGGAACACATCCCCTGGGTAGAGCAGTGTGATGCCTTGGCGTAGCGCGCCCGGAAACGTCACCCGAAACAGGAGGGTTGCCATAAAGGGGAAGAAGATGGTCTCGTCGCCTCCAAGGCTAAGCGGCAGCGGTTGCCCGTGGCGAGTCTGAACCATCGTACCCTGGCTCATAAGGTCACGGGGAATTCCCGCGGGCCATTCGGCGCTTGGTGAGAGCTGATCCCCACGCAGATGGTTTGATCTATTCAAGTTCAATACGGCCACAAGGGCGGTTCCCGCAAAGGGGCAAGAGAAGCAACCACTGATAGCTTCGTCTTCGGACAAGCGAGCGCACAGCGCTTTGACGTCGATCAAGCCTCACACGATCAAGACTTGAGTGATTAAAACTTAGGCGACACGTGACGGATGCGCGAACCATCGGCGCGAGGGCAAGCGCGGTCTCGCTGAGGTCCTTCCAATAGCAATTTGACTTGAATCAAGAAAAACTGTGGCAGGAACGCAACAGAGGCGCGGCGACCCGCCTTTGGCTGATCTTGGTCAGGCAATCGGCGCGATCCATTCTGGTGTGGAGAGGCGACGCATCACAGAAATAGCAGACAAGAATCTAGAGGTATCGGGCTCTCCGAAGTGACTGGGGCATGCAAATGAACAAGCATCTGACTGCCGTCGTATTGGGTCTCACTTTCGCGCTCTCGCTGGTCGGCCTATCCAAGCCGGTCCTCGCTGGTGATGCGCATGGGGACTTTATGATCCGTGGGCTGGTCACGGGCGTCTTGCCTGATACGAGCGCATCCGTGTCTGCGGGCAGGTCTCGCATCCCTGGCGCCAGTGCCGAGGTTAGCGACGAAGTCATCCCCGCGACGACGCTGACTTATTTCTTCACCGATAATTTGGCGGTTGAGCTGTTCTGCTGCTTTGCCAAACATCAAATCGACGCGACGGGCAGCATTTCCAGCCTCGGTAACCTCGGCGATACGTGGATTTTCCCGCCCGCGTTGACGGCGCAGTACCACTTCAATCCCGATGGCACGCTCAAGCCTTATGTGGGCGTCGGCATGCAGTACATCGCCTTCTTCGATGAGGGCACGGGACAGAACCGGCTCGGCGCCGCCGATCTCAGCATTGACGACGGCCTCGGTTTCACGCTTCAGGCCGGTCTGGATATCTCTGTTGGCAATGGCTGGTACCTTAACGCCGATGTGAAAAAGACCTGGCTTGAGACAACCGCCAAGTTCAATGGAACTGGCGTCACGGCGGATGTGGACCTTGATCCCTTGATCGTGTCGGCGGGCTTTGGTTATCGCTTTAACCTGGGCGATCTGCTCGGCGGTCATGGCGCTCAGACGGCGTACGAAGACCTGAAATAGCGGCGAAAGCCATACATTCAATTGGAAGGGCCGGGTGGGAACGCCCGGTCCTTTTTCTTTGCTGGCTCCAGACATCGAAGGCGGCGGCCTTGCGGAGCTGGCATCCGCACGGCTAGAAGGGGTCCGCGAAGGGTCGTTCGCGCCCATCCATTGGGGATGGCCGCCCATGGGCCGTAAGGAGCCACTGCTTCATGCGCGTTGGTCTCTATCCGGGGAGCTTCGATCCCGTCACCTTGGGCCATATGGATATCGTGCGCCGCGCTGCCTATCTCGTTGATCGGCTCGTGATCGCCATTGGTGCCCATCATGCCAAGGGCTCCGTCTTCTCGGCGGAAGAGCGGGTGCGCCTGGCCCACGACGCCCTCGATCCGCTCGCGGTGGAACTGGGCCTCGATATTTCCATTGAAACCTATGATGGTTTGACCGTCGATGCGGCCAAGGCTGCCGGCGCGGCCGTTGTGTTCAGAGGTCTGCGCGATGCGGGGGATTTCGACTACGAAATGCAGATGGCGGGCATGAATGCCGCCCTCGCGCCGGACATCGAGACCGTTTTCCTTGCCTCTTCGCCTGGCACGCGCCATATCGCAGCCAGTCTTGTCCGTCAGATTGCCGCAATGGGCGGCGATGTCTCTTGCTTTGTTCCCGCCGCAGTTGACGTGGCACTCAAGCGAAAATTCAGCCCATAACATTACGTCCCAAACAAACGAGGAAACGTCATGACATTCAGGACTGTCGTCCTTCTCACTGCAACCTTGCTGTTCGGCGCCGTGAGTGCGTATGCCCCGGCGATGGCAGCCAATCTCAGCGACCCCGCATCGCTCAAAGAGCGCGCGCCTAATGAGTACAAAGCGAAGTTCGTCACCTCCAAGGGAACTTTCGTGATCCAAGTGCAGCGTGATTGGGCACCGAATGGCGCCGACCGCTTTTACAATCTGGTGAAGAGCGGCTTCTATAACGACGCGCGCTTTTTCCGGGTGATTGACGGCTTCATGGTTCAGTTCGGGATCAACGGAAACCCGGATTTGTCGGCGATCTGGCGTGAGGCACGTATTCCCGATGATCCGGTGCGCGAGTCCAACGGCCGTGGCACGGTGACCTTCGCAACCGCAGGTCCCAATACGCGTACGACTCAAGTCTTCATCAACTTCAATAATAACTCCTCACTCAACGGCCAAGGCTTTGCGCCATTCGGCAAAGTCGTATCGGGCATGGATGTAGTCGACTCGTTCTTCAAGGGATACGGGGAAGGCGCACCGCGCGGAAATGGACCAAGTCAGGGGCTTCTTCAGTCGCAAGGCAACGCCTACCTCATCACCAAGTTTCCCAAGCTCGACTACATCAAGAAGGCGACCATCGAGTAGCCGTCAGTTGATCGTGAAGTCTAAGCCTCAAACCCAAGGAGCCTCGATCCGTGGCAAATCCTGAAGACACACTCGTACTCGAAACCAGCAAGGGCAATGTGGTCGTCCAAATGCGTCCCGATCTGGCCCCCAATCATGTCGCGCGCATCAAAGAACTTGCACGCCAGGGCTTTTACGATGGCGTGCCGTTTCATCGCGTGATCGAAGGCTTCATGGCGCAGACCGGCGATCCGACCGGAACAGGCGCGGGCGGTTCCGGCCAGAAGCTTGCCGCTGAGTTCAATGCAGAGCCGCACACACGCGGCACCGTGTCCATGGCCCGTGCCCAGTCGCCCAATTCCGCCGACAGCCAGTTCTTCATCTGCTTCGATGACGCAACGTTCCTTGATCGCAATTACACGGTCTGGGGCCGCGTGATCGAAGGCATGGAGAATGTCGATGCGATCAACCGGGGCGAGCCGCCAGCCAGTCCTGACAAGATCGTTTCCTTGAAAGTCGCTGCCGATCCGGACGGATGACGGACGAGCGCGGCGGCAAGCCTGAGGAGAATACGGCAATGACCGCGACGGGTCTTCTGTTCACGCTCGTGGCCCTTATCGCCGGCGGCATGATCGCGATGCAAGCACCGATCAATGCCGAAGTTGCCACTCGCCTCGGCCATCCGCTCTCGGCCGCAACCTGGTCATTCTGCGTGGGTACGGCCGCTCTGGCCTTGCTCGCGCTGCTCTTTGCGCGCGGCAGCACCAATCTTGGCGCGTTGCAGACCATGCCAGTTTATATGCTTATCGGTGGCGGGTTGTTGGGCGCGGTCTATGTCTCGGTAAATCTGATCTTGGCACCGAAAATCGGCATCACTGCGGTCATGGCGCTCGGCATTGCCGGACAGCTCGCGACGGCACTGTTCTTGGACCGGTTCGGTCTATTCGAGCTCGCTCAGCGCGAGCTCAGCCTCGGCCGTGTGAGCGGCGTCATTCTTGTGCTGGTTGGGGCAGTTATGGTGCGGATGCTCTAGCGTCCAAGCGGATACTCTAGCGCCCAAGGGGTGCCATTGCGTATAGACCTGTTCGACTTCGAGCTTCCCGATGCGCTGATCGCGCTGCGGCCGGCGCGTCCACGCGATGCATCGCGGCTCCTTGTGGTCCGGCCGGGCGAGCCGGACAGCCTTGCCGACAAGATCATGGCCGACCTGCCGTTGCTGATCGAACCGGGCGATGCGCTTGTCTTCAACGACACCCGCGTGATTCCTGCGGCATTGAAAGGGGTTCGGAGCCGTGGTGAAACAAGCGCCCTGATTTCTGCCACACTGGTCGAAAAGCTCGACGGTCACCGTTGGTTGGCCTTGGCCAAGCCCGGCAAGCGGCTTGAAACCGGAGACCTGATCCGCTTCGGCGACGGGGATGGTCTGGGTGCGACCGTGGAGGTCAAGAGCCCGGACGGAGAGGTTGCGCTCTCCTTCGATCTTGGCGGACAAGCGCTTCACGATGCAATCGAGGCCCAAGGGGCGATGCCATTGCCTCCCTATATCGCTGCCCGGCGTGCACCCGACGAACAAGACCGCATGGATTACCAAACGACATTCGCGCGTGAGGAGGGAGCGGTGGCCGCACCCACGGCGGGGCTTCATTTCACGCCGCGGCTAATCCAAACCCTAGAAGACCTCGGTATCAGCTCCTATTTCGTGACGCTGCATGTGGGTCCGGGAACGTTTCTGCCCGTTCGCGCCGACGATACGGCGGACCACAAAATGCATGCCGAGCACGGGTCCATTGACACAGCGACAGCGCTCTCGCTGAACGCGATCAAAGCGCGTGGCAACAAGGTTGTCGCGGTCGGTACGACCAGTCTCCGGCTTCTGGAGAGCGCATCAGACGAATACGGGACGTTGAAGCCGTTTTCCGGTGAGACGGACATCTTCATCACACCTGGTTACCGCTTCCGGTTCGTCGACCATCTGCTGACGAATTTCCATCTCCCGCGCTCGACCTTGTTCATGCTCGTGAGTGCGTTTTGCGGTCTTGAGATCATGAAGGAGGCATATGCCCACGCAATCGCGGAACGCTACCGGTTCTATTCCTATGGAGATGCCTGCCTTCTGACCCCAAAGGAGGGCCCATGAGCGCAAGCTTCTCTTTTACGGTGAATACTCAAGACGCTGGCGCGCGAGAGGGTGTGATTGGAACCCCGCGCGGCTTCATCCGCACGCCTGCCTTTATGCCAGTGGGCACGCGCGCCACCGTGAAGGCCATGTTTGTGCAAGACGTGGCCGCCACGGGCGCGGACATTATTCTCGCAAACACCTATCACCTGATGCTGCGTCCTGGCGCCGAGCGAGTCGCCAAGCTCGGCGGTCTGCATGATTTCATGCACTGGGACAAACCGATCCTGACGGACAGTGGCGGCTATCAGGTCATGTCTCTGGCAAAGCTTCGCAAGATCAGCAAGGAGGGCGTGACATTCCGCTCCCATCTCGATGGCACCTCGATCCTGTTGACACCGGAGCGCGCCATCGAGGTCCAATGTCTGCTTGGCGCCGACATTCAGATGGCGTTAGATGAATGTACGGCTTTTCCGGCGACTCGCGAGGAAGCCAAAACCTCGCTGGACCTATCCATGCGCTGGGCGCAGCGCTCCAAGGCTGCGTTCGAGACAATGAGCGCGCCGGGTCAAGCCCTTTTCGGTATCGTCCAGGGAAGTGTCTATCCCGACCTTCGTGAGAGCTCGGCGCGGACGCTCGTCGAGATCGGCTTTCCGGGCTACGCGGTCGGCGGGCTCGCAGTGGGTGAGGGGCAGGAAGCAATGTTTGAGATGGTCGAGGCGACCACGCCCTTCCTGCCGGAGGACTGCCCCCGTTACCTGATGGGCGTCGGCACACCTCAGGACATGCTAGGTGCGATTGATCGGGGCATCGACATGTTCGACTGCGTGATGCCCACCCGATCGGGCCGCCACGGCCAAGCGTTCACATGGGCTGGCCGGGTCAATCTGCGCAACGCACAGTATGCGGAGGATCTCAGTCCTCTTGATCCGGAGAGCACCTGTCCGGCCGCGCACTATTCGCGCGCCTATCTGCATCATCTCGTGAAGTCAGGAGAGATGCTGGGTGCCATGCTCGTAACCTACGCCAATGTTCAATTTTATCAGGAACTCATGGCGCACGCGCGCAAAGCGATCGCAGGTGGGCGTTTTGCCGATTTTGCTGCCGATGTTTGCACGCGCTACGTCCGGCCGCGAAGCGAGGCCTAGCCGCTATTGCGGCGGATTGAACTCGGACGATGCAGGCATTTTCGCTGGCGTCTTGCGTTCGCGTGCCAACAGATACAGCCCGGCTAGGATGACGATCGCGCCGCCGCCCAATGTCCAGGCCGTCGGCACATCGCCAAAGATCAGGAAGCCTTCAAGGGACATCCACAGAAGGCCCAGATAGACATAGGGCGCGAGCACTGCGGCCGGCGCATATTTATGGGCAAGGATCAGAAGCCAGTGCCCCAGGCCGCCCCAAAAACCGAGAGCGGCGAACAGGAGCCAGACCCACCAATCATCAGGCGTTTGCCATTCCAGCAGCCCGAACGGTGCCATGATCAAGACACCCACGAGCGGGGTATAGGTCTGGGTGACGGCAGCAGTATCGAATGCTGCGAGATAGCGCGTGGCGATGCTGTACAGCGCATAGCCAAGCGTCGCGCCGAGGGTCATGAACATGGCCCAGTGCACCTCGCCAACACCTGGATGCATGACGACAAGAACGCCGACAAAGCCGGCGGCAATGGCAAGGGCCCGATGCCAGCCGACCCATTCACCGAGCAAGGGTCCCGCTAATGCGGCCACAAGCAGCGGCATCAAGAAAAAGATCGTGATGTTTTGGTCGAGCTGGAGATATTTCAGTGCGACGAAATTCAGTGCCGTCGTGAGGATCATCAGGCATGACCGGACGAACTGAATCAGCGGCTTTTGTGAGCACAGCGAGGGCCGAAACGCGAAGGGCCACAAGACCAAGGCACTGAAGACCACGTGTCCGGCAAAGCGCAGCCAGACGACTTGGTTGACCGGCACGCTGAGCGTGGCCGTCAGATATTTCGCCGTTGCATCGAGTGCCGCGAGGCAGAGCGTGGCGAGCACCATCAGCCCGATCGCCTTGAAGACCTGGCTCTGGTAGGGATTTGAGACGAAACGGGGCGTCACGCGAGCCTGCCTTTTGAAGTGTGGTCTTGTGAGGAGGGTTCTGTAGAGCAGCGGTCTCTTGCAAGGCTGCCTCTAAAAAGGCTGTCTCTTGAGCGCTGTCTTGCACCAACCTTTGCCAAAGAGCCATGGCTCGATACAAAGAGAAGCCGGTTTCTATGGAGGGCAAGTGTGGCCGATATTCGCGCGATCATCGCCATTGGGCTAAGGGGCCAGCTCGGCCTCAAGGGTGAAATGCCTTGGGAAGGGAACAAGGCGCACGAATTCCTCGCCGATGTCGCCCGGTTTTTCGATGTGACTCGCGGTCACGTCGTCATCGCTGGGCCCAAGACCATCTCCGCCTTTCCAAAATACGCCTACGAGGACCGGACGATTGTCGAGGTCCGCTCGATCCACCACCCGGAGGACGTTTTCGGGTGGTTCCCCGACCGCGTGGTTTATGTGGGCGGGGGGCCGTCTGTCTGGGACGTCTATGCGCCGTATATCCGTCATTGGGATATCAACCGGCTGCCATATGATGGCGAGGCGGACCGCTGGTTCAATCCAGCATGGCTCGTCGCCAAGCATGAGCGGGGTTAAGGCGTAGATTGCGCACTAAGGAGACAGCCATCGCTGCTGAGGAACCAGAGTTTACCGCTGAACAAGTGGGATGGCGGTTCGCGCTTGGTGCAGTGATTCTTGTTGGCACGTATGTGGCGTGGCCAATGATTCCCCTCGTCATGGCCACAGATCTCGATTCCGGTTTGAAGGCGGCGCTTTCCGGCATTTTGGGTGCAACACCGTTTTTGTCGAAATTTGTCGCAATCGCAGTGATGGGACGTCCAGCCTATTATTTTCTCAAGAGAATAGTATTTACGCGTCTGCGTCGCCGGTTCGCGAGATCACCGGCGAAGTAATCACCCCCCTGGCCCCAATCAAACTATGATAAACAAGTCTCCTACACACCAATCTCTTGATTGATCACGGTTACTTGAGTGCGAATCATTTACGTCTGTCGCAGAATTGACTTTGCCGTGAGCGGCATTTAGTGCTCTTTTGCTCTCACGAGGTAATCCTGCCTCCGAAACGAGGAGATACTCCATGAAAAAGACTTTGATTGTCGCCACGCTGATCGCAGCGTTCGCAACGCCCGCTTTCGCGATGGGTCCGTTTTACATTGCCTTCGACATGACAGCGAAGAAGTGCGTGATGCTGAAGGCTCCGCCGACCGATACAGCCAAGTTCGCGATGATGGGCGAGTACAAGTCCGAATCCGACGCGAAGATGGCCATGAGCGGCATGACCAAGTGTAAGTAACACGCAGGTCACCGTCCGCCTCCGGACAGACCAAGTTTAGGCAACATAGTCGCCCTAAGTTTTCTGAGGGCGGCTATGTTGTATGTTGAGACCCGAAACGAAGGCGGGTCGACCTGGCCTGCGCCGGATCATTTCTCGCACAGAATGAAAAACCCGACCGGGAGGACCCGGTCGGGTTTAGCATTTGCCGAAGAGATAGTTTGAAGAGCTATCTCGTCGTCAGAATTTCTAGCCGATCAGGCTTAGCCAAGCTTCAAGGGCTCGACGACAACAGCCTTCTCGTGGTGGCCAAAGCAGCCGCCCAGTCCGATGGTTGCAGAGATGATGAGAGCTGTAGCAATAAGCAGACGCATGATTGGTCCCCCGTTTTCTTTCTGTCGATTCTGAGGATGACTATACCGCCTTTGCTGGGAAATACTGTGACGTTTTGGCCACGGTTTGGCGCAAAGTGATACAGCATACTGTGGCGGTTGGAGCCCAGAAAATCGCCATTTCTTGTACTCTAGCGGCCGAAGCGCCGCGCTTCGACCCACGCGGAGATAGCCGAGCGTGATTGGGCGTCATATCTGAAAGGCAAGCCTGCCCTGGTAGGCTTAATCGATCCGATTGCGCCGGGCGCAAAGCAGGGGTGCAGCGTTCCCAGTCACAGCCGTGGGCTGTGCTGTGACGCATGCTCAGTCTGCCGACGGTCGTGTAAAGATTCGCGAGATGAAGAGAAGCGGCTTCGTCATCCGCCACGAGGTGCTCCGCTGCATACCCTCAAGCCTTCCGCGCATAGCGTCGTATTGCTTCTGCCGAACAGCGAGCTGGCTCTTCATCCGGACCTTTTGTCGCTCTAGGGCTTACAGGTGTGTGTCCGTGCGCTGCGAGGCGTGCTCCAATCGGTCCAAACGCCCCTGCATTTCCAGGTTTGCGCGGTCCATTTCGCCGAATGCTTCCGATGCAATGTCATCGACAGCCCACAACAATGCCAAGGGCAACTGTGAGGGTCCTTTATTGGTGGCGTCCGATCTGCCGACGCTGTTGGTCTTGCGATGGGCGTGAGCGTAAAGATCTCGGTACTTCTCGGTGATCATCTTCGGACTGAAATGATTGAGCGCAAAGTTGCGGCAACGATTGACGATGGAGGCCGATTTCAAAGGAGCGAAGGCAGACTCGCACAGCCCTCAGCCCTCGGGGCACCCACGTGCAACCCGAGATAAACCCATGCCTCGCCGGCTCTTGTGGCCAAGGCTCTTGCGCCCAAGCCTTTTCAGAAAGGCGCTGTTGCGGCCTATTCGACCTTCTTCGCACTGGTTGTGTGGGTCGGGCTGTCGCTCTTAGGCGTGCCTGCACGGAAAGCGGACTTCTTATAGCCATCGCCATCTTTGCTCAGCATGGTCGTCCAGCCGGTGTCCCATGCAATCTCGGCGGTGTCGGCATCGTTTGTCGTCCAAGTCCCGCTCAAGCTCGTGCCATGTTTATCGCCTGAGGCTTTGCCGTCATCGGTGAGAGAGATGGTGAAGGGATTACCCTTTGTATCCTCGGTCATGTATTTGCCGGACCAGTCCCCGGCAAAGCTCGCTGTGCTGGTCAGCAGCGCAACGAGGGCGGTGCTAGCGCAGATTTTTATGAATGTGATGGCCTTCATGGTGCGGTCCTTCTTTTCGTCGAGTCGATCATGTCCGCATGGACGCATGCAAGGGCGTCTCTATATGCATCAAGTCATTGATATCATGAGGGGCGTGTCTGGTCTGCCATGGTGCCTTGACGCGGCAAGGCAACGCGGCTCGCTTGCCTGCGTGCTCCGGACAGAGCCACGCCCCCTCCATGTGGGTTCCCGATGACGGCTTGGAGTGTAGGGGGCTCTGAGAGAGATGGTGAGCGCGCGGGGGCTCGAACCCCGGACCCTCTGATTAAAAGTCAGATGCTCTACCGACTGAGCTACGCGCTCTCACAAACCCGATCATATGGGGCACTCGGTGGGCCGAGGTCAACAATCAAGCTCATCATCTGTGGAGTCTTTCGCCGCAGGTGTGCCCGGCCTCATAACAGAAGCGAAAAATCCACCATCGCAACTGGCGTCCGCTTTCAGTAATGTCCCGCCCGGCCCAAGACGTGAATGGCGCATGCAAGCGGGGAAAATTAATATGGCAAGCGGGGACAAGGCAGCCAGGGACAAGAAGGACGGCATTTGGCGCTATTGGCCGCGCTTCTTCCTGATTATTCCCTTCGCTCTTGTCGTCTGGCCACCGTTTTACAACCGAATCGAGCCGACGCTCGTTGGGATCCCCTTCTTCTATTGGTACCAGCTCGCGGCAATTCTTCTCGGTGCCGTAGTGGTGATGGGGGTCTACGTCCTTGAGCGGCGCCAGGACTCCGGACCGAGCGACGGGCCAGAGGCGAAGGGGCCGCCACCGCCCGCGGGCCCGGGAGCGAGCTCGTGAACCTCAACATCACCGCAACGATTGTTTTTGTGGGGCTGTTCCTGTTCGTCACATGGGTTGGCTTCGTTGCCGCCCACTGGCGCAAAGCCGACCTCAATCAGTTGCACGAATGGGGGCTAGGCGGCCGCCGGTTCGGCACTGTGGTGACGTGGTTCCTGCTCGGCGGCGATCTCTACACCGCCTATACGTTCATCGCCGTGCCCGCGCTGGTCTACGGCGTCGGCGCAATGGGCTTCTTCGCCGTGCCTTACACGATCATGATCTACCCGATCCTGTTCCTGGTCTTTCCGCGGCTTTGGGCCATCGCCAAAAAGCACGGTCACGTAACAGCTGCCGACTACATCCGCACACGGTTCAATTCCCGGCTCTTGGCGCTCGCTGTCGCGCTGACGGGCCTGCTGGCAACGATGCCCTATATCGCGCTCCAACTTGTGGGCATGGAAGTTGTGATCGGTGCGCTCGGGTTTCCGACGGAGGGCTTCATAGGGCACATCCCACTCATCATCGCCTTCATCGTCCTTGCGGCCTTCACCTATACGAGCGGTCTACGCGCGCCTGCGCTCATCGCTGTGGTGAAGGACATGCTGATCTTCATCACCATCTTTGCCGCGATTATCATTATTCCGGCAAAACTCGGCGGCTATGGCGCGATCTTCGATGCAGTGCCCAAGGCGAAGCTCACCCTGACGCCGCCAGTGGGGCAAACACTCGGCGGTTACAGCGCCTATATCACGCTTGCGCTTGGCTCAGCCTGCGCGTTGTTTCTCTATCCGCATTCGATGACGGGGATTTTAAGCGCCTCAAGCGGCCGTGTCATCCGGCGCAATGCGGCGGCGCTCTCGGCCTATTCGTTCGTCTTGGGGCTGATCGCACTGCTCGGCTATATGGCAATCGCCGCCGGAGTGGGTGAGAACCCGCTCCACGCCGAAGGCTTCGCGCGCTATGGCGCGAACTTCGCCGTGCCCGCTCTGTTTCTGGATATGTTCCCAAGCTGGTTCACGGGTGTTGCCTTCGCCGCCGTGGCAATTGGGGCACTCGTACCCGCAGCAATCATGTCCATCGCGTGCGCCAATCTCTTCACCCGTAATCTGTACAAGGAGTTTTGGCGCCGGAACTGCTCTGATGCGGAAGAGGCGCGTGTGGCAAAGATCGTCTCGCTCGTGGTGAAAGTCGGCGCGGTCCTCTTCATCCTGGCGATCCCCCAGAGTTACGCGATCCAGTTACAGCTTCTCGGAGGCATATGGATCATCCAACTGTTGCCGCCCATCCTGTTTGGCTTGTTTACCCGAGGCTTCAATGCCAACGCGCTGCTTTTAGGCTGGGCCACGGGCACGGCGGTGGGCACCTATATGGCCGCCACACGGGGGTTTGTTTCGTCGATCTACCCGCTCGAGTTCTGGGGCATTACCATCCCCGGATATGCGGCGCTTTATTCAGTGGTTTTGAACGTCGTCGTTGCAGCAGTGCTCAGCCCTGTCTTCGACCGTCTCTGGCCTAGTGCGGGCGCTCTCGACCAGACGTCGAATCGCCGATAGGCTCCACTATGCTGGCGCTTGCTCCCGTGTATGTGAGGGGTGCTGGCGGTAGGGAGGGAGAGACATGGCACAACACAATCCACAGAGCCGTGCATTTCTGCTGATCGTCCTGGCAGGCATAGTGGTCGGCTTCTCAATCGCATCGCTGCTGACGGGCTGCAGCGAGAGCGAGACAGAAGCGGAGCAGGCGTCCGAGCCGACGATGGAAGAGAAAGCACAAGGCACCGACCCGTCCTCAAGCGTTGAAATTCCCATGGAAGGCATGTCCATGGATGAAACTCCGCCCGAGGAAGAACCGATGAATGGCGAGGGTATGACAGACGACATGTCGCCGCCCGACGAGATGATCGATGAGCCTCTGCTAGATGCTGTCCCAGATGCCGTAACGCCTGAGCCGACACCGGAGGAGGCTGCCCCGGAGACGCCGCCACCTGCGCAAAACCCGTAGCGCAACGCGCCTGCGCGGTTAAATTTGATGGAATGAGGGGGTTGGCCGGCCCGAACGATAGGCCAAAAAGAAGAGCCCCGGCGCGGGGTGTGCCGAGGCTCGTACGCATTACACAAAACACACTACCTACCCAGACCTATACTCAACTGGGCAAAGTGAGCATGCCCACGCCCTGTGGCAGTTCTATGACGATTCCTTGTCAGTTTGCTTAATAGCAACAAGGATTTGCAGGCGCTCTTTCACCTTATTTCATGTGCCGACTTTGGCTGGAGAACAGCCATCATCGGCCAGCGTTGTTGTGCGTGCTGGGCCGCGCGTGGTCTGTGTGTCGCGGCCTTGTGCCGCAGGTGCCCGCGTGCACAATGCGGAATGTGGTGTTGAAAGAGTCGGCGAGGACAGTGAGATGCGGTGGCGTGGCCAACGGCAAAGCCAAAACTTAGAAGACAGGCGTGGACGCGGCGGCGGCGGCTTCCGATTTCCTTTTCCGCGCGGCGGCGGCATGCGGTTTCCCTCAAGTGGCGGCGGCGAAAGGAGAGGCGGGGGCATCGGCCTGCTCGGCATTCTCGTAATCCTCGGCCTGTTTCTGTTCTTCGGGTTCAATCCCGGCTCGCTCATGCAAGGGTCAGGGCCGGGCGGTGGAACGGGATCCGGCTTTCCCGATATCCAACTTCCAAAACAGAGCCCGCAGACGACAAACTTCCCGGCGCCGCGTACGCAGCCGGGCAACCAAGGGCAGATCAGCCCTCCGCAGTCATCGAGTGCCGACGATCTCAAGAATTTCGTGGCTGTGGTCCTCGGGACCACCGAGGACGTGTGGAATCAGACCTTCAGGCAACTGGGTGCGCGCTATCGGGAGCCGACGCTTGTCCTCTTTGACGGCGCGGTACGGTCGGCGTGCGGGACGGGCATGTCCGCCATGGGACCGTTCTATTGCCCCGCCGACGAGAAGGTCTATATCGACCTTGAGTTCTACCGTGAACTGAAGAACAAGTTCCGTGCACCTGGTGACTTCGCCCAGGCCTATGTGATCGCCCATGAAGTCGGTCACCACGTTCAGAAGATCCTCGGCATCGCCGACAAGGTCGAAGGCGCGAAGCGTCGCATGGGCCGAAAAGGCGGCAATGCGTTGCAAGTCCGCATGGAGTTGCAGGCCGACTGCTTTGCCGGCGTTTGGGCGCATCAGATGCAGGCCGACAAGGGTCTTATCGAACCCGGCGATATCGATGAAGCGCTCAGGGCGGCGAGCGCAATTGGCGATGATCGCATTCAGCGGCAAACACAGGGATATATAGTGCCCGACTCCTTCACCCACGGATCTTCGGAACAGCGCGTGCGCTGGTTTCGCCGCGGGTTCGAGAGCGGCAGGCTGCAGGCCTGCGACACGTTCAACACCAGAAACCTATAGAGCACGTCATAGTCGGTCAGGACTGGGCAAGCCGGGCACTTAGCATTGCGCGGACTAACCGCAAGCCACAAGAGGCACAGTTGCATCGGCCTTAGTCGCGCGGTCTTTGAGCCTCTCGCCAAGTGTCCTGGTTGGCCTGGGAGGCGAAGCGTGGGGACGCTAAAGGGCATCGCCTGCGTAAACCGTGGCCGCGCAGGGCCGATCAGCGCTCTTAAAGAGCGAGCATGCGCCTTCAGCGTCTTGCGCATTGGCGAACGGTCCAGCGATAAGGCGCCACTTTTTGTCAGGGGCCAGAACGCGCCTCGGCTGCAATCCAGCAACGAGCGCGGCATGCTTCGTTAGATATTCGCGCCAGAGCGGGCGGAGATCGTCTCGTTTGGCCACGCTACCAATCTCGATGCCATAGCGTGTCGAGCCGTCATTCGCAGATGGCGGTAGCATCACTGGATCGTAGGCCGCGATTTCCACCTCTTCCTCAACGATTTCTGACTCAACCAGGGGCGCAGGCGGCTCAGGTGGCGCGGCTGGAGGAGGGGGCTCGACCACCGCAACGGGCGCTGGCAATTCTGGAGGGGTTGCCACAACAGGTGCGGAAGGTGGCGATGGCGCCATAGCTGCGGGTTCCGGTGCAACCGGGGCAGGTGCGACAGCGGCGGGCGTGGGGGTCTGCGCCGGTGGTTCGATCGCCGCGGGGGCGGCCTCGACCAAAGGTGCGGGCTCAGGTTCTGGGGATGATGTGGGTTTCGGCACAGGCGCAGGCGCCAACACGACAGGTTCGGGCTTTGGCTTCGGTTTTTCTGCCTGCGCCTTGGGGAGCGATGTCGAAACCGATGCAGAGGGTGGAAGTTTCGTCGCAGGACCGATGAAGTTCTCAATAGGCCTGAGCCGTTCGTCGAGGTCAGCGAGCCGCTGGGATAGGCCTTGAAGGGTTGCTTCAAGGGCCGAGATATCGGAGCTGGCCATTTCCGGTGGAGGCGGCGGGGCTGCGGTGGGCATAGGCGCAGCTGGTGCATCCATCGTGGGACTAGGGCGGGCCAATTGAAACCCAGCCGCGGTTGGATTGGTGAAAAGCGTGAAGAGGTAGAAGCCCGACAGTCCTCCCAGCGCGATCCAAAGGACTGTGAAGACAGTCCGCGTCGCACCGCGTCCACCGAATCGCCGTCGTGTCATGGAATCAGACCTCCTATGGCGAACCTGGGGCAAAAAGCCCCCTTTGCGTGTCGCAAATTCGACATTTCAGCACCGCTACTTGGGAGATTACTCGCTTCGGCCACAGGGTCAATTTTCCCATACCAAAACTGCCTCTGGGCACCAGGCAGTGCCAAGGCCGGTGGCCCTCGTCTTTGCTTTGGACTAGACAAGGCACGGTTAGGAGTTTTGTTGCGTGGGCCAGAGCTTTGGCCTTGCGCAAGCGAAGAGGGAATCGTTGGGAACAGATGACACAGGCTCTGGCTATCGTCCTTGCTGCGGGCAAGGGGACGCGGATGAAGTCGGACCTGCCGAAGGTCCTCCACCGGTTGGCCGGAGCGCCAATGCTTGCCCATGTCTTGAAAAAGGCTGCAGCCGCTGGGATCGGCCGATCTGCACTGGTTGTTGGGCCTGGCATGGAAAGCGTAGGCGAGGATGGGTTGGCCGTCGCCCCGGATGCGGAGGTTTTCGTGCAAGCCGATCAGCGCGGCACCGCGGATGCGGTCAAGGCGGCGTCGACGGCTATTGCGGCCGCTAAGGGTCCGGTGCTCGTTCTATATGGGGACACGCCGCTCTTGCGGCCGAAGACCCTCATGGCGGTTCTTGGCGAACTCGAGTCGGGCGCGGATCTAGCTGTCATCGGATTTGAGGCAGCGGATCCGACCGGTTATGGCCGGCTTCTTTTCGACGAGAAGGGACGGCTTGTAGGCATTCGGGAGGAGAAGGACGCAACGGCGGCCGAGCGCACTCTAGCGCTTTGCAATTCGGGAATCATGGCGTTCCGGTCGGCAGCGCTCCTTTCCGACCTGCTTGCCCGCATTGGCAACGACAACGCCAAGGGCGAGTATTACCTAACAGATGCCGTTGGGCTCGCTTATGACGACGGCCTTCAAACGCGGGTCGTGCTATCCACCGCGGAGGAAGTGCTTGGCGTCAACTCGCGGGCGGAGCTCTCTGTCGCCGAAGGGTTGATTCAAACGCACTTGCGCGCGGCCGCCATGGAGCATGGCGCTACGCTGGTTGCGCCCCAGACTGTCTTCTTGAGCTTTGACACCGCGATTGGCCGTGATGTCGTCATTGAGCCCAACGTGATCATTGCCCCTGGCGTGACCATCGGAGATGGCGTGACCATTCGAGGGTTCTGCCATATCGAACAGGCCCATATCGGACCAGGAGCGACGGTTGGCCCGTTTGCGCGTTTCAGGCCTGGGGCGGACATCGCGAAAGGCGCCCATGTTGGCAATTTCGTTGAGATCAAGAATTCATACGTTGCTGAAGGCGCGAAGGTTAACCATCTGACGTATATCGGCGATGCCAGTGTCGGTTCCAAAGCGAACATTGGCGCAGGCACGATCACTTGTAACTATGACGGCTTTTCCAAACATCGCACTGAGATTGGCGCTGGTGCGTTTATCGGATCCAACAGCTCGCTCGTCGCGCCTGTCAGAATTGGTGACGGGGCGTATATCGGCTCTGGCAGCGTCATCTCCAGGGATGTGCCGGACGACGCGCTCTCCCTGAGCCGCGCGCGGCAGGAAGAGCGCGAAGGCTGGGCTGCCAAAGTTCGGGCGCGCCGTGAACGCGACAAAGCCAAATAAGCGCGAGCAGGCCCCCTCCATGGCGGGTCTATCGCAATAAAGGGATACAGCTCGTGAGTTGCGGCGTCGGGCGCGTGTGGTTAGCAAGACTTTTGATTTCGCGGGAGTAGGGGACGATGTGCGGCATCGTTGGCGTCCTCGGTAAGGGGCCGGTTGCAGAACTGTTGGTCGATGCGCTGAAGCGCCTCGAATACCGGGGCTACGATTCGGCTGGCGTCGCCACACTCGGAGGTCGCGGCATTGAGCGGCGGCGCGCCGAAGGCAAGCTGCGCAATCTCGAGCTATTGTTGAGTGCCGCGCCGCTGGCCGGCAATGCTGGCATCGGCCACACGCGCTGGGCGACGCATGGCAAGCCAAGCGAGGCCAACGCCCATCCGCATATGACGGACGATGTGGCCGTCGTCCATAACGGTATCATCGAGAACTTCCGCGAGTTGAAAGCGGATTTGATGGCTGAAGGTGCATCCTTCACCTCCGAGACCGATACCGAGGCGATCGCTCACCTCATTACTCGCGAAATGCGCGACGGTAAGGACCCAGTGGCAGCGGTCCATCAGATCCTCACGCATTTGAAAGGCGCATTCGCCCTTGCGATGATTTTCAAGGACTACGACGACCTGATGATTGTCGCGCGCGAGGGAAGCCCGCTTGCAATCGGTTTCGGCGACGGTGAGATGTTCGTGGGCTCCGATGCCATTGCGCTCGCACCCTTCACCGACAACATCGCGTATCTGGAAGACGGCGATTGGGCGGTGATCACCAGGGAAGGTGTGGCCATACGTGACCGGGAGGGTGCGGTTGTCGATCGTCCCATCTCCAAGTCTCAGACCGCCGGGCTCGTCGTGGACAAAGGCAATTTCCGCCACTTCATGGCGAAGGAAATCCACGAACAGCCCGAAGTGGTGGGCCACACGCTCGCGCACTATTTGAACCTTTCGTCCTATCAGGTCGCGCTGCCCGATCTTCCGGTCGATTTTGCGAAGGTCAGTCGCCTGTCTCTGTCGGCGTGCGGCACGGCCTATTATGCGTGTGTCGTTGCGAAATACTGGTTCGAGCGCTGGGCGAAGCTGCCCGTGGACGTCGATGTCGCCTCGGAGTTTCGGTACCGCGAGATCGCCATGGAGCCGGGCGGAGCGGCGCTCTTCGTATCCCAATCGGGAGAGACGGCCGATACGTTAGCCTCATTGCGCTATTGCCGTGAGCAGAACCAGCAGGTGCTATCCGTGGTGAATGTTCGCGAATCCTCAATCGCCCGCGAATCCCACGCGGTGCTGCCAACGCTCGGCGGTCCCGAGATTGGTGTGGCCTCCACCAAGGCCTTCACCTGTCAGCTGACCGTGCTGGCGTGTCTTGCGATTGGGGCGGGAAAGGCACGCGGGGTGATTGGCCCCGAACTGGAGGCGGAACTGGTGAAGGCACTCGTCGAGGTGCCGCGCCATATGGCGGACAGCCTTCGCGACGAGTCACCCTACGAGACCCTGGCTCATAGCCTTTCGAAAGCGCGCGACGTCTTGTATCTTGGCCGCGGCACCAGTTATCCCATCGCACTTGAGGGCGCACTCAAGTTGAAGGAAATCTCCTACATTCATGCCGAAGGCTATGCCGCCGGTGAGCTGAAGCACGGCCCGATCGCCTTGATCGACGAGACCGTGCCGGTCATTGTCATTGCGCCGCGCGACGAGCTCTTCGACAAGACCGTCTCCAACATGCAGGAAGTGGCAGCCCGTGAGGGCAGGATTATTCTGGTCAGCGATGCCGATCCGGCTAGCACCGGCTGTGCAGTCCAGACCATGCTTTCGGTTCCAAGCGTGCATCCATTTGTGACGCCACTTGTCTACGCCGTGCCGGTTCAGCTTATCGCCTACCATACGGCCGTGTTCATGGGCACTGACGTGGACCAGCCGCGAAACCTCGCAAAATCCGTGACCGTCGAGTAGTCTTTGGCCTCGGATTTGCCTGATTTCTTTGATTGAGCAGGAGCATGGCGGATCGTTGGACTTCATCTGCACCACCCCATTCTGTGGGTGCGCGGCGCCGTTTTGGCTGCGGCCTGAAACGGCATGCCGCGCTCTGGATCCTCTGCGCCTTTGCAGGCCTGCCAACGTCCGCTTTTGCGCAAGATATTGGGCTGAGGCGCGGCGAGGCTTCGCTGAACTCCGCGCAATTCAACGATGCCGCGCGGCAGCTTTCCGCCACTGTGAATGACAAAGATTCCACGATCAATCAGGTGGCCAGGGCACTCTATCTGCGGGGGATTGCCTATCGCAGAGCCGGATATCCGGGCCAGGCGGTTTCGGATCTTGGAGCGGCGATATGGCTGGGTCTTCCGTCCTCGGATAAGGCGCGCGCCTATGTCAACAAGGGGCTCGCGTTCCAGGCCGCCGGAATGGCAAGCCAGAGCTCTTCGGCCATGGCACAGGCCCGGCGCTACTCCAATGCGAGCACCGTCGAGCGACTGAAGGCGCAGGACGGCGGTGTCGCGCCGGTGGCAAGCTCGAGCATTGCCGATTACGTGCCAGGCGCGAGCTTGTGGAACAAGGTCGTCCCAAGCTTTGGCTCCTCGAACAAGACTGGCGAACCGGTCAGTGCTCAGGCGTCTGAAGCGTCGGCCCAATCGACGGCCGCAGCCGAACCACAGGCAGCGCCTACGTCAGGGTGGGAGGCCTCGGTTGACGACGGATCGGGCGGCAATGCGGTGAGCCGTTGGTGGGGTTCCGTCGCGGGCGGTGGGGCATCGAGATCCCAGCCGGCGCCGAGTCCGACCAATCCAATTGCGACACCCTCTGCCCAGAGCGCTGCAGCAGCAAGGACCACGACGGCGACCCGGACGGCGGCAGCACCGCCTTCCGCCGAAAGTTGGGCGGCCAATACGGAGGTCTCCGATGGGAGTGGCGGATCGGGTATTGGCGGCTGGTTCTCTCGACAGACAGCGGCTGCCACGGCGGTGGTAACGGGTGGAGGACGGGCGGCGACTGGCTCAGCCCGCCAACCCATCACGGGCGCGGGCTACACGGTGCAGCTTGCCAATAGCCGGTCGAAATCCGAGGCAGAAGCGCTATGGAACAAGGCAAAGCGGTCGAATTCGAGCCTCGCGAGCGCGTCGCCGCGTATCGAGACGGTGAATCTCGGCAATCTCGGCACGTTCTATACAGTCAAGATCGGGCCGTTTGCCAGCCAGAGCCAAGGCACCAAGATTTGCAACTCATTGAAACGCGGCGGCACGGACTGCTCCGTCATTTCGCCAGGCGGACCGTAAGTGGCAGAAGTTGTACTTGCCAGCACCCGCGCGTTCGGCCATGCCTCATAGCTGGTCAACGTGGTGTGCGAGGAAGCACTGTCGGAACAGCCTGTTTCCTTCATGAACGATCGCGCGCTTGAAACGATTTAGACCTCCAGAAAACTCAGATCGACCCCCCAAAGATGAACAGCAAGAACGATCAAAAAACGGATCCAAACGCCCGGCACGATGGACCGGACGAGAACGGGCTAGAGGAAGACGACCAACGCCTCTTCAGTGCGCTCGAGCCCACCTCGTCACATTTCCTGGCGCGACTGCGAGGCTATTTCCTCACCGGCCTGATCATCGTAGGGCCCGTCGCCATCACAATCTATGTGGTGTGGTGGTTCATCAACCTGGTCGACGGCTGGGTGAAGCCGCTCATTCCGGCCGCCTACCTTCCGGAAAATTTCCTACCTTTCAACGTCCCCGGCGTAGGGCTCGTTGTGGGTATCTTCGCCCTGATGGTGGTCGGCGCGCTGGCCGCAAATCTCTTTGGCCAGACGCTGGTGAGCTATGGCTTGATCCTGCTCGACCGTATGCCCGTTGTGCGCGGCGTTTATCGCCTATTGCAACAGATCTTCACCACAGTGTTCTCCAAGCAGGGGACGTCTTTCAAACGGGTGGGACTCATCGAGTTTCCCCGGCGCGGCCTTTACGCTGTCGTGTTTGTGTCCGGGGAACCGCCGGCTGAGGTCAAGGACAAGCTGGGGAACGGTGAGCTAATGACTGTGTTCATGCCCAACGCGCCCAACCCAACGACGGGCTTCGTTCTCTTCATGCCGGCGAAGGATGTGATCCTGCTCGACATGGCCATCGACGATGGCGCCAAGCTCGTTCTTTCTGCCGGGCTGGTGGCGCCAAAACAAAACAAGCTCAAGGAGCTTGCCGATGCGGCCAAGCAGCCCGACGCTTCCGACGAACACAATGCGGCTTCCGATGCCAGCACGCTGCGTAAAGCCGAAGACACGGCCGCGTAAGGTCAGCCGGCGCGGATCAGTTTGATCGCATCGTCCCGTTCGAACAGATAGAGTAAGAGGCGAAGTTGCTCTCCATCGGCGCCTTGTAGGGTTGGCGCGCGCGTGAGCCGCAAGCGTGCTTCATCGCGCGCTGCCGCCAGGAGCTCCTGATGTTCGGGAAGCTGCGCGATGCGAAATGCGGGCAAGCCGCTTTGACGGGTCCCGAGAACTTCGCCGCCGCCACGAAGGCGTAAATCCTCCTCGGCGATGACGAAACCATCCTCGGTCGTTCGCATCACGTTCAACCGCTCGCGTGCGATCTCGCCCAACGGCGTTCGGTACAGCAGAATGCAGGAGGACTGGGCCGCCCCCCGACCCACACGACCACGCAATTGGTGAAGTTGTGCGAGCCCGAAGCGCTCTGCATGCTCGATAATCATGATGGAGGCGTTGGGTATATCCACGCCGACTTCGATGACCGTGGTCGAAACGAGAATGGAAAGTTCGCCCGAGGCGAACCGGGCTATCACTGCGTCCTTTTCCTTGCCCGTGAGCTGGCCGTGAACCAAGCCGACGGCATCTCCGAAGCGCGCCCGCAAGTCGGCGAAACGCTCCTCGGCCGCGGCGAGATCCCAAACCTCTGATTCTCCAACAAGAGGGCAGACCCAATAGACTTGGGCACCGGCCTCGATCGCCCGCGCCGTACCCTCGACCACTTCATCAAACCGCTCCAGCGGGACAGTTCGCGTCAAAATGGGCTTGCGTCCGGGCGGCTTCTCGTCGAGACGCGAGACATCCAAATCGCCATAGCTCGTAAGAAGTAAAGTGCGGGGGATGGGCGTTGCCGTCATGACAAGCAGTTCCGCGCCCGCGCGAACCCCTTTCGCTTGCAACGCCAGGCGCTGATGGACGCCGAACCGGTGTTGTTCGTCGATCACCGCAAGGCCCAGGTCCTTGAACCTGATGGGGTCCTGAAAGAGGGCGTGCGTGCCGATGAGAATGTCGATCTCGCCGCTTTGAAGCGCATCGAGGATCGCGACCCGCTCCTTGCCGCGTTCCCGACCGGTCAGCAAGGCAACGCGCACGGTTGCGACCTCCGCAAAGCCGGTGATGGTGGCCAGGTGCTGACGCGTCAGAAGCTCTGTTGGCGCCATCAGAGTGGCCTGATGACCCGCCTCAATGGATGTTGCCATCGCGAGCAACGCAACGATGGTCTTGCCACTGCCGACATCCCCTTGCAGCAAGCGCAACATATGGGTCTCGCGCGCCATATCCGCGTCGATCTCCTCAAGGGCTCGTCTTTGCGCGCCCGTCAATGAGAAGGGGAGGCCATCGACGATGGCCTTGCGGATGCAGCCCGAAGCCTTGATCGAGCGGCCCGCCTGTCGCCTCAATTGCTGGCGCAAAACGGTGAGCGCGAGCTGATTGGCGAGAAGCTCGTCATAGCCCAGCCGCTGGCGGGCCGGGGCCGATGCCAGAAGGTCGTCCTCGTTTTGTGGTGCGTGGAGCTGCTTGAGCGACTCCGAAAACGACAGCCAGCCGTTCTTGGCCACAAAGGCCGCATCGACCCACTCCGGAAGATTGGGAAGGGCGCTCAAAGCGCCCTCAATGGCTTTGCGCAGGCTCGTATTGGAAAGCCCTGCCGTCAAAGGGTAGACCGGCTCGATGGAGGGAAGGGCGCCGCTGCTGTCCGCCGGGGCCACATGATCCGGGTGGGACATTTGAAAGCGGCCGTCATAGGCCTCGATGCGTCCCGAAATCAGCCGGGTTTCGCCTACGGGCAGGAGCCGTTCCAAATAACGCTGATCCGCTCTGAAATAGACGAGTTCGAGTGCGCCGGTCTCATCTTTCACAAGGATGCGATAGGGCGCGCGGCGCCCTTTGCGTCCGCCCCCCGGCCGGTGCTCGGCGACTGTAACCGCAAGCGTTGCGATCTCCCCCAAAGGGCTTTGCGCAATGGAGGGCATCCGGGCCCGGTCCACAAAGTCCGCGGGAAAATGCCACAGAAGATCGATGAGACGCGCATGGCCTCCGACCTGCCGTGGCGCTACAAGCTTGTTGAGAAGCCCTTCGATTCGCGGGCCGACACCTTTCAAAGTGCGGACCGAGTGAAAGAGTGGGCTAAGCTGGACTGGGCGCATAGGCCTATTCTTGAACACGATTCGCGGCAGCCTTGACATCGCAAGGGCTGCTCGGTCTAACGCAGAAGCACGGATTGGAAGCTTGGATCATGTCCAGTGATCTTGGGATGCGGCGGCGCCGGGCGGTCTGGCGGGCTTCTCATCGTGGCACGAAAGAGATGGACTATCTGCTCGGGTGCTTTGCCGAGCAAGCCATCGACAGTATGAACTCCGATGAGATTGCCGTGCTTGAGCGCCTGATCGAGCTGCAAGACCCAGAAATCGAATTGTCGGTCTATGAAGGCTACTCGCTCGGCGAGCGAGACCTGGACACATTAATCGCGCTGATACGCGAATTTCACGGCCTTCCCACGGCCGGCCAGTAGACCAAACCGTTATGCGTCCCAGCCACCCAAGCTACCCAAGCCACCGAAGGCACCCTTGCCGCCATTGCAGGTCGATCGCCTCTTGAAGGGACAGCGTTCCATCGCGAGCGGTGTCCCGGAGGGCTTCGATGCACTGCTTCTAAGCGAACTGGCACGCCATGCCGGTGCGCCGATCCTGCATGTGGCGCGCGATGGCCAGCGGCTTGCAACACTCGAAGAGGCCATCGGGTTTTTTGCGCCCGATGTACGCATTCTCAGCTTTCCGGCCTGGGATAGCGTTCCTTACGACCGGGTTGCGCCGAACGCGGAAATTATCGCGGAGCGGATCGAAACGCTTTCGCATTTGGCTGAGCGCGGTGAGGATGACACATCGCCCCTCGTGTTGCTGACCTCGGTGAACGCCATTGTCCAGCGCTTACCGCCGAAAGGCTTCATTGAAGCCTCAAGCCTCAAGCTCCGGGCAGGGGGCGTCCTGAAGATGAGTGGCCTTGTCGCGCGGCTGGAGTCCGCTGGTTATGGGCGCGCCGGGACTGTGACCGATCCGGGACAATATGCGGTTCGTGGCGGGATCCTCGATCTTTATCCGCCAGGCGGGCAGCCGCTCCGTCTCGACTTTTTCGGCGATACGCTGGAGTCCATCCGGGGGTTTAATCCCGAGACCCAGCGCACGGAATCGCGCATTGAAGCGGTCGATTTTCTGCCCATGAGCGAAGTAGCCCTGACGCCCGATGTACAAAGCGGATTCCGCCAGCGCTATGTGGAGTTGTTCGGCGCTGTGACAGGCGAAGATCTGCTTTATGAAGCGATCTCCGCTGGGCAGCAGCATCAAGGCATGGAGCACTGGCTCCCGCTGTTCCATGACAAGCTCGACACGCTGTTCGACTATTTGCCCGGTGCCGTTGTCACGCTCGATCCGCTCATTGATGACGCACGCGAAAGCCGTCTTGAACAAATCGCAGATCACCATGATGCGCGTGCCGATACCCTTGAGCGCAAAACGTTCGGCGCACCGCCCTATCACCCCGTGCCCGCGCAGAGCATGTTTCTCAGCGAGGAAGATTGGCAAAGGCAGCTCGGCGCGTCGCCCCATGTCATCGCACTCGACACGTTCGAACGGCCAACCACCGCAGGCATTGAAATCGTCTCCTTTGGCGGGCGCGAGGGGCGCTCCTTCGCCCCGGAACGTCAGACCGAGAGCGCCAACGTCTTTGACGCCGTGGTGGCGCACACGAAAAACCTCATTGGCGAGCGGAAGATCGTCATCGTTGCCTGTTGGAGCGTTGGTGCGCGCGAGCGGCTTGCAGCCCTCCTCGATGAACATGGTTTGGCCCGCACGGTCCGCGTCGAGAACTTTTCCAAGGCTGTCGCCGCGCCTGTAGACGGTGTCTCGGTCGCCGTCCTGCCGCTGGAGAGGGGCTTTGAGTCTCCAGGGATCGCGGTCATTGGCGAACAAGATATCCTTGGAGACCGTCTTGTCCGAAAAGTACGCAAGGCAAAGGCGAGCGATGCGATCACCGAGGCGGCAAGTCTCACGGTGGGCGATCTCGTGGTGCATGCTGACCATGGCATTGGGCGCTTTGTCGGCCTGGGCACAATTGAGGCGGCAGGCGAACCGCACGATTGTTTGGAGTTGCGCTACCAGGGCAGCGACAAGCTGTACTTGCCAGTGGAGAACATCGAGCTTCTGACGCGCTATGGCTCGGAGGAGGCGGGTGCTGTTCTCGACAAACTAGGTGGCGTCGCGTGGCAGTCTCGTAAAGCCAAGCTGAAGCAGCGCATTCGCGACATGGCCGAGAAACTGATCAAGGTTGCCGCCATGCGCGAGCTGCGGACGGCGCCGGCGCTCAATCCTCCTGAAGGCACGTATGGCGAGTTTTCCGCGCGCTTCCCGTTCGAGGAGACGGAGGACCAAATGACCAGCATCAACGCTGTGCTGGAGGATTTGGCTAGCGGACGCCCGATGGACCGGCTGGTGTGCGGCGATGTGGGCTTCGGCAAGACGGAAGTGGCACTGCGGGCGAGCCTCGTGGCGGTCCTTGCGGGGAAACAGGTGGCAGTCGTGGTGCCGACAACGCTTTTGGCACGTCAGCACTTCAAAACGTTCGAGGAACGGTTTCGGGGCTTTCCCGTGCGTGTCGCGCAAGCCTCGCGGCTTGTGTCCGCGAAGGACCTTGCCGCCGTCAAGGAAGGCATGAAGCAAGGCGATATCGATATTGTCATTGGCACGCACGCGCTTCTGGGCAAGTCGATCGAATTTGCGGACCTTGGCCTTCTCATTATCGACGAGGAGCAGCACTTCGGCGTGAAGCACAAGGAGCTGCTGAAGGAGCTGCGCGAAGACGTGCATGTTTTGACGCTGAGCGCAACGCCGATTCCAAGGACGCTTCAACTTGCGATGTCCGGCGTGCGCGAGATGTCGTTGATCGCAACGCCCCCGGTTGATCGTCTCGCGGTCCGAACCTATGTGAGCCCGTTCGACCCCATGACACTGCGCGAAGCCTTGCTACGCGAGCGCTTCCGGGGCGGGCAGACATTCTTTGTCGTGCCGCGCATATCCGATCTCGACGAGGCGGGTGCGTTCCTAACAGAGCACGCCCCCGAACTGCGTGTTGCCCGCGCCCATGGGCAGATGACGCCGAGCGATCTCGACGACGTGATGAACGCCTTCTACGACCGGCAATATGACGTGCTGTTGTCCACAACGATCGTGGAAAGCGGCCTCGACATCCCTTCGGCCAACACGCTGATCGTCCATCGGGCGGATCGTTTTGGTCTGTCGCAGCTTTATCAGCTTCGGGGCCGCGTGGGCCGTTCCAAGATTCGCGCCTATTCCTATTTCACGATTCCCGCGGACGGACGCATCACACCGGCCGCGCAGAAACGGCTGAAAGTCTTGCAGTCGCTCGATACGTTGGGCGCCGGGTTCATTCTGGCGAGCCACGACCTCGATTTGCGTGGTGCGGGCAATCTTCTGGGCGAGGAACAATCCGGCCACATTCGGGAGGTCGGGTTCGAGCTCTATCAGTCGATGCTGGAAGAGGCTGTTGCCGCACTGAAGGAAGGTGGGGGCGCCATGATCGAAGATCAGTGGAGCCCACGGATCAATCTTGGCACCGCCGTCCTCATCCCTGAAGCCTATGTGCCTGACCTACAAGTGCGCTTAGGTCTTTACCGGCGCTTGTCGGGGGTGGATACGACGGCGGCCATTGAGGCTTTCGCGGCGGAGCTGATCGACCGTTTCGGCCCCTTGCCGGACGAGGTGCGCCACCTTCTTGACGTGGTCGAGATCAAGAATCTGTGCCGTGAAGCGGGGATCGAGCAGATCGATGCGGGGCCGAAGGGCGCCGTGCTCGCATTCCGCAATAACGTGTTTGCCAATCCCGAGGGACTCATTCTGTTCATCAGCAAATATGCACGCAAGGTCAAATTGCAGCCCGACCACAAGCTCATCTATTTGAGTAGTTGGCCAACCGGCGAAGACCGTCTGATCGGTGCTCGCGATCTCCTGAAGGAGCTGTCAAAAATCGCGGGCGCGGCGAAGCAGGCCGCTTAAAGCCCTTGCAGAATATGCCCGCGCAGGATTTCGCCAACGTCTCCCCGCGGGATGTCGGGCACAACAAGAAGCTTGTCGGGGAATTTATAAGGCGCGATCCCGCGTTCGGTCAGAAAGCTGTGCAAAGCGTCCAAGGACACGGGGGCTGACGGGGTGGGGGCCACGGCCGCAAAGATGCGGTCGCCGACCACGGGATCTGGCAGGACGAAGCAGGCGGCATCGAGAAATCCAGGAAAAGCCTGATAAAGGCCGTCGAGCTCGGACGCGGCAATCGTGAAACCGCCGTGATAGATCAGCTCGGGATTGCGGCAGACCCGCAAGCGTCCCTCACAAATTTCGCCAAGCAATCCCGTTTTGACAAAATCGTCAGCGTCTCGCGCCGCAGGGCATTTGATGCGTCCATAGGGGACAACAGGTCCTCGGATCGCAATGTCCTGCGCGCCGTTGTCAGCTCCATTGATCAGAGCAGTCTCAAGGAAGTCCGTGCCCTCCTCGCCATCGCTGATGTGCACGGCGCCAAGGGGGAGCGCCTGGCGGTCCCCTTTGCTTGGACCCCGCACAATCACACAGGCTAGGTCCCCAAGCGGGTAGAGATCGAAAGAGGCTCGGTCCTCCAACAAGGATCGTGTGGGGGGCTCGCTGAGTTGCGGGGGCGACCACACACGCCCTTTGTGACGAAGACGGCACTGAGCATCTCCCAAGATGCCGTCTGTTTCGAGCTGATCGAGAATAGAGCCGGGGAGCGCGGTTGCCGTCGCTCCCGTCGAAAGAAGCTGCTGTGCGAGCACGGCGTAATCGAAGGGCTCGTGCTGCACGAGGGCGTTGCCTGCGATCAGCCACGGTGCCAGTCCTGCGCCGATCCCGACGGGCCCCGTCAGCGGGTAGGCATTCAAAAGGATATCGTGCCGGTCGAGCGACAGCGACATGACCGTCATCGCGCCCTGCAACAGGATGTCGTCTTCCCCGCGAAAGAGCGGCACGAGAGGCGCGCCCGCCCGCGCCGTGAAGGTGATGAGTGTCGGCCCGGCACTCGCGCGCGGGATGACGCCGGGCCTTGCACCATCGAAAATCGCCTCATCGAGAGATGAGACACCCTTAGGAAGATCGGAGCCGAACCCGAATACGAAACGAACGGAAAGGCGGGTGGCCGCGACATCGCGTAACAACTCGGTTGGTCTCTCCTCTGCGTAGCGGGACATGCCAATCAAGGCTAGTGGCTCTAGCGCGTCGCAGACACGGGCAATCTCAGTCGCACGCCACAGCATCGGGATTGCGGCGACTGTGAGCCCCGCCCGCCAAGCTCCAAGAAGCGCAAGTGGCATTTCAGCGAAATTCGGGAGTTGCACGACAATGCGGTCGCCGGCAAGAAGGCCGAGCTCTAGGAAATAGGATGCTAGCGCATCGACCGCCAGATCGGCTTCGGCATAGGTGAGGCGCCGCGGCGCTGACGGACTGAGCGTCCGCCGGTTGGGCGGATCGAGAAGCGCGAGTGCCTCGGGCGATTGGCGCGCGCGGCGGCGCAGGAGTCCGCCAGGCGTGATGCGCGTGCTGTCTTGAGGTCGCTCCAGCTCGGGCGCGGCATCAATGGTCATGAGACAGCCCTCCACCATCGGTGCAGATCAGTGCTCAGAGGGCGTCTCATCGCCGGGCTCCTATTCACGGTCGTGCCACCACGCATTGATCTGATAGCCATAAAGCGGCGTTTCGGACGGGCGCTTCAAAGTCTTCCAGTAGGCCACCCACTGCTTGGGTAAATAGAACAAGGGCACAACATAATCGCCGGAAAGAAGAACGCGGTCGAGTGCCCGCACGGCGGAAACGAAATCCTCGCGGGTCTTTGCCTCAAGGATGGCCTCGATCATGGCATCCACGGCGTCGTTTTCGACGCCAGGCAGGTTTAGAGACCCTTCCGTCTTCGCCGCCTTGGTCCCCCAGCGGAACGATTGTTCGTTGCCGGGTGAGAGGGACGCGCCCCAATAGTTGGGGATCATGTCGAAATCGAAGGTCTGTTTGCGCCGCTGATATTGGGCCGAGTCGACCTGCCGGATCCGGGCATCGATGCCGACTTGCTTGAGGGCGCGTGCATAGGTGAGCAGCAGGCGCTCCTGCGCACGCGTTCTGGCGAGAATCTCAAAGGTGAAGGGTTCGCCAGTCTCCGCGTTGACGAGCGTGCCGTCTTTCAGGACGTATCCGGCCTCTTCGAGCAGTTTCAGAGCCTCAACACGCCCTTGGCGATTCTGGCCTGTGCCGTCGCTTGCCGGGAACGAGAAGGTCCCATCCATGATTTCAGGCTTCACCGCATTTGGGTACGTTGCGAGAAGCGCGCGCTCCACCGCATCCGCCGGACGCCCATGGGAGGAAAGCTCTGAGCGTGCAAAAAAGCTTTCCGAATAGGCAAAAAGGTCGTGATAGAGCGTGCGGTCGACCCAGGCATAATCGAACAGTCTGATCAGCGCTTGCCGCACCTTAGGGTCGGCGAAAAAGGGGCGGCGCGTATTGAAGGCGAGGGCTGACATGCCCGCAGGTGTTTCAATCGGCAGGGCCTCTTTGACGACGCGCCCTTTTGTGAGAGCGGGAAACTCATAGCCTTGCGCCCAGCGTGTGGGGGCCAGCTCGTCACGAAAATCGATGAGTCCAGACTTGAAAGCCTCGAACATCGAGCTTGCGTCTCGGAAATAGTCGATCTGGACCTCATCGAAATTATAGAGACCACGATTGACCGGAAGGTCTCGGCCCCAGTATTCGGGATCTCGGCGAAAGGCGATGCTTTTGCCCGGGTCCACCTCGGACACCAGATAGGGACCACTGCCGATAGGCGCCTCTAGCGACGTCGTCTCGAAGGTCTCAGGCGTGAAGCGATGGCTCGGCAGGACGGGCATTAGCCCCATGATCAGCGGCATTTCTCTGTCGCCCGAGCCATCGAAGGTGAAACGCACGGACCGTTTGCCCGTCTTTTCGACCTTTGTGACCTTCTTGTAGTACGAGCGGTGATTGGGGCGCCCACGATCCCGCAGGACCGCGTGGGAGAAAATCACGTCGTCCACGGTGATTGGGGTCCCGTCCGAAAACTTGGCTTTTGAATTGAGAGTGAATTCCACCCATGCGCGGTCCGGCGGCGTCTCCACCGTCTCGGCGATCAGACCGTAAAGCGTGAAAGGCTCGTCAAAGGCCCGTGCCATCAGGCTTTCGTAGACATATTGGCGGACGCCTTCCGCCGAGACCCCTTTGACGATCAAGGGATTCAGGCTGTCGAAAGACCCTTGTTTGGCGAAACGGGCCTCTCCGCCTTTAGGCGCCGCAGGGTTTACATAAGGAAACTGCGTAAATCCGGCGTCCTCCCGGGGGACGCCATGCATAGCGATTCCCCGCCTGGGTTCTGCCAAGGCGTCCAACGGGTATAGGAGGAGACCCGCGATAAGAAGGAAAATTGGGGCTTTCAACTAAGACCTTGGATGGCTATAGATGCCAGCGCGTTACACCATCATGCTAAGGGTAACAGTCCTGATTACGAATTCCGATGCCGCACCGAATCCTGTTGCATTCTAAACAATTAGACGACTGAAAATGCGGCTAAATTTTAGACGGCGCGCCTTGGTCACGCCCACGCCGTATTTCGGGTATTGTCCCTAGTCACAAAGTAGGGGTACGGGTAGGTCTGGCAGGCCTGAGAAAAGCCCACAAAAGAGGAAAGGTCTATTGATGATCTGGTCCAAGGATCGCTGGAACTGCTTTAGCCGCGATGCGGCACGTTTGGCGCTGGGTGCGAGTGTAGTGGCACTTGGCGTAGTGGTTGCCAGCGCCACGGCGATGGCCCAGCAACAGGCACAACCAAAATCCTCCGCAGCGCCCAAAAGGGCGCCTGTGGCGGCTGGGGGCGTGACAGGGGGACCTGCTCAGGACGCCTGGGTCAAGCTCTGCATGAAGAACCCGCAGACGGGCAATAAGCAGATTTGCCTGGTTAACCACGAGGGGCTGGAGCCGAATACGGGCATGGTGTTGATCGCCGCTGCCGTCCGCAAAGCCGAGGGCGAGGAGAAGCAGCAGCTGCTCATCCGTGTCCCGACAGCCTATGCGCTCGTTATCCCTGCCGGTGTGCAGGTTCGGATCGACGAAGAGCAGCCGATCCAACTGCAATACTCGGTCTGTTTCCCGACCAGCTGTCAGGTCCAGATGGAGCTGACCGACGATCTGTTCAACAAGATGAAGTCGGGCAAGCAGATGATCGTGGCTGCGATGAATATCCAGCAGAAAACCATGGGTTTTCCGGTTCCGCTGGCTGGCTTCACCAAGGCGTATGACGGACCGGCCGTCGACAACAAGGTGTATGAGCAACAGCGCCGTCAGTTGATGGAAATGTTCCGGAAGCGCCAGGCCGAACTCGCCGCCAAGGCGAAGCAGGGCCAAGGTGCAGCCCCGCAAGGCGCAGCACCGCAAGGCGCACCAGTCGCCCCGCCTCAATAGGGGAGTGCGCGCAGCGCGCTAAAAACCTGATTGGGAACGATATTAGGCCGCGCGGGATACTCCGGCGCGGCCTTTTTCTTTGGTGCGATCGTGCGGTTTTCTGTGTGGAGGCAATAGAGCCACTGCGTTTCTGCTCAGTGCTCTGGCAGGTAGCGAAAGTGGAACACGCCGTCTCGCAAATCCTCGAACAATTCAGGAATCTGTGGGTGCCTCAAAGGTTCATCCGACTCGTCCGGCAGGAGATTCTGCTCCGAGACGTAAGCGACATACTCCGTGTCGGCGTTTTCCGCGAGCAGATGGTAGAAGGGCTGGTCTTTTTTGGGCCGCACATCTTTTGGAATAGAATCATACCACTCCTCGGTATTGGAGAAGGTCGGATCCACATCGAAGATCACGCCGCGAAAAGGATAGACGCGGTGACGGACCACCTGGCCAATCTGATATCGAGCATTGCGAACTGTAGACATGACTATGGCGATTTGATCGTGGGGGACTCTGGCTGTCAACGCAGGATCGCGTAATCCCAGGATGCCGGCCTCTTAGGACCAGCGTCGATTTGACCACATAAACTGCTCAGGATGCTCGCGAATCCAAACCTCGAAATACCGCTGGATCGCCGCGGTGATCGATCGGATGTCTTCGGCCTGATTGCCGCTGCGCGGAATATGAAGCTCGTTCACATTGACGTCGAACACGGACCGATTCCCGATGCGCACGCACCGGCCAATCCAGATACGGGCGCCCACACGCCGCGCGATCATGGCCGCGATCGGCATGCTCTTAGCGAGATGGCCGAAAAATGGGACCTCAATGCCGTTCCGGTCGTAGAGGTCGGAGATAAACCCAAGCCGCCCGCCCTGGCGAACGTAGTCCATGATTAAGCGGGCGGTTTTCTGTGTTTCGTCTTCGCCAGCGGTCCGGCCACGCCCAAAAAGTCCACCCGGATAAAGGGCTTGGCGCTGGGCGCGCAGATATCGGTCGACATACGGGTTCTTGACAGATCGATAGACACCTGCCGGCTTGACCCCGGCGAGTGTGACCGGCCACATGCCAATCTCCCAATTGCCCATATGCATGGTGACGATGAGTGCAGGGCCCATCTTGTCCTTGTAGCGCCCAATCCAATGACCGTTGGTCACATGGAGGCGGCCTGGGTCCTTCAAAATCCGGTCAATATTCATGGTTTCCACCATAACGCGGCCAAGATTCTCCCAAGCGGCGACTGCGATCCGCTCCCGTTCCTCGGGCGTCTTCTCAGGGAATGCCCGCTCTAAATTGGCGAGCGCTCGCTTGTGGCGCCGATTGCGTTTGCCGAACACGCGCCAGAAGAAGGCCGAAATATCACAAGCCGTATCAAGCGGGACGGCCCGAACGATGCCGATCAGGAAGCGCAAGCCGGCATACTCCAGGCGGTATTTTAGGTCGGTCGTAAAGGGCAGATCGCCGGAGCTGGCCAAAGAGGCATCCTTAAGATTGAAACAGAAAGAAGCACGCGAGGAGGCTTGGACGCGCGGTGTTACTTGAAGAGGTTGGTCATGGCCAAACTGAGAAGAGGCGTCAAGCAGACAAGTTCTCAGGAGGTCGCATGAGGCGGGGTAGCGAGGCTGGAGGTGCGAGCCCAGCGCGCATGACAAACCGCTTTAGGGGCGCAATGGCATTGAGCCCGGCAAGAAGCGCCCCTCGTGCGGCTTGGACAGGTAAGAAACCGGTCAGCAGTGACCGGTTCAAGAGATCCACCCCGAAGCTTCGGCTCAGCACATCGAGCTGGCGCGCACGGATATAGCTGTTTAGGACGAGGGGCCCGCCCACATCGCGGCCCTGACGCAGAGCATCGCTGACACAATCGGCAAGTGCCGCGGCATCCCTTAGCCCAAGATTGAGGCCTTGCGCGCCAATGGGCGGCAAGCTGTGTCCCGCATCGCCAATCAGAGCGGTGCGGCGAGCGGCGAGCGGCTTGGCGGTCAAACCCGCGACGGGAAAGGATGCGCGTGGGCCAACATCAGACACAGCACCGAGTGTATCGTCGATGCGGTCCTGAAGTTTTGTCGCGAACTCTGTTTCATTCAGCGCCATCAAAGCCTCGATTTCGGCCGTGCCGCCGACCCAAATGACACTCGAGGTGAGCGGGTCGGGTGTCGGCACGCTTGTGACTGATCCGCCTTGCCGATGAAGCTCGGTAGAGATGCCGTCATGAGCAATCTTGTGACGAAAGCTTGAGGCAAGGGCCAACTGTCCGTACCGCCAGTGATCCGTCCCGATCTCGGCGGCCTCGCGGCACAAGGATTGGCGTCCGTCCGCCCCCGCAACCAAACGTGCCTCGACCTGCGATCCGTTCTCTAATGAAATCCGGGCACACGCATCTCCGGTCGCAATGGCGTCCACAGTGCCTGTGGCCAGGCGAGAGACGGTCTTCTGCGCATGGGCGTAGAGGACGTCGCTCAGCACCGTGTTTGCGACGTTGTAGCCGAAGGTATCAAGCCCGAGTTCTCTAGCCTCGAAGGTGATGTCCGGTGAGCGCAGCATGTTCTGGGACGCATCGATTATCCGGACCGCTTTCAACGGGGCGGCATGCGGCGCGACCCTCTCCCAAACGCCGAGGTGCTTCAGAAAATCAACCGAACTTGTCAGCAGCGCCGCCGTGCGGGTCTCTGGCCTTAGGGTCTGGACTTTGGGAGGGGGAGGCCCAGCAAGCACCACCTTGGCCCCGACATGGGCCAGGGCAAGCGCGGCCGCAACCCCCGCGGGGCCAGCACCCACCACAGCGACGTCGTAACTGTCGGCCTCCCCCGTCTTACTCAGAATGCCACTCCAAAATTTCTATCGTCCAACAAGGACATTCCTATCGTGCAAAAGCGCCTCGGCACTAGAAAAGGTAGGGCGCGGCCTATAAATCCTGTTCTGAAACACTATACTTAACAATTGTGTTGCACCCATCCAGGAGAGAAATATATGGCGCGCGTGTTAGCACTTGTTCTGTCGTTCTGCATCCCATTCCTCATACTGTCCAATACGGCTTCAGCCGATGGCGCTCCATCAGAGGCTGCCAAGGACATGCCGGGAGCACTCGGAACCTTCGAATTCAAGCCGTCTGATTGGCAAGAGGGCAAGAAGACGTGGTGGAAAGACACCGATGGCGTCGATCCCGGGAAGGCTGGATGTCATGTCGCCACGGATGCGGACGGCAAGCCAACGGGTCGAGCTTTCTCGGAGGCCTGCTTGGATGATGTGACTTTGGTCGAGTCCAACCCAGAGGCCGGCACGATCCATGGTCACGAGAACGACACCGGGCATCCCGATAAATTCGACTGCAATGCATGGTGTGTAGGCCAGGGAGCCTCAAAAGGAATGTGCAAAGTTGCACCGGCCCCGCCTTGCGAGCAGATGTCCGCCATGTGCGTCTGCAAATAATTCGAGTTCCGCATTGGTAGAGTGGCGAGGCCCCGAGGCCAGCTGCTTCGACCGATACGCGATCATGGGGGCTTTGCTGCGGCACTGTAGCAAGTGCCGGGAGAAGCCCCCCTGGTCGGAACCGGTGGTTCTGATCGGCCTTTTGGTGCAAAAATGGTGTGGTGAAGGTCACATCCAAGATATGGGTATCCGCCGTTTTGGCGGTGCTTTCCGCGTTCACTCTGAGCCAACTTCATGGCGCCGAAAAAGGGCCCACGGTGTTCGCCGCCGCGAGCCTGAAAAACGCACTGGATGATGTTGCAGCCGATTGGCGGCGCAAGACAGGCCGAAAGCCCGTCATCGTCTATGGGGCGACGCCTGCGCTGGCAAACCAGATCACCCAAGGCGCAGAAGCAGACATCTTCATTTCGGCCGATCTTGACTGGATGGACGATCTTGACCGTCGTGGCTTGATCGATGAGGCCAGCCGCATCGGCCTTGTGTCCAACGATTTGGTTCTCATCGTACCGAAGGGCTCAACACTCTCGACCGGAATTGAGCCTGGCTTTCAGCTTGCTCGGCTCCTTGGGGACGGGCGCTTGGCTATTGCGAGTGTGAAGGCCGTGCCCGCCGGGCGCTACGGCAAGGCGGCACTCGAAAACCTCGAGGTCTGGGATCAGGTGAAAAACCAACTGGCTGAGGCTGACAACGTTCGGGCGGCGTTGCGGCTCGTTTCACGCGGCGAGGCGCCTTTAGGCATTGTCTATGGATCGGACGCCAAGGCAGACTCGAATGTCACGGTCCTCGGCGTTTTTCCCAATGGCAGCCACAAGCCGATTGTCTATCCCGCAGCGCGTCTGCGAGATGCCGCCCCGCAAGCCTCAGGCGCCTTCTTTGCCTATCTGACGGGGCCCGAAGCCGCAAAGACCTTCATACGCCATGGCTTTGGGGGGGCACCGACTGCCAGTCCAGAGGCTAGCGACCAATGAGACCAGCGCTCCGCGTCTCCGACCTGTTTGCACGTGTTTGGCGTCAGCAGACCAGCTGCTCCCAAAATAAAACGACTAATCAATAGCTTGCAACGTTATGGCGAGACGAGGTCCGAACAGTGTTGGTCGCTGATAACAAAGGGCCGTGTCTGATCTGCAACAGTAACGGGCCGAAAAGGTCGCCGTCGCCAAGCTGTCATACAGACGTCATTGGTCAGCAAATAAAACGGTACGCATGGTTTGCGGGGGTGCATTCCAACGAATTCAAGAGGGACCGACAGAGCCCCTCAACAACGCAGACGAAACACTTAACTCTAGCAGAGTGGAGAACAGGGTCATGATCGGGGGACTTCGGAAGACTAGTCTCTATTTGCTTGCCGGCACCAGCGTCTTGGGGCTTCTTGCGGTTGGAGCTACGCCAGCAGCAGCGCAGACGACTCAGCAGCTTCAAGCTCAATTGAAGGCCATGCAGGCGCAAATGAACGACCTGCAAAGACAGATTGATGAGGCGAACGCCACGGCTGCGTCGGCTAAGGCTTCCGCGGATGCCGGCGGTAGCGATCTGGACCTCAAGGTCAAATGGAAAGGCGCGCCTGAGCTATCCAGCGGCGACGGCAAGTTCAAGTTCAAGGTTCGTGGCCGCCTTAATCTTGATTATGGCAGCATCGATCAGGATCAGCGGATTACGGGTGAGAGTGACATCAACGCGATCGAGCTACGCCGAGCCCGTATCGGTGTGGAAGGCGTCGTCTACTACGACTGGAAGTACAAGTTCGAAGTGGATTTCGCCGGGAATGAGGCCTCGATCAAGGATGCGTATCTCGCTTATGCCAACTGGGCCCCGTGGAAAAAGTCGGAGATCATCCTCGGCAACCACTTTGTCGCCAACTCGCTTGAAGAGATGACCAGTTCGCGCTTCATCACTTTCTTGGAGCGCGCCTCCTTCGTAGAGGCCTTCGAGCTCGACCGCCGGATCGGTGCCGGCGTATGGGTCGGTGACGAGCATTGGTCGTTCCAGACCGGCTACTATGGTGCCACACCGGGCGATCAGGAGACCTTCTTCGACGATACGACGGCAGCTTCGGTGCGCGGTACGATTGCACCGATCAACAACGACACGACAGTGGTGCACCTCGGTGCGAGCTATCGTCATCGCAATGCCGGAACACTCGAGGATACCGGTGCTGCGGATCTATTCCGCTACCGCGCCCGCGGCGCCGACTTGCACCTTGCTGACCGCTTCGTTGCGACGCCACGGATCGGTGCCGACGACGACCTCTTCGTTCTCGAAGGTGCCTTCGTTTGGAACCGCTTTTCGTTGCAGGGCGAGTACGCTCAGCTCGAAACCGATGTGCCGGTGACGATCAGCAGTGTCAGCCCCACTTATGCGGGCTGGTATGTGGATGCGAGCCTGTTCCTCACTGACGACATGCGCAACTATAAAGCCGATACTGGTAATTTTGGCCGCGTTAAGGTCAAGAACCCAGTTTCGGGTGGCAGCGGCGGTTGGGGCGCCTGGGAGCTCTCTGGTCGTTACGATACGATCGATCTGAGCGATGGAGCTGCTGCATTCAATGCCTCCACCACCCGGAATGCCGTGATGTGCACGGACTGTGGTGAGCAGAAGACGTGGCTCGTCGGGTTGAACTGGTGGATGACTGACCATACGGCCATGAAGCTGCAGGTCAGCCAGTCTGAAATCTCCGGTGGTGCGAACAACGGAGCCGATATCACCGGTGTAGGCCTTCGCGCTCAGGTGGATTGGTAGCCTCGACGCAACAAGCGAAAACGATCCCTATCGCCGACCCGCCGCCGCTCCTGTCCAGGGCGGCGGCACTTTATTTGGCGTGCAGGGTCCGGTGCAAAACAGCGAAGGCCTATCGGTTTGACCGCTGGCCTTTTCTCGTTCCAAGCGTTGTAATTCGGCCCAGTGCGGGCCCGCAGGGTCCTCGCCACCAGGGCGTGATACTCTGAGGCGCGCCGACGCCTCAGTTGCATTCAAGGACTTGGTTTTGACGCAGACCCTTTTCACACCATGAACGGCCAGGTCCGGGCCGCATCGATCCATATTCTCACCGCGAGCGGAGCTGTGCTTGCGCTCTTCGCCTTGCGTGCCGCCCATGCCGGGAATTGGCGGCAGATGTTTGTTTGGCTCGGACTTGCGCTTTTCGTCGATGCGATCGATGGGCCGCTTGCGCGCCGGTACAACGTCAAGGGCGTGTTGCCGAGTGTTAGCGGTGAACGGCTCGATCTGATCGTCGACTATCTCACTTATGTTGCAATTCCAGCCTTCGTGCTGACCGAGACCCCGCTTCTCCCAGAAGGGGCGCGAATTCCGGCGGCAAGCGCCATCCTCCTGTCCGGCCTTTTCCATGTGTCCGACATGGATAGCAAAACGGCTGAGGGCTATTTCGTGGGCTTTCCATGTATCTGGAATGTCGTTCTGCTCTATCTGTTCGCACTCGGTCTGCCGCCTTATGGGGCGCTTGCCTTGGTTGCCGGATTGGTGCTTCTCACCTTCATTCCGATCCTGTGCGTCCATCCGTTCCGGGTCGCACGTCTCCGGGTTCTGACAGGTGTCTTCGTGGTCATTTGGGGTGTTGCGGCCGCGATCGCCGTCGCGCACCCGTTTCCATCAGGCCCCTGGATCAAGGTCGCGCTGGTTGCGAGTGCTGCCTATTTCACGGGGCTAGGCCTGACCCGGTCGCTCTGCCGTTTCAGGTGAGCATTCCCCATCAGGCAATGGACCATGCTGGGGCTCATGCGGTATGAGCGTCTATAGAGTAGCAATTCAAACGCCAAATCGATTTTCATGACGTTCGTTGAATTTCTGACTGATCCTCATATCTGGGCGAGCTTTCTTGCTTTGAGCGCAATGGAGATTGTGCTCGGCATCGACAATGTCGTGTTCATCTCGGTGATGGTGTCGCGCTTGCCGCAGGAGCAGCAGGTCATGGCACGGCGCATCGGCCTGTCACTGGCCTTGATCTTTCGCGTGATTATGCTGGGATTCATCACTTGGTTCATTCACATGACCACGCCGATATTCACATTCGGTGAGTATAGTTTTTCGTGGCGCGACCTCATTCTCCTCGCCGGCGGGCTCTTTCTCTTAGTGAAGGGCACACGGGAAATTCACGACGGGATCGAAGGTGAGGACCATGGCAGCGGGTCCGGGCCAATGATCACCTCGATGACAGCTGCGATTGTTCAGATTGCCGTCATTGATCTTGTCTTTTCCGTCGACTCGATCATCACCGCCGTGGGTATGGCCGACCATGTCGAGGTCATGATTGCCGCTGTAGTGGTCGCCATAGCCGTCATGTATGTGGCCTCGGGGCCCGTTTCGACATTCATCGAGCGCCATCCGACAACGAAAATGCTGGCCCTGTCATTCTTGCTGCTAATCGGCGCCGCGCTCGTTGCGGACGCGTTCCACTTCCACATTCCGCGGGGCTATATTTACTTTGCCATGGCCTTCTCCGCAGGCGTCGAGGTTGTCAACGTCCTCGCTCGACGCAATCGCAAGAAGACCTAAATCGGCAACGGAGATGCGCCGCGCCACGGGAAAGACTAGACTGCTAGTCGGGCCGGATCGTGCGTAAAGATGTGCTCCGCGTGCCGCACGACTACTAGTTTAACCCAGGGTTTGGCAATGCGCCGTCTTGAGAGAACGATTGTGGACAACTGGCGGTCTGCGAGATGCCTGTCACAATTGCCTGCTAGATCATGTCGCAGTGCAACACGTTTTGTCGCGTTGAATGCGCGGCTGCTCTCGTAGTACCAATGGCAGTGAAATGACAAATTCAGAACACGTCGAGATATTGCGCCAAGGACCGCGCATTTGGAACGCCTGGCGCTCCGAGAACCCTTCAGTTGTTCCCGACCTTAGCGGTATTTCTCTGAGCATTGGCGATCGTCAGATGGGCCCCATCAATGGCGGTCCGATCAACCTTTCGCGCGCGCAATTGTGCGATGCATCCTTCTATTTTGCGACCCTCATCAGGGCGGATATGCGCGGTGCGGATCTGACGAATGCCGATTTGAGGGGCGCGCGGCTCGAAGGCGTCGACCTGACAGGCGCGGAACTGTCCGGGGCGCAGTTGGACAGCGCCGATCTGGCAGGCGCCAACCTCAAGACAACCAATCTGTGCGGCGCGAGCCTTGCTGATGTTCGCAACCTCACCGCCGACCAGATTGAAGAGGCCGAAGGAGACTCAAACACCGTCTTGCCGTACGACATTGAGCGACCGCTGATTTGGACGGTGGGGCATGGCGCCCACCGCCAGGCCGCTGCTCAGCCGGTGTCCGAACACTTGGAGCGGCCAAGTTCCCATGTGCCGGAACATGAAGAGGCGAGCGTCTCCGTTCAGGTCGAACCCCGGCGCGTGCTGGCGCCCACCGAGCCCAAGCGGCACATATTAGATAGGCCGAAGTTGAAGGCGCCAAGGGTTCAGGCGCCGAGGGTTCAGGCGCCAAGAGTTGAGCTGGCAAGAGTTGAGTCGGCAAGGGTACAGTCCACTAACGTAGAACCGCGCGCGGTGGAAACGCCAAACCATGCGCCGTCGATCGCTGCAGATGCGACGCCTGCGCAGACGAACGGTTCGCAATCGAGGCCCTCGCAGCCACTACGGAACGCTATTGAGCGGTCCGGTGCCGACGCTGATGCGGGCGATGACAGGCACATAACTTGGCTCGTGGGCGGTCCGCAGCGGGTCGGCGGGCGGGATCGGGCAGGCGCCCCCCGCAACGTGCGCAACCGCTTCTGAGGGGGCGCTGGCAGCGGGTCGGCAGCGTCACGGACAGATGTTATCTGGGAAGTTCACATCGCCTATTACTTTGTCATGTGTTCGCGGCATGCTTAGTGTCTGAGCGTAGGAGAACACGATGACAGCCGAACGGCCAACCGCTGGCAAGGGTCTATTCTCATATTTCGCGGAAGATCCAGAAGGTGCGGATCGCACCGTCTTCGGCCGCGTCTCCCATCCAGATCGTCGGGGGTTTTTGCGCGGCGCGGGACTTGCCACGATGGGTGCGATGCTTGGCACGGCAATCCCGTTTCACCGCACGATGCCCGCAGGGCTCGTTCCCATCGCCTTGGCAGAGTCCGATTTGTTGAAGGGGAAGGACGGATTGGTCCTTCTGAATGATCGGCCGATCAACGCGGAGACATCGCCTCATCTTCTCGATGAGCCCATCACCTCCAATGCGCGCTTCTTCGTGCGGAACAACGGTGCGATGCCGCGCGAGACAGACGCAGATGGGTGGGAGCTGACCATCGACGGGCTGGTCGAAAATCCCCTCAAGCTCACGATCGACGATCTCAAGACCGGGTTCGAGGTCGTGAAGCTGGCACTCGTGATCGAATGCGGCGGCAACGGCAGGTACTTTTTCAGCCACCCGCCAGGTGGCAATCAGTGGACCTATGGCGCCGTAGGCTGCGCCTATTTCACGGGCGTAAGATTGCGTGACGTGCTCAAAAAAGCCGGCGTCAAAGAAGGTGTCATCTACACGGCACATGAGGGAGCGGACCCGCATTTGTCGGGTGACCCAGACAGACTGCCGATATCCCGGGGCCTTACGATCGAAAAGGCCATGGCCGAAGACGTGCTTATCGCCTTCGAGATGAACGACACCGAGATTCCGGTGTTGAACGGCCGACCTTTGCGTCTTGTGGTGGCGGGCTGGCCGGGATCGTGCTCACAGAAATGGCTGACGCGCATCTGGCTCCGCGATGTGGTTCATGATGGACCGAAGATGGGCGGAACTTCTTACCGCGTGCCGCGCTATCCGGTAGCGCCCGGCCAAGACGTGCCTAAGGCAGACTTCGAAATTATCGAGCGGATGCCCGTCAAATCGTTGATCACCAATCCGGCGACGAAGTCGGATGTCGCTGGCACGTCGGTCGATGTGCGCGGGCATGCATGGTCCGGAGATCGCACCATCGCTGCGGTGGAGATCTCGATTGATTTCGGCGCGAGCTGGCGGCCGGCCGATCTTGCTCCGCCCGCTAATTTTGGAGCGTGGCAGAATTGGAAGCAGACTGTCTCATTTACCCAAGCCGGGTACTATGAGATTTGGGCGCGCGCGACCGATAGCGAAGGGGCGAGCCAGCCTTTTGGCATTGCATGGAATCCAAAGGGCTATTTGAACAACTCTGTGCATCGAGTGGCCGTCAATGTGGCGTGATGTTTTGCAAGTTACGGGCATGGGTTTGGCTGTCACGGTCGTTGTGCTGAGCATCGCGCATGCGCAGTCTTTGGACGATCGCCTCGACAAGGCCAACCCCGCAATGGGGGAGGCGGTCTTCGCATCCTGCCGTGGTTGCCACAGTATCGACGAGGGTGGGCCGACGCTGTTTGGGCCCAATCTTTGGGGCGTTATCAACCGTCCTGTCGCGAGTGTGGATGGCTACGCCTATAGCGAGGCCCTGAAAGAGTTCGGCGGCACTTGGGAGCTCGGAAGGCTTGATGAGTTTCTTGCCCATCCGGCTGGCGTGGTCCCTGGAACGCGGATGGTTGTCCCCGGCATTGAGGATCGCACGGGTCGGGCGAACCTCATCGCGTATCTCAATCAAAATAGCGCGGAGCCGCTGCCGATTGGTATTGACCCCGAACTTGCCGCGGCGGAGGCCGATGCATCGGAAGCGCAAAGACAGACGAAACAGGATTTCCGTCTTCTCGTCGATGCACCCGGTGTTGAGAAAACACATGCCTATTGCACGCCCTGCCATTCGGAAATGATCATCGTTCAACAGGGCAAGACACGGAAGCGTTGGGATGACGCGTTGACGTGGATGACCGAAGAGCAGGGCATGGTTGATATCAAGGATCCCGACCGCGCGGTCATTCTCGATTACCTAGCTGAGAACTATAACGAAGACCGGCCGAACTTCCCGCAGCGTTAGACACGTGCGACGTGCCACTTACCCTGCCAGATCGAAGGCTGGGGTGTATATGAGCTCGCCTGAAGGTGATGCGCCGTCGAAGACGAGATGTTGGATCAAGTGCGCGGGCAAATCCCCGTAGTGGAGCCCGCTGTCGCTCCTAAAGCCGAGGCGACGATAGAAGTCTGGGTGTCCGAGAAGTGCGCAGCCCTTGGCCCCGCGTGCCCGCAACCGGGCAAGGCCTTGCAAGACGAGTGCGCTGCCAATGCCGTCGCGTTGCTTGTCCGGCTGGACGGAAAGAGGACCGAGTCCAAACCAGCCATCGTACCGCCCGCCAATAGCGACAGGGGAGAATGCGATGTGGGCGACGATCTCACCGTCCACATCCGCAACAAGAGAGACAGTCAGATCGCCTGCATCACGCAGTGCACGGACAATCAGCGCCTCGGCATGATTGCTGTGAGAGACGGCTGCAAACGCCGACTCCGTCACGCGATCAATCGCATCCTCGTCTCCAGACTCTTCGCTGCGGATGTTCATGACAGTGGTAAGGGGGTTGCTGGAAGCGACGTCGGGCTTGGCATGTCAGTTCTATAGCGAAAGTTGATAAGAGGCTCATTCGCTGTCACGTCCACAGGGCGCCTACAGCAAATGTGCGATCAGCGCGAACAGTCTTGCAACTAGACCACGGCCGCGCGCAACCTGCCCCGAAATATCATTCGCTGAGTGTCGTTCCCGCGCATCCCTCCTGAGTCACTCCGCGGGATATGTCTAGGTGTATGACTGACTTCCCACCTCTTTGTGGGGCTGCGAAACTCAAGACGCCTGCGGTACATCCCCGCCGTGAGCCGCAAGTCAGCATCGCCTTTTTCTTGAGCAATACACTCTCTGCAACGCGCTTGTTGAGCGATTAGAACTACAGTGCATCGAAGCAACCGGTTGTTCCGTTAAGGTCGCTACCGCGTGCTCAGTTCAAAGAGACGGATAGGCGCGGGGCGGGCCGGCCGTTCGTGTCGTTGATCGGAGAATGTTTGCGGACGATGCGGGGAGGGCGTTCGGGCGATATTTGACCCCAGGCTCCTCTATTCCCATACGATTGTCTCATTAGACGAGGGGTCGCCGCGGCTCCGGCATGGACTTAGAGCGCTCGAACTTTTAGGTCGAGCCCGACCTCTTAGAGAACCTCATGCAAATTCGTTCCGATTTCAGTCAATCCGTGGTCGTGAGGCCGGGAGACATTGCCTGGAGCCCCTCGCTAATGGCAGGGGTTGAGCGGCAAATGCTGGACCGCATTGGCGACGAGGTCGCCCGCGCGACGTCGATCGTCCGCTATGCGGAAAACTCCCATTTCGACGCGCACGAGCATCGCGGCGGTGAAGAGTTTCTCGTCCTTGACGGTGTCTTCTCCGATGAGCATGGCGACTATCCTGCAGGCACCTATGTGCGCAACCTGATCGGGTCGAAACACACGCCCTTTAGCGTCGCCGGTTGCACGATCTTTGTGAAGCTCCACCAGTTTGAACCGGATGACAGCGCACACATCGTCATCGACACGCGCGGCACACCATTTCTGCCGGGTTCCGCACCGGGCTTGAGCGTTCTTCTCCTCCACATGCATGGGACGGAGAACTGCGCGCTTGTGCGCTGGGAACCCGGAACCGAGTTTCATCGTCACGTTCATTGGGGCGGCGAAGAAATCTTAGTCTTGGAAGGCACGCTCAAGGACGAACATGGCGTTTATCCGCAAGGGAGCTGGGTCCGAAATCCGCACCAATCCGAACACACACCCGTGTCCGACGAGGGCTGCCTCATCTATGTGAAGACAGGGCACCTGCTGAACGGCACTGTCTAGCGTGTTTTGGAAAGCGTCGGAGTCGGCGGCACAGTCGAGGTAGCACTTCGGCTCTTTGTTCCTAGAGCCTGATGTCCGGCGGTTGCGCCATCTATCGCGCACTCTCGATAGGGAACTCCTGGCTTGGACACCGCCGCGCGCAGGACAAGATGGTCTCTCGCGATGGGGTGAGGGGTATCAAGCCAGACCCGCATATAGAAGCACAGCGCCAGCCAAGACGACCGCCACGCCCAAAGCGACGCTGTTCTTGAATGAGATAACGTTCGCCAGTTTGAGGAATGGGCGTCGGGCAGCCAGTAAAAGTATGCCTTTTATAAGCGTCCACCACGCGATTACCGAAACCACAATGGCGAGCGGGTCGGCCCAAAGATTGTGAAAGGCGACCATCGCAGCGCCCAGCGCGAGCGTGAACGCGCCCGTCAGAAAACCAAGCGCCGTATTTTCCTCAAGCTCGTCCAACATCTTGGAGTAGCTGTTCGGTTCGGATAGCACGCCAATCCCGGCAGCCAGCATGTACATGCCAATAAAAGCCGCCAACAGCTGTGTCACTGTCAGGGTTTCAGTCATTGTCTCGGTCTCCCAACGTGCTGCACGCGGCTACGCCAACGCGGGCAAAGAAAGAGAAATGACCCGGCACGCACTGCTGAGCCACATGACGAGCTAGCCGACGGTATCGGCATTGCGTCAATTGGGTGTCCGGCGACGCCTCGCTCGGTATCCTTATGACGTGCCGATATTGGTGCTGTCGCCTTGACGCAGATCAAACAGGGTCCAGGGCCAACGACGCCGCCTCGGTGAAGAACACCCAAGGCGACGCGTGGGGAAGACTGCCTCATCTATGTGAAAGCGGGGCCTCTGCTGAACGGCCGTAGATCGGGAGCCGAGGCGCACATCAGCGGCTCAGATATCGTCCGCTCAACCCAACCGGCGGTGCCCAGAACCGGCGTACGAGAGGGCCGCGCGTCGGCTAAGCACGGCGCGATGCGCAAGACAAAGACAGAGACCGGCGGGACAAAATTGCCGGCTCCCACGGCTGAATGGCCAGCGATACAGGCCCGCAGGACCCATCGGGAACTCCGATGCATTATGGTGATATCAATCGCCAACGTCGATGCAATCTTGGCGGGGTTTCGATTGGTATCCTGCGGCGCTCCTACCCACGCAACAGTCAGCCGAGCACTTCGGCTTATGGTGAACGTCAACAGTGGATAGGAGGAGATTCGAAATGATGTGGAAGTCAGTCGCAGGCGCTGCTGTCATGGGACTGTTTCTTGCCGGTCCTGCCCAGGCCAGCCAAGCAGAGCCCAACCTTTATGAACGCGCTGAAAGCGACGGATCGTTCAAGACGTTCGTCGCCGCCGTGAACGCCGCAGGTCTCGACGATGCCTTGAAGGGTGAGGAAAACTGGACCGTCTTCGCTCCAACCGACGAGGCATTCGCGGCTCTGCCCGATGGAACGGTCGAGCGCCTCCTTGAACCGGAGAACAAGGACGAGCTGGTCTCGCTTCTCACGAACCACATCGTTCCTGGCAAGAATTTCGTGAGCCAGTGGTCTGGCGAGAAGGCCAGTGTGCAAACCAAATCTGGTTAAGAAATCCAGATCGATGGCTCGACCGGCAATCCGTTCATGGTGGGCGATGCCCAAATCGTCAGGAAGAACATCCCGGCCGGGAACGGCATGATCCACGCGGTTGATGGCGTGCTGCTTCAGCCTGCATCGTAATCTAATCCAGGGAGAATAAACGGCGGCCGCGCGTCAGCTTGCGTGCGGCCGTCTTGCCATGGCTCGAGGCGTTTTGCGCGTTCGTCATCTCGCCCCCAACAACTCCAGCAAATTCGCCACATTCACGGCAATGCGCCGCCCCTCGTCGCGGCCGAGCGTACCAGCCTCGTACTATGCGCCAAGGTTGTGGTCGAACTAGCCTCGTTGCAGGGGCAGTCTTCTATAAGGGCGGGAAAGGCGACAGCGGCAGCGTCTTAACTCGTCTTTTGGGACGGCTTTGCTAACGCGCCTCTACGCGCCTCCAGCTCGCAGTCTTGCAGAGCATACCCAACGCAATGCAGCCGCGGCTGACGAATCGCGTCTCGGAAACGTCGATCTTGACCTTCAAGGTCAGACTACGCTTCGGATCATAAGCGTCTCCGGTCAAGAGGCTGTCAGAGCTTCTGTCCAGCTTCATAATGAGACGATCACCGACATTCTCACCGCCGGAGGTGTCGCCGATCCAGGTGTTTGTGGCGCACGTTTGCGATCCGCATGGCTTGATGGTCACGACAACATTGCGGTCGTCTCGCATCCACTTGCCGTGAAGGCGCGTGTCGGCGGAAAGCGCAGCCGTACCGGCGAGCAAAATGGCGAGAAACGCCCCGCCGACGATCTGGCTATGTCTTCGAACTTTTCACATGAACGGATTACGTGACGGCCCTGAAAACGGATCACTTAGCTTGCAACAGCTCCCGATGCCTCGCACCATTAATGGCAATGCGCCGCGCTTCATCGCAGTGCAGCGCTGCGTTATGTCAGCCTGCTGCCGCGTGTCTCACGTGTGCCGGGCATCATGCCTTCTTGTGTGTCCCCAAAATCATGGGAAGAAACAGCAAGAAGAATAGGTAGGCGACGAAACCTAAGACGCAAATCATTGCCCACCAGGGAGTGCCAAGGGACGCCGCAACAGCTTGAGCTTCAGTGGCTTTTTCTGGATCAACAAAGGGGCGCATGGCCTTTATTGTCGTCCGAGTACCAAGAAACTCGCCTGCTAACGCGAGCAACGTGAGCAGCGATGCCCAGTAGAGTGGAAGGGCAATCTTTCGGAAAATTTCGTGGTGCCTATACGCTAGGATCGACAGGCCACCAAGCATCGCGACGACCACGATGCCGATTGCAAATTCCATGAGGTCTAATCCCTATCATGCGCAGTCATAGCGTGCCCGCAGTCCGCGATTAGAGCAAGCGATTGACCACTGGATTTGGACGAGAGTTTGAGGGTCGTGCGTCGGTGCCTTCCTTGCTGTGCGGACAATACCATTTTTTCGCTACCGCCATCGGAGCAAGCCGATAGTTACGCTCTTCGATGCTACTCCTACTTTTGCCCAATGACCTGTCTCAAGATTGCTCGCTCTGAACCCTAGAGACTGAGTTACGGGAAACGGCGTGACGTCATTGTAGCGAAGCACGCTGTGAACAGCATGCTGCCGAACGCGTATCTGGATCAAATGCCGCTGCACGAAATTCTCAACTTCAAGCGAGGAAACAATGCGGCAGCTTGTGATCGGACTAGGTGCTTTCGCGCTGCTGATGTGCGCGGGACTAATTTCTAAACCAGCAGAAGCTGCGCCGATGATACCGGCGGTCAAACATCAGAATTTGCTTGTGCAGGATGTTGGCTGGCGACGCCGGTATGGGCGTCGTCGCGTTGTGCGTGGTTCTGTTGTGCGTGGTTCTGTGCGTCGCACGACTAGGCGTCGAGTACGCAGGTGGCGGTGATAACAGAAAACCCCACAGAGCTTCACAGCGCCGGTCGGTTCGGCGTATCATTTCGGCTTCCATTCACGCGCCAGCCTTTGCGCCAAGGCAATCTGCTCAGGCGTCATTTTGGATGCGATGCGGTCACGGTATGTACCTGCAGTGTTCGCCCCATTGGCGGCGGCTAGATTGAACCAGATATGGGCCTGAACGTAGTCTTGTGGCACGCCCTGACCTAGGACGTACATGACGCCAAGATTTTGTTGGGCAGGGCCGTGGCCCTGCATGGCAGCGAGGCGGTACCACTTCAGCGCTTCGGCGTAATCCTGCGGCACGCCCTGACCGTTATCGTACATGAGGCCGAGATTGCTTTGGGATTGGGCAACACCTTGCTCGGCAGCGAGGCGGTACCACTTTAGCGCTTCGGCGTAACTCTGCGGCACGCCCTGACCGTTCCCGTACATCACGCCGAGATTGTGTTGGGCGCCGGCATGGCCCTGCGCTGCCAGCGGTCGCAATAACCGCGACGCCGTTGCATAGTCTTCCGCGAGAAGGGCGCGAAGGGCGTCCGCAAACGGTCCGGCAACCGCTCCGCCCGTCAACATCACGGCGACAACTAAACTGGCAAGTATGCTCCGCATTGGGTGCGCCCCTCCAACGTCCAGCGTCGAGCATATCACCCTCGGATTAGGGTCCAAGCATACAGATGCGCCGCGCCTTATCGAACGTCAGTACCCTAGCGATGCGGGCTTGTTCAGGCGTCTCGCGAGCGTCGAGGTAGACGAGAGCCTGACCGTTAGCGCCTAGCACCTTGAAGCCGCCCGGGTGAACCGGAACCCTGCGTTAACCATTCGTAAAGAGCTACAGTGGCATTGCGGCCAGAGGCATTGTCAGAGTAAATTGGTTTGAGCCGAGCAGCGGGCATCCCTAGCCTTCGGCGATGCGCAATCCCTTCCGTTATTTCAACAGCTCGCCCGAGGTGATCCGCCTCGTGGTGATGATGTATATCCGCTATCCGCTGTCGCTGCGGCAGGTCGAGGATATTTTGTTCGAGCGGGGCATCGACATCTGTCACGAGACGGTGCGGTTCTGGTGGAACCGTTTCGGTCCGATGTTTGCCGCGGAGATTAGAAAACGTCGTATTCAGACTCGATCGTTTTCGCAATGGCGTTGGCACCTGGATGAGGTGTTCGTCAGGATCAATGGAGAGACGCATTATCTCTGGCGTGCGGTAGATCACGAAGGTGAAGTGCTTGAGGTCTTCGTGACGAAGCGCCGGGATCGCAGGGCTGCGCTGAAATTCATGAAGCGTGCGATGAAGCGTTACGGCCGACCGCGATCAATTGTAACCGACCGGCTTCGCTCGTACCGCTCAGCGATGAAAGTCATCGGCAATGCTGCCGACCAGGAGTATGGTCGGTGGCTCAACAATCGGGCTGAGAATTCACACCAGCCATTCCGACGACGAGAACGAGCGATGGCGAAGTTTAGAGACATGAAAACACTCCAAAAGTTCGCCGCCGCCCACGCATCAATCCACAACCACTTCAACCTGGACCGTCACCTCAAACCCCGCGCCATCTTCAAGCAGAACCGCGCTGCCGCTTTCTCGGAATGGCGTCAACTCGCAGCGTGAGGGTCTTGACGACGTCCGATCAACCAGCTTTCGCCCAATTACTCTGACAATGTCCAATACAGCAATGGTTGGTTTGCAATTGGTTTGCAGATTGCCTCGGCAAGCCAATAAACAGGTCTGTTTCAGTCCAGATCAGTGCTTCGCAAAGCATTGAATTCATTGTGTTAATTGGCGGAGGGGGTGGGATTCGAACCCACGAGACGGTCGCCCGCCTGCCGGTTTTCAAGACCGGTGCCTTCAACCACTCGGCCACCCCTCCTGATATTGCGCGCCCGCCGCATTTGCGCCTTGCGCCCGCGCGCAATGCGCAGTTTTTTGTGCGCAGGGCGCACACATTCCTCCATGAGCGCATGAACCGCAAGCACGACGATGCTTGATCATGGCGATGCTTGAAGCACAACCATGTTTGAAGCACGACGACGTCTGGCCAGGGAAGACGGAACTTCACGTGATTTCGCCAAGGCATTGGTGGTCGATCGTAAAGGGCGTGTTGGTGCGCGCCGGTCGCGACCATCTGTCGGTCGTCTCGGCCGGCTGCGCTTTCTACGCGCTCTATGCTATCTTCCCGGCCCTGACCGCATCGATCTCGCTTTACGGTCTCACCGCCAACCCGGCGACAGTGGAACACCAATTCGAGCTCCTCAAATCTGTGCTGCCTCCGCAGGCCTATACGATCGTGATCGATCAGATCCGCCGGATCGTCGAAACATCGGAGCGTACCTTGGGCTGGAGCTTCGGCGCGAGCCTTCTGATCGCGCTGTGGCTTGCCCATCGGGGGACGCAAACGATGTTCTCCGCGCTCGACATTGCCTATGGCGAGCCGGAGCGGCGCAGTCTCTTACGAATCATCCTCAGCGCAATCGGCTACACGATCATCGCTATTCTGGTCGGGGTCGCCATGTTGACCGCAATCGTCTACGTGCCGGATCTGTTCGACGCGACCGGTCATCCCAAAGTCATCGAGACAGCGCTGGTTTATTTGCGCTGGCCCATCCTCTTTTTTGTCACGCTGTTCATGCTTGCTTTGATTTATCGCTTTGGGCCGAGCCGCGAGAACCCAAAATGGCAATGGATCACGGCGGGATCGCTCTTCGCGACCCTTCTGTGGCTGCTCGCCTCTTACGGCTTCTCGTACTACGTCTCGCACTTCGCGAACTACGACAGGATGTATGGATCGCTTGGCGCGGTGATCGTCCTACTCTTCTGGCTCTACCTCTCCTTCTATATCGTCTTGCTGGGGGCCGAGATCAACGCGGAGGTCGAACGGTGGACCGAGAGCGGCGGCGATCCGGAAACCTCGTCGCCTGCCGAGCATACGAAAGGCGACAGCGCTAAGGGTTAGCCGAAGGAGCTAGAGTCGCCGCAAAAAGGGGCGGCTCAAAAATGGAACTCCGCAAGCCGACGAAGAGAGCCGCACGCCCTAAGCTTCGTCCGGGGCATCGCGCGGATTGTTGGGAGCCGCTGGCACGGCGGAGGGACAGCTGGCCCGCTGACGCAGTCTGAGGAACAGGCCTACACTGACCACAAACATCGCGCCAAGCGCTGCCCCGCTCAGAGCTACGATATGGCCCATGGATGGATCGAACGCGTTCGCGATTAGCGGATCCTTCGCGATAATCTCGCCAGCGATCGAGCCGAGAAGGCCACCACCTGCCCAGACAATAATCGGGAAGCGAACGAGGAGTGCCATGACGATCGTCGCGCCAACCATGATAAGCGGAATGCTGATCGCAAGGCCGATCATCAGAAGCCCGTAATCGCCGCGCGCCGCGATGGCGATCGCGATGACGTTGTCGAGGCTCATGACCGTATCGGCAAACGCGATGACCCTCATCGCGTGCCAGAGATTGCCGGAGGACTTGACGTTCTCCTCGCTGTCATCCTCCTCACCACCCAGAAGTTTGACCGCGATCCAGATGAGAAGCTGCCCGCCAACCAGGCTGACATAGGGCATGCCCGTCAACGTCGTCACGACATCGGCGAAACCAATGCGCAATCCGATGGCAACGAGAGTGCTAAGGCCACACCCCATTTGCGCTGCTCGAGCGGCAGGTTTCGGCAGGCTAGAGTAATGACAACGGCATTATCGCCAGACAGAAGGAGATCGATCTAGATGATCTGCAGTAATGCCACCCAAAACGTGGGATCGTCGAAAGACATACCCAAACGTACTCGCCCCAAGTCTTCTCACACCCTTCGCCGCACACTCAGGAACGGTCGAAGCGCATTCCCATCGCTGCGCAAAACGGTAAAGCCAAGACAAAAAGCAGGTTCATCGCACCTCAATACAAAAAACATCGGCGATCACTTGAGGAGACAGTACCTGTCTTGGCCTTCAGCGCGGGACAAGTCTTCGTGGATCACATAAGCTGAATGAGTCGGAAAACATGCACCACTGCATATGACCGGGGGAGGTCGTATTACCAGCCATGGATCCTGTTCTTCTCAATCCGTTGATTGCACTTGTCGCGGGCGTTCTTGTTTTACTTGTGCCCAGAATTCTCAACTATGTCGTCGCAATCTACCTCATTGCGATCGGTATCATCGGACTTGCAAACCACTTGCAATAGGTTTTTTGGATTAATAGCCATGAAGACAAGGTAAAGTATGTCAGAAACTAGGGTGCTTTGCCGTTTTTGTAGAATCATGCGAAGTATGAGCGGTCTGGAACCGCATGCAGACATCACCTATAGTTTCGACTTCAATTGAATGTTGTATGTGAAGGTTTGCAAGCCATGGTTTCGAGAGAGGCCACACGACGATTGAGCCAACAGACTGGCATACGGCTCTCTTGCGGTTATTTTGAACGGCATGTTGAGCCGCGAGCGGCGAAGATGAGGATGCCAGTCGAGTGATGGGCTGGCCCAAGCAAATACGGCCGCGACGCGATGACAGTCACGCGTCTTGGGCGTGCCGGGCTTATGGTGTGCTGTTGCTTGCGGCTTCGCTGCTGACGGGCACGGCGAGCTCAGCGGTGTCGGCCGCCGACGTAAGCTCTAAGCCTTCTGGTGTCGAAGAGCCCGCGCCTGATCCTCAAAATGATTTAGCAGAAGAAAAAGCGGAGCCCGTCTATGTCTGGTCGGCGGCTCGAAATGACTCACGGGTGACCTTGCGCGGCGCCGTTCCCTCAGAAGCAGACCGGCAGACGGTTCTCGGCATGGTCAAGGCGCATTTCCCGGACCTGTCCGTCGAAGAAAGAGTGAAGGTGGTTGAGGGCGGGCTCCCGCGTGAGCAATGGCTTGGCGCCGTGAGTTTCAGTCTTCAGCAGTTGTCGCATTTGCGGAAGGGCAAGGTGCGACTCTCCAATGCCAAATTGCTTGTGGCGGGAGAGGCGGCGAGCGCCGATGAGTATGCCGAGGTCAAGAAGGCTTTGGCCGGGCCTCTTCCCGATGGCCTCACACTCAAGGGCGAAGAGATTCGCCCGCCCATTGCTGATCCCTTCGTCTTCACTGCCGATCTTGGCCCTAATGCGTTGACCCTTGCCGGAAGCGTTCCAAGCGAGGGGGCACACAAGGATGTTCGGGATTTGTCGCGGCAACTCTTTGAGCGCCCCGGACTGGACGACCGTTTGGAAGTGGCCTCGGGCGCACCCAAAGGTTGGGATGAGGCTGTGGCCGCAAGCCTACGCGCGCTTAGCAGGCTTGAAACCGGTAAGATCGCGCTCTCCGGCATCGCCGTGAGTATTGAAGGCGTCGCGCCGGACCAAGGCACCGCCGTTGCCGTCTCCTATCAGCTGCGACGCGATCTGCCGAAAATGTTCTCCACTTCGGAGAGCATCAAGTGGAAAGAGGCCAGGGCACCGCATGATATGGCGGTCAACGTCATTCCCCGCATAAAGGCCTTTGCGCGCACGAAGGCAAAGTGGTGGGGAACCAAACGCTTCCGCCCCTGACCCCAGTTACGAACCAGCGCTAGCCGCGGTCCACCCAACCCTAATCGTTCGCTGCGAAGAATGCGCTGATGGCTTCGACCTGATCTTGTTCTGCGAGCGTCGGTGCGTGACCCTGTTCCGCAACCGTCATGGTGCGAAGGTTTGGATGGCGTTCCACCATTTCCAGCAACGTTTCCACGCTAAGGATGTCGGAGAGTTCGCCTCGAATGACAAAGGTTGGAGATGTTCCCAAGGCTGTGAATTGGGGCCACAATGGGGACAATGGCCGGCTGAGATCGGTCGTTCCGATCGCCTTTGCGAGCTTGCGATCGTAGGACAACACAAGACGACCTTTACGTTCCTCAAAGACGCTGCGCGCCATCTGGTCCCATTGTGCGTCCGTGAAATCTGGGAAACCGCGTCCGTTGATTTCGCGCATGATTTCCATGGCATCGGCCCATGTCTTCGGCACGGGCATGCGGCGCACATAGTTCACGATCCGCGCAAGCCCACGCGTCTCGATGATGGGGCCGATATCATTGAGCACAACGGGACCCATGACTGTCGGGCGGGCGACTGCCATCAACATGGCGATGATGCCACCACGCGATGTCCCCACGATGCCAACCTGGTGCAGCCCCTGAACAGTCAGAAAATCGAGCACATCCGTCAGTTCGGTATTGGGTGTGTAGTTGTGCCAGTTCGGGTCGAACGCAGAGCGTCCGCGTCCCCGATAGTCAATGCAATAAACATTGCGCGGGGTCTCCGAATACGTCGACAGATAGGTCGCCAGCGTGTGGAAGTCGCGAGAATTCCTGGTCAGCCCGCCAAGGCAAACGATGCTTCGGAACCGCTCATCGGGCGCGGGATAATGGCGCGCATAAAGTCGCAAGTCGTCAAAGGACTCGTAATAGATATCCTGCCACGGCTTGCTGTGAAGCTCATGCATCGTTGAATGGCCGGTCCTGGAAGTGGTCGCGGGAGCGCCTATGGCGTCGTCTGCCCGATACACCCCTTGGCGCAGCGTGCGGTGTTTCAGGACCTTGATGAGGGAATGCGCCTCGTAGAGTCAACCGCACAACGTCCACAGTATCCGCTCAAGGAGTCTTGGGTTCGGCCGATACGGCCACCACCGAGGCGGTTTCAGAGGCCGGTACCTTCCGTCCACGGTTCAGGTCCTGAACCAAATGCAAAGCTTGGTCGGGACCTGCGAGACGCGAGCGATAGAGTTGTAGCGTTTCCATGATCTTGATCACATAGCGCCGTGTTTCGGTGAATGGGATACGCTCGATCCAGTCGATGGGGTCGACATCCGGCTTACGTGGATCGCCATAGATACCCACCCACTCTTTTACACGGCCCGGCCCTGCATTATATGCTGCCAACGCCATAAAATATGAGCCGTCATAGTTATTGATCAAATCGCTGAGGAAAGCCTCGCCAAGCTGCGTATTGTAGGCCGCGTTGGTCAGCCGGGCCTTGGAGTATTGAACCTTATAGCGGCGGGCGACGCCCCGCGCGGTCGCGGGCATCAACTGCATCAAGCCACTCGCCCCGACCGGGCTCTGGGCTGCGGCATTAAACTCGCTTTCCTGCCGGGAGAGGGCATGAACCAGCGCAGGATCAACCCGTTCGTCAACGAGGCTCTTGAACGAGGGCATGACGCCGACTGGCAGTGCGTAGTCGCCCATCGGCAAGTCGCGATTGAAGGCGATCTTCGAAAGCCGCAAGGCCATCTGATTGTGTCCCAAAGCCTTCGCGTATTCGGCGAGTAGGACGACTTCGGCGGCGTTGTCGAGCGTTCGGCAAAGAGACAACAGGAATTGCGGCGTGACCCATTGCAGTTTTGCGGCCCTGGCAACGCCCATGGCGCGGACTGCATTGCGGGACAGGAACCGGTCGATATCGGCTTGGGTGGGAATAGGGGTCGAAGTGACCTCTAAGCGGGCGGGGTCCGGATCGAGCGCTTGCCGTCCGAGCTGGCCGTAAAAATACTGCGGATATTTCGCCGCCACATGGAAGTGGATCGCAGCGGAACTCCGATCGCCCAGCACTAGCGCTGTGCGTCCCAGCCAATATTCGGCCCGAGCGACGTCGCGGGAGTCTTTAGCGGCTCTCCGCATAGACAGGAAATGCCGTAACGCCGTGGGGGTCTCGTTGAGGTAGCGGAGGGCTACCCATCCCGCCAAGAACTCCGCCTCGATATACTGGTCGTCCGTGGCGAGATTCTCTGTGTCGAGGCCGTGCTTGGCGGCAATTTCGTAGGCGGTTCGGGGATGGCCGTCATTCAGTGCCGCACGGACATTCACGCGTCTTTCGATCCACCACTCCTTCATGTCGAGCAGGAGGTCTGGCTTGAGCGGTGCATCAAGCAAGAGCTTCCAGGCGATCAGCCGTTGCTCTTTGTCCTTGGTGCGGCGGAGCCATTGAATGTTGTTGAAGCGAAGGCCTATGTCGTCCTTGACCGCATCGTCCGGCAGCGCATCGAGCAGTTTGCCGGCGTTGCTCTCACGCTTGATCACCGCAATGCGCGCTTTGACTTTCTTGCGTTCCGCCTCGGGCAGCTGTTTGGCGACGCGCAGCGCGGCAGGCGCCGCTTTGGCCCTATCCGGATACAGCAAGACGTCGACCCGCGCCCGATGGTCGTCTTCCTCCAGCATGCCGCTGAATTTGGCGAGGATCTTCTTTTCAGCATCTTCATTGACGCGGTCGTCGCGCCACGCCGCATCGATCAGTTTCTCAGCCTCGTCCTTCTTGCCCTCTTTGAGATACACGCCAGCCAGCGCCGCCATGCCGGCGCCTGTCTTGGGCTCCGACTCTGCAAAGAAGGCCTTAATGCGCTCTGGCGATGCATCGCGTAGGAACAGGGATGTCTCGGCCTTCTCCCGCAGCTTTTCGCGCCTAGGCCACATCAAATGGGTCTTCCGAAACTTTTCCACAGCTTCGGCGTTGAGAGACGAACTCTTCGTGTGCCCGTAGCGATACCAGAGCCCAAAGTCCCGGGCCGCAGGATCTGTGATCTTGGCCGCCGTGTCGTCGATCGACCCCTTGTGGCGCATCACGAAGCGAAGCCGGCTTTCGTCACCCGAACTCAGTTTGTACTCAAGAAGCGGCTTGAGGACGCTACCGTAGTCCAGTGCGGGCTTCGGTGCGGCCGGGCTCATGGGATCGCGCCGCGGGTGTACCGAGGGCTCGGGCACAACATCAGGCATGAATGATGCGTCCGCCGAGGCCAGCTTGGTTTCGGCCTTGTCTGCGTTCGGCGTATCGGTCCCGACAGTCTCAGATGTGTTCTGTTCGCTTTCCGGTTTAGCAGCGCCCTCAGCAGGTGTCTCGGACCGACGCTGGGGATTGGGCGCACGTGTCGGCACGGCGGAGGCCGTGCTTGAGTTTACCTCGGGCGCCGCATTCTCAGCAGCCAGCGCAAACGTCGGCGCTTTGCTGGCGGTGGTTTCGGAGCGAACGTCCGACGAACTGAGTGCACTATGGGTCGTTGCGGGTGCACTTAGGGCCGAGGGGGGTGCGGCAACTTGATCTGGCATCAGGGGCACAACAGGGGCCGGCGCAGTGATCGCGGCATCGGCCATAGGCTGCGTGTTGGGGATGACCGCCGGGCGCTCTGGGTTCCGAGCGGGCAGGGGTATTGTCCCCGCTATCGCGGGTGCCATTGTCGGCAGCGCCCACGCCAAGGCGACCAGGAGCGGTAATTTGTAAGCGTTAATGTGTTTCATACCGTCGATCGGTACCGGTTACGACCTGCGTCTAATAGTCAGGACGTCCCCCGACCGGGGGCCGCGACGAACATAGGCCTATGAAGTGTACCCAAATTGAACAGTGTCGGAAACATTTCGGCGGAAAGATGACTGATCGACCTCAGCGAGCGTTATTTCCTCGATAAAAATAGCGTTTTAAACACTTCAATCCACACTTGTTTTTGAAGAAAGAGGGCTCTACGCAGCCTGTAGCTCGCCGGACGAACCTCACTTTTGCAGCCATCGCTTAGGTGCGCTTGCCGCGTTCCGGCCAAAACCCTATTGTCCGGCCCCACTGACCACGCGGGATTTGCTTGTTTCTCCCCGCACCAAGGAGCGTCCGTTGTGACTATGCCGCCGTTTCAGGGTTCGATCACAGCCCTTATCACGCCGTTCAAGGATGGTTCGCTGGACGAGGCCGCTTTCCGCAAACTTGTGGAATGGCAGATCGACCAAGGCACGCATGGGCTAGTGCCATGCGGCACCACCGGAGAATCACCGACGCTGGACCACGACGAGCACCGGCGAGTCATTGAGCTTTGCATTGAGGCGGCTGGTGGCCGGGTACCCGTCATTGCCGGGACCGGATCCAACTCTACCGCGGAGGCTGTGGAACTCACACGTCATGCAGAGTCGGCCGGTGCCGATGGCGTGCTCGCGGTTACGCCCTATTACAACAAGCCGACCCAGGAAGGTCTCTACCTTCACTACAACGCAATCAATGCCGCCGCGGACATTCCCATCGTCATCTACAACATTCCCAGCCGGAGCGTTGTCGACATGTCGGTGGAAACGATGGCGCGATTGTTTAAGTTGAAGAATATCGTGGGCGTTAAGGATGCAACTGCGAACCTAGCGCGCGTCAGCCAGCAGCGCGCCGCGATGGGGCATGAATTCGTGCAGCTCTCCGGCGAGGACGCAACCGCGCTCGGCTTCAATGCCCATGGTGGGGTAGGGTGTATCTCCGTGACCGCGAATATCGCGCCGGCGCTTTGCTCAGAATTTCAGCTTGCCTGCCTTGGCGGAAATTTCAAGCGGGCTCTGGAGTTGCAAGACCGGCTGATGCCATTGCATGAAGCCTTATTCGTGGAATCCAATCCGGGACCTGCCAAATATGCCGCATCGAAGCTCGGCCTCTGTGAGGAAGACACGAGGCTACCGCTCGCGCCGATCGGCAAGGCCGCACGTGCGTGTATGGACGAGGCGATCGCCGCAGTTGGACTGACAGCGGTCTAGAGTTCCGGAAAAAAGGTTATTGCTCTTGAAGGGGATGTGATGGCGCCGAAGCGCGAGAGCGGGAAGCTCGTCGCCGAGAACAGAAAAGCCCGCTTCAACTACGAAATCGAGGACACGATCGAGGCCGGGATCATGCTCACGGGCTCGGAGGTGAAGTCTCTGCGCAGTGGCAAGGCCAATATCGCGGAGTCCTATGCCTCAAATGAAAACGGCGAACTCTATCTGATCAATGCAAATATCGCCGAATATCCGGGCGCGGCGCGGTTTGGCCATGCGCCGACGCGGCACCGCAAGCTGCTGCTGCATAAGAAGGAGATGGCGCGCCTGTTGGGGGCCATTCAGCGGCAAGGCATGGCTCTTGTGCCCTTGCGCCTCTATTTCAACGCCCGCGGGATCGCAAAGCTGTTGCTGGGGCTTGGCCGCGGCAAGAAAATCCATGACAAACGCGAGACCGAGAAGAAGCGCGATTGGGACCGGCAAAAGAGCCGTCTGATGCGCGAGAAGGGCTGAGCCTCACGTGGAGGAAATCTGGGGGAGCTTAAATCCGGCATGACAGTTCCCCGCGACATGACATGACTATTCCTCTCAAACTCACTCCCGGCTTTTCGCTGACACCCATGGCACTCCCCGCAACGGATGGATCGGAAATCTCACTTGGGACTCTGCCGGGCCGGAGTGTCGTTGCCGTATACCCGTGGACGGGCAGGCCCGGCTTCCCTGATCCGCCCAGCTGGGACGACATTCCAGGTGCGCACGGCTCAACGCCCGAACTTGAAGGATTCCGGGATGTTTTTGAGCGGATTTCGAAGATTGGCGCGCGGCTCTTTGGGCTCAGCGGTCAGACAACTGACTATCAACGCGAAATGGCGCTGCGGCTGGAGCTTTCGTTCCCAATATTGAGCGACGCAGCCGGGGCCTTAGCGCACGCACTGCATTTACCCAGCTTCGACGCGGGTGGTGATAGCTATCTGAAACGACTCACATTCGTCGTGAAGGATGGACGCACCGAGCATGTGTTCTATCCGGTCTGCGACCCCGAGAGCCACGCGTCCCACGTTGTCGATTGGTTGGAAGAGCAGGGCTAAGGTTGAACAAGCAGGCTTGACAGCGCGGACCGAGTGGTCAGTCGCCCATCGCGTCGTCCTCGGCATCTTCGACCGAGTAACCGAGCTTATCGAGTGCATCCTCGAGATAATCGGACAGGAGCGGGATTCCCATAAGATAATCCTCGGTCCGTGGGGTGCGTTCGGATCGGGCGGCCTCTATGGCATCATCAAGTTCGTCGGGGCTGAAAGACCCTCTGCCTATCCATGTCAGCGCAACTAGGCTGATCTTCTCATCATCGTTGAGGTCGTGAATGAACTCTTTGAGTTCGGCGGCGGTGGAGTCGTCGGCGAAATCCTCCAGAATGGAGTCCGCGTCATGGTCCGAGGTTTTGCCCTCATCCCATGCACCGACTTTGGCGCCATACTCGCGCGCCTTCACGATCACGAAGCCGACTTTGGTCGGAGATATTTCAATGCTCACCATTAAAACTCAATGCCCAGGTTGGGCTCCCTCGAAGACTGACCGAACGATATCGAACAATAAGGAAAGCATGCCCGACTTGGCGCCTCCCAGCAACTTAGTCCTTGAGGCTGGCGGCGGCGGCTCCAACGACCTGTTCGAACATCTCCGGCGTCAGCCGGCCTGTGTTTGTATTCAGCCGCGAGCAGTGGAAACTATCAAACAAGTCCAAGCCCCCGGGAAGAGCGTGGCGTGCGCCATGAGAAAAAGGAAAATCCTTCTTCTTCACGGCGAAGGTATCAAGGATGCTGTCATGGGCAATACGCCCGATAGCGAGCAGGGAACGCAGCCGTGGCAGCGCACCCAGACGACCGGTGAGGAACTGCCGGCAAGTCTTGATCTCGGCGGATGTGGGTTTGTTCTGTGGGGGAACGCAGCGCACGGCATTCGTGATTATGCAGTCCGCAAGACTTAGAGCTTCCGGGCGCAAGACATCGTGCTCGCCTCGTGCAAGACCGGTCTTCAGAAGTGTCGAGTAGAGCAGGTCGCCGGCAAAATCCCCCCAAAACGGTCTGCCAGTGCGATTTGCCCCTTTCAGCCCCGGGGCGAGCCCGACGATCAGGAGCCCCGCATCTTGGGGACCGAATGAGGGCACGGCACCGTTGAACCAGTCGGGGTGCGCGGTCTTATTGTTACGACGGAAATCCACGAGCCGGGCGCACATCGTACAGTCGGCTTGGGGTTCGGGGGTAGCGCCGGGCGAAAAAAGGTCGAACGACGGCACGTTGGACGGCGACAGTTCAGTGGGCGGCAAGCGAGACGGCGGCATGACTCATGCCTAGCGCTCTGGCGCGTCCAGCGCCAGACAAAGTGGGGCGCGACAAACAGCCAGTTCGAGGATCGCTCCTTCAGGTCTCCACAAACACCTCAGTCTCGTAGATATCGGTGCGGCGGCGCTGTTCGCGTTGCTGCCGCTCCGTTGGATTGCGGCCAATCTCAGTCTGAAGGTCGGTCAGTTCAACGAACTGATCTGCTTGACGACGTAGTTCGTCCGCGACCATCGGCGGGCTGATCGTGAGTGTGGAGATAACGCTGACGCGCTTCCCCTTATGCTGCAGTGCCTCAACCAGCGAGCGGAAATCGCCGTCACCTGAGAAGATCACAAGGTGATCGAGAGACTCCGACATCTCCATGGCATCGATAGCGCTTTCGATATCCATATTTCCCTTGGCCTTGCGGCGCCCGGCGGCATCTAAGAACTCCTTCGTGGGCTTCGTCACCATCGTGTAGCCGTTGTAGTCGAGCCAATCTATCAAAGGGCGTATCGAGGAGTACTCCTGGTCCTCCGCGAGTGCCGTGCCATACTTTGCAAGCTCAAGTTGCCCTTGCGACTGGAACAGCTTTAGCAGCCGCTTGTAATCAATATCAAAAGCGAGAGACTTGGCATTTGCGTACAGATTGGCACCGTCTATAGACAAAGCAATCCGTTCAGATGGTTAGAAGTGCATTGGGTGTCCTAACGACGAAAAGACTGGTTGGTGCGAGACTGCAAACACAAACAGAAGATCAGTTTCCGATAAGTCAGAGGACTGTGCAATTGGGCGCAATGTCTCAGATACTGATAGGGTTTGGAGCGAACGCCTTTGGTCCTTGGGGGGCGCCCCTAAGCACCATCAGGCGCGCAATAGAGGAGTTGGCAGACGGTCGGGTCGCGGTGAACGCCGTCTCAAACTTCTACGAAACCGCCGCAGTAGGCCGCGCTGGACAGCCGCCATACGTGAATGTTGTTGCGGTAATTGCGACGGCAATGCCCCCCGAAGCGCTGCTACGCAGGCTGAAACAGATCGAGCGGGCTGCGGGACGCCGGGGTGGCAGCCCCTGGGGCGCGCGAACCCTCGACATGGATATTCTGGACTACAAAGGGCTTGTGGCGAACTGGCACGGCACAAGACCGGGCTTTGCGAGGGCGGGCGCACGGCCGCTTGTTTTGCCGCATCCATGGGTCCAAGAGCGTCCCTTTGTCTTGGGTCCAATGTTGGATGTGGCGCCCGATTGGCGGCATCCCGTCACAAAAAAAAAGGCACGTGAGCTGTGGCGGCGCGTCGCGGGCAGGCGCGAAGGGCAGATCGTTCGGGCCCTTTAGCCGCAAGCACGACTTGCCAGCCGCCCGGGAGTTGCATACATAGAGGTTAAATTCAGCTTTTAAAAGGACTTCCAGATGGCTCGCGTCACCGTCGAGGATTGCGTCGACAAGATTCCGAACCGCTTTGAGCTCGTCCTTCTGGCCAGCCACCGTGCACGTACTATTTCCGCCGGGGCCCAGATCGCCGTGCAGCGCGACAACGACAAGAACCCAGTCGTTGCTCTGCGCGAGATCGCCGATAAGAAAATCACGCCCGACGACCTCAAAGAGGACTTCATCCACTCCATGCAGAAATATGTGGAAGTGGACGAGCCCGAGGCCGAAGCGGTCCCGGCTGTGTCTCACGACACGCGCATGCCGGTGCTAGGGCAGGACGATCAGTCTGCCGACACGCAATTCGATCGCATGACCGAAGAGGAGCTGCTGCGCCGTATGGCGACTCAGGCGCCGTCGGATGGCTCGAATGCGGGTCCGCGCGCGCGCTGAGGCCAGACGCCAGACGGGGCGCGACCCGGCCTAATCGGCCGCGCGTCAAAGGCACACAACTCTATTTGCTAGCGTGACGGCAACCTCGGCCTTGCTAAAGGCCTTGTGTAAAGGTGGGTGTACACCCCATGCTGACGGGCTGAGATGACCCGCCAATATGAACTTGTCGAACGCGTTCTAAGCTATCAGCCCTCGGCCAACGAGGCGTTGCTGAATCGCGCCTATGTCTACGCCATGAAGGCGCACGGCAATCAGAAGCGTGCATCCGGCGCGCCATATTTCTCGCACCCTCTGGAGGTTGCGGCGATCTTGGCCGAGATGCGCTTGGATGATGCAACCATCGCCACAGCTCTGCTTCACGACACGATCGAAGACACCGAAGCCACGCGCTCCGAGATTGATACGCTGTTCGGCGCGGAAATCGGAACGCTGGTGGACGGTCTAACGAAGATCAAGAAGCTCGATCTCGTCACCAAGAAGGCTGAACAGGCCGAGAACTTTCGAAAGCTGCTGCTTGCGATATCGAGCGATATCCGTGTGCTTCTCGTGAAGCTCGCGGACCGCCTGCACAATATGCGGACGCTTGAGCATATGAAGCCGGGCAAACGGCTCGTGATAGCCGAGGAAACCATGGATATTTATGCCCCGCTTGCGGGACGCATGGGTATGCAATGGCTCCGCGAGGAACTTGAGGATCTATCCTTCCGCTGGCTGAATCCAGAGGCCTACGGGGCTGTCTTGGAGCGTTTGAAGGTCCTGCGTGAAGGCAACCAAGGTCTGATCGACGAGATTGAGAGTGCGCTTACCAATAAGTTGAAAGCCGCAAGGGTCAAGGGCATCGTCGCGGGGCGGGAGAAAAAGCCTTACGCCATCTGGAGCAAGATGGAGCGGAAGCAGATCTCGCTCGAGCAACTCTCCGACATCTACGGTTTCCGCATCGTGGTCCCTAAAGTCCCTGACTGCTACCGCGCGCTCGCAGTGGTGCACACGACCTGGCACACTGTCCCAGGCCGCTTCAAGGACTACATCTCGAACCCAAAGCAGAATGACTATCAGTCCATTCACACGACGATTGTCGGTCCGCAACATCAGCGCGTCGAGCTCCAGATTCGGACCGAGCAGATGCACTCCATCGCTGAATTCGGTGTTGCGGCGCACGCGCTCTACAAGGATCTGAAAAAGGGCAGCGGAGCCAAGAAGGTTCCTGCGCAGGACTCTAGCGCCTACAGATGGTTACGGCACCTTGTTGGAATTTTACTTGAGGGAGATAACCCCGAGGAATTCCTCGAGCACACCAAGTTGGAGCTGTTTCACGATCAGGTTTTTTGTTTCACGCCAAAGGGGCGGCTTATTGCGCTGCCGCGCGGGGCCAATTGCATCGACTTCGGCTACGCGGTCCACACGCAGGTCGGCAATACGGCCGTCGGCGCAAAGATCAATGGCCGTTCGATGCCGCTCGCGACATCGCTGCGCAATGGCGACGAAGTGGACATCATTTGCTCAGACGCCCAATCGCCGCCCGTTGCATGGGAGCGGATCGCGGTCACGGGGAAGGCCCGTTCGGCAATCCGTCGTGCCTCGCGCGACGCGGTGCGGGCGCAATACGAGAAGCTTGGCCGAGAAATTTTGGAGCGCGCTTTTAAGCGGCGCGAGAAGGATTTCAGCGAAGACGCGCTGAGCGTGGCACTTGTGCGGCTGTCACAAAAGACGGCCGCAGATGTCATGACCGCCGTAGGCCGCGGCGAATTGTCGTCGGACGACGTTGTTCGCGCCGTTTTTCCCGAGGAAGCCCAGGCCGCGGCGCCCAAACGCCGGCGCCAGGTCAAACGCAGCGAGGAGGGGTGGTTCGGTCTTGGCAAGGTGATGGGCCTGAAGTTCCGGTGGCCGGGGTCAGGAGGAAAGGAGCGGCCCGATGGCGCTGCTGGAATTCCGATCCGTGGTTTGCGAAGCGGTCTTCCCGTCAACTTTGCCGAGGGGGGCGCCGTGCCGGGCGATCGCATCGTCGGCATTCTCACGCCCCGCCAAGGCATCACCATTTACCCCATTCATTCCAGTGCCCTGAAAGCGTTCGATGACGAGCCCGAGCGCTGGATCGACGTGACCTGGGACATCGATGAGGACAATCCCCAGCGCTTTCCAGCCAAAATCGCTGTGACAGCCATGAACGAGCCGGGGAGCCTGGCGCAGATAGCGGCCGTGATTGGCGAGACCGACGGAAATATCCAGAACGTCAAAATGACGAATCAGGTTCGGGACTATACGGAAATGCTCATCGACCTGGATGTCTGGGACGTTCAGCATCTGAATGAGATTCTGGCGGGCTTGCGCGCAAAGGACGTGGTGAGCAGTGCTGCGCGCGCGGAAGACTAGAGGACTATTAGTCGCTGGCACCGCAAGCAAAATGACACCAAATATGCTAGGTCACAGGCGCCGATTGCTCACAGGTGGCCGTGGCTGCCCTGCATCCAGGGAACGAGGTTTCGATGCTGTTCAAGCGCCGTGAGGCGGAGAGTTGGTTGGAACGGCTGCGCGTATCCCTGTGGCCGCGCCGCAGTTGGGCGCGCTCGACCCGCTATGTCGTCCACCGCGTGCGCCGCTTAAGCGCGACGCCCCATGCGGTTGCTTTGGGCTTTGCCGCAGGGGTGTTTGTCTCTGCCACGCCTTTTGCAGGCTTCCACATGGTGTTGTCGGCGACAGTGGCATGGATCATCGGCGGTAGTATCGTGGCCGCACTCCTTGGCACGTTTATCGGCAACCCTTTGACATACCCGCTGTTTTGGGTTGGCAGCTACGAAGTGGGCTCCTGGATGCTTGGCAAAGGCGAGACGCCGGTCAATCTCGATTTATCGAATGCAATTTTCCATGCGGACCAACTCTGGCCGCTTCTGAAACCGATGACCCTTGGAGCCATTCCCATTGGGCTCGTGCTTGGAGCAGTGAGCTATGCACTTGTGCGGCCCGCCGTGAATGCCTACCAGCATCGCCGCCAGAGCCTGCGGTCCGGCAACACGGCGATGGAAGGCCGTTGAACGGGGAGGTTCTATGAGTGCACCCCCGATTCGCTTGGGAATCAATATCGATCACGTTGCTACTCTGCGAAACGCGCGCGGCGATTTGCTGCCCGATCCAATCAGAGCTGCGCGTGTGTCGATGGAGGCAGGGGCCGACAACATCACGGCGCATCTGCGCGAAGACCGCCGGCACATCACGGACGAGGACCTGGCGCGGCTCGTCACAGAGGTCGATTGCAAACTCAATATGGAGATGGCCGCGACGAGCGAAATGACGGCTATCGCGCTAGAGGCTCGGCCCTTTGCGGCCTGTCTCGTGCCGGAACGGCGCGAGGAACGAACCACCGAAGGCGGGCTCGATGCGCTCGCTCAGGAGCGCACTCTCGCACCGGTCGTTCAGGCGCTCGTCGAGGCGGGCATGCGCGTATCTTTGTTCATCGGCGCCGAGCGGCGCCAGATCGAGGCGGCCTCTCGCCTGCGGGCGCCAGCAATCGAGATTCATACCGGCGGCTGGTGCGATGCTTTGGCTGACGGTCGCGAGATGGACGCGGAGGCCGAATGGCAGGCGATCGTGGATGGCGCGCGGTTCGCCCGCGGGCTTGGACTCGAAGTCCATGCCGGCCATGGCCTGAACTATGCGACGGCCAAAAAAATCTCGACGCTTCCGGAGATTGTCGAGCTGAACATTGGCCATTTTCTCGTTGGCGAGGCGGTTTTTCTCGGGCTAGGCGAGGCGGTGAAGCGTATGCGTGCGGCGATGGATCAAGGGCGGGAAGCCTTGCCGCTGAGTGAAAAGGCCGGTGTCGCGCAATGATCATTGGCCTTGGCAACGACATCATTGACATTCGGCGGATCGAAAAAACGATCGAGCGCTACGGCGAGCGCTTTCTGTCCCGGATTTTCACGGAGACGGAGCGGCAGAAATCGGACCGTCGCAGGTTGCGGGCGGCCTCCTACGCCAAGCGCTTTGCGGCCAAGGAAGCCTGCGCCAAGGCGCTTGGGACAGGGTTTAGCCGCGGCGTCTTTTGGCAAGACATGGGGGTCGTAAATTTGCCGTCTGGACGTCCCACTTTGGCGCTGACAGGCGGCGCGGCGCGCGTCCTGCAACAGTTGATGCCCGAGGGACACGAGGCGCAGATCGATCTCACAATCACGGACGATTTTCCCACTGCGCAAGCAATCGTCATTATCTCAGCGGTCAAGGTAACGCCTTAAGGCTGCCGGACCAGAGCGGACTGCCGTTTGCTCGCGAGTCGATGACGGGCTATAGGGGCGCATGTTTCGCGGCAAACGGGTGGGGCGCAAACGCGTGGGCCCGAAACGAAGGAGAGCCTCCGCATGGGTGTGGACGCCGGGAAGACGGACGCAAAAGGTAGTAACTGGGACACAGTGCGCGTTGTCATTCATGCGCTGATCCTGGCGTTGATCGTCCGGGTTTTCCTCTTTCAGCCGTTCAATATTCCGTCCGGGTCCATGATCCCGACATTGCTGATCGGCGATTATCTCTTCGTCTCGAAATACAGCTTCGGCTATAGCCGCTATTCATTCCCGTTCGGGGTTAACCTGTTCTCCGGGCGCATCTGGAGCGCAGAGCCGGATCGCGGCGACGTGGTGGTCTTCAAGCTGCCGCGTGACAATGAGACCGACTATATCAAGCGGGTGATCGGCCTGCCCGGCGATGAAGTGCAGATGGTTCATGGCGTGTTGCACATCAACGGCAACGCCGTGGATAAGGCCAAAGTCGACGATTACGTCGAAGAACTTCCCAGTGGACGGGAACGGCATTTCACCCGCTACAAGGAGACGCTCCCCAACGGGATCACCTATCCCGTGCTCGATCTTGTGAACGAAGGTGTTGGGGACAACACCGAAGTGTACAAAGTTCCCGAAGGGCACTTCTTCATGATGGGCGACAACCGCGATAACTCCACCGACAGCCGGTTCTTGTCAGAGGTGGGTTTCGTGCCCTTCGAGAATCTCGTGGGGAAGGCGCAAGTGATCTTCTTCTCCATCGACGATGATGCGAGCTTCTGGGAGGTCTGGCGTTGGCCATCCGACGTGCGTTGGAACCGCATATTCAAAGTGGTACAATAGCGCTGTGACCAAGGGGCGCGTCACCAAGCTCGGCCTGTTGACCGCACAACTTGGGCACGATTTCAAGGAGCCCGCGCTTCTCAAACTCGCGCTCACCCACGCGAGCGCCAGGCCTGGATCGAAAGCCAACGAAGACAATGAGCGGCTCGAGTTTCTCGGTGATCGCGTCCTTGGGCTGGTGATCGCAGAGCTCTTGTCGGAACTGTTTCCCAATGAGAGCGAAGGCGAACTCGCCCGTTGGTTCAACCATCTGGTCCGAACCGAGACGTGCGCGGAAGTGGGGCAAAGCTGGAATCTTGGAAACTTCATCGTGATGAGTAGCGGTGAGGCAAGCTCTGGCGGTCGCCGAAAAAAGACGATTATTGCCAATGCCTGCGAAGCTGTGCTCGGCGCCATCTTCTCTGATGCTGGTTATGACGCGGCCCGCGCCGTTGTCCGCCGGTCTTGGGAGGGCCATGTTGCCGAGCTGAAAGAGGCCGCGCCGGACGCCAAATCCGTTCTTCAGGAATGGGCGCAAGGACAAGGGCTTCCGCTTCCTAGCTATGTCGAGGTCGGGCGCGAAGGCCCAGATCATGCGCCGCGCTTTACCGCGAAGGTGTATGTCGAGGGGCTGGAAACGGAACAGGGCGAGGGCAGCAACAAGCGGCAAGCCGAGCAGGCGGCCGCACTTGCGATGCTTGTGCGCGAGGGAGTGTGGCAACCGCCAACAGATGACTGAAACGGAAAAAAAGAACACGACGTGTGGATTCGTGGCGCTGATCGGCGCGCCCAATAGCGGAAAGTCGACGCTCACCAATGCGCTCGTCGGCGCAAAGGTCTCTATTGTGACCCATAAGGCGCAGACCACGCGTGGGCCCGTGCGCGGGATTGTGCTCGCAGGCGACGCACAAGTGATCCTCGTCGATACGCCCGGCATCTTTCAGCCGAAACGCCGTCTCGATCGTGCAATGGCGCAAGCGGCCTGGGACCGTGCCGCAGATGCGGACATCGTGGCCTTGGTTGTGGATGCGGCCCGTGGCATCGACGAGAAACTCGAACCCATCATCAAGCATCTGCCAGAGATCAACAGGCCCATTATTGCCGTGTTGAACAAGGTCGATCTTGTGAAAAAGCCAGAACTGCTCGAACTGACAACCGACCTCTTGGCACTGAAGACCTTTTCCGACGTGTTTATGGTCTCGGCCCTGACGGGCGACGGTGTTGATGATCTTCGAGCATACCTTGCAGGCATTGTGCCCGATGGTCCTTGGCTCTTTCCCGAGGACCAGCTGTCCGATGCTTCGTTGCGGCAGACCGCCACCGAGATCACGCGGGAGAAGCTCTTCCTCAGGCTGCACGAAGAGCTGCCTTACGCGCTGACCGTCGAAACGATGGATTGGAAGGTGCTGCGAGACGGAAGCGTCCGCATCGAGCAGACCATCTATGTGGAGCGCGAGAGCCAGAAGCGCATCGTACTCGGTGCCAAGGGATCGATGATCAAGGAAATCGGCCAGGCCGCGCGGGAAGACATCGCTGAGATTGCTGGCCTGCCGATCCATCTCTTTCTGTTCGTGAAGGTCCGCGAAAGCTGGGGCGACGACCCTGAGCGGTTTCGCGAGATGGGGCTGGACTATCCCAAGGGATAAGTGGCCGAAGGGATCATCTCCCCGAGAAACAATATCCAAAGCAAGAGTTCGGACGAGGCTAGGCAAAGCCCGCCCGGATGGGTCAAGCTGTCTCCATGGACTGGAGCGACGAAGGAATCTTTCTGAGCGGCAAGCCGCTGGGCGAGGCCAATCTCATCGCGGAAGTCCTCACGCTCGGACATGGGCGCCATCTTGGGCTCGTGCGCGGCGGGCGGTCGCGGCGCGTCCGGCCAACGCTTCAGCCCGGAAATCTCGTTGGCGTCACATGGCGCGCCCGTCTGGCAGAACATCTTGGCGGCTATAATGTGGAGCTTATGGAGGCGCATGGTGCCAGGGCCCTGGATGACCCGCGTGCCCTTGCTGCCATCGGCAGCCTGGGCGAACTCGTCAAACTTCTGCCCGAGCGCGATCCTCACCCTGAACTCTATGCCACGACACTACATGTCCTGCGGTCGTTCGGCGAAGCGGAGGTCTGGCCCGCGCTCCTGGTTTCTTGGGAGTTTCAATTGCTCCAAGAGCTCGGCTTCGGGCTCGACCTTTCGTCCTGCGCGGCAACGGGTGTGGCCGATGATCTGATCTATGTGTCACCCCGGTCCGGCCGCGCCGTGTCACGTGATGCCGGTGCGCCCTATGCCGCGAAATTGCTCGCGTTGCCGGGGTTCCTGATCGACCGGAGCGCCGCGCTGACAGAGCCAGATATTGTCGCAGGCTTTGCACTCACAGGCTTCTTCCTGGAACGCGACGTCCTCGACCCCCACGGCCTCAAACTCCCCGATGCCCGCAGCCGTTTGCTCGATCTCTTGTCTCGCGGCTCTCGCGCCGCTTGAGGGGAATCACGCGATGCGTTAAGCGCGAGAGATGAGAAAACGCGCCAAGCCGCCCGATTCGGGGCCTATCGAGCCAGTGAATCTGAAAGATGCGCTGGAAGAGCGCTATCTCGCCTACGCGCTGTCCACGATCATGCATCGCGCGCTCCCCGATGTGCGAGACGGTCTCAAGCCCGTGCACCGGCGGTTGCTCTACGCGATGCAGCAGCTTCGTCTCGCGCCGCAAGGCGAGTTCCGCAAATGCGCAAAGATCGTCGGCGACACCATGGGCAATTTCCATCCTCATGGAAATCAGGCCATCTATGACGCGCTTGCACGCCTCGCGCAGGATTTCGCGGTCCGTTATCCGCTAATTGATGGGCAGGGTAACTTTGGCAATATCGACGGGGACAACCCCGCTGCCGACCGCTACACCGAGGCCCGGCTGACCGATATTGCCGCACGTCTTCTCGAGGGCATCGACGAAGACACGGTTGACTTCCGGCCCAATTACGATGGTCGGGAGGAAGAACCCTCGGTCCTTCCGGCGAATTTTCCAAATCTCTTGGCGAATGGAGCCTCGGGCATCGCGGTGGGTATGGCGACCAATATTCCCCCTCATAATGCGGGCGAACTTTGTGATGCTGCGCTGCATCTCATCAAGTTTCCGAATGCGACCGTCGACAAGCTCTTGTCTTTCGTACCAGGGCCGGATCTGCCAACCGGCGGCATTATCGTCGAGCCGCGCGAACAGATCGCCGAGGCCTACAAAACCGGGCGTGGTGCGTTCCGTCTTCGCGCGCAGTGGGAAAAAGAGGTCGCGGGCCGGGGCACCTATCAGATTGTGGTCACCGAGATCCCATACCAGGTGCCGAAGGCGCGGCTCGTTGCCCGTATCGCCGAGCTTCTGCAGGCAAAGAAACTACCGCTTCTGGCTGACGTTCGTGACGAGTCGGCCGAGGACGTGCGCCTGATCCTTGAGCCCAAGAGCCGCGCGGTCGATCCCGCGCTTCTCATGGAGTCTCTGTTCAAGCTCACGGAACTCGAGACGCGCGTGTCGCTCAACATGAATGTGCTCAGCCAGGGCAAGATCCCCAATGTACTTGGCTTGCGCCAGGTGTTGTTGGAGTGGCTTGCGCACCGGCAGCAGGTTCTCGTCCGGCGGACGAAATTCCGACTTGCCAAGATCGATCACCGGCTCGAAGTCCTAGCTGGTTATCTGATCGCCTATCTCAACCTTGATGAAGTGATCAGGATCGTCCGCGAAGAGGATGAGCCCAAACCTGCGCTGATTGAGACCTTCAACCTCACCGATGTGCAGGCTGAAGCCGTTTTGAACATGCGCCTGCGCGCCTTGCGCAAGCTCGAGGAAATGGAAATCCGCCGCGAACACGAAAACCTCAACAAGGAGCGCAAGGAGCTCAAGGCGCTGCTTGGGTCCGCGGACAAGCAATGGACGCGCATTGGCGAGGAAATCAAAGAAGTGAAGGAGCAGTTCGGCCAGAAAACCGAACTTGGCCGCCGCCGTACCAGCTTCGCCGACGCACCGGACGACGTGGCCGATGAACTGGCCGAAGCGTTGATCGAAAAAGAGCCGGTGACAGTCGTCCTGTCCGAAAAGGGTTGGCTGCGGACTATCAAAGGCCACAACACCGACCCATCGAAGCTCGCCTTCAAGGAAGGCGACCGGCTGAAACAGCTCCTGCTGGCCCAGACCACGGATACGCTGCTCCTCTTTGCGACAAACGGGCGCTTCTACTCACTGCCTGCGGACAAGCTCCCGGGAGGGCGGGGCCATGGCGAGCCCTTCCGGCTCATGGTGGACATTGAGGACGCGGGCGACTGCGTCGAGCTCTTGGTGCATCAGCCCAGACGGAAACTGCTTGTCGCCTCGACAAGCGGCTATGGCTTTGTCGTTGCCGAGGATGACGTGATCGCCATGACGCGCAAGGGCAAGCAGATCCTGAACGTGAAGGCGGGCGAGAGCGGCCGTCTGCGCCCCTGCGTCCGGCGACAGCGTCGCCGTGATTGGCGACAACAGGAAGCTCTTGCTATTCCCATTGGCTGAATTGCCGGAAATGCCGCGCGGAAAAGGTGTGCGTCTTCAGCGTTACCGGGATGGGGGGCTCGCCGATGCCAAAGTCTTCACCATGAAGGATGGCTTGCCCTACATGGTCGGGGCGAATCGGAACTTCGTCTATCCCCCAGCCGACCTTCGCGATTGGTGGGGCACACGGGCCCAAGCGGGCCGGTTGCCACCGCGTGGTTTTCCGAAGTCTGGGAAATTCGGCGATCGGTTCTGAGGGTGCTTATTTGAGGGCGCCTTAGCCGCGCACCCAGCCCTTGGAGGTGAGGTGTTCTTGGGGCTGGAAGCGCTCCTTGTAACGCATCTTGCGTGAGCCTTCGATCCAGTAGCCCAGATAGACGTACGGATAGCCGTGCCGGCGCGCGTACTCCACATGGTCGAGGATCATGTATGTGCCGAGGCTGCGGTCGGCGAGATCCGGATCGAAGAAGCTATAGACCATTGAGATGCCATCGCTGAGCCGGTCGCACAGAGCGGCGGCAACCAGCGGCGTCTCGCCTTTTTCATTGGGCTTGAGGCGATACTCGGTGACGAATGTCTCCACCACGCTGTCTTCCACCATGAGCGAATAATCCAGCACGCTCATTTCAGCCATACCGCCGTCGGCGTGGCGAGCATCGATATAGTCGCGAAACAGCGAGTATTGTTCTGAGCTTGGCGCGGCGGGTGCGCGTGTCGCCATCAGGTCGTTGTTGGCGCGTCCGATACGCTTCAACGAGCGCCGCGGCTTGAAGCTTTCTACAAGGATGCGGACCGGCACGCAAGCCGAGCACGCATCGCAATAGGGCATATAGGCGATGTTCTGACTGCGCCGGAAGCCGCCCTTTAGAAGATTATCGATAAGAAGGCCTGGCTTGTCCCGCGTGAGATGTGTGAATAGCTTCCGTTCCATGCGGCCCGCCAAATAGGGGCAGGGCTGCGGGGCGGTGATGTAGAACTCCGGAAAACTATTCTTGTGTTCTGTCACAGGTCACCGACCGGAAGTGAATCCAAGCCAATCCTTGAGAAGTTTATGCGAGGACGGGCGGGACATGCAATGCGCACCGCGCACGTCAACGAATTCCTTGGGATAACTTAGAACGGGCCCGCCGGCGCCGCCACGGCTCTATCAATTGCACCCCATCGATTAGAACGGTCTGTTGATGACGAGCACGCCCGCGAGAATGTCGTGCAGGCAGCGCTTCCGTGAGTCGAAGAAGCACCACAGCAGGATCGGGAAAAAGAGCGTCAAAGAGAACCAAAAGAGGAGCGCATGAAACGCTGCGATGAGAGGCGTGACCTTGCCGCCGTACCACATGGGCACGGCAAGGCCCATCATGCGCTGGCCGATGGTCGAGCATTTTGGGCCGCCGATTGTAAAGGCATTATAGCCTAGGCCCACAACCGGGAAGATGAGCCCGAATAAGAGCCACCCGAGCCCCAATGTGACGACACCAAGGACAAACACGACCACAAAAGCGAACACGGTCAGCAGCGTAATGATGACCGCATCGACGAGGAACGCCATGCAGCGTTTGCGGATCACAGCAGAAAAAAGCTGTGGTTCGGTTGTGGGATTGTAGGCGTGTATCTGCCCATTGAAGGCAAGGTCGCTCTGGGTCGTGTGGTCAGGCATGCTGTCTCCGTTGAGTGCCAAAACGCCTCCTATATATTGGGTTTGGGCCGCGCAATCGCAACCAAGACATTCTTGTCGAGATGCTGACGGGCCGTGCGGTTGCCGTGGGCAGGGCGACGTTTTAGGTTTCAAGGTAAGAGATTCGTCCGTCTTGCCAGGGCGATCTTAAGGAGCCGGCGGATGCGGATAGCGGTTTTGTCGCTTGCGGTTGCGGGCATGCTCGCGAACATTGATCACGCCCGGGCATGCGAAGGCAGCGACGTCATATTCGAGGACAAATTCCATAACGATGATGGCGGCTGGTCTCACAAAGAGACCGTTGCGGTGAAGGATGGCGCGTTGACCTTCACGCTTCCTGCCGACGACATGCAGTCCAACCTCAATGTCATGTTCTCGGTCGAGGATGCAGACCTTTGCACGGAGGCTGTCTGGCCAAGTGACGGCATGCCGCAAACACTTGGAGCCGGGCTCCTGTTCTGGGGTTTGGACAATCGCACCTATTATCAGTTCGGTATTTTGAACAATGGGCGCTTCTGGATTGCGCGGAAGCAGGACGGCTCTTGGGTCGGCACGATTGCCGCCAACATCGACAGCCCCGCCATCAAGACCGCGCCGGGCGCATCGAACACACTGCGTGTCTATGCGAAGGGCGATAGGCTCAACTTTTACATCAATGGAACGACGGTGCGGGAGCTCCGCGGACAGGCGCCCAAGAACGGGTGGCGGTTCGGCGTATCGGGCGACAATTTCGACAAGGAAAACGAGGCGAAAGTGCTCTTCACCAATATGAAGGTCACTGATTAGGCGCGGTTGATTCCGCCTAGAATTCATCCTTCAGAAGCCGCGCCACTTCGGGCGCAAAATAGCTCATGATGCCGTCGGCACCTGCACGCTTGAACGCGGTCAAAGTCTCCAGAACCACGCGCTCGCGATCGAGCCAGCCACGCTCGGCGGCAGCCGCGATCATCGCGTACTCTCCAGAGGTTTGATAGGCGAAGGTCGGCAACCCATAGGCCTCCTTCACGCGCCATAGAATGTCGAGATAGGCGATACCCGGCTTCACCATCACTATGTCAGCCCCCTCGGAGACATCCAGCGCGACTTCACGCAAGGCCTCGTCGCCGTTGGCGGGGTCCATCTGATAGGTCATTTTGTCTCCGCGAAGCTGGGCACCGGACCCAACCGCATCGCGGAAAGGACCGTAAAACGCCGACGCGTATTTCGCCGCATAGCTGAGGATTTGCGTCTCAGTGAAGCCATTCGCTTCCAAGCTTGTGCGGATAGCGCCGACGCGACCATCCATCATGTCGGATGGGGCGAGAATATCGCAGCCCGCCTCAGCCTGCACCAAGGCTTGAGTGGTGAGCGCGCGCAACGTCTTGTCGTTGTCGATCCGGCCATCCTCGTCCATGAGGCCGTCATGGCCATGGCTCGTATAAGGATCGAGCGCCACATCACAGATAATTCCGATCTCCGGAACAGCCTGTTTGATGGCGCGGACAGCGCGGCAGACGAGATTGCCTGGATTGGCCGCCTGGCTTCCCGCGTCGTCGCGCAGTGAAGGCTCCGTGTTTGGAAAGAGCGCAATGGCAGGCAGCCCAATCTCGGCGGCATCCTCGGCGGCCTTGACCGCAAGATCGATTGAAAGGCGTGCCACGCCAGGCATCGCATCGATTTCACTGCGGGAGCGATTTCCGTCGATCACGAAAACGGGCCAGATCAAATCGTCTGGCGTCAGGTGAGTCTCGCGCACGAGACGCCGTGACCAGTCCGCTCGCCGGGTTCGTCTTAGCCTTGCTGCTGGATAGCCTTGGGAGAGGGGTTTGGGTGGCTGCGAGTCGCCACGCTTTGCACGCTCGGTACGCAACGAGACGGTCTTGTCCTTGGATGGTGATGCCACGCGATACAGATCCCGTACAAAATACGCTCAAGAGAGTGATGCCAAGAGGGATTGAACACTATCACCCAAGGTAAGGTTCCCGCTAGTGGCCGGACCCAACATGGTTTTTTTGGAGCCTCCAGTCCCGCGCGCGTACCTACTGGCAGATCTTGACATAGCGGCGCTTTCTCATGTCGAGATGAAAGTGATCCCGATGCGCATGGTTGGCCTCAGGGCCAAGGACAGTCCAAAATATCTTGCAGGCATCCGCATGGATCGTTCGCAGAAACGTCTTAGCCTCCGCTCGGCTCAAACTTCCAGCAGGCATTGGCCCTTCAGGCTCTAGATCGTCCGGGTCTCCAAGCTCATATGGAGGCTCGAATATCGGTTTGAAGAATGGGTTGGTCGCGACCCGCGTTAGTTCTTCCAAGGCCTCGTCATATTCCTCGCTCGCTGGCGCCTTGTTGTGGACCTTGACGCCGGGCGTGCCATTTTCGTCTGGCGGCAAAGATGTATGGCCGCGCAGCGGATTGGGAAGAGGCGGCCCCGCCAGCGATGGCCTCGTGGGCCGGTGCCCGTAGGGCCAGTTACCCAAGACCTTGATCGTTTGTCCTGAGGCAAGCGTGAATGCGGAAATATCGAGAGCGTTGGCCAAAGCGTGTTCGCTGAGCTTGGTGTTGGTGCGCCCATACTGGTTCCGGCACATATAGGAGGCGGCATTCTTGATACGCACGACACGAGTGCCGAGGGCTTGGGCAGTCGGCTGAACAGATGTCTTGAACCATTTGTGCAACGTCGCAGCCACCGTGCAGTTCATGATGGCCGGCGGCGAAACGACCACTGCAGGGTTTTTGCCGATCGAGGAAACCTTGATGGGTGCCCGCGTACCGCAGATTCTACGCCGGATCGAATCCAGTTGGATGTATTCAATATCAATCCCGTCCAAGAGCGCCGCGCATTGCTCCAGGGCAGCAGCACGCTTCGGGTCGAGTAGGGCTTTCGTCGCTGTGCCGGCGCGTATGGGATTTGGCTCGGGTGGCGGCGTGGCGGTCTGTCCAGTGGCCGCCTGTGAGGCCTCGACCGCGCCGCTCTTTGGTGATGTGTCCATATTGGCTTCGTCAGCCGCATCATCCGCCGCTGGTTGATGATCGTTTGCCATGGAGGGTTGCCGTTCCGGAACGGCCACAGGCTCGGCCGGCGCGGGGCTGGGCTTGCGCACAGGGATCGGGTTCGACGAGGGCGCGGCTGTCTGAGCGAGCGATGCGCCCGCGCCTCCCGGCCCAAGAGCAAGCAAGAGCCCCGCGGCAAAAAGCCAACTTCTCAACTCAATGGCTTTAGCGAGCATCATCTGCGTCTATGCCGGAACTTGTGGTTTGCGTCATGGGATGGTAGCTGCGCCGGACCGTTCTAAAACTCGAATTGCACGACGTTGGTAGGGGGCATCCGCGTTTGTCCGAACCGCTTGGTATCACTTTTGAGGAAATGGATCGTGCCGGGGTCGTGACCCTGGACCGGCCCAAAAGGCTGAATGCGCTGACCCGCGAGATGTTTGAAGCCTTGAGCGCCAATTACCGGCGCTGGGCGCCGGCACCGAATATCTATGGTGTCGTGATGGAGTCCTCTCACCCCACGGTGTTCTGCAGCGGTGGTGATCTCAAGATTTTGCATACGCTGAACCATGACGGCGCCATCAATGAGTTACGAGAATTCTACCGTGCTGCTTATACCCATGTCTGGGTCCTAGAGAAATTCATCCGCCCCAACGTCCCGCTGATCAATGGCCTTGCGTTCGGTGGTGGCATCGGGATTTCGCTGCTGGGAACTCATTGCGTGGCGGGCGAAGGCTACCGTTTCGCCATGCCCCAAGTGGGTATCGGCTTTTTGCCAGACATTGGCGGCACCTATTTCTTGTCCCGGCTTTTTGGCTGGATGGGAACCTATCTCGCTCTGACCGGCGCGAGTATCGGACCTGCCGATGCGCATCGCTTGCGCCTCGTAACCCACTATATTCCCTCGACCTTTTTCGGAGTCATCAAAGATGCGGTGGCCGACAACCATCCGATCGACAAGTTGCTCGATGGCCTGCACCAAGATCCCGGCGAGGGCGAACTGGTCCGGCTGACGCCCGCGATAGACCGGATTTTTTCAGCACCTTCTGTCGAAGAGGTCCTGGAGCGGCTCGATGCCGAACAAGGCACATACGAGACCTGGGCCAAGGAAACCGCGGCCACGCTCCGTCAGAAATCCCCAACCTCGCTCAAGATTGGCTTCCAGCAAATGCAGCGCGGAAAGTTCCTCACACTTGCCGAGGCCCTGAAGCTGGAATTTCGTCTCGCATCCCATATCGTCACCACTGCGGACTTTGGCGAAGGCATCGATGCGCGGATCAATGGCAAGGGCCGGGCTGCGAATTGGGTTCCATCAGAGGTGCGAGACGTTGACGATTCTGCGATCGAGCGGCTGTTCGAAACCCTCATCGAGGGTGAACTCGACCTTAATGAGCCGAAGCCGATTTTCTAAGAATCGTTGGAATCAAGCGCCGACTGCGCAAACATCAATGAGAGTTAATCTTGGAAATTTATAGACTATTAAGCGTCCTAATTAAGCGCATCTTAGTTCGGGCACGCCTATACTCGTATCCAAGTTGGGGATAAACAACAAATAAAGAGTGTAGGCGATGAGTGTAGCCCTAAATATTGGGACACATGCGAGTGACGATGAGGCAGAAGACCTCAAGAGTTCTTATCTTGGTTCCTTGAAACTTATCGAGCAGCTGCACCGTTTGTTGCTCGATGTCATCAAAGACGAGTTCGAGCGTCTTGGTCGGACCGACGTCAACAGCATACAAGCACTGCTTCTGTACAATATCGGCGATGCTGAATTGACCGCAGGCGAATTGACTGGTCGCGGGTACTATCTGGGCTCGAACGTATCCTACAATCTTAAGAAGCTGGTTCAGGCGCGCTTCGTCAATCACCAGCGCTCGACCACGGACCGCCGCTCAGTCCGCGTGAGCCTGACAGACAAGGGCAGGGCCGTCTCCGATGTGGTCAACGGTCTGTTTGAGCGTCAGCTTGGCTCACTTGAGCAGGTTGGCGGCGTCGATCAAGGTGACCTTGAGGGGCTGAACAAGGCCATGTTCCGCCTGCAGCGCTTCTGGTCGGACCAGATCCGCTACCAACTCTAAGCGGGTCATCGCGGGCAGCGATGACTATATTCCAGCCGGCTCCGGAGGCAATTCGCCTCCGGGGTTCCCATTCGTCCTGACCCTGCGGCGCAAATTTCGCCTTAATTTTCAAGCATTCTTCTTTGGGTAGGTTGCTGCTTGCGCATCAGCGGCGTGGTGTTGCGGCCATCGGGGGACCAATCGAAAGCCTCTTTGCTTGGGTTGAGACAGGCCAGTAGACCGTGCGTCTGTAGGCACCAAGCGATGGTTAAGGCTTTTTTGACGCCCGGTGCGGATTCATAGGCGCATAAGAGGCGCGGATTACTGGGCGCCTGAAACAAGTAGAGCTACGGCCCTAAACCGCTTATAGTTAAGCGAGATCAGTGGCCGCAGCTGACGGGAGCGGCGCATGCCCTTTGCGATGAATGGCTCGAAGTATGGTGCTCGGCTTTCTGCCGCTGCGCTAACGGTGGCGATGGTGTGCGCCGGTGCGCAGCCCCTGAGTGCCGGTCCCTTCAACATGTTCAAGGGCAGGGATAACAACCAAGCGCAGCAGTCCCCACAAGGCAGCGTAAGCTCCGGCGGTCTCTTTGGTGGGTTGTTTGGCGGTGGCTCTGGCAACGAGGCCCGTGGAGAGGTCACGCGATCCGAGTTGCCGACCGGCGATCCCGAAGTTGCGATGATTCTTAATCCGGGCCTCGGAGCACCGACGCTCGATCGCAGGAATATCGCGGCCACGAAAACGGCGATCCAGCGTTACAAAGCCATCGTTGCCCAGGGCGGGTGGCCCATGGTTCAGCCCGTCGCAATGAAACCGGGCCGACGTGGGACCAATATCGGCACGCTGCAGCGCCGTCTTCAAATCAGTGGTGACCTCACCGCGGCGAGCGAGCCCGATCGGTACGATGCCGCCGTCGTTGCCGCTGTGAAGAATTTTCAGTACCGCCACGGCCTGCCCGCGACGGGCGTTGTGGACTCCAAGGCGACTGTCTCGGCGTTGAACGTGCCGGCCAATATCCGTTTGGCGCAGCTTCAAGCGAGCCTGAAGAGGCTCCAGAGGCGCGCTGGTCGCACAGCAAAACGGTACATTGTCGTCAACATTCCGGCGGCGCAGGTGGAAGCTGTGCGCGGGGGGCGAGTCGAGCTACGCAACACGGCCGTGGTTGGCAAGATCGAGCATCAGACGCCGACGCTCTCGAGCAAAGTCTCTCAAGTGAAGTTCAATCCATACTGGAATGTGCCCACCAGCATCGTGCGGGCCGATCTCATACCAAAGGGCCGGCAGTTCGCAAGCCGCGGCCAAGACATGCTTGCGGCCTACCGCATGGAAGCCATCGATCGGCAAGGCAATATTCTCGACCCGCGCCAGATCAATTGGAACAGCGACGAGGTTTATTCCTACCGGTACCGGCAAAAGCCTTGGGAGGAGAACTCGCTTGGCTTTGTGAAGATCGATTTCCCGAACAAGGAGGCGGTCTATATTCACGATACGCCGCTAAAGAGCCTGTTCGGCAAGGCAATCCGGTTCGAAAGTCATGGCTGCGTGCGAACGCACAATGTGGACCGCTTGGCGGCGTGGGTTCTTGATAACAACTCCGCTTGGAACCTCCGGCGCGTCGACTCTATGAAACACAACGGTGTTCAGGAAAACGTCCGCGTTACGCAGAACATTGGCGTCTACTTCACCTATATCAGCGGCTGGGCAACCCCCGACGGCATGGTCCATTTCCGCCCAGACGTTTACGGCCTGGATACACGAGGGACCTACGCTTCGAACTACTAGGCTCTCGATAGTACCGCGAGACAGAGGCCGTACCGGTATCCCGTGACGGCCTTTTTTGATTGTGCCTCGTTTGCACGACACCATGTTTGGTCGCAGCGTTTGCGGCAGCGCCAAGAGGACCGCAGCGTGGTCTATGGCTTGCGTGCAGCTTCGGCTGAAAGTTTCACCGAAATCTTCAGATACTGAATGCCGTTCTCATCGGGTGGCGGCAATTTGCCGGCACGCTTGTTCACTTGGATCGAGGGCATCAGGAGAGTAGGGGCCGAGAGCGTTGCATCACGTGCCTCGCGCATGGCAACGAAATCCTCTTCGCTCATGGTGTCATTGACGGGGGCGTTTTTGGCCCGCTGTTCGGCGACCGTTGTCTCCCAGGCATAGTCGTCCCGCCCTGGTGTTTTGTAATCGTGACAGATGAAGAGCCGGGTCACGGGCGGCAATGCGAGCAAGCCCCTGGTCGAGCGATAAAGCGTACGGGCATCGCCGCCAGGAAAGTCCGCTCGGGCCGTCCCCAGATCAGGCATGAAGAGTGTGTCGCCAACAAATACCGCATCGCCAATCTTGTAGGCGACGTCCGCAGGCGTGTGGCCAGGGACATCGATCACCTCGACTTCGAGCGAGCCAAGCGGAAATCGTTCGCCATCGGAAAAGAGTTAATCGAATTCGCTACCGTCACCGCTAATGTCGGTGGCGTTGAACACTAGCCGGAAGATCTTTTGAACATCCCGGATGTGTTCGCCGATGCCCACTCTCGCGCCAGTCTTGATCTTGATGTATGGCGCCCCGGAGAGATGGTCCGCATGGGTATGAGTTTCGAGCAGCCTTACGACCTTGAGGCCATCTTTTTCCGCAGCCTCAAGGACAGCATCGGCCGATGTGGTCGCCGCTTTCCCGCTCTTATGATCGTAGTCGAGGACAGGGTCGATGATCGCGGCTTGCTTCGTTTCCGGATCGGAGACGAGGTAGCTCACGGTGTTTGTCGCCTGATCGAAGAAGGCGCGAATGGTTGGGATGCCGGGTATCGGAACACTCCTTGATAGACAACAATTGCAAACTCTGTTGACTGCTATATTAGTATCTACTAAATTAGCAAGAATGAATATATAACGAGGGTTGATGTATGCCACGTGCGCCCGCCGATCTTGCCAAGTTCGAGGAGAATGCGTTCCTCGTAGCAGGCATTCTGAGAACGCTCGCCAACGAGCGCCGCTTGATGATCCTGTGCAAGCTCGCCGAATGGGGCGAGGGGAGTGTTGGCGCTTTGTGTGAAGCGGCGAGACTATCCCAATCGGCGACCTCTCAGCACCTGGCCAAGATGCGGGAAGAGGGGTTGGTCGACTTCCGGCGTGATAGCCAGACCCTTTGGTACAGAATAGCCGAGCCCCGCACGGAGTTGCTGCTAGGCTATCTCCAAAAGCTCTTTTGCAGTGACGATTGAACTGAGAATACGAAGAGGAAATCCGCCATGAGCCTTCCAACAATCAATCCCGAAGACGCCAGACGCCTCATGGATCAAGGCGCGACCCTGATCGATATTCGCGGCGCCGACGAGCGCGCGCGCGAATTCGTGCCAGGCTCGCGTCACGGCCCGTTGAGCAATTTGACGAACCTGACAGGCGTAGGCACACCGATCATCTTCCATTGCCGCTACCGGCATGCGGACGACGCAAAATGCTGCACGTCTGAAAGATGCAGCCTCTAGCGAAGCCTATATTATGGAGGGCGGTCTCGATGCCTGGAAGAAAGCCGGACTTCCGGTCGCGAGCGATTCCAGTGCGCCTATTGAGCTGCACCGCCAAGTCATGATCGGTGCCGGCAGCTTCGTGCTCCTCTTTGTTCTGCTGGGCACGTTCGTGTCGCCGCTGTTTTACGCATTTGCGGGATTTGTTGGAGCCGGATTGGTCTTTGGCGGGATGACCGGTATTTGTGGGATGGCAAAGGCTCTTGCGGTAATGCCTTGGAACCGCAGCACCGCGAGCGCCTAAGCATCATGCCACTTGGGCTGCTACCTATCTCTCTGCTTCTGGGCTCTGGGGCGCTCGTGGGAGCAACTCTTGGGCTCATCGGCGGTGGCGGCTCGGTCCTTGCCGTGCCTCTTCTCATTTATCTGGTCGGCGTTCCCTCGACACATGTGGCCATCGGCTCTTCCGCCGTGGCCGTGGCGGCCAATGCCGCATGGGGCCTCACCACACATGCGCGAATGGGCACGGTGAAGTGGCCATGCGCTCTCGTATTTGGCAGTGCGGGCGTTGCGGGCGCATTTGCGGGGGCAGCGCTTGGAAAGCAGCTTGGTGGAACGGAGCTTTTGGCTTTGTTCGGCGTCGTCATGATCGGGATTGGCGCCTACATGCTGTTCGCCCGCCCGCGCCCTGCGAACGATAATGTGCGGCTGAACCTGGAGAGTGCGAGACATCTTTTGCCGCGGCTTCTCCTGATCGGTGCTGGCGTTGGTCTCTTTTCTGGCTTTTTCGGTATTGGCGGGGGCTTTCTCATCGTTCCGGGCCTCATGCTTGCGACAGGGATGGGACTTCAAAACGCGATCGGAACGTCCCTTTTTGCCGTCACGGCCTTTGGTGCGGCAACGGCACTAAGCTATGCGATCTCGGGTTACGTCGATTGGCGCATCGCCACGATGCTCATCGCCGGTGGGGCCGTTGGGATTCTCCTCGGCACATGGGCAAATGTCCGGCTTACCGACCACAAACGCGCTCTTTCAATGGTCTTCGCCTGTTTGGTGATCGGCGCGGGCGTCTACATTGTTGCGAGCGGGGTTTTGAGCCTTCTTGCCACAAGCTGACAGCGGCCGGCTTTTAGTATTGGCCCCGAGAGCCTTTCGAGCGCTGGTCTTTCTGTCCTCACGCTGTATTCTGATCCGAACCTTCTCTACCGTTTGGGTGTTACTGGCATAGGCCAGCGACATGTGGTAGAGCCAGGAAAACGTACCGGAGGACGCTGCCTGAACGCCTTTCAGGAGCTTGGACCTTCAGGGCTAACGATATTTTGAGCTCAAGGAGTAGTACGAGATGACGGCCAGCGATATTCAGAGCGCCCCCTCCCGCGAGGGCGATTTTTTCAGCCAGCACTTGGAAGATTCCGATCCCGAGGTTTGGGAGGCGATTGAGAACGAAGCCGACCGTCAGCAAAACGAGATCGAGCTGATCGCATCGGAGAACATCGTTTCGCGCGCCGTGATCGAGGCTGTTGGAACGCTGCTGACCAACAAATATGCGGAGGGTTATCCGGGCCGTCGTTACTATGGCGGTTGTCAATACGTGGATGTGGTCGAGCAGCTGGCGATCGACCGTGCCAAGCGCCTCTTCAACTGCGAATACGCCAACGTCCAGCCGCATTCCGGGTCGCAAGCGAACCAAGCCGTCATGCTGGCACTGATCAAACCGAACGACACGATCCTGGGCATGAGCCTCGCCGCTGGCGGTCACCTTACCCATGGCGCGCCGCCTAACGAGTCGGGAAAATGGTTCAATGCAGTCCAGTATGGCGTCACAAAAGAGACCAATCTGATTGACTATGACGAGGTCGAGCGTCTGGCGCATGAGCACAAGCCCAAGCTCATCATCGCGGGCGGCTCCGCCTATCCGCGCGTCATCGACTTCCAGCGTTTCCGCGAGATTGCGGACGCTGTCGGCGCCTACCTGCATGTCGACATGGCGCATTTCGCCGGCCTCGTGGCCGCTGGCCTTCACCCAAGCCCAGTGCCGATTGCAGATATCTGCACCACGACGACGCACAAGACACTTCGCGGTCCCCGCTCTGGCCTTGTGGTTTCCAACAATTTGGACATCGGCAAGAAGATCAACTCGGCCGTGTTCCCAGGTCTTCAGGGCGGCCCGCTGATGCACGTCATCGCCGGCAAGGCCGTCGCCTTCGGTGAGGCGCTTCAGCCTTCGTTCAAGCTCTATTCGCAGCGTGTCATCGACAACGCCAAGGCACTCGGTCAGACGCTAGTGGATGGCGGTCTGGCGCTCGTCTCTGGTGGAACCGACACGCATCTCATTCTTGTCGATATGCGTCCTAAGGGGCTCACGGGCAAAGCCGCCGAGGAAGCCCTTGGTCGCGCGAACATCACGTGCAACAAGAACGGTGTCCCGTTTGATCCGGAAAAACCGATGGTCACCTCTGGTATCCGACTGGGGTCGCCCGCCGGCACGACGCGCGGCTTCAGCGTCACCGAGTTCCAATCGATCGGTCACATGATCCTTGAAGTCCTGGATGGCCTCGTGGCCAACGGGGAAGAAGGAAACGCAGCCGTCGAAGCCAAGGTGAAGGACGAGGCCATCGAGCTTTGCGGACGCTTTCCGATCTACCAGTAAGCGTCGGGCGTGATGGTGAATAAGGGGAGGGCGGTCGCCCATGCGGTGCCCCTATTGTGGCAGCACCAACACGCAAGTGAAGGATTCTCGTCCTAGCGAGGACCACACAACGATAAGGCGCCGCCGCGTCTGTGCAGACTGCGGCGGTCGCTTTACCACCTTCGAACGCGTGCAATTGCGCGAGCTGACCGTTGTCAAACGGAGCGGCCGCCGCATTCCGTTCGACCGCGATAAGCTGATGCGGTCCATTCAGATCGCACTCCGAAAACGCCCCGTGGAGCCGGACCGCACCGAACGCATGGTGAGCGGGATCGTGCGCCGGTTGGAGAACATGGGCGAGAGCGATATTCGATCGGAGACCATTGGCCGTCTTGTCATGGAAGCCCTCAAAGGGTTGGATGATGTCGCCTATGTGCGTTTCGCCTCGGTCTACAAGAACTTTCGCGAGGCGAAGGATTTCGAGGCGCTGCTGGGCGAACTCGCAGGAACAGAAGGCGAAGACGACGACCTTGATGCGGGCGAAACTGCTCCGATCGACGATTAGACCGGCCGTTCTCCCATGACCACGCGCGACACGCATTACATGGCTCAAGCTATCCGGATCGCGCGGCGGGGGCTTGGCCTTGCCTGGCCGAACCCCTCCGTTGGCGCAATTGTGGTGATGCCGTCCGGCGAGATCGCGGGGCGAGGGTGGACCGCCCCAGGTGGGCGCCCGCACGCAGAAGCCATCGCACTTGTGCGGGCTGGGAGCCGCGCCGAAGGCAGTACGCTTTACGTGACACTTGAGCCATGCGCCCATGGGGGCGGACGTGGCGCACCCTGCGTGAATGTGATTATTGAGGCCAAAGTCAAACGCGTTGTCATCGGAATTGGTGATCCTGACCCGCGCACTGCGGGGCGCGGCATCGAACGGCTGAAGACTGCGGGCATCGATGTGACATTAGGTGTTGGTGCTGCAGAGGCTCAGTCGGTCACGCTCGGGCATTTGATGCGTGTGAGAGAGGGCCGGCCCGCCGTTACGCTCAAATTGGCGGTTGGCGCCGATGGACGTATCCCGAGAGGCGATGGCGAGCCCGTGTGGATCACCGGACCTGCGGCGCGAGCGCATGGCCATCTCCTGCGGGCCATGAACGATGCCATTCTCGTCGGGCTCGGAACGGTCATGGCAGACAATCCCTCTTTGACTTGTAGGCTCCCCGGTATGAAGACGCGCTCGCCTGTTCGCCTTGTGCTCGACCGGTGCTTGCGAACACCGCCAAGCGCACGTCTGTTTGAGGATCGTGAGGTCCCCATCTGGCTTTTGTGCGCGGCGGAAGAAGCCCAAACCCATTCAAAGCGTCTGCTCGATCGTGGCGCGGAGATCCTTCCCGTCCCAGTCGAGGATTGCGGCATGCTTGATGTTAGGGAAGCGCTTGAGATACTCGCTCATCGCGGCATGACGCGCGTGCTTGTCGAAGGAGGCCCTTCGGTGGCGCAATCCTTTCTTGATGCCGACCTTGTCGATGAGGCGGTGATCTATACGGGGCCAAAGTCCGTTGGCGACGAAGGGGTAACGCCTTTTGGCGGCGAGGGCCTTGATCGGCTTGTGAAAAACAGCCATTTCACTCGTATCGCCACGCGATCCTTCGGACCCGACCGGATGACGTGGTGGCGCCGGAAGAGATCATGTTCACTGGCATCGTCAGCGGCGTAGGAACGCTCATAGAGCGCGACGGGCCCCGCTTCGTTATTCACACACCCTATAAGCGTAAAAGCCTGGTGGAGGGCGCCTCACTCGCCTGCGATGGCTGCTGCCTAACACTCACAAGGATCAAAAAGGCAAAAGGACAGGGCTCCCTTGTCACGGTGGACGTCTCTAACGAGACCATGAGCCACACAACCCTTGGTTCATGGGATATCGGACGGAAAATCAATTTGGAACGCGCGCTAGCGCTTGGCGAGGAACTAGGTGGCCACATCGTGTCCGGCCATGTCGACGGCGTGGCCAGAATCGTCTCCCGGTTTCCCGATGGAGACAGCATACGGTTTCTTCTCGAAGTTCCGCCGGAGTTCTCCCCATTCATCGCATCGAAAGGATCTGTCGCCCTGAATGGGGTATCGCTTACGGTCAATGAGGTGGAAGGTCCTCGCTTCGACGTTAACATGATCCCCTATACGCTGACCCACACCAGTTGGGGCAAACGGCAGCCCGGTGATCCCATAAATCTTGAAGTTGACCTACTCGCGCGTTACGTGGCGCGCCTGGCACAAACTAAGGGCGAAATTTCGTGACGGCTTTGACTGCAACGGAGAGCGGAACGGACCTGGGCCATTTCCTTTCACCCATCGAGGAAGTGATTGAGGACGCACGCAACGGCAAGATGTTCATTCTTGTCGATGCCGAAGAACGTGAAAACGAAGGGGATCTCGTCATCCCTGCGCAGATGGCAACGCCGCATGCCATCAACTTCATGGCCAAGCACGGTCGCGGTCTCATCTGTCTTGCGGTCACGAACGAGCGTGCCAAGCAGCTTCATCTTGAATTGATGACGCACTCCAACCGTTCGCGTCATTCAACCGCGTTCACGGTTTCCATTGAAGCACGCGAGGGCGTGTCCACAGGCATTTCAGCCCATGACCGGGCACACACAATTTCCGTCGCAATCGATCCCACCAAGGATCATAAGGACGTCGTGTCACCGGGACACGTTTTCCCGCTTCTAGCCAAGGAAGGCGGCGTCCTTGTCCGCGCCGGCCATACGGAAGCGGCGGTCGATCTTGCGCGCCTTGCAGGTCTTAGCTCGGCCGGTGTGATTTGTGAGATCATGAACGACGACGGCACTATGGCGCGGCTGCCCGATCTCGTCACTTTTGCGCAGACCCACAATCTCAAGATCGCGACCATCGCGGATCTCATCGCGTACCGGCTCCGCTACGATCACCTGGTGAACGTGGTGGCGGAAACGACAATCCAAAGTGCCCATGGTGGCGCCTTTGATGCCAAGGTCTATGCCACGACCGTCGATCCCGTGGAGCATGTGGCCCTCGTCAAAGGGGACGTAGGAACTTGCGGCCCCGTTCTCGTCCGTGTCCATGCGGTCAACACGCTGGATGATATCTTGGCCTCGGGCTGCGATAAGAGTGTTCACAAAGCCATGGAGTTGATCGGCGAGGAGGGACGCGGCGTTATCGTCCTGATCCGCGAGTCCCGCCCCGATGCGATTTCCGCGCGCCTCAACGGAGTCGCGAACGGTCTCGGTCAGGGCCGGCTCATGGACTACGGCATTGGTGCGCAAATCCTTTTGGACCTTGGTGTTCGCGAAATGGTGCTGCTGACGAACTCGCCATCACGCAAGATTGTGGGCCTTGTAGGTTATGGATTAAAAGTCGCCGGCAAGCGCAATCTGGAGAACACGTAATGAGCCGCAAGGGTCCCAATTCCGTTCTCATCATCTCTGCACGCTTTTATGAAGATATCGCCGACGAGCTGTCGCGCGGCGCGATCGAAGAGCTGCGCGGCCATGATATCGACTATGAGGAGATCGGCGTGCCCGGTGCTCTTGAGATCCCGCTTGCCCTCAGCCTTTCGCTCGCCAATGGGTTCATTGGCCGCGCTGGCCATCACAGAGCCTGTATTGCGCTCGGCTGCGTCATCAGGGGCCAGACGAGCCATTACGACATTGTTGCCCGGGAATCTGCTGCGGGCCTCAACCAGCTCGCCCTTCAGCATGGCGTGCCGATTGGCTCAGGGATTATTACGTGTGAGAGCATGGAGCAGGCGTGGGAGCGAGCGAGTGTCGATGGCCGCAACAAAGGGGGAGATGCAGCGCGTGCCTGCCTCACCTTGATGCGGCTTGAACAGCATTTTTCGTCAGCGAGCCGGCGTTAAACCATGACCGCGACAACCAAAAAAACGAACAGGTCGTCCTTGCGAAGCGCTGCGCGTCTCGCTGCAGTCCAGGCGCTCTATCAAATGGATATGACCGGCATCGACCTGAACGACGTGGTTGCCGAGTTCCAGGCGCACCGTCTGGGGCAGGAAGTCGAGGGCGATCAATATCACGCTGCCGAAGCCGAGTTCTTCCATGACCTCGTGGATGGTGTGGTGCGCGAGCAGCGCCAACTTGATCCCATGATTGATCAGCAACTTGCAGAAGGCTGGCGTCTCAGCCGGGTCGATTCAATTTTGCGCGCGGTGCTCCGGGCCGCAGCATTTGAACTTTTTATTCGCAACGATGTGCCCGCGCGCGTGGTGATCAACGAGTATTTGGATATTGCCCATGCGTTTTTCGGTGAGGACGAGCCTAAGGTCGTGAACGGCGTTCTCGACCGACTCGCACGTAAAGAGCGCCCGGAAGAGTTCGCCCAGCCCGCCGTCGGTGGTGCCTGACAACGAAGAGGAACTTGGTATGGCGCTCGAGGGAGAGTTCGACATGATCGCCCGCATCTTTGCGCCACTGGCCAAGGACTCCGGCGCTCTTGAACTCAAGGATGACGCGGCGATCCTGACCGTCACGGATGACCACCAACTGGTCGTGACGTGCGACACACTCGTACAAGACATTCATTTTCTGAAAGACGATCCGCCCCGTACAATCGGTCACAAGGCCCTTGCCGTCAATTTGTCGGACCTGACTGCCAAAGGCGCGCGGGGCTCTGTTTACACGCTCTCGCTCGCTCTCCCCAAAGAGACCGACATAGATTGGCTTGAGGCGTTTGCTGAAGGCCTTGGCCGCGTACAGGACCAAACCGGCATCTCGCTGATCGGCGGCGACACGACGGCCACATCCGGCCCACCAACGATTACCGTGACGGCAATCGGACTTGTTCAGCATGAGAATGCTGTGACGCGGCTCGGCGCTAAGCCAGGCGACCGGCTCTATGTTAGCGGCACGATTGGCGATGCGTATTTGGGGTTACGTCTCCTCCAAGATCCAGCTCTCGGACAAGCTTGGGGCCTGACGCAGGACGACATCGACGTCTTGATTGATTGCTATCGCTGCCCGCGCATAGACGCGGCCGCGGCGCTTCTGGTTCGCAACTTCGCCAAGGCAGCCATCGACATCTCAGACGGGCTTGTGGCCGACATCGATAAGCTCTGCCACGTCTCCCATGTGGGCGCTGAAATCGAAACGGCACGCGTGCCGTTCTCCTCAGCCGCCAAAAAAGCGCTTTCGCACTCTCCAAGCCATCTCCTCGATCTCATCGCAGCAGGAGACGACTATGTGGTCGCAATGGCCGTTTCCCCTCAATCAGCAGACCAGTTCGAATCGGAAGCAAAAGCACACGAAACGTGCTTTGTTGCCATAGGAACTGTCGCCGTCGCTGCCTCGGATGTTAAGGTCTTGGATGAGAGCGGCAGGGCCATCTCTCTAAAACACAAGGGATTTAGCCACTTCTAGGCTGACCAAGGGCAATATTGTCCATTTGGACGAACTCGCGTTCCCTCTGTTGCTTCCGTGCCGCAACTTTGGCATTTTCCGCCCCGGCTAACGCCACTTTGGAGGGAAACAAGCGGCAGACATTTGCATGTCAGGAAAGCAGCCGCAACTCGCTCAATTCCAACAAATTCAATAAACGGGGACAGTCTGCCATGACATGGGTTCTCTATCTGATTATCGCCTGCGGCGCGCTCTCGATCGCGTACGGCGTTTGGACCACCAAGGCCGTTCTTGCGGCGGACGCGGGCACGCCGCGGATGCAGGAAATCGCCGCGGCGATTCAAGAAGGCGCGAAGGCCTATCTCACCCGCCAATACCAAGCCATTGGCCTGGTCGGGGTGATCATCTTCATCGTGCTCTACTTTCTACTAGGTTTGCCTCAGGCCATCGGTTTCGCCATCGGTGCGTTTCTGTCTGGTCTCGCGGGCTATATCGGCATGAATGTTTCAGTGCGCGCGAATGTGCGGACCGCGCAGGCGGCCAGCAAGAGCCTCGCGGACGGCCTGAGTCTCGCGTTTCGCTCCGGCGCCATAACAGGGCTCCTCGTCGCCGGTCTCGCGCTCCTTGGCGTTGCCATCTACTTCTTCATCCTAACGGAAGTGCTCGGCTACAGCGTGGCATCACGGGTCGTCATCGACGCACTTGTGGCGCTTGGCTTTGGCGCATCGCTGATCTCGATCTTCGCCCGTCTGGGCGGCGGCATCTTCACCAAGGGTGCGGATGTTGGCGGTGACCTGGTCGGAAAGGTTGAGGCAGGTATTCCCGAGGATGATCCACGCAACCCAGCAACCATCGCTGACAATGTGGGCGACAATGTCGGCGATTGCGCCGGTATGGCGGCCGATCTGTTCGAGACCTATGTGGTGACCATCGTCGCGACAATGGTGCTTGCATCGATCTACTTTGCTGGCGGCGGAGACACTGTCTGGAAGATGATGCTCTATCCGCTCGCGATTGGCGCAACCTGTGTGATCACGTCGATCGTTGGCACCTATTTCGTCCGTCTGGGTTCAAGCCAGTCGATCATGGGTGCGCTCTACAAGGGCGTGATCGCGACCGGCGTCTTGTCGCTGATCTTGCTTTGGCCCGTCACGGCGTGGCTGGTCGGCATGGATACGGCGATGAAGATTGGCGATGTGAGCTTTACGGGTCTGTCGCTTTATCTGTGTGGTGTGGTTGGCCTCGTTGTCACCGCTCTCATCGTGGTGATCACCGAGTACTACACCTCGACAGAGTACCGCCCGGTCCGGGAGATCGCGAAAGCGTCCGTCACCGGTCACGGCACGAATGTGATTCAGGGGCTCGCGGTGTCGCTAGAATCGACGGCGCTACCGGCTCTGGTCATTATGGCGGGTATCATCATCACATATAACCTGGCGGGCTTGTTCGGCATCGCTATTGCGGTGACCACCATGCTTGCCATTGCCGGCATGATCGTTGCCCTCGACGCCTTCGGTCCTGTGACTGACAATGCCGGTGGCATAGCCGAAATGGCGGGGCTGCCCGAGGACGTTCGCAAGACGACAGATGCGCTCGATGCCGTGGGCAACACCACAAAGGCCGTGACCAAGGGCTATGCAATTGGTTCGGCGGGCCTCGGCGCGCTGGTGCTGTTCGCCGCCTATACGGAGGACTTGCGGTTCTTTGCGGCCAATGCCGACAAATATCCTTACTTCTCTGGTGTCGACCCCGCCTTCACACTCTCGAACCCTTATGTTGTGGTCGGTCTCTTCCTTGGCGGTCTGCTGCCTTACGTCTTCGGCGGCATGGCCATGACAGCTGTCGGCCGTGCGGGCTCTGCCATCGTTGAGGAGGTGCGGCGTCAGTTTAAGGAGAAGCCTGGGATCATGAAGGGCGAGGATCGGCCGGACTATGGCCGGGCCGTTGACCTTCTGACCAAGGCGGCGATCAAGGAGATGATCATTCCATCGCTGCTGCCGGTGCTGTCGCCAATCGCGTTCTACTTCTTGATCGATTGGATCGCTGGCAAGAGTGCAGCGTTCTCGGCGCTGGGTGCCATGCTTCTTGGCGTAATCGTTACAGGACTGTTCGTTGCCATCTCCATGACGACGGGCGGTGGTGCCTGGGACAACGCGAAGAAATATATCGAGGACGGCCATTACGGTGGCAAGGGTTCCGACGCTCACAAGGCGGCGGTTACTGGCGATACCGTCGGTGATCCCTACAAGGATACCGCCGGCCCCGCTGTGAATCCGATGATCAAGATCACCAACATCGTGGCGTTGCTTCTCCTCGCGGTGCTCGCTCACCAATAGGCGATCGAAAACAACCCGATCGGCTTACATCAAAGAGAAGCCCCGCTTTTGTGAAAAGGAGCGGGGCTTTTTCTTTGTCTTGGGTTAGATGCCCGGGATCCCGGAAGCGCCACTCGCGCCCCTTTGATCCTTGAACAGCTGGCGCTGTGCAATATTGCCGAACATTTGCTCGACAAAAGTATAGTCCTTACCGCGTGCCGGGGTTTCATCTTTATTGTAGTCGACGATAATGCCGTCCTTCTGGCCGTATCGCGCCACATTCCGTACGGTCTCAGAGCCATCGAAATAGACTGCCACAACCTCGCGGTCGATCTCCTTCGGCTTCATGAAGGCCACGGTCTTCATCGTCGAGGAGATATAGTAGAATGCATCGCCGCCAATGGTGCTGCGCGTGTCCGGTGACCCAAGAACCGATTGCACGTCTCCCTTGGACATGCCGGGCCGAATTTGATCGAGGTCCACATCGATAAAGACATGCCCGTGCCGGTCGATCTGTCCTGCGCAGCCCATGATGGGGGCAACGCCGAGTAAGAGCGTGGCAAGCACGGGCAGGGGTGCCCATGCGGGTGCTAACTTGACCTTTCGCAAGACTTTGCGTTCCCCTTGAACTGGCCCACTCGCCAAACTGGCTAGAATTTGCCAAGAACCTAGACGAAATGCCCGTGTCCCTAAAGCCTCTCGTCGCTCTTCTGCCCTGGCGCAGAACAGTGCTTCACGCTCACGAAATTTATGACGCGATTGTGGCGCAGGCACGGCTTCCAATTCATTACCAAGAGCACGGTGTCCCCGATTCGTTGGAGGGCCGCTTCATGGTTCTGTCACTTCATCTGTTTGCAGTGCTGCATCGGTTGAAGGGACAAGGGAAGGCTGCTTCCGCGACAGCTCAGTCGTTGGTGGACCGCTTCACGGCCGATATGGATACTGTCTTACGGGAAACAGGAGTCGGGGATTTGTCAGTGCCGAACAAGGTCCGGAAACTCGTGGCCTCCGGCGCCAGCCTTCATGAGACCTATGAACGGGCCTTCGCAAACGGCGGCACGGCGCTGGAGGACGAAATTGCAGGCACCTTACCCGGAGACGGAGACGCGGCAAGGGCTGCAAGTGCGCGCGTGACGCCGTATCTATGGGAAGTGATCGAGAGTTTGGAAATCCAGCCCGTTCAAGCGATTTGCGAAGGCAGGCTCAAATTCCCGGGCACTCGAGCCGAAGGAGCCGCGCAATCATGACGCAATCTCTCAACGAAGACCTCCAACCCGCGCCTTTAATTCGGAAAGTGAAGCTCAATGAAATCGAGAATGAGGTGTCCAAGTCATGCGACATCACGGCCGCGGAGCGCGAGGGTATTCGGGACCTGCTTGATCTGAGGGCGCTCGACACGCTCAATTTTACCTATCGGTTGCGCGAAGATCGCGGGGGCAAGGTGCATATTTCCGGGCGCCTTGAGGCCGACGTGACGCAGACCTGCGTCGTGAGTCTCGAGCCCATACCATCTGCCATCGATGTTCCTGTGGACGTGGAGTTCTGGCCCGTAGCCAAAATCGAGATCCTTGAGAAACAGGCTGAAGACCCAGACCAAGCAGCCGAAATAGATTGGCCGGAGGTGATAGAGGCTGGTGCGATCGATCTTGGTCGGCTGATCTATGAGACCTTGGCGACCTCGCTCGATCCCTATCCAAAGAAAGCCGGAGCACGGTTACAGTGGGCGGATGAAGAATCGGGGCCAGAAACGGCGGAAAACGGTCCCTTCGCAGCCCTTAAACGGCTCAAGGATTCTTGAGGATCTGACCGCAACATCAAAATCAGGTTGTCACTGGCGGGCATTTACGTCTATTCGGGTTTGGTTTCCGGGGGTTGCACGGGCGAATGATCGCCTCAAAGAGAATTTTCCAGATCGGTAGCGGAGAATGGGTGCTCCAGTCACCATAGCGCTCGACGCCATGGGTGGGGATCATGGTCCCAGCGTGGTCATTCCGGCGGCGGCGGTCACTCTTGTCCGGCACCCGGACATGCGCTTCATCCTGGTCGGCGATGAAGACGATATTGCCCGGGAGCTCAAAACCCATCCTGAACTCGCCGCGAAATCTGAAGTCATTCATTCGGACGTCTCGATCGCCATGGACGCCAAGCCGAGCCAGGCTTTACGCCGCGGGCGCTGGAAATCGAGCATGTGGCTGGCCATTCAGGCGGTCCGGGACGGGCAGGCCCACGCCGTAGTGTCAGCTGGCAATACAGGCGCCCTCATGGCGATGTCAAAATTCTGTCTGAAGACAATTACAGGGATCGACCGGCCCGCGATCGCCGCGATCTGGCCAACTGTTGAGGCCGAATGCATCGTTCTCGATGTTGGCGCCAATGTCGGTGCGGATTCACGCCAGCTCGTCGAATTTGCACTGATGGGCAGCGCCATGGCGCGCGCACTCCTCGGAATGAAGAACCCTAGTATCGGGCTCCTCAATATCGGCGTAGAGGAAGTCAAAGGCCTCGAGCAAATTCGAGAGGCAGCTGCAGTCCTGAAAGGAGCGCCGCTGCCAATTCGCTATCATGGATTTATCGAGGGGAACGATATTGGCCATGGTGCCGTGGATGTTGTCGTGACGGACGGTTACACTGGGAACATCGCCTTGAAGACGGCAGAGGGAACAGCTAAGCAAATCGCACAATATCTTCGAGCTGCAATGAGCCGATCGCTGCTCTCGCGTCTCGGGGCAATTCTAGCCCAAGGGGCATTTCGGGCATTGAAAGAAAAAATGGACCCGCGCCAGTTGAACGGCGGAATTTTTCTCGGGTTGAACGGCATTGTCGTCAAGAGCCACGGTGGCACCGATGCGACGGGCTTCGCCAGCGCGATCGATCTTGCGTTTGAGATGGCCTCAAGCGGAGTGGTGGAACGGCTCGGGAGCGATGTTGCCCAGTTCCACACCAAGCTTGAGCTAGAAGGCGCGGCGTAAGGGCGGACTTGTCATCTTGGAAACTTTAAGGTCGGTGGTGAAGGGCGTTGGCGGGTATCTGCCCGACAGGGTCGTCACCAATGCGGACCTGGCCAAGATCGTTGATACGTCGGATGAGTGGATCGCCGCCCGAACGGGCATTCGCGAACGGCGTATCGTGGCGGACGGCGAACTGACCTCGACCATGGCCATCGAGGCGGCAAAGGGTGCTCTGGCCGATGCGAAGCTTGAGCCGGGTGACATTGATCTTATTATCTTGGCCACCTCGACACCGGATCAAACCTTTCCGGCGACAGCCGTGACGGTGCAGGCCGAACTGGGCATCACCGATGGCGCCGCATTTGACGTCCAAGCGGTCTGTTCAGGTTTCGTGTTCGCACTTGCCACGGCCGATAACTATCTGAAAAGCGGTCAGTTTAGACGCGCCCTGGTAATTGGCTCGGAAGCGTTTTCCCGGATCCTCGATTGGGAAGACCGTTCGACATGCGTTTTGTTTGGGGATGGCGCCGGCGCGCTGATTCTTGAGGCGCAAAAGGCGAACGGAGCGCTGACTGACCCTGGCGTCCTCGCCACGACGCTGAGGTCCGACGGGCGCTATCGGGACAAGCTCTATGTGGATGGCGGGCCATCGTCCACGGGAACGGTCGGACATTTGCGCATGGACGGCCCTGAAGTGTTTCGTCATGCCATAACCAAGATCAGCCAAGTCATTCGTGAAACCTTGGATAAAGCAGGCTATGTGGCAGACGATATAGACTGGTTTGTGCCACACCAAGCTAACAAACGTATTTTGGACGGCGCGGCACGAAAACTTGGACTAGACCGAGAAAAGGTCGTCATGACCCTGGAAACCCACGCGAATACATCAGCAGCCTCGATTCCACTTGCGCTCATGACGGCCAGTACGGATGGCCGCATCAAAAAGGGCGATTTGGTCCTTTTGGAAGCCATGGGTGGCGGCTTCACATGGGGTGCATTGCTCATTCGCTGGTGAGTGCTGTGAATGCCACACCTATCCAGAATATGACGCTAAATCAGGAATTTGATCGCACGGGTGATTGACCCGTGGTCAGTCGCTCGGATAGCATCGCCGCTCGTCCCGCGACTTTGGGGGAACTGTAAAACGATGGGCGGGAAGACATTAACGCGTGCTGACCTCGCGGAGGCCGTGTTTCAAAAAGTTGGCCTACCCCGGAATGAGTCGGCAGAGATCGTGGAGCTCGTGCTGCGCGAGATCGTCACGAGTCTAGAGGCGGGCGACCCGGTTAAGTTGTCCTCATTTGGCTCGTTTGGCATTCGTGAGAAGGGCGAACGAATCGGACGCAATCCGAAGACCGGCCAGGAAGTTCCGATCACGCCACGGCGTGTGCTCGTCTTCAAGGCCAGCAATATTGTGAAACAGCGGATCAACGAGGCGCTGTCTCAGAATGATGCGGCGGAATAGCAGCCAATTTGTCGCCAGGAGGAGGTGCGTTGGAAAAGGCACCTGAGGCGTTTCGCACAATTAGCGAAGTCGCGGACGAGCTAGAGGTCCCCAAACATGTCCTGCGGTTTTGGGAGGCGAAGTTCGCCCAGCTGAAGCCGATGAAGCGTGGCGGCGGGCGCCGCTATTACCGGCCCGAGGATGTCGCTCTGTTACGAGGCATTCGGCTCCTACTTTATAGCGACGGCTACACGATCCGCGGAGTTCAGAAGATCTTGCGCGAACATGGGGCGCGGTACGTCATGGATTATCGCGGCCTTGCCGAAGAGGCCTATCCGGATGAGCCGCCCCATCCCGAGATCCCAGACATCGCCTCGGAAGCGGCGAGAGTGCCCGTAACCCGTGAAATGGGATCCGTGGAAGACGAACTCCACGCGCTGATAGACGAGATCGAGGCATGTCGGCAGATTCTTGCGACTGCGGACACGCAAGATTAGACTTGGCGTAGCGTCGTTTTGCTTGTTTCTTAAAGCCGAACCGTTATATGCAAGTCCGTCATCGACGAGATGTCGGAGCGTAGCGCAGCCCGGTTAGCGCACCGGTCTGGGGGACCGGGGGTCGGGAGTTCAAATCTCCCCGCTCCGACCACTTTCCCCGCTTTATAACTAATGACTACCCAAACCGAGGCATTGTGTCATTCGAGTGCCGCCGATAAGTGGGCTTCGGTAGGACCGTGCCGTCATGGCCGGTGCATCGTGATGCTCTGGAAAATGTGGTGTGGGGAGGGGCCCCAAACGCAGAAGAAGCCCCGCCATCGGCAAGGCTCCCTCCGTTTCCCTCGTACCCCCGCGTCAAACCGCGTTGGTGATCATATTAAGAAACCAAAGTGGGCGAATATCGGGCAGCCCCTCACTTTGCCAACAAAGATTCTGGTGTGTTGCAAATGGGTTACGCCTTTGAGAGGCGCGATCTCACGCTACCACACGATCTTGTCATTTTCTGTTCCACGAGAATGGGTGTTAGCGTCCCGATGGGGTCCGAGCTTCCCTCCTCCGGCCTGGTTCCCCCCCAAACAGGAACCTCAGAAAGCCCCGGCCTCCCCGTCCGGGGCTTTCTATTTGCGCGGACGCATGCTGAGCTTTAATCAAAAAGCATATTTATAAAATGCATTTTGAGGCTGGCGCAGATGATGTCGGTGCCAAAACAATCTTCGATTGGACCTTACAGGGTATCGGTCGTCTTTATCCTGACCTATCCACGGTCGGGCTCAAAACTCCTGCAAGGCATCATAAATACAATCCCCGGTTATTGTCTCCGGGGCGAGAACTATTCGATGCTGTTCTATCTATTCCTTGCTGTACGCCAGTGCTCGATGGTGAAAGCCCACCTTCCATTCGACAAGAGCAGTGAAGGCGATGAAGCCGGTCCCCGCTCTCCCTTGTTCGGCGTGCAAAACTTCGACCAGCGGAAGGAACGCGGTTCCTCGGTTTTAAGGAGTTGCGCTACACACCTTCAGACATACCCAACGATCTCTTTGCTGAATATCTGGACTTTATTCAGCACGCATTCCCTGGGCAGCGTTTGTTTTTAACGTTCGCCACACCCCATCGACGCTGAGCGGCACGTTTTGGACAAAGACCTCGGACACAGAAGCACAAAAACTCGAAGCCACGATTGAGCGCTTCAAGCGCCTACGCCAAGGGCCGCTCTAACTGCATCTTTTTCGATTATGACGAACTCCTAGCCGACCCGGATTATTGCAGAACCCTTTTCGACTTTTTGGGCGAGCCCTTTGACCGGCCGGCATTGGACCGAATTCTGGACAGGCGTCACAGCATCCCAACCCAGAGCTATGGGATGCCGAGGTCGATGTTCGTCAACAAGAATGCAGACCTTATCGCGATGCATGGGGCACTTCGCGCCAAGTCTGTAGAACTCGCAACGCTTCGAGAGCAGCTTCTGGAGACGAGAAAGGAAGCAGGTCAATTGCGGGCCCAGCAAAGAGCCAGTCAGAAATTGATCTCAGCAATGAGGATCTCCACATCCTGGAAGCTAAGCGCGCCTTTTCGGCGCGTCGGCGCTCTTCTCAAGAAGCGGATATGAGTTGATTGACCTGTCTAGTTTCGCGCGGCGTTGGGCCGTGGACTAGCTCTCGTCACGGTGGGCTGGCCGAGGGCAATGCCTCGAAAAGCGGCTGCGAGATAGATTAGGCTCGCATGCTCTGACTGTGCACCATTGGTCAAGCGTTCGCCGAGGCTTCGAGTTCTGGCAGTTTGTGGATCCCCGCACCAAGCTCCGAAATATAAAAATCGACAACTTCGCGCGTCATCGTGTCCACAGAGAAGTCTCGCGCGACGTGGCTTTGAAGTTCAGCAGCGCGTCGCAAATACGGCCTTGGATCGTTCAGAAATGCGCGCAGCTGGCCCGCAAGAGCATCGACATCACCGGGCGGCACGAGGGGCAGCGGAATGTCGCCAATCATTTCGGGGATACCCCCAGCATTGGAAGCAATGATCGGCATCTGTGCGGCAGCGGCCTCAAGCAAAATATAGGGCAGCGACTCCGCCCGGGACGGAATCACAACGCAGCGCGCTCGCACAAAAGCGGTGCGTGCAGGTTGTGGGCCTGAGAACGCGACTTGCGCCGAAAGACCGAGCCGCCGGGCAAGGCGCCTGAAGTATGTCTCATTGGGTCCGGAACCGACAATAATCGCCCGGCCGGGAAAGATATTTTGTTGCGCGGCCAACGCTTCCAGAAACACATCGACCCCTTTCAGTTTGCACAGCTTGCCCACAAACACAAAGTCGGCCGCATCGTCCGCTAGAAGGGAGTCATAGAATTCGTGCCGTTGAAGCCCGTTATAGATCACCCGTGCGGGACATTGCGGCCGTCCCACGAGCTCCGCATATCGATTTCCAGCAAACATGCTTTCGAAAATGAAGCCATCCGTGAGAGGCGCAAGTTTACGTTCGATCGCGAAGTGGAGTTTGCCGGAGAGAGAGGAGGGGGCGTAATGGACGATGCCGCCATGAGGCGTGTACACAACCTTAGTGCTCTGTTTCTTGCGCAGGAGACGACCCGCGAGCCTGGCATAGGCGCCCCCCTTGGCGCCGTGACCATGCAGGACATCCACATCAAGTGTCCGTGCCAATTTTGCAATCTTCCGGTAGAGCCGCCAATCGCTGAAGTCGAGATTGCTGGACATGGGAATGCGCGTTATGCCCAGCGCGCAATTGTCGTTGAGACGGCTCATGGCCACCTCGACATTGCTGTCGCCCGCGCTGGAATCGCAAATGATCCCCACGTCCGCGCCAAGCTCGGCTTGGCCGAGTGCGACATCATGGACGTGGCGGAACAGCCCACCCGTGGGCGCACGCAAACAATGTAGGATTCGGAAATTCGAACTCACGGGAACCACAGCGCTCTGAAGGGAATGGCGTGACGACCCCAGAGCTTTAGAAGAACCGCTCGAGGACGTAAATAGTATCGCTTGGTTGGGCTGGGTCGTCTGTTAGGACCATGACGGGCGACGTGATGCCGTCGAATCTTCGTGTGCGTTGAGAGAGCTTGACTTGTGGCCTGTCGTTCTTTCCAAGAGCCGCAAACCCTTCACAAGCAGACCCGCGATCCCAGCGCTCCAATCAGGGGCGCATCTGTCAGGTCACGAACTGGTCCTGAAGCATGCCTCACTTCTTAAAGCGATGCGGCGCTTAAGCATTTGGTTACAGCGATCTGTGTTTACTGGCGGCGGTCTTTTTCAAGAGCACGAGTGCGACCCTGTGAGTGAAACTTCACCAGTTCCCCCTGCCAGCGATAACTCCGATTTTGGGAGCCTTGGGGCCGCTCTATGGCGCGCAAAGGCGTGGATAGCGGGCCTGGCACTCGGGGCAGGCGTCGTGACGTATATCGGCCTGTCGATGATGCGCCCGATCTACACATCCGAGGCGCAGAAAGTCGCCAAGAGCATTAAGCACGAGCCGAAAGTGCCCGCAGCCCACGAGACCTCGGTCGGGGCCAGCCTCAATACAGCGAAAATCAAGTCGGCCGGCCTTTCGGATACGGAAGCGAGGTTGAGGGCGCTGGAGCGCGAGGCCACGGCCAATCGAGAGCTCTTGGAATCCTATCTGGGCCGCAATCGGGACGCATCCGCCCGCCACAATCTGGGTGAGCCCCCCGCGCCAACCACTATCGTCTCCAGGGCAGATGTGGCGATCCATCCTTCCTTTCCTAATCACGGATCTCTCTCCCTTCTGGTCATGCTCGCGACAGCCTTCCTTGCACTCACAGCAATTGTCGCAAGAACAAGGCTCAGGAGCGGCCAGGCACGCGCACACGAGGAAAAAGCGCAAGAGCCGAAATCCCTCGAGATGAGCTCTTCCAAAATGAAGAGGTCTGACATGGAGACGTGCGAACAAGAGCTGTCGAATACCAAACCTGTGGCAGCGAAGCCTCAAGAGCCAAGGACTCCAGAGCCAAAACCAAGCGGGGGGATTCGGTCCGAGGCCAGGGTGAAGGCCAAGGCGTTATGGTCCGGCACCGCACAGAAGACCGAGGTTAGTGCGGGGGCGACATCTGTCTGGAGAGCAAAGAAGCCAGCCAAACGGCCGAGCTGGCTCCAAGTGAACGAGCCTCGACGCAAGACGTCACAGGCTGGCGCGAAAGAGCTCGTCAAAAAAGCGGCAGGGGCCGATACCCAGCCCGAGACTGTCACCAACGAAGCTGCATCAATGCACGAACGTGCCCCCGCCACGTCTGCCCCGATCGATAAGACAATCGAATTGGGCAGTACGAAACCGGCTGTTCTGGAGGGCAAAACCAAAGAACCGGCCGTGACCTCAGCCAACAAAGACGCCTCAGAGCAGCCGCGGCCAGAGGCGTCCTCCGGCCCGCTCGCGGCAAGTGGCGCGTCTGCCGCAACAGGAGCCATCACAGACCGTGAAACCGAACAAGGCAATGAGGCCAAAGACGATGAGGCCGCCTCGAGCACACAGGCGACTGCGGACAACAAGACACGGGCAATAGCCAAGGCTCCATCGGAGACGGCGCCGCAGCACGAGGACGAAGCTGGCAAGGACGATCAGGGGTTTCAGCATGCCCCTGCCGCCCAAAGCGACATAGCAATGGGCAAACAATCGCCGTTGAACGACGCGGAGCCGCAGGCTGCAGCACGGAACTCGTCCGCGGCGGACTTCATCAAGCGCTTGCGCAAGGACGTCAAAAGATCGGGCTCAACCAAGCAGACGTCCATCGCGATAGCTGAGCCCACAAAGAAGACGGGTTTGCTCGATCGTTTCCGGTACAGACATTCAAAGCGGGGCAGCGGCACTTCGCGCCTGATGCCTCTGACGACCAGGAAACAAGAACCATCCGATAAGGCTAACTCTAAAGAGGTCGAAGTGGCCGCACTCAGCCCCAACGATCTTCGCCATTATCTGACACAGCGGATTGCAGGATCGACGGCAGACGACGATATGGAAATCCTCGCCAAACCGAAGGTCGGCATGGGCACGATCGGGCCGGTCTTTCACTCTCTCGATATGATTTTGGAAGACATTCTTGAGGGAGCAACGGGTGGACTGCCGCGCACGATGCTCGTAGCGGGAACCTCGGCGCAGGCCGACGCAACTCTCGCAGCCATTGATATGGCGCGTACCCTTGCCGACAGCAACGAACAGGTCGCACTTGTCGATCTCGCCAAAGGCGGCTCGACCGTTTCAGGGCAGCTAGGCATGCCCCGGGTTCCCGGATTTTCCGATCTCACCGCAGGCCAAGCAGACTTCGTTGACGTGGTGCGAATAGATGACGACTCAGCCTTGCAGGTGATTGCTGCAGGCAAGCCCATGCAGAGCGATGGAAGCTACGAACCGGACCGGTTTATGCAAGTCTTCGAAGCGCTGACGCAAGTCTATGACTGCGTCGTCCTCCATGCGGACCTTGCCGCAATGGATGCCTTGATGCCCGCCTTGAAATTTGAGCTCCCCGTCGCCGTCGCTGTTCTGCCTGCAAACGGCACGATCGAGACTGAGGGGCAGGCGCTTTGGACGTTCCAACGCTTGGGCTGTCCGATTGTCGTCTACGAATCCACTCTGAAGCAGCGCCGCACAGGTTTATTCAGCCGCCAAGTGGCGGTCCAATAGAGTGCCGTCAACGCTTAGTGCTTAAAGGTCCTGGCCCTGAGCCTGTCTACGGATCGATTGATCAAGCTCCCAAGCTCTTGGTTTCGTATTGATCGCACTCAGTCCGGCCGCACCATCCAACGGATCAAGACCCCGGCAGGGATGATCCAGATGAGGCCTGCGACCAGGAAATAGACGAACTGGATGAGGCCGGAGGCCTCCGAAATTCGCCCTGAGCCTATTGCCGCCGCAACCACAACATACAGCGTGAAAAAGACGAGCAGTGCGACTGTGCCAACGAATTTGCGCAATCCCCGAGTCATAAACTCTCCAAGTTTAGCACGGACCACGCAGAGCCAGGATTGAGTTGGGGACAAGAGCCCGCTATCACCGCATCGATGACCGCAACAGACACCCAAAGCCTATCTCCGTCCCATGCCGGGGGTTCGGCCATGCTGGCCCGCCAGGCACGGGCTGTTCGCACTTGGCTCGGCTGTATTGCACTTCTCGTTGTCGCCATGATTCTTGTCGGTGGCGCCACAAGGCTTACCGATTCCGGTCTCTCTATTACTGAATGGCAGCCTATCATGGGTGCCATACCGCCTCTATCGAACGCCGATTGGCAAGTGGCGTTCGATGCCTACAAACAGATTCCCGAATACACCCATGTCAATCAGGGCATGGACCTTGAAGGGTTCAAATCCATCTATTGGTGGGAGTGGGCGCATCGGTTTTTAGGGCGCTTCATTGGCCTTGCATTCTTCGTTCCGTTCGTTGGTTTCTGGCTCGCAGGCTATATCCCGCGGCCCCTCATGCCGCGTCTCTTAGGGCTCTTTGTTCTTGGCGGCCTGCAAGGGGCGCTGGGCTGGTACATGGTCAAAAGCGGGCTCGTCGACCGGGTCGATGTGAGCCAATACCGGCTTGCGGCCCATTTCGGGGTCGCGGTCTTGATCTTGGGGTACACAATCTGGCTCATTCTCGGTCTGGGGCACGAGGAAGGGCAGGGGACCCGTAAGCGCAATGGCACCAGAGGGACCTGCATTGCCGCCGGCCTCGTTCTGCTGCTGATCTATATCCAGCTCCTCGCGGGCGCGCTGGTGGCCGGGATCGATGGCGGCCTTGGCTTCAACACCTGGCCGCAAATGAATGGCGCCCTCATTCCTAAAGGACTAGGCGAGGCGTCACCCTGGTATCTCAATCTTTTTGAGAACCCGCTGACGGTCCAGTTCGATCATCGCATGCTGGGCTACGCCGTTATTCTCGTGACCCTCGTGCAAGCCATCTGGCTCGCGCGAAAAACCGGTGCCGGACCGCTCTTGGGCACTGCGGTCCTGCTCGCACTGCTGGCCATACTTCAGGCGGCTCTCGGCATATGGACACTGTTTCTTGCTGTGCCGATCGAGCTTGGACTTGCCCATCAGGCCGGTGCTATTGTCCTCTTCGTCGCGGCGCTCTTCCATTTGTGGAAGAGCATCTACAGCTCAGACCCTTCGCCTGTTCACACCGAGGCGAGCGCCTGATCGAGGTCGGCGATGATGTCGTCGACATCCTCAAGCCCAATCGACAGACGCACCACATCGTCGCCCGCGCCAGCACGCTCGCGTGCGTCGTCCGCAAGCTGGCGATGCGTCGTGGAGGAGGGGTGAATGATCAAGCTGCGTGTATCCCCGATATTGGCCAAATGGCTGAAGAGTTGAACCTCACTGACGAGCGCGATTCCCGTCTCATAACCGCCTTTGAGACCAAAGGTGAAGACGGCGCCAGCGCCGGCCGGACAATAGCGCCGCGCCAAGTCATAGAAGTTGTTGCCGGGAAGGCCCGCATAGTTCACCCAGGCAATCTTGTCGTGGTTTGAAAGCCAATACGCCACTTTCAGTGCGTTGTCGCAGTGACGCTGCATGCGCAGCGGAAGTGTTTCGATGCCTGTCAGAATAAGAAACGCGTTCATCGGCGAGATGGCGGGGCCGAGATCGCGCAAGCCCAACACGCGGCAGGCAATCGCGAAGGCAAAATTGCCGAACGTCTCGCCGAGCGTCACGCCGTGATAGCTGGAGCAGGGGGACGACAGCGTCGAATAGCGACCGCTGCCGATCCAGTCGAACGTACCGCAATCCACGATCACGCCACCGATGGAGTTGCCATGCCCGCCGAGAAACTTCGTCAGGGAGTGCACGATGATATCTGCGCCATACTCCTTCGGCTTGAGGAGATAGGGCGTCGCAAGCGTGTTATCGACGATCAGCGGCACGCCCGCTTCCTTGGCAACAGCGGAGATCGCCGCCAGATCGGTGATGACGCCACCGGGATTTGCGATCGACTCGACAAAGATCGCTTTCGTTTTCGGTGTCAGTGCAGCCCGGAATGACTCCGCATCTGTGGTGTCGGCCCATTTCACACGCCAATCGAATTTCTTGAAGGCTTCGCCGAACTGATTGATCGAGCCGCCATAGAGCTGCCGCGCCGCGATAAATTCGCCTCCCGGCTCCAGGAGTGTATGGAAGACGATGGCTTGAGCGGCGTGCCCCGATGCCACCGCGAGAGCAGCCGTGCCTCCTTCAAGAGCCGCCAAACGCTCTTCTAGAACCGCCTGAGTGGGGTTCATGATCCGCGTATAGATGTTCCCGAAGGCTTCCAGGTTGAATAGCGCGGCCGCGTGATCCGCATCGTCAAAAACGAACGACGTCGTCTGATAGATCGGCGTCGCGCGCGCTCCGGTCGAGGCGTCCGGCTGGGCGCCGGCATGAATGGCAAGTGTGTTGAAACCGGGCGTACGCTCTTCGGACATGGTCAACCTCCCTCTGTTGATCCCTCTTTTTGGGGAACGTTGTCGGCGCACCGACAATAGGGGATGCGCGTGGACGCGTCTTCCCCTTAGCGCGGCTCTTCTCGTTGCTGCGACGGCTGTCCTTGAAGCGATCGTTGTTGCCCGCGTCTTGCGCCCAAAAGGGGGCGTTTGCTTGAAAGAGTCCGCGAATTCACACCTCTCCAGCCGATCTCGCCCGACAGGCGCCCATACTCGATTTTGGGACAGCGGTTCATGACGACTTTCAACCCCGCATCTTCGGCAAGCCCGGCAGCTTCGTCGTTGCGGACGCCAATCTGCATCCACACCACCTTGGCGCCAATATGGATCGCATCCCGCGTGACCGGTAGCGCCGCATCTGAGCTGCGGAATATGTCGACGACATCAATCAGCCTGCCCAAGTCGCCAAGCGTGCCAAAGACGCGCTGGCCGAGAAGCGTCTTGCCCGCATGGCCCGGATTGACGGGGATCACGTCATAGCCCTTCCCCAGGAGGTACTTTATGACGAAGAAACTAGGCCGCGAGGCGTTCGGGCTCGCACCGACGAGGGCGAACACGCGATGCCGCACAAGGATGTCCTGGATAAACGCGTCCGAATAGCCGTCGTGGTTCATAGAGCAGTGGGTATCCAGTGAGTCTCGGCGCTGGCGAAGCCGGTTCACAATATGGACCACATTCCGAGCTCGGTCAGCGTGGCCATTGCGGCTCGCGCTTTTGCAGGAATGCACCGATCCCTTCTTCGGATTCGGCATCGAGCAAATTGTCGACCATGACACCGGCGGCATAACGATAGGCCTCATCAAGCGGCATTTCGGCCTGCCGGTAGTAGGCTTCCTTGCCAATCTTAAGCGTGCGGCTTGGTTTGCTGGCGATCTTGCGGCCAAGCTCAACGGCTTCGTTCAGTACACGGTCGGGCGCAACAACACGATTGACGAGGCCCAGACGTTCCGCGTCCCCGGCCTCAACCATTTCGCCCAGGAGAAGCATTTCCATGGCTGCCTTGCGCGTCAGGTTCCGGCTGAGCGCCACCATGGGCGTGGAACAGAACAGACCGATATTCACCCCGGGCGTTGCAAAGCGTGAGTCAATGGCTGCCACCGCCAGATCGCAACTCGCAACCAACTGACAGCCGGCCGCCGTTGCAATGCCGTTGACTGCCGCAATGACAGGCTTGGGCATGCGCACAATGGCCAGCATCAGGTCCGAGCAGGCCTGCATGGTGTCTTGGTAAAATGCCTGGCCCTTGTCCGGGTCAGTGCGATGAGCGGTGAGCTCCTTCAGATCGTGGCCGGAGGAGAAGGCAGGCCCGGCGCCTGTCAGCACCACGGCACGGATCTCATGAGTGCTCCCGGCATCCGCAAGGGCGCCCGTCAGGGCCCTCATCAGGTCCATCGACAGGCAATTGCGGGCCTTGGGCCTATTGAGGGTCAAGATCCGAACCGCGCCGCGATCCTCATGCAGCAAGATGTCACCGTCGTCCATTTTTCCTACAATCCCTGAAGTTTCGTCCGTCCGCCAACCGCTTACAGGAAAATGTGGAAAAGGCACGCGAATTCAAAGCGCTCAATAATGGTATTTAGTTACCACATATCTAATCCTCTGTTTTTGATGAGAAACCTCAATTCGCTTGACCCCTCGTCAGCCAACCGTTAGAAGCGGCAATCTTTCGAATGAGACGCAAAGTGATGCGAGCTATGAAAACCTTTTCCGCCACACCCAAAGACATCGAAAAATCCTGGGTCCTTATCGACGCCAGCGGCCTTGTGGTGGGCCGTCTCGCGGCGTTGATCGCCACGCGGTTGCGCGGCAAGCACAAAGCCAGCTACACACCTCACATGGATGACGGCGACAACATCATCGTCATCAATGCGGGCGATGTCGTGTTGTCGGGCAACAAGCGCGCCGACAAGGCGTATTTTTGGCACACAGGATACCCAGGCGGGATCAAGAGCCGCACAGCGGAAAAAATCCTTGATGGCAAGCACCCAGAGCGCGTGCTGCATAAGGCTGTCGAGCGCATGCTGCCCAGAGGGCCTCTTGCTCGCAAGCAGCTCAAGAACCTCAAAGTTTATGCAGGCTCCGAGCATCCGCATGAGGCGCAGAGCCCCGTCGTGCTCGATGTCGCCGCCCTGAACTCGAAGAACGCAAGGAGCGCTTAGCAGCCATGAGCGAAACGACCACACTTGAAGATCTGGCTCAGCTGCAAGGTGAGGGCGATGTGCCCGCACCGGAGCGTGTCTATGAGCGCAAAGTCGACGCGCAAGGCCGCGCCTACGCGACCGGAAAGCGGAAAGACGCTGTCGCCCGCGTCTGGGTCAAGCAGGGCCCCGGCAACATCACCGTCAATGGCAAGGACCACGTGGCCTATTTCGCCCGTCCCGTGCTTCGGATGATCCTGAAACAGCCGCTCGTGAGCGCGGGCCGCGAAGGACAAGTCGATATCGTCTGCACTGTCTCCGGTGGCGGCCTTTCGGGCCAGGCGGGTGCTGTGCGCCATGGTATTTCCAAAGCGCTGACCCATTTCGAGCCTGAACTGCGCAGCGTCCTGAAAAAGGCCGGCTTCCTGACGCGCGATGCGCGGACTGTCGAGCGTAAAAAATACGGTAAGGCCAAGGCCCGAAAAAGCTTCCAGTTCTCCAAGCGCTAGTATCGACGCGCTTGTCCCTGGAGGGTTGCGGGAGGAGGGCTTCGCCTCTTGCCCGCAGCATACCGTATGCCGCTAGGGCTCTGGTACACGCAGAGCTACTTTCTTAGGGTCAGTCATGACCAACAAACAAACGATCCGGGCCGCCGTGCTCGGCGCCTCCGGCTATACGGGCGCCGACCTCATCAGGCTTGCCGCCAGACATCCCAATATTGAGATCACTGCGCTGATCGCAAAGACCCATGCGGGGCAGCCGCTCGCAAAAGTCTTTCCGCATCTTGCAAGTCTCGATCTGCCAGCCCTTGTGACCTCCGAAGAGGTCGACTGGGACGCTGTCGATGTGGCGTTTTGCGGCCTGCCGCACGGCACGGCCCATACCGAAATCGCTAAGCTTCGGAGGCGGGTGAAAGTCGTCGACATGTCCGCAGATTTCCGTCTCCGGGACCTTGCGACCTATGAGCAGTGGTATGGCGGTGAGCACAGCACGCCGGCTCTCCTCAGCGAGGCTGTGTATGGCCTGACGGAGCATTACCGGAGCGAGATCGCCAATGCGCGGCTCGTGGCTTGTCCGGGCTGCTACCCGACAGCGGTTCTTCTGGCCCTTTTGCCGCTCGCCCGCGGGGGCCATATAGAGCCGGACAGCATCATCATTGATGCCAAGTCGGGCGTCTCGGGGGCCGGTCGGGCCCTCAAGCAAAACATCCTATTCTCAGAGGCAGGTGAAGGCCTGTCCCCCTATGGTGTTGGCACGCATCGTCACGTTCCCGAGATCGAGCAAGAACTTGGTGCCGCGTCGGGCCAAGCTGTGATCGTGAACTTCACGCCGCATCTCGTGCCCATGACGCGCGGCGAGCTGTGTACATGCTATTTGCAGCTCCCAAGCGGAACGAGCGCGACCGACATCAGACAGGTGCTTATGGAAACCTATGCGCGTGATCCGTTCGTGCGGGTTATGGAGGAGGGGGTCATCCCAGCCACCCAGCATGTGCGCGGCTCGAACTATTGCCATATCGGCGTCTTCGAGGACCGCATTCCGGGCCGCGCGATCGTCATCTCCACCATCGACAACCTGGTCAAAGGCTCCGCGGGCCAAGCCGTTCAGAACTTCAACGTGATGTATAGACTGGAGGAGACAACGGCGCTCGAGCAGCTGCCTCTCTTCCCGTAAGACGAGCGTTCCTGGACAGAAGCTTCATACCGACAGTCAGTGCCGGTGTGATGTGCGGCCCCTAATCGTGATCCTTGACGTAGCTGCCAGGGGCGTCCTCGATGGGCTTAAACGGCCCCTTCGCGGGATCGCGCGCCGGAACTTTTGGGCCTGAGTGCTTCCCGAGCCACTTCACCCAGTCGGGCCACCAGGACCCTGGGGTCTCGCTCGCTGTCTCGAGCCAGTCCTCCAGCGTCGCTGCGTCCGCAGCTTTGCCTGTCCAATATTGGTATTTCTTCCTCGCAGGAGGATTCACCACGCCGGCGATATGGCCAGACCCTGCCATCACGTGACGCACCTTGCTGTTGAAGAGCTTGCTGCCCCGAAAGACGGATGCCGCAGGAGCAATATGGTCTTCGCGTGTGAAAAGCTCATAGAGCGGGATCGTCACTTTCGACAGATCGAGTGTAACGCCGCCGAGCACCATCTCGCCCTTGCTCAACCGGTTCTCATGATAGAACTCGCGTAGGTAGAACGCGTGATTGGCAGGTGGCATCCGTGTGGAATCCGCATTCCAGAACAACAGATCAAACGGGAACGGCTTTTTGCCCAAGAGATAGTTGTTGACCACATAAGGCCAAATCAAATCACGAGGGCGAAGCATGTTGAAAATAGCCGCCATCTGCGAACCGTCCAGATAACCGCGTTCGGCCATCATCTCTTCCAGCGACTTGAGCTGCGCATCGTCGATAAAGATGAGGAGATCGCCAGCTTCCGTGAAGTCGACTTGCGCAGTGAGGAACGTCCCGGTGGCAATCCGGTCATCTTTCTTTGCCGCGCTATAGGCCAGGGCCGAGGCAAGAAGAGTACCGCCGACGCAATAGCCAAGGACGTTGACATGGTGCAGCCCCAGTTGGCGGTTCACCACTTCGACCGCCTTGAGGATGCCCTCGTGCATATAGTCCTCGAAGGTCTTCTTTGAGAGAGACGCATCGGGGTTGACCCAGGAAATCATGAACACGGTGAAGCCCTTATCCACCGCATATTTAACGAAGGACTTCTCCGGTTTCAGGTCGAGAATGTAAAACTTGTTGATCCAGGGAGGGGTAATAATCAAAGGTTTCTCATACACTTCCTCGGTCGTCGGGGAATATTGGATGAGCTGGATCAGATCGTTCTGAAAAATGACTTTGCCGGGTGTGACCGCCAGATCGCGGCCAACTTCAAAGGCCGTGAGGTCGGTCTGGCTGACCCGGAGCATATCCTTCGATTTTCCGAGATCCTCCGCCAGCGACGCCATTCCCTGCACGAGGTTTTCGGCATTGGTCGACAGCGTGGTCCGGACCACTTCGGGATTGGTGAAAGGGTTGTTGGATGGAGATAGCGCGGAGAGCACTTGGTCCAAATAGAATATCGCCTTCAGCCGCGTTCTTTCGTCCAACCCCTCGGTATTCTTGGCGATGTCCTCAGCCCACTGCGACGTGATCAGATAGGACTGCTTCCAAAAGTCAAAATATTGATTGTCAGACCAGCCGGGGTCCTTGAAACGATTGTCGCCTGGCTCCGGCGTGGCGACAGGCTCCACCTCTTCGCCTAAAAAGCGGCGGACCGAACGCCCCCAAAGATCCGCATAGCTCTGCATGAGGTCGCCTTGAGCGGCCGCAAGCTTTCCGGGGTTTGTCACCCAAGCTTGGGCGACAGAGCCAAGGGACTTTGCGGCCTCGTTGGCCTCCGAGGACATGCTATAGGGGCTTTTTCCGTTTGACGCGTTGCGTTCGGCCAGTGTCGAGGCCACTTTTGTGCTTTCGTCAAAGAGACGCACCATATTCCGCGCGAATTCATCGAAATTCATCTGATCGTGACCATCTTGATTGGTTTCGCCCCCGTCCGTCTTCCCGCCGACGTTTGGACCTTGGCCCTTTTTCTCATCCCGCATCGAAAAGCCCCTGATTGTTGGCCCCATTTACAACACGTCTGCCCGTCGTTAGGAGCGCGGTATTGGCGAATCTCCGCTCCTCGTTTTAACCCGCAAACTTCCGCTACTCATTTCATTGTGCTATGCGATATTACTATCGGGCGACGCAATATAGCCACCAGGCGGCATGCTTCGCCAGGGGAAACCTCCACCAGAGCCGCATCGTCACGATGTTTGCACGATCAGCCTATGGCCTTGTTGCGGCAATGACCGTCCTGCTTCTAGGCGGCTGCGCCAGCTTTATGCCGGACACAAGCCGTTCGCAGCGGTTTACCGAAGTGATCCGTGGCTATGATAGCACTCTGACGAAGACGGAAAAGGAGGCGGCGATCTCCGATCTGCAGAACGAAAGGGAGCGCCAACAAGGCCAGGTCCAATAGGTCGACGGCGCTCCAAAAACGAACTAGAATCAAAGCATACCAGCAATAGGGCAGAGCGAGAGTCGCTTGCCCGGCAGATCCTTTTTGTGGTTCAACTCGATACTCCCTTTTGTGGACCGATCCGGTGGGACAGCCGTCCGTGCATAACGAGTTTCATAGGATTAAACGGCTGCCGCCGTATGTCTTTGAGCAGGTGAACCGGCTCAAGGCTGAGGCGCGCGCGCGCGGCGACGACATCATCGACTTCGGTATGGGCAATCCGGATATGCCCACGCCACCGCACATCATCGAAAAGCTGGTGGAGACTGTCCGCAACCCGAAGACAAGCCGCTATTCCGCGTCCAAGGGGATCAACGGGCTACGCCGCGCGCAGGCCAAATATTACGAGCGGCGCTTCGGTGTGAAGCTTAATCCAGACACGCAAGTCGTGTCCACGCTCGGCTCGAAGGAGGGCTTCGCCAATATGGCGCAGGCCATAACGGCGCCTGGCGACGTCATCTTGGTTCCGAACCCGACCTATCCAATCCATGAGTTCGGCTTCATCATGTCGGGCGGCGTGATCCGGCATCTTCCTGCCAGTACAGACTCCCAGTTTATGGTCTCGCTCGACAAAGCGATGCGGCACAGCGTGCCGAAACCATCCGCGCTTGTTTTGAACTACCCGGCCAACCCCACGGCGGTGGTCGCCAATCGGGATTTCTATGCGGAAGTCGTCGCCTTTGCGAAAAAGCATGAGCTGATCGTGTTGTCCGATCTCGCCTATGCGGAAATCTACTTCGACGGCGAACCGCCAAGCTCTTTCCTTGAGGTTCCAGGCGCCATGGACATTGCCGTGGAGTTCACGTCTGTCTCGAAAACCTATTCGATGCCTGGCTGGCGCATTGGATTTGCCGTCGGCAACGAACGCTTGATTCAAGCCTTGACCCGGGTGAAGTCCTATCTCGACTACGGTGCGTTCACACCCATCCAGGTTGCGGCGGCCGCTGCTTTGAACGGCCCGCAGGACTGTGTCGATGAAACTCGCGGTGTCTATCGCAAGCGACGCGATTGCCTCGTTGATGCTATCACGCGCGCAGGCTGGCCGATCCCGTCTCCTCCTGCAACCATGTTCGCCTGGGCGCCAATCCCTGACATGTATGCCCATATCGGCTCGTTGGAATTCTCAAAACTTCTCCTTGAGAAAGCATCGGTCGCAGTATCGCCTGGCGTTGGCTTTGGCGAATATGGCGAAGGCTATGTCCGCATCGCGCTTGTGGAGAATGAACAGCGTATTCGCCAAGCAGCCCGAAATATTCGTAAATTCCTGACTGAATCGGCTAACGACTTACACAACGTCATCCCCATGGCCTCCAAGGCCAACCGGACCTTTTGATCTCTTTCCATGGCAGACGCTTTGAAGCTTGGACTGGCCGGGATCGGCACTGTCGGCAGCGGCTTGGTGCGGCTCATTGCGGCGCGCGCCGGAACTCTGCCCCAACGGGCTGGCCGGCCCATCGAGATTGCAGCGATTTCCACCCGTAACAAGCGGAAAAAGAGAGACATCGACCTGTCGGGCGTGAGGTTCTTTTCGAACCCAGTCAAACTTGCGACGGACCCCGAAATCGATGTGTTCGTCGAGCTCATCGGCGGCGAGGAGGGGATTGCTAAAGAGGCCGTTGAAGCGGCCTTGAAGACCGGAAAGCATGTGGTGACCGCCAACAAGGCGCTTCTTGCCCATCACGGCACCGCCCTGGCAGCCCTTGCCGAGAAGCACGGCGTCGCTCTCAATTTCGAAGGTGCTGTGGCCGGTGGCATTCCGGTGGTGAAAGCCATCCGAGAGGGCCTGCAAGGCAACGACATCACCCGCGTTTATGGAATCCTGAATGGCACCTGCAACTACATCCTCACGAAGATGGAGCGGGAAGGCCGCGACTTCGCCGATGTTCTGAAAGAGGCGCAAGCGCAAGGCTACGCCGAAGCAGATCCCACGTTCGACGTGGGCGGGTTTGATACGGCGCACAAGCTGACATTACTGACGAGTCTTGCCTTCGGGACCCGCACGAAGTTCGACGCCATCTATGTCGAGGGGATCGAAACGATCGCACCAGCGGATATCGAGGCCGCAGACGATCTCGGCTATCGCATCAAGCTTCTTGGTGTGGCGCTTCGAACTGACAGCGGCATCGAGCAGCGCGTGCACCCGACAATGGTGCCCAAAGAAACCGCGATCGCCAATGTGGATGGCGTGTCCAATTGCGTGGCCATTGATGGCGACTTCATCGGCGACGTCATGCTGATCGGCCCCGGGGCAGGGGGGGGGCCGACGGCCTCGGCCGTGATGAGCGACATCATCGATGTCGCCAGGGGTACGACACTCCTGCCTTTCGGCATCAAGGCAACGAGCCTGAAGAGCTACAAGAAGGCCGCGATGCGGACCCATGAGGGCGGCTATTACATTCGCCTGTCGGTGCACGATCGCACAGGGGCTTTTGCCGCCATCGCCCAGCGCATGGCCGCACAAGGCATTTCCCTTCAGAGTATCGTCCAGCGGCGTGCCCACAGTGAAAGCTCGAAGAGCGGGACGCAGGCGAGCGTCGTCATGGTCACCCATGAGACAACCGAGGCCGGGGTTCGTAAGGCCTTGGCGGCGATCGAGCGAGATGGTCATGTGGATGCAAAGCCGCAAATGATCCGCATCGAAAAACTGTAATGGTGCTAGCGGCAATCGCGGATTGCCCGCATTGAACCGACAGAGGCTTTGAGGTGTCAAAGTCGGGAGAAAAGAACGAACTCGACCGCGCACTGGCTTTGGACATCGTGCGCGTGACCGAGGCAACGGCTGTTGCGGCCGCTCAATGGCTCGGGCGTGGAGACGAGGCATCCGCCGACGAGGCCGCCACCGCGGCCATGCATCGTGAAATCGCCCGTCTGCCGATCCAAGGGGTCGTCGTGGTCGGAGAAGGCGAAGAGGGCGAGAGCCCCATTTTTCATGTGGGTGAGATCGTCGGTGAGGGCTCGCCCTCAGGTGGAATGCTCGATTTGGCGGTGGACCCGATTGAAGGCACGACGCTGTGCGCAAAGGCTCTGCCGAACGCGATGTCTGTCTTGGTCGTGGCCGAACACGACAGCCTTCTTAAAGTGCCTCCAATCTACATGGACAAGATCGCCATTGGGGCCGGATACCCGGACGGCCTCGTTGACCTTGATGCAACCCCCGCCGAGAATTTGAAAGCCTTGGCCGAGGCGAAAGGTGTGGGCGTGCCGGACTTGACGGTATGCGTTCTCGACCGCCCACGCCATGGACACCTTATCGAAGACATCCGAAGTACCGGCGCTGCGCTCCGTCTGATCGGCGACGGCGATATTGCCGGCGTCTTTCATGTGGCCGAGCCGCGTGCGACCGGGATCGACATGTATCTTGGTCTAGGCGGCGCCGCCGAAGGCGTGCTCGCCGCTGCTGCGCTTGCGTGTACGGGCGGGCAGATGCAGGGGCGTCTCGTGGCCCTGAACGCGGAACATCGCGTGTGGGCAAAACTGGCTGGAATCCCGGATTTGGCCCGCAAATTTGGTCTCAACGAAATGGTGGCGGGCGATCTCAGTTTTGCCGCGACCGGTATTACGGACGGCTCGCTCGTCGAGGGCGTGCAGCTCGGGCAAACAGCTATCACCACCGCTAGCTTGGTGATGCGCGCCTCCACACGGACGCGGCGCTGGATCAAGACCGAACACGCGGATTCGGCCAAGTTTAATTGATCAGACAGGCGCAAGGGCGCCCCTGCGAATCAGCTAAACTTGGCAACGGCTCGAATCCAGTCCCCAATCCTTTTCGTGCGTGGTGTCTTGCGTGACCGCAGCCTTGAAACGCAACTCAAACGTGAACTCGGACGAGAACCCACCGGCCATGCTGGGTGTGCAGCAGTCGGCGCGTGGCCAGCGCTGGACCGAGCGGCTGGAGCCTGGACGACTCCATGTTGCAACAGCCATTGCGCAAGCCCGTGGGCTCCCCGATGTCCTTGGCCTTGTCCTCGCTGCACGGGGCGCTGAGCTCCAGACCACCGAGCGCTTTCTTGATCCTTCACTCAAGACGCTTCTGCCCGACCCTGCCTCGCTTCAGGATATGACGCGCGCGGCCGAGCGTTTTGCCGATGCCATCATTAAAGGTGAAAAGATCGGCGTGTTTGGCGATTACGACGTCGACGGAGCAGCCTCCGTCGCACTGATCGAACGGTTCTTGCGGGCCCATGGCCAAAGCTGCCTGACCTATATCCCTGACCGGCTGACGGAAGGCTATGGTCCGACGCCCGAGGCGCTCACAGGCCTTATCGAGGAAGGCGCAAGGCTCATCCTCACCGTGGATTGCGGCATCGCAGCCAACGCGGCCATTACAGCGGCCAACGAGGCGGGTGGCCAAACCATCGTGCTCGATCACCACCAGGCAGGCGAGCATCTTCCGCCCGCCTTCGCAGTCGTGAACCCCAATCGGCAAGACGATCTGTCGGGGCAGGGCCACCTTGCCGCAGCAGGGGTTGTGTTCCTGTTTCTGGTCGCAACGTTGGGCGTCTTGCGGCGCGCAGGCGCCTATGAGGGCGGAGCTGCGCCCGACCTCCTTGAGTTGCTCGACCTCGTTGCGCTTGCCACTGTGTGCGATGTGGTGCCGCTCAAGGACGCCAACCGTGCCTTCGTTGCCAAAGGCCTCAAAGTATTGCGTCTGCGGCACAATAGCGGGCTTCGAGCATTGGCGGACGAAGCCCGCCTAAACGAAGCACCTTCCACATACAGTCTCGGCTTTGTCTTAGGACCACGGATCAATGCGGGCGGGCGTATCGGCGCCTCGGGGCTTGGCGCGAAGCTGCTCGCAACAGACGATGACAGTGAAGCTCAGACGATCGCCGCACGGCTCGAAGGCCTAAATACCCAGCGCAAGGCCATAGAAGATCGCATGCTCGAGGATGCCACAGCGCAAGCCGAACGGGTTCTTGAGGAAGACCCGGACGGACCGTGTCTGTTTCTTGGCTCAAAGGATTGGCACAAAGGCCTCGTGGGACTGATTGCGGGGCGGCTCACGGAACGCTTTCAGCTGCCGTCCTTTGTCATGACAATCGACGAGAACGGCCTGGCGACGGGGTCAGCCCGCTCGCTGCCGTCCGTCGATCTTGGCGCGGTGGTGCGCGATGCGGTGGAGGAGGGGCTCTTCACCAGGGGTGGGGGGCACACCATGGCCGCTGGATTCTCGCTTCCTTGGGACAGGAGCGATGCGGCCAACGCCTTCTTGCGCGAACACCTATCGGTCTCTGTCGAAAACGCATCCAGCAGCCGCATCCTTGCGCTCGATGGCGCACTATCGGCGCGCGGGGCAACCCTGGAATTGATCGACCTTCTCGAGCGGGCCGGGCCCTATGGTTCAGGATATCCAAAGCCAAAATTTGCCTTCCCCGCCCACCGGGTGACGCGCGTGCGCACATTTGGCAACGGGCATTTTCGCTGCACATTAGCTGCTGCCGATGGCGGGCGGCTCGAAGCCTGCGCCTTCAGAGTCGGCGGCACGCCTTTAGGCCTGCTTCTTGCTGCTACCGAGGGCGAGCGCGTCCATGTGGCAGGCCATTTGCGGCGCAATGTCTGGCAGGGGCGGGAGAGCGTGGAATTGATGATCGAGGATGCGGCGCCTGTTCTGGACGGTACCCAAAATCCGGACGGGGCCGCATGAGGCTAGTCGTGGCGCGGCGTCGTGCACACCGTCCTTGCGAGGAGCGGCAAAGCTTTCTATATGAGCAGGTTAAAGACCGGCACGCTCCCTTCGTCTAATGGTTAGGACGCCAGGTTTTCAACCTGGAAACAGGGGTTCAATTCCCCTAGGGAGTACCATGTCTTTTTGGGCTTTTCCGCCCAAACTTTCCAAAAGTTGGCCAGTACGCCGTTGGGACGGTGACCATTGGACCCTCAGACCGTTATTCCATGGCTTGCATGGGCGTAGGGCTGGGTCCTGGCGTTAACCGCCATCGGCCACGCCGGACTCTCCGCACTGCTCTTTAAAGACGGTGACCGTGAGGACGGATGGCGCGACCTTAGGAGCGCGCTCGGCTTCGTCTCCGCTGCATGGGGAAACTTCATGCTCGCGTATGCCTGAGCGGGCTCGGCAGGTTCCGACTACAAAGACGGCCCCAGCCACGAGGGTCGGGACGATCAACGTGCCGGTTGGCAGCGGGAACTAGTGGTTCGCTTTCACGGTCGACATCAACCGACCGAAATTGACCAAAGAGGACATCAGAAAATTTCAAGAGGCGGTCGCGTCTCAAGGCGACAAGGGCGACGGCCAAGGTCGTATAGCATCGCAGCGACAGCTATTTTCAGTCAGGAACCGGCGCCGCCAAGCTCGACGGTTGGGCGCGCCGATTGGTTCTCTGGCAGATCGCGCTCTTGAATGCCTCGACCCTTGGGCTACCAGGTTCCCGTGTTGGGCATGGACGCCCAGGGCTCTTCCTTGGGCTTTGGGCCACCCTTCTGCAACAGCTCAATCGAGATGTTGTCCGGCGACCGGATGAAGGCCATGTAGCCATCTCTTGGTGGCCGGTTGATCGTCACGCCACCCTTCTTAAGGCGATCGCAGATCCCATAGATATCGTCGACCTCGAAGGCGATGTGACCGAAGTGACGGCCCTCGTCATAAGGCTCCGGTTCCCAGTTATAGGTCAGCTCAATTTGCGCATCTTCATCACCCGGCGCGGCCAGGTAGATGAGAGTGAAGCGTCCCAGTTCGCTCTCCACGCGCCGAACCTCCTTGAGCCCCAGCTTGTTGCAATAGAAGTCGAGGGATTTATCGACATCCGACACGCGCACCATCGTGTGCAGGTACTTCATTGGAAACTGTCTCCCGTGAGGTTCCTCTCAGCGTTTCAGGCAGACCCTAAAGCGGAGAGCGGCCATGTGGCAAGGCGGCGGATTCACCTTCAAATAACAGGTGATGTGAATTTTTTATTGCGATTGTTGCTCCCGGCACACAGCGCTGGTGTGAATCCGGCAGCAACGGAAATTTGTTCGACAGCAGAAACATTTGCCTCTCTCTCATCGAGATTTTGCCGGTTCGGACGCAAACCCGAACGTCATGTGTTCTATGCAATGGAAATTGTTCGCAATCAGATGCTTGCCTCACGTCTCACTCCACATTTGTCCGTTCGCAGGTGCACTGTGGAGAAGCGTTCAAGAATCAGAAAAACATTCTGGTCGCGGAAACCCGCAATGCTATGTTCGTGAGCGCGTACTATTCGATTCGAGTGTCAGGGCGTCGACTCGATTCTATCAAATCCAGCGGGGGGATTGCGGCATGGCGGCGAAGGCATCGCCAGTTCAAGAGGAACTCACCCAACGCGACGTGACCGTCACTATTGATGACGCCACCACCGACATTGATAACGCCACCACCGACGACGTCGCTGCCGATGTGTTCGAGATTTCGGGTTCGATAAAATGGTTCGATGCCTCGAAAGGCTATGGCTTTATTGTTCCGGACGAAGACCTCCCCGACGTGCTGCTTCATGTGACGTGCTTGCGCCGCGATGGCCATCAAACGGCCTACGAAGGCGCGCGCCTCGTGTGCGAAGTGCTCCGCCGCCCGAAGGGTCTGCAAGCCTTCCGGATTTTGGAGATGGACGACACGACCGCAATCCATCCATCCTTGTTGCCGCAGCGCACCCACGTGGTGGTTGTGCCGGAGAGCGACTGGGAATGCGTCATGGTAAAATGGTTCAACCGTATTCGTGGTTTTGGATTCCTGACACGCGGCCCCTCGACGCCAGATATCTTCGTGCACATGGAGACGTTACGCCGCTGCGGCTTCACGGAGCTGCGTCCCGGGCAATCTCTTCTCGTGCGGTTCGGAAAAGGCCCCAAGGGGCTGATGGCCGCCGAGATCAAGCCCGATGGTGCAGGCGGGCCGGCATCACACTGACGACGAAATCCATCTTGGCGAGAACCTTTGCCGCATGCTTAGCCATAGCGGTGCCTATGGTGGTGCCAACACTCACCGGAGCGAAGGCGGAGGACGCACGGACGGCCGCGCAAGACGTTGGCACACTCGTCCTTAAGACGGCATCAGGAGACCACCGCTATCGTGTGGAAGTTGCCAAGACGCCTGCCGAGAAGGCGCGTGGGCTGATGTTCCGGCGCGGGCTGCCGCAGGACCAAGGCATGATTTTTCTCTACGAAACTCCGCGTGTCATGAGCATGTGGATGCGCAACACCTCTATTCCGCTCGACATGATTTTCATTACCGAAAATGGGACGATCCTTCGGACCGAGGCGAACACCGAACCGTTCTCCACCGATGTGATCCATTCCGGGGGTGAGGCTGCGGCGGTTCTGGAGCTCAATGCGGGCGAGGCTGAACGCATCGGCCTCAAACCCGGCGATCGGGTCATTTTTCCCGGCCTCGGACCCACGCTCTAACCCCCTCGTTGAGGAGGTCTTAACGTCGCGGGGCTAGCGTCTCGCACCCAGGATAAGTATGTATGAGACTCGATTAAGGGCTCTAATTGCTTGATGGCCCTTGCCGGTGCCGGATTTGGCTGTCATGTCCAAGCCAACGGTAAGTGGTCGTTTCGGGGCATAGCGCAGTCTGGTAGCGCACCTGCTTTGGGAGCAGGGGGTCGCAAGTTCGAATCTTGCTGCCCCGACCACTTTGGTCTGAACCGTATGGAAGGTGAAGACATATGTCGGCCCGGATCTATAAGCCTGCGCAGAACGTGATGCAGCAGGGCAAAGGCTCCACACGCGATTGGGTTTTGGAATTCGTGCCCGATCACGCGCGGCACACCGAGCCGTTGATGGGCTGGACGAGTTCGACTGATACCAAGCGCCAGGTCCGGCTCAATTTCGCCTCCAAGGATGAAGCCATCGCCTATGCCAAGGAGAACGGCATCGCCTTCCGCTTGGAAAAGCCGGCCGTCTCCAAACTCCGCCCAAAATCCTACGCTGAAAACTTCAAATACGGTCGTCCGATCAGCTGGACACACTGAACGCGACAATTCGCGTTATAGTCTCCGCCAAGAGTGGTCCCGTAGCTCAACGGATAGAGCATCTGCCTTCTAAGCAGAGGGTTGCAGGTTCGAGTCCTGCCGGGATCGCCATCAATTTTGCTCGGATCGTGAGGATGTCATGCGTTTGATTTTCGGTCTCCTTGTCTGCCTCGTCTTGACTGGCCCCGCCTTTGCCGAAACGCCAAAACTTGTCTGGGAGGCGAAGGGACTGGCGCAGCCCGAGTCGGTCATCTACGACCCCGTGACGGACGTCCTGTTCGTCAGCAACATCAACGGCGCTGTCATGCAGAAAGACGGCGACGGTTTTATTTCCCGCATCAAGCCCGATGGGACGATCCTCGAACGGAACTGGGTGAAGGGGCTTAACTCGCCTACGGGGCTCGGACTTTCGGATCGCACCCTCTACGTCGCCGATGTCGATACCCTTGTCGAACTCAACGCCGCGTCCGGCAGCGTCGAGAAACGGCATAAGGCGAGCGGCGCCATTTTCCTCAACGACGTGGCCGTGGCCGGCGACGGCACGGTCTATGTCTCCGATACGCCGATGAACACCATTTGGCGGCTCAAGGACGGCGTCTTCGAGCCCTGGCTCACGGACGACAGTCTGAATGGCCCCAACGGCCTCCTGGTTCAGGGCGGCAAGCTCGTTGTTGCCTCACTAGGGCGTTTAAAGAGTGTGGGTCAGGAACCCGAAATCTCAGGTCTCTTCGCCATCAATCTTGAGGACAAGGCCATCACGCCGTTGGCAAAGGGCAAGGCAATCGGCAATCTGGACGGGCTCGCCGAGCTCACATCTGGCACATACCTCGTCAGTGATTGGGCCGCTGGGGGGCTCTACAAAGTCAATGTGAAGGGGAAGGTCGATCGCTTGATTGATCTCAACCAGGGAAGCGCCGACTTGGTTTACCTCCCAGAGAAACGAACGGTGCTGATCCCGATGATGCTGGACAACACGCTTGCCGCGTATGAGCTGAGCGGGCGGCCATCCCAAGCCAACCCCGAGAATAAAAGCAAAAAGAGGCGAAAGAAGAAGAGATAAGCGCCAGCCGTTCCCGCTTTGTGAAGAGAGGCGCCGGAACGGGAAGCCGCAACGCTAAAAATCCTCAAACCTGAACGGAAACGACCGTTTGATCTCGACCCTTGCCCAAATCCCTTTACCCGCCAACTTCGCCATCTTCTTTGGCGCGGCGGTTGGCGTGTGGCTAGCAGGGACAAGACTGGCAATTTACGCCGATGCGATCGCTGCCAAGAGAGGCATCGGCCAGGCCTTCATGGGGCTGATCTTTGTCGCGGCCGCGACATCGTTGCCGGAGTTCGTGACAACGATTTATGGCGCCTATGCCGGAGAGGCGCTGCTGGTGCTTGGCAATATGTTCGGCGGCATCACGATGCAGACGGCGATCCTGGCCGTTGTAGACCTTCTCTTAGTCACCTACGCACTCACATCCTATCCGCGCGGGCCGACATCCGCTCTGGAGGCCACGCTTCTGATCTCGCTTCTGGCGACGCTGCTTGGCCTGCATGCAGTGGGAGAGTTTGCGCTTCCCTTGGGTGTCGGTCTCGGGACCGTATTGCTTGGCGCGGCCTATGTGGGCATCGTGATCATGCTCCGCCAATATGACGGGGTGCAGTCCTGGATTCCAGTCGAAAGCATCGACGCGGCCCTTCCACGGAGCCCTGGGAGCGACGCTGAAAGGCACGGCAAGGTTGGTGTTTCGCGGCTGGTCGCAGGGTTTGCCTTGTTGTCGTTCGCGATCTTGATCTGCGGCCTGGCACTCATTGCCAGTTCCGCCGCCATCGCGCAGCAGACAGGTCTTGGATCGAGCTTCGTCGGCATGACCCTGCTGGCAACCGCCACGTCCTTGCCGGAGGTCAGCACCACGATTTCAGCCGTGCGCATCGGTGCCCACAGCATGGCAATCTCCAACATCTTCGGCAGCAATCTTCTGATGGTGGCCATGGTTCTGCCAGCGGACCTCGTCTATCACGGGGCACCGATACTTGGTGCGATCGACAAGGCGACGGCCTTTGCGATCATTTCTGGCATCCTGGTGACGGCGATCTACCTTGCAGGGCTTATCATCCGCTCGCGCCGGACGTTCTTGGGCATGGGCATCGACTCTGGGCTCGTGCTTCTGGTCTACGCCATCACGCTGGTGGTCTTCTACCATTTCAGCTAACGGCGGTCGGCCAAATGGAACCGTCCCGAGGTGCGGACCGTGATGGGACAGCAACGCAGGCGGCGCCACATTAGACTGGGATCGCCCTCGTTGCAGCACACGGCAAACAAGCAGGACGGATGCAATGAACGATCAGAACAGCGATGCACCGAATGAGGGCCTTGTGCCCAATCTGCCGCCGGTCGTGCGGACTATCGCAATGCCTGCCGATACCAACCCGGCTGGGGACATCTTCGGCGGTTGGCTGATGTCACAGATGGACCTTGCTGCCGGCAACGTCGCCGCACGCTGTGCCCGCGGCAGATGCGCAACCATTGCCGTCGATGCGTTGACGTTTGTGTCTCCCGTACAAGTGGGTGACGAGGTGAGCCTCTATGCTAAGCTTGTCAAAACGGGGCGCAGCTCCATGTCCATACGCGTGGAGGCATGGCGGCGCCCACGCCATAGCGACGAAACGCGGAAAGTCACGGAAGCGATTTTCACCTTCGTCGCGATCGGGCCGGACGGAAAGGCGCGGGCGTTGCCCGCAGAGACGTCCCCAAGGTGATGGGAGCCCCGACGTTACCGCGCCGAATTCAAACGCTCGAACCCTTCTGCCAAATCCGCTTTCAGATCGTCCAAATCCTCAAGCCCGGCATGCAGTCGCAGCGCCGGCCCGTCTTCATTCCAGGCCGTTGCTGTGCGATAGCTGCGCGGATCGAAGGGCAAAATCAGGCTCTCATAGCCGCCCCAGGAATAACCCATGCCGAATAGCTCCAGATCGTCAAGCATGGCCGCCAAAGCCTCGCGCGACGTCGGCTTAAGAATGATCGAGAACAAGCCCGACGCGCCTGTGAAATCCCGCTTCCAAAGGGCGTGCCCGGCATCGCCAGGCCGGGCAGGGTGGATCACGCGGGCGACTTCTGGCCGCCCGGCAAGCCAATCAGCCAAAGCAAGACCGGAGTCCTGATGGCGCTGCAACCGCACACCCATCGTCCGCAAACCCCGGAGCCCGAGATAGACATCCTCCGGTCCCGGACACAAGCCGAGCGCGTCATGGGTCTTTGCCACCGGCGCCGATGTCGCCTTATTCGTGGTGATCACGCCAAGCATCGCGTCCGCATGGCCGACGATGTATTTGGTTGCCGCGTGGACCGAGATGTCCACGCCATGCTCGAACGGTTTGAAGTACAAAGGCGTGGCCCAGGTATTGTCCATGACCACGATGGCGCTGCGCCGATGGGCCGCCTCGGCAATCGCTGGAATGTCCTGCATCTCGAAGGTCTGGGACCCAGGGGACTCGGTGACGACAAGCTTGGTCGCATCGCACATCAAGTCGGCGATGCCACCACCAATGAGCGGATCGTAATAGGTCGTGGTGACGCCCAGCTTTGTCAACACAGTGTCGCAGAACCGCCGTGTGGGCCGGTAAACGCTGTCGGTCACCAGGATATGGTCGCCGCTCGAAACAAAGCTCAGCAGAGTGGTCGTGATCGCCGACAGACCTGACGGCGTGAGAAGCGTCGCATCGGCCCCCTCAAGCTCCGCGAGTGCGTCTTGGAGCGCATCCACGGTGGGTGTGCCCTGCCGCCCATAGCTGTAGTCCTGATCATCCGCCAGAAGGCTTGCGAATGTTGGATACAGCACCGTCGAGCCACGATAGATCGGCGCGTTGACAAAGCCGTGGAAGCGGGCGGGATCGCGCCCGGCATGAGAGAGCCGGGTCGCATGCGCAGCCGGTTTCTTTTTCTTGCTCATAGACGCCTCTCAAAGAGACGGAGAATGCCAGCCACGCACTCAGTTGTTGGTCTGTCAGTTCGTCTCAATGGGAAGGCTCTCGTCGGCACCCCATTCAGCCCAGGAGCCATCATAGACCGCCGTGCGGCGATGTCCGGCCTCCGATAGGGCAAGGGCCACCACACAGGCCGTAATTCCCGAACCGCAGGTTGTAACGACAGGCTTCTGTAAATCCACATCCGAATCAGCGAAGATTTCCTGGATGTCCTCACGCGACTTCAATGTCCCGTCGGGATTGAGGAGCATCTTATAGGGCACGTTGTGTGCTCCAGGAATGTGGCCTGCGCGTAGGTCTGGACGCGGCTCGGGCGAACGCCCCACAAAGCGGTCCGCCGCGCGGGCATCGACGATTTCGGCGGACTTATCGGCCAAAAGCGCCTTCATGTCATCAACATCGCGCACCAGGTCAAGATTGTGCCGGGGCGTAAAATGTCGGGGCGTTCGCACCGCCGGCTCACCCATCGCAAGGGGCCGGCGTTCGGCCTTCCATTTCGGCAAGCCACCATTGAGGACGCTGACCTCTTCGGCGCCCATAACGCGGAACATCCACCAGACACGCGGTGCGGTGAACAGACCATGCCGATCGTAAATGATGATCCGCTGCCCATCGCCAATACCCATTTGGCGCACGCGCGAGGAGAACTTTTCCGGAGACGGCATCATGTGGGCAGTCGCGGCATTCGTATCGGCGATCTCGTCGATATCGAAAAAGATCGCACCCGGAATGTGCTCGGCTAAATATTCTTCGCGCGGGTTCTTCCCTTCAGGCGGCAGGAACCAAGTCGCATCGATGATGACGACGTCGGGCGCTTCTAACTCGCGCTCGAGTTCGTCAGTTTCAATCAGCGATGTCTTAGGCGTCGACACAGTCTCGTCTCCAATTCTCTCTCTATACGAACACAGTTGGCGCGGTGGGCTGAGGCTGATCCAGCCAAGACGGCACCGGCAGTCCCTTTTCGCGCAGGAATTCGGGATTGAACAGTCGGCTTTTATACCGGGTGCCGTAATCGCAAAGCACCGTGACAATGGTGTGGCCGGGTCCAAGCTCCTTCGCTAGACGGATGGCGCCCGCCACGTTGATACCGCTTGAGCCCCCAAGGCAGAGGCCCTCTTCGCTGAGAAGGTCGAACACAATAGCCACGGCCTCTGAGTCGGGGATCTGGAACGCCTTGTCGATCTTGGCGCCTTCCAGATTGGCTGTGATGCGCCCCTGACCGATTCCTTCGGTGATAGAGCTGCCTTCTGACTTCAGCTCGCCGTGTTTGTAATAATTGTAGAGCGCAGCACCCATGGGATCGGCAATCCCAATGGTGATATCCGGATTGTGCTCCTTCAGACCCATGGACACACCGGACAGCGTGCCGCCGGTCCCGACCGCACAGATGAACCCATCAACCTTGCCGTTTGTCCCGTGCCAGATTTCCTGAGCCGTGGTTTCGATATGGCCTTGCCTGTTCGCAACATTGTCAAACTGGTTCGCCCAGATCGCGCCATTTTGCTCCGTCTTGGCGAGCGCCTCTGCCAGACGGCCGGAATATTTCACGTAGTTGTTTTCGTTCCTGTAAGGGACCGCAGGCACCGCAATAAGCTCCGCGCCGGCGAGACGAAGCATGTCCTTCTTCTCATCTGACTGGGTCTCCGGAATCACAATCACCGTTTTGAACCCCAAGGCGTTGCCCACCAGTGTCAAGCCGATCCCCGTATTGCCGGCCGTGCCTTCCACTACGGTGCCTCCAGGCTTAAGGCGGCCTGTATCCATCGCATCGCGGATGATGAAGAGGGCCGCGCGGTCCTTCACAGACTGTCCGGGGTTCATGAACTCGGCCTTGCCGAGAATCGTACAGCCCGTCTCTTCAGACGCACGTTTCAGCTTGATGAGCGGCGTGTTGCCGATCGCATCGATAATGCCGTTGCGGTAGGTCACGGGAGAGCCTTTGGGAATCGGGAATTCGGTTTGATTGCAACCTAATGAGCCCAGCGCAGCCCCGCAAGTCGCCCAAATCCCGAGAAAGACACGTATATCCGGATGCGGTTCTAAAGGGCCTCGCGCGCAGAGCATCGAGCAGAGGATGGCTGGGCCGCCCTCCCGCCGCCAAACCAGCCAGGGGAAAGGAATGCTTTGGGGCCTAGCAGCCTGGAAACCCGGTGTGTATATAGAGCCGCGAGAGGCAGCCGGCGCGGCGATTGTCCGCGTGAATCCTTGGGCGGGCGTGGTGGAATTGGTAGACACGCCAGATTTAGGTTCTGGTGGCTTCGGCCGTGGGGGTTCAAGTCCCTCCGCCCGCACCAACCAACGCGTTGACAAGACAACTTCGTTGGACCGATTGACACGAGATAGAGCAGCGCCGCTTGAGCGCTATAGGAATGGTGGATTGACGGTATGAACGTCACGGAGACAAATGCAGAAGGCTTGCGCCGCGAGCTGAAAGTCGTAGTTGGCGCGGATGAATTGGAGGAGAAGCTCTCCTCGCGCCTTGAAGACCTTAAGGGTAAGGCCCGCATCAAGGGCTTCCGCCCTGGTCGTGTTCCAAAGGAGCACTTGCGGAAGGTCTATGGACGCTCGGTCATGGCCGAGGTCGTGCAGCAGGCTGTTCAGGAAACCAGCCAAAAGGCGCTCTCGGACCGCGAGGAACGGCCGGCCTTCCAGCCCAAAGTCTCGCTGCCCGAAGACGAAGCAGAGATCAATGGTATCTTTGCCGGCACAAGCGACCTAGCCTACACCATGACCTTTGAGGTCCTTCCCACGGTGCAGATCATGGATCTCAGCACCATCGCGCTAGAGCGTCCCGTGGCCGCCGTATCGGACAAGGACATTGATGAGGCTGTCGACCGTATCCTAACGACCAACCAGAACTACAATCCGAAAGACAGCGCCGCGGAAACGGGCGACCGGGTGACGATCGACTTCGTCGGCAAGCTGAACGGCGAGGCGTTCGAAGGGGGCACCGCAACCGATGCCCCTATTACGCTTGGTGCTGGCGGGTTCATCCCGGGATTCGAGGAGGGCCTGATCGGCCTCAAGGCCGGCGATGAGAAGGTGGTCGATGCAACCTTCCCAGAGGCCTATGGCGAGCCGAACCTCGCAGGCAAGGCGGTCAAGTTCGAGGTGAAGGTCAAGGAAGTCGCCGGACCAGAAACGCCGACACTGGACGACGAGTTCGCCAAGAGCCTTGGCGCAGAATCCGTCGCGCAGATGCGCGAGACCGTCAAAGGACGGCTGGAGCACGATCGCGGTATGGCCTCCCGGCTCAAGGTGAAGCGGGCCTTGCTGGATGTGCTCAGCGACGGGCACGGTTTTGAACTGCCCCCGACGCTCGTGGACAATGAGTTCCAAGCGATCTGGGATCAGGTCACCAAGGACCTCGAACAGTCCAAGAAGACGTTTGAGGATGAGGGGACGACCGAAGACAAGGCCAAGGACGAATATCGTGATATCGCGACAAGGCGTGTCCGTCTCGGCCTCTTGCTTTCGGAAATCGGCTCGACCAACAAGATCACTGTCACCGATGACGAAGTCAACAAGGCTCTGATCGAGCGGATTCGTCAGTTCCCTGGACAAGAGCGGCAGATCTACGACTTCTACCGCAACACCCCCGAGGCCCTGGCCGAGCTTCGGGCGCCCATCTACGAAGACAAGGTCGTCGATTACATCCTCGAACTCGCCAAACTCTCCGATAAGGAGGTGAGCCTTGGGGACCTTTATGCCGATCTCAATGACGACAACGATCATGATCATCAACGTGACCATGATCACTAGGACAGCGGGTTGACGGGCAGGGGCTTAACGAGCTGCGTCGTTGACCCCTTCCGTTTCCGGACCCGACCTCATATTTCTAGGGGCGGTTCAAGGCGCGAATCGCATCCTGGCTTAACGCTAGGTCAAAACCCATCAAGAACAGGACGATTATGCAAAATCCGGTCGATACATATATGAGCACGCTTGTTCCCATGGTCGTCGAACAGACCAATCGGGGTGAGCGCGCCTACGACATTTACTCGCGCCTGCTGAAAGAGCGGATCATCTTCATCACGGGACCGATTGAGGATCACGTGGCCTCGCTCGTCACGGCGCAGCTTCTCTTCTTGGAAGCCGAGAATCCCAAGAAGGAAATCTCGATGTACATCAACTCACCCGGAGGGGTCGTGACCTCCGGCATGGCAATCTATGACACAATCCAATTCGTTCGCCCCCCGGTATCGACATTGTGTATCGGTCAAGCGGCATCCATGGGCTCGCTTCTCCTATGCGCAGGCGAGAAGGGGATGCGTTATGCGCTGCCGAACGCGCGGATCATGCTGCATCAGCCATCCGGCGGGTTCCAAGGCCAGGCCAGCGACATCGAGCGACACGCCGAGGACATCATCAAGATCAAGCGGCGCTTGAACGAGATCTACGTCCACCACACCGGTCAGGACTACGACACCATCGAGCAGACGCTTGATCGCGATTACTTCTTTTCCGCGGAAGATGCCCGCAAATTCGGCCTCGTCGACGAGGTGGTCAAGAAACGGCACCCGTTAGAGGAGACCGAAGACAAAGCCTCGTCCTGACTGCCGAATAACGCCCCACCGGGACCGCTATGAGGACTAATCCACGCACTGCCGGGCCTGGGCCTTGGCGGGGTGTCGCGATCCATGGCAAAATAACTATTCTTGGCGCTACAGGATGCCCCAGGGCCGCGCCCGGGCAAGAATTCGCGAGATTAATCAGTCCTTGATCAGTAGCCCCCCATCATGCTCAGATTGTGTATCTGTCAGCTTTAGAAGAGGAGTCGCTGACACTTTGCGGGGCGAGTCGAGGCCATTGGAGCGCAGGTGGATCGCCACTGGCGCGAAACAGCAACCAAGAACAATTGGACATTAAGGAATGAGCAAGGTGAGCGGAACGGACTCCAAAAATACTCTCTACTGCTCTTTCTGCGGCAAGAGCCAGCATGAGGTTCGCAAGCTTATCGCGGGGCCAACCGTGTTCATCTGCGATGAATGCGTCGAGCTTTGCATGGATATCATTCGCGAGGAGAACAAAAGCTCACTCGTGAAATCTCGCGATGGCGTTCCCACGCCCCAGGAGATCTGCAGGGTCCTCGACGATTACGTTATCGGCCAGGACTATGCCAAGCGCGTGCTCTCAGTCGCGGTGCACAACCATTACAAACGCTTGAATCACTCTGGAAAAAATTCCGATGTGGAGCTCGCGAAGTCCAACATCCTTCTGATCGGACCGACGGGCTGCGGCAAGACTCTGCTAGCCCAAACGCTCGCCCGCATCCTGGACGTGCCTTTCACCATGGCCGACGCCACGACGCTGACCGAGGCCGGCTATGTGGGCGAAGATGTTGAGAACATCATCCTGAAACTTCTGCAGGCCGCCGACTACAATGTGGAGCGAGCGCAACGCGGCATCGTCTATATCGACGAGGTCGACAAGATCAGCCGGAAGTCCGACAACCCCTCGATTACGCGCGATGTCTCCGGTGAGGGCGTGCAGCAGGCCCTTCTGAAGATCATGGAGGGCACCGTGGCATCGGTTCCGCCCCAAGGTGGCCGCAAGCACCCACAGCAGGAGTTCCTTCAGGTCGACACCACGAACATCCTGTTCGTGTGCGGTGGCGCATTCTCTGGACTTGAGAAGATCATTTGCGCGCGCGGCCGGTCCACATCGATTGGTTTCGGTGCGAAGGTCGAGACAGTCGATGAGCGCCGCACGGGCGACATCTTGCAGGAAATCGAACCGGAGGATTTGCTTCGCTTCGGTCTGATTCCCGAATTCATCGGCCGCGTGCCCGTGATCGCCACGCTCGACGATCTCGACGAGGATGCTTTGATCCGCATTCTGTCGGAGCCGAAAAATGCTTTGGTCCGGCAATATCAGCGGCTTTTCGAGATGGAGGATGTCCAGCTTTCGTTCGCCGAGGAGGCGCTGCTAGCCATCGCCAAGAAGGCTATCGAACGCAAGACTGGCGCCCGCGGTCTCCGCTCCATCATGGAGGGGATACTGCTCGACACCATGTTTGAACTTCCAGGCATGCGGGGCGTCGAGGAGGTCGTGATCAGCGCCGAGGTGGTTGACGGCAAGGCACGTCCTTTGCGGATTTACTCCGAGCGTCACGAGGAAGTCGGTTCCAGCGCCTGACGTTTATCCACACGATTGTCAGCTTGTCGGGGCGTCCGAATCCTATTCAGATTGTGGTAGCCAGGTCACCCGACCGTGAGCAACCCCTACTTGACTGGGGCGTTGGTGGCCTCCACTTACCGGGTTGGATGAGCAAACTGGACGCAGTGCCTCGTTTGGTAAAGCCCTGAAAATACGTCTCAGATGGCTATGCTGTAATGATGGTCCGGGCATAACTTAGACCGGCGTTCGCGAGGCGGCTGTTAGGCCGTATAAGCCTTAAAGGCGTATGAGCCTGAGGGCCATATAAAAGGAAGGCAACGGAAAAAGTATGACAGACACAAACCCTTCCGTGACTCTGGAAGGTGGCCCCGAACTGTTTCCGGTGCTGCCCCTTCGCGATATTGTGGTCTTTCCCTACATGATCGTCCCGCTCTTTGTGGGCCGGGAGAAATCGATCGCAGCCCTTGAAGAGGTCATGCGAACCGATAAGCAGATCCTCCTCGTCGCCCAGAAGAATGCCTCTGACGACGAGCCGACGGCCGAGGGCATCTACGAGATGGGCACGCTCGCCTCTGTCCTCCAGCTCTTGAAGCTACCCGATGGGACTGTGAAGGTCCTTGTCGAGGGCACGCGCCGGGCTGTTATTTCCAAATACACGGACAACGAAAATTACTTCGAGGGTGAAATAGAGCCGGTCGAAGAGTCCGTCGGTGTCGAGAACGAGATCGAGGCGCTGGCCCGCTCGGTGGTCTCGCAGTTCGAGAGCTATGTGAAGCTCAACAAGAAGATTTCACCGGAAGTCCTCGGCACGACCAGTCACATCGAAGACTATTCGAAGCTCGCAGATACAATCGCTTCGCATCTGGCAATCAAGATTGCCGAAAAGCAGCAGATCCTTGAGATCACGTCTGTCTCGGAGAGGTTGGAACGGGTGTTTACGCTGATGGAGAGCGAGATCTCCGTCCTTCAGGTCGAGCGCAAGATCCGGAGCCGCGTCAAGCGTCAGATGGAGAAGACGCAACGCGAGTACTATCTGAACGAACAGATGAAGGCGATCCAGAAGGAGCTTGGCGACAGCGAAGAGGGCAAGGACGACCTGGCCGAGCTGGAACAGAAGATCGAGAAGACCAAGCTGACGCGCGAGGCGCGCGAAAAGGCCATGGGCGAGCTGAAGAAGCTCCGGCAAATGAGTCCGATGTCCGCCGAAGCGACGGTTGTGCGCAATTATCTTGATTGGCTGCTGTCCATCCCGTGGGGCTCCAAGGGCAAGGTCAAACGCGACCTGGAAGATGCTCAGAAGATCCTCGACGTTGACCATTTTGGTCTTGAGAAAGTCAAAGACCGCATCGTCGAGTATCTCGCCGTCCAGAACCGGACCAACATGTTGAAAGGGCCTATTCTCTGCCTCGTCGGACCGCCTGGCGTTGGCAAGACGTCCCTTGGCAAGTCGATCGCCAAAGCCACAGGCCGCGAGTTCGTGCGGATGAGCCTTGGCGGCGTCCGCGATGAGGCGGAAATCCGTGGGCACCGGCGCACATATATCGGCTCGATGCCAGGTAAGGTGATCCAGTCCATGCGCAAGGCCAAAAAAGTCAATCCGCTCTTCCTGCTGGACGAGATCGACAAGATGGGCGCTGACTTCCGCGGCGACCCGGCTTCGGCGCTATTGGAAGTCCTCGATCCGGAACAGAACAATACGTTCAATGACCACTATCTCGAGGTCGACTACGATCTATCGAACGTCATGTTCGTGACGACGGCGAATACGTTGAACATTCCACCGGCCCTGATGGACCGCATGGAAATCATTCGTATCGCCGGCTACACCGAAGACGAGAAGGTCGAAATTGCACGGCGCCATTTGTTGCCCGAGCAGGTGAAAAACCATGGGCTCGAGACGAAAGAATTCGCGCTTGAGGACGATGGGCTGCAAGAGCTCATTCGTCGCTACACGCGCGAGGCAGGTGTCCGCAGTCTCGAACGCGAACTGGCGAAACTCTGCCGCAAAGTGGTGAAGGAGCTCCTGACCACGGACCACAAGATGGTGACCATCACGCGTGACAATCTTGCGGACTATCTCGGCGTAACAAAATATCGCTATGGCGAGGCCGAGCTCGAAGATCTGGTTGGCGTCGTGACGGGGCTGGCTTGGACCGAGTCCGGAGGCGAGATCCTGACCATCGAAGGCGTCATGATGCCCGGCAAGGGCAAGATGACTGTCACGGGCAATTTGCGCGATGTCATGAAGGAATCGATTCAGGCGGCGAACGCCTATGTGCGCTCACGGGCCGTTGATTTCGGAATTGAGCCGCCTTTGTTCGAAAAGCGCGACATTCACGTTCACGTGCCAGAAGGCGCTACTCCCAAGGATGGCCCCTCCGCAGGCGTCGCCATGGCCACCGCGATTATTTCTTTGATGACGGGCATCCCCGTGAAGCGGGAGGTCGCCATGACCGGCGAAATCACGCTGCGCGGGCGCGTCCTACCCATTGGCGGCCTCAAGGAGAAGATGCTCGCGGCGTTACGTGCCGGTATTAAGACGGTGATTATCCCAGAGGAAAATGTAAAGGATCTCGTGGAGATACCGGATAAGCTTAAGAATATGCTTGAGGTTATGCCAGTCTCGCGAGTGGAGGAAGTTCTGAAAATCGCCTTCACACGACCGCCCCAGCCGATCGTCTGGGAAGAGGAAGGCGGGGGCTCCTCGAAGGTGGTACCGAATTCCGATGAATCGGGCGCGGGCGTCACCGCACACTAGGCTCAACCACACTTATATTTTTTGCCGTCGATTTGCCTCAATCGCGTGGTCCGACGTTATGCACTGAGTCGGCCAAAATTGTTGATCTTCTGCGTTTTTTGAGCGATTCATACACCACTTGTTTGTGACTCGGAGCGTACCCAAAGCGGCCTCAAGGGTTCAAGACAAGTGCCTTGACCATGGGGCCGAGCGAAAGGATAAAACCGTGAACAAAGCAGAGCTAGTCGCCCAAGTGGCGAAAGAATCCGATTTGTCGAAAGACGCAGCCGAGAAGGCCGTCGATGCGACGTTCAAAAATATTGAGAAGGCCCTGAGTGGAGGAGATACCGTCCGCATTGTAGGTTTTGGTAATTTTCAAGTCGCTCAGCGCAAGGCCTCCATTGGCCGCAACCCGCGCACGGGCGCCGAAGTCCAAATTCCGGCTTCACGCGTTCCGAAGTTCCGCGCCGGCAAGGCACTCAAAGAGGCCGTGAACTCGTAAAGCGTTTGCGAAAAGGCCATTCAAGATTTTGGCGAAGCCCTTGCTGACAGCGAGGCTTCGCCATCTTCGTTCATGGAGGCCTCCGGCGTCCCTTTGGACGCAAGCATCTGGACCGAATTCGCACTTGGCAGGTCGTACGCCTTGCTCTAACGGTTCGGAATTGCCGGGCGGTTAGCTCAGTTGGTAGAGCGCCACGTTTACACCGTGGATGTCGGCAGTTCGAGCCTGTCACCGCCCACCATCCCACATCGCGAGCTGGCCGCGACGTCTTTGGAGGGAGGGGCCACATTCCCGCATAGGCCCACCCATGACCTCATGCGCGGACACGGAAAACGGACAGGCGGCATCTCGCCGCAATCCATTTTCCGCTCTTTACCCGGCCCGCCTTGACTTGCAAAATCCAAGGCCGTACATGCTGGGGATCGCCTCCGGCCGTGCTTCTTACGGCCCGGTAGGGGGTGTAGCTCAGTTGGTTAGAGCGCCGGCCTGTCACGCCGGAGGCCGCGGGTTCGAGTCCCGTCACTCCCGCCACTTTGGCCCGTCGACGCACAAAAGACGTTGAAAGAAGGCTTGCCAGAAGCCATGGGTCAATTGCTACTCGCCTACCTACCTCTTGTCATCTTCATCGCTATTGCGTTTGCCATCTGCACAATTCTGCTCCTTGTGCCGTTCGTCGTCGCTGTCCGCAATCCAGACCCCGAGAAGGTCTCGACCTATGAATGCGGCTTCGATGCGTTTGACGATTCGCGGATGAAGTTCGACGTGCGGTTCTATTTGGTGTCGCTTCTTTTCATCATTTTCGATCTTGAGGTCGCATTCTTATTCCCCTGGGCCGTCGCGTTCGACGGACTCCCGGCTTTGGGCTTTTGGGCCATGATCGTGTTCTTGGGCGTACTAACGATCGGGTTCATTTATGAGTGGCGGAAAGGCGCGCTCGAATGGGATTGACGCCGGACGTGACATTCGAAACTGAAGGGAAGGGTGGCGGCCTCGTCACCACGGGCGCAACGACGTTCGGGACCTTCTCCGACGAACTGGCGGACAAAGGCTTCCTGCTCACGACAGCAGACGACCTGATTCACTGGTCCCGCACCGGTTCGCTCATGTGGATGACGTTCGGGCTTGCCTGCTGCGCCGTCGAGATGATGCAGGCCTCCATGCCACGCTACGACCTCGAACGCTTCGGCTTCGCACCGCGCGCCAGCCCACGCCAATCCGACGTGATGATCGTGGCCGGAACCTTGTGCAACAAGATGGCGCCGGCTCTGCGCAAGGTCTACGACCAAATGCCCGAGCCGCGCTATGTCATCTCCATGGGCTCATGCGCCAATGGTGGGGGCTATTATCATTATTCTTACTCTGTTGTTCGCGGCTGCGACCGTATCGTGCCCGTCGACATCTATGTCCCGGGGTGCCCGCCAACGGCCGAAGCGTTGGTCTATGGCGTGCTTCTCCTCCAAAAGAAAATCAGGCGGACAGGCACGATCACGCGCTGAACCGCTACTGGCCTCAGGGTTTTGATGGACGACGCGCTGAATAAGCTGGGCGGCTACCTTTCTGGGAAGCTAGGACCGAAGCTCTTGGGCTTCGAGGTGACCCATGGCGAACTCACGATCGAGGTGAGGCGCGATCGCATTTGCGACGTCATCAACGTTCTCAAAGATGACGAGCGATGCCGGTTCGGCTGCCTCATCGATATTTGCGGCGTTGATTACCCCGAACGCCAGGAACGCTTCGACGTCGTCTACCACCTGTTGAGCCCATGGCTGAACCTACGCATTCGCGTACGCCTCACGACAGATGCGGATACATCAGTGCCGAGCATTGTAGGTGTCTTCCTAGCCGCCAATTGGTTCGAGCGCGAAGCCTTCGACCTCTATGGCATTGTGTTTGAAAACCACCCAGACCTGCGCCGAATCCTCACCGATTACGGTTTTCAAGGGCATCCCTTGCGCAAGGACTTCCCGCTCACAGGTTTCGTTGAGCTTCGCTACGACGATGAATTGAAGCGCGTCGTTTACGAGCCCGTGAAACTGATGCAGGACTACCGCGATTTCGACTTCCTGAGCCCATGGGAAGCCATGGACGCAGCCATCCCAGGCGACGAAAAAGCAAGCGTTGTCGAGGAAGGAGAGGCGGAGTCTTGAAACCGACGCTGACCGAAGGCCTGAAGCACAGCTTCGCCTACCAAGTACCGCCGAATAAGACCGTGCCGCATCTTTACGAAGAGGCCCCGCAACTGCGCGCCATGCCGGATGTCTTCGCGACCGCCTTCATGATTGGATTGATGGAGTGGACCTGCGTGCAACTCCTTGAGCCACATTTGAATGAAGGAGAGGGCAGCCTTGGGATTCACGTCGACGTCTCCCACACAGCGGCAACGCCGCCCGGTCTCACCGTCACCGTCGAGGCAGAATGCATCGAACTGAAAGGCCCGCGCGCCAAGTTTAGTTTGCGTGCTCACGACGGGGTGGAACAGATCAGCACAGGAACCCATGAGCGCTTTATCGTAGGCTGGGATCGATTTGAGAGAGGGCTTGTTTCGAAACGCGCCAAGAGTCTCGAGGAGGCACCAGCGTAATGGCTGAGACCGAAATCGATACGCACGAAGAGATTGTGCCGGACTTCAGTGCCGAACCTCCTCTAGACAAGTCCGCGACCGATGACCGGACATTCACTATCAATTTCGGCCCGCAGCATCCGGCGGCCCACGGCGTGCTTCGCCTCGTCCTTGAGCTCGACGGTGAGATTGTCGAACGGGTGGACCCCCATGTGGGGCTCCTTCACCGCGGCACGGAAAAACTGATCGAGCACAAGACCTATCTTCAGGCGGTGCCCTATTTCGACCGGCTCGATTACGTCGCACCGATGAATCAGGAACATGCCTTCGCTCTTGCCGTGGAGAAGCTCCTTGGCCTGACCGTCCCAAAACGGGGCCAGCTCATCCGCGTCTTGTACTCAGAGATCGGACGGCTTCTTTCGCACCTTCTCAACATCACCACACAGGCCTTGGATGTGGGCGCGCTGACACCGCCGCTTTGGGGCTTCGAGGAGCGCGAGAAGCTGATGGTCTTCTATGAACGTGCCAGCGGCAGCCGCATGCATGCGGCATATGTGCGCCCTGGCGGGGTCCATCAAGATTTGCCGCCAGAGCTCGTGGACGACATCTATGCCTTCTGCGACCCGTTCCTCAAGGTCGTGGACGATATTGACGAGCTTCTCACCGGCAATCGCATCTTCAAGCAACGTAATGTCGATATTGGCCTCATCAGCCAAGAGGACGCGTGGGCGTACGGATTCACCGGCGTGATGATCAGGGCCACGGGCGCGGCCTGGGACCTGCGGAAGAGCCAACCCTACGAATGCTACGACGAGCTGGAATTCGACATTCCCATTGGCAAGAACGGTGACTGTTACGATCGCTACCTCATCCGCATGGAAGAGATGCGCCAATCGGTTCACCTGATGAAGCAGTGCTGCGCGCTTCTGACAACGACGCCAGGGCCTGTTACAGTCGACAACCACAAGATGGTACCGCCGAGCAGGTCCCAGATGAAGGGCTCTATGGAAGCCCTCATTCATCACTTCAAGCTCTACACGGAGGGCTATCACGTTCCCCAAGGCCAGGCCTATGCCGCCGTCGAAGCGCCCAAAGGGGAATTTGGCGTCTATCTGATCTCGGACGGCACGAACAGGCCCTATCGCTGCAAGATCCGGGCCCCGAGTTTCGTCCATCTGGCGGCACTGGAATTCCTCACACGTGGACACATGCTCGCGGATGTCTCGGCCGTGCTGGGGTCAATTGACGTTGTTTTTGGAGAGGTGGATCGTTGATCTTTTGTGCAGTTGCGAAACGATCCGGGATCGGCAAAACTCCCCGCGCGTGGGGAATAAATTCAGAATGGTAGCGTCGGCTTAGATACAGTCTTCGCAGCCGCAAAAGAAGATAGAGATGAGCGTCCGACGCCTTGCTGCGGAACAGCCAGAAGGCTTTGCTTTCACGCCCGAGAATCTTAAATGGGCGCGTGCTGTCATGGAGAAATACCCGGAGGGCCGTCAGGCCTCGGCCGTGCTTTCGCTTCTTTGGCGCGCCCAAGAGCAGAATGGCGGCTGGATATCCGAACCGGCCCTGCGCTGTGTGGCCGATATGCTCGACATGGCCTATATCAGGGTCTACGAGATCGTCACCTTCTACACGATGTTCAACCTAGAGCCGGTAGGCCAGTATTACGTGCAGGTCTGCGGCACGACCCCGTGCATGCTGAGCGGCGCTGAGGACATCAAAGAGGCCTGCCGCAAACATATTGGTCCAAAAGACACTGTAAGCGAGGACGGCCTGTTCTCCTGGACTGAGGTGGAATGCCTCGGGGCGTGCGTGAACGCCCCGATGGTCCAAATCAACAAATATTACTACGAAGACCTCACGCCCGAGCTGTTCGGCTCGATCGTCGAACGCCTACGTAAAGGCGAAGACGTCCCGCCAGGCCCGCAGGACGGCCGCCAGGGCTGTGCGCCCAAGAGCGGTCCCGATACGCTGACCGATGCCGCGATTTATCGAACCGACAAGTCCAGCCCTGAACCGGGCTATGCTGGCACAAGCGCTCCCGACTCGAAGTTGCCGGGGGCCAACTGATGCTTCAGGATCAAGATCGCATCTTCAAAAATCTCTACGGCCTTCACAGCTGGCGGCTGCCGGCGGCGCGTGCCCGTGGTGCTTGGGACGGCACCAAGGAGATGATCGCGCGCGGCCACGAGGCCGTCATCGACGAGGTCAAGGCATCGGGCTTGCGCGGGCGGGGCGGGGCGGGTTTCCCCACAGGCCTGAAATGGTCGTTTATGCCAAAGAACGACCCTCGCCCAAGCTATCTTGCAGTCAATGCGGACGAGTCCGAGCCGGGCACGTGTAAGGACCGCGAGATCATGCGTCACGATCCGCATCTTCTTATCGAAGGTGCGATGCTCGCCTCCTTCGCCATAAAGGCTCATACGGCCTATGTCTACATCCGCGGTGAGTTCATCGCCGAGCGCGAAATCCTGGAAGCCGCTGTCGTGGAGGCCTATGAGGCAAAACTCGTTGGTAAGAACAACGTCAACGGCTGGGATTTCGACATTTACGTTCATCATGGCGCCGGCGCTTATATCTGTGGCGAGGAAACGGCGTTGCTCGAAAGCTTGGAAGGTAAAAAGGGCCAGCCGAGGCTGAAGCCGCCATTCCCTGCGAATTGCGGGCTCTATGGCGCACCGACCACGGTCAACAATGTCGAAACGCTCGCGTCAGTTCCCGATATCATGCGGCGTGGCGCGACCTGGTACGCCGGGCTCGGGAAGCCAAAGAACACCGGCACCAAACTCTATTGCATCTCTGGCCACGTAAACGAGCCGTGTACGGTCGAAGAGGAGATGGGCATCCCGTTGCGCGAGCTGATCGACACCTATGCCGGCGGCGTTCGGGGCGGTTGGGACAATTTGCTCGCGGTGATCCCTGGCGGCTCATCCGTCCAGTGCCTACCGGCCGATCTCTGTCAAGACGTCACCATGGATTTCGACGCCCTCAAGGATCTAGAGACCGGTCTTGGTACCGCGGGGATCATCGTCATGGACAAGTCGACCGACATCATCCGTGCGATCGCCCGGCTTTCCTATTTCTACAAGCACGAGTCTTGCGGACAATGCACGCCCTGCCGTGAAGGCACTGGATGGATGTGGCGCGTGCTTGAGCGGATGGCGATTGGCAATGCACAGAAGCATGAGATTGACATCCTATTTGAAGTCACCAAGCAGGTTGAAGGCCATACAATTTGCGCGCTAGGCGACGCCGCAGCGTGGCCCATTCAAGGTCTCATCCGCCATTTCCGCCACGTCATCGAAGAGCGCATCGAGGCCGGAGCGACGAAGCCGATTTCACCGTCCGTTCCCGTGGCCGCGGAGTAGGGAACTCATGCCCAAAATTATCATCGACGGCATCGAGCACGACGTCCCGGACGGTATCACGCTCATACAGGCCTGCGAATTAGCCGGTATTGAAATTCCACGCTTCTGCTTTCACGAGCGTCTGTCGGTTGCCGGCAATTGCCGCATGTGTTTGGTCGAAGTCGTTGACATGCCGAAACCCTTGGCTTCTTGCGCCCTGTCGGTGAATGACCTCAAGCCAAGCGTCGATGGCACGCCGCCGACCGTCAATACCAAGTCGGAGACAACGAAACGGGCCCAGGAAGGAACGCTGGAATTCCTGCTGGTCAATCATCCGCTCGATTGTCCAATCTGCGACCAGGGCGGAGAATGCGATCTGCAAGATCAAACTATGGCTTATGGCTTCGATGCCGGGCGCTTCAAAGACAACAAGCGCGCTGTCGAAGACAAATATCTTGGCCCGCTGATCAAGACATTCATGACACGCTGCATTCACTGCACGCGGTGTGTCCGCTTCATGACCGAGGTCGCCGGTGTGCAAGAACTTGGGGCGATCGGCCGGGGTGAGGATATGGAAATCACCACCTATCTTGAGCGCGGCATGCATTCAAACCTATCGGGCAACGTGGTCGATCTGTGCCCGGTCGGCGCGCTGACGTCGAAGCCTTACGCCTTCCAGGCGCGGCCCTGGGAGCTCACCAAGACCCCCTCAATAGACGTTATGGATGCGCTTGGTTCATGGATCCGCGTCGATTCCCGAGGCAAAGAGGTCTTGCGCATCTTGCCGCGCATCAACGAGGCGGTGAACGAGGAGTGGATTTCCGACAAGGCCCGACATGTCTGGGACGGTCTGCGCACGCAGCGTCTCGATCGGCCCTATGTGCGCAAGGATGGGAAACTCCAGCCCTGCACATGGGACGAGGCCTTTGCCGCCATTGCCGCACGAGTGGAAGGCAAAGGCGGTCCGACATTCGGCGCCATCGCCGGAGATCTTGCGGCTGCGGAAGAGATGTTCGCGCTGAAAGAACTGGCCGCAGCGCTTGGCTCGGAGAATGTCGATTGCCGGCAAGACGGTGCGAAACTCAACCCGTCGAACGGCCGCGCCACCTATCTCTTCAATACGACCATCGCCGGGGTCGAGGAGGCGGACGCCGTACTCTTGATCGGCACCGATCCGCAAGTTGAAGCGCCGGTCTTGAATGCGCGTATCCGCAAACGCTGGACCATGCTGGAAGGCCGCATGCCCGTGGGCGTGATCGGCACGGATGTCGATCTCACCTACGCATCGACCTATCTCGGCGCAGGGCCGGAAACCCTGGCCGAAATCGTGAGTGGCTCAAACGATTTTGCTAAGACGCTGAGGGACGCGAAAAAGCCGATGATTGTCCTCGGTCAAGCCGCACTTGCCCGAGCCGACGGAGACGCAATTTTCGCATTGGCCGCCAAGATTGCGAGCGAGGTTGGCGCTATCGCCGATGGCTGGAATGGGTTCAACGTACTCCACACGGCCGCTGGCCGGGTCGCAGGGCTCGATCTCGGCTTTGTTCCGGGGAAAGGCGGCCTCAATACCGCCGCCATGCTCGATGCCGCGGCCAAGGGCGATCTCGATGTGCTCTACCTTCTCGGCGCCGACGAAATCGGCACTTCAAACCTTGGCAACACGTTCGTCATCTATCAGGGAAGCCATGGCGACAGGGGCGCCCATCGAGCCGATGTGATTTTGCCAGGCGCCGCCTACACCGAGAAAGAGAGCACCTATGTTAACATGGAGGGCCGCGCGCAGATGACAGCGCGCGCCATCTTCCCTCCAGGAGAGGCACGCGAAGACTGGGTCGCGGTCTGCGATCTTGCCAACGCCCTTGGCAAACCGCTTCCTTTCGCCACGCTCCACGAACTGCGCGCCAAGATGTATGCAGCCTGCCCGCAGCTCGCGCAGATCGATGCAATCGAGTCGGCTGACGCGGGCGCCATTGTCAAACTTGCAGATCAATCCGCAAAGCCGGGCAATGACCGTTTCGGTCTAACGATCGATGACTACTACCTGGCAAACCCTATCGCACGGGCATCGTCCATCATGGCGGCCTTGAGTGCGATGCAGGCAGACGATGCAAAGGCAACCGGCACAGATGGCTGAGTTCTGGACCAGCTATGGGTGGCCTACCACCCTGATCGTTGCGCACAGTCTTGCGACGATCGTCATCTTGCTGGTCTTTATTGCCTTCGCGCTCCTGGCGGATCGGAAGATCTGGGCTGCGGTGCAGATGCGGCGCGGACCGAACGTGGTCGGAGCGTTTGGCCTATTACAATCTTTCGCTGACCTCCTGAAGTTCGTCTTCAAGGAAGTCATCATCCCGGCGAGCGCAAACAAGATCCTCTTCATGCTTGCGCCCGTCGTCACCGCCGGGCTCGCCATTTCGGCCTGGGCGGTCATGCCGGTCGCTGAGGGATGGCCCGTCGCCGACATCAATGTCGGCATTCTGTTTATCTTCGCCATTGCGAGCCTGGAGGTATACGGCGTCATTATCGCTGGCTGGGCCTCCAACTCGAAATACGCCTTCCTCTCCGCGCTTCGCTCCGCAGCGCAGATGGTATCCTATGAGGTCTCCATCGGTTTCGTTATCATCACAGTGCTGCTCTGCGCCGGCTCGCTCAATCTCACGGAAATCGTCCTGGCTCAGGATCGGGGCCTCGGCATGCTTGGCTGGTACTGGCTGCCGCTGTTCCCGATGTTCGTGATCTTTTTTATCTCGCTTCTGGCGGAAACAAATCGCCCGCCCTTCGATCTCCTGGAAGCAGAGTCCGAGCTTGTTGCAGGTTACATGGTCGAATACTCCTCCACGCCCTACATGCTCTTCATGCTGGGCGAGTACGTCGCCATCATCCTCTTATGTTCCTTGGGAACGGTGCTGTTCCTTGGAGGCTGGCTATCGCCCATCCCGTTCGCTCCGTTCACATGGATTCCAGGCGTGTTATGGTTCGTCCTGAAGGTTTGCTTCCTGTTCTTCCTCGTGTCCATGGTGAAGGCATTCGTGCCGCGGTATCGCTACGATCAGCTAATGCGCCTTGGCTGGAAGGTTTTTCTACCCATCTCGCTCGCCTCCGTGGTCATCGTGGCTGTGGTCTTGCGTGTTTGGCAACACGGGGTCTGAGGGGAGTGGATTCGTGAAACGATTTGCACAAGCGGCGAAATCGCTCCTACTCCTGGAGTTTGTGTCCGCCTTTTGGCTCGCGATGAAGTATTTCGTCGCGCCGAAAGCCACACTGAATTACCCCTATGAGAAAGGGCCTCTCAGCCCGCGCTTCCGCGGACAGCATGCTTTGAGGCGCTATCCCAATGGAGAAGAGCGCTGCATCGCCTGCAAGCTCTGCGAGGCCATCTGTCCGGCGCAGGCCATTACGATCGAGGCCGGTCCGCGCTGCAATGACGGAACGCGCCGCACCACCCGCTATGACATCGACATGGTGAAGTGCATCTATTGTGGATTTTGCCAGGAGGCCTGCCCGGTGGAAGCCATTGTTGAGGGGCCGAATTTCGAATTCGCCACAGAGACGCGGGAAGAGCTTTACTACGACAAAGAACGGTTGCTCTCGAACGGCGACCAGTGGGAACGCGAAATCGCGAGGAACATCGAACTCGACTCGCCGTACCGGTAGGAGTGTTGAGGGAAATGTTGGGGCAAATGGGGGCAAGAGTTTTGAAGACGTACGGCGAAGACGCTAGGCCGCACCGCGCCAGTCTCTTCGGGATGAGAGAGGTCGTCTGATGCTTCCCGCGCTGTTCTTCTACCTCTTCGCCATCGTGCTCATCGGCTCGGCCTCAATGGTCGTGATGGCCAAGAATCCCGTCCACGCGGTTCTGTTCCTGATTCTTGCCTTCTTCAACGCCGCGGGGCTCTTCGTGCTGCTTGGCGCTGAGTTCCTCGCCATGATCCTCGTCATCGTTTATGTGGGCGCGGTCATGGTCCTATTCCTGTTCGTTGTGATGATGCTCGACGTGAATTTTGCCGAGCTGCGCGGAGGCTTTCTCAAATATCTTCCGGTCGGATTAGTCGTTGGGCTTCTTTTGCTTGTGGAGTTGATTTTCGTGGTCAGCGCCTGGGTCACCGCACCCGCACTCGTCCGTGATGCGCCAACGCCCCCCGCCTCAGAAGTCAGCAATACAAAAGCCTTAGGCGAGGTGCTCTACACCGACTACGTCTATCTCTTCGAAGTGGCGGGACTCATTCTGCTGGTCGCGATGATCGGTGCCATTGTCCTGACCCTGCACCACAGGCGAGACGTCAAACGTCAGAATATCGCCGACCAGGTGGCGCGCTCCCCAGAGACAGCGATCGAAGTCGTCCAGGTCGAAACGGGGAGGGGCCTGCAATGAACGTCGGTCTCTCGCATTACCTGACCGTGGCTGCCGTGCTGTTCACGATTGGCATCTTTGGTATCTTTCTCAACCGCAAGAACGTGATCGTTATTTTGATGTCCATCGAACTGATGCTGCTTGCGGTCAATATCAACCTGGTGTCGTTTTCCTCCTTCCACGGCGATCTCGTCGGTCAAGTCTTCACCTTGATCGTCCTGACCGTTGCGGCTGCGGAAGCTGCCATCGGACTGGCCATCGTCGTCGTGTATTACCGCAATCGCGGCACCATCGACGTTGCCGATATCGACCACCTGAAAGGCTGAGGACAGACACCGCGCGATGTACCATGCGATCCTGTTCCTTCCCCTGATTGGGGCACTGTTCGCCGGGCTCTTCGGGCGCTTCGTTGGCGCGCGCACCTGCGAAGTCGTGACCATCTCATTGATGTTTGTCGCCGCGTTCCTCTCGTGGATTGCCTTCTATCAGGTCGCGATCCAAGGGAACGATGTCCGCATTGCGCTGATTGGCTTTATGCACTCCGGCGCGTTCGAAACCTACTGGTCCATCCGCGTCGACACGCTGACGGCGGTGATGCTCGTCGTGGTCAACACGGTTTCGGCGGTCGTGCATCTCTATTCCGTAGGCTACATGGACGAGGACCCGCACAAGGAGCGGTTCTTTGCGTATCTTTCCATGTTCACCTTCGCGATGCTGTCGCTGGTGACCTCGGACGATCTCGTGCAGCTCTTCTTCGGGTGGGAAGGCGTCGGCGTAGCGTCCTATCTTCTGATCGGCTTCTGGTACAAGAAGCCCACAGCCAACGCAGCCGCGATCAAGGCGTTTGTCGTAAACCGCGTCGGCGATTTTGGCTTCCTTCTCGGCATCTTCGCCATCTTCTATATTTTCGGCGCGGTTCAATACGACACGATCTTCGCCGCGGCCCCCGATCAGGTGGGCAAGACCATGACCTTCCTGTCTTGGGAAGTGCCGGTTCTGGAGTTGATCTGCTTCCTGCTCTTCATGGGCGCGATGGGCAAGTCGGCGCAGTTCTTGCTCCATACCTGGCTGCCGGATGCCATGGAGGGCCCCACGCCGGTTTCCGCACTCATCCATGCGGCAACCATGGTGACCGCCGGCGTCTTCATGGTTGCCCGGCTCTCGCCGCTCTTCGATCTCGCACCTTACGCACTTGCGTTTGTCGCCGTTATCGGTGCGACGAGTGCCTTCTTCGCTGCAACAGCGGCGGTCGTGCAGACCGATATCAAGCGTGTCATTGCCTACTCCACCTGTTCGCAACTCGGCTACATGTTCGCAGCCGAGGGCGTCGGCGCGTATGGGGCAGGGATGTTCCACCTCTTCACCCATGCCTGCTTCAAGGCACTGCTGTTTCTTTGCGCCGGCGCGGTCATTCATACGCTTGCCGACAATCAAGACATGCGCCGAATGGGAGGCTTGCGCAAAATCATCCCCTTCACGTGGCTGATGATGCTGATCGGCTCATTGGCGCTGACAGCCTTTCCACTCACGTCAGGCTTCTTCTCGAAGGACTACATCATCGAGACGACCTGGTTCGATCACACACCCGTCGGCCAATACACCTATTGGATGACGCTGATTGCCGCGTTCCTCACGGCGGTCTACACGTGGCGGCTGATGTTCCTCACGTTCGAGGGCAATTTCCGCGGTTCGAAAGACGTGCGCGATCATGCCCATGAGCCGCCGTGGACCATGAGCGTGCCCTTGCTGGTACTCGCATCCGGTGCGCTGTTTGCCGGTGCAGGGTTCCGGCATCTCTTCATCGGTGCCGATGAGGCGAGCTTCTGGCGCAATGCCATCGTGCTTCCCGAGCATCCTCACCACGACGTCCCATTCTTGCTGGCCCTGTCACCCACAATAGCGATGACACTCGGCTTCCTGATCGCCTGGTATTGCTATATGTGGCGGCCGCTACTGCCGTTCGGTCTACTCAAGCGCTTCCCGCAAACGAACCAGTTCTTCTTCCACGCCTGGTATTTCGACGCGCTCTATGACCGCATCTTCGTGCGGCCCGCCAAATGGCTTGGGAACTTCCTTTGGACGGTTGGCGACGGCAAGATTATTGACGGTCTTGGACCGAATGGGATCGCCGCCCGCGTGCTCGACATCACCAAAGGCGTCGTGCGGCTACAAACCGGCTACATCTATCACTACGCGTTCATCATGCTGATCGGCGTTGCGCTTCTGATCACCTATTTCATCGTGATGGGGGGCGCGCTGAACCCATGAGTTATGGTTGGCCTATCCTCTCAACCGTCACGTTCCTGCCTCTTGTGGGCTCGCTTCTGATTTTCGCGCTGGGCGGCGATGACGAAAGCACAACCCGCAATGCGCGCTATATCGCACTGTGGACGACCCTGATCACCTTTGCGATTTCACTGCTGCTGTGGCGCGACTTCGATTCCGCCACGTCGGCCTTCCAATTCGTCGAGGAACGGGCTTGGCTTGGCCCGATCAAATTCCATATGGGGCTCGATGGCATCTCTATGCCATTCGTGCTTCTCACCACGCTTCTCATGCCGCTCACGGTCCTGTCGACCTTTGGCGCGATCAAGACGCGGGTGCGGGAGTTCATGATCGCCTTCCTGGTACTCGAAACGTTGATGCTCGGCGTATTCTGCTCTCTCGACCTGGTGATGTTCTACCTGTTCTTCGAGGGTGGCCTCATTCCGATGTTTCTCATCATCGGCATTTGGGGCGGCAAAGAACGTGTCTATGCGAGCTTCAAGTTCTTCCTCTACACGCTCGCAGGCTCGCTTCTGATGCTGCTGGCGATCATGGCGATGTACTGGGAGGCGGGAACCACCAACATTCCGGCCCTGCTCAACCATGACTTCCCGGCGCATATGCAAACCTGGCTCTGGCTCGCGTTCTTTGCCTCCTTCGCGGTGAAGCTCCCGATGTGGCCCGTTCATACCTGGCTTCCAGACGCACACGTGCAAGCGCCCACGGCCGGCTCAGTGGTCCTGGCCGGTATTCTCCTGAAGCTTGGTGGGTATGGCTTCTTGCGCTTCTCGATCCCCATGTTTCCGCTGGCATCGGCCGACTTCGCACCGCTGATCTACGGGCTGTCGGTGATCGCGGTGATCTACACTTCGCTCGTGGCGCTCGCGCAGAAGGATATGAAGAAGCTGATCGCCTATTCGTCGATTGCCCATATGGGCTTCGTCACGATCGGCATTTTCACGCTCACCATGCAAGGCCTGCAAGGCGGCATTTTCCTGATGCTCTCGCACGGAATTGTCTCCGCCGGCTTGTTCTTGTGCGTCGGCGTCGTCTACGACCGCATGCATACCCACGAGATTTCCGTGTTTGGCGGACTTGTGAACCGCATGCCGCTGTATGCCGCGATCTTCATGATCTTCACACTTGCCAATGTGGGCCTGCCGGGCACGTCTGGCTTCGTCGGAGAATTCTTGAGCCTTCTGGGTGCCTTTGAGGTCAATACGTGGGTGGCCATGCTTGCGACCACGGGCGTTATCCTGTCTGCCTGCTATGCGTTGTGGCTCTACCGGCGTGTGGTGTTCGGCACGATCACAAACCCCGCACTGAAGCTCATTCAGGATCTTTCATGGCGAGAGTTTGCCGTCATGGTACCACTGATCCTGATCACGGTTTTCTTCGGTTTCCATCCGAACCCGATCCTCGACGTCACCGCCACTTCCGTTCAAGCGTTGATGGCCGATTTCAAAGCGAACCTCGCCGCCGCCGAACAGGCGCGCATGGCGCTGGCGCCGTGAGCGAGACCGCAATGACCGAGCAACTCAGTTTCGCTGCCCTTCTTCCCGAGCTCACCCTGGCTATCGGTGGCATGGCCCTCCTGATGCTCGGGGTCGGAGGTCGCGAAGACCGCGGCGAACTGGTGCTCTGGCTATCTGCTGCCGTGCTCGTTCTCTCAGGCATCTTCGTTGCCATGGGCGAGGGCACGGTGACCGCCTTCAGCGGCAGCTTTATCGCCGACCCTTATGCACGCATGTTGAAACTTCTGGCGCTTTTTGGCGCCGCTGTCGCCCTGATCATGTCGCGGGACTTTTGGCGTGATGACGGCGGCATCAAGTTTGAATATCCAGTGCTCGTGCTCTTTGCCACAACGGGCATGCTGATGATGATCTCGGCCCATGATCTCATGGCACTTTATGTGGGGCTCGAACTGCAGAGCCTGTCGCTCTACGTCGTTGCAGCCTTCAAGCGCGACTCCTCGCGCTCGTCCGAAGCGGGTTTGAAATATTTCGTTCTTGGTGCGTTGTCGTCAGGCATGCTCCTCTACGGCGCGTCTCTGATTTATGGCTTCACGGGTTCCACGGAGTTCACACAGATCGCAAATGCTGTTCAGCCATCGGGCGCCAATATCGGTTTGATTTTTGGCCTTGTATTTTTGCTCACAGGTTTTGCGTTCAAGATCTCCGCCGTCCCATTCCACATGTGGACGCCTGATGTCTATGAAGGCGCCCCCACGCCCGTGACGGCATTTTTTGCCGCCGCACCGAAAATTGCCGCCATGGCACTCTTCGTTCGCGTGGTCATCACGGCGTTCCCAGCAGTCACCGATCAATGGCAACAGATCGTTATTTTTCTTTCTATCGCCTCGATGGGCCTTGGTGCCTTTGCCGCGATCGGCCAACGCAACATCAAGCGTCTGATGGCCTATAGCTCGATCGGCCATATGGGCTTTGCGCTGGTTGGCCTGGCAGCCGGGACAGAGCAGGGAGTCCAGGGTGTCATCGTCTATCTGGCCATTTATCTCGTCATGACGCTTGGCACCTTCGCCGTGGTTCTCTCGCTCCGCCGCGACGGCAAGATGGTCGAAGACATCGCTCAGCTTGCAGGGTTGTCGCGCACAAAACCGCTCATGGCACTCGCCCTCGCAGTTCTTCTGTTCTCCCTTGCGGGCATTCCACCGCTGGCTGGTTTCTTTGCGAAGTTCTACGTCTTTCTCGCAGCTATTGAGGCAGGGCTCTACCCGCTCGCCGTCATTGGCGTGCTGTTGAGCGTCGTGGGTGCGTTCTACTATTTGCGCATCGTGAAGCTCATGTATTTCGATGAGCCTGCGGCTGGCTTCGAGCCCATGCCAGGAGTCCTTGGCGCCGTACTGACAGTCAGTGGCCTGTTGATTATGTTTTTCTTCCTTTATCCATCGCCCCTCGTGGCGGCTGCGGCAACCGCCGCCAAATCGCTTTTTTGAACACGCCAATCATTTACACAGGCCCGCGATTCGATCGCCACGTGGGCCTAAACCATTATCGCTAATCTGAATGAGCCAATTTAAGTCCACCACGCCCAAGATGCCCGCCGGATACAGGCTTGTGCGACTCGACACGATCGATTCGACCAATGCTGAAGCGAAGCGCCGCGCCGACATGGGCGAGCCGGGGCCGTTGTGGATTTGGTCTGCACGCCAGTCGAAAGGCCGTGGACGCGCTGGACGCGAGTGGACATCGAAGGTCGGCAATCTGTTTGCCAGTCTTCTCATCCGCCTCAACTGTCCGCTCCAAACGGCAAGCCAGCTCGCGCTTGTTGCAGGCATCATTACCTACGAGACGACCTCCAAGCTCATTGTCTATGAAGGGCGCTCAAAACTTCTTTTAAAATGGCCAAACGACGTGCTGCTGGATGAGGAGAAAATTGCCGGGATGCTCCTAGAGAACCTGGCCAACCCGAACGAGAAGGGCACAGTCGTGGTCGTTGGCACGGGGCTCAACCTTGCGAACCATCCTGAAAACTTGCCGCAACCAGCGATCAGCCTTGATGCCTATGGGCTCACTGTGACCCCCGCAGCGGCGCTTGAGGTTCTGGCAGCGACCACCCATGAATGGCTGCAGCGCTGGAACGAAGGGGCAAGTTTTCCGACAATTCGACGCGCCTGGCTCGATCGCGCCGGCCCCATGGGGCGACGCCTCGTCCTGCGCATTAACGAAACGCAAGTCGAGGGCACCTATGCCGGGCTCAATCAAGACGGTTCGCTTCGGCTGAAGACAGAAGACGGGGTGCATGCTGTGACGGCTGGCGACGTCTTCTTTGCGCGCTAATGTCATGACACCAGAGAAATCACCACCAAAGAAGCACAGATCCAAGAAACCGGGATCAAAGAAATCGCACGGCACCAACGCACTCGTCTTCGTGCCGCTCGGCGGCGTTGGCGAGATTGGGATGAATCTCTATCTCTACGGCTATGGCCAGGCGGGGGCTTATACTTGGCTCATTGTCGACATGGGGATCACGTTCGGCGGTGAGTACGAACCGGGAATTGATGTCATCCTTCCCGATATCCGTTTCCTCGAAGAGGAACGTCACAATATCGCTGGCCTCGTCCTCACCCATGCGCATGAAGATCACTACGGCGCTGTAGCCGATCTATGGCCCATGCTCGGACATGTTCCGATCTTTGCAACGCCTTTTACGGCCGAGATGCTGCGCGGCAAGTTCGCCGATATGCGCGTGGCGGCGGATGACCTACCGCTTGAGGTCGTGCCTCTCGGCGCCAAACGTCGCATCGGTCCCTTTGATGTCGAATTGATCTGCATGTCCCATTCGATTCCCGAACCGACGGCGCTTGCCATCACAACGCCGGTTGGGTCCGTGCTTCACACTGGGGACTGGAAGCTCGACAAGACGCCACTGACCAGCCCACCGACCGACGAGAAGCGCATGCGCGAGATTGGCCGATCTGGCCTCGATGCGCTGGTCTGCGACTCCACCAACGCAATCCGCGAGGGCGTCTCGCCTTCCGAAGCCGACGTCGCCGAGAATTTAGAGAAACTCATCAAGAAGGCACCGGCCTGCGTTGCTGTCACCACGTTCGCATCGAACGTTGCGCGCCTCGGTTCAGTTGCGAAGGCTGCGCGAGCCGCGGGGCGAGAGCTCGTCGTGGTCGGTCGCGCCATGTATCGTGTCATCGAGGCCGCCCAAGCAACCGGCTATCTCGATCCCGATCTCCGCTTTCATAACGATACGGCATTCGCACAATTTGCCCCGGACAAGGTCGTTGCCCTCTGCACTGGCAGTCAGGGCGAGACCCGCGCGGCCATGGCACGCATTGCCTCCGGCACCCATCCAAACATCACGCTCAAGGTCGGAGACTGGGTGATCTTTTCGTCGCGAACCATCCCTGGGAATGAGAAGGCCGTGGGGCGGGTTCAAAATGCTCTGTCAGACGAAGGGATCGAAATCCTCACCGACCAGGACGGGCTCGTGCATGTGTCCGGTCATCCGCGGCGCGGTGAACTCGAACAGCTCTATGGCTGGTTGAAGCCGGATATCGCAGTGCCGATGCACGGGGAGGGGCGTCATCTTGAGGCGCATGCCGAACTTGCCGAGGATCTCGGGGTCAAACACGTTATCCGTGCCCGCAATGGCACAATGGTGCACCTGTTGCCCAAGCCTGCTGCCATCGTCGACGATGTGCCGGTCGGGCGTCTATATCGCGATGGCTTCATTCTAACCTCGGCCGACGATGGCCAGGTCCGTGACCGCCGCAAGCTGAGCTTTGCGGGCATCGCCGCTGTGTCTGTGGTTCTCACAGCAAAAGGCGAGCTGGTGGTCGACCCTCAAGTGAAGCTCACAGGTCTTCCGGAGATAGACAATCGGGGCGTGCCCTTAGAGGAAATCGCACGCGATTCCGTAATCGGGACGATCGAGAGCATTCCGCGCCCGCGGCGGAAAGATCCAAAGCTGGTCTCAGAGGCCGTGCGGCGAGGCGTTCGCGCAGCCCTCAACCAAGCCTGGGGCAAGAAGCCAGTATGCACCGTGCTGACGACGGTGTTATAGGCACGCAAAAAAGGTGCTCTTTTGCGCCAACATCCCTACATAACCACTAGACTATTCGAACCTGGAGCAGAACTTCATGATCGGACGTTTGAACCATGTCGCAATCGTCGTGCCAGACCTGGCAGCCGCCACTGCAGTCTATCGGGATACCCTAGGCGCTAAGGTTTCCCCAGAAGAAGACCAGCCCGAGCACGGCGTCAAAACCGTCTTCATCGAACTCCCGAACACCAAGGTCGAACTTCTCGGCATTCTCGGCGAGAAGTCGCCCATTGCCGCCTTTCTGGACCGCAACCCCAATGGTGGTATTCACCATATTTGTTACGAAGTTCCGGACATCATGGCCGCGCGAGACAAATTGGTGAAGGACGGCGCCCGCGTCCTTGGCGACGGCGAGCCCAAAATTGGGGCTCACGGCAAGCCGGTGCTCTTCCTCCATCCCAAGGACTTCTGCGGAACACTCGTGGAACTCGAGGAGGCATAGCCTATGAGCCTCATCTTCGGCCTCGCGGTCTATTTCGTCATCTGGTGGGTTTGCCTTTTCGCCATGCTGCCCTTTGGCGTGCGAACAACCGAAGAGATGGGCAAGGCGCGAAATCCCGGCTTTGCCGACAGCGCGCCGCATACGCCACGGCTTCTTCCCAAGATGATTGCCACAACGATCGTCTCCGCAATCGTCTTTGCTGGCGTTTATGCGCTGATGGTGCACCACGTCATTGCGCTGGACGATATTCCGTTCTTCCCCCGCTACGAGCCGGTTCAGCAAGCACATTAGACAGCCGGGCAGGGCGTCAAAAAAAAAAGCAAAGTCGCGTGCGACCTTGCCTTTTAGTGTTAGCACTCCTTATCCCTTCCGCCGGGACAACTCGTATCTGATCGGATATCGAGCAAGGCGAAAAAGCGGCAACGCTTATGCATTTTGCATGCTAAGCGCGCCTAGAGTCACTTCCTCCCAAGACTTGGACCGTTTTTGTTGAAACCGTCCAATCTCTCAACGCTTCACTTTCGAAATCGCGAACGGTCCCAAAGGCTTCTACGTTGTGGCCGGACATTAGCCACCCCGTGCCAAATTGTCACCATGATTGTGAACCCCCGCCGCAGTTTTGTTGCTCAACACGACCAGAGAAAATGAACAAAGCAGAAGAAAACGACGTCTTGCAGACACAAAACAAACTTCTCTTGCCCAACGGGTTAGCAGCTATTTCTTATGTCAATTTGCGCATACGTCTTCCTGCCTATTTTCTTTGCAGCGATCGGAGCGCTGGCGATCGATCTGCCAATTTTGGCCGCAATTTGAGAATCACGCCTGCTACAGACAAAGGTGACCCGTCTCGATTGCCACCCTACGCGAACTTGGCTATTAGCCGCCCCTAGGGAGCTTGTAAGCCGTGACGGGCAAGAGCGGGCTCCACACAAATAAGGCCAGCTCTTTGGGTTTGCCGAACACAACGCCGTCAGAGCACTAAGATGCGCCTCAGCCGTTTTTTTCTACCCCTCTTGCGCGACGATCCCAAGGAAGCGGAGATCGTCTCCCATCGCTTGATGCTGCGGGCAGGCATGATCCGCCAGTCGAGCGCCGGCATCTATAGCTGGCTTCCGCTCGGGTACCGGGTCTTGTGTAAGATCGAGAAGATCGTGCGGGAAGAGCAGGATCGGGCAGGCGCACTTGAGCTTCTTATGCCGACGGTCCAACCCGCCGATCTCTGGCGTGAGAGTGGACGCTACGACGACTACGGCAAGGAGATGCTGCGCATTCAGGACCGGCACGAGCGCGACATGCTCTACGGCCCGACGAACGAGGAACAGATCACCGCAATCTTCCGCGACGGCGTGAAATCCTACAAAGACCTGCCGCGCATCCTCTATCACATTCAATGGAAGTTCCGGGATGAGATCCGGCCTCGGTTCGGCGTCATGCGCGGCCGCGAGTTCCTGATGAAGGATTCCTATTCCTTCGACCTCACCCATTCCGATGCGCGCAAGTCCTATAACCGCATGTTCGTTGCGTATTTGCGGACGTTCGCGCGCATGGGGCTGAAGTCGATCCCCATGGCGGCCGAGACTGGCCCGATTGGGGGCGACCTCTCTCATGAGTTCATCATTCTCGCCGACACAGGGGAGAGCGAGGTTTATTGTCACAAGAACTATCTCACGATGGAGCCACCCGGCACCGATGTCGATTACGATGCCGATCTGAGCCCGCTAGTTCGCTCGTGGACGCAGCAATACGCCGCGACATCCGAAATGCACGACGCAACCCGTTTCGAGACCGAGATCGCCACGGACGATCGGGTCACCGCGCGCGGCATCGAAGTTGGTCATATTTTCTACTTCGGCACCAAATATTCGCAAGCGATGGGCGCGCGCGTGCAAGGACCGGACGGCGAACTCGTCACGGTCCAGATGGGCTCCTACGGCATCGGCGTGTCGCGCCTTGTAGGCGCTATAATTGAGGCATCCCACGACGACGCCGGCATCATCTGGCCGCAATCCGTCGCTCCGTTCGATATTGGATTGATCAATCTGAAAGCGGGAGATGCGGATACGGACGCAGCATGCGAAAAGTTTTACGCTCGCCTAGAGGATGCGGGCTTTGATGTGCTCTATGACGACCGCCAAGACAGGGGAGGGGCAAAGTTCGCCGCCATGGACCTGATCGGTCTTCCTTGGCAGTTAATCGTTGGACCCCGGAGCCTGAAAGCGGGAGAAGTCGAGCTGAAGGAGCGGGCTACCGGTGCCCGCCATAGTCTGACCTTCGATTCAGCGTTGAGTATGCTTCACGCAGCTTGTTCCGAGCCCAAGAAAGATGGCGTATGAGCGTGGACTCGAGCACAACTTCGCCTATGAGCTCTCTTTCGGCCACGAGCACGAGCGCCTCAACGAGCACGAGAGCGTTCGCGCCCTTCGAATGGCTGGTCGCGTTGCGCTATTTGCGCGCGCGCCGCAAGGAAGGCTTCATCTCAGTCATCGCGGGCTTTTCCTTCTTCGGCATCATGCTGGGTGTCGCGACGCTCATTATCGTGATGGCCGTAATGAACGGGTTCCGCCAAGAGCTGTTTGACAAGATGCTCGGCCTAAATGGGCACGTGGTGGTGCATAGCCTCGGCCAGTTCACGGACTATGACGAGGTGGCGGAGCGGGTGCGCAAGGTCGAGAACGTCAAATACGCACTCCCGCTCGTCGAAGGCCAAGTCTTGGTTTCCACACCGCTTGGCTCGACGGGTGCCTTGGTGCGTGGCTTGCGCGAACAGGACCTGAAAAGTCTCAAGGCAATTTCCTCGAAGGTGCATTTCGGCACGCTCGATGGTTTCGACGAAAACCCCGGAGTCGCTATTGGCAGCCGCATGGCCAACGCATTGAATGTGAGAATCGGCGACAGCGTATCGGTTCTGACACCGCGCGGCGCATCGACCCCGCTTGGCACGGCGCCTCGCATCAAGCGCTATCCCGTCGTCGCGATATTTGAAATCGGGATGTCGGAATATGATTCGAGCATTCTCTTCATGCCGCTCAATGAAGCGCAGCTCTATTTCAACCAGCCCGACCGCGTCACCGTCCTCGAAGTCGTGCTGGAGTCCCCCGATGAGGTAGCCGAACTCTCTCCGAAGATCATAGAGGCCGGTGGCCCGACGATCTATGTCAGCGATTGGCGACAACGCAACGCCACCTTCTTCTCCGCGCTTCAGGTCGAACGCAATGTGATGTTTTTAATCCTGACACTGATTGTATTGGTGGCGGCGCTTAACATCATCTCCGGGCTCAAAATGCTTGTGAAGGATAAAGCCCGCGACATCGCCATTCTCAAAACTATGGGAGCAACGCGCGGCGCCATCATGCGCATCTTTCTCATCGCCGGGGCCACGATTGGCGTGTCGGGCACGCTCGCAGGACTCATCCTCGGCGTGCTTGTCTGCCAGAACATCGATCACATCCGATGGTTCGTCTCCTGGCTTACCGACACCGAGCTGTTCCCGGCCGAGCTCTACTACCTGTCCGAACTTCCCGCCAAGATGGATATGGGCGAGACCGTCTCGGTGGTGATCATGGCTCTCACATTATCGGTCCTGGCATCCGTCTACCCGGCCTGGCGTGCCTCGCGCTTGGATCCGGTCGAAGCGCTACGCTACGAATAGGAAACATGGTGGACGGAACCGACAGAACACCGGCCCTGCGGCTTAAAGATCTTGAGCGCGCCTTTATCCAAGGCGACCGCCGCATCGATGTGCTGAAGAAGGCGACCGCCTCGTTCTATCCCAGCGAGACGGTGGCGCTGCTTGGCCCGTCGGGCGCGGGAAAATCGACGCTGCTGCACATCTCCGGCCTCCTGGAGCGACAAGACGGCGGGCTGGTCATTCTCAATGGTGTCGATTGTGGAGCCCTCAATGAGGGTGAGCGCACCCGTATTCGCCGCATGGACGTTGGCTTCATCTATCAGTTTCACCATCTCCTGCCCGAATTCTCGGCCCTTGAGAATGTGATGCTGCCGCAATTGATCCTGGGCCGCACAAAGGACGAGGCGCGCACCCGGGCAAAGGCGCTTCTCGGTCCGCTTGGCCTGGAGGACCGCTGGGAGCATCGCCCTGCCGAATTGTCCGGCGGCGAGCAGCAACGCGTGGCCATTGCCCGCGCGGTGGCCAATCAGCCCAAGTTGCTCCTTGCGGACGAGCCGACGGGCAATCTCGATCCCCATACGGCCGACCGCGTCTTTGAAGAACTCATCCGCCTCGTCCGAGACGAGGGCGTCGCGGCCGTCATTGCGACCCACAATCTTGATTTGGCCGCTCGTATGGACCGCACCCTTCGTCTGGCCGAAGGGCTTCTCGTTGAGGAAGAGGTCACGGTTGTAGAGACCGCTGGCTAGGCCTTGACGAACGCGAACATTGCAGGAACACTGCGAACGTCCAGTCAAGTGTGACACCAGGGCCTTTCATGCGTCGACCTGTAATGCGTGGATAAGAGTAGCGCGGCCTCTGGATTCCCACGTGCTTTGAACGGACAACGGAAGGCGCGGCCAAGACGCCGTGATTCTGTTCCGCTAAACGATACGCGCAGAGCCAGGCCGAATTGAGCGAGAGCCAACCCTTCGTGCACCTTCGCGTGCACTCCGCCTATTCCTTGCTGGAGGGCGCTCTCACGATTCCAAAACTCGTCGAGCTGGCCCAAGCGGACGGCGCACCAGCGCTCGCGTTGACCGACACCAATAATCTTTTCGGAGCGCTCGAGTTCTCCGAGGCCATGGCTAAGACGGGCATTCAGCCCATCATTGGCTGCACGCTGAACCTCACCTTCGAAACAGAACAGAGCCCGGCGAAGGGTATGGAGCCTCGCGGTCCCACGGTGGATGGGCGTGCGGCGCTGCTGGCCAAGGACGAGACCGGCTACCGCAATTTGATGCGCCTCACGAGCCATGCCTATTTCACCGCGGCAGACTCCGGAGATCCGCTCGTCACCATTCAGGAGCTTTTGGACTATTCCGATGGATTGATTGCACTAAGCGGCGGGCCGGAGGGCCTCGTGGATCAGGCCTTCGCGGACGGCAACCCAGAACTTGCCTGCGCCCGCATAGAAGCCCTCCACGCCATCTTCAAAGATCGGTTCTATATCGAGCTACAACGTCATGGCTTAACACACGAAAAACTAGTCGAACCACAGCTCATACAGATTGCCTACGATCGTTCCATCCCGCTCGTGGCCACCAACGAGCCTTATTTCGCGACTGCGGAAGATTTCGAAGCGCACGACGCGTTGATCTGCATCGAACAAGGTAGCTATGTCGCCGTCGACGAGCGCCGTCGTCTCAGCCCCGAGCACTACTTCAGAACCTCCGAGGAAATGTGCGCGTTGTTCTCGGACCTTCCGGAGGCCATCGAGAATACGGTCGAGATCGCCAAGCGCTGCGCGTATCGCCCTAAGAAACACCAACCCATCCTTCCCGCCTCATTGTCTGGTGAGAAGGCCACCGGCGCGCTGTCCGAGAAGGAAGCGGCTGAACTAACGCGCCAAGCGGAGCAGGGCTTGGCCGCACGACTCGCGCAGCACGGGCCGGCGCCGGGCTATGACGAGGCCTCGTATACTGAGCGCCTGGCCTTGGAACTCAAGATCATCACCGGCATGAACTATCAGGGATACTTTCTGATCGTGTCGGACTTCATTAAGTGGACGAAGGGGCAGGGGATTCCGGTGGGTCCAGGCCGTGGTTCTGGTGCCGGCTCACTGGTAGCCTATGCGCTGACGATCACGGATCTCGACCCCATTCGGTTTGGACTTCTTTTCGAGCGTTTCTTGAACCCGGAGCGGGTGTCGATGCCCGACTTCGACATCGATTTCTGCCCGGACCGCCGCGACGAGGTGATCGCCTATGTGCGGGATCGCTATGGCGAGGACCGCGTGGCGCAGATCATCACCTTCGGTAAGCTCCAGGCCCGCGCCGTCCTGCGCGATGTCGGGCGCGTGTTGCAGATGCCCTATGGCCAGGTTGACCGTCTCTGCAAGCTTGTGCCGATGAACCCCGCCAATCCGGTCACGCTGCCCAAAGCCATCGCCGGCGAGCCCCGTTTGCAGGAGGAACGCGATAAGGACCCGATCGTCGCAAAGCTCCTCGATATCGGCTTGCGCCTCGAAGGTCTTTATCGTCACGCCTCAACTCATGCGGCAGGCGTCGTCATCGCCGACCGGCCCTTGATGGAGCTAGTGCCGCTCTACCGCGATGCGCGCTCACAGCTCCCCGCAACCCAGTTCAATATGAAATGGGCGGAAGCTGCGGGCCTGGTGAAGTTCGACTTCCTGGGGCTCAAGACGCTCACGGTCCTCGAAACGGCGCGAACCCTGATCGCGCGATCAGGGGAAGACATCGACCCCGCCAACATCCCGCTCGATGACAAGGGCGCCTACAAACTCATGCAGAAAGGGGAGACGACCGGCGTGTTTCAGCTTGACGGCCAGGGCATGCGCGATGCCTTGCGGAAGCTGAAGCCGGACCGTTTCGAAGACATTATCGCAATGGTCGCGCTCTATCGACCAGGGCCGATGGACAACATCGAGACATTCGTCAATCGCAAGCACGGGAAGGAGGAGATCGAGAGCCTCCACAAGATTATCGAGCCGATCCTGGAGGAGACCTATGGCGTCATCATCTATCAGGAACAGGTCATGCAGATCGCGCAGGTCCTATCCGGCTACTCCCTTGGCGAAGCCGACCTTCTGCGCCGGGCCATGGGCAAGAAGATCAAGGCCGAGATGAATCAACAGCGCACGCGCTTCGTCGAGGGCGCTGTCGCGAATGGCGTGGACAAGAGGCGCGCGGAATACATTTTCGAACTCGTCGCGAAATTCGCCGGTTACGGCTTCAACAAGTCCCATGCGGCGGCCTACGCACTGATCGCATACCAAACCGCGTATTTCAAAGCGAACTTCCCGACCGAATTCCTTGCCGCGTCCATGACCTTTGACACAGGTAACGCCGACAAACTGAACAACTTTGTCCAAGAGGCCAGGCGGCTTGGAATTCATCTCGAACCGCCCTCGGTGAACTATTCCGAGGTAGACTTCATACCAAATGGGAAGGCAATTCGTTACTCCATTGCTGCACTTAAGAATATTGGCCGCCCAGCAGTGGAGTTTATTGTCGCGGAGCGCAATGAAAACGGGCCCTTCAAGGACATCTCCGATTTTTCCCGCCGCCTCAATCCCCGCTACGTGAACAAGCGCGCGTTGGAGACGCTCTCGATCGCGGGTGCCTTCGATGATCTCGACATCGATCGGGCGAGCGCGCTCGAGAACGTGGACCGGATGATCCTGGCCGGAAATTGCGCGCAAGAGGCCCGGATGGGTGGCCAAAACGATCTCTTTTCCGGTGGCGGACACACCCCACCGGCTATCGACCTGCGGCCCGCCAAGCCCTGGGTTCCGGCCGACAGGCTGTCCCGGGAGTTCGATGCAGTGGGATTCTTTCTGACCGGACACCCTCTCGATGACTACGAAGAGGTCCTGCACGCGCTCGGGGTTAGGACTTGGGCGGATTTCTCGACCAAGGCGCAAACGCGCCGCGCGGTCGGCCGGCTCGCCGGAACAGTCCTGTCCGCCCGCGAGCGCAAGGGGAAGAGCGGCAACCCATACGCATTTGCAGCCTTCTCTGATGCAACCGGTCAGTTCGAAGCGGTAATCTTTTCCGAAGCACTCATCGCCGGTCGTGCACTCCTTGAGCCAGGGTCGATTGTCCTGCTCGATGTAGAGGCTGAGTCCGACGGCGAGACGGTCCGCGCACGAGTGCAGAACATCTCCTCCCTCGATAACACCGCCGAAGAGCGGGCATCGGGTCTGGAAGTCATCTTGGACGATCCACACGCGCTCACAGCGCTTGCCGAACAAATCGGCACCAAACGCGGGCAGGGGACGTTCCGGATCATCCTGCGTTTCGACGGCAAGGAGGTGGAATTCAACTTGCCCCAAGGCGTCGATTCAACGCCCCGCCAGCGGAGCGAATTGAAGCTGGTGGACGGCGTTGCCGCCGTGAACGCGCTATAAGCCGATGAGCTGACAGGCTGTGCCCTATATGGCGCTCCTTTCGCAGCGCTGAAGCGTTCGCAAACTCCCGAGAGTCGTTGCCAATGTCGAGCCCTTGCCAATATCGAGCCCCACCCCTATAAGGCGGACGATCTCACACGCGGGGATTAAGCGTCTCAAAGGCCTTTCAAACCCTTTGCGCTCGCTCCGGTGACCGGCAAAAACCGGTCTCTCATGACCCCGCGGCGGAAAAACCGGAAAAAGGAGTGAAAGCAGTCCCATGGCACTGCCAGATATTTCTATGCGTCAGCTCTTGGAAGCTGGTGTTCATTTCGGCCACCAGACTCATCGCTGGAACCCGAAAATGGGCCCGTTTATCTACGGATCCCGTAACAATATTCATATCATCGACCTGACCCAGACGGTGCCATTGCTGCACCAGGCGCTGATCGCTGTCTCCGATGTGGTCGCGAAAGGCGGACGCGTGCTCTTCGTGGGTACCAAGCGCCAAGCCACCGAAACGATCGCAGAGGGGGCACGTTCGTCGGCTCAGTACTTCATCAATCATCGCTGGCTCGGCGGCACGCTGACCAACTGGCGGACAATCTCACACTCGATCAAGCGCTTGAAGGCGTTGGAGGAGCTGTTGGAAGGCGAGCATCGGGGTCTGACCAAGAAAGAACTCCTCCAGCTGACCCGCGAGAGGAACAAGCTTGAAACCTCTCTCGGCGGCATTAAGGACATGGGCGCACCGCCCGACCTTATGTTCGTGATCGATACCAACAAGGAATCGATCGCGATCGCAGAGGCCCGCAAGCTCGGCATGCCGGTCGTGGCCATCGTCGACTCGAACTGCGACCCCGACGGGATCACCTATCCCATTCCGGGTAACGACGACGCCGGCCGCGCGATCACCCTGTATTGTGACCTGATCGCACGGGCCGCCATCGACGGCATTGAGCGGGCCCAAGGCTCTGTTGGCGTCGATCTTGGCGCTGCCGAGGAGCCCATGAGGGAGCCGGCCATCCAGGAGGCCGAGGCCGCCGAAACCACGCCGGCTGCGGATGCCAAGGCCGAAGACTCCAAGGCCGAAACCAAAGCAACTGCGTAACCGAAACGCCGGGCCAGACAGACGGCCTGGCGCCAAGCGAAGAGGAACTGATGGCGACGATTTCTGCAGCCATGGTCAAAGAGCTCCGCGAGAAGACCGGCGCGGGCATGATGGATTGTAAAGCCGCGCTCAAAGAGAACGATGGCGACATGGAAGCCGCTGTCGATTGGCTCCGTGCCAAAGGCCTCGCGAAGGCCGCCAAAAAGGCTGGCCGGGTTGCGGCCGAGGGCCTGATCGGCCTCGCCGAAAACGGGTCAGAAGCCGCGCTGGTCGAGGTCAACTCCGAGACCGACTTCGTTGCCCGGAACCCGAGTTTCCAGGAGATGGTCGGGGCGGTGTCCAGTTCGGCATTGAAGGCCAAAGGCAATTTGGAAAAGCTAGGTGCCGAGGCCTACGGCGGCGGTTCAGCCTCCGTCGCCGAGACGCTGAAGGAAATGGTTGGCTCGATCGGCGAGAACATGACCCTTCGCCGGACTGCCCATCTATCCGCCGACGGCGGCGTCGTCTCAAGCTATATGCATAACCAATCGGGTCCTGGCCTCGGCAAGATCGGCGTCATTGTTGCCATCGAATCCACAGGCGATGCGGAGGCTTTGAAATCCTTCGGCAAGCAAGTCGCCATGCATATCGCGGCAGCGAACCCGCAGGCTGTCGACACGGACAGCCTCGATCAGGATCTCGTGGAGCGCGAGCGCGCGGTCCTAACCGAACAGGCGAAGGAATCCGGAAAGCCTGAGGCCGTGATCGAGAAAATGGTCGAGGGCCGCCTCCGCAAGTACTTCGAAGAAGTGGTCCTTCTCCAGCAGCCCTTCGTCCACGATCCGGATAACACGGTCGCCAAGGCTATGGAGGCCGCCGGTAGGGACGCGGGTGCCCCGATCAAGATTACCGGCTTTTACCGGTTTGCCCTTGGTGAGGGCATCGACAAGGGCAAAAGCGATTTCGCCGCCGAGGTTGCCGCGGCAGCGTCAGGCGCCTAGGGTTCTGGCGGCGGCTCACGTCGAGCCGCCGCAAGTTCAGGCTGTGCCTCTTAAAGTTATGTCCCTTGAAATCGCTGCCGGAGCCTTGCGTTGATGGATACACCATCTGCCGCCGCTAAACCGCGTTACGGGCGCGTTCTCGTAAAACTCTCCGGCGAGGCACTCGCCGGCGATAAGGGCTTCGGTATCGACCTTGGTGTCATCGAGCCCATTGCCAAGGACATTGCCTCTGCCGCTCAAATGGGCGTCCAAATTTGCCTCGTTGTCGGCGGTGGCAACATTTTCCGCGGCATGATGGCGGCCGAGAGCGGCATTGACCGTGCCCGTGCCGACTATATGGGGATGCTGGCTACGGTCTTGAACGCGCTCGCGCTTCAAACTGCCATCGAGCGGGCCGGACAGACGGCCCGGGTTCTCTCAGCGATTCCCATGCCAACAGTCTGCGAGCCCTATATCCGCGATAAGGCATTGGATCATTTGGATAAGGGGCGCGTGCTGGTCTTCGCTGCCGGCACGGGCAATCCGTTCTTCACGACAGACACAGCCGCCGCGCTGCGCGCCGCCGAGATGGAATGCGAGGCCCTCTACAAGGCCACGCAGGTCGATGGCGTATACAGTGCGGACCCAAAGAAGGTTGCGGACGCAAAACGTTATGACCGGCTCAGCTATGCCGATGTGCTAAAGCAAGACCTCAAGATCATGGACGGTGCGGCGATCGCACTTGCCCGTGACAACCGGATTCCGATTATTGTGTTTTCGATCAAGAACCAAGGCAGCTTGGCTCTCGAACTGCAGGGGCAAGGCGCCTCAACAACGATAGACGGCGGCTGAAACGCTCTAGGATCCTTGGAAACGCCAACAGGGCCCGCACGGGTCGCGACGTGAGTTGCGAGCAGAGGCGAGCAGGGAAGACAAGATGGCTGACTTCGAATTGGATGAAATCGAGCGGCGGATGCGTGGCGCGCTGGCCTCTCTCAAGCATGAATTCAGCGGACTGCGCACGGGTAGGGCGAGCGCCAGCCTGTTGGACCCCATCACAGTTTCGGCCTATGGCTCGCCAATGCCCCTCACTCAGGTGGCGACCGTGAACGTCCCCGAGGCTCGTATGATTACGGTGCAGGTCTGGGATAAGAGCCAGGTGGCCGCGGTCGACAAAGCGATCCGCGAGTCGGATTTGGGCCTCAACCCTGTAGTCGAAGGCCAGGTCTTGCGCCTGCCGATCCCGGAACTCAATGAAGAGCGCCGGCAGGAACTTGCGAAAGTCGCCCACAAATATGCCGAGCAGGGCCGCATCGCCGTGCGCAATGTACGCCGCGATGGGATGGAGCACTTGAAGAAGGCGGAGAAGGACGGCGACATGGGCAAGGACGAGCACCATACGCTAGCCACCAAGGTGCAGGACTTGACCGACAAGGTCATTAAAGAGCTCGATGAGGCGCTGGCCACCAAAGAAGCAGAGATCATGCAGGTCTAAGTCTGATCTTTTGGCTTATCTATACTGACTTGGTGGCTTGCTGCGAAGAGGCCGGCTGTGACGCTTGTAATTGACAACAACTGGGGAAGCGACGACCAGCCAAACCCGCTCCATGTCGCCATCATCATGGACGGCAATGGGCGCTGGGCGGCCGAGCGTCGCTTGCCCCGTGTCGAGGGCCATCGCCAGGGCGTCGAAGCTGTTCGGCGTATCGTCGAAGCCTCGAAGGAACTCGGCGTCACGCACCTCACGCTTTTCAGCTTCTCATCCGAGAATTGGTCGCGCCCTGAGAAGGAAATCCACCATCTTTTCGGGCTTCTGCGCCGCTTCATTCGGCGTGATCTTGCTGATCTCCACAAGAACGGGGTCAAGATCCATGTTATCGGATCGCGCTCAGGACTTGACGACGACATCGTGCGCCTGCTGGATGACGCCGTCGAGCTGACCAAAGACAACACAGAGCTCGTTCTCACGATCGCGTTCAATTACGGCGCGCGCAACGAGATTGCCCGCGCGGCGCAGCGCATTGCCGAAGATGCGAAGATCGGAAAGCTCACTCCGGAAGACGTGACCGAAAAGCTGTTCGCTTCCTACCTCGACACGGAAGATCTCCCGGACCCCGATCTCCTGATCCGTACGTCCGGCGAGTTGCGGCTGTCGAATTTCCTGCTCTGGCAACTGGCCTATGCGGAATTCGTTTTCGTCGATGCTTATTGGCCCGATTTCGACAAGGCGCTGTTTGAGGCCGCAATCGGTGAATATCAGCGGCGGAATCGGCGTTTTGGCGGCCGCTCTGCGAGATCGACCGCGTGACATCGGCAACACCCCCAGGCGATAGCCAGAAGACGACGCTCGCCAAACCCCAGCCCGAATTGCTGCGGCGGGTCGCGTCCGCAGTGGTGCTGGCAGCCCTGGCCCTCGCGGCCGTGCTTTTGAGCCCCTGGAGCTTCCTCGTTCTGGTGATCGTCGCCGCGGGCCTGTTGCTGTGGGAATGGGGCAGTGCAACGCGCGGAAACGGTTTCGATGGAACCACATTGCTCCAAACTGTCTGCGTGACCGCACTCGTCATCTTCGTGGCCATGCATAAATACCAACTCGGCCTCATTCTTCTGGCAGCCACGGCAGGCGTCATTGCCTTTTCCGGTCAGCAGAATGGACACCCGCGCCTTGCGATCGCTGGACTCTTTTATGTCGCATGTCCCGCGCTAGCGCTCATTTGGCTGCGCAGCGACCCGGACTTTGGGCTTGCAGCGGTTCTATTTCTGCTCGCTGTCGCATGGACCACTGATACCGCCTCCTATGTAGGCGGGCGGTGTTTTGGCGGGCCGAAATTCGCCCCCACCATTTCACCCAAGAAAACATGGAGCGGTTTCATCGTTGGTACGGCGACGCCCGTCCTGGTCGGCGGCGCCTTCGCGTTCTATCTTGGCGGCACGTCTGCCTGGGTGCTCGGGGCCGTCGCCTTGGTGCTCGCAATTGCGTGCCAGATGGGCGACTTGCTTGAAAGCGCCATCAAACGACGGTTGGGTATTAAGGACATGAGCCAACTCATCCCAGGCCATGGCGGCCTGTTCGACCGGATTGACAGCCTCTTGCTGGCTGCGGTCGTAGCGGCACTCATCGCCTTGCGTAATCCGGAGGCCCCGGGCGCAGGGCTTCTAATCTGGTAAGGCAAAGCCCTGTTTCCTCTGAGAAAACCCCCGGCCATTGAGCCAACCGCCGACGCAATGCAGCCAAAACGGGTGACGGTGCTGGGCGCAACCGGATCCATCGGAGAGAACACGCTCGATCTCATCGGCCGCAATCCGCAAGACTATGACGTTGTCGCGCTCACCGCCCACAAGAACGTCAAGCGCTTGGCCGAACTCGCGATCAAGCACAAAGCCAAACTCGCCGTGGCCGCAGACGCAGATGCCTACAAGGATCTGTCGCTCGCCTTGGCAGGGACAGGCATTGAAGTTGCGGCAGGCCAAAAAGCGCTTCTTGAGGCAGCGAGCCGGCCTGCCGATTGGGTGATGGCGGCCATTGTTGGCGTTGCCGGTCTCAAACCTACACTGAGCGCCATTCGCCAAGGCACTGCCGTCGCCCTGGCCAACAAGGAATGCCTTGTATCCGGCGGCAGCATTTTTATGACCGAAGTCGCCCGGCACGGCACAACGCTGCTTCCTGTCGATTCGGAACACTCTGCGGCACTTCAGGCCATGACGGGGACGGAACTTGAGCGCATCGAGAGCCTCTGCCTCACCGCCTCAGGCGGTCCGTTCCGAACCTGGTCTATCGAGCAGATGGCCTCCGCCAGCCCCGAGCAGGCGTTGAAACATCCAAACTGGACCATGGGTGCCAAGGTCACGATCGATTCGGCGTCTTTGATGAACAAAGGCCTGGAACTGATTGAAGCACATCACCTATTTGCCCTGCCGCCCGAGAAGCTGGATATCTTGGTCCACCCGCAATCGATCGTTCACTGCCTGGTTCAGATGAGCGATGGTGCCGTGCTGGCGCAGCTCAGTTGCCCAGACATGCGCACCCCCATTGCCTACAGCCTCGCCTGGCCCGAGCGCATGCATGTCCCCAATGAGCGCTTGGACCTTGCCAAGGTCAGCGCGCTGACATTCGAGGCGCCCGACTTTGAGCGCTTCCCAGCGCTACGCGTTGCCAAAGAGGTGCTGATTGCAGGAGGCAGTGCGGGCACCGTTCTCAATGCCGCGAACGAAGTCGCCGTTGCGGCATTTCTCGAAAACCGACTCGGATTTCTGGGAATCGCCGGGCTGGTCGAGAGCACGCTGGCCTCTTGCGTGGACCTGACAGGCCAACAGACCGCAAGCGCGGAAGACGTTCTCGAAATCGATGAAGAGGCCCGAATCCGGGCCAGAAACTGGCTCCCGCGGTTTGCATGAAAGAGGTTTGCGCCTCACAGGCTCGCGGGCTAATAAGGGCCAAAATCTCTAGGTAACAGCACATATGGATATTCTAACTTCGGTTTCCGGCTTCGGCGGCACGCTGCTGGGCTATCTCGTCCCATTCCTTTTCATCCTGACGATCGTGGTCTTCGTCCATGAACTTGGACACTTCCTCGTCGCGCGCTGGTGCGGTGTGGGAGTCAAAGTCTTCTCAATTGGATTCGGTCCCGAAATCTTCGGTTTCTACGACCGTCACGGGACGCGCTGGCGCGTGGCCTGGATTCCACTTGGGGGCTACGTCAAGTTTATCGACGATGAGAACGCTGCCAGCGCGGGCCAAAAGTCCCTTGATTCCATGTCGGAGGAGGACCGCGAGAATAGTTTTCAAGGAAAATCCTTGGCGCAGCGGGCCGCCATCGTCGCCGCCGGGCCAGCTGCGAACTTCATTTTCGCGATTCTGATTTTCATGGGGATTTTCAGCATTTTCGGCGAGCGGATCACTGCGCCGAAGGTGGATGACGTGACGGCAGGGAGCGCCGCAGAACGGGCGGGCTTCAAACCGGGAGACCTGGTCACCATCATTGACGGCTCGGCAATCGACAATTTTGCCGATATGCAGCGAATCGTGGCCACAAGCCCTGATCGTCCGCTGAATTTTGTCGTTGATCGTGGCGGCGCAAATGTTGCTCTGACGGCAATCCCAGAACGCAAAGAGATCACGGATCGCTTCGGAAACACGTTCAAAGTTGGGCTTCTAGGCATCAAGCGGAGCGCATCGCCAGAAGATTGGACCCTCGAGCGGCATGATCCCGCCACGGCCTTCGTAATGGGCGTCAAGGAGTGCTACTTCGTCGTCTCTCGGTCGCTGGGTTATCTTTACGACGTCGTCGCAGGGCGAGAGGACGCAGATCAGTTGGGCGGTCCGCTCAGAATTGCCCAAGTTTCTGGGCAAGTGGCGACTGCGGGATTTCTTGCACTTCTCAACCTTGCAGCCATCATTTCTGTCAGTATTGGGCTCATAAACCTTTTCCCAATACCCATGCTCGATGGTGGCCATCTTTTGTTTTACGGAATTGAGGCGGTGAGGGGAAAACCGTTGAGCGAAACGACGCAGGAGATCGGTTTTCGCATTGGCCTTGCCTTTGTCCTCATGCTAATGATCTTTGCAACGTGGAACGATCTGATTCATTTGAAGTTTCTGTAATGGTACGATGCACGGGCGGTGGGGATAAATCGCCCGCGCATTTTAATCAAGACAGGCAAAAGACTATCTAAAATCGGCCACAAACAAGTGGCCCCATGGGCATCAGCCTACGACTGGTTTGGGTTAACGGGGGATTACACCAGAAATGGTGCGTTGGACGTTAGAAAGAGGGCTGGTGGCAGTCCTCCTGGTAATGTGTAGCGTCCCGCTTTCGCTGGGTTTCAGCGCAAGCTTCGGCGACTTCGCGGCGTCAGCGCAGAGCACCACCATTAACTCCGTTGTCGTCCAAGGAAATCAGCGCGTCGAAGCGGAAACAATCCGCTCCTATCTCTCATTTGCTGCTGGCGACCCTTACGATCCGGGCGAGATCAACCAGTCTCTCAAGACACTTTTCGCGACAGGGCTCTTCAAGGACGTCCGCATCCGCCGGCAATACGCAACGGTTGTCGTGGTCGTGGTTGAAAATCCAGTCGTTGCCCGCGTTCGCTTCGAGGGGAACAAAGAGGTCGAAGACGACACACTTCGATCCGAAGTCCAGCTCAAGCCGCGCTCGGTTTACACAAAGGCCCGCGTGCAAGCTGACGAGCAACGGATTCGGGACGTTCTGTCGCGTCAGGGGCTCTATGACGCGCAAGTCGGCGCCCAGGTCATTCCGCTCGGGAGCAACCGGGTTGAAATCGTCTTCCAAATTGGTGACGGCGTGAAGACGAAGGTGCGAGCCATCCGCTTCGTGGGCAATGATTCCTTCAGTGACTCACAGCTGCGCTACGTGATCACAACGACGCGTACGAATTGGCTGAGCTTTCTCAAGAATACCAATATCTATGACCCTGACCGCATGCTGCTTGACCGCGAGCTTCTACGTCAGTTCTATCTCAAGAACGGCTACGCCGATGTTCGGATCGTTTCAGCCAACGCCGATATTATCGCGGAAAAGGGCGGGTTCGTTCTAACCTTCGAAATCTATGAAGGGCCGCGCTACCGGTTCGGCTATATCGACATCGAAAGCGCGCTGCCTTCTCTCGATGTGAACGCTTTGGGCGGTGCCATTCTAACGAAGCCTGGCAAACGCTATAACTCCGAAAAGATCGAGAAGACCATTGAGGCGCTGACCGTCAAAGTTGCGGAGCAAGGTTATGCGTTTGGTCAGGTGAGGCCGCGGTTCGATCGCGATCCGACAACGCAATCGATCAACATCACATACGTCATCGACGAAGGTCCGCGCGTCTACATTGAGCGGATCAACATCGTCGGCAATTACCGCACTGAGGATCAGGTCATTCGCCGTCAGTTCCGGCTGGCCGAAGGCGATGCATATAACCGGCTGCTAATCCAAGCGGCCCGCAAGAGGCTGCAAGCACTTGGCTTCTTCAAGACGGTCAATATCGAGACGGAACCCGGCACCGCGGCCGACCGCGTGATCCTTAACGTTGTGGTCGTCGAGCAGCCGACAGGTGAGTTCTCGTTCGGTGTCGGTTACTCTACGACGGAAGGCGTGATCGGCGATGTGAGCGTCACCGAGCGAAATCTTATGGGTAAGGGCCAGTACGTGCGCCTTGGCTTGTCGGGCAGCTTCGAGCGCTTCCAAGTCGACTTCAGCTTTACCGAACCTGCATTCCTAGGCCGCAACTTGGCGGCTGGTTTCGACCTCTTCCACAAGGAGGTGGACTTGCGCGACGTGGCGTCGTTCCGGCAGCGCAACACTGGCGGCAATTTGCGTCTCGGTTTCCCGATCGCCAACAATACGCAGATGGGCCTGCGCTACCGGCTGCAGAGCGAGGAAATCTATGACGCGACGCGCGATGCATCGCTCGCTATCAAGCAGGCCGCGGCGGAAGGGCAGGTTATCGTGTCCAGCCTTGGCTACACGCTTGCCTATGACACGCGGAACTTGCCGCAGTCTCCAACCAGCGGTATTTTTGCTTCAATTTCTCAGGATTTCGCCGGGGTTGGCGGTGATGTGCAGTACAATCGCCTTGCTGTGGATACGCGTGGCTACTATCCCATCACCAGCAAGATTACGCTCGTCGGTCGCGCCCAAGGCGGTATCATCGAAGGCTGGGGCGGCGAGAATCTGCGTCTGACGGACCTCTTCTTCAGAGGCGGCGAGACGATCCGCGGCTTTGACCGCGCAGGTTACGGTCCTCGCGATGCGTGCCGAAGTCCGAGCACGGGCAAGCGCGTTCCGAACTGTAGTCAGGACTCGCTTGGCGGCAAATACTACTGGGCAACGACAGCGGAACTTCGCTTCCCCTTGCCGCTAATTCCCGAAAGTCTCGGCATGCAAGGTGCCGTGTTTGTTGATGCCGGTTCGCTCTGGGAACCGGGTGACAACGCGGTCCAGGCCGTGAACGTGGATGAAGGTAGCTTTATTTTGGACACTGCCGATACCCGCCTCTCAACCGGCGTCAGTCTGATCTGGCAGTCGCCGCTTGGTCCATTGCGCGCCGATCTCGCCGAGGCACTGCTAAAGGCAGACTTCGACCGGACTGAGCTCTTCCGCTTCGGTGCCTCGACCCAGTTCTAAAGACAGCCGGACTTTCACGGCACCCCGCCATTCCCGATAGCGGGTCCTCGCCCGCTAGGAGATCCAATGGAACATCCGGGATTTTTCGAGCGCGTCGGCCCGTTCTCTCTGCGCGTTATTGCCTCCTCGATCGGCGCGGAGCTCGGAGCAGATGCGGACCCCGAACGTGAACTCAAGGACGTCCGTCCGCTCGATGGCGCCGGTGAAGGGGATCTGTCTTTCGTGGACAATCCCAAATACTTGCCGGCACTTTCAAAAACTCACGCGAGCGTTTGCATCGTCCCGCCCAAATTCGTCCGAAAGCTCCCCGGAGGCACAACCGGCCTCGTGATGCCGGAGCCCTATCGGGGCTTCGCCAAGGCGACCGCCTTGTTCTACCCGAACTCTCTCAGAGCAAAGACCGCCGGGGCTCCGGGCGCGGACGAGACCGTTCATGCCGTGCATCCATCGGCAGTCCTTGAGCCCGATGTCACCGTGGAGCCGGGCGCGATCGTCGGCCCCGAGGCTCATATCGGCGAGGGCACGACCATTGCTGCTGGAGCTGTGATTGGCTATCGCGTGCATATCGGTCGAGGGAGCTATATCGGGCCGAACGCCGCCGTTACGCATGCTTTGCTCGGCAATCGCGTCGTCATTCACGCAGGCGTTGCCATCGGCCAAGATGGATTTGGCTTTGCCATGGGCCGCGAGGGGCATTTAAAGGTTCCGCAGATCGGACGCGTGGTCATTCAGGACGATGTTGAGATCGGTGCGAATTCGACCGTGGATCGCGGCGCTCTTCGGGATACGATCATCGGAGAAGGCACAAAAATTGATAATCTCGTCCAAATCGGGCACAACGTCATCGTCGGAAGACATTGCATTATCGTGTCCCAAACGGGTATCTCAGGCAGTTCAGAACTCGGTGATTTTGTCGCCTTAGGAGGCCAGGTCGGCGTCATCGGCCATATTAAGATTGGCGCTGGCGCGCAAATCGCCGGAACCAGTAACGTCCGGGGTGATGTCCCACCGGGAGCACGTTGGGGCGGAACGCCGGCCAAACCGGTCCGGCAATGGTTCCGTGAACTGACGGTTTTAAGCCAGCTTGCCGAACGTAAGGATATTAAGGGTGACCAAGGAGGAGGCGGAGACGGCGACTAGCCGAAAATCCGCATCGAAGGAGCCGGTCCGTATGAACGAGAGCGGAGAAACTGAGAAGCAGGATCGGTTGGAAACCGCCGATATCATGAAGCTTCTGCCGCATCGCTATCCATTCCTGCTTGTCGACCGGATTGTCGACATGGACGGGGATCGATCAGCTTTGGGCATAAAAAACGTCACGGCCAACGAGCCGTATTTCCAAGGTCATTTTCCCGGAAATCCGGTGATGCCTGGCGTTCTTCTTGTTGAGGGCATGGCGCAGACGGCGGGCGCGCTGTGTATGCGTTTCATCGACGCATTCGACGAACCGCCCATTGTCTATTTCATGGCAATCGACAAGGCTCGTTTCCGCCGCCCGGTATTTCCTGGCGATACGGTTCATTATCATGTCCAGAAGATGCGCAATCGCGGGCGCGTGTGGCGTTTCCGGGCCCAAGCCATGGTCGACGGCAACCTCGTTGCAGAAGCCGAAGTCAGCGCCGTGATCGTCGATACGATTGAGACCGAGTAGACGCTTTATGTCCAAAATTCATGCGACTGCCGCCGTTGATCCCGGCGCGAGACTCGGCTCGAACGTGGAAATCGGACCCTTTTGCGTCGTGGGCCCAAATGTGGAACTCGCAGACAATGTCGTCCTCCGCGCCCACGTCGTCGTTGAGGGTCGAACCTCAATCGGGGCAGGCAGCAAGATCTTTCCATTTGCCTCGCTCGGGCTAGAGCCACAAGACATCAAATACAAGGACGATCCGAGCACGGTTACTATCGGCGCCAACACGATCATCCGCGAGCATGTGACCATCCACCGGGGCACGACGACCGGCCATATGGCAACGCGCGTCGGCTCCAATTGCTTTGTGATGATCGGGGCTCATATCGCACATGACTGCCAGATCGGCGACAACGTAACTCTCGTGAATGCGGTGACCCTCGGCGGTCATGTGTCGGTCGGTGAGGGAGCCATCATCGGCGGACTATCAGCGGTGCATCAGTTTGTGCGCATCGGGGCGTGTTCATTCGTTGGCGGCATGTCAGGTGTTGCGGCCGATCTCATTCCCTATGGGATGGCCCTCGGCAACCGGGCTAACCTCAACGGCCTCAACATTGTCGGGCTCAAGCGCAAAGGCTTTTCACGCGAGCAAATCCATGAACTCCGCAAGGCCTATCGCATGCTCTTCTCCAGCGAAGGCACTCTGAAAGAACGGCTCGAAGACGTCGAGGCCATGTTCTCAAAGAACGAGCTCGCACGGCAGATCATTGACTTTATTAAGCGCGAGTCAGACCGCTCGTTCTGTGTCCCGAACAATGTCGCAACGCCCGCCCGCTGATACTCCACCGTCATCCGCTCCGGTGACGACACGACTAAACGGGCCCCTTGGCATCGTCGCCGGGCGCGGATCCTTGCCGGCCTACATTGCTGAAACCGCGAGCGCCAGTCACATCCCGCTCCATATCGTCGGCATACGCGGCGAGGCGGAGCCAACAATCGAACGCTTTCCCCATACTTGGATCAAGTGGGGCGAGGTCGGAAAGCTCTTTGGAGCGCTAAAGAAAAGCGGTTGCACGGATCTCGTCATTATTGGTGGCGTGAACCGGCCCAATTTCGACAACATCCGGGTCGATCTCGGCGCCATCAAAACGCTGCCCTTTCTGCTGAGCCTCGCAAAAGGCGGCGATGACCATATTCTGTCACGGATCGTGCGCTTCTTCGAGGAGAAGGGCTATCGCGTGCATGGCGCCGGCGACGTGCTGCCCGAACTTCTCGTTCCCGAAGGCAGTCTTACCGCCAGAAACCTGTCCGCTGAGGACAAAGCCGACATGACGCTTGCATTCAATGTCGTGCGTGCAATCGGGCAACTGGATATTGGCCAAGCTGCCGTCGTAGCGCGCGGGCACGTTCTAGCCGTCGAGGCGGCCGAGGGGACCGACGCGATGCTGGAGCGAGTTGCGGACATCAAAAGACAAGGGCGTAGCCACGGAGACCGCTCTGGCGTACTCGTCAAGGCGCCCAAACCTGGACAGGAAGAGCGGATCGATATGCCGACAATTGGCCCCGAGACGGTCCGCAGAGCCGTCGCAGCTGGCCTTTCGGGCATCGCTGCCGCTGCAGGGCATGTGCTGCTCGCAGACCGCGCAAAGACCATTGGCGCGGCCACCGAAAACAAGCTCTTTCTGGTCGGTGAGCGCTGGGACAACGCGGACGCTTAAATCGGCGCCCGCGCCATGGCTCTCTGCCCAGTCTTAGTGGCTGCCAGGGCCTAGCCTAGCGATCATCCACCGGAACGTAAGAGCGCTCGGTCGCCCCCGTATAGAGCTGGCGGGGTCTGCCGATCCGCTGAGACGGATCCTCAATCATCTCGCGCCACTGGGCAATCCAGCCAACTGTGCGGGCCAGTGCGAACAGAACCGTGAACATGTCCGTTGGAAAGCCAAGCGCCTTCAGCGTGATGCCAGAATAGAAGTCGATATTCGGATAGAGCTTCTTCTCGACAAAGTACTCCTCGTTGAGTGCGATCTTCTCAAGCTCCATCGCCACCTTGAAAATCGGATTGTCATGGCTGCCGACCGCCTCGAGAACTTCGTGGCAGGTCTTCTGCATGATCTTGGCCCGCGGATCGTAGTTCTTATAAACGCGGTGGCCAAAGCCCATGAGACGGAACGGATCGTTCTTGTCTTTCGCACGCCGGACATATTCCGGGATGCGATCGACCGAACCGATCTCTTGAAGCATCGTGAGCGCGGCCTCGTTCGCCCCTCCATGGGCCGGCCCCCAAAGACAGGCGATCCCCGCTGAGATGCATGCAAATGGGTTCGCGCCCGACGAGCCCGCAAGCCTCACGGTCGATGTCGAGGCGTTCTGCTCATGATCCGCGTGAAGAATGAAGATACGCCGCATCGCCCGCGCCAGAACCGGGTCCACCTGATACTCTTCGCACGGCACGGCAAAACACATCCGCAAGAAATTGGCCGAGTAATCCAGATCGTTCTTCGGGTACACAAAGGGCTGCCCATTCGAATATTTGTAGGCCATGGCCGCAATGGTCGGCATCTTCGCAATCATGCGGATGGTCGCCATTTCTCGTTGCCAGGGATCCCGGATGTCGATGGAGTCGTGATAGAAGGCCGAAAGCGCCCCAACGACGCCCACCATGATGGCCATGGGGTGCGCATCGCGCCGGAACCCGGTGAAGAACCGGTTCATCTGCTCATGCACCATCGTGTGATGCGTGATGCGATGCGTGAAATTCTCATACTGCTCGGAGGTCGGCAGTTCGCCGTAGAGCAACAGATACGCCGTCTCCAAGAACGTGCAGTTCTCGGCGAGTTCGTCGATCGGATAACCGCGATAGAGTAAGATGCCCTTATCGCCGTCAATAAAGGTGATCTTGGACTCACAGCTGGCCGTGGACGTGAACCCCGGATCGTATGTGAAACAGTCCGTCCGTCCGTAGAGCGATGTGATGTCGATCACGTCAGGCCCCATCGTCCCGCTCCGAACTGGAAAATTGTGCTCACTGCCCCGCAGCGTCAGGGAGGCTTCGTCCGTGTCGTTCGGGCCAAGTTCCTCAGCGATACTCATCTCAAAACCTCCTGAAGCTTACGGGTGGACTGGCTACGACGTTGAAACTGCGCATAGAGTCTTCGAAAATGCCCCGTTTCACCCTTCAATATTTTGCATTGCCGCATCATCGCGTCGATTCTGGTGCGGAGCAACACAGATGACTGCCCAAATATTACGCGCTCTCACCGCTGCCTGCTTGGTCGGCAATGCGTCCTAATGCCTCATCCCGCCCGAGAACCTCAAGCACATCGAAGATACCTGGCGATGTCGAGCGGCCCGTCAGTGCAGCTCTGAGCGGCTGTGCAACCTTGCCAAGTTTCCTGTCCTTCCGTTCGGCAAAGTCCCTGATGCAGGCTTCGAGCGCGTCTGACTGCCACGGATCGACCGACCGAAGGGCAGGGAGCAACTCCGCGAGCGTTCCGTCTGCGCCGCCCAGGAGCTTCGCCGCCTTATCGTCCAGCGGAAGCGGCCTCTTGGCAAACAAGTAGTCCGCGCTATCCAGGAGTTCGACGAGCGTCTTGGCCCGTTCCTTCAGGCCAGGCATGGCCCGCTCAAGCTGAGACCAACCCAGCTCCCCAATCCGAGCACCGAGTGCGTCCCCATCGGCAAGATACGGTACGAGCGCCATCACGTGACTTACGATTTCCGCATCCGGCATCGTGCGGAGATAGTGCCCATTGAGACTTTCGAGCTTTGCAAAATCGAATCGTGCCGCCGAGCGCCCAATGGCATTCAAATCGAACCATCGGATCATATCTTCGGTGGAGATGACTTCCTCATCGCCATGGCTCCAGCCAAGCCGCACGAGATAGTTTCGCAAGGCAATCGGCAGATAGCCCATGTCGCGATAGGCCTCGACACCGAGGGCACCATGACGCTTCGAGAGCTTGGCTCCATCGGGTCCATGGATAAGGGGCACATGCGCGTAGATCGGCGTATCCCAGCCAAGCGCCTTGAAGAGTTGCGATTGCCGCGCTGCATTTGTCAGGTGGTCGTCACCACGGATGACATGAGTGATACCCATGTCATGGTCGTCCACCACCACCGACAGCATATAGGTCGGTGAGCCGTCGCTGCGCAACAGCACGAAGTCGTCGAGATCCTTGTTTGCGAACCTCACGCGCCCTTGGACACGGTCTTCCACAATAGTCTCGCCATCGCCCGGGGCCTTGAAGCGAATGGCCGGGGAAACCCCGTCAGGCGCGTCCGACGGGTCCTTGTCGCGCCAGGTCCCATCGTAACCGGGGGCGCCGCCTTCCGCGCGCGCCTTCTCGCGCATGGCTTGCAACTCTTCCGGCGTTGAAAAGCAGCGATAAGCTTTGCCTTCTGCCAAAAGCTGCTCGGCAATTTCACGATGCCTGTTGGCACGGGCCAACTGATAGACGGGCTCGCTGTCCCAATCGAGTTCAAGCCAGCGCAGACCATCGAGAATGGCTTCAATGGCCTCGTCCGTGGAGCGCGCGCGGTCCGTATCCTCGACACGCAGCAGCATCTTGCCTCCATTTGCTTTGGCATAAAGCCAATTGAACAGCGCGGTACGGGCGCCGCCAATATGCAGGAAGCCAGTCGGGGAGGGCGCAAAGCGCGTGATAACGGTCTCGCTCATCGATCGTTTTCGGGCCAGTGAGGTTTGTTGAGAGGATGGAGATAACCCTCGCGCGTTGTGTAGCATAAGGCTGAAGCACGGGTAAGGGCGGGCGAGGGAGCCAATGCAAACCGTCGCCACGCCCGGCAGCAGTTATGCGGCACAGCTATGATTCCGGACCGCACTGAGTGCAGCGCACGCGAGCAAAATACAGCGTCCGACGCTGAGGGGCCCGCGCGCCTAGCGGCGCGCTGTGCACATGCCTCGGAGGCAGAGACCGGCCGTTAGTTTCTATGGCTTCCCGTTCTGTTTGCCGCAGGCATTCTCCTCTACTTTGCGTTGCCCTTCGAGCCGGGCTGGCCATTGGCGGCCTCTGGCGTGCTGGCCGCTGCTCGCCATGGGATATGGAATCGAACTCATGATCGGCGCCGCAGATTGGGTCGCCTCTTGGCCGCGCGCCGTCACGATTGTGCCGACCCTGTCGGGATTGTCGCTTGCACTCATTGCCCTGGGCGGCCTTTGGCTGTGCCTCTGGCAGATAAGGATGCGAACGCTCGGGCTCGCAATTGCGGCGGCGGGCCTTGCACTCGCACCTATTAGCGAGCGGCCCGACTTATTGATCGAACGCGAGGGCGCGACGGCCGCGCTTCGCGGAAGCGATGGAGCCCTCATCTTCCCATCTGCAACGGCCGCCACTTATTATAGCGTGGAGAACTGGCTTCTTGCCGATGGGGACGACAGGGACGCTGGCAACCTGCCAGCACCAGCCCGTTTCGCTACGACCCCTTAGGATGTATCGGCCGCGTGAAGGGCAAGACTGTTGCACTCGTCCGCAATGTCGGTGCCCTGGAAGAAGACTGCCGTAAGGCCGACATCGTCATCGCGCCTTTCAAGGTTGGCAAGGCGTGCGCGAGGCCGCCAAACGCGCCGCGTGTGATTGTCGACAGGGACATGCTCCAGAAAAGCGGCGCGCGCACACTCTATCTCGACGGATCGTCTATTCGCACTGAGACGGTCGCAACGCGGCGCGGCAACCGCCCGTGGTCGAGGCCAGCAACATCGCCGACGACGCATACGAACCATGCCGGCCGAAAGGCAAATCCCACGCCGGGTCACGGGAAATAGAGCGAGAGCTGGCGCCCTGTCTCACCACTAATGCATCATATTCGTGGAGCGCGCGTCTGCCGCGGTCAGTAGCGCCGAATGAGGCCGATCAGCCGTCCCTGAACCCGCACTCGGTCCGGCCCGAAGATCCGCGTCTCATAAGCAGCGTTGGCCGCTTCAAGCGCAATCGAGCCGCCGCGGCGGCGCAGGCGCTTCAGCGTTGCTTCCTCTTCATCAACCAACGCCACGACGATGTCGCCATTCGTGGCATCTTCGCATTTGCGGACGATAATCGTATCGCCTTCCAAAATACCCGCATCGATCATGGAGTCGCCTTTGACCTCGAGAGCATAATGCTCACCCTTGGCCAAAAGCTCCGGCGGCACTTCGATCGTATCGAGCTTGGTCTGAATGGCCTCGATCGGAACGCCGGCCGCGATCTTACCCATGACCGGCAGGACCACGCTCTGCGAGTCAGCCGACCTCTCAGAATGGCTCTCCGACGACTGAGGCGCACGGCCAAGGCTTCCCTCGATCACGCTTGGCGAAAAGCCGCGCGACCGGGCAGCAGCCCCTTGCGGGACAGACTCAGGCAGCCTGATAATTTCCATGGCCCGCGCCCGATGGGGCAGGCGGCGCACGAACCCGCGCTCCTCCAGAGCTGTAATCAGCCGATGAATGCCGGATTTCGACCGAAGATCCAGCGCGTCCTTCATCTCATCGAACGAAGGCGGAACGCCTGATTCCTTCAGCCGCTCATGAATGAACATAAGCAGCTCTTTTTGCTTCGGTGTGAGCATCTGGCCCCCTTGTTGAGCCGCTGAAGTCGAGCAGCTGCGAATGTGGCTCCATCATCCGGTCGAGGAAACCTGTTCCGGTTGTACAAATCATGAACAATATAAATGTTCTATATGTGTTCTGCAAGCAGAACAATCCAGTCACACCGTGACGCGGCTGTTTGGACGATATTTGTTCGCGTGATTCGGGTTGCCGAGCTCTTAACCTGGGTCTGAACCAACAGACGTGCAGCCAGAAGAGGAGGCAGGCCCGCTTGGCGGAGGCGAGAGCGTTGCTGGGCGGGGGACGGAGAGAGAGCTTGGTCCTCGCGGAATTTACCCCCACGCGACCGGCTGTACGGTCTTTAGGTTTCAAGCTTCCCGTCGACAGGACAGCGCAGAAGCAAGCAAGAGAAAGCCAAATCGCGATGATGAACCTAAAATCCTTCGTGGTTTGGGACGGTCCGACTCGCTGGTTCCACTGGATCAACGTTGTCTGTGTCGTTGCTCTGGCCGTCCTTGGCACGGCCATTCTTTACACTAAGGAGCTGGGCGTTACTGACGATGGCAAAATTCTCTTGAAATCCATTCATGTCTGGTTCGGCTATGTCTTCGCGGCAAACTAAGGCTGGCGCATCGCCTGGGCTTTTTTCGGCAACCGCCAGGCGAGGTGGCCCGCTGTCATCCCGTTCCGGCCCGGCTATGTAGCCGGGTTCAGAACTTATGTGCGCGGACTGCTCCGAGGCGATGGCCGCCCGTATCTTGGTCACAATCCCGTTGCGCGCCTGATGGTCTCGCTCCTTCTTCTCCTCCTTGTCGTGCAGGCTGTCACGGGCCTCGTTCTTGCAGGGACCGACATCTACTATCCGCCGGCCGGATACTGGTTTGCCAGCTGGGTTGCGGCGCCGGGGATCGGCCCTTGGACGCTTGTCCCCTACGACAAGACAGGCATCGATACGGCATCCTGGGAGGCGATGCGCGCCTTCCGCTCTCCGTTTGTGACTGTGCACTACTGGACCTTTTTTGCACTCCTGTTCGTGATCGTGATCCATATCATCGGAGTCGTTGTGACCGAGCTCCGGGAAGGCGGGGGCCTCGTCTCCGCTATGTTCACGGGTCGGAAAGTCTTTGATCAGGAACCCGTAGACGATGCCTGAGCAAAGTCCGCTACTGGCACGTCGTCGACTCTTTGAGTGGGCCCACCGCACACACGCCATCTGCAGTGAAGCAGACATCCTCCGCAGCGGTTCAACTCATGCCCGTTCATGGTGCACCCCTAGGCAAAGAGCGGCAGAATTTTCACCCGCGCACCTTCCGCCAGGCTGGGGGCGCCAGGGGCATGCACGATGAGGCAATCCGCTTGCGCTAGGGCCGCGACGAGCGAGGAATCCTGCGAGGGCAGAGGATGAACGTGGCGCAACCCGTCCTCTGAAAATGTGGATCGGGCTCGCAAGAAATGCTGACGGGGTCCATTCTTCGGAAGCGCCTCAGCGAGAGCCGCGTCCTGCGTGGCGACATCTTCGGGATTGACCCCGAGCATGGCCCGCAACATCGGCAGCAGAAACACGAAGGCACAGATAAGCGCCGAAACGGGATTGCCCGGAAGCCCTAAGACACGCCGCGCATTTGATTCGCCTTCACTGCCGAGCTTCCCGGAGAAAACAGGCTTGCCTGGCCGCATTGCGACCTTTGCGAAATCGAGTTGAAGCCCTTCACGCGCCAGCGCGGCGGTCACCAGATCACGCTCGCCAACGGAAGCGCCGCCAATGGTGACAAGAATGTCGGCACCAGCGCTCTGCTTAACATGCGAGGCAATCGCCTCCGCGTCGTCTCGTGCGATCCCAAGATGGATGGCCTCACCGCCATGGGCCTCAACCAGAGCGGCGACCCCATAGCTGACAGAGGCAACGATCTCGTCCGGTCCGAGCACGCTTCCGGGCGGCACGACTTCATCGCCAGTGGACAGGATCGCGACCTTGGGTTTGCGCCAGACAGGGAGTGCGGCATGGTTCATGGATGCGGCGAGCATTAGTGCGCGGGCACCAAGCCTCGTGCCGGCTGTCAGTAGAACATCGCCTGCCATGAAGTCCTGACCGCGTGGGCGGATATGCCGGCCGGCGGCGGCTTCCTTAACGACAACGCTGCTGCCAGATACCTCCGTATCTTCCTGAATGACGACCGTATCGGCTCCATCGGGGATCGGCGCGCCCGTGAAAATACGGACGGCTTGGCCGGCCCCAACGATCCCATGAAACCGGTCACCAGCGACAGATTCGCCAACGAGAGCCAGCGTTGCGGGCAGGGCGGCAACGTCTGAAATGCGCACCGCATAGCCGTCCATCGCCGATGCATCGAATGGGGGCTGGGTCAGCGTGGAGGCAAGTGTCTTCGCCAACACGCGGTCCCGTGCTTGCACGAGCGGGACGCTCTCGACGTCGCGCGGCTCCAGCCCCTCAAGAACCCGTGCCAGCGCCTCTTCGACAGAGATAAGTGCCATGGCTTACTGTGCGCGATACGGGCCGGAACGGCCGCCAGTCTTCTCGATCAGACGAATGCCTGAAAAGCTCATGGCGCGATCCACCGCTTTGCACATGTCGTAGAGTGTAAGACAGGCAACGCTCACCGCGGCGAGCGCTTCCATCTCAACACCGGTCTTGCCGTCCACCTTCGCGCTCGCCTCCACACGGATGCAGGCATTCTCGCGGTCGGGCTCAAATTCCACCGTGACCTTAGTCAGCGCCAAAGGATGGCAGAGGGGAATCAGTTCCGCCGTTTTCTTGGCACCCATAATGCCCGCGATCCGTGCGGTGGCGAGGACGTCACCCTTTGGGGCGGTGCCATCGAGAATCATGTCGAGCGTCTTCGGGCTCATCACGACAAAGCCCTCCGCGATGGCGGTCCGCGAGGTCACGGCCTTGTCGGACACATCGACCATGTGGGCCTCGCCGCGCGCGTTGAGATGAGAAAGCTGATCGCTCATTGTGCCGCCTCGGCTGAAACGCCAGCGCCCGTGAGGAGTGATCGTGTGGCAGCGGCCACATCGTCTTTGCGCATGAGGCTCTCGCCTACGAGAAACGCGGTCACGCCCGAGGCTGCAAGGCGCCTCAGGTCCTCGTGATGGAAGATTCCGCTCTCGGCGACAACGAAGCGGTCGCCGGTCACCAGCGGGGCAAGGCGCTCGGTGGTCTCAAGCGTCGTCTCGAAGGTCTTGAGGTTTCGATTGTTGATGCCGACCATCTCGGTCTTCAACGTCAAAGCCCGCTCCATCTCCCCCTCGTCATGAACCTCGACAAGCACATCCATGCCTTGGGCGCGCGCGGCGGCCTCAAGGTCGGCGGCAAGCGCATCGTCGACGGCCGCCATGATGATAAGGATGCAATCGGCCCCAAGCGCACGCGCCTCCAACACTTGATAGGGTTCGATCATGAAGTCCTTGCGCAGGACGGGCAGGGAGCAAGCCGCCCGTGCAAGGGTCAGGTACTCGGGATCTCCCTGGAACGACGGACCATCGGTCAGAACGGAAAGACAGGCTGCCCCACCCGCCTCATAGGCAACAGCAAGGGTTGGAGGATCGAAGTCAGCGCGGATGAGGCCCTTCGATGGACTGGCTTTCTTGATCTCAGCGATCAGTCCAAAACCGCCCTCCACCATGCGCGCCTTCAGGGCCGCCACGAATGGCCGCGTTGGCTGGATCGCAGCAATGACGTCTTCAAGCACCGATGCAGGCCGCGCCGTCTTCGCCGCCTTCACCTCTTCGCGCTTGTAGGCGAGAATCTTGTCGAGCACATGCGCCATGATCAAACCTTATCCGTCGACCTTATCATGGGTCAGCTCGATCAGCGCTTCCAACACGCGCATTGCACTTCCGTTATCGATTGCCTCGGCAGCCACGGCTACGCCCTCGCGCAGCGTCTTTGCCTTGCCTGCGACGAGGAGAGCCGCGGAGGCGTTCAACAGAACAATATCGCGGAACGGGCCTTTGTTCCCTTGAAGCACGGCGCGGATATGCGCGGCATTTTCGGTCGCATCTCCGCCGATCAGATCCTCAGGCTTCGCGTCCGGAAGACCCGCATTGCGCGGCGAAATCCGGAACGTCGACACGCTGCCCGCATCCAGCAATGCCACGTCACTGACATTCGTCGTCGTCAATTCGTCGAGCCCATCGCACCCATGAACGACCCAGGCACGCTCGACGCCAAGCAGACCAAGCACGTTGGCAATCGGTTCCACCCATTTTGGATCGAACACACCAACGATCTGGTATTTCGTCGCAGCTGGGTTAGCCAAAGGACCAAGCAGGTTGAAGATCGTGCGTACGGCGAGCTCGCTCCGTACCTTGGCCACATGGCGCATGGCTGCGTGATGAGAAGGGGCATACATAAACCCAAGCCCGCAACTGGCGATGCAGCGCTCGATAGTCTTAGGGCCACAATCAAGTGTGACGCCGAGTGCCGCGAGCACGTCCGCCGACCCTGACCGCGAAGAGATCGATTTGTTGCCGTGCTTGGCCACGGGCACGCCCGCGCCCGCGACGACGAACGCGGTGCAGGTTGAAATGTTATGGGTTCCCTTGGCATCGCCGCCCGTACCGCACGTATCGATCGCGCCCGCCGGCGCTTTCACAGACAGAGCCTTGGAGCGGAGTACGCGTGCAGCACCTGCGATCTCGTCCACGGTCTCGCCGCGCACATGAAGACCCATGAGGAGCGCGCCAATCTGGGCATCCGACGCGGCACCGGACATGATGGTTTCAAACGCCTTCGCGGACTCGATCTGGTTGAGAGTCTCCCCGACCGCGACCTTTTTTATGGCTGCCCGCAGATCTTCTGAGTCTGCGTGACTGGTAAGCGAGGGACTAGACGGCACTGACTGCGTCTCTTTCCACACTGCCGCGAGCACGCCGCTCGACGCGCGCAAGATCGAGGAAATTGGCAAGCAATTGATGTCCATGTTCCGAGGCAATGCTTTCGGGATGGAACTGAACGCCATGCACAGGATATCTGGTGTGCTGCATGCCCATGATAATCCCATCGGCTGTCTCCGCCGTGATCTCAAGCTCCTCGGGCAGCGAGTCGCGCTCGACGATTAGCGAGTGATACCGCGTGGCGGAGAAATCTTGCGGGAGGCCTGCAAAGATTCCCTTCTCCGTATGGTGCACCTTCGACAGCTTGCCGTGCATCAGATAGGGGGCGCGTACAACCTTCCCACCATAAACCTGGCCAATGGTTTGGTGGCCAAGACACACCCCGAGGATCGGAACCACAGGCGCGGCACGGCGAACCAACTCCAGGCAAATGCCGGCGCGATCCGGGTCGCATGGACCGGGCGAAAGCACGATGGCCTCCGGAGCCTCGGCCAACACCTCTTCCACGCTCACTTTGTCGTTCCGATAGACCTGCGTCTCCGCGCCCAATTCCCCAAGGAAATGAACGAGATTGTAGGTAAAGCTGTCATAGTTATCGATCAGGGTCAGCATGGCTTGGTGTTACGCCCCGCGCCGCCCGACCGTCAAGGTCGAGACACGCAGATTACGATGGGGTCTTCTCCCGCAATTCCCGCGGCGTGAGGAACGTGGCGAGCCTTCCGCTGTTCACATCGACACTCGCCCACAGACCGGCCGTGAAGGTGATCACCGCCAGTCCCGCGGTTGGATATTTCTCGGCCAAACGATCGCGCAAGGCAATCGGCCCCGCACCGATCAGATCGAGTGCGAGCACCTGGATTTCCGGATTGTGGCCCACAAGCAGAACCCGGCTCGCACCTGGCGCAATCCCGCGCAGCATGCTGAGCATCTCTGCGGCGCTGGCGTGATACAAGGCGTCGTTATAAACGACTTCCGGCTCGATCTTCATCTGCGGCAAGACCAGCGCCAACGTATCGATCGTGCGCTTTGCCGAGGAGCACAGAACCAAATCGGGATCGATCCCCCGTTCTGACATGGCGCGGCCCATGACTGGCGCGTCCCCCATGCCACGCATTGAAAGTGGCCGCTCCCGGTCCGGCAGGCTCGGATTCTTCCAACTCGACTTGGCATGGCGCAGAAGGCTAAGCGTGAGCATCGTTGGCACCTTTAACCATCGTCACTGCCCGCGCTTGGCACGCGCGGCAAAACGCACGGCCTCCTCGGCCGCCTTGAACAAAGCTCCAGCCTTGTTCACGCATTCAACCTGCTCATTTTCCGGAATGGAATCGGCGACAATGCCAGCACCGGCTTGCACGTACATAACGCCATCCTTCACCACGGACGTTCTCAAGACGATACAACTATCCATCTCGCCGTCGGCTGAAAAATACCCCACGCACCCTGCGTAAATACCGCGCGCGGAGTCTTCGAGCTCATCGATGATTTCCATGGCGCGCACCTTTGGCGCACCCGACACGGTGCCCGCAGGAAACCCGGCCATCAACGCCCCCACTGCATCGTGGCCTTGGCTCAGCTTTCCGACCACATTCGAGACGATGTGCATGACCTGGCTGTAATACTCGAGGAAGAAACTATCCGTGACACGAACGCTACCCACTTCCGACACACGACCAACGTCATTGCGTCCGAGGTCGAGTAGCATCAAATGCTCCGCGCATTCTTTCGGATCGGCCAGAAGTTCTTCGGCTAGCGCCCGATCCTCATCCGGCGTCGCGCCGCGCGGCCGCGTACCAGCAATAGGGCGGATGGTGACTTCGCCCTTCCGGACGCGCACCAAGATCTCAGGGCTCGACCCCACGACCGAGAACCCGCCGAAATTCAGGTAGTAGAGAAACGGCGAGGGGTTGACCCGCCGCAGCGCCCGGTAGAGCGAAAATGGCGGCAGCTCGAAGGGAGCTTCGAACCGCTGGCTCAGAACGACCTGAAAGATGTCACCGGCGGCGATGTACTCCTTGGCGCGCGCGACCCTGGCCCTATAGGCGTCAGGGCCGGTCGCGGCGCGGGGCGCTGGATGGGGCACATCGCTATCGAGTTCGCTTAGATGCGGTAATGGTTGGTCGAGCCGCTCCAAGATCACGTTTAGACGCTCGCCAGCACGCGCGAACGCTGCCTCTGCACTCACACCTTCGGTGGGCCGCACAGGCGTCACGACGGAAAGCTCATCCTTTATGCTGTCGAAGATCACGATCAGCGTTGGACGCACCATTATACTATCGGGAAGCCCGAGGTCGTCGGGCTTCCCGCCGGGCAAGGCCTCGGTCAACCGAACGGTGTTGTAGCCCATGTAGCCGAAGATGCCCGCGGCCATGGGCGGCAGCGCATCGGGGAGGGCGATTTCGGATTCGGCGAGGAGCGCGCGCAGACTCGCAAGCGCCCGCTGCGTCTCCGGTTCGAAGCCGTCTGGATTCGCGACAGGGCTGCGATTGATTTCCGCAGTGTTACCCTGGGCACGCCAAATCAGATCGGGCTCGCATCCAATGATGGAATAACGGCCGCGCTTAGCGCCACCCTCTACAGATTCCAGGAGAAAACTGTTCGGCCGCTCATGGGCGATCTTGAGCATGGCTGAGACGGGTGTCTCCAAATCGGCGACCAGGCGCGTCCAGACTACTTGCGGCACGCCGTCTTCATAAAGACGCGCAAACGCGGTGAAGTCCGGCTCAATCAGGCCTGAACCAGCATCTGGCTCACGCGGACCACCCGAAGCTGGCGGGGCGCTCATCGCTCCTCGCCGTTCCCCACGAGCTTGGCAAGAGCGGCCCGGTTGACCTGCACGCCATAGCGGGTCTCAAGCTCGCTGAAATACTCCGCGATGACATCCTCGCTCAGGACCAGGCCGACCCGCGCCTTAAGCTGCCGAAGCGCACGCTCGTCAACGGCTGGCGGCTCCACGATTTCATCCACCTCAAACACGATACGGCCTTCGTCAACGCCGGAGGCGGCAGAGCCGAAGCCACCCTTGGGCAGCGTAAAGGCCTGTTGCACCGCGGCCGGAAGAACGTTCACCGTGATGTCGTCACGCTTCAGTGCCGATGTGGGCAGGATCTCTTTGCCCAGCTCCTTGGCCACATCATCGAGGCTCTTGCTGCCGCTGCTGAGCTCCGTAACAAGCTTCTGAGTGAACGTGCTGACCTGGTTCCTGGTGGCATCGGCACGCCACGCCGTCTCGGCCTCGTTGCGCACCTCGTCAAAGGGCTTCAAAGTTTCGGGAGTCACGCCCAAAACCTCGTACCAAATGACACCTTCGTCCCGCGCATCGATGGGATCGTTCTCGATACCGGCATCGGTCGCGAAAACGCCATTGAGCAGGTCCTTCTGGGCAGGAGCCTCAATTATCTTGCCGTCCGGCGTGCGGCCCTGCCGGTCAACCTGATCGAAGACCTGATAATCGATTTTGAGCTTTCCCGCGGTCTCCTCAAGGGTGGCCCCGGATGCAAGCTCGTCCTCGACCTTGTCGTGCAAATCGAAGATCGCGCCAGAGGCTCGGTCCTTCATGATGTCCTTTTCAATATCGGCCTTGGCCTCATCGAATGTCGGACGCTGACCCGGCGTAATCTCCGTTACGCGGACCAAAACAACGCCGCCAAGCTTGCCGGTGATCGGATCGCTCACGGTATCCTTTTCAAGCTTGAAGACCTCTTCGGCGATCATGGGATCGGCCATGTCTTTCCGCTCGATCGTTCCGATATCAATGTCGGATTCGTTCAAGCCAAGCTCCTCGGCGGCTTTGACAAAGTCGGTCCCCGACTTGATCTTCTCGGCAACTTTCTTGGCTTCCTCCATATTGGGGAGCGCAATCTGCTGCACCTGCCTCTTCTCAGCCTTGCCGAGAGTATCTTTTTTGCTCTCGTAGGCGGCCCGGATGTCGCCGTCGGTGATATTGAGCTCGTCCTTAACGGTCTCGGGCGTGACGGCGAGGACAGCGACCTTGCGATATTCCGGTTGCGTGAATGTTGGCTTGTGGTTGTCGTAAAAGGTCTTCAGGTCTTGGTCGGTCGGATCGCCGACCGCTTCGGCCGCCGATTTGGGCACCAGCACATATTTCAGGATGCGCCGCTCCTCGTTGAATTGGTTGAGCGCATTGATGAGCGCCTGGGGGCTCCCTGCCACATCGCCAACCGTGATCAGCAATTGCCGTCTCAAGTTCTGCTCGCGCAGCATCCTGAGATAGCCGGCCTCGGTCATATTGATGTTGCGCAGTCCCGACTGAAAGGCGAGGGGGCTAAAGTTGCCCGAAGAGTCCTGGAACGCAGGGTCCTTCACAATCTGCTCCAGCAGAGCCTCATCGCTGATGCGCAAGCTCAGATGCTTGGCATGGGTGTCGACGGCCGCACCGCCAATGAGCCGCTCAAGCACACGATTGTCGAGCCCGGCCGCGCGCGCCTCTTGCAGGCTAAGGCTGCGTTTGGCTTGTTGGCTCATGGAGCGCAACACGTCCTGCTGCGCACGCAGATAGTCCTGCGGCGTGACGTCGGTATCGCCAACCTTGATGAGGGTCTGCTGGCCGTAGCCGGTGAAAATGTCAGCGATACCCCAAACGGCAAAGCTGACCACCAGAAGGGCCACAAGAATCAAACCTAGTGTTCGTGCTACGCCTTTGCGCAATGAGTCGAGTGCCACGCCTCGAAAACCTTCTTATGATGAATTGCCAAATCCGCACCGGCGACCGATGGTAGAATCGTCCAGCGCGGCGCGCGCATCATAGGTAGCTGACGCCGGTGCGGCAACACGAACAATCGAAGGAAAGTTGCGCAATTTCGGAAGCGTAAAGGCACGAGCGGGGAGGGAACGTGACCGGGATCAGGCCACTTGTTGCGGGAAACTGGAAAATGAACGGGCTCGGCGGCGATTTATCCGAGCTGACCTCCTTGCGCGAACGTCTTGCAGCAAAGCCGGTTCCTGAGGCCGACATCATGGTTTGCCCACCAGACACCCTGCTTACGCGTGCCGCTCAAGTTCTCGATGGTTCGCGAATCATGCTCGGCGCCCAAGACTGCCATCCTCTACCCTCGGGCGCGCATACGGGAGATATTTCTGCCGAAATGTTGGCGGACGCGGGCGCCACGGCCGTCATTGTCGGACATTCGGAGCGCCGCAACAATCATGGCGAATCGGACCCGCTTGTTCAGGCGAAGGCGCTCGCGGCCTATCGCGCGGGTCTGACTGCCATCATTTGTCTCGGCGAGACCGAGGCTCATTACAGGGCCGGCGAGACCTTGGACGTGCTACGCGGACAACTTGAAGGCTCTGTTCCCGAGAGCGCGCGGTCCGCGACCACCGTGATCGCCTATGAGCCTGTGTGGGCTATTGGCTCTGGACTGACGCCAACGCCGGATGAGGTTGCCAAGGTCCATGGCCTGATCCGCTCCGTGGTTGGTCAAATGCTGGGCAAAGAGGAAGCAGGCGCCATCCGGCTTCTCTATGGCGGATCAGTGAAGCCCGCCAATGCAGCGGAGTTGCTGTTCGTGCCGGATGTGAATGGCGCCCTTGTTGGCGGCGCCAGCCTAACGGCCGAAGATTTCTACGGAATTCTATCAGTTTACGGGCGTGCACAAGGGTGAGCGAACCCTCAATAACGCTGGGTAGGGGCTTGCAAATCGGGTAATGTTGGGCATTCTGCCGCGATGAAGACGGCAGAGGGTCACGACTTTCTCGGAAAACGGATGTCGAAGCTGCGTCCCATCGCTGCCGTATTGCTGTCTCTTGCGTTCACCGTGCCGTTCTGCGCTACCGCCCAGGCCGAACCGTTGGAACGCGAGGAATGCAGCACGCTGAAAAACCAAAAGCGGACGCTGCTCACGCCCAGTGTCAGCGCCGCGTTGAAGCGAGGGCCGGACTGGGTCAAAGAACACCTTCACGACCAAGAGAAAATTGAACAGGTCCGAAAATATCTTCAGGTCGAAGAAAAGGTGGCCTTCCGTTGCCGCACCAATGGGGTCCGAATCCCAAAGCCCTTGCCGCCTTCGCTGCCTGACCGCAAGCCCCCTGTGCCGACCTATACCGTCGCGGTCATTGACTCCACATCGTTGATTCCGTTGCGCAATCCGTCCAGAAAGGTGCCGGATAAAAACACCTCGGAGACAATTGAGGCCGTCTTGGCGGCCGACGAAGGCACAAGGGACATGGACGAACCCAAGGCGAGTGCCGAGGGAGCCCCCGTAAGTCCTCAAGACGAGGCGACGCCCTCAAACCCCAGCGATACGGCAACCGGGACTAGCCAAGCGATGGCGGAGTCAGATAAGACACCGCCTTCCGACAACGAGGCTACGCAATGAGTACCGTACTTCTTCTAATTCACGTGATAATCGCGCTCTCCCTGGTGGGTGTCGTCCTGCTCCAGCGCTCCGAGGGCGGGGCACTCGGCATTGGCGGTGGCGGCGGTGGCGGTGGCGCCGGAGGCGGTTTCATGACTGGCCGCGGCGCCGGTGATGCCCTCACGAAAACGACGGCCATTTTGGCCGCATGTTTCTTTGCGACCAGCCTTATTCTGTCGATCCTCGCAAGCCACAATTCTGGTTCGGCTCCGTCGATTGTACCCACCAGCGGTGGCGAGGGAGGCCTCGCGCCGCTCGCGATTCCTGGAGCTACAGAGCCTGCCGCACCAAAGGCACCGGAGGCGCCGTCCGGCCCTCAGGTTCCCCAATCCAACTAGGGCGTCGCGCTCCCGGTAGGGTGCTGGGCAAAGTTTCGCACAGGAAATCCCTCATGAAGCCCTGCCGCTGGACATGTTTGGGGCTGCGCATCCCTACAGACTCGGTATAGGGTCAAGGCCCATGGCGCGGTATGTTTTCATTACCGGCGGCGTGGTTTCCTCACTCGGCAAGGGCCTCGCATCGGCGGCGCTTGGGGCGCTTTTGCAAGCGCGCGGATTTCGCGTGCGCCTGTGTAAGCTCGACCCCTACCTGAATGTCGATCCAGGAACCATGAGCCCCTATCAGCACGGCGAGGTCTTCGTCACCGACGACGGTGCGGAGACGGACCTCGACCTTGGCCATTACGAGCGCTTCACGGGCCGGCCCGCGAGCCAGGCCGACAACATTACGACGGGCCGGATCTACCAGCAGATTATCGCCAAGGAACGACGGGGCGATTTCCTCGGGGCCACGGTCCAGGTCATTCCCCATGTAACCGATGCGATCAAGAACTTCGTGATCACTGGAAATGAGGACGTCGACTTCGTCCTTTGCGAGATCGGCGGCACGGTGGGCGACATTGAGGGCTTGCCCTTCTTCGAGGCCATACGCCAACTCGGAAACGAATTGCCTCGCGGTACGAGCGCCTTCGTCCATTTGACGCTTCTGCCCTTCATCCCGAGTGCAGGAGAATTGAAGACGAAGCCGACCCAGCACTCGGTCAAAGAGCTGCGATCCATCGGCATTCAGCCCGATGTTCTGCTTTGCCGCGCCGACCGGCCCTTACCGCCGGACGAGCGGCGTAAGATCGCGCTGTTCTGCAATGTCCGCCCCGAGGCCGTCATTCAGGCGCTTGACGTCTCAAGCATCTACGACGTGCCGCTCGCCTATCATAATGAAGGGCTCGACCGCGAACTCCTCGCAGCCTTCGGAATGTCTGATGCACCTGAGCCCGATCTTGCGATGTGGAAGGCGATCTCCAGCACGATTGCGGAGCCCGACGGCGAAGTGACGGTAGCGATCGTCGGCAAATACACAGGGCTCAAGGACGCATACAAATCGCTCACAGAAGCGCTGACCCATGGCGGGATCGCCAACAAGGTCAAAGTCAATCTCGAATGGATCGAGTCCCAGGTCTTCGAAAGCGAAGATGCCGCCGCCTATCTGGAAAACGTGAACGGGATCCTTGTGCCGGGCGGTTTCGGCGAGCGTGGCGCCGAAGGGAAAATCCACGCAGCCCGCTATGCCCGCCTCCGCAATCTTCCCTATTTCGGCATCTGCTTTGGCATGCAGATGTCTGTGCTGGAAGTCGCCCGCAATCTCGCAGGCCTCGAAGGCGCAAGCTCAACGGAGTTCGGCCCCACGAATGAAGCGGTGATTGGCCTCATGACCGAATGGATGAAGGGCGACGAGTTGGAGCAACGAGAGCAGGACGGCAATCTTGGCGGGACCATGCGGCTTGGTGCCTACGATGCCGCGCTCGCCAAGGGCAGCAAAGTGGCGGAAATCTATGGCGACACACGCATCTCCGAGCGGCACCGGCACCGCTATGAGGTGAATATGCGCTATCGGGAAAGGCTGGAAGCAGCAGGCATGCGCTTCTCCGGGCTTTCCCCGGACGGCCTCCTGCCGGAGATCGTCGAGATTCCGGATCACCCGTGGTTTATCGGCGTGCAGTTCCACCCAGAACTCAAGTCCCGGCCCTTTGCGCCTCATCCACTCTTCAAATCATTTATCGCTGCGGCTGTGGAACAGAGCCGTCTGGTCTAGGAGGCACGAGGTGACATGCCCGAACAGCTGCACAAAGGCACCTGCGCATGCGGCCAGGTCCACGTGGAGGCGAGGGGCGAGCCCTACCGCGTTGGCGTGTGCCACTGCCTGACATGCCGGAAGGCCCATGGCGGGCCATTCAATATCTATGCTGTCTTTTCACCTGACGCCGTCACGGTATCGGGTGATGTCATAGAATTCGCCAGCTCAGAAAATGTCAGGCGCTATTCCTGCCAAAGATGCGGCGCGCCGATTTATTCCACGTATGGACGCGATGACGAGTTTTATCTCCATCCCGGCTCTTTTGATGAGATTGGGGTTTTTGCACCGACCTACGAACTCTGGACGAAGCGCCGGGAGCCATGGCTGCCATCCTTTCCGACGATCATATGCCGCTATGTTGAGAGCCGACCAGTTTGGAGACGTCACGAACCTGAATAGCCGTTGACGGGAGGAATTCCTCGCCAGGCTTGTGCCCACGGTTGACGCACCTTCATACCCGGCCCAAGAAAGACCCTATGAATGAAGCTATGAAGCCTGCCCCGTCAGCCGCAGTCGCTGTTGGTGATGTCACGTTCGGGAACGCGCTTCCGCTCGCCGTCATGGTGGGGCCGTGTGCGCTGGAGAGCCGGGCCCACGCGCTGGAGACCGCTTCGGCCTTGAAGGAAATCGCCGGCCGACTTGGGATCGGACTGGTCTACAAATCCTCATTCGACAAAGCGAACCGGACAAGCCTTGGCAGCGCTCGCGGTCTTGGCCTGACCGAAGCGCTGCCCATCTTCGCCGAAATTCGCGAGGTCACTGGGCTTCCCGTGGTCACGGACGTGCATGAGCCCGGGCAATGCGCCGCCACTGCCGAGGCCGTTGACATCCTCCAGATCCCCGCCTTTCTCTGCCGTCAAACGGATCTGCTGATCGCGGCGGCAAAGACCGGCAAGACAGTCAACGTGAAAAAGGGGCAATTCCTTGCGCCTTGGGATATGGGCCATGTGGTGTCCAAGGTCGTCGGGGCCGGGAACCCGAATGTCCTTGTGACCGAGCGCGGCGTCTCGTTCGGCTACAACACGCTTGTCTCCGACATGCGATCCTTGCCGATCCTTGCTGAGACCGGCGCCCCCGTGATCTTCGATGCCACCCATTCAGTCCAGCAGCCCGGAGGACAGGGCGGGACCAGCGGCGGCGAGCGCCGTTTCGTGCCCGTGCTGGCGCGGGCTGCGGCCGCTGTCGGCGTCGCAGGAATGTTCATTGAGACCCATCAGGACCCGGACAGCGCAACCTCGGACGGCCCCAATATGGTTCCCTTGCGCGACCTGGAAGGATTGCTCAAGGAAATCATGGTTTTCGACCGCTTGGCCAAAGCCAGAACTTAAACTGGCGCGATCAAATATTCGGCCTCTTCATCCCAGCGCCACAACGACGCGCGAGTGAGATGCGTCCCGCCCCACCAACGGTCGATCTTGTGGTGCTCAGCCCAATCCGCGTTGCCCGCAAGCACGGACTTGCCGAGCGATGTCAGAGCCGGGTGGCTAGCCACATAGGCTTTCATCCGGTCTTTATCCGCGAACTGAAACGGCGCTCCCTCAAGCCCCGCAACCAGTGGCTCGGCACCGAGCGCCAAGCCTTCGAGCACCCGCCAAAAGCTCCAATCGCCCATGAACTCGGCGTCTTCTTGTTTCTGAACAGCCTGGAACAGATCGAGCGTGGTCAAAGCCTGCTCGGATTGTAGCGTGGAGACAATCTGCCGTTCCGTGCACGACAACCCATCTCCGCCTGGCAGCTCCTCCAGCATCCGAAACATGGCTGGCCGTAAAAAGGGCAGGGCCGAGAGGTCCCGGCCAAGATGATCCTCTTTGAGCAGTCCAGCCCACGCTTCGGGGGTTGGCTGCCGGAATGCCGTCCAGGCCGCGTTGGCAAGGTCGAGCTGGGCTTGCGTCACCGGGCGGGCCAAAGACGCCTGCTCAGTAATCGCATCCGGGTCCTGGCGGCTGATATAGTCGTCTGTTTGAACGAGGAGCAGCGTGTCCGGCTCTCCTGGATTCTCAGCGAACCAATCAAGGACCTGCAAGAGTTGAAGCTGATCGTAAAGATCATGTTCAAACCATAAGATGACGTTGTCGAATTCGCCGTTGACGCTCAGGCCGCGGTCACGAGAGGTCAGCTCGAAGTCCACGCTTTCAATGTCGCCCCCACCGGCCCCTGCGAGATAGGCGACCCGCGACTTTGTCAGCTCCTCGATGGTGCTTGTCAGCGGCACCGGTCCTTCATGCAGAACGTCTCGCCAGGGCAGGACCTCAGTACCGCGCAAGGTCCGGCGAAGGAGGTCCCCGGCAGAATCGCCGTTGGTGATAATCAAATCTGTCATTGGGCCTCGTTGAGGGTCCGCCTGGTGGGATCAGCTGCGACCGCGATAAGGGGCAGTACCCTGGTCGGGAACCCACACGTCATCGGGCTGCGCGCCGTGTTGCCAGAACACATCGATCGGCATCCCACCGCGCGGAAACCAATAACCACCGATCCGCAGCCATGTGGGCTCAATCAGATCCGCGATCGTCTTGCCGATCCTGAGCGTGGTATCCTCGTGAAAGGCTGCCGTATTGCGGAAGCTGCCTAAAAATAGCTTGAAAGATTTTGACTCGAGCAGCCAATCCCCTGGCGCGTAGTCCACGACGAAATGCGCGAAGTCGGGCTGCCCGGTTACGGGGCAAAGGCACGTGAACTCTGGCGCTGTGAACCGGGCCACATAGGCGGTATCGGGGTGCGCGTTCGGGACCCGTTCCAGCTCTGCCTCCTCTGGAGAGGCGGGAAGCGGAGATTTTTCTCCGAGTTGGCGCAGCCCCGCGATCTTCTTCGACATACTCTACTCCGCCGCGAGCCGCATCGGCGGACCGTGGTAGACACAGCCCTCGTGGCACGAATCCCGCGCAACAACGATTTCAACCAGACCAGGAAGCCTGTTGTGCAGCCGGTCCCAAAGCCACATCGCGATCCGCTCCAGCGTCGGGTATTTCAGCCCCTCCACGTCGTTCAGCATCCGGTGATCGAGCGCATCGCGAGCTTCCGCAACCGCCGCTTCAAGTTCGGCGAAGTGAAGGACAATCCCGGTGTCCTCATCGGGCTGCCCATCCACGGTGATGCGCGCGCGGAATGAATGCCCATGCACCCGAGCATTTGGATGGCCCTGGGGGGCTGATGGCAGGAAATGCGCCGCCTCGAAGAAGAACTCTTTGTAAATTCGCATTTTTGCTGTTTAGGGGATTTTTCGCCGCTCTGCCAGGGGCTGAACGCCACGATTTCGCTGGGCACCAAGCCCAAACATTGGCCGACACCCTATGGCAGACCCAGCATTTTGTGGGTCTGCACGCTTAAGCGCCATCTCGGGTGATCCAGACAGTAGTCAATCGCGGCTTGCATATGGGTGGCGCGGCCCGAGCCATCGTCCAGCGGCTGAAGCAGGAAATGGTTGAAAGCGAGCTCTTGCACATGTTCGGGCGCGATGCCCGCTTGCGGAAAGACGAGCTTCAACTCATCGCCAGAGCGCTGGCGGAGCGGGACGCCGGGCTTCGGGCTCACACAAATCCAGTCGATCGAGGCAAGAACGGGGAGGCTGCCATTTGTCTCTATCGCAATCTCGAAGCCCGCATCATGGAGCGCATCCACCAAGGCTGCATCGACCTGCAACATCGGCTCGCCGCCGGTGAGTACGATGAAGGGCCTCGCGCCGGAATTGCCGCGCCATTTTGATATGCAGGCACGCGCGAACACGACCTCGGTCTCGAAGCGTCCCCCGCCTGGCCCGTCGGTCCCAACGAAGTCCGTATCGCAAAAGGTGCACATCGCGCGCGCGCGGTCAACTGCACGCCCCGACCACAAATTGCAGCCCGCAAAGCGGGAGAAGACGGCCGGCCGGCCGGCCTGCGCCCCTTCGCCCTGGAGCGTGTAGTAGATTTCCTTGACTGCATACATCAGCCGGAAGGTGATTGTTTCCGGCCCAACGCGCAAGGCCCTCAAAACCTAGGAGAGGTAAAGCGAACCGCCCGGGCGTTCTTTCGCGCGCTACCAGCCTCTGGCCTGCTTGAGCGAAAGACCCGGGCGATTCACAAGTTGTCTCAGTGAGGAGCCTCCCCGGCGCTGTCTTCAACAGGAGGCGTGTACTTGCCGGGGATGACCTTCTCCGGCGGGTTCGTGCCGGGACGATTGATCGACCGGATGAAGAAGATGATTTTCCATAGATGGTCGGACGTCTTTATGACGTGTCCCATCTCCGGCATCGGGGCTTTCACCGTTCCATACTGGTAGCGCTTGAAGCCTTGGTCTTCCAAGACCTTCGATCCCCATGCTATCAGCCTAAACAAGACGTCATCCGTGTTGCCCCAGAACCAAACACCTTGGCTGAGGGCAGGGCAAAAGCCGCCGCCGCCACCGCCGCCGTGGCACTCATTTCAGCCCGGAAGGCGGAACTGTTTGACGAGATAGTCTGGATTGTCGGCGTGCTCCTCTTTGAGCTCCCTCCAATCGTATGGATTGTGAAGGCCTCCTGGTGGCACCTTGGCGATCAGATCGAAAGTCGGCGTCTCATCGCCCTTCTCGCAGCATTTGACGTCGCCAGCAGCAGCGTCACCTGTATCCACCATGTCCGCGGCGGCGAGTTGTGTTGGCGGCTCGTCTGCCGGTTTCGATGCGGCATCTCCCCGCCTATCCGTCGTCCCCTCATGATTTGCGCCTGAAACGGCTTCATCAATCTTGTGGGACAGCATGATCCCGTCCGCTGAGGATGGATCATCTTCGACGGCACCAGCCGCCGCGACAGGGGCCGCCTCAGACACCATTGCGATTTCCGTAAGCCCGAAAGGCTCCTGAAACGGATCACTCTACACAACCGCAAGCCCAACAATAAAAAAGCCGGCTAGAAATATGCCGACTACGTTGCTCCAAGACTTGGTTCTACCTTGGTTCATTAGTTCACCTCATTGAGAATTGCCCAAGCGCGACATGCGCCAGGGACGTCAACGGTACCATGAGGGATTGTGCCTTTTGCGGGGCGCGACCATTCGTCAAGACGGTCAGGAGAAAGAACTTTGCTGCAAGCCTAGAGGGCCACGTTTTAGCTGCTCACGGTGACAAGCCATGCGCGGTAGCCCTCGGCACGCAGTTCGCATGCCGGGCAGGACCCGCAACCATAGCCCCAATCGTGCTGCGTCGTGTGATCGCCCCGATAGCATGTGTGCGTCTCTTGACGGATGAGGTCGACGAGGGGCGTACCGCCAAGTTCGTGTGACAGCGCCCAAGTCTGCGCCTTTGTCAGCCACATCAATGGTGTCTCAATCGAGATAGGAAGCTCCGTCCCCAGACGAATTGCTTGCTGGAGGGCCTTCAGGGTCTCATCCCGGCAATCGGGATAGCCGGAGTAGTCCGTCTCGCACATCCCGCCAAGCAAGACATCGAGCCCGCGCCGGGCACCCAGCGCCGCAGCGTAAACGAAGAAGACGAGATTTCGTGCCGGAACGAATGTGGAGGGCAGGCCCGAGTCCAGCATGACGATCTCCGAGCGCGTCGTCAGCGACGTCTCACCAATGGCACCGAAGCTCGAAATGTCGAGCATGTGATCCTCGCCGAGCCGCACGCGCCATTCTGCAAACTGGGCCTTGATCGCCGCAAGCACCTGCGTCCGGGACTCCAGTTCTACTGCGTGCCGCTGGCCGTAATCGAAGCCCACCGTCTCGACATGCGGGTAGCGATCCAGCGCATAGGCAAGACACGTGGTGGAGTCCTGACCGCCGGAAAACAGAACCAGGGCGCCCGCAGGGCCATCTTTTTGGGCAGGCGTCATGCCGGCAGCTCCGCCATGCGTTTCTGAAGCAATCTCATCTCGACCACATATACGCCTTCAACTTCTTCACCGCCTAGGCTATGACGGCCCAAAATATATTTGGAGGAATCCTGGGGGTACCCGCGAATGACTGCAATCGCCACTATTGTCGGCAGAGAAATCTTGGATAGCCGGGGCAACCCCACTGTCGAGGTCGATGTCGTCTTGGAAAACGGCCATTACGGCCGCGCTGCGGTGCCCTCTGGAGCATCGACCGGCGCTCACGAGGCGCATGAACTGCGCGACGGCGGGTCCCGCTACGGGGGCAAGGGCGTCAGAAAGGCCGTCGAGGCGGTCAATGGCGAAATCCGGAAGGCCCTGGACGGGTTTGACGCAGACGATCAGCACGGTCTGGACCAGACCTTGCGCGACCTCGATGGAACGGAGAACAAGAAGCGGCTGGGCGCCAATGCCATCCTTGGCGTCTCGCTTGCCGCCGCCAAAGCGGCTGCGCTGTCGCACGAACAAAAACTCTACCGTTATCTCGGCGGTGAGGAGGCGACCCTATTGCCCGTGCCGATGATGAACATCGTCAACGGAGGCATGCACGCCAACAACCCGATCGATTTTCAGGAATTCATGATCGTGCCCGTTGGTGCCACAAGCATCGCTGAAGCCGTCCGCATGGGGGCCGAGGTCTTCCATGCTCTTGCCAGTGCTCTCAAAAGCGCTGGATTCAGCACGGCCGTTGGCGATGAGGGCGGATTTGCGCCCGATCTAGAATCGACCCGCGCCGCGCTCGATTTCGTCATGAAGGCAATTGAGGCCGCCGGCTACACCCCAGGCAAGGACATGCATCTCGCACTCGATGTGGCTGCGACGGAGTTCTATACCGATGGCCGCTATGTGCTTGCGGGCGAGAAGCGCAGCCTGACCTCCGACCAAATTGCGGCCTACTACACGGAACTCGTCGACAACTATCCCATCTTCTCCATCGAAGACGGCATGTCCGAGGACGATTGGGACGGTTGGCGCACGCTGACCGACGCGGTCGGCAACCGAGTCCAGCTTGTGGGCGACGATCTATTCGTGACCAACGTCACGCGCCTGAAGGAAGGCATCGACAAGAACATCGCGAACGCCATCTTGGTGAAGGTCAATCAGATCGGCACGCTGTCCGAGACGCTCGATGCGGTCCGGATGGCAATGGATGCGGGCTATGCTGCGGTCATGTCTCACCGTTCGGGCGAGACAGAAGATACAACCATCGCCGACCTCGCCGTCGCCACCAATTGCGGGCAGATCAAGACGGGCTCGCTCGCCCGCTCGGACCGCGTGGCCAAGTACAACCAGCTCATCCGTATTGAGGAGGAACTGGGGCCCCGGGCACGCTACGCAGGGACATCGATCCTGAAGGGCTAGAAACCGCTACCTAGTAACCGTGCCTTAACCGGCTCTCCGCGATGGTGGTGATTCGCTGTGCTTGGAGGTCGGGAGGACACATGCGGTTTCGGGCGTTCATCTTTCCGCTTCTGGCTTTGGGCGCTGGCGGCTATTTCGGCTACCATTTGCAGAACGGCGACCATGGTCTAACGTCGCGCACCGATCTTGGACGGCGGGCCGCCGCTCTTGAGGGCGAGCTTGAAGGCTTGCGCGAGGTTCGGCTTCGGATCGAGCGCGACGTAGCGCTTCTAGAGCCCGACAGCCTCGACCCTGACATGTTGGACGAGCGAGCCCGGGCGATTCTAAACCTGGCGCACCCCGACGACCTTGTCATGATGAAGCGCCGGGCACCCGATCCCACAGGCCCTCTGATACGGCGCTGAACAGGCCAAATCGCGCCTTTTTTCGCCAAAGCCTGTGTCTTTGGGCCGTCTTTGGACATGTGCTAGCCTCATAGCTAAGCGCGGTTTTGAGTCGAAGGAGGCCCAGATTGACCAGCCCAAGCCTGACGCCTGGCGCGGCCAATTTCTGGATGGACCAGAAGCCGCCCGAAAAGCCCGAACACGCCGAGCCCAACGACAGCGAAGGGCCGTCGTCTCTAGCGCTTTCACCTGAGCACTACCTGTCCGCGTATCGCAACATGCTTCTCATCCGGCGCTTCGAGGAGAAGGCCGGGCAGCTCTACGGCATGGGCTTCATTGGCGGCTTTTGCCACCTCTATATCGGCCAAGAAGCCGTCGTCACCGGCATGATGATGGCCAAGCGCGCTGGCGACCAGGTGATCACCTCCTACCGGGACCATGGGCACATGCTCGCCACCGGCATGGACCCCAAGGGGGTCATGGCGGAACTCACGGGGCGTCGCAGCGGTTACTCCAAGGGGAAGGGCGGCTCGATGCACATGTTCTCCGTGGAGAAGCATTTCTACGGGGGCCATGGCATTGTCGGCACACCGGCGCCACTCGGATCGGGCCTCGCCTTTGCGAACAAATATCGCGGCAACGGCAATGTGTGCCTGACCTTCTTTGGGGAAGGTGCCGCCAATCAGGGTCAGGTCTATGAGAGCTTCAACATGGCCTCGCTCTGGAAACTCCCGGTCCTTTATATCATCGAGAACAATCACTACGCCATGGGAACGGCGGTGGAGCGCGCAACAGCCCACGCCGAGGAACTCTATCAACGCGGGCTCGCCTTCGGAATTCCAGGTCGTCAGGTCGATGGCATGGATGTCGCCGCTGTCGAGACCGTCGGCCGCGAGGCCCTGGAACACATACGCAGCGGCAAAGGACCAATGATCCTCGAAGCGCTGACCTATCGTTATCGCGGTCATTCCATGTCCGACCCCGCCAAGTACAGGACGCGGGAAGAGGTGCGCGATGTGCGCCAGCACCACGACCCGATCGAGCTACTCCACAAACGCCTTGTGGAATTTGGGAGCTCGGAAGACGAGCTCAAATCCATCGACAAAGAGATCCGGGCCATCGTCAACGATGCAGCGGAGTTCGCTCAAGCCGAGCCCGAGCCGGACCCAAGCGAACTTTGGGCCGACGTTGTGGCAACGAGAGGCTGAGCCGACGATGCCAACCGATATTCTCATGCCCACCCTGTCGCCCACCATGGAGGAGGGGACGCTCGTCAAATGGCACGTGCGTGAGGGGGATGTGGTCCAGACAGGTGATGTGATCGCCGAAATCGAGACCGACAAAGCGACCATGGAAGTGGAAGCTATCGAAGATGGCACCATGGGGACGCTCTTGGTGCCCGAGGGCACCGAACATGTTCTCGTGAACCAGCCTATCGCCGTTCTCTTCTCTGAGGACGAAGACGCCTCGACTGCAGGGCGACCTGAAACAGTATTGGAACCGGCAACCCCACGGATCGAAGGCGTCGTCGAGCCGCCATCCGACTTCGGCGAGATCAAGCCCGCTGTCGAAGAGGCCCCCGCCGGGCCCGAGGCCGCGCCCCCAGAGCCCGCATTCGAGGCCGAACTCCCACCCGGTACGGAGATGACGTCCATCACCGTGCGTGAGGCCTTGCGCGATGCCATCGCCGAGGAGATGCGCCGCGACAGCGATGTCTTCGTGATGGGGGAGGAGGTTGCCGAGTACCAGGGTGCCTACAAGGTGACGCAGGGGCTTTTGCAAGAGTTCGGCGAACGCCGCGTCATCGATACGCCGATCACCGAATACGGCTTCGCCGGCATCGGTGTTGGTGCGGCCTTTGCGGGGCTCCGCCCAATCGTCGAGTTCATGACTTGGAACTTCGCGCTGCAGGCCATCGACCACATCGTCAACTCCGCCGCCAAGACGCTCTATATGTCCGGCGGCCAGATGCGCTGTCCCATCGTCTTTCGTGGACCCAATGGTGCCGCTTCGCGCGTGGCCGCGCAGCACAGCCAGGATTTTTCAGCGCTCTACGCGCAAGTGCCGGGCCTGACAGTGATCGCACCCTATAGCGCGGCAGACGCCAAAGGCCTGCTGAAGGCCGCGATCCGCGAAGAGAGCCCCGTGATCTTTCTCGAAAATGAGATCCTCTACGGACAGACCTTCGATGTCCCAAGATTGGAGGACTTCGTTTTGCCCATCGGCAAGGCCCGTATCGCGCGCAAAGGGAACGATGTGACGCTCGTGTCCTATTCGCGTAGCCTGGCCTACACGATCGATGCGGCCGAACGGCTCGCGGAGAAAGGGATTGATGCGGAGATCATCGACCTTCGAACCTTGAGGCCGCTCGACATGGAGACCGTGATCGCGTCCGTCAAAAAGACCAATCGCCTCGTCACTGTCGAGGAAAGCTGGCCGATGTGTTCCATCGGCACCGAGATTTGCGCGGCCGTGACATCTGACGCATTCGACTATCTCGATGCGCCGCCCCTGAAAGTCACGGGCGCGGACGTTCCCATGCCCTATGCCGCCAATTTGGAGACATTGGCACTGCCCTCTGTCGAGCATGTTGTGGCCGCGGTGAATTCCGTCTGTTACCGGGAGAGCGCCGCGTGACAGAGTTCTGGCTTACCGAGGAACAAATGGACCAGGAGATCGAGGCCAATCGGCTTGCTTGCCAGCGCTTTGATCGATTCGACCGCAGCGACGCCGGATGGGAAGAAATCTGGGAAGGGCTCTATGCGATCCTCATCAAGCAGATGGAAGAGGTCCGGGAAGCGTTCGATCTCGATCCGCGCAAGTCCTCTTTGTTTGATACCTACCCGGATCTTTTATGGGCCACCTGCCACCCTCAAAAACCTATTGTCTACTCGCCAGCGTTCCGGGAATTCGGCATGCCCGTATTCGATGGCGGACCCGCGATGATCACCATGGACTTCGACCCTTGGACGGGAAAGGCGCTGCCGCCCCCGTTGCGCGATACCTATTTCGAGGAAGCCGAGAAGCTGCTCGGTCACGAGGTCGGTATCTTCGACGATGCGCTCGATACGCTACCCGATGTCTTTCGGAGCGAGGCCTGGTGGCTTCAGAAGGGGCTTTGAAGATGAGCACCCCAACACAGACCGATCATCCCCAGGACGGCTCGCCCGAGCACGTGATGGACCGCATCGCGGAGCAGATTCTGGCCAATGGGAATAGCAGCGGCAATGGCGACGGGGACGCGGCGCAAACGCGCCTCTTTGCCTCACCGCTCGCAAGACGCGTCGCACACATGCGCGGGCTCGATCTTGCGGCGCTGAAAGGCTCAGGACCGCACGGCCGGATTATTCTCGCCGACGTCGAGCGCGCGGCGCCTCAAACACAAGCACCCGAGCATGTTCAATTTGAACCCGCCGCAGCGGAACCCGACATTTCGCTTGAAATGCCGGTTGTCGGCGAACTCATGCACGCACCCGCCTCTTTGCCCGCGGCGACACAAGGCCTGTCGGATCAACAGATCCTCGCGCTCTACCAAGCGGGCAGTTACGAGCTGGTGCCCCACGACACGATGCGCCGGTTTATTGCGGACCGCCTCACGCTCGCCAAGCAAACGATCCCGCATTTTTATCTGAACATAGAGTGCGAACTTGATGCCCTGCTGGCGGCGCGGACGCGCCTCAACAGCATGGCACCTGAGGAAGGGCCACGCGCCTTCAAACTCTCGCTGAACGACTTCATCATCAAAGCGATGGCAATGGCCTTGCAGACCGTGCCGGCAGCGAATGCGACATGGACCGAAGGTGGCATTCTGCGGCATCGCCCCTCCGACATCGCGGTCGCCGTTGCGCTGGATGGTGGCGGTCTTCACACGCCAGTCATTCGGGATGCGGAAGTCAAAAGCTTGTCGGAGATCTCAAATGAGATGCGCGATCTGGCCGCACGCGCACGCACGAAGCGTCTCGCCCCTCACGAGTACCAAGGCGGCGTCACCTCTATCTCCAATCTCGGCATGTATGGGATTGATAGCTTCGAGGCTGTGATTAATCCGCCGCAGAGTTCAATTCTTGCGGTTGGGCGAGCCGAGAAGAAGCCCATCGTCAAGGACGATGCGATCAAAATCGCCACGATGATGGGCGCAACGCTGTCTTGCGACCATCGCGTGATCGACGGTGCACTGGGTGCTGAATTGCTTGGCGCGTTCAAAGCCTATGTCGAAGACCCCGTGACGATGCTGGTTTAACCCTCGCAAGTCCATGGCACTCGAACCCACATTTCGCGCCGCTTCCCTTGCCGACACACCGGCTTTGACCATTCTGATGGATATTGCGGGCGAGGGGATCCCCAACCGGCTGTGGCACGAGATGGCGGAGCCCGGCCAATCGGCCTTGGAGGTGGGCAGAGAGCGCGCGCGCCGCCAGGAGGGCGGCTTTTCCTACCGGCACGCAACGCTTGCTCTTTTGGGAGAGGAGATCGCCGCCTGTTTGGTGGGGTATCCACTGGATGATCCTTACGACCTCGCCGGTCTCGATGACGTACCAGAGCAGTTTCAACCACTCGTTCGTCTAGAGGCACAGGCGCCGGGAAGTTGGTACGTCAACGTGCTCGCGACATTTCCCGAATTTCGGCGCCTGGGCCTCGGCGCTAAACTCTTGAAGATCGCAGAGACAACCGCCCGCGAGGCCGGTGCGCCCGCCTGCTGCATCATTGTTGGCAGTTGGAATGACCGCGCGGCGCGGCTCTACCAACATGCGGGCTATGAGACGACAGCCAGCGAGCGCGCAATCCTGCCGCCGGACTTTAGCCACGCCGGAGACTGGCTACTTATGATTCGGCCTTTGCTATGACGGCCGGCACGGAATTCGATCTCATTGTGATTGGCGGTGGCCCTGGCGGCTACGTGGCGGCGATCCGGGCCGCACAGCTTGGCATGAGAGCGGCCGTCGTCGAGCGGGAGCATCTCGGCGGCATCTGCCTCAACTGGGGCTGCATTCCCACAAAGGCGCTGCTGCGCACGTCCGAACTCTATCGCCAAATACAGGAGGCAGAAGCCTTCGGCCTTCGGGTCGAGGGGCTGGGGTTCGACATCGAGAGGATCGTCGCACGCAGCCGCAATGTCGCCGAGAAACTGTCACGCGGCGTTGCGTATCTGATGAAGAAGAACAAGATCGCGGTGTTGGACGCGAGTGGCAGGCTTGAAGGGCCGGGCCGTGTCGCATTGACCAGCAAAGACGGCGCCATCCTTCCGTCGATCTCGGCACAGCACATTGTCATCGCAACCGGCGCTCGGTCACGCGTGCTTCCTGGGCTCGAGCCAGACGGCACACGGATTTGGACCTACAAAGAGGCGATGGTGCCGGCCAGCGTCCCAAATTCGCTCCTTGTGATCGGCTCCGGTGCAATCGGAATCGAATTTGCAAGTTTTTATCGCGCGCTCGGCGCGGACGTGACTGTTGTCGAAGCACAGAACCGGATCCTACCGGCCGAAGACGAAGAGATTTCCAAGCTTGCGCACATGGCCTTCGCCAAGCAGGGCATCAGGATCCATACAGGCGTTGCGATCGAAAAACACCTCGATACGGCGCACAGCCTCGTCATGCATGCGCGCAAAACCGACGGGAACAGTATTGATGTGAGTGCGGATCGCGTCATTCTCGCCGTAGGGATCACCGGCAATGTCGAAGGGCTTGGTCTCGACGAAGCCGGCATCGAAATCGACAACGGTCATATCGTCGTGGACGAATGGTGCCATACGGGCGTAGAGGGGCTCTATGCCATTGGCGATGTGGTTGGGCCGCCCTGGCTTGCGCACAAGGCCATGCATGAAGGGGTGATGTGCGTGGAGAAAATCGCAGGGCAGGACGACGTCCTCCCCTTGGACAAAACCAACGTTGCGGCCTGCACTTATTGCAGTCCGCAAATCGCAAGCCTTGGGCTCACGGAGCGCACCGCCAGCGAGGCGGGGTATGACATCCGCGTAGGCCGCTACCCCTATGCTGCGAACGGCAAGGCCACAGCTCTTGGGGAAACCGATGGTCTCGTAAAGACAATATTCGATGCAAAAACGGGCGCGTTGCTCGGCGCGCATATGATTGGTGCCGATGTCACAGAACTCATTCAGGGTTTCGCCATCGGCAAGACCCTGGAGACCACTGAGGCCGAATTGATCGCGACGATCTTTCCTCATCCGACATTGTCGGAGATGATGCATGAGTCCGTGCTTGATGCCTTTGGGCGTGCCTTGCATATCTAAATTGGCTCGACGAAGTGTGAGCACCGCCACCGATAGGAGACCGGCAATATCGCTTATTATCTTTCTCGTCATCGGCTTGATCGCAGGCGTACTTGCGTCTTACCTGATGGGCCGCAAGAACGACCTTCTAACCAATCTGCTGATCGGTGTTGTCGGCGCTGTCGTGGGCGGACTGCTCGCAGGCCTTATTGGTCTGTCCGCATCGGGCCCCATCGGTGAAATCATACTGGCCACCGGTGGCGCGGTTCTGTGTATTTGGGTTTGGCAACGGATGCGCTAGGGTCCCGCCAACGATAAGACTTAAATGGGAGGCGAACATGGAAGCTCACGGTTTATTCTCTATGCCGGGCGTTGGATTCATCGGCATGATCATCATCGGTGTCTTGGCCGGTTACATTGCTGAGAAAATCACGGCCAGCGAACATGGGCTCCTGACCAATTTCCTGGTTGGCATCGCGGGCTCGTTCCTTGGCGGCACGCTTGCCCGTGTAGCCGGCGTCGAGTTTTACGGATGGCTCGGCAATCTGATCGTGGCCTCCATGGGAGCAGTAATCGTTATTTGGCTCTGGCGGAAATTCACGGATTAGGGCGGCACTCAAGATGGATGCATGGTCACACTGCTAGACACTCGACTTGAGAAGACGAAGCCGCTGCGCCACCCCGAGAAGGCAAGGCTGCCCGACACGCCAAAGGTGCGCAAACCGGATTGGATCCGCGTCAAGGCGCCTGGGGCAAAAGCGTTCGATCAAACCAAGCAAACCTTGCGCCGTCATGGGCTCCACACCGTCTGCGAGGAGGCGGCCTGCCCGAATATCGGCGAGTGCTGGTCCAAGCGCCATGCCACCGTGATGATCATGGGCGACGTGTGCACACGTGCATGTGCCTTCTGCAATGTGGCGACGGGCAAGCCTGCGCATCTGGATCCGGCTGAGCCGGGACGCACAGCCGATGCCATTGCCGAACTTGGCTTGGCCCATGTGGTGGTCACGTCCGTCGATAGAGACGACCTCGCCGACGGCGGCGCGGCGCATTTCGCCAAGACCATTGCGGCGATCAGACAGGCGGCACCCAACACAACGATCGAGGTGCTGACGCCTGACTTCATGCGCAAAAAGGGTGCGCTCGAAGTGGTCGTCGCAGCCAAGCCCGACGTCTTCAATCACAATGTGGAGACAGTCCCTTCACTCTACCGACGCATTCGTCCGGGTGCGGACTTTGCCCATTCGGTGGTGCTTTTGAAGAACGCCAAGAAACTCGACCCGAAGCTCTTCACCAAGTCCGGCATCATGGTGGGCCTTGGAGAGGAGGACCATGAAATCGAAGGCGTGATGGATGCGCTTCGCACGGCCGACGTAGATTTCCTCACCATCGGCCAATATCTGCAACCGACCCGCAAGCACGCGGCCATCGACCGTTTCGTTACGCCTGAGACATTCGCCGCCTATCGAGACCTTGCAGAACGCAAGGGATTCCTGCTCGTTGCCTCCAGCCCGCTCACCCGCTCGTCCTATCACGCCGCGGAGGACTTCGAACGCCTGAATGCCGCGCGTCTTGCGAGCTTTAGCGGTTAGAAGCAACGGGTCACAATGCAGACATTTGAGACCAAGCACCCCGTTGGGCACACGGCCGAAGCCATGTATGCGCTTGTGGCGAACGTCGAGGACTATCCGCAGTTCTTGCCCCTATGTGAGGCGCTCAAGGTTGTGCGCCGTGAGACCCTCGACGGTAAGGACGTGCTCACAGCCAATATGCAAGTGGGCTATAAATTCATTCGCGAGAACTTCACAAGCCGCGTGACGCTCGATCACCCGATGCGTGAAATTCTCGTCGAGTATATCGACGGGCCGTTTGCGCATTTGGAAAATCGGTGGCGCTTTGAGCCGCGCGCTTGCGGCGGATCTGAGATCGACTTCTACATTGCGTACCGGTTCCGCTCGGCCATGTTCGAACGTTTGGTCGGCAGCCTATTCGACAAAGCGGTTCGAAAATACACGAACGCTTTCGAGGCGCGTGCCAACGAAATCTACGGGGTGAAGCGCGCAATCCGGACGAGCTAATCCCGGGTCTGACTCACGTCAACGTGCGCAACATAGACAGGGCACGTTCGACGCTCCTCCACCTGACTTCACCCCGGCCGAGATCACCGAATTGGGCGGCCGTGTGCTGCATGGGACCGTCGCGGCGGCCAGCTGCGAAATGAACAAGTCCGACGGGTTTTTCGGCGGACCCGCCGCCAGGTCCCGCAATCCCAGTGATTGCCACAGCCATGGTCGCGTTGCTCCGCGTGAGCGCGCCGCCTGCCATCGAGCGCGCCACCTCTTCGCTCACCGCACCGTGTTTTTCAATCATCCAAAAAGGGACCCCCAACATCTCCGACTTCGCCGTGTTGGTGTAGGTCACAAAGCCCCGGTCGAACACGTCCGAGGAACCAGGAATATCGGTCAGCGCCGCCGCCACGAGCCCGCCAGTGCACGATTCAGCCGTCGCAATCACATCGCCGCGCGCCCGAGCCGCCCCCAACACATCAGCGGCCAGCACGGAGAGGGCGTCGGGTCTCGCCTCATCGTGGGTCACGGCAAGAGCACCGTCGCCGTGGCCATGGCCGCGACCCCCTCTTCCCGTCCGATAAATCCCAATTGTTCGTTCGTGGTGGCTTTGACGCTCACCCGGCCGACGTCCAGCCCAAGAATATCCGCCATGGTTTCACGCATCGCATCGCGATACGGCCCGACCCGCGGCGACTCGCAAAGAAGCGTCACATCCACATGCACGATCGCGCCGCCGTGCGCTCGGACCCTATCGCCCGCATCCTTGAGGAAGAGATCCGAACTTGCGCCCCGCCACCGCGCATCGGACGGGGGAAAATGAGCGCCAATATCACCGTCCGCGATGGTGCCGAGCAAGGCATCGGTCAGCGCATGCAATCCCACATCCGCATCGCTATGGCCGATTAACATTTTAACGTGGGGGATTCGAACACCGCAAAGAATGACGGCATCGCCGGGGCCAAGCCGATGGACGTCATAGCCGGAGGCGACACGCACCGTTCCCGGCGCGGCGCTGCTCTGTCGCATCATTTGATCAGCGATACCCAAATCCTCCTGGGTGGTCAGCTTGCGATTGTGCTCAGAGCCCTCGACGGTCGAAACATCGAGCCCAAACCACTCGGCGACCGAAGTATCGTCCGTGAAATCGAGTGTCGAGTCCCGCGCCGCGGCCTGGTGCGCCGTAAGGATCGCATTGAAGTCGAAGCCTTGGGGCGTCTGCGCCCGGCAAAGGCCCTCGCGCGATACCGTGCCCGACACACGGCCGTTCGCTTCGCGCTTTATTGTGTCGGTTACGGGAAGACAGGGCAGGGCGCCGGGACTGCGGGCGAGTGCATCGATAACACGCGATATCAACGCCGCATCCGCAAAGGGTCGCGCAGCGTCATGGATGAGGACGCGGGTGGGGGCGTGATCTGCAAGTGCTTCTAGCCCCAACCGGACACTGTGCTGCCGGGTAGCCCCGCCAGGAATGGCGGGCAGCAGGCGTCCCTGAAAGCGCGCGACTGCTTGGGCGTACATCGCCTCATCGTTCGGGTGGATGACGACCAGAATGTCCTCAATGCCAGGGTGTCCCGCGAAAGCCGAGAGCGTGTGGGTCAGCATCGGCGCCCCGCCGATCTCGCAATACTGCTTCGGCTGCGAAACATCCGTGGCGGCCCGCATCCCGCGACCAGCGGCAACGATCAGTGCTGCAACGCTCACCACCGCGTGGTCCCGGCATTGGACGAAGACAGCCTCTTTTCCGTCCTAAGTGGCTGGTTCAGTGAATTGTTGCACTGCGGCATTCGCGACATTGCCCCCAAGTGAAAACCCTCGTATGTTGCCCAATAATAGTTCATAACGCATCTGTGCTCATATTTTATGCAGCACGGCCTGTCCGAACCTTAGCGCTACCGCGAGGATATATGTATTGAGCCCGACTACCAAAACACCGGGTGCTCCGAGCAAGGCCAAGGTGGTCCCGTGTGAGGCCCTTGTGGCTTCCCTACCGCATCCGCTGCTGGTCATCGGCAAAGACCTTGCCATTGAGTATGCCAACACCGCCGCCGAGGACTTCTTTCAGATGAGTGCGGGCGTGCTGTGCCGTCACAGCCTGCCTGATGTGGTCACCTTTGGCTGCCCGCTCATCGCGCTCGTCGAGCAGGTTCTCCGGAACGGCACCACGGTTAACGAATACGGGGTCGAACTGAGCTCATTCCGTTTCGAGACTGCAAAACTGGTCGACCTATATGGTGGACCGGTGCCTATACCAGATGGCGGCGTTATGGTCATGCTCCAACAGCGCAGCATGGCGCAGATGATCGAGCGTCAGCTCACCCATCGCGGCGCCGCTCGCTCCGTCTCTGGCCTTGCGGCAGTGCTGGCGCACGAGATCAAGAACCCGCTCTCTGGCATCCGCGGAGCCGCCCAACTTCTCGAAGGCGAATGCAGCGAGTCCGACCGCACATTGACACAGCTCATCTGTTCGGAGTCAGACCGCATCTGCAAGCTCGTGGACCGCATGGAGATTTTTGGCGATGAACGGCCTATCCAGCGTGAGCCGGTCAACATTCACGACGTTCTCGACCACGTGAAGCGTGTGGCGAGCACGGGCTTTGCGCGCCACATCAAGATCGTCGAGCATTATGATCCTTCGCTGCCTCCAGTACCTGGCAGCCGCGACAAGCTGGTCCAGGTCTTCTTGAACCTGGTCAAGAACGCCGCCGAGGCGATTAGCGAGACCCGTGACAACGGCCAGATCACATTGTCGACGGCGTTCAGGCCCGGGGTGCGGCTCTCGGTCCCTGGCAGCCAGGACCGCATTAACCTACCGTTGGAAATTGCGATTGAAGACAACGGGACCGGGGTGCCGGCAGACCTAATCCAGCACCTGTTTGACCCATTCATTTCCACAAAACCGTCGGGGACCGGCCTCGGTCTTGCCTTGGTCGCGAAGATCATCGGCGATCATGGCGGCATCATCGAATGCGAGTCCCGCCCCCGATACACCGTCTTTCGGGCGCTGATGCCTATGGCCAGCCGCGAAACAATTGCAGCAGAAGACATCGCACAGACCTAAGAGAAGCGCAGACTGAGCAAATGGGAAAAGGCAATATCCTCATCGCCGACGATGACGCGGCGATCCGAACGGTCTTGAATCAAGCTCTCGCCCGGGCTGGCTACGCACCGCGCGCCACCGGCAACGCGGCAACGTTGTGGCGCTGGGTGAGCCAGGGAGAGGGCGATCTCGTCATCACCGATGTGGTGATGCCGGACGAAAACGCGTTCGACCTCATCCCCCGCGTCAAAAAGCTGAGACCTGATCTGCCGATCATCGTGATGAGCGCTCAGAACACTTTCATGACGGCCATCACGGCAGCCGAACGCGGCGCCTACGAATATCTGCCCAAACCGTTCGATCTGAACGAACTGATCTCCGTTGTCAGCCGCGCGCTTGCGGAACCGCGAAAGAAGGTCCAACGGCTTTCCGCCGAACCAGCAGACGGGATGCCATTGATCGGCCGCTGCGCCGCCATGCAGGACATTTACCGGGTTCTGGCGCGGCTCACCCAAACAGATCTCACCGTCATGATCACCGGCGAGTCCGGTACCGGCAAGGAGCTCGTCTCACGCGCCCTTCACGAATACGGCAAACGCCGCAATGGCCCCTTCGTTGCCATCAACATGGCCGCGATCCCGCGAGACCTGATTGAATCGGAACTGTTCGGTCACGAGAAGGGGGCTTTCACAGGCGCGCAAACCCGCCATGTGGGCCGGTTCGAACAGGCGGAAGGCGGAACTCTGTTTCTCGACGAAATCGGCGATATGCCCATGGAGGCGCAGACGCGGCTACTGCGCGTCCTCCAAGAGGGCGAATACACGACAGTTGGCGGGCGCACGCCCATCCGCACTAATGTCCGCATCATTGCGGCCACCAATCGGGACCTGCAACAGCAGATCGACCAGGGCCTCTTCCGCGAGGACCTGTATTACCGACTCAATGTCGTGCCAATGCGCCTGCCGCCGCTCCGCGAGCGGCTAGAAGATATTCCCGATCTCATCCGGCACTTCCTAGCCACGGCGGAGAAGGAGGGTCTTCCGCCGAAGAGCTTCGAGTCAGCCGCAATCGAACGGCTGAAGCGACATAACTGGCCAGGCAATGTGCGCGAGCTGGAGAACTTGGTGCGGCGCCTGTCGGCCATTTATACGCAAGACATCGTGACGGTTGAGATCGTGGAGAGCGAGTTCGCCCCAGCGTCGCGGCTGACGCCATTTGCCGACGCCTCGGACACAACGGCGGATCTTTCCGAAGCCGTCGAGCGCTATCTCAGCGACTACTTCATGGGTTTCGGACAGCAGCTTCCACCGCCGGGACTCTACACGCGGGTCTTACGAAAAGTGGAACTTCCACTGATCATCGCGGCGCTCGCGGCCACGCGCGGCAACCAAATTCGTGCCGCCGATCTTCTCGGCGTCAACCGCAATACGCTGCGCAAAAAGATCCGCGATCTCGGCGTCAAGGTCATCCGCACCCCGGCCGCGTAGCCCTGGTCAAGCCCGGTTGGCCTCCCCATATCTTTGCCACTTCAGGTCATTGGCAACTTGAGCCGCTCGAGCGCTAAGGCTTCGCGACAACCTGTCGCCAAAGCGCCACATTGTGATCATATTGCATCAGAGCTGTAGCAAACGTACGACGTGGAAAATCGACCGGAGTGAACCGGTCGGAAGGCGTCCCAGGGAGGGCAATGCGGTTTGCGCGGCGCCGAGCCAGATACGAAAATTACAAAGCTTGGAAATAGCTTAGCGGCTCCGCCTACAACAAAGCTTGAGCGCAATGCGGATGGTGACACGTCCATTCCGATCAAGCGCCGTCGTCTACCATTCACCCTTGGCCTCATCATTATGGTGCTGTCCCTTTGCTCGGGACTGGCCACCTATTTGGTCCTGACCGGCCTCACGCCCATCGTGCCGACCCAGCAGGTGGTGGTCAGCGTTCTGCTCATCAATCTCGTCCTCGTCCTGGCCATGATCGGTCTGATCGCATGGCAAGTGACCGGTCTGTGGTTGGCCAAACGCCGTCACGAAGCGGGCGCACAGCTCCATGTCCGTATTGTGAGCCTGTTCAGCGTGATCGCGGTTGCCCCTGCGATCATGCTCGCGATCTTTGCCAGCGTTTCTCTAAACCGCGGCCTCGACCATTGGTTCTCCGTCCGGACGAAATCCATCATCCAGAACTCGATCGACGTCGCCACAGCCTATCTCCAAGAGCACGGCCAGGTGATCCGTTCAGACACGGTTGGCATGGCCAAAGACATCGATGAGGCGGTTGATCTGGTACGCGCCCGACCTCAAGGCTTCGGCAACTTCCTGAACGCACAAGCCGCGATCCGAGCGATCCCTGCCGCCTATCTGATCGACGTCAACGGCAAGATCCTCGCGACGGCCGCCTCGGCAACCAAACTCCCGTACCGCGCGCCGCCCAAGGAGGCGATGGACCTTGCCAAGAAGGGGCAAGTCATCGTCATAGCGCCTGGTAAGACCAGCATGGTCGGCGCCATCAAAAACCTCGACAATTTCGACGACACATATCTTTACGTGATCCGTCCCGTGAACGCGCGCGTTCTCCAGCAACTCCGTGCAACACGCGCAAATGTCGCGGAGTATCAGCTTCTCGAACAACGGCGCGCGGGCGTCCAGGTGGCCTTTGGTCTGATGTATCTGGCCATCGCCTTGACACTCTTGCTGTCGGCGATCTGGATAGGGATGTGGTTCGCAAACCGTCTGGTTGCGCCAATCGGCCAACTGATGGGCGCGGCCGAAGAGATCAGCTATGGCAATCTCGCCGTTAAGCTCGACGTGAATCCGGCCGATGGCGATCTTGCCGTGCTCGGCTCGACGTTCAACACGATGGCATCCGAATTGAAGACCCAACGGGACGAGCTCGTGGGCGCCAACACGACACTCGATGAACACAACCGCTTCATGTCGGCGGTATTGTCGGGCGTGACAGCAGGTGTCGTTGGCGTCGATGCCGGCGGCACGGTCAATCTGGTGAACCGGTCCGCCGAAGACCTTCTTGGCACGAAAGAGGAGACACTCGTCGGCAAACAGCTGGCCGACAAGGTGCCCGAGTTCGGGCCGCATTTGAAACGCGCGCGCAAACAGGGCAGGCGTCCCGCAACAGATCAAGTGTCGCTGCGGCGTGGCGGTTCGGAACGCAATTTCGCGGTCCGGGTGACCAGCGAGGGCGATGGGCAGGGCTACGTGGTGACCTTTGACGACATCACCGAGCTCGTGATTGCGCAGCGCTCCACTGCCTGGGCCGACGTTGCCCGCCGCATCGCGCACGAGATCAAGAACCCGCTCACACCGATCCAGCTTGCTGCGGAGCGGATTCGCCGGAAATACGGCAAGGTCATTACCGAGGATCGCGACATCTTCGAGCAATGCACCGACACGATCGTGCGTCAGGTCTCCGATATCGGGCGCATGGTGGATGAGTTCTCTGCCTTTGCGCGTATGCCCAAGCCCGTCATGGAGATGCACGACGTTCGCGAAATTGTCCGCGAAGCGGTCTTCCTCTTTCAGGTCAGCCGGCCCGATATCGACTTCACGCTCGGCCTTCCGGACAAAACCGTGATGACCATGTCGGATCAGCGCTTGCTGACGCAAGCGGTCACCAATTTGGTGAAGAACGCCAGCGAGGGCATCGACACCGCCGTCGAAAACGATCCCGAGCGCGCTGGCACCGGAAAGATCACTGCCACGGTCACGACCAAAAGTGACCGGATATACATCAACATTGTCGATAACGGTTGCGGCCTGCCGAAAGAGGATCGCGATCGGCTGGTCGAACCCTATATGACCACCCGTGTCAAAGGCACGGGACTTGGATTGGCCATCGTGCAGCGCATCACTGAGCAGCACGGGGGCAAATTACGGCTAGCCGATGCGCCAAAGCGCAACGGAAAAATAGAAGGGGCATCGGTAAGAATGGAACTCCCGGTCATGGTCAGCGAGGAAGCGGACACGGACGACCGTGCCGATACTGCTCTCGCCTCCAAGCCAGGTCCATCCGAGCCCGCACCGGAAGAAGAGGAAGTAACCCATGGCGTCTGACATCCTGGTCGTCGATGACGAGACCGATATCAGGGAGCTCATTTCCGGCATCCTGGAGGACGAGGGACACGCGACCCGGCTCGCCAAGGATAGCGACGAGACTCTCAAAGTGATTGAGGAGCGTCGGCCGTCCCTGGTCATTCTCGACATTTGGCTGCAAGGATCGAAGCTTGACGGGCTCGAACTCCTAGACGCGATCAAGACGGCTCACCCCGATCTGCCTGTGATCATCATCAGCGGCCACGGCAATATCGAGACGGCTGTCGCGGCCATCCAAAGCGGCGCATACGACTATATCGAGAAACCGTTCAAGGCGGACCGGCTCATCCTCATCACCACACGCGCACTGGAAGCGTCCCGGCTGAAGCGCGAGAACCGGGAACTGCGCGAGCGCAGCACCTATTCCTTCGAAATGGTGGGCGACTCCGCGTCGGTTAGCCAGCTCCGCCAGGCAATCGAGAAAGTTGCACCGACAAATAGCCGGGTGCTGATCACCGGACCATCGGGCTGCGGCAAGGAGCTTGCCGCACGGGTGATGCACGCGAAGTCATCGCGCGCCGACGGTCCGTTCGTTGTTCTGAATGCCGCAGCCATGGTGCCGGACCGGATGGAACTCGAACTTTTCGGCACCGAGGAGGGGACTGGTTTGGGTGCCCGCAAGGTCGGTGCACTCGAAGAGGCACATAGCGGCACGCTTTATATCGACGAGGTCGCGGACATGCCGCTGGAGACCCAGGCAAAAATCCTGCGCGTACTTGTCGAGCAGCGCTTCCAGCGTCTTGGCGGCGGACCAAAGGTCCATGTGGACGTCCGTGTCGTGTCATCGACGAGCCACGACTTGCAAAAGGAAATCAGCGCCGGGCGCCTGCGCGAGGACCTCTATCATCGCTTGAACGTGGTCCCGATCCGCGTTCCAGGTCTTGCCGAGAGGCGCGAGGACGTCCCAGATCTCGTACGCTATTTTGTGCAGTCCATCTCGGTGGCATCGGGCTTGCCACCCAGGCGCATTGGAGAAGACGCCATGGCCGTCCTCCAATCGCATGAATGGCCAGGCAATGTCCGCCAACTGCGCAACAATGTAGAGCGCTTGATGATCCTTGTGGGCGGCGATGTGGACTCCATCGTGACCGCGGACATGCTGCCCGACGAGATCGTGTCGCCAGTGCCGCTGTCACCAAACGGGGCAGGCGGGGAGCATTTGATGTCTCTGCCGCTGCGAGACGCCCGTGAAATCTTCGAGCGGGAATATCTTCTCGCGCAGGTCAATCGGTTCGGCGGAAACATCTCGCGCACGGCCGAGTTCGTCGGCATGGAGCGCTCGGCCCTCCACCGGAAACTTCGTGCACTGGGTGTCAATTCGAATGAAAGAAACGCTACAATGCGTTAGCATCACCCGGTGACTCGGAATACGGGGAGGCACAAAGACGAATTTCGTCAGCAGCTGAGTATAGTAGTAATACACCTTTCGGTTGCAGATATATCCTTCAATGCGATGTAACGCTTGCGCAATAGCCGGTTCGTCTCAGTCCGGCGTTATGATATTGAGACCAAGCGTGAATCAAAGGGACAGGGAAGCCCATGCCAGCAGAGCGCACGCAAAGCCTACAAGACACATTTCTCAACCATGTTCGCAAGAGCAAGACACCGCTCACAATCTTTCTGGTCAATGGCGTCAAACTTCAGGGCGTTGTGACCTGGTTCGATAATTTCTGCGTCCTATTGCGCCGCGATGGCCACTCACAGCTTGTATACAAGCACGCCATCTCGACCATCATGCCAGGTGCGCCGATTCAGCTCTCGGACATCACCGATGCGGAAGGTGCCGCTGATTAATTGCGTCCAACCGACCCGAAACAGCTAACGCGTAAAAAGGGGCGAAGAGAACGCAGTGACGCGCGAGACGACGAGCGTGTCCGGTGCGTCGTGTTGGCGCTAAGTCTCGATAAAAAGTCTACCAGGGGCGCCCGAGTGCGGTCCCCGGATGCTCCCGACAGAAGCCCGCAATCACGACTTGAAGAGGCCGTTGGCTTAGCTGCGGCCATCGATCTCGATGTTCGCGCGAGCGGCGTCGTTCCTATTCCACATCCCAAACCCGCGACGCTGTTCGGCTCCGGCAAAGTCGAAGAACTCGCCGGTCTCGTGCACATGGAGGATGCCGAACTCGTCATCGTCGACCACCCTCTAACACCGGTTCAGCAGCGTAATCTCGAAACGGCTTGGCATTCAAAGGTGCTCGACCGCACGGGATTGATCCTTGAGATCTTCGGCGCGCGCGCACGCACGCGGGAAGGGCGCCTGCAGGTCGAGCTTGCGCATCTATTGTATCAGAAGAGCCGTCTTGTCCGCTCCTGGACCCATCTGGAACGCCAGCGCGGCGGCTTCGGCTTTCTTGGTGGCCCGGGCGAAACCCAGATCGAAACCGACCGTCGTCTGCTCTCGGAGCGGATTATCAACCTCCAACGGGAATTGAAGCACGTCCGGCAGACCCGCGCGCTCCATCGCAAATCGCGCCAGCGCGTTCCGTATCCATCCGTCGCGCTCGTCGGCTATACCAATGCAGGCAAATCGACGCTGTTCAATACGCTCACAGGCGCCGACGTTCTGGCCCAAGACATTCTGTTCGCCACGCTCGATCCGACCATTCGGGCGCTCACGTTGCCCAACGGTTCGAAGTCCGTTCTATCCGATACCGTCGGCTTCATTTCGGACTTGCCGACAGGCCTTGTCGCCGCATTCCGCGCAACGCTGGAAGAGGTTCAGGAAGCCGATTTGGTACTGCATGTGCGCGACATTTCGGATCCCTCCACCGGCAGTCAGCGCGCCGACGTGAATGCGGTCCTTGCCGAACTCGGAATCGATGCCGAAGAAGAGCCCGACCGCGTCCTCGAAGTCTGGAACAAAGCCGATCTTCTCGATGGCTTGGAGGTCGAACACTCACAGAACGAAGCAATCCGGCATGGCGCCATCCTCGTATCCGCCGTGAGCGGGACGGGGCTCAGTGCGCTCCTTGCGGAAATCGAACATCGGTTAAACCGCCGCCGCCAGACGATTGAAATCTCCGTGCAGCCCGAAGAAGGTGCGCTATCGAATTGGATTTATGAGAATTGCGAGGTGATCTCACGGGCCGATCTTGGCGACGGTGTCACCTCGTTGCGCATTCGCGTCGCTCCAGAGAAGCGCGACAAGCTCGCTCGCATCGCCGGCGCGTCGCGGCTGCGCACAGCGGCCGAGTAGGGGACGCTTACCCCGTTTTCCCGGCGGCTTTCTCTTTCGCTTTGGCCTCGTTCCACAAGGCATCCATTTCGTCGAGGCTCGCCTCCTGCGGTGTGCGGCCTTGAGCATGAAGCGCCGCCTCGATGCTCTTGAAACGGCGAATGAATTTCGCGCTGGTGCCGCGCAGAGCGGCTTCCGGATCGATGCCGAGATGCCGGCCAACATTCGCCATCACAAAAATCGCATCGCCAAACTCCTCGGCGATTCTTTCTTGCGGCTCCGACTGGGAAATTGCCTCTTTCAGCTCGTCGAGTTCCTCCTCGACCTTGCCGAAAATCAGCCCAACGTTCGACCAATCGAAGCCAACCTTCGCGGCGCGCTTTTGGAGCTTCGCCGCGCGCGTCAGCCCCGGCATTCCAACTGGGACCTCGTCGAGAATGCTTGCTGCCTCAACCGGCTGACCGCGCTCCGCCTTCTCCTCCGACTTGATCCGGTCCCATAGATCGGTTGCGAGAAATTCCTCCCGGCGAGAGGGATCCTCAAACACATGGGGATGCCGCCGGATCATTTTCCGCGTAATCCCATCGACAACATCGGTGAAAGAAAACGTAGCCATCTCGGAGGCCAATTGGGCATGATAAACGACCTGCAACAGCAGATCGCCGAGCTCCTCCTTAAGGCCATCCATGTCACGCTTTTCAATCGCGTCAGCGACCTCGTAGGCTTCTTCGATCGTGTATGGCGCGATGCTCTCGAAGTTCTGCTTCACATCCCAAGGGCAACCCGTTTCGGGGTCGCGCAGGCGTGCCATGACGTCCAAAAGATCGGACAGCGCGTACGGTTTTCCGCGCGCGTTAGGAGGCCCATCGCTCACAGAAGCCACCTGAAGGGTACAGGTTTCACATTCAGTAAACTTGTTTGGGAATCAAGATGTTCTGCCAAGCCCTTCAACCTCTCAAGACCGCCCTCCGGAGTTCGCATAAGGTATATTATGGAAAATATCCCGATCTTTGGCATCATGAGATCGATTGTCGAAGCGGCGGGGTGAAGACGCCCCGCCGCTCGCTGTGGACAGCCCTTGCGCGCGCCGTTAGCGGCGTTCGTATCGATCGCGGATCAGGCGGTCGAGAAGCCGGACGCCAAAGCCCGAGCCCCAACTGCGATTGATGTCGCTATCGCCCGAAGCCATGGCCGTTCCGGCAATATCGAGATGTGCCCAAGGCGTGTCCGGCTTGACGAAGCGTTGAAGGAATTGCGCAGCCGAGATGGAGCCGCCCCAGCGTCCACCCGTGTTCTTGATATCGGCGACCTTGGACTCGATCAGCTTGTCGTATTTCGGGCCGAGCGGAAGCCGCCAAAGCTTCTCGCCGGTCTCAAGGCCGGCCTCGGTGAGCCAGTCGGTCAACTCGTCATTGTTCGAGAAAATTCCCGCATGCTCCTTGCCGAGCGCGACCATCACCGCGCCGGTCAACGTCGCCAAGTTGATCACGGTTTTCGGCTTGAACTTTTCCTGCACGTACCAGAGACAATCGGCGAGCACCATACGCCCTTCGGCATCAGTGTTGAGCACCTCGATCGTCGTGCCCGACATGGCCTCGACCACATCGCCAGGCCGCGTTGCCATACCGCTTGGCATGTTCTCGACAAGTCCAACGACGCCAACCGCGTTGACCTTGGCCTTGCGTTCGGCAAGAGCGAGCATCAAGCCCGCGACACAGGCGGCACCCGCCATATCGCCCTTCATGTCTTCCATACCGGCAGCGGGCTTCAAAGAGATACCGCCGGTGTCGAAGGTCACGCCTTTTCCGACGATGGCGACAGGGGCGCCGCCCCGTGCGCCGCCCCCATTCCACTGCATCACCGCCATATGGCTCGGACACTCGCTGCCCTGCCCGATAGCAAGCAGCGCACCCATGCCAAGCCGCTTCATCCGCGCCTCGCTCAGGACGTCCACTTTCACGCCAGCCTTGGTCAACGTTTTGATACGCGCAGCGAACTCCGACGGGTGGAGCACATTGGCAGGCTCGTTGACGAGGTCGCGGGCCATATTCACGCCATCGGCGATCGCCCGTTCCGGTGCGAAGGATCGACCGGCGGCGCGCGGGTCGGCGCAGTGCACGACGAGCTTCTTCAGCGAAGGCTTCTCGTCGGCCTTGGCGGCACCCCTCTTAGCTTTGGGCTTTGATTTGTATTTGTCGAACTTATAGCCGCGCAGCAGCGCGCCAAGAGCGAACTCCGCTGAATGTTCCGCCGCAACGTCACCCTTCGCCGTTTCGAGATAGACATGAGCGCTCGCCCCTTCCCGGCCCGTGAGCTTGCCGCGGACGGCGCCGCCAAGATTGAGCCAGTCATCCTTGTCGAAGTCGGCCGCCTTGCCGAGGCCCATCAGAATGATGCGCCCGAACTTCACGCCTTGCGGCGCCAGCACATCGACGCTCGTGGACTTCTTACCCTTGAAGGCGGCAATCCTCGCCGCCTTGGTCAACAGCCCCTTCGTTTTCTTGTCGACATCGCGGGCGGCGGGAGAGAGCTTGCCTCCATCCTCGGCGAAAACTACGGCGACACCGTCGCCGGAGGCGGACAGTCTGGCAAAGGACAAGGAAGTCTGTTCGGTCAAGATGAACTCCATCGGTGGGTCACGCCACTGGGCGTCAGAGGCGGGGCAAAAGGAGACCGTTGGCGCCCGCGCGCCCGTGGTGCAGTTTTGCAACAGCAGCAGGAAATCGATCGACCTACGTAAGTCTTGCGGTGGGCGAAAGCAAGTCATTCTAAATGGCCGAAATTCCGCCATCTTGGACTGATCAGAATTCTAATTGATACCAGCCAGTTGACCCGGGTTTGGGGGCATTTTCGGGTCGCAGATAGTCTGGTCGTTTGAGGATGTCGAAAAAGCGGGTTTATGACGCTCTTTAGCCGATACATGTTTCGGCAGGTGGCGAATGCATTTCTCGTCATCTTGCTGACGCTGACTGCCATCATCTGGCTGGCTACAGCGTTGAAAGAACTCGACCTTATCACATCGCAAGGTCAAGGCCTCACGTTGTTCTTCCAAATGACCGCGCTAACTTTACCGAGCCTGATCACGCTGATCGCGCCCAACGCGGTCCTGATGGCGTGCCTCTACACCCTCGACCGCATGAACGCCGACAGCGAGATCATCGTGATGACCGCCGCAGGCGCGACGGTCTGGCGGATCTGCAGCTCGCTCATCAGCCTCGCTGTCATCGTGAGCATGCTGATCTTGGCGGTGAACGTGTTCGTGAACCCAGCTTGCATGCGCGCCCTGCGCGACCTGATCACGCATGTCCGTGCCGACTTGATCTCGCAAGTCCTTCAACCGGGACGATTTACCAGCCCCGAGCGAGGGCTCACGTTCCATATTCGGGATCGGACTCAGGACGGCGAATTGCTGGGGCTCTTGTTCCACGACGAGCGGGACAGCAAGCAGGTTATGAGCTATTTGGCCGAACGTGGCCGCATCCTCAGCAATGATGAGGGTAGCTTCTTGATTATGTTCGATGGTTATGTCCATCGCTATAATGCAATGGATAAAGATAAAACCGTTCAAATCATTGAATTTGATCAGAATATGGTCGATATATCGAAGTTTGCGCCAAGAGATAAATCCGGAAAAGAACTTCGACCTAAGGAACGGCCCATCGCAGACCTCATCAACCCTCCGCCTGGGGATAGTGTTGCAGAGCAAAACTATGGATTGCTGCGCTACGAATTACATGAGCGCCTAGCAACACCCCTCTATCCTATTGCGTTTGTCTTTCTCGCCATTGCTCTAATGGGACAGGCACGAACCACACGAGAGAATAGATGGGGTCAGATTCTCACGGTTTTCGGGCTCGCCGTGGCCCTCCGAGTCGCGGGAATCACAGCAGGGAATTTGGTCACGCTGAATGCGTCAGCGGTGATCCTCGTATATGCTATTCCGCTAGGGGCGATTCTGATTGCGGCGTGGACGGCGCACGTTAGAATGTCGCCAGAACTTCGGTCCAAGCGGAACTTCGAGCTTAAGTTTCGGCCAAAAAACATAAAGTTGTGGGCCGGTCGTGGGGTGCAGACGGGGTGATGGCGCAGATGCAAGGCATCAGTGTACGTGGAATGCTTGCGCGCTACTTCTCAGCGCGATTCTTCGCCGCTATGGTGGCGATGTTCCTAATCTGCTGCGTGCTGATCTTCTTTGTGGACTTCATCGAGATTCTACGCCGCTCCGGAAAGTACTCCAATGAAGCGTCGGGGATTCTTCTCGTCTGGATCACGCTGCTGCGGCTCCCGTCGTTCTCCGAACTCACCCTACCCTTCGCCGTTCTCATCGGAACGATCGTGATCTTCCTGATGCTTAGCCGTTCGTCCGAGCTCGTCGTCTTGCGCGCCGCAGGAATCTCGGTGTGGCAGTTCACCTTGCCCGCGATCATCGTCGCCTTCTTGCTCGGAGTTGCCTTTGTCACGCTCTACAATCCGATCGCGGCATCCGCACGCGGTGAAGCCGAACGGATCTACGCGGCCGCCTTCGGCAAGGGCGACTCGTTCCTGAAAGCAAGCGGTCGCTCTGGCGCATGGCTTCGCGAAGATGGCGCCGACGGTCCCTCGGTCGTGCACGCATTGCAGGTTCTCAACCAAGGGCTCGAGCTGCGCGGGGTCTCGGTCTTTCAGTACGACGAGAACCATGCTCTCACCGAACGCATCGAAGCCAAGCGTGCCGTTCTCAAGAGCGGTCGCTGGGACCTTGAGGAAGCCTGGGTCAGTTCCCCGGGCCGCGAACCTGTGCTGCATGAGAGTTACCTGCTGAGCACCTACCTGACACCAACCCAGGTGCGCGACAGTCTCGGGACCGTGCTCTCGGTTTCGTTTTGGGAATTGCCCAACTTCATTCAGATCGCCGAACGCGCGGGGCTGCCGGCCACCCAATACCGTGTGCAATACCACCTGCTCCTGGCGCGGCCGTTCCTGCTCGTCACCATGGTGTTGATCGCTGCCACGTGTTCGCTCAAGAGCTTCCGTTTCGGCAACATCCAAATCAACGCCGTCTTCGGTTTGGCAGCCGGATTTGGCTTCTTCGTCTTCTCGGAGGTATCGCGAAACTTCGCCATGTCGGGGCTGACTTCGGCCGCCGCCGCCGCTTGGATTCCAGTGATCGTTGCGAGTTCCCTCGCGCTCACTGTGCTCTTGTACCAAGAGGACGGATGACGATGCGCGCGGTAACGACAATCCTCACCTCCATGCGCCGGGCCCTGCCCGGCCTTGGCGCATCTTATGCCCCCCCGTTTGGCCCCGTTTTGGGTCTTGCACTGACGGTGCTCGTCGCGGCTGCGTGCACGCTGCTGACGCCTCACAGAAGCGCCCACGCTCAAGCCCAAACCGGCCTTGAGCAGATCGTCAAAGCCCCCGACGTCAACTCGTCCGATCCCATGCTGTTGCAGGCCGATGAGCTGATTTACGAGAACAACAACGCCCGCGTAACCGCGAAGGGCAATGTTGAAATCTACTACGGCGACTACACGCTGCTGGCAGAACGGGTCGTCTATGACCGCAATGCGAATACGCTCGCAGCCGAGGGCAACGTCCGGATGAAGGACCCCGATGGGGCCATCATCTCCGCCGACCAACTGACGTTGACGGATGATTTCCGCGACGGCTTTGTCGATGCGCTCAAGTTCGTCACGAAGGACGACACGCGCATCGCCGCGCAATCCGCCTCACGCGAGGCTGGCAATGTCACGGTGTTCCGCAAGGGCATGTTCACGCCCTGTAAGGTCTGCAAGGAAAGGCCCGAAAAGGCGCCAACCTGGCGCATCCGCGCGGGCAAAATCACCCATAAGCGCGACGAGGCAAAACTCGTCTTCAACAACGCGGCCTTTGACTTGTTCGGCGTGCCGGTTCTTTGGGTGCCCTACTTCCAGACCGCCGACCCAACGGTGAAACGGAAGTCCGGTTTCCTCATTCCGAACTACACACACTCCGACGAGCTCGGAAGCACGATTCAGGTTCCGTACTATTTCGCGCTCTCCGACAATTACGATTTCACCTTCGCCCCGATGTGGACGGAGAAGGCAGGCACGTTGTTGCTCGGCGATTGGCGGCAGCGTATGGCGAGCGGCGGTTATAACCTCGAACTCGCTGGGGTGTTCGACAACGTCAACGATTTGAGTAGCCCCGCCTATGGCGACGACTTCCGCGGCAGCATCAAGACCAAGGGCAGGTTCGCGCTCGATCCCTACTATTCGTGGGGCTGGGACGTTCTTCTTGAGACGGATGACACATTCCGGCGCTTCTACAATCTCGACTCCCGTCTGCGGACCGACCGTGTCTCTCAGGTCTATCTTGAGGGTCTGCGCGGCCGGAATTACTTCTCGACGCGCTTCTACAACACGCAGAGCTTGTTGTTCACCGACGAGGAGTTCTCCGAGTCGGTCGTCTACCCGATCATCGATTACGACTACATCGTCGACACGCCGATCGTTGGCGGCGAACTCAGCTTCAACAGCAACACTATGGTGTTCTCGAGCGCCGACGGCACAGACTCGAACAGGTTCATCCTCGAGGCAAATTGGCGGCGGCAATTGACCGACGGCATCGGTCAGGTCTTCACACCGTTTGGCCGCCTGCGTGGCGATGTCTATAGCCTAGACAATCCGGGCGTCCTAGAACTTGGCGGGACGGAAGATATCGTGTCTGGCGATACAACCAGTGTCGTTGCCTCCAACCGCGACAACGGGACACTCTGGCGCGGCAACGCGGTCGGCGGTCTCGAATATCGCTATCCCTTCGTCAGCACGACCGGCAATGTCACCCACACAATCGAGCCGATCGGACAGATCATTGCGCGTCCCGGCTCGGTGGGCGATCAGCAGGAGATCCCCAACGAAGATGCGTTGAGCCTCGTGTTCGATGACACGATCCTGTTCGATATCGATAAGTTCTCCGGCTACGACCGCATCGAGACCGGCACCCGCGCAAATGTGGGCATAGGCTACACAGCTCAGCTCATGACCGGGTCGTATGCGCGCGCTGTCTTCGGACAGAGCTATCAGCTTGCGGGCGACAACTCGTTTGACACCACGTTTTATCGCACGGCTGGCCTTGCCACGAGCAATTCCGATTATGTGGGAGGTCTCTATCTCCAAGCCGTCCAGGGCCTTTCATTCACCGCGCAATCACGCTTCGATCAGGACAACTTCGATATTGTGCGGACTGATCTCGGCTCGTCGCTCAGTTACGGACCAGTCCAAGCGCGCGTGAACTACGCCAACGTTCCGGGCGAAATCGAGGCCAGCGCCATCACGCCGAACATAACCAACGTCGTCAACGCTGACAGACCAGGAAGAGATTGTCTTGGCCGGTGCGCTCGCAATCACCAACGAGTGGTGGCTGCTGGGCAACCTGCGCTACGACATCTCAGGAGAACAGACGATCACCGATGGTCTCGGCCTGCGGTATCAGGACGATTGTTTCAAGATCGATGTCACGTATCAGCGCTCCTTTATCCGGGATCAGGACATCGAGCCGGATGAGCGGTTCGTCTTCAACTTCGCTCTGAAAATATCTCGGCGAGTACTCTGCCAGCACCGATGGCTTTGGATCGCTCGACGACGACGACTCGGATGTCTCTGCCATGAGTACGCTTGCACGATCCGTTCTGCATCACGGTCTCGCTGTGTTGTTCGCGATCACTGCGCCCATTCTCGTGATTGACGCGGGACAGGCGCAAGACGTCGCCATTAAGATCCTTGTGAACGACGACCCGATCTCCGATTACGACATCGCCCAGCGTGAACGCTTTCTGATGATCACGGCCAAGGCGCAACCAGGTCCTGAGTTGAAGAAGCAGTCGACCGACATGCTCATCGATGAGCGTCTTCAACTGCAAGAGGGCCGAAAGCTGGGCATCACCCCGGATGAGGAACAGGTCAATGGGGTCCTGTTGGACATGGCCTCAAAAAATAATCTCGATGTGAATGGCCTTTCGACGGCCTTGGCCCGCGCCGGCGTCAACATCAGAACGCTCAAGAATCGCATTGGCGCCCAGATGGTTTGGCAGCGCGTAGTGCAGCAGAAATTTCGCCGAGAGGTTCAAGTGAACGATGCGGACATTGACCGTGAGCTGTCCGGTAGCCGGAGGTGGGGGGGGCTTCGGGCGGCATTCAACAAATTCGCCTTGTCCTGCCAAGCGGCGCCGATCAACGGACCGTGGCCGCCAAGATCGCAGCCGCTGAAAACTTGCGCGCACGGTTCAGAGGATGCGGCAGCGTCCAGAGCCTGGCCAAGGGTGTCGAGGGCGCGACGGTTAGGACACTGCCGGCGCAGCAAGCCACGACCCTAGGGTCGCCTGCGCGCATTCTGGTCCGCAATGCGAAAGTGGGGCAGATGACGCCTCCGACCCTGTCTCGCTCCGCGATAGAGCTCTACGCCGTCTGCGGAACCGAGGCCAGCGCGGCCGCTGGCGACTTAAATGCCCGCGAATTGACCCAGCGAAAACTGATGAACAAGGAACTGCTTGCCAAGTCCGAAAAGCTGATGACCGAGCTCCGCGATACCGCCTTGATCGAATACCGCTGACGAAGATTTTCGTGCCTTGCACATCGTGCTAGGCCCATGGCGATGAGCAGGCCCGCAGAACCCCTTGCCCTGACGCTCGGCGATCCCGCCGGTATTGGGCCGGATATCACGCTCCTTGCGTTCACCGCAAGAAACCGCGAGCAAATACCACCCTTCGTTTTTCTGGGCGATGCCGCAATCCTTGAGGCACGTGCCAAGGCCCTCGGGCTTTCGGTCCCCATCGCGACAGTGCAGGCGCATGATGAGGCCATGGACGCGTTTGCAGAGGCTCTTCCGGTGCTTCCAATTCCTGTTCCGGTGCCGACCACGCCTGGCACCCCCAATCTCAGCGCCCAGGACGCCGTGCGGCACTCAATCGAATTGGCGGTCGAGATGGTGCAGTCCGGCGAGGCTCGCGCGATCGTCACGAACCCGGTCTCTAAGTCGCAGCTTTATCAAAGAGGCTTCGAGTTTCCGGGGCATACGGAGTATCTCGCGGCACTGGCGGGCGGTGCACCGCCGCCCCACCCCGTCATGATGCTCGCCTCCGACACGCTCAAAGTTGTGCCGGCCACCATCCACATTCCCCTAAAAGACGTGCCACAGGCCCTCACGGCTGAGCTGCTGACAAATACCATTGCGATTACCGATCGGGACATGCGTCGCTATTTCGGTATTGATCGCCCCCGGATTGCGGTCAGCGGCCTCAACCCCCACGCAGGCGAGGAGGGGCGGCTGGGGCGCGAAGAGGTCGAGATGATCGCTGAGACGATCGAAGCTGCGCAAGACGCTGGTCTTGATGTGACGGGGCCCCACCCCGCCGACACGCTGTTCCATGCAGCCGCACGCGAGCGCTACGATGCGGCGATCTGCATGTATCACGATCAAGCGCTGGTTCCCTTCAAAACGCTCGCCTTCGAGGAAGGTGTGAACGTGACGCTCGGGCTTCCCTTTGTGCGGACCTCGCCAGACCATGGAACCGCCTTCGATATTGCCGGAACCGGCAAAGCAAGCCCACGCAGTCTGATCGAGGCGTTGCGCCTCGCCGACACGATGAGCGCGATGGCCGCCGCCAGAGACGCTGGATGACGGCGCCCGACGGCCTGCCGCCCTTGCGCGATGTGATCCGTGCCGCAGGCCTCACCGCGAAGAAGAGCCTTGGACAAAACTTCCTGCTTGATCTCAATCTGACCCGGCGCATTGCGCGCGCAGCCGGGCCGCTCGACGGTGTGAACGTCGTCGAGGTCGGCCCAGGACCTGGTGGCCTCACCCGCGCTCTTCTCATGGAAGGGGCACACAAGGTCCTTGTTATCGAGCGCGATGAGCGCTGCCTCGCCGCCCTTGAGCCCATCGCTGCAGCGTATCCCGGACGGCTCGAGATTGTCAGCGCCGATGCGCGCAAAATCGACTATGCCGCCTTGCCAATCTCAGCACCGACGCATCTCGTTGCCAACCTGCCCTATAGCGTGGCCACACCGCTTCTTATTGGCTGGCTCAAGACCGAGCCCTGGCCGCCCTGGTTCGATGGCCTCGTCTTGATGTTCCAGCGCGAAGTTGCAGAGCGGATCGTCGCGGCGCCCGGCACGAAGGAGTACGGCCGCCTCAGCGTTCTCACCCAATGGCGCACGGAACCCCGTATTCTGTTTTCACTGCCGCCGGATGCCTTCACACCGAAGCCCAAAGTTGCCTCAAGTGTCGTGAAGCTTGTCCCGCGCGCTCACCCAGAGCCTGCCTGCAATATCCAATGGCTGGAAAGGGTCACGGCCGCCGCGTTCGGCCAGCGGCGCAAGATGCTCCGTGCCAGCCTCAAGCAGATCGCACCTGATGCGGAGGATATGTTGATGCAGCTTGGGCTCGATCCGCAAGCCCGCGCGGAGACGCTGCAAATCGGCGACTTCTGCCGCATCGCGAACGCATTGGCGCATCGCTAAAGCCAGCGCCTAGAGGTCCGCCAAGAGACCTTTTACAAAACCTTCCAGCCCCGTCAGCCGCGCGCGCTTCAGCCGCTCGGCCGCGAGGATCGCATGGACAGCAGCCACGGATCGATCAACATCGAAATTGACGAGCACGTAGTCGTAGTCGCTCCAATGCTGGATCTCGTTGCTCGCGCCGCGCATCCGGCGCACCACGATCTCGTCGGAGTCTTGCGCGCGCGACTTCAAGCGTTCTTCAAGCGCACCCGCGGTCGGTGGCAAGACAAACACCGAGACGACGTCGCTCGCCGCTTCCTTGTGCAGCGCATCAGCTCCCTGCCAATCCACATCGAAAAGCACGTCGCGGCCCTCGCTTAAGTCCTGATCCACGGGCGCACGCGTCGTACCGTATTCGTTGTCGAAAACCACGGCCCATTCCAGAAACGCTTTCTCATCGCGCATCTGGCTAAACGTCTTCTTGTCCACGAAGTGGTAGTCTTTTCCGTCCACTTCGCCAGGACGCTTTTCGCGCGTGGTGTGCGAGATTGACGAGGCGATGCCAGGGTCTTCCTGAAGAACACGCCGCGCGATCGTCGTCTTGCCAGCACCACTTGGCGAGGATAGCACCAGCATGAGTCCTCGGCGGTTAATGGCCTCCATGGGAGCGCTCACGGGCAACCTCACTCAATATTCTGCACCTGCTCGCGCAGCTGGTCGATGACCGATTTGAGCTCAAGCCCAATCCGGCTGATCTCAATATCGGCAGCCTTCGAGCAGGTCGTATTGGCTTCGCGATTGAACTCTTGGGCCAGAAATTCCAGCTTGCGGCCAGCCGGCTGACCGCTTCCGATCAACTCCCTGGCCGCGGCAACATGAGCGACAAGCCGGTCGAGCTCTTCTTGAATGTCGGCCTTCGCCGCCAGAAGAAGCCCCTCTTGCTGCAAGCGCTCCGGCTCGAACGAGGCCCCTGCCTCATCGAGCCGTGAAATCTGATCGCGGAGCCGCGCCGTCATCAGGTCGGGCTGACGCCTCATGACGTCTGAGGCTTGTGAGACAAGTCCATCGATCGCGGCAAGCTGCGTCTCGATAACCTTCTGCAGCCGCTCCCCCTCAGCGATGCGGGCCTCGACAAGCTGCTCCAACCCGGTGGAAAGTCCGGCCAGAAGCGCAGTGGCCAAAGCCTCCCGCTCCTCATCGCTTTCCTCCGGTTCGGCAACCTCCACAACGCCCCGCATCCCAAGGAGCGTGTCGAGCCTCGCGGGTTCCATGCCTGTTATGTCTTTGGCACGCTGCGCAGCCGCAGAGGCCTCGGAGAGCGCGGCCTCATTTAGGCGAATTTCCATGCGCCCGGCCTCACGCTTCAGGCCAAGCGAGATCGAGCAATTGCCTCGAACCAGGCGCTCCTGGCACTTCGCGCGCACGGCAGCTTCAAGCCGCTCCATGCCAGAGGGTAGCCTAAGGCGCAGATCAAGCGAGCGACCGTTGACGCTCCGAATTTCCCAATACCACCGGGTCTGCTCATGAGTCCCATCGGTGCGGGCGAAGCCAGTCATGCTCTTCAGGGTCATTATATATGCTCGCCTTACGATGATTGGAGCTTCCGTTATCGGACGCTGGCGTTTTCGCGATTTATACCCGAGTCGGCGGGAAATACAGGTGCCCTGGCTCGAGGGCCCGAATACAGGGCCTTGTGAGCCAAAGATAAAGAAGAATAGGGAAAGACCGTCCTTACCGGACCGGATTGCGCTGCGGGGTCACCACCGGTCCGCCGACAGGGGTCAACCCGACCTCTCCTTCAGGCAGGAGCATCCCTCGTTCCGCCGCAGCTTGGGCGGCATCTGCCTCCGCCTTCTGCCGAGCGCGGATCTCACGCTCGATCTTCCGCCACGTGGCGACATTCTTATTATGCTCAGCCAACGTGGATGAGAAGAAGTGGCCGCCCTTGCCATTGGCGACGAAATAGATGTCTTTGGTTTTCGCAGGCTTCAAGACAGCTTCGATCGCCGCGCGCCCGGGGTTGCCGATCGGCGTTGGCGGCAAGCCGTCAATTTGATAGGTATTATAAGGGTTTTTGCCCTTAAGCTCGTCTCGCGTAATAGGGTGATCCCGCATGCCTGAGCCCCCAAAAATGCCATATATAATGGTCGGGTCGGACTGAAGCCGCATCCCTTTGCGCAGTCTGTTGTGGAATGCGCTGGCAATGCGCGGGCGCTCCTCCGCAACACCGGTTTCCTTCTCCACCATGGATGCCAGAATGACAGCCTCCTCAGGAGTTTTGACCATGATGTCCGGGTCGCGCTCTTCCCAAACTTTGGCGAGGAATTTCTGCTGCGCGAGCCGCATGCGCTGAAGGATATCCACCTTCGAATCCTTGGCTCCAAAGCTGTAGGTGTCCGGCAGCAGCGATCCCTCCGGCGGCACTTCGGTCACGACCCCATCAAGCTCGGGATTGGCCTCCAGCCGCTTCACAATCTGCTGGCTGGTCCACCCTTCCGGAAATGTCACACGGAACTGGACGGATTTTCCGTCCACCAAGGTATTGAGGACCTGCCGCATGGTCGCGTGCTTGTCGAACTGGTACTCGCCCGCTTTCAGGCTCCCTTCGCCCTTCAGGCGCATGAAATAGAAAATGCTCGCCATGAAGATGCGGCGGTCTGTGATGATTCCCTCTGCCGTGAGACGATTTGCGATGGCCGCACTACTCGCGCCGCGTGGCACCGCGAACACTGTGGAAACCTCAAGCGGTCCTGGCCGGTCGAACTCGAAACGGAGAAAAAGGACGAAGGCCAGCGCCGCACACAGCACAATCAGCACGAAATTGAACAGGCCATCGAACATCCCCAAGAACGGATGGGAGTCCTGCTCCTCCTCCTCCTCTTGCGCCGGAAGCTCGGGCGGCCGCTGGGGAACTAAGGCCTCGGCGGGGCTGTTGGGCATCATGTTCCCAGGCGCGCGGCCCACCATATGCGCAGCCGGGAGGCCGGTAACAGGATCGAGCACAGGCCTGCGCGGACCATTGGCCGAAGGAGTAATGGGGGGAGGTCTCCGCGTGGAAGTCATGCCAGATGCGCGCGAACCTTAATGATTAAGAAGCCATTTTCCAGCGAAGTATGACGAAAGGGTGGTTCACCTGACAAGCAAAGGATTGGTTCAAGACGCGTAGCGACGCATGACGAGCGAAGCATTTGTGCCGCCAAATCCGAACGAATTTGAAAGCACCGTGTCGATTGTCCGTGGCCGTGCCGTATGCGGCACGAGATCGATCGCCGTCGTGACCGAGGGATTGTCCAAATTCAGTGTGGGCGGTGCGATGTTGTCCCGCACAGCAAGAACAGAGAAAATCGCCTCAATAGCCCCGGCCGCGCCAAGCAAATGTCCGGTCGCCGATTTTGTTGAGGACATGGAGACCTTCCCGGCCGCATTGCCGAACAGCCGCTCGACAGCCGCCAGCTCAATCTCATCACCCATGGGCGTCGATGTTCCATGGGCGTTGATATAGTCAATATCGGCCGGGTCGATGTCTGCCCGCTTCACCGCAGCGCTCATGCAGCGGAAGGCCCCGTCACCATCCTCGGCAGGTGCCGTGATGTGGAACGCATCGCCGGAAAGCCCGTAGCCGATGATCTCCGCGTAGATATTCGCGCCGCGCGCCTTGGCGTGTTCAAGCTCTTCGACAACGACCACACCGGCGCCCTCTCCCATGACGAAACCGTCCCGATCTCGGTCATAGGGACGAGAGGCTTTTTGTGGCTGATCGTTGAAGTTGGTCGACAAGGCACGGCAGGCCGCAAAGCCGGCGAGCGCCAAACGGCAGATCGGCGATTCACTTCCGCCAGCAACCATCACATCCGCGTCGCCAAACGCCACGAGCCGCGAGGCATCACCAATGGCATGCGCGCCTGTGGAGCACGCGGTAACCACGGCATGGTTGGGGCCTTTGAGCCCATGCTCGATCGAAACATAGCCGGAGGCCAAATTGATCAGCCGCCCGGGAATGAAGAATGGGCTAACCCGACGCGGCCCCTTCTCGTTGAAAAGTAGCGACGTCTTTTCAATACCCTGCAGACCGCCAATGCCCGATCCGATAAGAACGCCGGAGCGAATCTGGTCTTCATAGGCTGTTGGCTTCCAACCCGCGTCATTGAGGGCCTGAGTGGCCGCGCCCATGGCATAGACGATGAAGTCGTCGACCTTGCGGCGCTCTTTGTGCTCCATCCAATCGTCGGGATTGAATGTTCCATCGCTGCCATCGCCACGGGGCACCCGACAGGCAACCTGGCATGACAAGTCCGACACATCGAAGTCTTCGATGTACTTGGCGGCGTTCTCGCCAGCGGTCAGCCGTTTCCAGACACCCTCATGGCCGGAGCCGAGGGGAGAAACGAGACCTAGACCTGTGATGACGACACGTCGCATCGCACCTCTATGGGGCTCTTTCGAGTGTGTTTGGTTATCGAGCCCTAAGGGGCACGACGGCACTGACTGTCCTTTCAGGCATCGGCCAGCGACAGGCTACGCTGGGTTCTTGTCCAGAAACTTGATGGCGTCGCCCACTGTGAGAATGGTCTCGGCGGCATCGTCCGGGATCTCACACCCAAACTCTTCCTCAAATGCCATTACCAACTCGACCGTATCCAGGCTGTCCGCCCCAAGGTCGTCGATAAAGCTCGCGTTGTCGGTGACCTTGTCGGCCTCAACGCCGAGATGCTCCACAACGATCTTCTTTACGCGCTCAGAGATGTCGCTCATGTCCTCTTCACCGTCCCTTAAACTCTAAAATTCCGTAGGCCTTGCGTACCCCAGAGCAGTCAGCCCTCGGCCCAGTACCCTCTCGTGCTTCGTCAGGAGGGTTGATCGCGGCGGGATTGTACTTTGTCAAGCCCCCACAAACGGGCGATTGGGTAGCATACTCTATATGACTTTGCCAGAAGCCCTTCACTGGTAGACCGGTTTACAAAAAACTCTAAGGCCATCCGTGCAACCTGTTGCCGGAAAAGCCCTTTAGACCATGATCATGCCGCCGTTAATGTGCATGGTTTCGCCCGTGACGTAAGATGCTTCTTCACTTGCAAAAAACACCACTGCGGCGGCAACATCCTTGGGCTCGCCGAAGCACTGGGCCGGGATGGCGGCGGCAATCGCCTCGGTCTGCTTTTCGGTCAGCGCATCGGTCATTGGTGTTGAGATAAATCCAGGCGCAATACAATTGGCCGTGATGCCGCGCGCCGCCACTTCGCGCGCCAGAGACTTGGTCATGCCAACAAGGCCCGCCTTCGAGGCCGCATAGTTCCCCTGCCCAGGATTGCCAAGCACGCCCGAGATCGATGCAATATTCACGATGCGCCCGCCCCTGCGGCGCATCATGCCGCGCACGACGGCCCGCGTCAGCGTGAAGACCGAGGTGAGGTTGACCGACAGCACGTCGTCCCACTCCTCATCCTTCATCCGCACAAAGAGATTGTCTTTGGTGATGCCGGCATTGTTGACCAGAATATCGACTTGACCGATGGCCTTCTCGGCTGCGTCCGCGAGGCCCGCGACAGCCGGCCGATCGCGAAGATCGCATGGCAGCACGAACACCCGATCCCCGAGTTCACTGGCAAGTTTCTTCAGCTTTCCGGCATTGGTGCCTGAGATCCCGACAATGGCCCCCTGCTCGTGCAGCGCCTTAGCGATGGCACCGCCGATACCGCCCGTCGCGCCCGTAACGAGGGCGCCTTTTCCACTGAGGTCGAACATTTACACGGCGCTCCTTAATCTCGTGGCGTGTTAGCCATTTAGCGCCGCTGCGGCGCTCTCCAACTCTTCCGGCATTCCGGCACTGCGCGCCTCGATACCGTCGAACCGCCGCGCTATCCCTGTCAGAACACGTCCGGCGCCAACCTCGTACATTGTCTCAACACCATGGCTTGCCAGATAAAGCATCGTCTCGCGCCAGCGCACCATACCGGTGACCTGCTCCACGAGACGGGCGCGAATCGCTTCCGGGTCGGAGATCGCCTCAGCCAAGACATTCGCGACGACCGGAACGGCGGGCGGCGCAATCTCGACGTCTGACAGCGCCTCGGCCATCACATTTGCCGCAGGCTGCATCAGCGCGCAATGGAACGGTGCGCTCACAGGCAGCAACACAGCGCGGCGTGCGCCGTATTTCGGCGCAAGGCCCACGGCCCGCTCAATCGCCGTCTTCTTTCCGGAAATCACCACCTGGCCTGGCGCATTGTCGTTCGCGGCCTCGCAGCACTCTCCCTCGCTCGCCGCGGCGGCCAGCTCCTGTGCCTGAGCAAGATCGGCCCCCAGCAAAGCGGCCATGGCCCCCTCGCCCACAGGCACCGCCTCCTGCATAGCCCGGCCACGTGTCTTCAAAAGCCGCGCCGTATCGGCGAGGCTCAACGCACCAGAGGCAGCTAGCGCGGAGTATTCTCCCAACGAGTGACCGGCGACATAGGAGACCTTGTCCGGCAGGCTGACAACCATGGTTTCGCAAAGCACCCGCATGGCGGCCAGAGAAACAGCCATCAGAGCGGGCTGTGCATTCTCGGTCAGGGTCAAGTCGGCCTCAGGCCCTTCCCACATCAGTTGAGAGAGCTTCTGGCCCAGCGCGTCGTCGACCTCGGTAAAGACATCCTGAGCGGCCGGAAACGCCTTTGCCAGTTCGGCACCCATGCCGACCGCTTGGCTTCCTTGGCCCGGAAAAACGAAAGCAATGCACATTTCTTGGCTGATGGACTTCTTGTTTGTCGGAAGGTGGCCAAAGACACCGTTTCAATCTTGCCTGTCAAGCGGGCTTGTGGCCGCCAGCCGATGGATCGCTCCCCGCCAACGCGCGACTCCGCCCGCCGGCTGAGAACCTGGTAATAGTGTTGCAAAGCCCACGCAAAACACTATAAACCCCAGCTTCTAGCAACCGCTCCGGTCGGAGGCTGAACGGAGGACCGCGTGATTGCCGTCAAGGCAGTCTCAAGCGGCAGGATGACAATCCGCCCTCCCGTGTCTCCGCTCTCAAGGGCTTTCGCTCTCAAGAGCTACTTCTTGGGCCTTTCCTTCATCGCGCCCATGATGAGGCTTCGCGCCGGAGCAACGAAGAAGAAGGAAAGGCACACCATGCCTCTCTATGAGCACGTGTTCCTGGCACGCCAGGACGTTTCGACGCAGCAGGTCGAAGGCCTGCAGCAGACCTTCCGCTCCCTGATCGAGGAGAATGGCGGATCGGTCGGCAAGACGGAATATTGGGGACTCAAAACCCTCACCTATCGCATCAAGAAGAACCGTAAGGCTCACTACTCGCTGATGAACATCGATGCGCCACACGAGGCGGTCGCGGAGATGGAGCGTCAGATGGGTTTGTCGACGGACATTATCCGTTTCCTGACCATTCGGGTCGATGAGCACGAAGACGCGCCATCGGCGATGATGCGCCGCTCCGATCGCGATGAGCGCGACGGACGCCGCGGCCCTCGCCGCGACCACGACCGGGGACCTCGCGACCACGACCGCCCTCCCCGTGATCATGATCGGGCGCCACGCGAAGAGGCCCCGGCCCCTGAGGCGGCTAGAACCGAAGACAAGAGTGAAGCCAAGAGCGGCGAGGAGGCCTCCGAATGAGTGCGACCGCAATGCAAGCCCGCCGTCCGTTCTATCGTCGGCGCAAAGCCTGTCCGTTCTCGGGCGATAAGGCCCCGAAGATCGACTACAAAGATGTGAAGCTATTGCAGCGCTACGTATCTGAGCGCGGCAAGATGGTGCCGAGCCGCATTACGGCCGTCTCCGCCAAGAAGCAGCGCGAATTGGCACGTGCCATCAAGCGCGCGCGTTTTCTTGGGTTGTTGCCCTACCTCATTCAGTAGAGCTTCGGCCTTGAGGCCTTCTTTGGGCACTCATGGCTTCATTATCGATCTGACGAAAAGTTGGGGCGGGCATCATGCCCTCCCCTAACCGCATCTCAAGGAGGCGGGACAGCGAGACCAATGCCGGCACATCTTTTCATAGGCGCAGGCGCAGGCCTGGTTTCAGCAACGCTGTTTGCGTCCGCCATGGTCGCATCGGCGCTTGCCGGCTTGATCATCTATCTCTGCCCGCTTCCTCTTTGCCTTGCCGGACTTGGCTGGGGACGCTCGGCTGCCGGCCTTGCAGGGCTCATCGGAACAATCCTGTCTGCCTTGCTGTTAGGGCCGGCCCACGCACTCGCATTCGCCCTGTGTCTTGCGATACCGGTCACAGCGCTCGTCCATCTCATCTTGCTCTCACGGACATCGACCAGTCTGGACAACGAGGCAAAGCCCGTTCTCGATTGGTACCCCGCCGGGCGGCTCGTGGCTGCGGCGGCCCTGATCGCAGGGACCATCGCCGCGCTGATGGTGCTGGCCCTTGGCCCCGACATGGCCGGCTACAACGCCTCAATCGACGAAATGCTGCCACGTATCCACGATGCGCTCGGTGCCAACGATGAGGTCTGGACGCCGAAAATGGCCGAAAATCTGAAGGCCGTTTTGGCGAAGGCCTTGCCGGCGGCCTTTGCAATTGTGTGGCTCACGGTCGCTCTGTTCAATCTTTGGCTGGCCGGCACAATCGTGCGCAGATCGGGGCACGCAATCCGTCCATGGCCAGATCTGCATGCCCTTGAGATCCCCAATGTTGTGGTTTTGGTGTTTGCCCTCGCCCTGGCCGCATCGTTTTTGCCGGGCATCCTTGGCCTGATCGGCACCGGGTTTGCGGGGGCGCTACTGCTGGCCTACGTCCTCCAAGGCCTCGCGGTCATCCACGTCTATAGCCTTGGCGTGCCCCTTCGCCCGCTTCTACTGACAGTGGTTTATCTGGGAATTTTGTTTCTTGGCTGGGTGGCGATCATCGTTGCCATTCTCGGCCTTGGTGAACCCCTGTTTGGCTTGCGCAACCGCGCCAGTGCGCGACCAAGCGACCAGGACAATGACTCAAACACCTGACAATCGCGAACTGACACTTAGGAGTACTAAGACATGGAAATCATCTTGCTGGAGCGCATTGGGCGCCTTGGACAAATCGGTGACGTTGTCACAGTCAAAGACGGCTACGCCCGGAACTTCTTGTTGCCGCAAGGTAAGGCGTTGCGCGCGACCCAAAGCAACCGTGCTCATTTCGAGAGCGAACGCGCGCAGCTCGAGGCACGCGATCTCGATCGCAAGACCGAGGCCGAGGCCGTCGCTGAAAAGCTGGGCGGCGAGAGCTTCATCGTCATCCGTCAAGCCGGCGACAACGGCCAGCTCTACGGGTCCGTCTCAACCCGCGACATTGCCACGGCGGTCACCGAAGGAGGCTTTTCCATTGAGCGCCGCCAGGTGCAGCTCGACAAGCCGATCAAGACGCTCGGCCTTCACGATGTCCGCATCGCCCTCCATGGTGAAGTCGTGCCGACTGTGATCGTCAACGTCGCCCGGACAGAGGACGAGGCCAAGCGCCAGGCCCGCGGCGAGGATGTCACCCAGGAACGCACCGACGAGGAAGAGGACGCGGAAGCCGCACGTATCGCAGGCGAAGCCCTCTTTGAGGAAGGCGCCGAAGACGAAGACGAGGCCGCAGAGTTCGAAGAGGCGGCTGATGACGATATCGAGACCGATTAAGAAGAAGACGACGACAAAGAGTAGGCTTTGTCGCACGGCTCTTCCCCTCCGCGGGGTGAGGATTGAACCAAATTGAAGAGGCGGGCCTCAGGCCAGCTTCTTCATGGTGTTGGCGCTCGTAAGAGGTAACAGGGCCTCTTCCCTGTGGGCGCCGCCACGATATCCCCGATGTTCACAGACCTGACACCTGGTGGGCCATCGGCAAATGGCTACTCTTGTGCATGACCGCATTGATTCGCCAGGCCCCGCACGAGCCCGCTCACAATCCCTCATCCGATACAGCCGAGTACCGGGAGGCCCCAAAAAATCTGGAAGCCGAACAGGCTCTCCTCGGCGCCATCCTCGTGAACAACGAGGCCCTGGATCGGGTGTCCAGTTTCCTCAAGCCGGATCATTTCTTTGATCCGTTGCACGGACGCATCTTCGAGAGCGCGGCCAAACTCATCATGGGGGGCAAGCGCGCCACGCCCATCACGCTCAAGACCTTCTTTCAGTCCGACGCCCCCGCCGGCGATCTAACCGTCCCCCAATATCTTGGAAGGCTCGCAGCCAACGCCACCACGATCATCAACGCCGAGGACTATGGCCGTACGGTCTACGATTTGGCGGTCCGGCGGAACCTCATCGATATCGGCGAGGGCATGGTCAATACGGCCTACGATTCGCCCATTGACGCGGAGCCTTCGGCGCAGATCGAGGATGCGGAACAGCAGCTCTACGAACTCGCAGAGACGGGAAAATACGGCGCGGGCTTCGAGCCTTTTTCCTCCGCCCTCACCGATGCCATCGATATGGCGGCGAATGCCTATCAGCGCGATGGCGGCCTGTCCGGTATTGCCACAGGCTTTTCCGATCTCGACCAGCGCATGGGTGGCCTTCAAGCCTCCGACTTGATCATCATCGCCGGACGCCCCTCCATGGGAAAGACGGCGCTGGCCACGAACATCGCCTATCACGTGGCAAAAGCCTATGCGGCGAGCCAGGATGGCCGCGAGGTCACCGACGGTGGGGTCGTGGGCTTCTTCTCGCTCGAAATGTCGGCCGAACAGCTCGCCACCCGCATCATTTCCGAACAATCGCAAATCTCCTCTGAAAAGATCCGGCGTGGCCGCATCGATTCTGGCGATTTCGATCGGATCGTCGAAATCTCCCAGGAGCTGCAGAATTTACCGCTCTTCATTGACCAGACCGGCGGCATCACAGTGGCCCAACTCGCCGCACGAGCGCGCCGCCTAAAAAGGCAGCGAGGACTAGGGTTTATCGTGGTAGATTACCTTCAGCTCTTAAGTGGTTCCTCGCGGCGGGCGCAGGAAGGGCGCGTGCAGGAGGTCTCCGAAATCACGACCGGGCTGAAAGCCCTGGCCAAAGAACTTCATGTGCCAGTCCTGGCTCTGTCCCAGCTTTCCCGGCAAGTGGAGCAGCGCGAGGACAAGCGGCCACAGCTGGCGGATTTGCGTGAATCGGGCTCCATTGAGCAGGATGCCGATGTGGTAATGTTTGTGTTCCGCGAGGAATATTATTTGGAACGCAGCCAGCCCCGCGAGAACACCGAAGAGCACAGACAGTGGCAACAGGACATGGAAGCGGTCATGGGCAAGGCCGAGGTGATCGTCGGCAAACAGCGGCACGGCCCGACGGGGAGCGTGACGCTACAGTTCACGCCGGAATTCACCCGCTTCTCCAACCTCGCAGCCTCGGAGCGTCTGCCGGAGCGCATGGAGTGAGGCCTTCGGCCTCGCGCCCGGACCAATCGGGCGTACCCGAAACCGCCGCGCACGAGACGGCGGTTCTCACCATCGATCTTGACGCGCTGGCCGCCAACTACCTGCTCTTGCGAGAACGCGCCGCGCCAGCCGAGTGTGCCGCAGTAGTCAAGGCCGATGCCTACGGTCTCGGTATGGCGGAGGCTGCGCCGGTCTTGTGGCGTGCCGGCTGCCGCACGTTTTTCGTTGCCACGTTGCGGGAGGCGATAGACTTACGCACCATTCTTCCCGACGCCATCATCTATATGTTGAACGGCCTGCTCGCCGGGACTGCGGAAACGCTGCACCAATGGCACCTGCGCCCTGTGCTCAACAGCGCCGATGAGATTCGCGAATGGGCCGCTTACTGCACGTCCGCAGGAGAGACGCTGGCCTGCGCCATCCATGTGGATAGTGGCATGAACCGGCTCGGTCTCTCCGCCGCTGACGTCGAAGACGTGCGGGAGGCCGCCGACCTTTGGCCCGCCCTCGCCCTCTCTCTCATCATGAGCCACCTGGCCTGCGCCGACGACCAGGCTCATTCCAAAAATGCTGACCAGCGCGCCCGCTTCGATCACTTGCGTGCAAAGCTTCCACAAACGCTAGCAAGCCTCGCAAATTCCGCCGGAATATTGCTTGGGCCTGACTATCTCTACGATGTGGTCCGCCCTGGGGTTGCCATGTATGGCGGTCATCCGCGCCGGCAAGGCGATAATCCCTTCCACCCGGTGGTCCACCTGACAGGCCGCATCTTGCAAATCCGTGAGGCCTCGCCCGGCGAGACGGTGGGTTATGGTGCCACACGCACCTTGAGCCGCCCAACACGCATTGCTGTCGTGTCCGCTGGCTATGCCGATGGGCTGTTCCGCGCGCTCTCCACCGGTGATGGGGAACACGGGCTAACGGCCTATCTTGGCCCCCACCCCGTCCCAATTCTCGGCCGCGTTTCCATGGACCTGATCAGCATCGACGTCACGGACGTTCCAGAAGCGCTCGCCACCCGCGGCGCCTGGGTCGAACTGCTTGGGCCGAATGTCAGCGCCCATGCCATGGCCCTTCACGCCGGCACGATTGACTATGAGATCCTCACAAGCCTCGGCACGCGTGCAACGCGGCGCTATGTCGGTGGCTAGGAGAGGCACGGCGGATCCCCATGGCAAAACCATCCAAAGCCTATGTCTGCCAGTCCTGCGGTGCGGTCGCCGCCCGCTGGTCGGGAAAATGTGCCGCCTGCGGAGACTGGAACTCGCTGATCGAGGAAGCATCCACGCCAACCTACGCGCCCGCTCTTGTGGCGATCAAGGGTGGCAAAGGCAGACAAGCGCAGTTCGAAACGCTGAACGCCAAGACGGACGATGCGCCCCGTCTCAAAACAGGGATCGAGGAACTCGATCGAGTCTTAGGGGGTGGATTGGTTCCAGGTGCTGCTGTGCTTGTGGGAGGCGATCCTGGCATTGGCAAATCGACGCTCCTGCTGCAGGCCGCAGCAGAGCTCGCAAGCCAAGGTGCCCCCGTTATCTACCTCTCTGGCGAAGAGGCCACCGCACAGGTCCGGATGCGGGCCGCGCGGCTCGGGATCGCGGACGCCCCCGTCGCGCTCGGCACTGAGACCAATGTCGCCAATATCATTGCCACCTTGAGCAGTGGTGCGCCCCCGGCCCTTGTCGTCATCGATTCGGTGCAGACCCTGTGGTCGGAGGGGATTGAATCGGCCCCCGGCACTATCTCGCAGCTCCGTGGCTGCTCCGCTGCGCTGATTAGCTACGCCAAGGCAAGCGGCACGACGCTCGTCTTGGTTGGCCACGTCACAAAGGACGGACAAATCGCCGGCCCCAAGGTCATCGAACACATGGTCGACACAGTGCTCTACTTCGAGGACCTAAGCGGTCACCAGTTCCGCATCTTGCGGGCCGTCAAGAACCGGTTTGGGCCAACCGACGAGATCGGCGTGTTCGAGATGCGCCTTGAGGGCCTTCGCGAGGTCGAGAACCCATCCGCCCTCTTTCTCAACGATTCCGATCGCGGCTCGCCCGGCACGTCTGTCTTCGCCGGCATGGAAGGCACGCGGCCCATACTCGTTGAAATTCAAGGCCTTGTCGCCCAGAGCGTGCTTGGAACGCCGCGACGCGCGGTCGTGGGCTGGGACCCCAACCGCCTGTCGATGCTGCTTGCTGTCTTGGAAGCGCGCTGTGGGGTACGGCTGGGCGGCCACGATGTGTACCTAAATGTAGCCGGAGGCTTGCGTATCACCGAGCCGGCCGCCGATCTTGCCGCCGCCGCTGCTCTTCTGTCGTCCTTCACGGGGCGCGCGGCGCCGGACGACACGGTTTATTTCGGTGAGGTCAGTCTAACGGGCGCCGTGCGCGCCGTCGGCCACTCGGACCAACGCCTCAAGGAAGCGGCAAAGCTCGGCTTCATTCAGGCGGTTCTGCCCCCAAGCAAAAGTGCCAAAGACCAAGACGTGAAGGGCATCGCGCTCAACCCTGTGTCCCAGCTCGAGGAGCTCGTCACATGGTTCGCACTACCCGCCGATTAGCGCCGGCCACGACAATTCCGATAAGTGTTACCCCCAAGGCATTGCGCCTTCGGGCCCAAGTGTGCTTCATCGCCGGGAATCGTGATAGTTTCTTGTCGTCTGCCTGAGGGAACCTTGCTTCATGCCAATCTCCTGGCTCGATATCATTTTGATTGTCATCATGCTCATCTCGGGCTTCCTCGCGATGGTGCGTGGCTTTACCCGGGAAGTCCTGTCGATCTTCTCCTGGGCCATGGCGGCCGTTGCCGCGCTGTATTTCACACCGCGCTACTTTGAAGTCCTGACGCCCTATATCGAAAACCCAAGCATCGCGCAGATCGCGTTCGCCGCCGCTGTTTTCATCGTCACGCTGATTATCGTGAGCCTCATCACCTTCCGGATCTCGGATAAGGTGCTCGATAGCCGTGTCGGTGCGCTGGATCGCTCGCTTGGCTTCGTCTTCGGCCTCGCCCGTGGCTTCCTCCTGGTCGCCATCGTCTTCATTCTCTTCACCGCGCTTGCCAGAGACCAGCCAGATTGGGTCCAGAATGCGCGGTCCTACCCCATTCTTCAACGGACGCAGGTTGCGATTGAGTCCCTGCTGCCAACGAATCCCGAGCAATTCCTTCCGAGCAAGGACGACGACGCCACGGAAGGGACGCCGGGAACAGAAGGTGCGCCTGCTCAGCCCAGCCAGCCGCTCTAGGCGCGTGCGTCAAGGTAACCAGTTGCGTGGCATTGAAGCCCTAGCTAGGGCGACTATCTAATGAGGGAAAGGCCCGCCCGTGACAGACCAGGAAGATCAGAAATCCGCTCTCCGCTGGCTTGAAGAAGACCGGCTCCATGAAGAGTGTGGTGTCTTTGGGATATTCAATCATCCCGACGCAGCAGCCCTGACGGCCCTTGGCCTGCATGCGCTTCAGCACCGCGGCCAAGAAGCCGCCGGCATCGTCAGTTTCGATGGCGAGCACTTTCACACCGAGCGCCGTCTAGGCCTCGTGGGCGACCACTTCACTTCCCGTCCCGTGATCGACCGCCTCGAGGGCGATATGGCGGTAGGGCATGTCCGCTACTCCACGTGCGGCGATGCGGTCATGCGAAACGTACAACCGCTGTTCGTTGATCTCGAATCGGGCGGCTTCTCGCTCTGTCACAATGGAAACCTGACCAACGCGCTGTCGCTCCGCGAGTCGCTGATCCAAAAAGGCGCCATCTGCCAATCGACCACCGACACGGAGGTCATTCTCCATCTGGTCGCGCGCAGCGAGAAGCGGAACTTTGTCGAACGCTTCATCGAAGCGTTGCTACAGGTCGAAGGCGCCTACGCGCTGGTGGGCATGACCAACAAGAAGTTGGTCGGAGCACGCGACCCCTTTGGCATTCGCCCGCTCGTCCTTGGCCGCCTTGGCGACGCTTGGGTGCTCTCTTCAGAATCGTGTGCCCTCGATATCATCGGCGCGGAGTTCGTCCGCGAGGTCGAGAACGGCGAGGTGATCGTCGCGACACGGGATGGCATCGAAAGCCATCGCTTTGTGCCCAAGCATCTACCGCGCCTCTGCATCTTCGAATATATCTATTTCGCGCGCCCCGACTCCATCATTGAGGGCCGCTCAGTTTATGACGTCCGCAAGGCCATGGGCCGTCAGTTGGCGCTCGAGGCGCCCGCCGATGTGGACATGGTGGTTCCTATTCCCGATAGCGGTGTGCCCGCAGCCATCGGCTATGCGCAAGAATCCGGCCTTCCCTTCGAATACGGCATCATCCGCAACCATTATGTGGGCCGGACCTTCATCGAACCGGAACAGCAGATCCGCCAGCTTGGCGTAAAGCTCAAGCACAGCGCCAACGAACTTCAGGTGAAGGGCAAACGTATCGTTTTGATCGATGACAGCGTGGTGCGCGGAACGACATCCGTGAAGATCGTACAGATGATGCGCGAGGCGGGGGCCAAGGAAGTGCATATGCGCATCTCCAGTCCGCCAATCACACATCCGGACTTCTACGGTATCGATACGCCGGACCAGGACAAGTTGCTGGCGGCGAACCGCTCACTCGAGGAAATGCGCACCTTCATGGGCGCCGACTCACTGGCCTTTATTTCCGTTGACGGCATCTACCGGGCCATGGGCTTTGACGGCCGCGACAACGACAATCCCCAATTCACTGACCATTGCTTCACGGGCGAATACCCGACCCGCCTTCGCGATCGCGAGGGGCCGCCACAGCAGAAGCAACTTTCCTTCCTCGCTGAAGTCGGTTGAGCGGCCGGGTTCTCAAAGACCGCATCGCGCTGATCACGGGGGCCTCACGGGGGATCGGCGCTGCCACCGCTCACTGCTTCGCGAATGAAGGCGCCCATGTCCTGTTGCTTGGACGCGACCAGAAAACCCTTGAGACCGTCGACGACGACATCAAAGCCGCCGGCGGCAACGCCTCGATCATTCCACTCAATCTTGAAGACGGCACCACGATCGATGCGCTCGGACCTTCACTCTACGAGCGCTTCGGCCACCTCGACATTTTCATCGGCAATGCGGGCATACTCGGCGGGCTTCGCCCCCTCACCCATGTTCCGTCCGACCTTTGGGACCGAGTCATTGCCACTAATCTGACGGCCAATTGGCGGCTAATCCGCACGCTGGACCCGCTGCTGCGCCGCGCCGATGCAGGGCGCGTCGTCTTCGTCACATCATCGCGGGTCGCAGGCCTTGGCCCCGCTTATTGGGCACCCTACTCAGTGTCCAAGGCTGCCCTGGAGACGCTCGCCAGAACCTATGCCAATGAAACGGCAGACAGCCCGGTGAAAGTCAATATGGTCGATCCCGGAGCAACGGCCACGTTCATGCGGGCCGAGGCCTATCCGGGCGAGGACCAGAGCACCATCAGGACGCCAGAACAGGTGGCTGAAGTCATTCTCCGCCTCGCGCGCACCGACATGGCGGAAACAGGACAAATCGTCGGCGTTGCTTGAGGTAAATCGCTCGTCGAAACAACGCTTAAGCGGCGGAAATGACCATGCGGTCGTAAGCTGGCTCGACACCTTCGGGCAATTGACCCTTCAGGGTCTCGTAGTCCAGATCCATATGCATATGTGTAAAGATGGCGCGCTTCGGCTTCATACGCGCGATCCACGATAGGCCTTCATCGACGGTCAGATGGGTTGGATGGCTCGTGTAACGGAGCGCATCCAAAATCCAGACATCAAGCCCTTCAAGATGGGCCAGAGACTCAGGCGGGAAGTCGTTGACGTCGGGCGAGTACGCGAGCCCGCCAAAGCGATACCCCAGCGAGTTGATGGACCCGTGCTTCTGTAGAAATGGAGTCGCCTCGATGACGCCGCCCGGCCCTTCAATGGCGATCGGTTGGCCCGGCACGACCTCATGGCCTTTCAAAACCGGAGGATACGAACTGCCTACCGGTGCCTCGAAGCAATAGTCGAAACGCTGTCGCAGCATATCACCTGTCTCTTTAAGATAGTGCACATCAATACGGCGGCGTCCGTTATAGGCCACCATGCGCAAGTCATCGATGCCATGGACATGATCCGCATGATCGTGGGTGTAGAGCACCGCATCCAAGAGCCCCACATCGGCATCGTTCAACTGCTCGCGCAAATCCGGCGGCGTATCGACGAGAACGCGGGTCACGCCACCGGCTCCCTCGCGCTCAACGAGGATGGAGCAGCGACGGCGGCGGTTCTTCGGATTGCTTGGGTCGCAAGCCCCCCACTCATTGCCGATCCTGGGCACGCCGCCAGACGTGCCACAGCCAAGGATGGTGACTTTCACACTCATGCGGCGTCTGGACGTTCTTTCAGAGCTGCACGCGGCACCTTACTGAAGAGACTGAAAAAATTGTCAGTGGTTTGTTGCGCCAATTCCTCGAAGCTGACCCCTCGGATGGACGCGACGCGGGCAGCTGTCTTGGCCACGTAAGATGGCTCGTTCGTCTTGCCGCGAAAGGGTTCCGGGGCGAGATATGGCGCATCTGTCTCGACCAGAATCCGATCCGAGGGAACGCTTTCCGCGATCTCGCGCAGCGCATCGGCCTTTTTGAATGTCACGACGCCCGAGAATGAGATGTAACCGCCGAGCGCGAGCCCTCGCCGAGCTAGATCCGGGCCGCTTGTGAAGCAATGAAGGACAAAGGGGAACGCGCCCTTCTCCGTTTCCTCCTCAAGGATGCGCGCTACATCCTCATCAGCTTCGCGCGCATGAATGACGAGCGGCAAGCCTGTCTCGCGAGCGGCCGCGATATGGGCGCGGAACCCTCTTTCCTGCACGTTAGGGGGAGCATAGTCGTAGTGATAGTCGAGCCCCGCCTCCCCAATCGCCACGACTTTGGGATGCCGGGCGATCTCGATCAGCTCTTCGGTGCTGACATCCGGCTCCTCGGCAGCATTGTTCGGGTGCGTCCCGATCGAACAAAAGACGCGCGCATGCACCTCCGCGATCTCCTTTAAGTCGGAGAATTTTCCAACCTTCGTCGAGATAGTCACCATGAGGCCTACGCCGGCCTCCCGCGCGCGGGACAGCAGCGCCGGCAAGTCCGATTTGAGTTCGGGAAAATCGAGATGGCAGTGGCTATCGATCAGCATCACGGAAACCTGAAACTACTAGTGTCTTCAATCTGCTACGCTTTAGCGACACGAGGTACGATTCGTCTTTTATTTGCAGCATCTTCGCAAGCGATACAAGCGAGATACGCTCGAGACGGAATGGCCTTCGGTCGAGGAACCATATGCCAAGGCGTTTAAGCTCGAGGCAATCTCTCAAGACGCAAATGCGCGCGAAATATCGCGGCGCGGGCATCCTCGGCACAAGTCTCCTCACCACAAGCCTTGTGATGGCAATTCTAGCCTCGGCCATCGTGCTGCTCTCACCCAGTCCGGCGGAGGCGCGCTGTAGGCCAGCGCGTTTATGTCTATAGCGCTTCCTGGCGCCAGACCTGCACGCAGCTGCGCACCTTCCTTGAGCACAACAACATCCGCTACACGCTGCTCGACGCAACGACGCCGCGCGTCCAAGCCGACATTATCTCGCGCTTCGGCAATTTGTCTGTGCCCAGAACACTAATCGGCCGCTCGGTCGTCAGCGGTCTCGACCCCACAGCGGTCAAACAGCTGTGCCGCTAAAGAGGTCTTTTGCCGTCTTATTCTGCCGGGTTGGGAACCCAAACGGCGGTCTCGCGGTTACCCTTCCATGATCCTTGGTTGCACATTATTCGGCACATTGGTGGCGGCGATCTTGCTGTCGGGATTTTTCGACAGCGTTGACCCGTAGAGCTGCTGACGCTTGGAGAACAGCTGACCCTTAGTCAGCAGCTCCGCGCGCAAGGCACTTCATGCCGTCTACGACGCCTCACCCTCTGGCTCCACATAACGTGGAAAGACCGGCGTAGGCGCTGGCAGTTCCGTGCCTGGCTTGAGACGCTCGGCGGGTCCTAACTGCAAAAAGTCGCGCGCGTCGGCAGGCACACTCAGCAGATCGAGCAGCTTAGCCCCACTCGATGGCATCACCGCCTGGACGAGAATCGCCGCTTGGCGAACCACTTCCGCCGCGACGTAAAGGATCGTCCCCATGCGCTCCGGATTCGTTTTCTTGTGAGCCCAAGGCTCCTCGCCTGCAAAATAGCGGTTCGCATCGGCGATCAGCCTCCAGACAATCTCCAAGGCCCGATGGATCGCAAACGCGTCGATCGCCTCTTCCACGCGCGGCAGCAGGGTGTCAGCAGCCCTGAGGATCGCCTCGTCCGCCTCCGTGAGCACGCCGGGCGCGGGAATTATCCCGTCGCAATTCTTGGCGATCATAGAGAGCGAGCGCTGCGCCAAATTACCGAGATCGTTGGCAAGGTCCGCATTGATGCGTTGAACAATACCGTCGCGGCTGTAATTCCCGTCCTGGCCGAAGGGCACGTCACGCAAGAGAAAATAGCGAATCTGGTCGACGCCATAATCGCGAGTGAGCACAAACGGATCGACCACATTACCAACCGACTTCGACATCTTCTCCCCCCGGTTATAGAGGAAGCCGTGACCGAAGACTTGCTTGGGTAGCGCGATGCCTGCCGACATCAGAAAGGCCGGCCAATAGACCGCGTGGAAGCGTATGATGTCCTTGCCGATGATATGAACGTCAGCGGGCCAGAATTTCTGAAAGCTCGGCGAGGCCTCGTCGGGAAAGCCCACACCGGTGATGTAGTTCGTCAGCGCATCGACCCAGACATACATAATGTGCTTGGGATCGCCCGGGACCGGCACGCCCCAATCGAACGTCGTGCGTGAGACGGAAAGATCCTGGAGCCCGCCGCGCACGAAGCTCTTGACTTCGTTGGCGCGGGTCGACGGGCCGATGAAGTCCGGGTTCGCCTCGTAGTGGGCAAGCAGGCGGTCTTGAAACGCGGACAGTCGGAAGAAGTAGCTTTCTTCCTCCACCCATTCGACAGGTGTTCCTTGTGGCGAAAGCTTCGTACCGTCTTGGCCTTCAGTCAGCTCGCTCTCGTCATAATAGGCCTCATCGCGAACGGAGTACCAACCGGCATATTTGCCGAGATAGATGTCGCCGGCCTCTTGCATCCGCCGCCACAGCTCTTGCGCCGACCGCTCGTGGCGACCCTCTCGCGTCGTGATGAAGTCGTCGTGCGAGCAATCGAGGACCTCGACCATCTCGCGAAACTTAGGCGTATTGCGATCTGCAAGTTCTGCCGGTGAGATTCCTTGCTTGCGCGCGGTCTGCAACATCTTGATGCCATGCTCATCCGTGCCCGTTAGAAAGAACACGTCCTTGCCTTGTAGCCGCCGGAAGCGCGCAAAGGCATCCGTGGCCACCGCCTCATAGGCATGGCCAATATGCGGCGCATCGTTCGGATACGAAATCGCCGTAGTGATGTAGTAAGATTGCCGATCAGCCATCATGTCTCCCTTGGCGAAGACATAGCGCTCAACGGCCACCCTCAGCAAGCATGCACATCGAACGCGCCAAGCTGCACCTCCATCGACGTCCTAGTGCCCATGGTCCTGGACGAGTTTCTGAAGACGGAACCAGCTATCGAGGACGAGGATACTCCGGTCCAGATTGAGCGCAAAGACCTCGGCCCGCGCCTTTGAAATGGCCTCCCAGGCATCCGCCCAGGCGGAAAGGTTTTCATTTGAAACGAAGCGTGTTGCGAAGGTCTGTTCAGAATCCACAAGCCCCTCGCCGGTGGCCCCGAAGCGAACCAGACGCTCCACCAAGCCTAGAAGCAACGCGAGATAAAGCTCAAGCCGCTCGGTTTCATTGTTGCCCGAAAGTTTCTCGGCTTGGCGCTGAATCTTGGCGCCATCGATCCCGGGCAGCGCATCAAAGGTCGCAACGATGTCCTCGTATAGCTGGATGCCATCGCCGGTGATCAGTTCAAGCGCGCGGCGCACGCTACCCTCCGACAGCGCAATCGCGAGAGCGAGCGTCGTCTCGTCGGCCTCGACACCGTCGCGCGCCAGCGCCGCGCGGACGGCGCCCATCAAGGAGTCTTCATTGAGCGCCGACAGGCGCAGCACGCGCGTCCGCGATCGGATCGTGACCGGCAGCCGCCCCTCGGCGCTCGCGACCAGCAGAAACACGGTGTTTGGCGGTGGTTCTTCCAGGGCTTTCAGCAGCGCGTTCGCCGCATTCTGGTTGAGCTGGTCGGCGCGATCGACAATGACGACGCGCCACACTCCCTCGCCCGCCGTGCTGCCAAGAAAGGCACGCAACCTGCGCACCTCGTCCACGCCGATCCATTGGGAGTAGCGCTTAGACTTCTCTATCCACGACCTGCGAATAAGAAGCAGGTTCGGATGGGCAAGCCCGGCAACCTTTCGAAATACTGGATGATCCGGCGGCACGTCCTCGGAGCCCCCCGCGATATGGTCTTGCGTCCCGCCATGGGTGTTCTCTTGGGAAAACTCTTGGGAAAGAACCGTTCGCGCGAGCCGATAGGAGAGCGTCGCCTTGCCAACGCCCTCCGGCCCGACAAGCAGCCAGGCATGCTGCAGCCGGCCGCTGTGAAGCGAGGACAAGAACTCGGCGGCCGCCTCGTCGTGGCCGAACACGCGCTCAACCTGTCTTGGAGTTGAGAACGGCTCCAGCCGGTCGGGCTCAACAGGCGCGCTGCGGGTGCGCTTGGCCGCGGCGCTCATGTGGGCACTCTCTTGGCTGCGCTCATCGCTTGAGGCTCATCGGAGTGGGCCCAACGGTTCCGGTCACGGGTTCAGACGCTGGAGGACTGTTTCCCAAACATCCTCCGCGACCATGGCCTCGGGCTGGCTAGCATCGACCACGACACAGCGGCCGGGGTCCTCCTCCGCAATATCCAAAAACGCACGGCGAATGCGTTCATGCATCATGAGCTCCTGGCTCTCGAAACGATCGAGCTCTTCCCCTTCGGCACGGTTTTTTGCTCGGGCCAAACCATCTTCGGCAGGGATGTCGAGGATGAACGTGATGTCCGGCGTCAGCCCCCCGATGGCCAACCGTTCAAGCGCGTTGATGAGCGGACGCGGCACACCAGACGTCGCGCCCTGATAGGCGCGCGTGGAATCCATGAACCGGTCGCACACAACCCATTGACCCTGCTGAAGCGCGCCAAGAATGGCGTTATCGACATGGTCCGCCCGCGCGACCGAGAAGAGGACGGCCTCGGCGAGCGGTCCCAAGGGGGCGGCTTGCCCTGAAAGCAGGACCTCGCGGATTTCTTCAGCCCGAGGCGATCCGCCGGGTTCGCGCGTGGCAAAAACCGACCGTCCAGAGCGAGCCAGGCGTTCCGAAAGAATGCCCGCTTGTGTGGACTTGCCCGTGCCCTCTCCACCTTCGAAAGTGATGAACCGGCCGATTTCGACGCCCTGTGTCATATCGAAAGGTTAGAGCAGCCAGCCGAAGGCCAGCACAAGCAGCGAGTCGATCCCGCGCATGGCGAAATTGCTGCTGTTGATGTCCTCGCCGGCGTAAAGCGGAATTTTATTGACCGCAGCAAGATCTGCCGCCTTCACCTTCAACGTCGCGATTTGATCGCCCTTCTTGATCGGTGCCTTGATCGGTCCCTCGTAGACGATCTCGCCAGAAACCGTGCCCGTCGCGCTCGTCGGCAAAAGAAGGTCGATCGCGCCTGCGCCAACGAGTGGCACGTAATGTTTCTCGCCACCCCATACGAGGGCATCGCTCACCTGCTGACCATCATCGAAGAGTCGGAATGGCCGAAAGCTCTTGAAGCCCCATTCCAGCATCTTGCGTGACTCCGTTTCCCGGTCGCCCTTCTTTGGAAGGCCGGTGACCACGAGAATCAAACGCTGATCCCCACGCTGGGCGCTGGAGACAAGCCCGTAACCCGACTCCTTCAGATAGCCCGTCTTCAGACCATCGACACCGATATCGGCCCAGACCAGCGGGTTGCGGTTTCGGAACGTGAACTTGTCCCGATACCGGAACTCCTTCTGACCAAAGTAGTGATAATACTCCGGGTACGTCTGGATCAGATGCTTAGCGAGAACCGCAAGATCCCGAGCCGTCATGAGATGATCTTCCGCCGGCAGCCCCGTCGGGTTCGCAAACGTGGAGCCGGTCAGACCAATTTGCTTGGCGTAGTCGTTCATCATCTTGGCGAATGCTGGCTCGCTGCCCGCGATCCCTTCGGCAAGGATGATGGCGCCATCATTTGCAGACTGCACCGCGACCCCTTGGACCAAATCGCTGACGGTGATCGGGTCTCCGAGCGGCGCGAACATGGCGGCCGTTCCAGACGGCGCACCGCCCGTACGCCAAGCATGCTCGCTCACGGTAAAGCTGTCGTCGAGTGTGATGCGGCCTGCCTTCAACTCCCGAAAGACAACCGCTAACGTCATCAGCTTGCTCATGCTGGCCGGCACGATGCGCGTATCGGCATCCTTCTCATGCAGCACGAGATCAGCGCCAGAATCCATAAGGATTGCCTGCTGGGCTTTGGTATTGAAACCACTAGCCTTCTTGGAGGCTGCCTCCGCAAGACCTGTGACCGACGCCACGCCCAACGCCAAGAGAGCGCACGCCACGGCAATTTTCGTCAATCTACGCAAAGCGCGTCACCGATCGTTTCGTTCTGAGAAATGCTGGATTTATGTACCGCCCACTGTTGCGGCACGGACCGCGCCACTATCGAATGGCTGGGCGCAAAATGCAACGGCAGCGGACCAACGCTTAATTTCTCAGGACGATTTTCGCGTCTCGATAGCCCGCATCCGTGACCTTGGAAAGAGCCGAAGCCGCCTCGATCCCGTCGGCGAAAGGACCCACCTCAATCCGGTAGTAGGTCCGCCCCCCTTGCCCGGTCACGTCTGTGACCGCCACCGGAGCAACGCTCGCAAGCGCGCCGCGCGCCCGCTCTGCGTTCGCTTTGTCCCTAAAAGTCCCGGCCTGGATCATCGGGCCCTGGTGCCAAGACGGGGACACGGACCCTTCGCTCGCTCCCGGCGGGATGGACCCGGTGGTCTCTTGAGCGCCCCAAGCCTCATGAGCTCGCGAAACCTCTTGCGCCTGCGCGACAGCGGCCGACATTCCAGCGCGATCGAGTTCAGAGGCAGGCCCGGGCTTCGGACTGCCTGCTGGGAGCGCGGTCATCGTACCAGACCTGTCAGGCCTATCAGGCAGTGGCGGCAGCGGAGGTGGCCCAGGCGGCGCCACGGCGATGACAACCTGTGGTCCAGAATCGTCATCGGTCCTGGACGCATATTGCGAGTACCCCCGGGTCGCGAGATAGTTCCGCTCGAAGCTATCGTCCCCGTCAATCGGCGCGCGGCGAAGATAACGCACACGAACAGAGGCAGTCCCTGCGCGCTTGAATCCCAACACCTCAGCGGACCGGCGGGACAGATCGATCAGCCGCCCTTTTCGGAACGGCCCCCGGTCGTTCACCCGCACCACGGCTGTAAGGCTGTTGTCCAGATTGGTGACTTCCACATAGACTGGAAGCGGCAAGGTCGGGTGCGCGGCGGACAACCGTTCCATGTCGAAAATCTCTCCATTGGCAGTGCGCCGCCCATGGAACAAAGCGCCGTACCACGAGGCATCGCCCCTACGGTCGTAGCTGGGATCTTCATAGGGCGTATAGCGCACGCCGGCGATGTAATAGGGCTTGCCGACTTGGTATCTGCCACTGCCCTTCGGCGCGGCCTGGCCGATCGGAATGATTCGCTTGCCAAGGCCAGCGGGCTCGTCTTCCTGGCCACAGGCTGAGAGGCAAACAACAAGGCTTGAGGCGAGAAACAGAGCAAACCAAAGGTGCGCCTTGGCGAAAAGGCTGGGCAATGGTTTAGCGAGGCCCGCAGTAAAAGCAGGCGTGTGAGGACTGACCTCAGACAACATGCCGCCCCCCGGACGGGCTCAGAAAAGTGACACCGAAAGAGCCTCAAACGCGAAACTAAGCGGGCTCTTCCGGTGCGAGGTTGAGTTAACCCGAACTCAGTTAGCAAAGAATGAAGACGCGCAAGAGTCGTGTCATTACAGAAAATATATGAGCGAATCAGGTCTTTACGGGCAGCCTAGCGCCAGTGGACCGAAAACATTAACCATAGTGTGACAATCCCGTGCCCTAACGGCCACAGAGTCTTTGAAATCATTCGGAAAACGCGCGCCAAGCCTTGTAGGTCAAAGGTTAACCAACTAACGTTTGCGCGAGGGGTGGGTGCTGCCTTCGCATCCGACTAACATCGCAGCGAAGAAGCTAACCGAACGGATGTAAGATGAGTTCGTGGGCGAAATTGGCCATCGCCGTGTCGTTTGTTTGTCTGTTCTTGGGTGCGCCCAAGACCGGAACAGCGGCGGAGGTGTCCGAGCAGCAGCGTGAAGCGATGCTGCAAGCGATGATCGCGCGTCCGAGCGACCTCGATCTAGCCTTCCAATACGCCCAGGCCGCATCCAACGCGGGCGACTATGAAGGCGCGATTTCCGCCCTGGAACGTGTGCTGATCTATGCGCCCAATACGCCAAGCATTCAATTCGAACTCGGCGTGCTCTACTATAAGCTTGGAGCCTATGACGTCGCGCGCAGCTACTTCGAGCAGGTACTCCTCAATCCGAGCGTGCCGAACGGGATTGCAGAGCAGGTGCGGCTTTACATCCAGCAGCTTGCACTGGCCGCCGATCCGCCGCCCTTCTCCGCGACGATCTTCAGCGCCATCCGCTGGGAGAGCAATGCCAACTTCGGCCCCAGCACAAACAGCGTCACGCTGAATGGCATCGACTTCACCCTTGGCAGCCAGTCCGTGGGCAAAGAGGGTTGGAGCGCCCTCAACATCGGAACGCTGCACTATTCCTATGACCTCAAACAGCAGGGAGACCGGCTCGAGTTCGACTTCCTGGCCTACTCGACCGCTTATTTCGACAACGACCTGCGTCCCATCGATCTGGACTTCTTCGAGTTCACGCTTGGTCCTAGCTTCAATCTTAAGCGCCTCGCTTGGGACCAAACTCGCCTCTTCGTCTACGGGATCGCAGATCTGTCCTATCTCGGCTACAAGTCCTATTTCTATGCGCCCGGCGCCGGCATCCGGCTCTTGAGCTTCTCGGCGACGCAGAGCGTCCTCGATGCGCGTCTCGAGACACGCTATCGGGACTTCGAAGACAACAGCGTCCTTCCGCTCAACTCGCTTCGCGATGGCTGGCAAACACGCCTCGGCATGAATTATTCCTACTACTTCACGCCAGGCTTTGTACTTACAACTCAGGCTTACGTGCAGCGCGAAAGTGCCGATGTTGGCTACTATTCGGATTGGGAACTGGCGCTGTCGGCGGGTTTTGCATGGACCTTTAAGAACCCGGTCTGGGACGCTCAGTATCCGCTCACCTGGCAGGTGGGCGGCGGTATCATTCGCAGGGACTATGATGATCCCGACCCCACCATCAACGCCTTCGACTCCGAGCGCGATGACACATGGTGGGGGCGCACTGCCGTCGTCGTACCTGTCGCTCAAACCTGGTCCCTTGTGCCCCAAGTCGAATATCGCGATCAACGTTCAAATTACGACTTACGGACCTTCGACAACTTGACCGCTATTCTCGGTGTGCAGAAGAGGTTTTGAGGACATCTACGGGAGCGTCGGGCCATTTTTGTCACCAAATTGCGGTGAAATCCCGCGAGTTGTGGTATGTTTCGGGAACACTTGGGTTCGCTTCTTCTCGGCACGCAGAAGAAGGGGTGGAGAGGGATGACTAAATACGATCACGTAACGCCGCGGCACGGCGCTTGGGCAGTTGTCTCCGCGCTGTGTGCGTCTTTGTGTCTAGCGGTCGCCACCCCTGCGCACGCCGGTAAGGTCGGCGTCGCTGCTGCGGTCAATCCCGACGCGTTCTCAAGCCTCTCTGGTGTGCCGAACAAACAGCTCAATATCGGCAAGTCGATCTTCTACAACGAGCGCATCAAGACGACGACGAGCGGCCTTGTACAAGTGCTGCTCGTGGATGGGTCCACCTTCACGGTCGGTCCGAACTCCAATCTCGTCATCGACAAGTTCGTCTACGACCCGAAGAAGAAGACCGGAGAATTGGTCGCCACCTTCTCCAAAGGCTCCATGCGCTTTATCGGCGGCAAGCTGTCCAAGAACGCTGGCGGCGTGAAGGTGAATACTCCCTCGGGCGCGCTCGCCATCCGCGGCGGCATGTTCCAAGGCAACACGCAGAAAAAGATCTACTCGTTCCTTTATGGACACTCCCTGACCTTCCGGGGCCGCAACGGACAGACCCAGACAATCTTTCAGCCGGGCTACACGCTCGACCTATCGCGCGGAGGCGCGAATGTGCGCCCGACCACGCCTGAGGACACCAACGTATTTATGCAGGCGCTTTCGAGCCCCGCCACGAATACCGCGTCGACGAACAGCGGAAACAATGGCGGCGAGCAACAAGCTGGCGGCGGTAGCGAGACGGGCGGACTGACCCAGACCGTCAGCCTCCAAAATCTCATCTCGGATGCGACGTCGGATGCGACGGCGACGGAGATCGACGAGCAGCTAGCAAAGCAAGAACAGCAGGCCAAAAACGACCCGCCGGTCGATCCGGTCGTTGAGGACCCGCCGGTCGATCCGGTCGTTGAGGACCCGCCGGTCGATCCGGTCGTTGAGGACCCGCCGGTCGATCCGGTCGTTGAGGACCCGCCGGTCGATCCGGTCGTTGAGGACCCGCCGGTCGATCCGGTCGTTGAGGACCCGCCGGTCGATCCGGTCGTTGAGGACCCGCCGGTCGATCCGGTCCGTTGAGGACCCGCCGGTCGATCCGGTCGTTGAGGACCCGCCGGTCGATCCGGTCGTTGAGGACCCGCCGGTCGATCCGGTCGTTGAGGACCCGCCGGTCGATCCGGTCGTTGAGGACCCGCCGGTCGATCCGGTCGTTGAGGACCCGCCGGTCGATCCGGAGCCCCTTGTGGTCGAGCTGCGCGTGCTAACGCCACCTGACAACTATACTGCCTATGGCAACCGCGTCCCTGATCCAGAAAGTGCGGGTATCCTCGGCGGCGACGACGACCCTAACGTCACCGCCGACGACTTCATTTGGACATTCACGATTGAGGATGGCCGCGTCGTCGGCAATATCACTGGTCTGGTTGGCACAGCGGAAGACGGCGAGGGAACGGTGAAACTCAGCCCTGTCGGAGTGAACTTCCCGGCCGTTTTGGACTGCTTGGAAATCGGAATCTGTCCTGTAACTGATGCGACCATTTCGAAGGACGGTGTCACCAAGACGTACCAGGGTTTGGCCGTATTACGGAACGACTTCTACGTCTATGATCTCGTTAAGACCGAAGAGGTTGACGAGGGCCTTCCTCAGACCGTCCTGGCCTTTGGCGGCAAAGGGTACGACTTCGGAACCCCCAGCGGACGGACCTTCACCTTTCTGCTAACACCGGACATTCAGAGTGAGTCCTTTGCGCCCTTTTCCAACGGCGGGACCGCGCCGGTGGTCGAAGATGATCTGAACACGCCTCAACCCTTCGTTACGCCCCTGCTCTTCAAGGAGAAGACGGACGGCACGCCGGAGAGCGAAGCCGTATGGCTGCAGACCAGTCTTTACATCAAGACGACTCCCCGGGACGACGAAGCGGAAACGGAGTTCGACCAGCAATCCTTTGTCAATATCGCGCTCGGCGGCATCGACGCGGAAACTGGCGGCCTTGTTGGTGCCCGCCGCGGCGGCTCGCAGGTCGGCGGCTATGACTATCAGGAGGAGCCCCAATTCCCTTCCTGTAATGACGGGGTTTGCAATGAGCCCTTGTCAGAGAAAAAGTCTGTTGTCGTCGTGGTGCGTCAACCTGGAGAATACTCGTTCTCAGGCGACATCGCCTCGCTGGCGGATCCGGACGGCTCGCATTTCCTCGGCAAGGATGATCCCAATCTGGTGCTCGGGTTCGATTCGACAGGCGAAGTTCACAACATCGCTCAGGACACCTCCTACGACGCCGCAGACGAATTTGTAGGGTCGACCTATCATGTTGCCGTGGGGATCGGCACGTTACCACCGCAGTCGCAATCCTTCGATGGGACCTTCGATGGTTACGCGGCTGGCATGGTCGAATCCGAAATTCCCGCCGCAGGTTTCACGAACAGTGCGGCCAGCAAAGATGCTGGCGATTTCCAGATCGGGTTCGACAAAGACGCCAATACACTCTGGGCGGACATAACCGTGTTCGACACGGCAACTGACGTTGTTGACAGCTACCAGTTGAAATTAGGCGACCGTGGCGCGGAGCCCCAAAATCGTTCGGCTTATGTTGACGATTTGCATTACGCCGCGATCGAGAGCGGCAGCGGCGACGCCGTGACTCCTTTTGAGACCGCCAGCGCTGCGAGCTACTTGGTGAGTGGGGACCAACTTGGCGTCACGCAATTTTTTCCTGAGACGTTCGACCCCCAGGGCGTCAACGCCGATGGGAGCACGTACCGGCCCTTCTGCAATGACTGCGATTTCATCAAATGGGGCGCATGGGGCGCCCGCGTTGCGTTTGACAACGGTGATGGGACAACCGGGTATGTGGACAACGTCCATCTCGGCTGGTGGGTTGCTGGCGATATCACCCCGTTGGTGTCCCTCGAAGCCCTCGCGGCGGCGGGCGCCGAAGCGACCTATGCCGGCAACGCGATCGGCAACGTCGCGAGTCGCATCAACAGCGAAGCCTGGTCAACCTATGTCGCCGCCGGCAAACTGAACATGAACTGGAACTTCGCTGAACGCGCGGGCGACTTCGAAATCGGCAAATTCGACAAGGCTAACTTCCCCTCGTCGGGCGGCCTAACGTTCAGGGGGGACCTGTCTCGACCTGGCGAAATCCAGAGCCACTTCGCAGGCAATATCTCGGGCTCACTGCCGAACAGCGCTGGCAATCTGTCTGGCGTCGCCAGAGGCTCATTCGTCAACGATCGCCAGGGCAATCTGGCACGCGGCGTGATCGGCAATTGGAATGTTGGCGGCAACAACTACAAGGCAACCGGCATCTTCGCCGGCTCCGGCAGGCCACCAGTGCCCGGGCCAGTGCCCCAGTAACCCGATCATCCCGCGACAATACCGTTTAGCGTCTTTCCAGACACGTCTCACATGACTCGAACGAGGCGTATACCGGCGACGTGAGAGTTTCCTCTGGGCGACCCCACCAGCCGTCAGCAAGCCCACTGGCGCGCCACTTTTGCGCCGGCTCAATGCGGCCCACGCGTGACCCCGCGACACTGGGCGCCATACTAGAACAACCCAAATTTCAGGGCACACGCTCCGTCAACGATAACGTTTGAGGTAACCGCATGCCACGTTTGTTGAATGCCCTCCTGCTCCCCGTTCTCGGGCCTGCCGCCTGCCTCGTTCTCTTCTCGACCGCGGGTTTCGCCGAGCCCACCGAAATCACTGTCCGCGTCCTGAGCAAAGATGCCAAATTCGTCGGATCGAGCATGGGCGGCGCGGGCGTTGTCTTGCGCAATGGCGATACTGGCGAGATTCTCGCCCAAGGGGTCACGGCGGGCGGAACCGGCGATACCGAGCAGATCATGCACGCTGATGGCGGGCGCCGCGCCACGCTGTCAACAGAGGACGCGGCCAAATTCTCGGCCACTCTCGACCTAGAGGCGCCGCTTCTAATTGAAGTTGAAGTCTTCGGGCCCTTGGGACAGCGGCAAAGCGCAAACCGCGTAACTGCCACCCAATGGGTCGTCCCAGGGCGGCACATCACCGGCGGCGACGGCTGGCTCATCGAGCTCCCCGGTTACGTGGTGGACGTGCTCGACCCGCCGGCCCATGTGAAGCTGCCCTCGGATACCGGCAAGGTGGATCTGCGCGTCAATGTGAGCCTGATGTGCGGCTGCCCGATCACCCCTGGCGGCCTTTGGGATGCCGATGAGCTCGAGGTGAAGGCGCTGGTCACGCGGAACGGCGAGACACTGCCGCCCGTCGATCTCGCCTATGGTGGCCAGGCGAGCCAGTTCGCCGGTACCGTGCCGGTCAGCGAGCCCGGCCTTTACGACGTGACCGTCTACGCGCACAATCCGCGCACCAGCAATACCGGCCTCGACCGCACGACATTTATCGTAGCCAAATAGGCGTAAAGTGCGGGGGCACCGAGGTCCCAAAGGCGCTCAGCCGCAACGCCTCTCTACCCTTGTTGTGCGCCGCCGCAAGCCCCAAATAAAGAGGCCTGGGTACAAAAACAAGTGGTGAAGTGGTGCCGAGCATCGGCTCGCCTTGTTCTCGCAGGGCCGCTCTGCGCCGAAACCGGAAGAGGCATTCCAAGGCATAATTGAAGCGAGACCATGAATGCGTGATCCCAAAAATCTCGATCCGAGGAACCAGATGTTCGCCGAAGCCTGCGCGATGCTGAAGCAGGCCGAGCAGCTTCACCGGCAGTTTTTCGGTCCCTCCAGCGCGGACTGTGCCGCGAGCTGGGAGCCGCCGGTGGACGTCTTCGAAACCGAGCGCGAGGTCACTGTGATCACCGCACTGCCGGGCGTCCGGCCAGAAGCGGTGCGCGCGGAGATTGAGGGCACAACCCTCATCATCACCGGAGCCCGGCCCATGCCGACGGCGGCACGCCGCGCCAAGATCGTGCGCCTTGAGATTCCTTACGGCCGTTTCGAGCGGCGTATGTCAATATCCAGCTGTCTGCGATTGGCGGCCAAGGAGTTGAAAAATGGCTGCCTGATCCTGACCTTTACGAAGGCGGGCTAACTGATGACCGAAGTCCAGAGCATGAACGATCAAGACCAAAGCCTAAAGACCGAGAGCCTGAAGACGGACACCCTGAAGAACGGGGACGGCACCATATCGGCTGAGAGCACCGCTGAGTCTTCAAGCACGTCCAACCCGCATCCCGATCTTCCGGACGATGCCGTGATTCTCCTGCCGACCCGCAACGCCGTGCTCTTCCCGGGCATTGTGGCGCCGCTCATGGTCGGCCGCCCGCAAAGCATCGCGGGCGCCCAAGCCGCGGCGCGAAGCGAAAAGCCGGTTGGCATTCTCCTGCAAAGCGAGCCCGGAGCTGAAACCCCGGCGCCAGACCAACTCAACCGCGTCGGCACGATCGGCGAGATCATGCGCTATATGACGTCGCCAGACGGTAGCCATCATCTTGTTGTGCGCGGACTGCGGCGCTTCAAAGTGTTGGAGTTCCTAGACGGATACCCATTCCTTGCCGCACGCATCGAGGAGATAAGCGAGGCTGAGGTGTACTCGACCGAGCTTGCCGCGCGGGTCCATCAACTCCGCGAGCGCGCCCGCGAGGCGCTGTCTCTCCTGCCTAATGCGCCGGAGGAACTGGCGGGCGCAATCGACCAATTGGAGTCGCCTTCGGCACTCACTGATTTCATCGCCAATGTCATGGACATCAGCCCTGCGGAAAAGCAACGGCTCCTGGAGACGTTCGACGTATCCGCGCGCATCGACATGCTGCTGCCCGAACTCGCCAAACAGATCGAGGTGCTGCGCCTGTCCAAGCAGATTGGTGAGCAGACCCAAGAGACGCTGTCCGGGCACCAACGCGAGCACATCCTGCGTGAGCAGCTTCGCCAGATTCAGAAGGAACTCGGCGATGGCGAAGATGGTCAGGCGGAGATCGCCGAGCTGCGCGAAGCCATCACGGAAGCCCACATGTCCGAGGAAGCCGAAACCCAAGCGACAAAGGAGCTGCGACGTCTTGAGCGCATGCCGGATGCATCCGCGGAGCATGGGATGATCCGCTCCTATCTCGATTGGCTGATCGAGCTGCCATGGTCGAAGCTCTCTGACGAGACGATTGATATTGCCCAGGCCCGCCGGATTCTCGATGAGGATCACTATGGCCTGCCTAAGGTCAAACAGCGGATTTTGGAGTTCCTATCGGTGCGCAAGCTCAACCCCGATGGAAAGAGCCCGATCCTGTGCTTTGTCGGCCCACCTGGCGTCGGCAAGACCTCGCTCGGCCAATCCATCGCGCGCGCCATGGGCCGCAAATTTGGCCGGATCAGCCTTGGCGGAGTCCATGACGAGGCCGAGATCAGGGGCCATAGGCGAACCTATGTCGGCGCCCTTCCCGGCAATATCGTTCAGGCGCTCCGCAAGGCCGAGACGCGCAATCCCGTGTTCATGCTCGATGAGATGGATAAGCTCAGTTCGAGCTTCCATGGAGACCCGTCTGCCGCGCTTCTCGAAGTGCTGGACCCGGCGCAGAACAGCACGTTCCGCGACAACTATCTCGGCGTGCCCTTCGATCTGTCGAATGTCATGTTCATTGGCACGGCAAACGTCCTCGACCAAATCCCCGCGCCGTTGCGCGATCGCATGGAGGTCATCGAGCTCCCCGGCTACACCGAGGAGGAGAAGATCGAGATCGCCAAGCGCTATCTGGTGAGGCGTCAGTTGGAGGCGACAGGCCTGACGCCTGAGCAGTGCGAGATCACCGAGGACGCCCTTCGCGCGATCATCAGTGGCTACACCCGTGAAGCCGGCGTGCGGAATCTGGAGCGCGAGATCGGCGCCATCTGCCACCGGGTCGCCATGCGCATCGCCGAGGGCGAAGAGACCGGGATGCGCATCGATGAGGATGACCTCCACGACATTCTGGGTGCACCGAAATTCGAGAATGAAGTCGCCATGCGCACAAGCGTACCGGGCGTCGCCACGGGGCTCGCCTGGACGCCGACCGGTGGCGATATCCTGTTCATCGAGTGCGCCCGCGTCCCCGGAAACGGGCGTCTGATTCTCACCGGCCAGCTCGGAGACGTTATGAAGGAAAGCGCGCAAGCCGCTCTATCGCTTGTGAAAGCGCGCGCCAGCACGCTCGGCATCGACCAGAGCGTGTTCGAGAATTCGGACATCCATCTCCATGTCCCTGCGGGCGCGATCCCCAAGGATGGCCCAAGCGCAGGCGTTGCCATGTTCATCGCCCTCACCTCGCTGCTGACGGGCCGGACCGTGCGAAACGATCTGGCCATGACCGGCGAGATTTCGCTGCGGGGGCTTGTGCTGCCCATTGGCGGGGTGAAAAACAAGGTGCTGGCGGCGGTCAGGGCTGGGATCACCACGGTGATGCTGCCCATGCGGAACCGGAAGGATTACGAGGAGATCCCAGAATCCGCGCGGAAAGCCGTTCGGTTCGTGTGGATGTCCACCGTTGACGATGCCCTTGCCGCAGGACTGGCGCCCGAGGCGGAACCCCACGACAGCCCGAACGATCTGTCCGATGACCAGCGGCGCATCGCCAATGGCTAGGGCTGCATGCGGAGCGAATGCCTGCGGCAATCACTTCCGCTCGTCCCTCCCAGCCGCTATGATCAGGCAGCTCTGAGAGGGAATTCATGCGTTTTCTGCTTGGCTTGATCGTCGGCGTCGCGCTCACCATCATCGCCGTCTACGTTCTCGACATGAGAGCGGAGCGCGAGACGCAGCACGTGGTGAACTGGAAAATCGTGGGCGAAAGGTTGCACGCCCTGACAGCCAATGCCCAAAAGGCCTGGCAGGACTTCACCCGCGAGATGACCGGGCCTCAATAGCCGGACATTAACAGCCGAAGCCAGACCAGGCTACCTCGTCCCTTAGCCTGTGGCGATTCCAGGAACATCAGATGCATTCTTGATGGCTGGGGCCTTACGCGGCTTGTCCTCGCGGTGACCTTTCGGGTGCGAACTTGATTTCTCCGCTTGCGATGTCGCCACCATGTTCATCCCAATGAGAAACGCCGCCCCGCTGCCAATGACAGCCGCAATAGCAAGCCCGCGAAGCGCACGTCTCAGAGGCTGCCGGCTTGGGGACTCCAGCCGTACTGTCCGGCCTACATAGGCGAGAAATGAGCTGAACAAGGCAGCAACCGCCCCACCGCTGAAAAACAGCATGGCGGCCGCCACCTTCCGGTCGATAGTCGAATCAGGAGCCTGCGCCATTACTGTCATCAAGACGAGCGCGGCCGCACCATTGAGAACAATGAGGAAGGATAGCGCCCGCCCGGCCAACTGGTTCCGCTCGCGCTCAATGAACGCGCGGTCGAGATCGGATTCTGGTGTCTTCAGGATCATCTTCACCTCATTTTAGAGCGGCGAGACTGCCAGCTTGGGTGAATGGCGGAGACGGGGGGATTCGAACCCCCGATACGGCTTTTGACCGTATAACGGTTTAGCAAACCGCCGCCTTCAGCCTCTCGGCCACGTCTCCGCTGGACGCAAAGGCTTACTGGTCTCCTTCGAGGCGGTCAACACGCACTCGCAGCATTCCACGGCTCAGGTATTAGCTGTTCGTTTTGAGCCCTGCTCATCCGCTCGACCCCGGTATTGTTCTCCCATCCAATGTGTTAGGCTCTACTCACGCACCCAGGGAGGATGTTAGAGGCATGGGTCGTCGCATCCGGTTAGGATTGCTTCACTTTGAGGTTCCCTGCCTTGGGGCTCGTTCCTATGGGCTTGCTCGGCAAGTCATAGCTTTGCAAGTCCTAGCTTGGCGAATCCTGGCGTGGCGAGGCGTTGCTCGGCCCGCGGCGTTTTCTTTCGCCGTTCTGATTGCGCTTGCTTCCTTAGCAAACACCCCTTCCGCCAACGCCGCCAACATCGATTATTGCGTCACATGCAAGGGTCCCGATGAGACATATCGGTGCCGCGTGCAAGGCAGCGGTGCCACGCAAAGCGATGCGCTCAAGCTTTATTGCGTCGTGAGGACTGCCAAGGAAGGCGGTCATGCGTCCTGCTCAGCAAAAAGAGCCGGTACAGGATGTGTGGGCCTCATGAAGGTCTATCAATATGACGGCCCTGCCCTGCCCGCGCGCGCTGCCGCAGACCCCCGCTTAGGCCAGTTGAACGAGCGTGTGGAGCGTGATGGCCGCGCATTCGACGAGAAGAGCGGTGAGCAACCGAAATCATTGTTCGAGCTTGGGGGCCGTGCGTACGACGCCTCGAAGCAGGGTTTGCGAAATGCAGGGTCCGCGGTCGGTCTCGGTGCGTCTGAGCCAAAGGCTGCTGCCCCGCCGCCACCTCCAGCGGCGCAGACCAACAAGCGGGAATCCAAGAATTTTGCCCGTCGCAGCTATAACTGTGTGATGTCGCTCTTCCGCGATTGCCGCGACAATCAGTGACACACAGCATCGCAGTGAGGCAGAGCATCAGCTTTCACCGATGCGCTGTCCAGTAAGTCTGCCTCGGCAGGCTGAGTTCTAATGGATCTGGAGCCACTCCCGTGCCTGACGCTGCGCTTCGGCAATCTCCTCGGCGCTCATCTCCTGGGAGAGTTCCATACGGTAGTCCCGCGCCGAGACGTTCCCCCTTGCCGCCGCCAGATTGAACCATTTGTGCGCAGTGACAAGATCCACGTCGACATCACGCCCCGTGGCATAGAGCATGCCGAGCTCGAAGAGAGCATCCGGTCCGCCGGCTTGCATTGCAGGCTCGACCTGACCTGCCAAGACCGTCGCAAATTCCATCCGTGCCATTCTAACGTCCCCCGTATTTGACCCTTTTGATGCGCAATGAACCTTCTTTTCCCGTCGCAAAGGTTCGACGCGCCGTGTTGTGTTCAACACGCATGATCATCGGGGAGGTCTTTGAACAACGTCTGAATCGACGTGCTTAATGCAACATCACCAAACCTGAACAGCGCGGTAAGTTTGATTGACGCCGCACGCAATTCCGCGGGGCAAAGATTAATTTCGCCGTTTCGCAAGACTTCTTTGACCATCCGCGCTCACGCGCCGATAACCACAAAAACCTTCGCTTGAGAACGTTGGGCTCAGGCCCTCACGGAATGAGCACGGAAGACCCGGTCGTCCGGCGTCCCTCAAGGTCGCGATGGGCCTGCGCGGCATCCCTCAAGGCATAGGTCTGGTTGACCGAGATTTTGACCTTGCCCTTTGCGAGCATGGCGAAAAGATCGTTTGCCGTTGAAACGAGCTCTTTGCGTGTCGCGATATAGTCCCCAAGCATGGGCCGTATGGCAAAGAGCGAGCCCTTCTGGGCCAACAGATTGATGCGGAACTCCGGGCACGGTCCGGACGACTGGCCGAAACTCACCCACATGCCGCGCCGCTTGAGGCAGTCGAGCGAGCCTGGGAACGTATCCTTGCCGACCGAGTCGTAGACCACGTCGACACCCTCGCCGCCGGTGTACGCTTTCACTTTGGCGACGAAGTCCTCTTCCAGATAGTTGATGACATGCTTACAGCCATGGGAGCGCGCGATCAGCGCCTTACCGGCCGAGCCCGCGGTCCCGATCACCGTCGCGCCAAGCGCGGCCGCCCACTGACACGCGATCATGCCGACCCCGCCGGCCGCCGCATGAAACAGAAGCGTGGTGCCCGGTCCGACCTTGTAGATTTGGCGCAAGAGATATTGCGCCGTCAGGCCCTTCAGCATGGCCGCTGCCGCCGTCTCATCGCTCACAGCTTTCGGAATACGGACCACACGATCCGCCGCGATCAACCGCTCCTGCGAATAGGCCCCCATATGTCCGGCATAGGCCACGCGGCGGCCAATCTTAAGATCGCGGACACCTTCGCCGAGCGCCGTCACCACGCCGGCGCCTTCCGTGCCTGGAATGAACGGGAGCTCATCCTGCGGGTAGAGACCTGAGCGCATATAGGCGTCGATGAAGTTCAGACCGACCGCAGTTTGCTTGATCCGGATCTGCCCGGGCCCAGGATCGCCGATCTCGGCCTCTTCCCACCTCATAACGTCAGGCGCGCCGTAGTCGTAAACGCCAACAATGTGGGTCATGCGCGCGCCATCCAATGCGCTCTACTCGACACCGAGCTTTGACTTAAGCAGTGCATTGACCGCCTGTGGGCTCGCCTTGCCGCCGGTCGCCTTCATCACCTGTCCAACAAACCAGCCGATCATCGCAGGCTTCGCCTTGGCCTGCTCCACCTTGTCGGGATTGGCTGCCATGACGTCATGGACCGCCTTCTCAATAGCACCTGTATCGGTCACCTGTTTGAGCCCACGTTGCTCAACGAGCTCGGCCGGATCGCCACCCTCGGTCCAAACGATGTCAAAGACGTCCTTGGCGATCTTGCCGGAAATGGTCCCCGCCTTGATGAGATCGACAATGCCTCCGAGCTGCGCCGAAGAGATGGGGCTGGCATCTATGGCGAGGCCCTCTTTGTTCAGCCGGCCAAACAGCTCGTTGATGACCCAGTTCGCGGCCTGCTTGGCATCGCGTCCCTTCGCGACCTCTTCGAAATAATCCACGCTCTCGCGCTCGGACACGAGCACGTCAGCATCGTAGGGCGTCAGACCGTAGTCGGCGATGAAGCGCGCCCGCTTTGCATCTGGCAGTTCGGGAAGGCTGCTCGCGATCTCGTCCACAAAGTCTTGGGTCAATTCAAGCGGCAAAAGATCGGGGTCGGGGAAATAGCGATAATCGTGCGCCTCTTCCTTAGACCGCATGGAGCGCGTTTCGCCAGTCTTGGAATCGAAGAGCCTCGTCTCCTGATCGATCGTCCCACCATCCTCGATAATCTCGATCTGCCGACGCGCCTCGTATTCGATGGCCTGGCCGATGAAGCGGATCGAGTTAACGTTCTTGATCTCGCAGCGCGTCCCGAGCGCATCCCCAGGATGCCGGACCGACACATTGACGTCCGCCCGCAAAGAGCCCTCCTCCATATTTCCATCGCAGGTGCCGAGATAGCGCAGGATCGTCCGCAGCTTCGAGACATACGCCTTTGCTTGCTCGGAGGAGCGAAGATCCGGATTCGACACGATCTCCATCAGCGCCACCCCGGAGCGATTGAGATCGACATAGGAATGTTGCGGATGCTGGTCGTGCAGGCTCTTGCCCGCGTCCTGCTCAAGATGGAGCCGCTCGATGCCGACAATCACCCGCTCGCCACTGAGGAGATCGACGATCACCTCGCCCTCGCCGACGATGGGGTTCTTGTACTGGCTGATCTGATAGCCCTGAGGCAGGTCCGGATAGAAATAGTTCTTCCGGTCAAACACCGAGTTGAGATGGATCTCGGCTTTGAGGCCAAGACCCGTACGGACAGCCTGTGCCACGCAGGCTTCGTTGATGACGGGCAACATGCCGGGCATGGCCGCATCGACCAAGCTCACATGGGAATTGGGCTCACCACCGAATTCGGTCGAGGCGCCTGAGAACAGCTTTGCGTTAGAGGTGACCTGTGCATGGACCTCCAAGCCGATCACCACTTCCCAATCGCCGGTTTCGCCTGCGATCAGATTCGACTTCTCCGATTTGGCGTCCATCGACGACCCACTACTCCTTTGGCCCCAAACGGCGGAGCCTTTCTTCCTCATACTGGATGAACCAGCCAATCATTTGACGCCAAAGGGCCTCGACAAGTTCCGGTGGGAGCTCGTTTTTTTCAGCCCGGGCGCGCACCTTGTCGATAACCTGCTGAATGCGCCACGGGACGCGGGCATCGGCGGGGGCTTTCTTGAGCTGCCAAGCCCGGTCCACATAAGCAAAACGCTCACAGATCAAATCCACCATGGCCTCATCGATCCGATCAATTTCATCCCGGACCTGATCCATGCTTTCGCAATTCTGCGCTGCGCGCGTTGCCATCTGGCCACCTCTCGTTACAGCGATGCGTCTTCCACGACCGCATCCACCTCGATCTCGACAAGCCAATCAGGACTGACAAAGCCAGAGACCTGAAGCGCTGTATTGGCTGGACGAATGTCACCGAAAATTTCGCCATGAACACGGCCAACCGCGTCCCAATGCGCAATGTCGACAAGATGGACGCGCGTGCGGACCACGTCCTTCAAGGCAGCGCCCACCTGTTCGAGCGCGTGTTCAATGGTCTTGAAGATCGAACGGGTTTGCGCGACCGGATCGCCAATCGCCACCGGTTCTCCACTGGACGCCGCCGTCGTTCCGGCAACAAATATCATGCTGCCCACGCGCACGGCCCGGGAAAAGCCGACAATCGGCTCATAAGGACTGCCCGATGAAACCAGGACCCGGCTCATGCGCTCGCACTCCACCAGTCCGCGGGCTTGAGACGCGGCCCCGCCGCGTCCTCGATCACTTGCCCCACGCGAAACAACGTTTCTTCGTCGAAGGCCCGTCCAATCACCTGCAGCCCAAGCGGCGTGCCCTCCGAGGAGAGACCCGCAGGCACCGAAATCCCCGGAAGTCCCGCCATGTTCACCGTGACCGTGAAGATGTCGTTCAGATACATTTCCAGCGGATCGCCGGACTTCTCGCCAATACCAAAAGCGGGCGCCGGTGTCGTCGGTGTCAAAAGGGCATCGACCGACTGGAACACCTGGTCGAAGTCTTGGCTGATCAAGGTGCGCACCTTCTGCGCCTTCAAATAGTAGGCATCGTAATAACCCGCCGAGAGCACATAGGTGCCGATCAGAATACGGCGTTTCACCTCCGCGCCGAACCCCGCCTCTCGCGTGTTCTCATACATAGAGATCACGTCCTTGCCTGGCTCGCGCAGGCCGTAGCGCACACCGTCATAGCGCGCGAGATTGGACGAGGCCTCAGCCGGTGCGACGATGTAATAAGACGGCAGCGCATACTTCGTATGCGGCAGGCTCACCTCTTTGATTTCAGCGCCCGCATCTTTGAGCCAGGCAATGCCCCGCTGCCACAGCGCCTCGATCTCAGGGGCCATGCCTTCCACCCGGTACTCCTTCGGAATCCCGATCGTAAGCCCCTTCACATCGCGGCCGATCGAGGCCTCGAAATCGGGCACAGGAATATCCGCACTCGTCGTGTCCCTGGGGTCGTGGCTTGCCATGGCTTGCAGCAAGATGGCGGCATCTCGCACGGAGCGGGTAATGGGCCCCGCCTGATCCAGCGACGATGCAAACGCCACGATGCCCCAACGAGAACACCGCCCATAGGTTGGCTTGAGGCCCACCGTACCTGTGAAGGCCGCCGGCTGACGGATCGAACCGCCGGTATCCGTCGCCGTGGCGCCGAGGCATAACCGCGCGGCCACGGCAGCCGACGAGCCACCCGAAGAGCCTCCAGGCACGAGCGGTGCATCGGAGCCCTCCCGTCGCCAGGGGTTGATCACGTCGCCATAAAAGCTCGTCTCGTTCGATGATCCCATGGCGAACTCGTCATTGTTGAGCTTGCCGAGCATCACCGCACCCGCCGCCCAAAGATTGGCGGTCACCGTCGACTCGTAAGGCGGCGTGAAGCCATCGAGAATGTGCGAGCAGGCGGTAGTCCGCACGTCCTTTGTGCAGAAGAGGTCCTTGATGCCGAGCGGGATGCCCTCAAGCGAGCCGCCCTCGCCCTTGCCAAGGCGCTCGTCGGACCGCCTGGCCGCCTCGAGCGCGCGCTCGGGCGTCGGGAGCACATAGGCGTTGATGGCCCTATTGGCGGCCTCAATCGCGGCAAGATGCGCGTCCGCTAGCTCCACCGCCGTAAAGGACTTGGCGCGCAAACCCTCGCGCGCATCGGAAATAGTGAGCTCTGTCAGGTCCGTCACGATGGCCTACTCGACGATTTTGGGGACGACGAAATAATGATCGTCTTCATGTGGTGCGTTCTTGACGATGTCATCGGCACAAAAACCGTCCGCAACTACGTCTTTGCGCTTCTTCATGGTCATTGCTTCGACCCGCGTCATGGGCTCGACATTGGCCGTGTCGAGTTCGTCCAGCTGGGCCACCCAGTCGAGAATACCTGAGAGCTCTGCTTCGAGCCGTTCCGCCTCCTCATCGGTGATGGCGATACGGGCAAGGTGAGCGATACGGAAGACTGTGGCGCGGTCTACGGACATGTTCACTTGGACTAGAGCTAAGACGGCTAAATCTGAGGCGGATGGAGCGTGAGGCTAGGCCACAAAACCATATGGCTGGAAAGCAATTCCGATCCGGTGCATCCCTGTAGCACCGCGCCGAAAGAGCGGCAACCGGGCGCGAACCATGAGCGTTTCAGCCACCCTAAGCGTCAAACGGCACGCCAAGTTCGGGCACAACAACCGCACGATCCGCCAAAGCTGCCACGAACTTATCGGGCGTCTGGTCGATAACCGGGAAGGTTCCGTAGTGGCATGGCACAATCGTGTCGAAGTCGAAAAAGCGCTTGCAGGCGAGCGCCGCGGCCTTAGCGCCCATCGTGTAGCGGTCGCCGATAGGCACGATTCCAATCTGAGGCTCATGGAGCTCGTTGATAAGCGCCATATCGGAAAAAATGTCGGTGTCACCCATATGGTAGAGGGTCTTGCTGCCTTTTGCGGCGATCACAATCCCGCAAGGGTCGCCGAGATAGACCAGCTGCCCGTCCACGATGTTAGAGGCCGAATGCAAGGCCGGCACAAAAGTGAGATTGAAATCGCCGTGCGGCACCATGCCACCCGTATTGCCAGGGTCGGTCTTTTCGACCCCATGACTACCGAGATAGGCCGCAAGCTCATGGACCGCAATCAGGGTCGCCCCCGTCTCCTTGCAGATCCGAACCGTGTCGCCCAAATGGTCCTCGTGACCGTGGGTGAGCGCCACATGGGTCACCCCGTCAATCACGTCAATTTCGGGAATGCCAGCATTCTCGAAGGTGGGATTGCCGGTCAGGAACGGATCGATCAGGATATGGCTTGCGCCCACCTGGGCGCGAAAACAAGAATGGCCGAACCACGTAATCTTCATCGTCTCACCCTCGATTTTCTCAATCTCAATCGTCTCAACCTGCACATGGCACCGTGACCACGGCTGAACCCCTTCCTATCGAAGACTTGCCTTCGAAGCTACAGCCAGGAGCGCGCCTTCTGGGCTTCGATTTAGGCACCAAAACCGTCGGCCTTGCCTTGTCCGATGTGACCCGCGTGATCGCGACACCCTATGAAACGCTGCGGCGGACGAAATTCACCGCGGATGCCAAAGCCATCGCCGCCATTGCCGCGAAGGAAGGCGTGGGCGGGCTGGTCATTGGCCTGCCTCTCAATCTCGATGGTAGCGAGGGACCGCGCGCCCAATCCACGCGCGCCTTCGCACGCAATCTTGCCCCCCATGTGGACCTCCCAATGGCCTTCTGGGACGAGCGTCTGTCGACAGCGGCCGTGGAGCGTCACCTGATTGAGGCCGATGCATCCCGCAAGCGCCGGGCAGAGGTGATCGACCGCATGGCGGCCGCCTATATTTTACAAGGTGCACTGGACCGGATGAGAAAGCTTCCCTGAGATCGCCCCTGAGGCGGACAACGAGGCGCCACTAGTCGTTCATGCCGAACATCTCATAGTGGTCGACCTCTTCGGGGCAGACGCCGGCACCACACAAGGCAACGGTCGAAAATATATTGGCGATCGTCAGTGCCAAGAACAAAAGGAGTGCCGACAACGACAACACCGAGAAACGGCCGGACAATGGTTGAACACGCGAGAATTGCCGGTCGTCGAGCAGCATGATCCCGCACCCAAGAACGAGCAATACAGCGGCGATGAACGCCCAAGTGTAGAGGTGAAGCCCAAAGATAGCGGGGCCGTAAAAACCAGTGCCCGGAACGATATGCAGCAGGATCTGCCGCATCGAAATTGCACCACTTGCGATACCGCTGATGATCGCAATACCGTAGTGGCTGGGCTTGGGCCCAAAGATGACGTTGAGCGCAATGCCGATGCCGGCGGCGATGAGACCCATGCGCTGCAAAATGCATAACGGACAGGGCAGCTCTCCGAACCAAACCTGATCGATGAAAGCAAGCGCAAGCACCGTTCCGATGGCCATCAGCCCAACGGCATTCAGCAGCCTGGATAGCTCACAAGACACGCTCTTCCCCCTAGAGTTCGATGCTCAAGACATCGCTCGCGTGAATGCGGAACAGGATCAGCATGGCAATGACACCGACAACCCAAAATCCTATGGCAACGCCACGTTGGCGCATCCAGGCCGAGCAGATCGCGCACGCGAACAGAACAAAGGGCAAGCTCATCATTGTTTAGCGCTCCCGATTGTCCAGTTCGCGATTGTCCCGCTCCTGGCTGTTCCTGGGGCTGAAAGCCCACGAAATCGTCGGTCCATAATGCTTCTTGTCCCAAAGGACGAAGCGATCAAGACGCCAGCACGAACTCCCTTGAAACAAACGAATCCACACCATGGATTCGCGTGTTCCAAAGTTATTGGGGTTTGCCCCTCGCTGACAAGCCCCTCTGGTGGACACCGCCAAGCCCTGCGGTCAACGGATGCAGCAAAAAGGGGGCACGCGCCGTGTTCACCACAGGCCGTGTTCACCATTGGCTGCACAGGGGGCCCTCCACGCTTGATGCATTGAGGGCACGCGCTTATACAGTTCTCTTCAATGAGCAGCGCAGCTGAAGCTCCGGCCCCATCGTTCCCCCATCGCCACCTTCTGGGCATAGAAGGTCTGACGCGGGACGAGATTATGTCGTTGCTGGACCTCTCGCAGGCCGCGGCGGAACAAAGCCGTCAGGTCGAAAAGAAAAGCAGCCATTTGCGCGGCCGGACGCTCATCAACCTCTTTTTCGAAGCCTCCACCCGCACCCAAAGCTCGTTCGAGCTGGCGGGCAAGCGCCTGGGAGCCGACGTGATGAACATGTCGATCCCCACCTCGTCCATCAAAAAGGGCGAAACCCTCATCGACACGGCCGTCACCCTCAATGCCATGCGCCCCGACCTCCTGGTGGTTCGCCATCACGCCGCCGGTGCGGTGGAATTGCTGTCGCAAAAGGTTGACTGCTCGGTGATCAATGCAGGCGACGGCAGCCATGAACACCCCACGCAAGCCCTCCTCGATGCGCTGACGATACGCCGTCACAAAGAGCGCTTCGAAGGGCTGACCGTCGCGATCTGCGGCGACATCATGCATTCGCGCGTGGCGCGCTCGAACATCCTTCTGCTCAATACGGTCGGCGCCCGAGTCCGGGTCGTGGCGCCCTCAACCCTTCTCGGTGAGGGTGTGGACCGGCTGGGTGTGGAGTCCTTTACCTCCATGCATGAGGGTTTGAAAGACGCGGACGTGGTGATGATGCTGCGTCTTCAGCGCGAACGCATGGCCTCGAGCCTGATCCCGAGCCAAAGGGAGTATTTTCACTTCTATGGGCTCGATGCCGAAAAACTGGCGCGCGCCAAAGACGACGCCATCGTCATGCATCCCGGCCCCATGAACCGCGGTGTCGAGATTGATGCCCATGTCGCCGACGGTGCCCGCAGTGTCATCCGCGAGCAGGTCGAGATGGGTGTGGCGGTGCGCATGGCCGTGCTCCAAGCCCTCGCATGCCACCTGCCAAACGAATGAGCGTCATGGATTGAGCGCGATGGAAATCGAAGACGAAACGGAAACCGCCCCCCTGCCCCAGCGCAAGTCGCTGTCGCTGGTCAATGCGCGGCTGGTCGATCCCGCCTCGGGGCTCGATGCCTTTGGTGGTCTCCTGATCGCAAATGGGACAATTGCCGACCTCGGCATGCACATCACGGAAGGATCAGTCGAGGGCACGGAGTCGCTCGATTGCGGTGGCCGCACGGTCGCACCTGGCCTCATCGATATGATGGTGTTTTGCGGTGAACCGGGACACGAACATCGCGAAACCTTGGCGACGGCGAGCCGCGCCGCGGCCGCAGGTGGCGTCACGACCATGTGCTGTATGCCCGACACCGATCCGGTCATCGACGACGTCGCGCTCGTGGACTTCATCCTGCGCCGCGCCCGCGATACCGCGCTCGTTCACGTCCACCCCATGGCCGCTATGACGCGCGAGTTGAAAGGCGAGGATATGGCTGAGCTTGGCCTCTTGCGGGATGCGGGCGCGATTGCCTTCACCAACGGCAAGGCGAGTGTTGCCAACGCCAAGCTCATGCGCAACGTCCTCTCCTACGCCAAGGATTATGGCGCACTGATCGTCCATCACCTGCAAGACGCCGACCTTGCTGATAACGGCGTCATGAACGAAGGCGAAGTTGCTACACGTCTCGGCCTTCGCGGCATCCCCACGGAGGCCGAGACCATAATGCTCGACCGGGACATCCGTCTTGTCGAACTGACAGGGGGCCGCTACCACGCGGCACAGATTTCCTGCCGCGCTTCGCTCGAAGTGATCCAGACCGCCAAGGCCCGCGGCCTGCCGGTGACGTGCGGCGTGAGCATCAACCATCTGACGCTGAATGAGAACGACATCGGCCCCTACCGTACCTTCTTCAAAATGACGCCGCCGTTGCGCGATGAAGACGACCGGCAAGCGATGGTCGAAGGCGTGGCGAGCGGCGACATCGATGTGATCGTCTCGGCGCACGATCCGAGAGGCGCCGAAGGCAAGCGCCGCCCCTTTGCCGAGGCCAATGACGGCGCCGTGGGTCTTGAGACCATGCTGGGCGCGGGGCTTCGCCTCTTCCACAACGGCAGCATCACGTTGCATCGGCTTCTCAATGCCCTCTCGGCTCGACCGGCTGAACTTCTCAGGCTTGGCGGAGGCCGCCTCGTCAAGGGCGCCCCGGCAGACCTCGTTTTGATCGATCTGGAAATGCCTTGGACCGTTGAGCCAGGAGACCTCCGCTCCAAGTCCAAGAACACGCCCTTCGACGAAGCGCGGTTCGAGGGCCGGGCGCTTGTGACGTTCGTTGCCGGTCGTCCCGTGTATCACTACGCTTGATGGGTTGGGGCGTGCAGATTTGAGGGATGAATGATGCCGCCAACCGAGGATTGGTCTGCCCTCTTTCCATCGGTGCTCGGCCTATGCGTCGCGAGCTTGGCCATTGGCTATCTGCTGGGCTCGATCCCTTTCGGCCTCATCCTGACGAAACTCACCGGCCGTGGCGATGTCCGTAACATCGGCTCCGGCAATATCGGGGCAACCAACGTCCTGCGCACCGGCAGCAAGGGGCTCGCCGCGCTCACGCTGGCGCTCGACATGCTCAAAGGAACCGCCGCCGTTTTGATTTGCGGTCAGCTGGGGCCCTATGCCGCCCTCGCTGGCGGTCTGGGGGCTTTTCTCGGTCATCTTTTTCCCGCCTGGCTTGGCTTTCGCGGCGGCAAGGGTGTTGCGACGTATATCGGCGTGGCTCTGGGACTCTACTGGCCGGCAGCTTTGGGGTTTTGCGCCGTCTGGCTGCTTGTCGCTATGGCGACGCGCTACTCTTCGCTCGCCGCCCTGACCGCAAGTGCGGCAACCGTGCTCGGCCTTGCCGTTTTGGGCGCGTGGCCGCTTGTGGCGCTGTTTGGATTGCTGACCGTCCTTCTTTACGTGCGCCATGGGGAAAACATCGACCGGCTAAGACGGGGCGAGGAATCACGGATTGGTGGGAACAAGCAAAAAGCCTGACGCGGCGATGCGCCTCAGCGATGCCCAACGCCTCGCATGGCTCCGCTTGCTACGGAGCGAGAACGTGAGTCCTGCGACGTTTCGTGCGCTCGTCAATCAGTTCGGCGGTGCTCAAGCAGCGATCGACGCGTAGCCGGCCCTTTCGCGACGCCGTGGACGGGCACACGCCATCCGGCTCTGCAGTAAGGCGGACGCCGAGGCTGAACTGGAGCGCGCTGCAAGGGTCGGTGCCAACCTCGTCGCTCACGGAGAACCGGGATACCCCGCGGCCTTGGCACAGGTCGAGGCACCCCCTCCCCTGATCTATGTGAAGGGTCGGCTTGAACTCTCCGCCATGCCGATCGTCGCCATTGTCGGCGCACGCAACGGTTCCGCGGTCGGCCAGAAATTCACACGCCAGATCGCAAGCGGGCTGGGGCTCAAAGGCGTTGCCATAGCCTCCGAGCTCGCGCGCGGCATCGACACCGCCGCTCATACCGCAAGTCTCGAACAGGGGACCCTTGCGGTCGTCGCCGGTGGCCTCGACATCGTCTACCCACCCGAGAACGCCGCCCTCCAAGAGAAGATTGGCGAACAGGGCCTTCTCATCAGTGAACGGCGACCAGGCCACAGCCCGCGTGCGAAGGACTTTCCACGCCGCACAACCGGCTGATCTCCGGCGTGCCCTCGGCGTGGTCGTGGCGGAAGGGGCCCAGCGCTCCGGTTCACTGGTCACGGCGCGCTTTGCGGGCGAGCAAGGCCGAGAGTCTTTGCCGTCCCGGGAAGCCCCCTCGAGCCGCGCGCAGCCGGCACAAACAACCTTCTGAAGCAAGGCGCCACGCTCGTCACGTCGGTGAACGACGTCGTGGAGACATTGGCACCGATCCTTGGGCGGGCAACAAAACAGCCTGGTCGAGAACTGTCATCCAGCGACGAATCAGAGACCCCACGTCCTTTGCCCGATATCTCTCAAAACGAACGCGGACGGTTCACATTATTTTACTGGAACTTGATCTTGCGTGACGGCTACAGCGCCACACCGGCCAGCTCGTGTCACTGATCGAGCCCTAGCGCTGATCAGTCCTGGCGCCGATCAGTCCTGCTTGACCTTCTCGCCTTTGGCCTCTTCCAGCGCAATGCAAATCAAATAGGATAAAAAGGGTAATTGCGTCTGATGGGCGAGCACCCGCATGCCCTTGAGCATGGATGCGATATAGTCCGCTACCTCTTTTCGAGACGCACAGTCTTGCGCTAGACGCGGCTTCGCGCTCTTAGTGACCCGCGACTTGCCCCCACCGTTTCGTCCCGCTCCACCGCGCTTAGTTGCACCCGTCATTTTGAAAAATCCGAAATTCCAGCAGCTGGTTCTTCGGCGAATACAGATTGCCCCTTATCGTCTTATGATTGCAAATTATTATTATATGCACTTAATAATTGTCACTTGCTTGCGCGCTAAATTTGACAGCGGGGAATCGAGACACCATTTTCGGCGTCAAGTTCGGGGCCGATTCCGAACCCTGCCCTCGGCCGCGCGCCGCTCGCACGGCTAGGAAGTTCTCAATGAAACTCGTTATCGTCGAATCCCCAGCTAAAGCCAAAACGATCAACAAGTACCTCGGGTCCGATTACCAGGTGCTGGCGTCCTATGGGCATGTGCGCGATCTTCCCTCGAAGAATGGCTCGGTGCTGCCTGACAACGACTTCGAGATGCATTGGGATGTCGACCCCAAATCGGCGAAGCGCTTGAACGAGATCGCCCAGGCCGTCAAAGGCGCCGACAAGCTGATTCTTGCAACGGACCCAGATCGCGAGGGAGAAGCCATCTCCTGGCACGTGCTCCAGGTGCTGGCCCGGAAAAAACTCCTTGGCAAAATTCCTGTCGAACGCGTCGTGTTCAACGCGGTGACGAAGGATGCCGTGGTCGATGCAATCCACAATCCGCGCGAGATCGACGAGCCTTTGGTCAATGCGTATCTGGCCCGGCGCGCGCTCGACTATCTCGTTGGCTTCACCCTGTCGCCGGTACTGTGGCGAAAACTACCAGGAGCACGCTCTGCGGGCCGGGTCCAGTCCGTCGCGCTACGGCTCGTTTGCGAACGCGAGCTGGAAATCGAAAAATTCGTCGCTCAAGAATACTGGTCGATCACGGCGACACTGGCGACAGACAAAAGCGAGACGCTTTCGGCGCGCCTTGTCCTGGCCGATGGCGTAAAGCTTGAGAAGTTCGACATCCCAGATGCGGAGACCGCAGGCCAGCTTAAAGCCGCGCTTGAAGGTGGGCGCTATTCTGTCGGGAAGATCGAGAGCAAGGCGCAGCGCCGGAACCCTGCCGCGCCGTTCACCACGTCGACACTCCAGCAGGAGGCGTCGCGCAAGCTCGGGCTCAGCCCACGACAGACCATGCAGCTCGCTCAACGCCTTTACGAGGGCGTGGAGCTTGGTGGCGAGGCCGAGGGCCTTATCACCTATATGAGAACGGATGGCGTGCAGATCGTGCCAGAAGCCATCTCCGCTGTTCGGGGCCTGTTGAGCGGCCTCTACGGTTCGCGCTACGTGCCCTCTTCGCCGCGCCAATACTCGACCAAAGCCAAGAATGCCCAGGAAGCACACGAGGCCATCCGGCCAACGGACTTCAACAAGTCCCCGGACAAGATTGGCCGATATCTCGATCCCGATGCACTGAAGCTCTACAAGTTGATCTGGCAGCGAACGCTCGCAAGCCAAGCCGCAAGCGCTGAGATCGAACGCACTTCGGTGGATATCGATGTCGCGGGCTCTGATCGCAAACCATATGGAGTCCGCGCCACCGGATCGGTGATCCGCTTCGACGGCTTTCTCAAGATCTACGAGGAAGGCGTTGACGATGCGGTCGGCGAGGACGGCGCACTTCCCGCGCTGACCCAAGGCCAGCCGCTTGATGCGCGCGCCATCGAGTCTAAACAGCACTTTACCGAACCACCGCCGCGCTTCAGCGAAGCAACCCTCATCAAGAAGATGGAAGAGCTCGGCATCGGGCGCCCGTCCACATATGCCGCAACGCTGAATGTGCTCCGTGAACGCGACTACGTCCGCATCGACAAGAAGCGCCTTTACCCCGAAGACAAGGGTCGGCTCGTCACAGCCTTTCTGGAGAGCTTCTTCAAGCGCTATGTGGAATACGATTTCACCGCAGACCTGGAAGAAAAGCTCGATCTCATTTCGGCCGGCACGCTGAAATGGAAGGATGTGCTGCGCGACTTCTGGCGTGATTTTATTGGCGCTGTAGACGAGATCGGCGATCTTCGGATCACCCAGGTGCTCGATGCGTTGAACGACCTGCTTGGGCCGCACATCTTCCCCGACACTGGGGACGGTCGCCCGCGCGCTTGTCCCTCATGCAACGACGGGCAGCTCAGCTTGAAAGTCGGCAAGTTCGGTGCTTTCGTCGGTTGCTCCAACTATCCGGACTGCCGTTACACGCGCCAACTCGCCGAGACCGGCGAGAAGGCCGCGCTTGCGGACGGCAAGGTTCTGGGCACGGACCCCGAAACCGGTTTCGAAGTGAGCATCCGAACAGGCCGGTTCGGACCCTATATCCAGCTCGGCGATGCGGAGGGTGGTGAAAAGCCCAAGCGCTCCTCGATTCCAAAGGGCAGCGACCCGGACGAAATCGATCTGGAACGCGCACTCGCGCTCCTGTCTTTGCCACGCGAGGTCGGCATCCATCCTGAGTTCGGCAAACCGATCACCGCCGGCTATGGCCGTTTTGGACCTTACGTACAATGCGATGGGAGGTATGCGAGTCTGAGCGCGCCTGAGGAAGTGTTCGAAGTCGGCGCGAACCGGGCCATTACACTTCTGGCCGAGAAAGCCGCAAAAGGCAGCCAGCGCGGGGCAAGCGTCATTAAGGAGCTGGGCGAGCATCCAGATGGCGGCGGTAAAGTGCAGGTGTTGAGTGGGCGCTACGGGCCTTACGTGAAGCACGCCAAGATCAACGCGACGATCCCCAAAGACAGTGATCCTGAAAAAGTCACGCTTGAGGAAGCCCTGACGCTGATCGCTGCGCGCGCCGCAAAGGGCCCAGCCAAAAAGAAGACCGCGAAAAAGGCACCGGCGAAGAAAACTGCCACCAAAAAGGCGTCCGCAAAATCTCCTGCGAAGAAAGCCGTACGTAAAAGTACAAAGTCCAGCACGAAATCGAAGGAGACCGCCGACAAGGCGGCCAGCTAAGCGGCAAACGTGGCCAACCCGAAAAAGCCCGCCGGTCCAAAGAAGCCCTCCTCCGGGAGCGGCAAAGCCAAAACTCCCGCAAAAGCCAAGACTTCAGCAAAGAACAGGAAATCTGCGAAGGGCAAGGCAGCGACGAAGACTGGCCTGCCCTCCAAAAAAGAGATTCTCGACTTCCTGGAAACCACAACAACCAAAGCGGGCAAACGCGAAATTGCACGCGCGTTTGGCATCACGGGTTCAGCTCGTATCGGCTTGAAGGCGCTCTTGCGCGACATGGCGGAGGAAGGGCTGATAGCCGGCTCACGGCGCAAACTGGCCCGTCCTGGAGCATTGCCTTCTGTCGCTGTGCTTGAGATCACGGCGCGCGATGCGGACGGCGAATTTGTCGCCAAGCCCGCGAGTTGGGGCGCCGAAGATGGCCCCGCCCCACGCATTCTCATGATTGAAGGCAACGACCGCCAAGGGGCTGTCGCAGGTGTTGGCGATCGCGTCCTGGCCCGCCTCGCACAGCAGAAACCGGATGATGCCGACTACCCCTACCATGCACGCACCATCAAGAAGCTGCCGCGGATGACCTCGCGCAGCCTCCTTGGGATATTCCGCGCGTTGACGGACGGCCGCGGCGTCATCGATCCCGTTGACAAGAAGCAACTTAAGGAATGGACGGTCCCGCAAGGGTCGTCGGACGACGCTGAGGACGGCGAATTGGTCCGCTTCGAGATCGCCCGGTCTGCCCGCTATGGCGTCCCCACAGCCCGTATTGTCGAACGGCTTGGGAACCCAGAGGCTCAACAGGCGATCAGCCTGATTGCCCTTCACGCCCATGGCATCCCCGACATATTTCCGCCCGCCGCAATCGCGGAGGCCGATGCGGCTACGGAGGTTGAGCTTGGCGCACGCGAGGACCTTCGGTCCGTGCCGCTATTGACCATCGATCCGATCGATGCGCGCGACCATGACGATGCGGTCTTTGCCGAGCCGGACACCGATCCGGCCAATGACGGCGGCTGGGTCGTCATCGTTGCCATCGCCGATGTGGCCCATTACGTCACCCCGGGCAGCATCCTGGATAAGGAGGCCCGAAAGCGCGGCAACTCAGTTTACTTTCCCGACAGGGTCGTCCCCATGCTGCCCGAGCGGATTTCCAATGAACTGTGCTCGCTCAAAGAAGGCGTTCCCCGCCCCTGCCTCGCCGTGCGCATGATCTTCGATAAAGCCGGGCAAAAGCGAGGGCACCGCTTCTTCCGAGGCTTGATGCGCTCCGCCGCGAGCCTTTCTTACGAGCAGGCGCAGAGCGCGATCGACGGTCGGACCGACACCGCCACAGCACCGCTGCTCGAACCGGTACTCCGACCGCTCTGGGGCGCTTATGCTAGCCTCAGCAAGGCCCGCGATGCACGTGGCCCCCTCGAGCTCGATCTCCCGGAGCGCAAAATTCTTCTCAACGACAAGGGCCAGGTTCGTGGCATCGCCACACCGCCACGTCTGGATGCGCATCGGCTCATCGAAGAGTTCATGATTCAGGCCAATGTTGCCGCAGCCGAAACGCTGGAAGCAAAGCGCTCTGCGCCCATCTATCGCGTCCACGATGCGCCTTCGAAAGAAAAGCTCATAGCCTTGGGCGAATTCCTCGCAACGATCGACATGAAGCTGTCGAAGGCGGGCATACTCAAACCCGCGCAGTTCAACCGCATTCTCGGCGAGACCCGCGCCTCCCCAAATGCCGATCTCGTCGCCGAAGTCGTTTTGCGCAGTCAGAGCCAAGCTGAGTACACACCGCGTAATCTCGGACATTTTGGCTTGAACCTGCGGCGCTACGCCCATTTCACATCACCGATCCGCCGCTACGCCGATCTGATCGTGCATCGTGGCCTCATCCGCGCGTTAGGTCTTGGCGAGGGCGGGCTGACCGACAGTGAAATCGAGGTTTTGGAGGAGATCGCGGGCGCCATCTCGGACACCGAGCGACGGGCCATGGCGGCGGAACGCGAAACGGCGGACAGGCTCATCGCCGCCTATCTCGCCGACCGGATCGGGGCATCTTTCTCTGCAAGAGTCTCCGGCCTTGTGCGTTCGGGTCTCTTCGTGCGGCTGACCGAGACCGGCGCGGATGGCTTCGTCCCCGCCTCAGGCATCGGCCACGAGTATTTCTATCATGACGAAGTTCGGCAGGCTCTCGTGGGCGAAGACACTGGCCGAGCCTACCAGCTCGGGGATCCTGTCGAGGTTCGCCTCGTCGAAGCGATCCCGACTGCAGGTGCGCTACGATTTGACATGTTGAGTGAAGGCCGCCAGATCGGTATTAAGAGGGATGGCTCGCGGTCCCGCCTACCCGTTAAGGGCCCGCTCCGCGGCCGGGGCACCCGACGCGGCGGAAGGCCCAATAAGCCCCGCTAAGCAAGCACATGGCTGAAGCGCGCTCATAATTTAGGAGGTCACGGCAATGCATGAAGACGCGGGCTATTCCAAGGGCCCACGCCCCTTGTGGCCGTCGCTCCTCCGGGGCGCCATGCTGAAATGCCCTGCTTGCGGCGTTGGTAGTATTTTCACGAGCTATCTCAAGGTCTCCGACCAGTGCTCCCATTGCGGTGAATCCCTGCACCATCATCGGGCGGACGATGCGCCGGCCTATTTCACCATCGTGATCCTCGGCCATGTGATCGTCAGCCTGGTGCTTTCAGTCGAGATGGCCTATCGGCCCCCCATTTGGCTCCATATGGCGATCTGGCTACCGCTGACGCTTATACTGGCCCTGGCCCTTCTCGCACCCATCAAGGGGGCTCTCGTCTCACTGCAATGGTCCTTGCTGATGCACGGTTTCGACCCGGACCACAAAGAAGAGATCGGAGACCGGCTCGCACCACCGTCGGCCTGACGGCCTGCTCTGCTTGACTTCCAGCCGTGAAACATTAGGTTTCGGCCAAATTCAGCTGACAAATTCCATCCGAGGATGAAAATGGCGAAATCCGTCACCCAAAAGATCAAGCTCGTAAGTAGCGCCGGCACGGGCTTCTACTATGTGACTAAGAAGAACCCGCGCAATCAGACCGAAAAGATGGTTTTCCGGAAATACGATCCGGTCGCGCGCAAGCACGTCGAGTTCAAGGAAGCCAAAATCAAATAGCAAGGCTGATTGAGGGTGGTCGCGCGGATAGCCCCGCTCAACGTGCGTCCAACGCCCCAAGGGTTGCCCGAACAGCTCTTCTTATCCCTCGGAACACCGCTTCTAAAGCACGCGTCTCCAGTCCTTACTGAGGATGCTTGGTGTATCTATGTTTTGGAGAAGAAGCGGCGCCATGACCCGCCAAATGCGAATGCCCGCGGAATAAGGTGGCCGGTCGACACGCGGCGCTAACGAGGAGGCCACTCTGCCGCGCCCCGACCGGCCAAACCCCACGGACGCAGGAGATGCGGCGGACCTGAACATTCCGCAGGGCCGTTCAATCGTGGAAGCGCGAAACAGCGACACCGTTGGCTCAAAAAGCCTTGAGCCTCTGTCCCCTTGTCGCCTCCCACGCGACGTCGTCGGAACCTAAGTCAAAGCATAAAAACAATGACAATTAGAATGAAATCAATCATTCCACCTTGCTTAATACGATAAAAGCTGTGGCACTGTAAAGTTTTAAGCACCAAACCTCAGTTGCAGGGCAAAGCAGAAATCGGAGATGCTAGGCGCTGTTTGGGCGAACCTCAGGTCAAGATGAGTGTCATCGCAGTGATTCGGCGGCAGGCAGAGGCATCCGGCCTTGGCTCGTGAAAGACGCTATGCCGCGTCAGCGACAACCCGATTGCGCCCGTCGCGCTTGGCACGATACAGCGCCAGGTCCGCTCGCTTCAAGATGAGGTTGGGCGTGTCTTCGGCGAATTCGAGTGCCGAAACACCAACGCTAGCCCTGACGTTGATCGCATCGCCCTGCTCGCCAACCAAAAAAGGCGTTACAGCAATACACTGCCGTAGACGCTCGCCAACAAGGTAAGCCTTGTCGATGCCGGTATTGGGCATGACCACCACGAACTCCTCCCCGCCAAGCCGACAGGCTAGGTCGATGCCCCGAATGTTGCGTTTCAGGCGCAAGGCGAACTCCCGCAGGACCGCATCGCCTGCGTCATGCCCATGGGTGTCGTTGATGGTCTTGAAGTAATCGATATCGATCAGCAGCACCGACAAGGTCCTGCCGCGATCTGCAGACTCATCGAACAATGTCTTCAAATGGCGCGTCATATAGCGGCGATTGTGAAGCGCCGTCAGCGGATCGAGCACAGCCATTTCCACGGTCTGCTCCAGGCGCGTCCGCAAATGGTCCGTGTAGCGCTTGCGTTTAACCTGGGTCCGCACGCGTGCGAGCAGCTCGCTGATCTCGACGGGACGCGCGATGTAGTCGTTGACACCCATATCGAGTCCACGATGCAGCCGCGCTTCCTCTCCGTGTTCCACAACGATCATGATTGGCAAATGCCGCGTCCGGTCGAGAGATCGCACTTGCGAACACAAACGCAAGCCGTCGGCATTCTCCAGATTGAGGCTTACCATCAGAAGATCGTAATCGCCCTCAGGGAAATCGAGCAGCGCGCGCGCCGGATCGCTCTCGTGCGTGACCTCGTGCTCGGTCTTTAGGGCTTCGATCATGCGGTCCGCGGCCTCCTGCCGATCCTCCACGAGGAGGATCCGACCCTCTCGACCCGCCTGACTAAAGTCTTCACTCATTGCTCCTGCAAACCCCAACTGTTCGTCCGTGGAGGCACGCATGAGCATTTCGTCGCTTAAGAGCTTCAGCCGTGCGAGACTTTTGACTCGGGTGACCAGCGCAATGTCGTCGAGCGGCTTAGTCAGAAAGTCGTCCGCACCGGCCTCAAGACCCTTGAGCAAATCGCTGGGTTGATCGAGGGCCGTGACCATAACGACGGGAATGTGCTGTGTCCGTGGTTCTGCCTTGAGCCGCCGGCAAACCTCGAAACCATCCATGCCTGGCATCATGACGTCGAGGAGAATGACGTCGGCCCTGTCCCGGTCGCACATTTGGAGCGCCTCTGGACCGCTGCACGCGGTTTGGACCTCAAAGTACTCGGCCGTAAGCCGGGCTTCGAGCAGCCGAAGGTTGGCTTTCACGTCGTCGACGATCAGAACGCGCGCGGTCATGACCTCTACTGTGCCTCGCCGATGAACTGCTTTACCGTATCGAGAAACATCATCACAGAGATCGGTTTGGAGATGTAAGCTTCACAGCCACCTTGACGGATACGTTCCTCGTCGCCCTTCATCGCAAACGCGGTTACGGCCACGACCGGTATCTCTCGAAGCTGATCGTCTTCCTTCAACCATTTTGTGACTTCGAGACCGGACACTTCCGGCAACTGAATGTCCATCAGAATGAGGTCGGGACGGTGTTCACGGGCAAGCTCCAGCGCCTCCACGCCATTGCGGGTCTGAAGCGTCTGGTAGCCATGGGCATCGAGGAGGTCGTGAAAGAGCTTCATATTGAGCTCGTTGTCCTCGACGATCAGCACTGTCTTGGTCATCGGCATCGGCCCCGGCGATTTTTTTCCGTCATGATCGGCAATCTGGTCATAATGCGCCATCAACGCGGGCTTGGGTATCGGCTCGAAAGCTGACGTCAGCACTGACCCCGGGGCGTGTATGGGCACCTGAACGGCCGCCGGAGCAGCTCTCGTCCTCCAAAACATGTTTGTACGCGCTCCCTCGAACTTTTGGGCACTGTCACCCCAAACGTGTAACCAAACTCTGAAAGGGAACGTGGAATCCTCGAAGAGCGCTGAATTTCAACGGAAAATCGTCCATCGCCCGGCCCAATCGCTATGCGGTCCTTAGGATTGGCTTGGGCCCGAGCGCATCCGCTAATTGCACGTTTTCTCTTTGAGATACTCAAGGGAACTCAAGGTTCCGTGGATCGTGAAATCGCCGTAGTCGATGAGCAATTCGCGGCTGACGCCGTTCTCGTAGAGCCGGAAATCGATCTGATAACTCGGCGTGATATCGCCATCTGTCAGATCGAAATAGCCGATCGACACAGGCCAGGACGGAAGCTCGCCGAGCTTCTTTTCGAGGGCAGCCTTCTCCAGCCTGTCCGCGTCACTGCCCGGGCCCACCTTCGTGCCGATAAAGGCCGTCGTATCGTAGACCTTCCGCCCCTTCTCGGTGCCGTCATAGATCTTGGCCTGAAAGACGGTCTTGCCTTCGAGCGCGCGCTCGATCAGGGCAAGGCTATGTTGTGTCGGGAAAAGAACGGGGCCTGAAAGATCGAGCTCGTCCCGGGCCGGCTGGCTGAGCCTGACCGTTACAGCCTCGTTGGGCGATCCCCGAACCGCACGCCCCATCGTCACCTCGCCAAGCTTGTCATTCACATATTGCGCCGACTGAAACCGGAACTTCTTACCGTTGCCCTGTTCCCACGTTGACGACCTGAGGTCGGAAAGATTGGTCTGTCCTTGAGAGTCCGTCATCTGGGTGACCATCCGCATGTTCAGCGAATATCCGTCACACGCAGAGCCTGTGAACTCGAACACCATCCGCCCATCGATGCCGCTAATGCTGGAGCCCGACCGTGCCTCGTCGAGAGACATCTCGTAGATGGCCCGGTGCGGCACCATAGAAGTCGCAGCGAAGGCTTCCGCCTCGTGAGAGGGCCCCCAAGTGGCAGCCAACACAAGGATCGGCAACCAAATGCGTCGTGCAGGCATCATGTGATAAGCGGTCTCAATGCGGCCTCAAGGTCTCTTGATGTGCTTTACAGCTCTTCCGACCAATTCTTGTCACCAACTCTGCGGTCCGGCAAGAGGCGGCATACGCGCACAATGAAGGCTGCTGACGGCAAAATTGACCTGCTAGTCTTGCGGGATGAAGCAATTTGCTCAACTGTAACCGTAACTTCGTGGATTGGAGAAATCATGGCAGGCACGATCGAGGCGCGGATCAAGGCCTTGGACCTCGTTCTCCCGGAAGCAAAACCGGCAATTGGCACCTATGTCCCTTTCGTCCATGCGAATGGGCAACTCCTCATTTCAGGGCAATTGCCGATGAAGGAGGGTGCCGTGACCCTCACCGGCGCTCTTGGCCAGGACGCCAGTTTGGAGGCGGCCGAAGAAGCTGCGCGGCTTTGCGCCTTGAATATCCTGGCTCAGGCGCAGTCGGCTCTTGGCGACCTCGACAGAATCTTGCAGTTGCTGCGCCTCAATGGCTTTGTCAGCTCTCTCCCGGGTTTTGCCAACCATCCCAAAGTGATCAACGGCGCATCTGATCTCATGGTGCACATCCTTGGGGACAAAGGGCGTCACACACGTATTGCCGTGGGCTGTTCCAGCCTCCCACTGAACGCTACGGTCGAAATCGACGCGATATTTGCCGTAGACTAGGCTTCTTGAGGACGCGCGCATGGGCGAACTCTACTGGCTGAAACGGCCGATCGCCCATCGGGGGCTTCATGACGCCAGGCGCGGCATCGAGGAGAACAGTATCTCCGCGGTGAAAGCCGCCATGGGTAAGGGGCTTGCTGTCGAAGTCGACTTGCAGAGTGCCGCCAACGGCATGCCGGTTGTGTATCACGACGCAACTCTCGACCGACTTACTAGCGAGAGTGGTCCTGTTGCAGAGCGGGACGTTGAGACGTTGCGTGCAACCCCCTTTAAAGAAGGCGGCGATCGCATTCTCTCCCTCCCCGATCTTCTCGAACTCGTCGACGATGCCGTGCCGCTTCTACTTGAGGTCAAAAGCGACTTTCGGCGGAAAGGCATCTTCGAAGCGAATATCGCCAGGCAGCTTGCCGGCTATCGCGGGCCAGTGGCGGTGATGTCGTTTGACCCCTTCAGCATCGCCGCGTTCCGGCACGAAGCGCCGTCTCTGCCTCGTGGTCTCGTGTCGTGCTCCTTCACAGACGAACGCGCCCGGCGGGACTTCACCACATTGCAGCGCCTCGCCATGCGGCATCTCCTCACAGCGGCCTTCGCACGACCCAACTTTATCGCTTACGATATCCGCGCATTGCCAGCTGCCGCGCCGCTGATCGCCAAATTTGTCGCCGGGCTCCCGCTTCTGGCCTGGACCGTGAGAACCGAGGCGGATCTGGAGCGGGGACTGCGCTACGCCGATGCGCCAATCTTCGAGGAGATCGAGCCCTAACCCGTTCCTTTAGGGCCTTGGGACGGGTGTTGGAGGCGGGTCTTGCAGACCTCTTGAGCCAAATCGCAAACCGGAAACCATGGGCGAAATCGAACGACCGTCAAAGACCACGACAGATGCCCCAGCGGCGGCCGTCGTGCGTGTCGCCAGCCGCATTACGGAGGTCCCGGCGAAGGACTGGAATGCCTGCGCCCGCGGCAACGATACAACTTCAACACAGCCGCCTAATCCATTTGTTTCACACGCTTTTCTCAAGGCGCTTGAAGAGAGCGGCTCAGCCGCTCGGGAGCGAGGCTGGTTGCCCCAGCACCTTCTGTACGAGGATGCTGACGGGCATATCCTTGCCTGCATGCCGTGCTACCTCAAAGGCCATAGCCAAGGCGAGTACGTGTTCGATCACGGCTGGGCAGAAGCCTATATGCGCGCCGGGGGTGACTATTATCCAAAGCTTCAAGCCAGCGTCCCCTTCTCCCCCGTCCCAGGCCCACGTCTGCTCGTGCGCGGTGGTTCTGCACGCCTCGAACGCAAAGCTCTCCTGCTGGACGCCGGCCGGACGCTGACCAACAAGCTCGGCTTATCCTCGCTCCACATCACGTTCATGGCCAAGGACGAATGGCAGCTTGCCGGAGCGCAAGGCTATCTTGAGCGCACGGACCAGCAGTTCCATTGGCGCAACGAAGGCTATGCGGATTTCGACGGCTTTCTTGCTGCTCTCACCTCTCGAAAACGCAAAGCAATTCGTAAAGAGCGGCGCGTGGCCTTGTGCGAGGGCGTCGAGATCGAATGGATTTCAGGCGCCGATTTGACCGAGGCTCATTGGGATGCGTTCTTCGCGTTTTATCTGGACACCAGCGCGCGGAAATGGGGACAGCCCTATCTCACGCGAACAACCTTCAGCCTCCTCGGCGAGAGCATGGCCGATCAGCTCCTCTTGGTGATGGCCAAACGCGACGGCGACTACATCGCAGGCGCTCTGAATGTCATTGGTGCGGACACGCTCTATGGCCGCTACTGGGGCGCAACGGAGGCCCATGAGTTCCTGCATTTCGAAGTCTGCTACTACCAGGCCATCGACTACGCCATCGAGCATGGGCTCGCGCGCGTGGAGGCCGGCGCCCAAGGTGCACACAAACTCGCGCGCGGATATCTTCCCACCGAGACCTATAGCGCGCACTACATCGCCGACCCGCAACTCAAGCGGGCGGTCGCGGAGTATCTTCAGCGGGAAAGGCGATTAGTGGCAAAGGAAGCGGCCTACCTCACGAGCGAATCCCCCTACCGATGTGACGGGAGCTAGCGAAACGCCGGCTCCGCTCACGAACTGGTTGACGTTGCGGGCATAAGGAATCGAAATGATTCCAGAAAACGAACACTGAAAAACTCATCAAGGAGGGACGGTCCAACATGGCGGCCTACGATCCGGAGAACATCTTCGCCAAGATGATCAAGGGCGAGATCCCCTGCCACAGGCTCTATGAGGACGACGATACCCTCGCCTTCCTCGACATCATGCCGCGTACAGATGGCCACACGCTCGTGATTACCAAAGAACCTGTGGTCGATCTCTTCGGCATCACGCCCGAAGGCCTGGGCAAGCTAATGGGAGTCGTTCAGAGGCTCGCGCCAAAAATCAAGGAGGCGGTCGGGGCCGATGGCGTGCTAATCCAGCAGTTTAATGGCGCGGCTGCAGGCCAAACCGTCTTCCACCTGCATGTTCACATCGTCCCGGTCAAAGATGGCGCGCCGCCAAAGCCCCACGCAGGCGACATGGCAGACCCGGACGATCTCACGGCAACGGCTGGGAAGATCCGGACAGCGCTTTAAGGCCTAGTCTTCGCCGAGAGGCACTTTCGGCACAGACCCAGAACCACCGGCCTTTGTGCTATCGCCGGGTTTGGGACCGCCACGCGGTTTACGGGCGCGCTTCGCCTTGGGCTTCGTGGCCTTAGCCTCACGGCCTTTGGCGCCAGGCGTATTGGCTTCGGCATCGCGCGGTTTGATCGGGGCATCTTCGGTGATGTAGTCGAAACCGAGCCCTTTCTTGCCGTCCTTCTCCTGAACGAAAACGCGCACCGTGCCGCCACCCCTCAGTGCGCCGAACAGAATCTCCTCGGCGAGAGGCTTCTTGATGTGCTCCTGGATGACCCGCGCCAGCGGCCGGGCACCGAACTTGTCGTCATAGCCGCGATCCGCGAGCCATGCGTTGGCCTCGGGCGTCAGCTCAATGGTGATATTCCGGTCCCCAAGCTGCGCTTCGAGCTGGAACACGAACTTCTCGACCACCTGAGCGATGACAGCCGGCGGCAGCGGCCCGAACGGAATGATCGCATCGAGCCGGTTGCGGAACTCGGGCGAGAACAGACGGTTGATCGCCTCCTCATCATCGCCCTCGCGCTTCGTCCGATTGAAGCCAATGGCCGCCTTGGCCATGTCGGATGCGCCCGCATTCGTGGTCATGATCAAGATCACGTTCTGGAAGTCCACGTGCTTGCCGTTGTGATCGGTCAGCTTGCCGTGATCCATCACCTGCAAGAGAATGTTGAACAGATCCGGATGCGCCTTTTCGATCTCATCAAGCAGCAGCACACAGTGCGGATGCTGATCAATGCCATCAGTCAGAAGACCGCCCTGGTCGAAACCGACATAGCCGGGAGGCGCACCGATCAGGCGCGACACGGTATGGCGCTCCATATACTCGCTCATGTCGAAGCGAAGCAGCTCGACCCCAAGCAGTGTCGCGAGCTGACGCGCAACCTCGGTCTTTCCGACGCCCGTGGGGCCGGAGAACATGTAGTTGCCGATGGGCTTGCCCGGCTCGCGAAGGCCTGCCCGTGAGAGCTTGATCGCCGCCGTGAGCGCCTCGATGGCCTCGTCTTGCCCGAACACAACGCGCTTCAGATCCTCGTCGATGGCCCGCAAGACCTCGGAATCCGTCTTGGAGATCGTCTTGGGCGGGATCCGGGCCATGGTCGCGATGGTGTTTTCCACCTCTTTGACGCCAATAGTCTTCCGACGCTGCCGCTCGGGAACCAGCATCTGCGAGGCGCCCGTCTCATCGATGACGTCGATGGCTTTGTCGGGAAGCTTGCGGTCGTGAATATATTTGGCCGAAAGCTCCACCGCCGACTTGATGGCCTGGTTGGTGTAGCGGATGCGATGGAAATCCTCGAAGTACGGCTTCAGACCTTTCAGAATTTCGATCGTGTCGGGGACAGACGGCTCCTTCACGTCAATCTTCTGGAACCGGCGCACCAGCGCGCGATCCTTTTCAAAGTGCTGGCGGTACTCCTTGTAGGTCGTCGAGCCGATGCAGCGGAGCGACCCCGACTGAAGCGCGGGCTTCAACAGGTTCGAAGCATCCATGGCGCCACCCGACGTCGCACCAGCACCGATCACGGTGTGGATCTCATCGATGAACATGACCGCGCCGGGAAAATTTTCGATCTCGCGCATCACGGCTTTCAGACGCTCTTCGAAATCACCGCGATAGCGCGTGCCTGCCAGCAGCGCGCCCATATCGAGCTGGAAGATGGTCGCATCGGACAGAACCTCCGGCACGTCAGCCATCACGATGCGGCGCGCCAGCCCTTCGGCAATGGCGGTCTTGCCGACACCAGGATCTCCCACGAAGAGCGGGTTGTTCTTTTGGCGGCGGCACAGCACCTGAATTGTGCGTTGAATCTCCGCCGCGCGTCCGATCAAAGGATCGATGCGGCCGGAGCGCGCCTTTTGGTTGAGATTGACGCAATAGACCTCAAGCGCGTCCGCACCGCGCTTCTTGTCGTCGCCACCCTCAACCGTCGCCGCATCGTCTTCGATGCCGCGCACGGGACTGGGGTCGGACATCCCGCCGCGCTTAGCAATGCCGTGGCTGATGTAGTTCACCGCATCGAAACGTGTCATGTGCTGCTCTTGCAGGAAGAAAGCCGCATGGCTCTCCCGCTCGGCGAAAATGGCGACAAGCACATTCGCACCGGTCACTTCCTCGCGGCCGCTCGATTGCACATGGGCAACAGCGCGATGAATGACCCGCTGAAAGCCGGCCGTGGGCTGCGCATCGCCATGGGTGTCGAGCACCAGCCCCGACAGCTCGTTGTCCACATAGCCCGTCAGCTTATCGCGCAGGAGATCCAAATCGACGTCGCAAGCGCGCATGACGGCAGCGGCATCCCGGTCATCGAGCAAGGACAGCAACAAATGCTCGAGCGTCGCGTATTCGTGACTTCGCTCGTTCGCATGTTGAAGCGCGCGCCTCAATGCCTGCTCAAGACTGGTCGAAAAAGATGCCACGGATTCCTACTCTTTCTCCATCGTACACTGAAGCGGGTGTTCGTGCTGACGGGCAAAGCTCGTTACCTGGGCTACCTTAGTCTCGGCGACCTCGTAAGTGTAGACCCCGCAAATGCCCACGCCCTTTTGATGCACATGAAGCATGATGCGCGTCGCCTCCTCCGGTGCTTTGTTGAAAAACCGCTCAAGGACGTACACGACGAAATCCATCGGCGTGTAGTCGTCGTTGAGTATCAGCACCTTATAGAGGCTCGGCCGTTTGGTCTTCGGCCGCGCCTTGGTGATAATATGTGTGCCGGTGTCGTCATTCCGGCGTGGGTCGCCGTCGCGCGCCATCGTCAGCCTTTATTCGTCATCCCTTATTTGGGATCGCGCTTGGTCCCTTCCAAGGGAGAGCGCCCTGCCAGGTCCGAAAACCATCATTGCCACATACTAACGTGATCGCGCCAACGGCAGCAAACCAGTGAGACATGAAAATACGACGACGGTGCGGGTTGCTGACAGGCTTGGGCTGCGCAAGAGATGCTGCACGCAACAAAAAAGGCCCAGGGCCGAAGCCCAGAGCCTTTTTCATACGGAGAAAGAAAAGAGTGTGGTGCGCTATGCGGACTTCTTCGTGAGAGCGCTTTCCATCGGCTTGTAGGCATCTTTTGCCAGACCGACGTACATTTCACCGATCTTGGACATCTCGGCCATGTAACCCTCATACGCTTTCTTGGCGAACTGCGACTGGATCTCGATGGCCTGCTCAAAGGACTTCGCACCTGCGAGCAGCTCGAACGCCTTCGTGGAATCCTCGAAGGCCTTCTTGGAATAATCTGTGAATTCAGCGGCAATGGCCTGGAAGCCCTTGTTCATCTCACCAAAGGAACGAACATAGGCATCAAAACCGCCCTTACCGACTTTCTGAAACTCTTCAAAACCTTTGATCATGGTGCCCTCTTATGGGAATGGGTTGGGAAGGATCGCTGCGAGCGCACAACGATATATATGCATTGCACAAAAACCGTCAACCAAAAATTTTGCACTGCACAACTGCGCGCCACGCCCCCCTGCCGCCCTTCGCTTAACGCTTTGGCAATCGCCGACTTCTAGCCTTTCCCTTCGCCAGCATTGCGGCGCGACATTATCGGTCCGCCGCACTGGATGTCGGGCGCGCTCAAAAGCGCGCGCGGGGACAGCGTGTCAAACGGGGAAAGGCGTAAGCCCAAGTGTTCGTACGAGTATCATTCAGAGCCCGGAAGCGTATTTCTTGGGCAACCGCGCGCCATGCAGTCTGCCTCTGCATTGCGCTTTTGATGGGGCTCGGCGCCACGCTGACACAGATCAGCGAGGCTGCAGCCGATAGCCGGGTTAAAGCCGCGATCATCATCGATGCGAATACGAACAAGGTTCTGTATTCGAAATCAGCCGATGTAAGCCGCTCGCCAGCCTCGCTCACCAAAATTATGACGCTCTATGTTCTGTTCGCTTATATGCGTGCGGGCAAAGTGACACCCGACACGCAGTTCAAAGTCTCCAAGCACGCCGCCAGCCAGTCGCCGACCAAGCTCTATCTCAAGCCCGGTTCGACGATCGCCGTCAGGGACTGCATCAAGGCTCTGGTGACGAAATCCGCCAATGACGCTGCCGCGGTGGTTGCCGAGAATATTGGCGGGACGGAAGAGAACTTCGCCCGCATCATGACGCAGACGGCGCGAAACCTAGGCATGAAGAACACGACATTCCGCAATGCATCCGGATTGCCCAACAATGAGCAACTCACCACAGCACGCGACATGGCGATCCTCGCCATGCACATCATGCGCGACTACCCGGAATATTACGGTGTCTTCGAGACCAAGTACTTCGCCTACAAAGGGCGCAAGTACCGGAACCACAACCGCCTCCTGTTCAACTACAAGGGCACGAACGGCATCAAGACTGGTTACACCCGGGCGAGCGGTTTCAATCTCACCGCCTCGGTGGAGCGCGGCAACAAGCATCTCGTCGGCGTCGTTCTTGGTGGTCGAAGCGGTGCGTCACGCAATGCCGCCATGGTCGCGCTGTTCGACAAGAACTGGTCGAAGGCGAAGTCTGGAGCTCCTAAATCGACAAATTTCATCGCGTCACTTCTTGGTACGCCCATGCCACCACGCCCCTCGCGCAAGCCCAGTTTTGCTCTTGCAAAGGCCGCGGCTCCGCGAGCTGCCGCTCAACCCGCTCCTGCCACCGCAGCAAGACCTGCCGCCACAGCAAGACCTGCCGCCGCGCAAAGACCCGCTGTCGCGCAAGGCTCCGCACGTGCGCCTCAGGGCCAGATCGTCCAGGCGAGCCTCTCACCGAACCGTCTTTCAGCGCCCAGGCCGACCCGTCAGCGTATGGGCAACTATCACGTGCAGGTCGGCTCCTACACGTCCCCATCGGATGCGCAGAACCGTCTTGGCATGGTGCGCCAGCGCGCGCCCAAGCTTCTGGACGGACATTTACCCTTCACCGCCACCTTCATGAAGAATGACAGGGAGTGGTACCGCGCGCGGTTTGCCGGATTCTCCAAGTCGGACGCCCGCAGCACCTGCGAGGCTTTAAAGCGCATGCGGCTCGATTGTATCGCCCTGGCCGCCGAGTAGGATCGGCAGCGGCTCGATCGCAAGCAAAGCGCCTCAACTCCCGAGCAGGACGTCTTTGGCTTCATTGATGCGGGCTGCAAGATAGTTGGACCCGCCATGGTCGGGATGCATCTTCATCATGAGGCGGCGATGCGCCTGGCGGATTTCCGTCTCGCTCGCACTCGGGGTGACTTCAAGAACGGCTCGGGCCTCGTCGACACTCATGCGGCCCTTTGGGAACCCTCGCCCGCCCGCGCGCTCTTGGGCCTCCTCGGCCTTGTCCTGCCAGTCCGGAACGCGCCAATTCAGATAGGCCTCCATCAAGGCCGCCTCTTTGAGCCCGTCGGCATCGAATGAGACGTAGAGTTCAATCGCTTCTCGCTCGCTCAAGGACGAGAGCGTACGGCTCTCGAATTTGCCCGTGAGACACTTTCCGTCCATGTGACCGCTATCGTGGTCAAGCTCCATTTCCAACCGCTCGGTCTGGACATGAGACGTCTGGCCCTTGGACTTCCGTGACGACCCGGTCGCCCCGCCAAGATTGCCGCCGCCGACAAGACTCAAGGCGAACGCCGCAATGGGGATCGCAATGGGCAAGGCGCCACGCAAGGCCAGGAACCCAGCCACGGCGAACAGGGCAACGCCACCCACTTTGCGAAGACCGCCAGCGAGTTTTTGCGGATTGGCGCGGGTTACAAACCGCCCCAAAATAGAAGAGCGATAAGAAGTGCGCAGCCGACAAAAAAGTAGGCCATGAGGGCTTGTTACCCCAGCTGTTCGAGGAGAAGCGTTGCGGCACCGCTTTTTGCATTCTCGAGCGCCTTGCGCCCGCCGGTGGCGTAGACGGCGACCGCCCTCAAAAGCTCACGCAACTGGCCGGCCGAGCCGGCATCAAACCGACAATAGGCGCCGCGCGAAAGTCGTGCGATTTCCTTGAACGCGCGTTCGGCAAGCGCATTGCCCCCTTCCTGGAACAGGAAGACCGGCACGCCGACAAGGCCCAGCTCGCCCGCGAGCTGGCTCAGAGTGTCGATATTTTCCTCCATGCAGTCGCCCACATAGACGAGCGCATTCACGGTCTGCCGCTCGTTCTCCTGACGCGCATGAGACAACACTTTGCGGATTTGGGTGTGCCCTCCTTCGCAATGGACCTGGCGCATCAGGCGAGCAAGCGCATCCGGATCGCCTACCCAGCGGCTTGCCCGGCATTCGCCAAAGCCCCGAAAATAGAGCAATTGCACATCGAGACCGCCCACTTCCTTGACCGCGCGAAACATCTCGCTTTGCAGCGATAGGGCAAGGTCCCAGCTGGGCTGCCGGCTCATGGTCGCATCCATGGCAAACACTAGCCGTCCGCGCCCTGTACGCGCGGGCTGGAGGCTCTGAACTTTGTTCAGGAATGCATCAAGCTCAGCCGACGAGGCGGCCTCGCGCGCGACTTCGCCCGTTGTCGTCTTTGCTGGGGCTTTTGGCTCCGCCATCAACCGGCTCCACGATGCTGTTCAAATGCCGGACAAATCATCTCACCTATAAATGGCCTCTTTGCCCCCTATTCACAATCCCAGCTCTATGTCACCGGCGGCATCTTTGCCCTCATCGCCCTTTATTGGTTGGTTCTACCAAGTCCTGGTTTGGCAGCGTGTGTTGGAACCGAAAACGGCGATTGGTGCATCCACCACTCCAATTTAGGGCTTTCAGGCCATTCAGGCGAGGCGTTATGGTCCGCCCCTTCTTGAGAGGCTGACTATGACGCATACGATTGAGATCGTCAGGACGGTCGAGAGCCTGCGTGCGCGCATCGCCGCCTGGCGCAGCACCGGCAAGACCGTCGCGATGGTCCCCACCATGGGTGCAATCCACGCAGGGCACATGTCGCTCGTGACCCAAGCAAAGGGACTTGCCGCCTATGTGGTCACCTCGATTTTCGTCAACCCGCTGCAATTCGGCCCTAGCGAAGATTTAGACGCCTATCCGCGCGGCGAGGCCCAGGACGCCGAACGCCTCGCTGAAGCGGGCAGCAGGCTTCTTTTTGCACCAAACGCCAGCGAGATGTACCCGGACGGCTTCGCGACCAAGGTCCATGTGGCGGGCTTGACCGAGGGCTTATGCGGCGCCAGCCGCCCGGAACATTTTGATGGCGTCGCAACCGTGGTCACCAAACTGCTTCTACAATGCGGACCCGACATCGCGATCTTTGGCGAGAAGGACTATCAGCAGCTTCTCGTGATTAAACAGTTGATGCGGGATTTGAACATTCCGGTGGAAATCCTGGGCGGGGCCATCGTACGTGAGCCTGACGGGCTCGCCCTCTCGTCACGGAACGCTTATCTGTCCGCGAACGAACGCAAGACCGCTCCGCTCCTACATCGGGCGATCCAGAAAGCTGCAACTGACCTGGCTCGCGGCCTTAGCACCGAGCACGCACAGGATACCGCACGCGCGGACTTGAGAGCCGCCGGGTTCCGCCTCGACTATCTGGAGGTCCGCGATCCCGAGACGCTGGCGCCGCTCAGCGGCAAGGTGACAAACGCGCGCGTCCTTGTGGCGGCCTATCTCGACACAACGCGCCTCATCGACAATGTCGCCGTGCCGCCCAAGGAGTAACTCGCAGACTCCGAGCCTCAGTCGATCAACCGCAAGGCGCGGAGTTCCTCACGCATGCCAGGGGGCATGTCGCTGTCTGCATCATCCAGCATGCGTGCATCGGGCGGTGCTTCGTCCGCCGTCAAATAACGCCACCCCTGAAAGGGGCGGCGCGGGTGCGGCCGCGTGGAAACGAGATCCGGGTCAAGCAAGATGACGCAGCACTTGCGGCCATCGTCCCTGGTCGTTTCCTTCAGATCGAGGATCCGTTGCCGCGCGCACACGAATCCCTTGATGACCCAATAGAGCGACCCACCCTCAAGTACCTCCTCGCGGCGGCGCGGCATCTGCATTGTCTGGTGACAGAGCTCAGGCCTCTGTCCGGCCCGCGCGAGCGAAGCCAGGCGTCTCGCCTGCCACTCCTGCAACGCCTCCAGGCGCGCGATCCCGACACATAGTTTGACGAGGTGAACCGTCATCGTCGTCTCAATGCGCCATAAAGAGCGGAATATTTGCTTCCTCAAGCATGGTGAGCGTGACACCACCCAGAATGAACTCCCGCCACCGCGAATGGTGAAACGCGCCCATCACGATCATGTCTGCCTGCAGATCCTTGGCGCGCAGCAACAGAAGCCGGCCGATATCAGCGCCCTCACTCTCGGGGACCTTTGCCACTTCGACACGCACACCATGGCGCGCCAGATGCCCGATCATGGGATCGATTGGCGGTTCGGCACCCTCTCCTCTCCCATCTTGAACGCACACCACGAGGACAACACGCTTCGCGGCCTTGAGGAATGCGAGCGCATCGCTAAAGGCGCGCGCGGCCTCCGCACTTCCATCCCAAGCCGCAACGATCGTCCCGTCGAGGCGAGAATCGGCGGGTGCTGCAGGTGCGATCATCACGGGTCGGCCCGATGCGAATAAACACCGTTCAACCAACGCATACTGACCGACAAGCGGATCCCCATCGCGCGGTTGGCCCAAAATCGTGAGATCGACCAAGCGCGCATCGGCGGCGAAATCGTGGGGAAATTCCTCGCTCGTGCCTTGCATGAGCCGGTCTTGGACGATGATCCCGGCCTTGCTGGCACACATCCTAAATCGCGCAAGAGCCTCCTCGCCTTGCGCCTTAACGCCATCGAGCACGCCGCTCATATCGGCGAAGGCAACGTCTGCGCCGTAAAGCGGCAACAACGCTCTGGGTGCGAACGCGACCCCTACGAGATGCGCGTCCTGGGCCTTGGCCAGGGACACAGCAAACCGGTCGCGCGCCCTGGAGGCTTCCGTCCCATCCACATAGACGATGATATCTTTGAAGCTCATCCACACTTCCCCTTGGGCCATGGATCATAGCGTGTCCCCAACCGCACTGAAAATCACCGATGGGCGCTCAAAAACGACCGTGGCGGATCACGGAACCGTGAAAATGGTCACAGACGCTTGAAGACGTCTGAAAAGCTCTTTCCTAGAGGCGGCTCTGGAAGCAATATGTATTTCCACCAAATTACAACTTAGGTTTGATCCATAGGCGCCAACGAATGAAGCAAAATCACAAGACAGGTGCCAAGACTGCGATGACCGCCGCAGTGCTGCTCGTATCAGGTACTCTGGCCGGTGCAGCCATGGCCGAGAAGACCGAAGGCCGCTTGTATGGGAGTTAACGCTTGCAAGGGCCAGAGCGCCTGCAAGACCGCGGAAAATGGCTGTGGTGGACACAATGCTTGTAAAGGCAAGGGCTGGCTTGCCTTGACCAAGGAAGAGTGCGACGCCAAACACGGCAAGTGGGAATCGGATAGCTAGCCGGCTCGCCGACGAAGAACGAGCGGGGGCCGGCCATGGCCGGCTCCCATTGCTCGCAAAGCCAGACACGAAACATGAAAGCCGGCAACCACGACAATCGGCCCTGTTTCGTTTCGCTTGAGCCTTAGAGCCAACACAAGAAACAGGCTCTCCTCTGCGGTGAAGTCTCGGAACCACGCGCCGCACGGAACGAATCGATGCCGTCGCCGGATGGCCGCGGGTCCTTCATCGCACTGAATTGGCCGGTGACGCGTTCTTCCAAACTTGCGCGCAAGTCACGTATCCGCGAGCCAAGTCACGTATCCGCGAGCACAGTCACAGTGCTTTGAAGAGGTGTGACGCAGGCCACGGAAGAAACGGGGCTAGGGTCCAGCGATGGCGCCGAGCGTCATCACGTGGGAACCCCCATTAACAGGAGAGTACTTATGAAACTGACTCAGAAGTCTGGCACCACACTCGCCATCACCGCCGCAGCCTTGCTCATGTCCGGTACGCTTGCCACCTCAGCCGTTGCCATGGGCAAAGGCAAATGCGTTGGCGTCAACGCATGTAAGGGCCAAAGCGCCTGCAAGACCGCGATTAGCGCATGCAAGGGGCACAATGCCTGTAAGGGCAAGGGCTTTGTCGTGACCACCAAGAAGAAGTGCGAAGCTGCCGGCGGCACCTTCGAGAGCTAGGCGACTCGAATTTGGAAGCCGGCCCCATACAGTGGCCGGCTTCTTTCCCTCGAAACACATAGTATACATAGTATACTGTACCCGTAGGATCTTCGGAGCGCAGAATGATAGACAACAAACCGCCCTATCTCGGCTTTGGCCTCGGACTGCGCCCCGAGCACTATCAAGAGATCCTATCTGGCGAGCCTAATGTCGACTGGTTCGAGGTTCTCTCCGAGAACTACATGATCCCTGGCGGACAGCCGCTCCGCATCCTCGATCAAATCTGCGACCGCTATCCCGTCGTGATGCACGGCGTCTCCCTGTCGATCGCTTCGACCGCACCGCTGGACCTTGACTATCTCACCGGGCTTAAAGCGCTCGCCGATCGGGTCAATCCGAAATGGATTTCGGACCATCTCTGCTGGACAGGCGTGCATGGCGTGAACCTCCACGACCTGCTTCCCATCCCTTACACCGAAGAGGCCCTCGAACATGTGGTCAAGCGCGTGGGCCGCGTGCAGGATTTCCTCGGCCGGCGCCTCACCCTGGAGAATGTGTCGAGCTACGTCACTTTCAATGAGTCTGAAATGACTGAGTGGGAATTCGTGAGCGAGGTGGCCAAGCGCGCCGATTGCTGGCTCTTGTTCGACGTGAACAATGTCTATGTCAGCGCCTTCAACCATGGCTTTTCCTCGAGCGACTTCTTGCACGGCGTGCCGCGCGATCGTGTCGTCCAGTTTCATATCGCCGGCCATAGCCACGAGGAAACGCACATCATCGACACCCACGATCATCCCGTATGCTCGGAAGTCTGGGACTTCTACCGCCAAGCGGTTGCCCATTTCGGGCCGGTCTCGACGATGATCGAGCGCGACGACAACATCCCCCCACTTGCCGAACTCCTTGGAGAACTCGACCATGCGCGCAAGATCGCACGCGAAGTCCAGAAGAGCAGCCAGGTGATCGCGGCTGAGTAAACACCCCTCATGGCAAGCCTCAAGGATCTCCAAGCACGTTTTCAAGCCGGCATCGTAAGCGGCAACGACGATGTACTTGATGACGTTAAAGACAGCGAACGCGAAAACCGGCGCGTCTTGTTCGGCGTCTACCGCAATGCGTATGTGCTTCGGCTCGCCGAGATACTCAGCAACGACTACGAAATCACTCACGGCTATGTGGGCGATGAGTTCTTCGACAAGCTCGCGCGGGCCTATATCGCCGCTCACCCCTCCGACAAGAAAAACGCACGCTGGTTTGGCCGCCACCTTCCGGATTTTGCGCGAAAGACCGAGCCTTTCTCAGGCCATAGGGAGATCGCCGAACTCGCGGCACTGGAAAAGGCTCTTGCCGATGCATTCGACGGGCCTGATGCGAACCCCGTGACGATCGAGGAACTCGCTGCGATCCCGTCCGAGGATTGGTCCAACCTCGTCTTCACCCCGCATCCAACCACCATTCGCCTGAGCTGCATCACCAACGCGGCAGACATTTGGCAGGCCTTGAATAACGACAACCCGCCGCCCGAGGCTTTCAAGCTGCCTGAAGGGCAAACCGTACTGGTTTGGCGTCATGATCTGACGTCGCACTTCCGGCCCTTCGATGCTGAAGAGGCGATGATGTGGATCGAGGCGTCCAAGGGTGTACGCTTTGGCGTTCTGTGCGAGATGGTCGCAACCTTTGCCGGAGCGGACGACGCCGAGGTGCGCGCGGCAACCTATCTCAAGAACTGGATCGATACCGGCATGCTGGCATGCGTCAGCCTTGATTCTGAGGCGTCCGATCTGGTGCTGGGAACAGCGCATTAGTGCGGCCCGTTAGCCAGTAGGCTAGAAGACCCACCCACTCACGGGTTGCCGTATCCACCCGCCTCAGACCCTCAGAGACTTTGTCGAAGAGCTTCGCAAAGTCCGCAGGCCCGCGCGTGCGGTAATCCACCGGCCAGGGCTCAACATCAAAGCCCGCCTGCCGGAACGCACCGATGGAACGGGGCATATGATAGGCCGAGGTAATCAAGAGCCAACGCTTGTCCTTGCCCAGGGCGTCCTTGCCCAGCGCGTTCTGGCCGCCGAGTTCTTTCTTCAGATAGACGGCGTTCTCAAATGTATCGCGCGCATTCGCCTCGAGAATGAGGCGCTCGCGCTCGACGCCAAGCTGTGTAAGGAGCGCAGCGGCCCCCCTCCGCTTCGCTATCGGACTTATAGAGGATGCCCGCCTCACCTCCCGAAAACGCAACTTTCGCACCGGGAAACTTCCGGGCGAGGATGGCCCCCTCAAGCAGGCGCTCGCCTGCCTCGTTCAGGGTTGGGGCGCCTCTTGCCCCACCTACGAGACGGTTCTCCGCGCCGCCAAGAATGATGATGCCCGCGGGCTCTGACGGGGTCGAAAGGTCAGCGCGTGGAAAGCGGTCTTCAAGCGGCAAAATGAGCGCATTACCGAGTGGCGATAGTCCCACGGCGAGCAGCAAGATTGCGCCGATCGACACGAACCGGCGCCCCCAACGCGCCCAGCCCGTCCAGATCAGAATGGCCCCATAACCGATCAGCAGCGCGATGAGTGTTGACGGCTGAAGGACAAACCACACCGCCTTAGCAAGATAGAAAAACATTGAGGCTCCCTTGCCCCTAAACCAGCCACAAAGCGGCAAGACCGAGGAAGACGAAGAAGCCCACCACGTCGGTCACGGTGGTGACGAAGACGCCGGAGGCAATCGCCGGATCGAGATCGAGCGCATCGAGCCCAAGGGGGATGAGAATTCCGGCGAGCGCCGCGGCGAACAGATTGACCACCATTGCGACCCCGATCACCAGCCCCAGTACATCGCTGCCAAACCAGAAATAGGCGATGGCGGCCATGATGCCCGCGAACAGAAGTCCGTTCAGAAGCCCGACGGCGGATTCACGCAAAATCACCCGGACAGCGTTCGCAGGACCCAAATCCTGCGTGGCAAGCGCACGCACAGCAACCGTCATCGTCTGAGTTCCCGCATTGCCGCCCATGGATGCAACGATGGGCATCAGCACGGCTAAGGCGACCATCTGCTCGATGGTCGCTTCAAACATGCTGATGACGATGGAGGCGAGGATAGCGGTGACGAGATTGGCCACCAGCCAGGCAAACCGCAGCCGTGTGGTCTCCCATACCGTGTCGGCCACCGACTCGCCGCCGACACCACCCATGGCCAGAATATCTTCCGATGCCTCTTCCTGGACGACCTCAACGATATCGTCGGCGGTGATGACACCCACAAGGCGCGTGTCCTCATCCACAACGGGAGCCGAGTTCATATTGTAGCGCTCGAACTGCCGCGCCACTTCCTCCTGATCGGAGTTGACCGCAATGGGATGCATCTCATCGTCAATGATGGAGTCGATGGACGTCGGGCGCTTCGAGCGCAAAATCTTGTTAAGCGCTACACAGCCCTTGAGGTGGTAGGCCGGATCGACCACGAAGATCTCGTAGAACCGTTCGGGCAGATCGCCGGCCTCGCGCATATAATCGATGGTCTGCCCGACCGACCAAAACGGCGGCACGGCGATGAGATTGGTCTGCATCATGCGGCCGGCAGAGTCTTCGGGGTACTCAAGGCTCCGCTCCAGCGCGATCCGTTCGAAATAGGGAAGCTTTGAGAGGATGTCCTCCTGCTCTTCCCGGTCGAGATCTTCGAGCAGATAGACGGCTTCGTCCGATTCGAGCTCTTGCAGCGCCTCGGCGACCTGCTCGGGCGGCATATCCTCAAGGACCTGGTCGCGGACGGACTCGTCCAGCTCCGGCAGCGCCGCGGCCTTGAAGTCATCGCCAAGAGCATCTATCAGCTCGGCGCGTTCATCCTGCCGCAGCAGCTCGAGGATATCGGCAAGATCCGCCTCGTGGAGGTCGAGGGTTAGCGCGCGCGCTTTCGCAACGTCGCGCACCTCCAGCGCATCAGCGACCGCTCGGAGGAAGTGGGGGCGGATATCCCCCTCTTCGTCGCGCAGGTGAATCTCGCTTACGGCGTCCTGCATCGGGCGTCCAATCGCTGGGTTTTTCAAATTCGAACGCAAGGAACGGCTCCGGCGGCAGCGCCGCCCGCAGCCGGCCGTTCGCCCCTCACCGGCCAGCCTGTGATATCAGGCCCGCCCGCTAATGCCTATATGCGCACGCGCGCAAGTGGCCCCCAAGCGCACATAGCGAAGGGCCCACGCGTTGGCGCGACGGCCCAAAGATGGGCCGAAGTGAGGGCTACAGATTCGAAAAAAGAGAGTGGTGCGGTCGAGAGGAATCGAACCTCCACGGGCTAAGCCCACAGCGACCTCAACGCTGCGCGTCTACCATTTCCGCCACGACCGCGAGAAATCCAGAAAGCCGTCTCGGTATGGCAAGATGCCACCCCATCGGCAGGCTTTCATTCAGGCCAGCTGCCATAACAAACCTGCCCTTGCGGTGCAAGGTTTGCCTCAAACACCGCCGGCCCCAATATACCTTGTGAAATGACATTCGCCCCAGAAAGAACGCCGCAGGCGGCCATATCCGCTCCCCTGCAGTGGATTACCGCAACGGCGCCGGTCCCTTATGAGGCGGCACTCGCGGTCATGGAGGCCCGCGTGGGCGATATTGCGCAAGGGCTTGCGCCTGAATGCGTATGGCTCCTTGGGCACCCGCCCCTTTACACCGCTGGCACCAGCGCCGATCCAGCCGAGCTCTTGGACCCGACGAGGTTTCCGATCCATCAGACGAGGCGCGGGGGACGCTACACCTACCATGGGCCAGGCCAACGCGTGGCCTATGTCATGCTAGATCTCAATACGCGCGGACGCGACGTCCGCCGCTATGTGAGGGCGCTCGAGGACTGGCTGATCGCAACCGTTGCCGATTTCGGGCTAAGCGCGACGCGAAACGCGAGCGCCGTGGGCGTCTATGTGGATGGTGCGAAAATTGCCTCGATCGGCGTGCGTGTGCGCCGCTGGGTGACGTTCCACGGCGTGAGCTTGAATGTCGCCCCCGACCTTGAACATTTCTCTGGGATCGTTCCGTGCGGCCTGCACAGCACGCCTTTCACAAGCCTCAAAGCGCTTGGCGTGGAGACGAACATGGCGCGGGTGGATGCGGCGCTCCGAACGCAATTCGGTCGCGTCTTCGGCCAACAGAGCCGCTAATGCGTCGGGAGCACTTGGAAACCTGCGAGGACCGAGCCACCTCCATCCATAACGGTCACGGTCGTCACCTTGGCATCCTTTGGCCCTTCGGCGCAGCTCTGGAGCATCTCGGCCACCAGGCCTTCAGGTCCTGAGAACACCACCTCAACGCTGCCGTCACTTCGGTTACGCACCCAGCCATCGAGGCCAAGCGCAAGCGCAGCCTGCTGCGTCCAGGCACGAAAATAGACGCCCTGCACCCGGCCCTCAATCTTGATCGTGACGGTTTTGATGACCGGCGACGTCACGCCGCACCCCTCGCCTCTACTCGAACTCGAGAATGACCGCGTCCACGTTGAGGCTGTCGCCAGGTGCTGCATGAATCTTGGCGACCCTACCGTCGACTTCCGACTTCAGCACGTTTTCCATCTTCATCGCTTCGATAACACACAGCGTATCGCCGGCAGAGACGTCGTGGCCTTCCTCCACGGCGAGAGAGACGACGAGGCCCGGCATCGGACAAAGGAGGAATTTGGACATGTCCGGCTTTTCCTTCACCGGCATCAAGGCGAGATAGTTTGCCTCACGCTCGGTGAAGACGCGGACAGGCGCCTCAACACCTTGATAGGTCAGATGCACGCCATTAAGGATCGAGCGAACCTGAACGGCTGCCTCCTCGTCGCCAATAGTGCCTTCCCAGATGGGCTCGCCAAACCACCACGAGGACATCAGTTCCACGCTCCGCTCGGGCTCATCCGTACCCTCTCCGCCAAGCGTGACGGTCATCGGGTAGTCGCGGCCTTCCACCTCAACGCGAACCAGGTCACCGTCACTCAGCTCGACCAGGCGTGTATCGGAGAAACAAACCGGCTCGCCATGCATCTGTTGCGTAATCATGCGACGGCGATTGTTTGAGAGATGGTCGATACTCGCCGCCACTGCGGCCAGGACATCGCGAACCTTGCCTGCCGGCGCCGGTGGATGAAACCCGTCCGGGAACTCCTCGGCGATGAACTTCGTGGAGATGTCGCCCGACCGCCAGCGCTCGTTACGCATGAGCACCGCGAGAAACGGAATGTTGTGGCGAAACCCGTCAATGGCGAACGCATCAAGCGCCCGGCCCATCTCATCTATAGCCTCGATCCGCGTCGGCGCGTACGTCACTAGCTTAGCGATCATCGGGTCGTAATATACCGAGATTTCGCCGCCCTCTTCCACGCCCGTATCGAGGCGCGTCGTGATCCCATTTTCCGTGCCGAGCTTGGGCGGCGTAAAGCGAACGAGCCGTCCCGTGGAGGGAAGGAAGTTCCGTGCCGGATCTTCTGCGTAAATGCGCGACTCGATAGCCGAGCCCTTCAGCGTCACACCCTTCTGCTTGATCTTAAGCTTCTCGCCGCTTGCCACTCTCAGCATCTGCTCGACAAGATCGAGCCCCGTCACAAACTCCGTGACCGGATGCTCCACCTGAAGGCGCGTGTTCATCTCCAGGAAATAGAAGTTCTTCTCTTTGTCTACGATGAACTCGACCGTACCGGCGGAGTCGTAGTCAACCGCTTTTGAAAGAGCCACGGCCTCAGCACCCATCGCCGCTCGGGTCTTGGCATCGAGGAATGGGCTGGGTGCCTCCTCGAGCACTTTTTGATTGCGGCGCTGGATCGAACACTCGCGCTCGCCAAGGTGAATGACGTTGCCGTGCTTGTCACCCAACACCTGAATCTCGATGTGCCGGGGCTCTTCGATGAATTTCTCGATGAAGACGCGGTCATCGCCAAAGCTCGACTTCGCCTCGGACTGAGACGAGGCAAAGCCTTCGGCGACCTCATCTTCGCTGTAGGCAATCCGCATGCCCTTCCCACCGCCGCCGGCGGAGGCCTTGATCATGACGGGGTAGCCGATCTCGCTGGCGATCTTCACAGCCTCTTCGGGGGTCTCGATCACGCCGAGATAGCCAGGCACCGTGGAGACCTTTGCGTCCGATGCGAGCTTCTTGGACTCGATCTTGTCGCCCATGGCCTTGATCGCGACCGGGTTCGGCCCGACAAAAGTAATGCCCACTTTATCGAGGGATTTGGCAAACGCGGCGTTTTCCGACAAAAACCCATAGCCCGGGTGAATTGCGTCTGCGCCGGTCTCTTTGGCCGCTGCAATGATCTTGTCGATCACGAGATAGGACTGTGCCGCAGCGGCAGGCCCGATATTCACGGCCTCGTCCGCCATGTCGACGTGAAGCGCATCGCGATCCGCCTCCGAATAAACGGCAACGGTCTTAATCCCAAGTCGCTTGGCGGTTCGAATGATCCGGCAGGCGATTTCTCCGCGATTGGCGATAAGTAGCTTTTTGAACATTGGTCCCCGACCCAACTTTTGGTTAAGGCTTTCTAGAGTGAAGCTTAGGACGAGTAAACCGGTGACAGTTTATTCGGCGGCGGTTGGAAGACCTTTGCGCCGCCTGCGCCCGGAACCACGCTTCTTTGGCCGTGCTGTCGACGCGGAAGGCGATTTGTCTTTTTCATCAACCTGTTGCTGTTCCCCTCCCGTCTCTCCAGAGGGATGATCGCCCAAGTGCACCACATCGCCACCCGTCGCCATTTGCGCCTCAAGCCGCGCCCGCGCCCTTTGGTGATCTCGCGCAAGGTAGGTGTACATGGCTGGCGTTACGAAGAGCGTGAATATCGTCCCGATCGTCATGCCCGCCGCAATGACGATGCCAATGTTGAAGCGTGCCGCTGCGCCCGCGCCGTCCGCGATCAGGAGCGGTACCATGGCCACCACGGTCGCTGCGGTGGTCATCAGAATCGGTCGCAACCGCGTCGCGGCCGCCTCTTCGATGACTTCGGCACGACTCACGCCTTCCTCTTGGCGCTTGTTGGCGAAGTCCACCATCAAAATGCCGTGCTTCGCGATCAGCCCGATCAGCGTAACAAGACCGATCTGGGTGTAGATATTGACCGTGGCGAGACCGAGATTGAGCGGCAGCAGTGCGCCGAAGATCGACGTTGGAAGCGCGATCAAAATAATAATGGGGTCGCGAAAGCTCTCATATTGCGCGGCCAGCACAAGATAGATCACCAAAAGCGCGAAGAGGAATGTGTAGACCAGCGAATTGCCTTCCTGCACGAGCTGGCGGCTCTCGCCTTGCCAATCGTAGGAGAAGCCTTCCGGGAAGGTCGTTGCAGCCGTGTCTTTTAGGAATGCAACAGCCTCGCCCACGGTACGCCCCGGGAACGGCACGCCTGACAATGTGGCTGAGTTGAGCTGCTGGAAGTTGGTGAGTGCGTTGGGCTGTACCGTCTTGGTCACGGTCGCAACATTCGACAGCGGCACAAGTTCGCCAGAGCTCGTCCGTATCTGATAGCGCATGAGCCATTCCTCATCGAGGCGGAATTCACGCGGCACCTGCGGGATCACCCGGTAGCTCCGCCCATAAAGATCGAACAGGTTGACGTAATTGCCGCCAAGCAATGTGGAGAGCGAGTTGCCGATATCGGCCATGGTGATGCCGAGCCGGTTGGCCTTGTCGTGATCGATATGGAGCTCGATCTGCGGCGTCTCAAAGCGCAGATCGGAGTTCGTGAAGATGAAGAGTCCGCTCTCCTTCGCCGCTTTCTCCACATCCGCCAACACGTCCGCAAGCCGTTCGAAGTCATGGGTGGTGGTGATGACAAGCTGAACCGGCGGCCCGCCCGTCGACCCCGGCAACGCGGGCGGTGAGAAGGAAAAGGCTAGCGCCGTCGCCAAGGCCTGAATACGCGGCGAGAGTTCCTGCAGAACGGCCTTCTGATTGCGCTCGCGCTCGCCCCAAGGCTTCAGCAAGAGGCCGGAGAAGGCCTGATGCACATCGCTGATGCCGTTGATCGTGAAGACGTGCTCTTTCTCGGGCACCGAACTATAGGCTTCGTAGAGCTGCAGCGTCGTATCTTCGAGATAGTCCAAATTAGCGTATTGCGGCGTCTTCACAACGGTGAACAGGATGCCTTGGTCTTCTTCTGGCGCGAGCTCCTTCTTGCTCGACACATAGAGCAGGCCCGTGGCGAAAATCACGCCGACAAGCACGAGGACTGTGACGGGCCTGTATTTCAAGGTGCCATGCAGCCGCTTCTGATACCGGCTCTTCAGTCCATCGAAGCGGCGATCGAGCCAGCCCGTGAACCCTGTCGCGCCCTCACCAGGTTTTTGCGACTTAAGCAGCAACGAGCACATCATGGGCGAGAGCGTTAGCGCTACGATACCCGACACGATGACCGCGCCCGCAAGCGTGAATGCGAATTCACGGAAGAGCTGTCCCGTCAGGCCCATCACGAATGCGATGGGCGCGAATACGGCCGCCAGAGTGATGGTCATCGCGATAACCGGATAAACAATCTCTCGTGCGCCCTGCAGCGCCGCCTGAAACGGGGTCTTGCCTTCCTCGATATGGCGGTAAATGTTCTCCACCACGACGATGGCGTCATCCACCACCAGCCCGATGGCGAGAACGAGGGCCAGCAACGTCAAAAGATTGATGGAGTAGCCAAGCGCCAAAAGGATCGCGAACACGCCCACAAGCGACAGCGGAATCGTGATAATAGGGATGATGGTCGAGCGCAGATTTCCGAGAAACAGGAAAATCACCACGACGGTGATGATGGCCGCTTCGCCGAGCGTCTTTAGCACTTCCCACAGCGATGCTCGAATGAATGTAGTCGCATCATAGGCGATAGCCGCATCCAGCTCCGGAGGCAGTTCTGCCTCGATAGTGGGAAACTCCTTGCGAACATCGCTGATCACCGTTAGCGGATTCGCTGTTGGCGTCGCATAAATGCCGATAAACACCGCCTTCAGCCCGTCGAACACGGATGAGGAGTTGGCGTCCTCTGGCCCAAGCTCGATTTCCGCGACCTCGCTCAGACGTACGAGACGCCAGAGTCGTCCTCGAGACGGGGGGCATAACAGGCGCTATTTTATGTGGAAAGGGGCCGTGACGACGCCTCGCTTGCTCCTCCTAAAATGATGAGTAGAAGGTCCTCTCGCAAGGATGCGGAGAGCGTAGGGTCTCACCCGAAGCTCGCCGCTTCTTAGTCCTAATTGCCGAACAGTCCGAACGCGTTCGACAGGCCGTTGCCACCCGATGCTGTGACATTGCTCGTCTTGCGCTTCCGCGTTCGCCGCGCGGGCACGAAGCCGTCGTTACTGCCGAACAAGGCCTTGGCGTGCTTGCGATCGAGCCCGTAGAGATCCTTGAAGGTTGCGACCGTCCCCTCCTGGTCCACGACAGCGGTGAAATAGGTGGTGTGGACAGGCGGCAAAGTCTTCAACGTCACGGGACTGTTCACGCCCTTATCCCAGAGGGCCTTAACCTCGCTCTTCGGAAATTGCTGGTCCTCCCCGAGCACAAGCTCGGCAAACGCCTTGGGATTCTCCATGCGCACACAGCCATTGCCGAAGGCCCGCACCGACTTCTTGAAGATCTTGCGGCTATAGGGAAGCGTGTCGTGCATGTAGACATAGTGCTCGTTGGGATAAAGAAACTTCGCCTTGCCGAGCACATTCTTAGGGCCCGATTTCTGCGTGAAGACAAATCTGTGAATGTTGGTCCGGCGCCAATCAATCTTCGTCGGGTCTATGTGTCTGCCCTTATAGCTGACCCGAAGCTGATTGGATTTTATGACGTTGAAGTCTTTCCGCTTTAGGGCGGGCCACAACTTGTCCCGGAGGACTGATGGAGGGGCGATCCAATCCGGATTGAAGACGATCGACTCAAAGGCTGCCGAAAACACCGGCGTTGGATATTTGACTGTGCCGACAAGAGTCTTGTCTGTGTAGACCGTCTTCCCATCTTTCACCACATAGAGCATAAATTCGGGCGTATTCAGCCACACATGAAATGCGCCAAGGTCCTCTGGCATCCAGCGCCACCGCTCCATATTGAGAACCAAGCGCTTGATATCTGTCTCATTTGGCTTTTCCGCTGCGCGGGCCGCCACCAACGCGTCTCGCAGCCGTGCAAACTGCTCATGGCTTGGATGAAGCGATCGCAGATATGCATCCGCCGCTGGCGCGGCTCGGACTTCCGCCATCACGGCGGCAGGCTCCAGCAGCGCGGGCGTTTGATCGAAGTGGTCGCTGATCTTTGAGGGCGTTTGGCGTCCGCCTTTGGCGAAACGTGCATATTTCAGAACCGCAAGATCGATTTTGATCTCGGCGAGCGCCCGAGCGGTTTCCTCGTCGGGCAAAGAGTCCGCATCCGGCAGTGTGAAGTCCTTCGCCTCGAGACCCCAATCGTTCGCACGTCCAATCTCGGCCAGCACCGCTTGCCCCTTGGCGGACAGTCCCGACTCGCCAACCCAAAGCGGCGGGGCGCTGCTCGCCTCATAGAACATTTGAAGCGCGGCGATATCGGCTTCCGGGGCGTTCTTCGCAAAGTCCTTCTTGGCGAGGTCTTTGTCGACGAGCGTCCCGCGAATGATCGTGACCGCGGGATGTGGCGGCCCTGCAGGCTCCTCTGTCGCCTCCTGCCTGTCCTCCGCCGCCGTCTCGCCGGCAATAGCGGGAACCGGCTGCAGCGAGGGTGACGACGCCACCAGGGCGGCATCAGGGGCGGCATCAGGGGCGGAAGAAGCGGGTGCGAGCCCATCTCGTTCCAGAGCATCTCTTTCCCATGGCAAGAGATCGTCCGGGTCAGCAACCGAAGCACCCGCAGCAGGCTCCGCATGGACAATACCCGGTGCTGCAAGACCTCCAGCCAGCACAAGACTGGCGGTCAGCACAAAACGTGCAGCCCGCACGAGGCTCACAGCAAACGCAAGCCCCGACAAAACCATGCTGAGAAGGATTGTGCGCAAATTCCCCTACCCATCTAAAGACCCAGGGAAATTTACGCCAGTCAGCGCTTTTCAGCCAGCCCTTCCTGCGTCAGCCAAACGCGGTCGGCTCGGCTTCTTTGGACACAGCTTCAGCTTGGGACGGGCTCGTGTTCAAGATCGCCGCCAACTCGTCGAGCGAGACCAGGATGTCGTTCAGCGCTTCGACGACCTCCTCTGTCTGTGCCATGGCCATCTCGTCCGTGAACGAATAGTCTTTGAGAATATCCAGCGCCCTCTCGAGGTGGCGGATCGCGCCCTCGTGCTTCTTGATGTGGCTTTGAATGGCAACCTCATGCCAATCGAGAACCCTCGCCATGAGATTCCCGTCGCCCTCGGCCTTCCGCTTGGCCCGCGTGCGCAGCTTGGCGAGCCTCTCACCGGCCCTTTGCTGGTGGGCCACGCTCGCCTTTCGCGAAGCGATATCGTCTTGGAGGGCCTGCTCAATCAACGCCCCAACATCCATGGCGGCTAGATCGTGCTCAGCATGGATCACAAGGCCCAGCTTTTCCGCGATAATCTCGATCGCGCCGCCGTCAATATTGTTGGGTTGAGGCGTTTCAACTTCGCCAGTCTCGTCATACAGGGTCCGGCGGTCTTGGTCCGAAAGTACGGAATAGGCCACGACAAGCGCATTGAAGGCCTCCACAGAGCCGCCGCCGTCCGGGTGCGCGGTCTTGGCCTTCTTCCGGTAGGCCTTACGGATGTCCTTGCGGGGCGCGGTCCGCTTGACGCCCAAAATCTTGTAGAGATCGATCACGGCCTTATCCCCCAACGCGGTGTCCAGTCCGCCCGTCTTCCATGGCCATCATAAACACAGCGCCTCTTCTTTAACGTCTCATGACGCCGGTTTGTGTCTTGCCAATGGCAGGCCGCCACCGCCAAAAGAGGCGCGTCTCCGAGCCAAAAAGGCGCCCCTCCATGCCAATCCTGGTAAGGAAAAATGTACAATTGGCAACTCACTCTGCCAATCCTCTCTTATGCTTGAGGGGTAAGAACGCCTACCATCCGGTGCCCGCGACTGGGTCTCATGAGTTTCAAGATAGGGAAGAAACGCAAATGCCAAGAGTTATTATCCTCACCGCCCTGGCCATGTGTGTCGCGCTTACGGGCGCAACCTCCACGGCCCACGCGCAGGCAGAAATGATCCTGGACCCCGCAGTCCACGGTGTTAAGCGGATGGAGCCGCTACAACTCGGAGTGGACAACGACAGTTCCAAGATGTCTCCCACCGAATATCGGCTGAAAGTCGGCCAAGGGTATCGCTGGAAGATCAAAGCCTCGGATCTGACCGAGTACGCGCTCGTCATGCCGGAATTCGCCCGCAATATTTGGATCCGCAAGATCGAAGCCGGTGACCCTGAAGTTGAGCTCAAGGTAGTCACCTTCGACGAGCTCGAATTTGAGAACGGCGGCGAGCTGGAGCTCTTCTTCGTCACGGTCCGCCCTGGAACATACAAGTTTGGCCCCAAGGGTCTCATGGAACGCGGTATGGTCGGTACGATCATCGTTGCAGGTGATGGTGATGGCGATGACGACGCGGCAGCAGCGCCCGCCATGAAAAAGGCCGATGATGACGATGACGACGACGACAAATAGTCGTCACCCCCATCATTGCAAAACTGCCCATAAGAAAATGCCCGCCCTGGATGAGAGGGCGGGCATTTGATTTTTCGTCGCTGGACTTTGCGGCTGCGTTAGAACTTGTGACCCCAGCGATTTGTTGCACGGGCCTTGCTCACCTCGCCTGAATTGACCAAAGCCTTCACGCAACTCCTCGAAAGAGCGCGCCCGGCTTTGTCCATACAGCGGCGCAGGCCTGGATCGTTGACGGCGTATGCCGCACAATATCGCTTGTAGTCGCCCTTGCACGAACCCTTGACGACGGACGAATAAGCAGAGGCGGAAGACGCGAACGCAATAAGCGTGGCGCCAAAGATTATCGAAGGGAGAAGTCTCCCGGACATGGCCATAACTCCCATTTGGTCGGCACCCCCAGAAACGCACAGCATCTCAAGACTTATCGATACATAAGGGCTTTCCGCCGCTCCATCAAGGACTGCGTTGGCTCTTATTGCCGAACTCGGCAGCATCTGAAGCTGGCGATCCCCGAGATCACGCCGTTTCCGCTCCCAATGGGAGAAGGATTTTCAAGGCTTTATGGTAAACAAGCGCCGAACTCATGCCATGGTTGCGCGTCATCATACCGCGCATCAACCGTCTGATATTGGCGCGCACGCTTTTTGAGGCACACGGTGTATCTGCTCCTCGCAGCGATCCTTCTTCTGCTGATGTTTGCCGCGTCCTACGGGGGGCGCCGCGTCACAGTCGCGCTTGTCTCAACAGGACTGTCCGCAATCCTTATGGCAGGTGGCGTCTTCGTGATCACCGCGCGCAGCGCGGGTCCTTATCTTGATGGTCTCGCCGAGCGCCTCCCACCATCGTCGAGCCAAACCGTTCGCGACCTTGGCATGGCGGCGAATCATGTCTCGGACTCCCTGGCCCTCGCACGAAAAAGCGCCGCCGCGCCACAAGCCGCAACGGCCGACGCAGCCCCCTTCGACAAACCGGCGAATACGGAGCAATCGACTGCAGAATGGCTCACTGGCGATTGGCTAGACATCAACGTTGGGTCGTTCAACACCGCTTGGCTCGACCCGCGGACCTGGTTCGGCGAAGAGACTTCGGATTGGCCCGAGATCGACATGGTCGTGAGGCCCGAGAATGAAAGGGAGGCGAACCCATCTGGGCCACAGGGAGCCCGAACGATGCAACCCGACGTCATGGTCTTGTCGCCCAAGCGCGCCACCGCCGCGCCTGGCCTCAAGATCGCAGTCGCACCACCTGTGCCCCCGACTGCGCCGGTGACTGCCCCTATTCCAGCGAAATCGGATGCACCCGTGAAATGGTTTCCCGATGCGCCGCCGCCCAAAGACGAAGAAATGATTCTGCTGACCGGCGCCAATGTCTCAAGCATGCCTCTTGAGGATATTCAGGCAACGCTGAAACCGGACTCCCACGATACGGCCGTCGGTATCAACGGCTTGGCCCTAAGCGTGCGCATCGAGGGCCAAGATGACACCGCGCTGGACCCGGGCAGTGCGGGCAGAGTTGTTCCGCCGGGCGCGCGCTTTTACCTCCAAGCCGCCAATCTGTCGGAGGCCAACGCAAAGCAACTCGGCGGAGCCATCGTATCCTTCGCCTACTCCCAAGCCGGGCGGCGCAGAACCTCGATCCTTTATCTGAAGCAGACGGCGTTCGCCGGAGGCGCCGCAACGACCCAGTAGTCTCCGGCGGCGACTCTGCGGGCACGCTGCGCGACCTATTGCGCGCCATCGACTGGAGCGACTTCCTGTGCCTTGCGCAAGAGCTCATTGAGCGACATCTGGCAATAAGGCCGCAGGCCCGTAGCGCCGCCACGTGCGAGAATCTTGAAGCTGTCATTCTTATCGTCAGCAGCCTGTTTTTGCAGGCGCTTCTTGTTGAGCTTTTCGTCGCGGCCGAAATAATGTTTCTCGATTTTCGACATTGCCGCACCCGCCGTCTCCACGTCCTCGCCCGTGAGTTGCGACCGCCGCGCGCATTGCTGCACGATTTCGTATTCCGCGTAATAATTCTTGAGCGCGACCGACAGGCTGATCGCCGCATTTGCCGGCACCGCAGCTAAAACCAAACCAGCCAGCACTAGTCCCCAAGCGCCAAGACGCATCTCGATAGCCCCCTCATCGTGTGAGCAGTGAAGCCTGCATTGGTAAACGAAGCCTTGCGCCGCAGCAATTGCACTGCAGCAACACTCAGCGCGAAATGTTGTCGCCGCTTCCCGAGAGGGTTCAAATATCTTCGATAGGGCGCCCCGCACAGTGCTAGAAACAGGCCTTGGTTTTTGCCCTGGGCCGTTCAGCCGTTGGTTACGACCACAACGGCGCAGCACGCAGCTTCGCCTTGCTGACGATAGCTGTGGGGAAACGTCGCGTCGAAATAGGTCGAGTCCCCTTTATCGAGAAGGATCGTTTCGTTCTCGAACGTGACGAGCAGCGACCCAGCAATGACGTAGATGACTTCAGCGCCGGCATGTTTGTGCGGCTCGGTTGCTCTGGCCCCGGGTTTAAACGTTGCGAGATAGGCATCCATCCGCCGGTTGGTCACGGGAAAATCTAGGCACTCGAACCAATAGGTGGGGGCGTGTCCGTCGGTGCGATTGGGAAGCCGCACGCGATCCTTCGCTCTGACAACGGCCGCCTTCGGCTGTTCGGACTCGTTTTCGAAGAAGTGATCGAGTCCCACTCCGAAGACCGTCGCGATCCGCATGAGCGTTGGGAGCGTTGGGATCAAACGGCCCGTTTCGATCTTCGAGAGCAGCCCGGCGGACGTGCCTGTGTGCTCGCCGAGCTTCATCAGGCTGAGGTCCTTTTTCTTGCGCAACCGGCGAATCTTGGCGCCGATCTCATAGGTCTCGATTCCAAGCGTTTCGAGTTCCACGGACATCAACCCACTTCCACTTCGACTAAGGCTCAAATATCCCTTTGGAGTTTTTACCTGTATGCAAACTGTTTTGCATATCACGAAACTGTGTGTGGCCATGTCGGAAGCACTGTCATCCTATGACTTCAGAAAACAGGCGTCAGGAATTTTGAAACTCATGAACGAATGGATCCCCAAAAAGTCCATCTCAGCCATACCGCTGAACGGTCTGCGGACCTTCGAGGCGGCAGCGCGACACATGTCGCTGAAGCGGGCTGCTGAAGAACTGAACGTCACCCCTTCGGCTGTGAGCCATCGGTTGCGCGTTTTGGAGAAGGTTCTTGGATGCAAATTGCTAGAGCGCCAAGGCACGCAGCTTCAACTCACGGAAGCCGGCCGGAGACTTGCGCCGGCCCTGACGGAGGGGTTCGAGAAAATCATGACCGGCTTACGCAATTTGCAGCCCGGTTGAGCTGACAGCACGTCCGCGATCTGAGCGAAAGGAACGGCTATGCATGGACTTCTCATAATTGCGGTGCTTTTCGCATCAATGATTTCGATCGCCAACAGCTATGCGGACGAGCGAGGGCGGGCGGCGGCGGGCCAGAGCGTTCAGGCCATTGTCACAGCGCGTCCGCTCGAGATCGAAACACAAGACGACCATGAGTCCGGTTGGACCCGCAAGGAGAAGGCGGAGAAACGCGATCCTGTGAGCCCGCCCTCAACGCTCGCGATCATCGCTTGCCGTGTGGATTCGAAAATGGACAGCAAAGATGCCTACGCGCCGCAAGACGCCGGGCCCGATTGGCACATGCCTGTGGAATGCATGAGGGTGATCGAGACCGTGACCGACGCTGCAGCCATGAGCCATCTCTGGCTTCGTCAGATGACGCCAAACCTTGCAGACTATGACACCTGTGCGGAAGTCGCCATGACCTACGCCCCGGTTTGGGAAGCCTCCCACCATAACTGGACGATCGTCAAAGTCGGCTGCCCCACCAAGATCGTTGATGCTGACGGAAGGATCATTGGCTGGCACATGCCCGAATGTCAGGGCACCCTGCCCGGCACCTCATATCCGCTGCGCTGCCGCTTCGACCCCAGTGAGGTCTAGAGCGGCCTCAAGCGCGGCGAATGCGCCTAAAGCGCAATCCCTTAAAGCGGAATGTTGTCGTGCTTTTTCCAGGGGTTCTCGACATGCTTGTTTCGCAGCATTTGCAGCGCCCGGCAGATGCGAGCGCGGGTCCCGCGCGGCAAGATCACCTCGTCGATATAGCCGCGTTCGGCTGCAACGAACGGATTGGCAAAGCGCGCCTGATATTCGTCGATGCGCTTCTTGATCGCCTCGGGATCGCCGAGTTCGGAGCGGTAGAGAATCTCCACCGCGCCCTTGGCGCCCATCACGGCGATTTCAGCCGTGGGCCAGGCATAGTTCACATCGCCCCTGATATGCTTTGAGCTCATCACGTCATAGGCGCCGCCATAGGCTTTGCGCGTGATAACAGTGACTTTCGGCACCGTCGCCTCGGTGAAGGCGAAGAGCAGCTTGGCGCCGTGCTTGATCAGTCCGCCATATTCCTGGTCGGTGCCCGGCAGGAAGCCCGGAACATCAACGAAGGTCACGATCGGAATATTGAAACAGTCGCAGAAGCGCACAAAGCGCGAGGCTTTCCGCGAGGCATCGCAATCGAGCACGCCCGCCAGCACCATGGGCTGGTTGGCAACGATGCCCACCGTACGCCCCTCCAAACGAGCGAAGCCGATGACGATGTTGCGGGCGAAGGTCTCCTGGACTTCAAAGAAATCGCCCTCGTCCGTGACTTTATGGATCAGCTCTTTGATGTCATAGGGCTTGTTGGGATTGTCCGGGATCAGCGTATCGAGCGAAGGCTCCTCCCGGTCCCAAGGATCGCGGGTCGGCAGTTCCGGCACGCCCGACAGATTGGACGAAGGCAGAAAATCCATGAGCCGGCGCATCTGCAAAAGCGCCTCGATGTCGTTGTCGTAGGCGCCATCGGCGATGGACGACTTGGTGGTGTGGACGGAGGCACCGCCTAGCTCCTCGGCCGTCACCTCTTCCTTGGTCACCGTCTTCACGACGTCGGGACCCGTGACGAACATGTAGGACGTGCCTCTTACCATGAAGATAAAGTCGGTCATGGCCGGGGAATACACATCGCCGCCCGCGCACGGGCCCATGATGACACTGATCTGTGGGATCACGCCTGAGGCGAGCACGTTCCGCAAGAACACTTCGCCATAGCCGCCGAGCGCGGCAACGCCCTCCTGGATGCGAGCGCCGCCCGCATCGAACAAGCCAATGACCGGCGCGCGGCTGCGCAGCGCCATGTCCTGAATCTTGATCATCTTGTTGGCATGGGCTTCCGACAGGGAGCCACCCATGACTGTGAAGTCCTTGGCGAAGACATAGACGACGCGGCCATTGATCGTGCCCCAGCCCGTGACCACACCATCGCCCGGCACCTTGGACTCTTGCATGCCGAAATCGATGCAGCGGTGCTCAACATACATGTCGAACTCCTCGAAGGAATTATCGTCCAGAAGCAGCTGCAAACGCTCTCTGGCCGTGAGCTTGCCGCGCTTGTGCTGCGCGTCGATGCGCCTCTGGCCACCACCCATGCGGGCCTTGGCACGGCGGTCTTCAAGCTCCTCGAGGACTTCTTTCATGTAGGGCTCCCCTTGAGGATTTCGATCAGCATGGCACGTTTGCCATGGTCAATAGCATGCGCCGCGAAAGAGGCAAATGGCTGCGGTCGCAAGCGTCGGTCGCACGCTTTCGCGCTCAACCCGCATCACAGAGAACCCGAGCCAACCGATTCAAAGAAATCGGCAAAATGCCTTCGCATCAGCAAAGGCCGATCACGCGCACCGCAGCGTCAAAGTCGCGCTTACGATTCTCGCGGCGGGCCTGCGCCTCCGCATCCTCGCCCCATTGACCGGCCTGCCAGTCCTCGTCCACATGGGCGGCGTCCCAGGCAGCCTCCGGCGACAGGGCGCCGTGCGCGAGCGCGAGCGGCAGGAGGGCAGAGCCCGTGAGAGTCGTCATCACATGGAGCCCGGCGAGCTGATAGGCGTTGCACTCTTCGATCTTGCGGCGCAAGGCGGCGAGCGAAGTCTCCGGCTGGTCCACATGGACGACGCCGCTGGCAAGATTGAGCGGTGCGCCAAGGCCATCCTTGGCCCAGGCGATCACCGGGTCCCAATGCTCGCCCTGACGGGCGACAAGGCCCTCAGGTCCGCTCGCCCGATAGCACAGCAGATCGGCGCCTGCATGGGCGAGAATGTCGTCGATGACGGCGGCCTCATTTCCGGTGACCCCCTCGATCGCGGTATTGGCGAGCTTGGTGATCGGCATGGTGCGCGGATCGATCTCCTCGCCTTGGGCGCGCCACTCATCCGCGATGGCCTCCGCAAGCGCAGTGCTGGGCACCGCAAGGCGTGCCTTGCCGCGCGTACGCACGGGACGCCCATCCAGCAGAATGGCGAATTGGCCGCCCTCATCCACAACGCTCACATCTTTGTAAAAACGGCTGGGCAGCTTGGGTTTTTCGCCGCTGCCCAGTTTCTTCTTAACCTGCTCGCTCACCTGCCCTCCTGGTCTTGGCCGGATCAACATCAAGCATATATTCCCTGCTGCGGGCCGGAGCCGGCACTAATCCACAGATGGCCGGCCACTTAGCCACAGATATTGGGCTCGTCCTCTTCCTCGCCACCCTTCGGCGAAAAACCGAACGCGGCAAATGCAATCTCCATATGAGGCGGTATGGGGGCGGTCACGTCCACGACGCCCTCGCCGCTTGGATGGGGAAAGCTGATCCGCCGCGCATGCAAATGCAGCCGCCGCTCAATGCCATCAGGCAGATCTTCACCGCTTGGATATTTCTCATCGCCAAGAACCGGGTGGCCGAGGATCGCCATATGTGCCCGGAGCTGGTGCTGCCGTCCCGTCACGGGCTTCAGCGACATCAACGCGACTTGCTGGGCTGCGCTATCGATCACAGCGTAATGGGTCACGGCGGATTGTGCTTTTTCCTGTTCGCCGGGGCGTGCTTTGCGCACACGCTCCCCACCCGCAGCTGGCGCCTTGACCAACGCCGCATCGATCTTGCCTTGCGGCGGCCTCGGGACACCATGGACAAGCGTCCAGTAAATCTTGCGAACCGAGCGCGCCTGAAAGGCGCGGCCAAGCTTCGCCGCCACGATGCGCCGCTTGGCGACGACCAGAACCCCCGACGTATCGCGGTCTAGCCGATGCACGAGCCGCGGCCGCGACCCGGGCCCATCGCCCATGCCTTCCAAGAGCCGGTCGATATGCTGGGCTGTTTTGGTGCCGCCTTGCACAGCGAGCCCTGACGGCTTGTTGAGGACCAATAGGTCGTCGTCCTCATAGAGCGTGATGGATTTGAGGAAACCGCGATCCGCCTTGGAGAGCGTCTTTTTCGCCCCTGCTGGGGGCGGCGCGTCGGGCAAGGGCGGCACGCGAATGCTCTGCCCCGCCTCAAGCCTTGTGTTGGCCTTGACCCGTCCCCCATCCACCCTGACCTGGCCCGTGCGCAGGAGCTTCTCAAGACGGCTGTGGGGGAGCCCGGCATAATGGGTCTTGAACCAACGGTCGAGGCGCATGCCGTCCTCGTCGTCCGAGACATTGCGCGTTTCAACAGTGCCCATGGCTAGAGCCGGTCCCTATGGCTAGAGAGGGTCCTCATGGCTAGATCGCACGCGCAAGCGCCAGCCCCGCAAAGAGCGCGGCTATGGATACGCCAACAGATGCAATGAGATAGAAGCTGGCGCTCAGATAGTCGTCGCGCGCCAGAAGATTGGCGAATTCAGCCGAGAAGGAAGAGAACGTGGTGAAGCCACCCAGCACACCGAGCGCTAAGAATGCTCGCAGATCGTTGTGAATGGTCCAGCGCAGCGCCATCATCTCAATCAAGACGCCCATCAGGAAGCAGCCGAGAACATTGGCTGTGAGCGTGCCCCAGGGAAAGTTGAAGCCTAAGAGGCGCCCCATAGAAAGCCCGAGCAGATAGCGCGCCGATGCACCAAGCGCCCCACCTGCCGCCACCCACAATACCGTTGTCACCTCACGCCCCTTCGCCCTTTTTGGCCCTAATTTGGGCCCAGCGATCAAGCCGCTTCTTGATGTCGTTCTCAAAACCACGGTCTGTAGGCGCATAGAAATGCTGCCGCTCCATACTATCCGGGAAATAGTTCTGGCCCGAGAACCCTTCTGCCTCGTTGTGATCGTAGGCGTAATCGCGGCCATAGCCCTGGCGCTCCATCAGCGCGGTCGACGCATTTAGGATGTGCTTAGGCGGAAGCAGAGACCCGCTTTCCTTTGCAACGCGGGCCGAGGCTTTGAAGGCCATATAGGCCGCATTCGATTTCGGGGCTGTTGCGAGATAGACAGTCGCTTGGGCCAACGCCAGTTCGCCCTCCGGAGAGCCCAGGAAGTCGTAGGCATCCTTGGCAGCATTCGCTTGGATGAGCGCTGCCGGATCCGCGAGTCCGATATCCTCGACTGCCATACGAACGAGACGGCGGGCGATATAGAGCGGGTTCTCGCCGCCAGCAAACATGCGTGCAAGCCAATAGAGCGCCGCGTCGGGGTCGGACCCGCGCACCGATTTATGCAGCGCGCTGATGAGGTTGTAGTGGCCGTCTTGACCTTTGTCGTAGATCGGCGCGCGCCGCTGAACGAGCTCCCCAAGCCCAGCGCGGTCGATGAGCGTCGTGGCATCTGCAGGCACTGCAAGAAACACGTCCTCGACTAGATTGATGAGCCCACGCCCATCGCCATCTGCCATCGAGGCGAGAGTTTTGCGCGCATCCTCGTCCAGCGGCAGCTTACGGCCTTCATGGGCTTCGGCGCGCACGATCAGAGCCTCAAGCGCATCATCGTCGAGGCGCCTGAATGTCAGCACGCTCGCTCGGGACAACAGCGCCGAGTTCAGCTCGAAGGACGGGTTCTCCGTAGTCGCCCCAACGAGAACGATCGTGCCGTCCTCCATATGGGGAAGAAACGCGTCCTGTTGCGAGCGGTTGAAGCGGTGGATCTCATCGATGAACAATAACGTGCCGCGCCCGGCCTCGCGCTTGGCTTTCGCCGCATCGAACACTTTGCGCAAATCCGCAACACCCGACTGGATTGCCGAGAGTTGCTCGAATTGAAGGTCGGTCACCTCGGCAAGAAGCCGTGCAACCGTAGTCTTACCCGTACCAGGCGGCCCCCAAAAGATCACCGACGTGAGACGCCCGGCACGCACCATGCGGCCCAAGAGCCCTTCACCGAGGAGATGGTCCTGGCCAATCACATCGCCGAGGGTCTTGGGCCGGAGACGGTCCGCAAGCGGCCGAGGGGCGGTGTCATCAAGCCCCGCAGCCACGAACAGATTGGAAGCCCCCTTGTCCATGTCTCAGCCTCGCAATGCGAGTTTAAACACTTTCCCGCGCCGTTCGATCGCCAGTTGCCAGCGGCCGGACTGTGTCTGCAACAACACGGCGAGCTGATTCACGCTCGCAATGTCCTGATCGTTCACACCGACAATGATATCGCCTTTGCGCAAACCCAGCTGGCCAGCATTCGATCGGCGCTCGACATTGAGCACGACAACGCCCGTGTCGCTGTCATCGTCCAAGCCCAATTCGGCACTGACGGCGGGCGAAAGATTGGCCACGCGACTGCCCGCAAAGGGATGAGGCCCCGTCAAGTCGCGCGTATCGCGCGGAGGCTCTTCAATGGGAATGACTGTCGCAATTGTCGTCCGGAACCTTTTGCCGTCGCGATAAAGACCAAGCTCCACATTGCCGCCGACGCCCTTGGTGACAAAGCGGTACTCCAAGGCCTCCGGATTTTGGACGTCCGTGCCGTCAACACTGACAATGACATCCCCCACTTTCAGCCCTGCGGTCTTGGCAGGCCCTTTTGCATGGACACGAGTCACCATGGCCCCTGCCGGACGGGCAAGACCAAGGGATTCCGCAAGATCCGAAGTGAGCGTCTGAAGTGATGCGCCGAGCCAGGGCCGCTGGACCTTGCCGCCTTTGAGCGCCGACTGAACGACAATGCGCACCATGTTGGAAGGAATCGCGAATCCGATCCCGTGCGAGCCGCCGCTCTTGGAAAAGATCGCGGTGTTAATGCCAACGAGCTGCCCGTCCATATCCACGAGCGCCCCGCCCGAGTTGCCAGGATTGATGGCTGCATCGGTCTGGATGAAGAACTGATAGTCCGAGATGCCGACTTTCGTTCGCGCCAGCGCCGATACGATCCCGCTGGTGACCGTCTGCCCGACCCCAAACGGATCGCCAATCGCGAGCACCAGATCTCCGACCTCGAGACTGTCGGAATCTGCGAATTGGATGGAGGGGAACTCGGCGCCATCGCCCTTCAGCCGCAACACGGCCAAATCCGTCTGCTCGTCCTTGAGAATGAGCGTGGCCGGAAACTCCCGCCCATCGTTCAGCGCAACAGTGATCTCGGATTCACCGCCACTGCGGATCACGTGATAATTGGTGACCACCACGCCGTCGCTGCCAACGAGAACCCCGGAGCCGAGGGAGTTCTGGATGCGCTCACGCGGAACGCCCCGTTGCTCACCGAAAAAGCGCCGGAAAAATGGATCGTTGAAGAAGGGGGATACCGCCTGTTCGACCCGGTGACGGACATAGACGTTCACGACAGTCGGCGCGGCCTGCTTCACCACGGGCGCGAAGGACTGCTTGATCGCAGCCTTGCTCTTCGGCACGACCTTGGTCACCACTTCTTCCTGGGCGGAGGCTAGACCGGTGGCCGCCAGAAGAATTGTGGCAACGACCAGGCACAGACTGCCACCTTTCCGGAGAAAAACTTCCAAAAGTGTCATCTCTCGCTCTGCTAAAGATATTGTCAGGACGGCGAAAATCTCCACCTGGATAGTGGAATAATGCCTCATCGTCTTCCAAATAAAACGGGCCTTCTTGCGGCGGATATACCGAGAGAAAAGCTCTTCGAACAAAACTGCAGGGCATAGGCGCGACGCGAGAACCCCGTTACGGCCATGGCCGTTTCAACTAAGATGGCGTACCGGCGAAAGACTCGCCGCACGCGAACCAAATAGTAGTGGAGAGAGACGAATGCATGTTTTGAAAATGACCCTGGCTGCCGCGCTGGCCACTGCCGCCCTGACTTCGGCGGGGCTCGCCGTCGAGGTCAAGAAGCGCGGCGAAGCCCCCGGCAAGCCTGCTGACGTCTGGGCCCTTGTTGGCGATTTCTGCGCCATCAAAGACTGGCATCCGGCCGTCGCCGAGTGCGAGGAGATCGAGGAAGAGGGCGCTACATATCGCATCCTAACGCTGGGAGACGGCGGCAAGATCAAGGAGAAGCTGACCGGCAAGAAAGACACCGGGTACAGCTATGAGATCATCGAAAGCCCCCTGCCAGTGAAGAACTACTCCGCCACCCTCGAGATCAACGAGGATGACGAGGAAAATGCAGTCGAGATTGAATGGGAAGCCGAATTCGACGCCGCAGACGGTGTCGAAGAGGCGAAAGCCGTTGAGATCATCACCGGCATCTTCAAAGATGGCGTGACCGGCATTCGAAAGAAGGCCAAAGAGGCTGACGAGGCTAGCTAAGGCTCAGGTCGACACTCCTGTCTCTAGAGGCAAGGTCCACCTATTCGGCCCTCGCACATCGAGACGCAGAAACTGAAAAAGGCGCGCCGCTTTCGCGGGTGCGCCTTTTGTCTCTTGCAAGCTGCAAATCGTCCCGCTGCGACCTACGCGGCGACTGGCTCGCCAGCTTCATCGTGATCGTATGCCGGACCCGAATCCAAACCCTTGGCATCCTCGTCCCGATCGACCAACTCGATCACGGCCATCGGCGCAGAATCGCCGTAGCGGAAGCCCGCTTTCAGGACACGGGTATAGCCACCGGGACGCTCCGCATAGCGTGGTCCCAGCGTCTCGAATAGCTTCGACACCATGTCTTCGTCGCGGACACGCGCAAAGGCCTGACGGCGGGCATGAAGGTCGCCCCGCTTAGCCAGCGTGATGAGCCGGTCAACAACGCGGCGCAGCTCTTTCGCCTTCGGCAGCGTCGTGACGATCTGCTCATGCTTGATCAGTGCGTTGGCCATGTTTGCGAACAACGCACTACGGTGCGTTGAAGTCCGGTTCAGCTTCCGGCCTGCCTTGCGGTGTCGCATTGACTAATCCTCTTTCGAAGCGCGTTGGGTCAGCTATCAAGCAACCCAACGGCTAGTAGTGATCCTCGAAGCGCTTCGCGAGCTCTTCGATATTCTCTGGCGGCCAGTCCGGCACTTCCATGCCGAGATGGAGGCCCATGGAGGCAAGAACCTCTTTGATCTCGTTCAGCGACTTGCGGCCGAAATTCGGGGTCCGCAACATTTCCGCTTCCGTCTTCTGGATGAGGTCGCCGATATAAACGATGTTGTCGTTCTTCAGGCAGTTCGCCGAACGGACAGACAACTCGAGCTCGTCGACCTTCTTGAGAAGCGCGGCGTTGAAGACCAACTCCGGCTGCTGCTGGAATGTCTGCTCTTTCTTCGGCTCCTCGAAATTCACGAAGACCGAGAGCTGATCCTGGACGATACGCGCCGCAAGCGCGATCGTATCCTCAGGGCGTACCGAACCGTCGGTCTCGATATTCATCGTCAGCTTGTCGAAATCGAGGATCTGTCCCTCGCGGGTATTCTCGACCCGGTAGGAAACCTTACGGACCGGGCTGAACAGCGAGTCGACCGGAATGAAGCCAATAGGCGCATCGTCAGGACGATTGCGTTCGGCGGGCACATAACCTTTGCCGGAAGAGGACGTGAATTCCATGTGAATCGCGGCGCCCTCATCGAGCGTGCAGATCACGTGGTCGGGATTTAGGATCTCGACCTCGGAGCCGCCCTGAATGTCGCCGGCGGTGGCCACACCAGGCCCCTCCTTCTGAAGCACCATACGCTTGATGCCTTCGGAGTGCTGGCTAACAGCGATTTCCTTGATGTTCAGAACGATATTGGTGACGTCCTCACGCACGCCCGGAATGGACGAGAACTCGTGCAGAACACCGTCAATATGCACCGAGGTAATGGCCGCACCCTGAAGGGACGACAACAGCACACGGCGCAAGGCGTTGCCAAGCGTCAGACCGAAACCGCGCTCCAACGGCTCGGCGACAACGGTCGCGAAACGCGCCGGATCACGACCGGGCGCGACGTCGAGCTTGGTGGGCTTAATGAGATCTTGCCAGTTCTTTTGCAGCACCGGTGTCGCCCTTTCTTGATCATTGAACGGAGCCGAAGGCTCCGGAATCCGAATATCGTCGTCCAGCATGTTGCGGTCGCTCGCCTTTTCGTTCTAGACGCGGCGGCGCTTGCGCGGCCGGCAGCCATTGTGCGGGATCGGCGTCACATCACGGATGGAGATGATGTTGAACCCCGAGGCCTGAAGCGCACGCAATGCGGACTCACGGCCCGATCCTGGACCGCGAACCTGGATCTCGAGGTTCTTCATGCCATGCTCGGCAGCCTTCTTGCCGGCATCTTCAGCAGCCACCTGGGCCGCATACGGGGTCGATTTACGCGACCCCTTGAACCCCATGGTCCCAGCAGACGACCAGGAAATTGCGTTTCCTTGCGCGTCCGTGATCGTGATCATGGTGTTGTTGAAGCTTGCTTGCACATGGGCGACGCCGGAAGTGATGTTCTTCCGTTCCCGGCGACGGACCCGTGTTTTTTCCTTGGCCATGCTTTATTCCCGCAAATTCCAATTAGCAGCGGCGAAATCCTCGAATGGGAGCCTGGCCGCGCGTTATGCGTCTCTACTTCTTCTTGCCTGCGATCGCCTTCGCCGGACCCTTACGCGTCCGCGCATTGGTATGGGTACGCTGACCACGGACCGGCAGACCACGGCGGTGGCGCAATCCGCGATAGCAGCCCAAATCCATCAGGCGCTTGATATTCATGGACACTTCACGCCGAAGATCACCCTCAACCACATAATCTCGGTCGATCGTCTCACGAATCTGGATCACTTCGGATTCCGTGAGCTCATTGACCCGCCGCTCCGATGGGATCGAAACCTTGGTGCAAATCTTTTTGGCAAAGGTATCGCCAATACCATGAATATAGGTCAGCGCGATCTCGACCCGCTTGTTGGTCGGGATGTTCACGCCTGCAATTCGGGCCACGTCGTCGCCTCCTCACACAGCACGCGCTAACGTGCTGAAATTAAAACCAAATTAGCCTGTTGAACCACAACAAATTCGACCGCGGACAAGCAGCGCTCCCGGGTTCGATCAGTCCATCAAGCAATGTAACGGGTTTATGTACCGATTCCGGTTGACAAGGTCAACTGGCCGGGTGCCCCGAAAACCACTGTTCGAACTCAGGCGCCGTCCAGCGCTTGATCTATCTCCTTCTGAACCGCCTCAATATCGGCCATACCATCGACGGATCTGACCTTACCTTGCGCCTGGTAATAGCCGACAAGCGGCTCTGTTTGCGCGTGATAAGCCTTCAGTCTCTCGCGAACAACTTCTTCAGTGTCGTCCTTCCGGCGCTTGAACTCGGTACCGCCGCAACGGTCGCAAACGCCCTCCACTTTCGGCATCTTAAAGAGCGAGTGATAGCCTTCACCACACGCAGCACAGGTAAATCGTCCGGTGATGCGGCCTACGAGCGCGTCATCATCCACGTCGATCACCACGACACGGTCAACAGCATCCTCGCGCGACTTCAAAAGGTCATCGAGCGCCTCGGCCTGCCCAATCGTTCGCGGGAACCCGTCGAGAATGAAGCCAGGCCCATCCTTCGCCTTGTCCATACACTCTGCGATCAGACCAATAACAAGCGCGTCGGGCACCAGCTCGCCGCGCTCCATGATGTCGCCGGCCTCCTGGCCCAACGGCGCACCCGCCGCGACAGCTGCCCGCAACATATCTCCGGTGGAAAGCTGTACGAGGCCTCGCAAGTCTTGCAACCGCTTTGCCTGTGTTCCCTTTCCTGCTCCGGGAGCTCCAAGCAGAATCACTTTCATCGCCGCCGAGCTCCTCTCAGCTTAGAGCGCTTGATCAAGCCCTCATACTGATGAGCGAGAAGATGGCTCTGGACCTGCGCCACAGTGTCCATCGTCACGCTGACAACGATGAGGAGCGAGGTGCCGCCGAAGTAGAAGGGCACGCCCCAATTGGAGATGAGAATCTCCGGAAGCACGCAGACCGCGGCAAGGTAGAGAGCACCAACGGCGGTAATCCGCGTGAGCACATAGTCGATATACTCGGCCGTACGTTCGCCAGGGCGAATACCAGGCAGGAAGCCGCCATACTTCTTAAGATTGTCCGCCGTGTCCTTCGGGTTGAAGACAACCGCCGTATAGAAGAAGGCAAAGAAGATGATCAGCGAGACATAGATCAGGATGTAGAGCGGCTGCCCCCGGCCCAACAAAGCGGTGACCGAGGTCAACCACTCGGGCCCTTGGCCCGCGGAAAAATTCGCAACCGTGATCGGCAGCAACAGCAACGATGAGGCAAAGATCGGCGGAATGACGCCGGCTGTGTTCAGCTTCAGCGGCAGATGCGAGGCATCCCCCTGGAACATCTTGTTGCCGACTTGTCGCTTTGGATATTGAACCAAGAGCCTGCGCTGCGCCCGCTCCATGAAGACAATGAAGCCGATGACCCCGATGGCCATAATGAACAGGCCCACGATCAGCGCACCCGACAAGGCGCCTTGGCGGCCAAGTTCGAGCGTGCCCACAAGCGCCGACGGCAGCTCGGCGATGATGCCGGCGAAAATGATGAGCGAAATGCCGTTGCCGACGCCGCGGGCCGTGATCTGCTCACCGAGCCACATCAGGAAGACGGTCCCGCCTACGAGCGTAATGACCGTGGTGATCCGGAAGAACCAGCCTGGATCGGTGACGATGTTTCCCGCGCCTTCCAGACCGACGGCAATGCCATAGCCCTGAAGTGTCGCCAACAGGACCGTGCCGTAGCGCGTGTACTGGTTGATCTGGCGCCGCCCCTGCTCGCCTTCCTTCTTGAGTTGCTCAAGGGTTGGAGAGACCGTGGTCAGAAGCTGAATGATAATCGATGCCGAAATGTACGGCATGATATTGAGCGCGAAAATCGCCATCCGCCCAACCGCTCCGCCAGAGAACATGTTGAACATGCCCAAGATGCCGGACTGCTGCTGGCGGAACGTTTCGGCAAGCGCTTGCGGATCGATACCGGGGATCGGGATATACGTCCCGAGCCGGTAGACGATCAGCGCACCCAGCGTGAACCAGATGCGCTTCTTGAGTTCGTCGGCCTTGGCAAAGGCCGCGAAGTTCAGATTGGATACAAGCTGTTCTGCCGCAGAAGCCATTGGCGCGCTTCCCTTTTCTTCAAGACGACAAGACGGTCAGAAAAGCCGCCTCAGACCGCCTCGAAAATGTCCCTACGCGGACGTGTCTTTCTTAGCTGCCGACTTCTTTGCCGCCGCCTTCTCCGGAGCAGACTTTGCTGCTGCCTTACGTTCTTTTTTAGGCTTGCCCTCGCCTTCCGGCTTGGCTGCGCGCTTAGGCATCGGGGTGAATGTCACGGAGCCGCCCGCCGCCTCGACCGCCTTCACCGCGCCGCTGGATGCACCCGTCAGCTCGAAAGCGACCTTGGCCTTAAGCTCACCGTGGCCAAGCAGCCGGACGCCATCGCGCACGCGGCGAATAATGCCGGCCTCCAACAGTGCCTGAACCGTCACCGGCTTCTTGAAGTCGAGCTTGCCCGCGTCGACGGCAGCCTGAATGCGGCCCACATTCACCTCGTTAAAGTCCTTGGCGAAAATGTTGTTAAAGCCACGCTTCGGCAAGCGCCGATGAAGCGGCATCTGCCCGCCTTCGAAGCCTTTGATGGCCACGCCGGAGCGGGATTTCTGACCCTTCTGGCCATGGCCGGACGTCTTGCCCAGCCCAGACCCCGGACCGCGCCCAACACGCTTTTTTGACGTCGTGGCGCCGGGAAGGTCCCTGATCTCGTTCAGTCGCATCATCTTGTTCCTTAGGCTCCGGCCTCGTCCTCAACGATACGCACCAGATGGCTCACCTTGGCCACCATGCCACGCACCTGAGGCGTATCGACCAGCGTCCGCCGCTTATGCATCTTGTTCAGGCCGAGCCCGATAAGGGTCGCGCGCTGCACGCCGGGACGGCGGATCGGACTACCGATCTGCTCCACGACGATTGTTTTCTTGTTATCGGCCATCTTTGTTCAACCTTGTCTCTTGGCCTTTAGGCTTGCGCCTCGGCCCCATCGCCCGCCTGATCACGGCGGCGCGATACGATCTCACTGACCTTCTTCCCGCGCCGCGCGGCCACACCACGCGGGCTGTCCTCATGACGCAGCGCATCGAACGTGGCGCGCACCATGTTGTAGGGATTGGAACTCCCCATCGACTTTGCGACCACGTCCTGAATGCCGAGCGTCTCGAACACCGCACGCATCGGACCGCCGGCAATGATTCCCGTACCTGGAGGCGCTGCACGAAGGATAACCTTGCCCGCACCATGGCGCCCGCGCACGTCGTGATGAAGCGTCCGGCCTTCACGAAGCGGCACCTTGACGAGGCCACGCTTGGCGGCTTCTGTCGCCTTGCGAATAGCCTCAGGAACCTCGCGCGCCTTGCCATGGCCGAAGCCGACCCGGCCCTTTTGATCGCCAACGACGACCAGCGCGGCGAAACCAAAGCGCCGACCACCCTTCACCACCTTAGCAACGCGGTTGATGTGAACGAGCTTGTCGACGAACTCGCTGTCGCGGTCGTCGCGATCTCTGCCATATTGGGCTCGTGCCACGGTCGTTCCTTTCCGAATACCCTAAAAGTTTAGGCCCGCCTCGCGGGCCGCGTCTGCGAGCGCCTTGATGCGCCCGTGATAAATGTAAGCGCCGCGATCAAAGACCACGTCCTTGACCCCAGCCTTCGCCGCCCGCTCGGCAACGAGTTTACCGACGGCCTCTGCCGCGGCAGTATCGCTTCCCTTGGGCAGCGTGCCCTTGAGATCCTTATCGAGGCTCGATGCAAATGCGAGCGTCTTGCCTTCGCGGTCGTCGATCACCTGGGCATAGATATGCTTCGAGGAGCGGAACACCGACAGACGCGCTCGTCCATTGGCGGCCTTCTTCAGCGAATGCCGGACCCGGCGCGAACGGCGGGCAAAACTGTTGTTCAACGTACCCATCTTCAATCCCGCTACTTCTTCTTGCCTTCTTTACGGAAAATGTACTCACCGGCGTATTTCACACCTTTGCCCTTATAGGGCTCCGGCGGCCGGTAGCGCCTAATCTCTGCTGCGACCTGCCCGACCTTCTGCTTGTCGATGCCGCTCACCACGATCTCCGTCGGCTTGGGGCACTTGACCTCTATGCCTTGCGGGATCGGGAAGTTAACGTCATGGCTGAAACCGAGCTGCAGCTGCAGCGTCTGCCCCTGAACCGCGGCACGGTAGCCGACGCCGCTGATCTCCAGCGTCTTCGAAAAACCATCGGTCACGCCAGCGACGAGATTCGCAACGAGCGTACGCGACATTCCCCACATCGCGCGGGCCTCTTTAGAGTCCTCGCGCATGGTGATTTCAATTGCATCCTCGCCGGTCTTGGCGATGACATGGTCGACCAGAACATGGCTGAGTTCACCCTTGGGGCCCTTCACCTTGATCTCTTGGCCGTCAACCGCTGCGGTGACACCGCCGGGAATGGACACTGGTCTTTTGCCGATGCGCGACATTGATTCAAACCTTCGCTTCAAAAAGCTCCGCTAAAACACGTTACAGAGAATCTCGCCACCGACATTCTCATTGCGCGCCTGCGAATCCGACATGACGCCCTTGGGCGTCGAAAGGATAGCCACACCGAGACCGTTCGCAACGGTCGGCAAATTCTTCACCGAGGAATACACGCGACGGCCCGGAGTGGACACACGTTTGATGTCTTTGATGACCGGCTCGCCGTCGAAATATTTCAACTCGATTTCGAACTCGGACTTGCCGCCATCGTAATCGACGCGCGCGTAACCGCGGATATAGCCCTCATTGGCAAGCACGTCGAGCACGCGCTCGCGTAGCTTTGAGGTTGGGGTTGATACCTTGGTCTTACGCCGCATCTGCGCATTACGGATGCGGGTCAGCATATCACCTAGAGGATCGTTGATGTTCATCGAAGTCCTTACCAGCTCGACTTGACCATACCGGGGATCAGCCCGTTGCTTGCAAGATCGCGCAAAGCGATGCGCGACATGCGAAGCTTGCGATAGTAGCCGCGCGGCCGCCCGGAGAGAACGCAACGGTTGTGAATACGCGTTGGTGAAGCATTGCGCGGAATTTCCGCAAGCTTCAGCCGCGCCGCGAAACGCTCCTCAGCCGGAAGCAAACGGTCGACAGCAATTGCCTTCAACCGCGCCCGCCGGGTCTCGTATTTCTTAGCAAGGCGGCGGCGCTTCTTGTCCCGCTCGATCATGCTCGTCTTAGCCATTCAGTCCTCCTATCGCAGCAGGCGTCACCTTAGCTGCGGAACGGAAAGTTCAAACCCTTTAAAAGCGCGCGCGCCTCATCGTCGTTCTCCGCCGTCGTGCATACGATGATGTCCATGCCGAGCACATCTTCCACCTTGTCGTAATCGATCTCGGGGAAGATAATGTGCTCCTTCAGACCCATCGAATAATTGCCACGACCGTCGAAGCTCTTCGGATTAAGCCCGCGGAAGTCACGAACACGCGGCAGCGCGATGTTCACGAGCCGATCGATGAACTCATACATACGGTTCTTGCGAAGCGTGACCTTTACGCCGACAGGCATGCCCTCACGCAGCTTGAAGGCGGCGATCGACTTGCGTGCTTTAGTGACGACCGGGCGCTGGCCCGCGATCAAGCCAAGGTCGGCTGCCGCCGCCTTCACTTTCTTCGAGTCGTTCACCGCCTCGCCAACGCCGATGTTTAACACCACCTTCTCAAGGCGGGGAACCTGCATAACGTTCTGAAAGCTGAACTCTTTCTCGAGTTCGGCCTTAATGACGTCCCGGTACTGCTGCTTCAGCCGCGGAATATAGACTTGCTCAGCCATCGATGACCTCGCCGGACCGCTTGGCAAAACGCACCTTGCGTCCGTCCTTTAGAAATTTGTAGCCAACACGCGTGGCATTCCCGTCTTTGGGATCCTCAACCGCGATATTCGAAATGTTGATCGGGGCTTCCTTTGTAATGATGCCCCCCTCTTGGGACGCAGACTGCCGCTGATGGCGGCGCATCTGCGCCACGCCTTGCACGATGGCACGGTTCTCGGACGGCAAAACCTTCAGCACTTCGCCGCGCTTGCCCTTGTCCTTGCCCGTGAGCACCACAACGCGGTCGCCCTTCTTGATCTTCAATCCAGCCATCGTCACAGCACCTCCGGGGCGAGCGACACGATCTTCATGTGCTTCTTCGCCCGCAACTCACGAGTCACCGGGCCAAAGATACGCGTACCGACTGGCTCACCTTGCGGTGTGACCAACACCGCGGCGTTGCGGTCGAACCGGATGAGCGAGCCGTCCGGACGGCGCACGCCCGAGGCGGTCCGCACGATCACAGCCTTCATCACCTGGCCCTTCTTCACACGGCCGCGCGGAATCGCTTCCTTGACGCTGACCACGACCGTGTCACCGATCGAAGCATATTTGCGCTTCGAACCGCCGAGGACCTTGATGCATTGCACGCGCTTTGCACCCGAGTTGTCGGCGACGTCGAGATTGGTCTGCATCTGAATCATGGCATTCGCCCTTATTAAGGTCCAAACCGGACCCGAAAAACTCTTCGTTCTAACCGGCCGCCTGTTCGCGCGGCACGACTACCCATCGTTTGTATTTCGAGATCGGTGCGCACTCTTCGATCCACACCTTCTCACCGACCTTGAACTCATTGTTCGCGTCGTGAGCCTGGTACTTCTTGGAGCGGCGCACCGTCTTCTTAAAGAGAGGATGCGTGAAGCGGCGCTCGACCTTGACCACCACGGTCTTATCGGTCTTGTCGCTGACCACCACCCCATTCAATACGCGTTTCGGCATCGTTCTTACCTTTAAGCCTTCGCCGCGGCGCTCTTCTGACGCGCGACTGTTTGCACGCGCGCAATGTCGCGCCTCACCTGCCGAACCCGCGCCGTGTTCTCAAGCTGGCCTGAGGCCGCCTGGAAGCGCAGGTTGAACTGCTCTTTCTTCAACTTGACCAACTCGTCATTGAGCTGATCGATCGTCATATCGTTCACTTGGCCCGCTTTCATCGCTTAGCCCTCGATGCGCGCCACGACGCGCGTTTTGATTGGCAGCTTCGCCGCTGCCAGCCGAAGGGCCTCACGAGCAACCGGCTCGCCTACGCCATCGATCTCGAACATGATGCGCCCAGGCTTGACCTTGGCCGCCCAAAACTCAACCGTGCCCTTGCCCTTACCCATGCGCACTTCAGTCGGCTTCTTCGACACCGGCACATCAGGGAAGATGCGGATCCACACACGGCCCGCGCGCTTCATCTGACGGGTCATGGCACGCCGCGCCGCCTCGATTTGCCGCGCGGTCACTCGGGCGGGCTCCTGCGCCTTCAAGCCAAAGGTGCCGAAGTTGAGCGCGGCACCGCCTTTGGCGGCACCCTTGATGCGGCCCTTCTGCATCTTGCGATATTTTGTGCGTTTCGGTTGCAGCATAATTCTTAAGCCTTGCTTTTAGCCCTGCGCCCGAGCGGAATCGCGCCGTCCACCGGAACGTCCACCCTCTTGAGCCTCAAGCGCCTTGGTCTCCTGGGCCATGGGATCGTGCTCCATGATCTCGCCCTTAAAGATCCAAACCTTGATGCCGATAATTCCATAAGCCGTGCGGCCAAGCGCCGTGCCGTAGTCGATATTGGCGCGCAGCGTGTGCAAAGGCACACGGCCCTCGCGATACCACTCCATGCGCGCGATCTCCGCGCCACCAAGACGACCCGAGCAATTGATACGAATGCCGAGCCCACCCATACGGACGGCTGACTGCACAGCCCGCTTCATCGCCCGACGGAACGCCACACGGCGCTCCAATTGCTGCGCAATCCCCTCAGCCACAAGCTTGGCATCGAGCTCAGGCTTGCGCACCTCGACGATATTCAGATGCACGTCCGAGTCGGTCATGGTCGCAAGCTCTTTGCGAAGCAACTCGATGTCCGAGCCCTTCTTGCCAATCAGAATGCCTGGACGCGCCGTATAGACCGTAACCCGGCACTTCTTGTGGGGACGCTCGACGACGACCTTCGAGATACCGGCCTGCTTGCGCGTCTTGAGAATATGCTCACGCATCTTGAGGTCTTCGTGCAGAAGCTGTGCGTATTCACGGCCCGATGCGAACCAACGCGAATCCCAAGTGCGGTTGACGCCGAGCCGAAGCCCAATCGGATTGACTTTCTGTCCCATCAAGCAGGCTCCTCAACTTGACGCACGACCACGGTCATCTGCGAAAAGGGTTTCATAATGCGGTTGGCCCGGCCTCGCGCACGCGCACGCAAGCGCTTCAACACGATATTCTTGCCAACATAGGCCTCCGCCACGACCAACGCATCCACGTCGAGGTCGTGATTGTTTTCAGCGTTGGCGATCGCCGACTCCAGGGTCTTCTTGACGTCCTTGGCGATACGCTTGCGCGAGAAGGTCAGATCGGCAAGCGCACGGTCAACCTTCTTGCCCCGGATAAGCTGAGCCACCAGGTTGAGCTTCTGCGGGCTCACGCGAATAAGCCGTGTAATGGCCTTCGCCTCATTGTCTTCGAGACTGCGCTCTTTGCTGGGCTTGCCCATGACTATCTGCCCTTCTTGGCTTTACGGTCGGCGGTATGACCGTGATAGGACCGCGTCGGCGAAAACTCGCCAAACTTGTGGCCCACCATGTCCTCGGTCACCAGCACCGGAATATGCTTCTGGCCGTTGTGGACGCCAAAGGTCAGCCCCACGAATTGCGGCAGAATGGTCGAGCGGCGCGACCACATCTTGATAATGGCGTTGGAGCCGCTCTGACGCGCCTTCTCCGCCTTCTGCAAGAGATAGCCGTCGACGAACGGACCTTTCCAAATCGAACGTGCCACGTCTTATCCCTTCTTCTTCTTCTTCAGATGGCGGCTGCGCACAATGAACTTGTCGCTCGCCTTGTTGGTGCGCGTACGCTTGCCCTTAGTCGATTTACCCCAAGGGGTCACCGGATGCCGGCCACCAGAGGTACGCCCTTCACCACCGCCATGCGGGTGATCAATCGGGTTCATAGCCACACCGCGAACCACGGGCTTGCGCCCCTTCCAGCGGCTGCGGCCGGCCTTGGACAACGAAATGTTGGAGTTGTCCGGATTGGAAACAGCGCCGACGGTCGCCATGCAGGCTGCCGGCACCATGCGCGTCTCGCCAGAATTGAGACGCACGATTGCATAGCCAGAGTCGCGGCCAACAAGCTGCACATAAGCGCCCGCAGCGCGCGCGATCTGGCCACCCTTGCCCTGCTTCATCTCCACATTGTGGACGATGGTACCGATGGGCATGCTGGCCAGCGGCATCGCGTTGCCGGGTTTCACGTCGACCTTCTCGTCAGCAATCACCGTGTCGCCCGGAGCCAAACGCTGTGGCGCCAAGATATAGGCGAGCTCACCGTCCTCATACTTAATGAGAGCGATAAACGCCGTGCGATTGGGATCGTATTCCAAACGCTCAACGGTCGCGGGAACGCCGCGCTTCGTGCGCTTGAAGTCCACCAGCCGGTAGGTCCGCTTGTGACCGCCACCACGATGCCACACGGAAACGCGGCCCGTATTGTTGCGCCCACCAGACTTGGTCAGGCCTTCCGTCAACGGCTTGACGGGCTTGCCCTTCCACAGATGGCTGCGGTCCACGAGCACCAGCTGGCGCTGGCTCGGCGTGGTCGGATTGAATGTCTTCAAAGCCATCGCGCTAAATCCCTGTCGTCACGTCGATCTTGTCGCCTTCGGCGAGCCTGACGACGGCCTTCTTCGTATCCTTCTGGGTGCCCTTGATGCCCCGGAAGAACTTAGTCTTACCCTTGCGGGTCAGCGTGTTCACAGCCTCGACCTTGACGCCGAATAGCTTCTCCACCGCAGCTTTAATCTGCGGCTTCGTCGCATCGATGCGAACCTTAAACACCACCTGATTGGACTCCGACGCCTCACTCGATTTCTCGGTGATCACCGGCGCCAAAATCACGTCGTATGCAGCAAGCAAACTCATTTGAACCGAGCCTCCAGCGCCTCAACGGCCGCCTTGGTCAGCACGAGTTTGTCGTGCCGCAAAATGTCGTAAACGTTGATCCCCTGCACCGGCAGCACATCAACATGCGGAATATTACGAGCCGCACGCGCAAAGCTGTCCTGAACCTCCGCGCCATCCACGATCAACGCAGAGCCGACACCGAGTATTTCGAACTGGGTCTTCAGAGCCGCCGTCTTCGGCTCTTTCAGCGAGCACGAATCGAGCACCACAAGCTCCTCGGACTTGGCCTTGGACGACAGCGCATGCTTGAGCGCCAGTGCCCGCACCTTCTTCGGAAGATCGTGCGCAAAGCTACGTGGCTTCGGCCCGAACGACTTGCCGCCGCCACGGAAGAGCGTTGGCTTGGCGCTGCCATGACGGGCGCGGCCTGTGCCCTTCTGACGGAACATCTTCGCCGTGGTCGCTGTGATCTGAGACCGATCCTTCACGAAAACCGTGCCAGCCCGGCGCTTGGCCAGCTGGTAACGAACCATGCGATGCAGCAGGTCCGCACGCGGCTCCAGTCCGAAAACGTCCTCGGACAAATCCACGGTACCCGCCTTCTTGGCGTCGAGCGTTGTTACATCCGCTTTCATTACGCGTTCTCTCCGCCCTCTGCCAGCTTGGCCTCTTCAGCCACGGCAGCCGCCTCTTTGACCGGCATGTGATCTTTTTCACTCTTCCGGAACGCACCAGGAACCGGCGCGCCATCAGGCAATGACCGCTTGACCGCATCGCGCAGGAGCACCCATCCGCCCTTGGCGCCGGGAACGGCACCGCGGATCATGATTAGACCGCGCTCGGGATCCGTCTTCACAACACGCAAGTTCTGCGTGGTGACACTGACGTCGCCCATGTGTCCGGCCATCTTCTTGCCCTTAAAGACCTTGCCTGGGTCCTGACACTGACCCGTTGAACCAAGACTTCTATGGCTGATCGACACGCCATGGCTCGCCCGCAGCCCACCAAAACCGTGACGCTTCATGCCACCAGCAAAGCCTTTACCGATCGAGGAGCCCGAAACATCCACGAACTGCCCTTCGACGAAGTGGTCGGCAGTAATCTCCGCTCCCACATCGATCATGTTCTCAGGGCTCACGCGAAACTCAGCGACTTTGCGCTTGGGCTCCACATTGGCAACGGCGAAGCTGCCGCGCTCCGAGCGAGTCAACCGTTTGACCTTCGGACGGCCCGCACCAAGCTGAACGGCCGTATAGCCATTCTTCTCGGCGGTCCGCTGACCGACGACCTGGCAACTATCCAGTCGCAGCACCGTCACGGGGATGTGCTCCCCACCATCGGTGAAGATCCTGGTCATGCCGACCTTTAGCGCGATAACACCTGATCGCATCGAACTGATTCCTTGCCTCGTCCAGCAGCCGGTTAAAGCTTGATCTCGACATCCACGCCTGCGGCGAGGTCGAGTTTCATTAGCGCATCCACCGTCTGCGGCGTCGGATCTACAATGTCGAGCAGACGCTTATGCGTCCGCATCTCAAACTGCTCACGGCTCTTCTTGTCGATATGTGGAGAGCGGTTCACGGTGAACTTTTCGATACGGGTCGGCAGCGGGATAGGACCGCGAACCTCCGCACCGGTGCGTCTGGCCGTGTTGACAATTTCCTTGGTCGACGCATCGAGAATTCGATGATCGAAGGCTTTCAGCCTGATTCTTATGTTCTGGCTCTTCATCTTCACGGCCTTGCGTTAGAAAGCGCGCCACCCCTGAAGGAGCGGCGCGCTACTTAAGTCTCTTTACTCGATAATCGAGGCCACCACGCCGGCGCCGACAGTGCGGCCACCTTCACGGATAGCGAAGCGGAGCTTCTCTTCCATGGCGATCGGCACGATCAGCTCCACCGTCATGGCGATATTGTCACCCGGCATCACCATCTCGGTGCCTTCCGGGAGCTCAACCACACCCGTCACGTCGGTGGTGCGGAAGTAGAACTGCGGACGATAGTTGCCGAAAAACGGCGTGTGGCGGCCACCCTCTTCCTTGGTGAGGATGTAGGCCTCGGCCTTGAACTTCGTATGCGGCGTCACGGAGCCGGGCTTGGCCAGAACCTGACCACGCTCAACGCCCTCGCGATCGACACCGCGGAGCAAGCAGCCCACATTGTCGCCCGCCTCGCCCTGATCGAGCAGCTTGCGGAACATCTCAACGCCGGTGACCGTCGTCTTGGTCGTCGGCTTGATACCTACGATCTCGACTTCCTCGCCAACCTTGACGATGCCGCGCTCAATACGGCCGGTTACCACGGTGCCGCGGCCGGAGATCGAGAACACGTCCTCAATCGGCATCAGGAAGGGCTGATCCTTCGGACGCTCGGGCTGCGGGATGTACTCATCAACAGCCTTCATCAACTCGAGAATGGCCTTCTGGCCGATCTCGGGGTTGTTGCCCTCAATGGCCGCGAGAGCCGAACCCTTGATGATCGGAATATCGTCGCCCGGGAACTCATACTTGGAAAGAAGCTCGCGAACCTCAAGCTCAACGAGGTCCAGAAGCTCTTCGTCGTCGACTTGATCGACCTTGTTCATGAACACAACAAGCGCCGGCACACCAACCTGACGGGCAAGCAGAATGTGCTCGCGTGTCTGGGGCATGGGGCCGTCAGCAGCCGACACCACCAAGATGGCACCATCCATCTGTGCCGCACCCGTGATCATGTTCTTCACATAGTCAGCGTGGCCAGGGCAGTCGACGTGCGCGTAGTGGCGATTCTCAGTCTCGTACTCAACGTGAGCCGTCGAGATCGTGATGCCGCGGGCCTTCTCTTCAGGCGCCTTATCGATTTCATCATAGGCGGTGAACGTAGCCCCACCGGTCTCAGCCAATGTCTTGGTGATCGCAGCGGTCAGCGTTGTTTTACCGTGATCGACATGACCGATCGTACCGATATTACAGTGCGGCTTTGACCGATCGAATTTTTCCTTAGCCATGCTGGCTCTCCATTCTTCTCACCAAAAGCTAAACTCTGGAACGCCCAATCGCTTAGGCGAACTTCGCTTGCACCTCTTCAGCCACCGCCTGCGGAACCTGCGAATAGCTGTCGAACTGCATCGTGAACTGAGCACGCCCCTGACTCATGGAGCGCAGCGTGTTCACGTAACCAAACATGTTGGCCAGGGGCACCATTGCGTTGATCACCGTCGCATTGCCGCGGGCTTCTTGACCTCGCACCTGCCCGCGACGACTCGTAAGATCACCAATGATACCGCCCACGTAGTCTTCCGGCGTCACCACTTCAACCTTCATCATCGGCTCAAGCAGTTTCGGCCTGGCTTTGAGCGCCGCCTCGCGGAACGCCGCGCGGGATGCGATCTCGAACGCCATAACGCTCGAATCCACGTCATGCGATGCCCCATCGATCAACGTGCACTTCACATCCAGGATCGGGAAACCGGCCAGGATGCCTGCATCAATAACGCTCTGCACACCCTTCTCAACGCCGGGGATGAATTCCCTCGGCACGTTGCCGCCGACGACTTTGTTTTCGAACACATAGCCCTCACCAGGCTCGGCCGGCTCGATGACCATCTTCACGCGGGCAAACTGGCCCGAACCACCGGTCTGCTTCTTGTGGGTGTAATCGACGTCGGACGCCTTCGTCAGCGTCTCGCGATACGCCACCTGCGGCGCACCCACATTGGCCTCGACCTTAAACTCACGCTTCATGCGATCGACGATAATGTCGAGGTGAAGCTCACCCATGCCCTTAATGATGGTCTGACCTGATTCGTGATCCACGGTCACACGGAAGGACGGATCCTCCTGCGCCAGGCGGTTGAGCGCCACACCGAGCTTCTCTTGGTCGCTCTTGGTCTTGGGCTCCACGGCGACCTCGATGACCGGATCGGGAAACTCCATGCGCTCCAGAACAACAGCCTTGGCGGGGTCGCAAAGCGTATCACCGGTGGTGACATCCTTCAGACCGGCGATCGCGACGATGTCGCCCGCATAGGCCTCTTTGATGTCCTCGCGGTGATTGGAGTGCATCAACAGCATACGGCCGATACGCTCCTTCTTATCCTTCACCGTGTTGACGAGCGTCTGACCCGACTCCACCGTACCCGAATAGATTCGGCAGAAGGTCAAAGACCCCACAAACGGATCGTTCATGATCTTGAAGGCAAGCATCGAAAGCGGGGCATCGTCCGATGCCGGACGATCGACCTCTTGCTCGGTCTTCACGTCGATCGCCTTGATCGCAGGCACTTCGAGTGGCGAGGGGAGATAATCGACAACAGCATCAAGAAGCGGCTGAACGCCTTTGTTTTTAAATGCCGACCCACACAGAACCGGCACGAAGTCGAGATTGCAAGTACCCTTACGGATCAGCTCCTGAAGCTTCTCGTTCGGGACCTCTTCACCCTCAAGATAGGCCTCCGTGGCCGCCTCATCGAGATCGACGACCTTCTCAACAAGCTTGTCGCGATACTCCTTGGCCAGATCGACGAGATCGGCAGGAATGTCTGCGTCATGGAACGAGGCACCAAGGGACTCATCGTCCCAGATAACCGCCTTCATGCGAAGAAGATCCACAACACCGATGAAATCCGACTCCGCCCCGATCGGCAGCTGGAGAACGAGCGGATTTGCACCTAGACGCTCCTCGATCATCCTGACGGACATGAAGAAGTCGGCACCAATCTTGTCCATCTTGTTGACAAAGATCATGCGCGGCACGCTGTATTTATCGGCCTGACGCCACACCGTCTCGGTCTGCGGCTCAACACCCTGGTTCGCGTCAAGCAGCGCCACGGCACCATCCAGCACGCGAAGCGACCGCTCGACCTCAATGGTGAAGTCCACATGCCCAGGCGTGTCGATGATGTTGATGCGCTTGTCGTCCCAGAACGCCGTCGTTGCCGCCGACGTGATGGTGATACCGCGCTCCTGCTCCTGCTCCATCCAGTCCATAGTGGCCGCGCCGTCATGGACCTCGCCGATTTTATGGCTCTTACCCGTGTAGTAGAGCACACGCTCGGTCGTCGTGGTCTTGCCGGCGTCGATATGCGCCATGATACCGATGTTGCGGTAGTCCTTGAGGGGCGTCTTGCGAGGCATCGTTCGCGTTCCTTGAGCCGGTTACCAGCGATAATGCGAGAAGGCCCGGTTGGCTTCGGCCATCCGGTGGGTGTCTTCACGCTTCTTAACGGCGGTGCCGCGATTGTTGACAGCATCGAGCAGTTCACCCGAGAGCCGCTCGACCATCGTGTTCTCATTTCGGCCGCGCGCGGCCGAAATAAGCCAGCGAATGGCCAGCGCCTGACGGCGGTCGACGCGAACCTCGACCGGCACCTGATAGGTGGCTCCGCCCACACGGCGAGAGCGAACCTCAATCGCCGGCATCACATTTTGCAGGGCCTGATGGAACAGCTCGATCGGGTTCTGTTTAACCTTGTCTTCCATCTGATCCAGCGCACCGTAGACGATCCGCTCAGCGGCCGACTTCTTGCCTTCCTTCATGATGGAATTCATGAATTTGGTAAGAACCAAATCCCCGAACTTCGCATCGGGAATTATCTCGCGCTTTTCAGCTTTGTGCCGCCTCGACATATCGCTTTAATCCGTTTCCTAAAGACGCAAAAAGCGACCCACTATTTGGGCCGCTTGGCTCCGTATTTCGAACGCCGTTGACGGCGGGCGCTGACGCCTTGCGTGTCGAGCACACCGCGAATGATGTGGTAGCGCACGCCCGGAAGGTCCTTCACACGGCCGCCTCGGATCATCACCACCGAGTGCTCCTGAAGGTTATGACCCTCACCTGGAATGTAGCTCGTCACTTCCTGCTGATTAGTCAGGCGCACGCGCGCGACTTTCCGAAGCGCCGAGTTCGGCTTCTTCGGGGTCGTGGTGTAAACACGGGTGCAAACCCCCCGCTTCTGCGGGCAGGCCTGCATGGCCGGCACCTTGTTGCGCTTCACCGGCTGCTTACGCGGCTTCCGGATCAATTGCTGAATCGTTGGCATGGTGGCCCTTAACGTCCGATCATTCTGAAGGCGGGAACGCCTCATTCACCCGCGGGCAAAACGCCCACATCACAAGTGCCGAAGCTCGCTCGCGTGCTTCAGCGCCTAAAACAGAGGATCTTGGAGGGAAGCCCCAAGATCATGACCCCGATGTAATCCCGGTTAATCCGACAGCGTCTAACCCGCGCCCAAAGGCTATTCTTAAGTGGGCTACCGCCTGCCGCTAGTTGGGCGCGTTGTATCAGGCTGCCTCTAAAATCGTCAAGGGTTGAAGTGGCGCATTCCGGGGGCCAGGCGGTGTTTTTTGCGCTTTTGCCGCTTGGCCCCCGATATTGTCCGAAACCCTTAAGCTGAGGCACCCTCCTCGGCTTCTTCAGCGCCATCTTCGTCCGGCTGCTCGATTGCCTCCTGTGCCGAACGCTGACGTTCCTCCAAAATCAGATCGTCACGATGGGTCGCGATTCGGTTGAGCCTCGAGAGCATGCTGCCCGTGCCCGCCGGAATAAGCCGGCCCACGATGACATTCTCCTTGAGTCCTTCAAGCGCATCCGACTTCCCATTGACCGCTGCGTCGGTAAGGACACGCGTGGTCTCTTGGAACGAGGCCGCCGAAATGAACGACCGGGTTTGAAGGCTCGCCTTCGTGATACCGAGCAGGACATGCTGCCCTTCGGCCTTCTTCCCGCCCGCGGCCTCCGCCGCCGCGTTCGCGTCCTCGAAGTCGATGCGGTCCACCTGCTCGCCCTTCAGGAACTCAGTGTCGCCCGGATCGCCCACTTCCATCTTCTTAAGCATCTGGCTGACGATGACTTCGATATGCTTGTCATTGATCGTCACGCCTTGGAGCCGGTAGACCTCCTGAATCTCGTTCACGAGATAGTTTGCCAACTCCTCGACGCCCTTAATGGCCAAGATATCGTGCGGCGCCGGGTGTCCATCGAGAAGGTATTCGCCCTTTTCGATGCGATCGCCCTCCTGCACCGTCAGATGCCGGCCCTTCGGGATCAGAAACTCCGCTGGCTCCTTGCCCTCTTCCTCCGGGACAATGGTGATCCGCCGCTTGTTCTTGTAGTCGCGGCCCAGCTGCACGATACCGGAGACTTCGGCAATGATGGCGTGATCCTTGGGACGCCGCGCCTCGAACAGCTCGGCCACGCGCGGCAGACCGCCCGTAATGTCGCGGGTCTTGGCGCTCTCCATCGGGATACGGGCCAGCACGTCGCCAGCCTTCACATCACTGCCTGACTCCACCGACAACACAGCATCGACGGGCAGCAGGTAACGGGCATCGCCACCCCGCGAAAGTTTGCCGATCTCGCCGGATTTATCCTTGATCGCCATGGCAGGCCGGAGGTCCGCGCCACGCGGAGAGGCACGCCAGTCGATGATTACGCTGTTGGTGATACCTGTCGACTCGTCGCGCTGCTCCAAAACGGACACACCCTCGACCAGATCTTCAAACTCGACCGCGCCTTCGATCTCCGTGAGAACCGGGCGCGTATAAGGGTCCCACTCGGCAAGACGGTCGCCGCGTTTGACCTTGTCGCCGTCATCCACCCGCAGATGCGTTCCGTATGGCAGACGATGCAGAGCAAGCTCAGTGCCATCTTCATCCATGACGACGATGGCTGTGTTCCGGCCCATGACCATGTGCCGGCCCTGGGAATCTTCAACGACATTGCGTTGCTTGATCTTGACCGTACCGTCGAAGTTGGATTCGAGCGAGGCTTCGACAACCTTGGAACTCGCCACGCCACCCAAATGGAAGGTCCGCATGGTGAGCTGGGTTCCCGGCTCACCGATCGACTGAGCCGCGATAACGCCAACCGCCTCGCCCATATTGACCGGTGTACCGCGAGCCAGATCGCGTCCGTAACACCTGCCGCAAATCCCGTTACGGGTCTCGCAGGTCAGTGCCGAACGAATGCGAATCTCCTGAACGCGGGCATTCTCGATCGCCTCAACATGAGGCTCCTCGATCAACTCGCCACGCTCGACGACGACTTCGCCCGTTGCCGGATTCTTGACAGGGTCCGCGGCGGTTCGGCCAAGCACGCGCTGGCCGAGCGACACGGTGACTTCACCGGCATCGAGGACCGCCCGAGCCGTAATACCGCCCTCCGTCCCGCAATCCTCTTCGGTAACGATGGAGTCCTGAGCAACATCAACAAGACGCCGCGTGAGGTAACCCGAGTTCGCTGTCTTCAAGGCGGTGTCGGCAAGACCCTTACGGGCACCGTGAGTGGAGTTGAAGTACTCCATCACCGACAGGCCTTCCTTAAAGTTTGAAATGATCGGCGTCTCGATGATCTCGCCAGACGGCTTGGTCATCAAGCCGCGCATACCGGCAAGTTGCTTCATCTGCGCGGGCGACCCACGCGCACCGGAATGCGACATCATATAGATCGAGTTGATCGGCTTTTCCCGGCCGGTCTCTTCGTCGACCTGCACCGAGGAGATGCGCTTCATCATCTCCTTGGCCACGAGTTCAGTACACTCGGTCCAGGTGTCGACCACCTTGTTGTATTTCTCACCGCGCGTGATCAGACCGTCATTGTACTGCTGCTCATATTCGCGCACGAGATCGGACGTCTTGTGAATGATGTCGTCCTTGGTCTTCGGCACCACCATGTCGTCCTTACCGAACGAGATGCCCGCCCGGCACGCATAGCGGAAACCCAGACCCATGATCTTGTCGCAGAAGATGACCGTCTCCTTCTGACCGCAGTGGCGGTAGACCTCGTCGATCACGGTGGAGATCGCCTTCTTGGTCAGAAGCTGATTGACCTGGTCAAAGCTAACCTCGGCGCGGCGCGGCAGAAGCTCGCCAAGCAGCATCCTGCCCGGCGTCGTGTCGTAGATAAACGCGACCCAATCGCCGTTCTCGTCGCGGGTGACGTAGCGTCCCTTGATTTTCGTATGCAAGGTCACCGCGCCAGAATCGAGGGCGTGATGAATCTCGGCCACGTCGCCGAAGATCATCCCCTCACCCGGCTCGTTGTCCATCACGAGCGACAGGTAATAAAGGCCGAGCACGATATCCTGCGAGGGCACGATGATCGGCGAACCATTGGCCGGGTGCAGAATGTTGTTGGTGGACATCATCAGCACGCGCGCTTCCAGCTGAGCCTCCAGCGACAGCGGCACGTGAACGGCCATCTGATCGCCGTCGAAGTCGGCGTTAAACGCCGCACAGACGAGCGGATGGAGCTGAATGGCCTTGCCCTCGATCAGCACGGGCTCGAAGGCCTGAATGCCAAGGCGGTGAAGCGTCGGCGCGCGGTTCAGCATCACCGGGTGTTCGCGGATGACCTCATCGAGGATATCCCAAACCTCCGGCTTCTCCTTCTCAACCAGCTTCTTGGCCTGCTTGACCGTCGAGGCATGCCCTTGCGCATCGAGCCGCGCATAGATGAACGGCTTGAACAGCTCGAGTGCCATCTTCTTCGGCAGGCCGCATTGCTGCAGCTTGAGCTCAGGCCCGACCACGATGACAGAGCGCCCAGAGTAGTCCACGCGCTTGCCGAGCAAGTTCTGACGGAAGCGCCCTTGCTTGCCCTTCAGCATGTCCGAGAGCGACTTCAGTGGCCGCTTGTTGGCGCCAGTGATCACGCGGCCACGGCGGCCGTTGTCGAACAGCGCATCGACTGCCTCCTGAAGCATGCGCTTCTCGTTCCGGATGATGATATCCGGCGCGCGCAGCTCCATGAGCCGCTTCAGGCGGTTGTTCCGGTTGATCACGCGGCGGTAAAGGTCGTTGAGGTCCGATGTGGCGAACCGGCCGCCATCGAGCGGCACGAGCGGGCGTAGCTCCGGCGGAATAACCGGCACCACAGTCAGGATCATCCACTCCGGTTTGTTGCCAGATTGGATAAAGGCCTCGACCACTTTCAAGCGCTTTGCCAGCTTCTTCGGCTTAAGCTCGGTCGTCGCCTCGGCGATTTCCACGCGCAAGTCGGCGGCGATCTTCTCGAGATCGAGACCCTTCAGCAGCTCACGAATAGCCTCCGCGCCGATACCGGCCGTGAACGAATCCACGCCGAAATCGTCTTGTGCCTGCATGAACTCCTCTTCCGACAGGAGCCCCAGCGGCTTGAGCGAGGTCAGTCCAGGCTCAAGAACGATGTAGTTCTCGAAATAGAGGACCCGCTCAAGATCCTTCAGCGTCATATCGAGCAGGAGGCCGATGCGCGATGGCAGCGACTTCAAAAACCAGATATGCGCGACCGGCGCGGCGAGCTCGATATGGCCCATGCGCTCACGACGCACCTTGGCAAGGGTCACCTCGACGCCGCACTTCTCGCAGATCACACCCTTGTACTTCATGCGCTTATACTTGCCGCACAAGCACTCGTAGTCCTTCACAGGTCCGAAGATGCGTGCGCAGAAAAGTCCATCGCGCTCCGGCTTGAACGTCCGGTAGTTGATCGTCTCTGGCTTTTTGATCTCCCCGAACGACCACGACAGAATCTTTTCCGGGCTCGCAATACCGATCCGGATCTGATCAAAATTCTGCTGTTGCGTCTGCGGGCTGAACAGGTTCGCGAGATCTTGGTTCATTCTGCTTTTCTCCAAATGGGCGGCCTTGCCGCCCTTCGGTTGGCCGAAATTGGTGTGTGGTGGCGCCTGTAAGAGTTCAAGCCCTACTCCGCCGCGGGCTTGGGCAACTGCTCATGCTGCGGCTGCGCCTCCTCCGGTTTGGGTTGCACCAATTCGACATTCAGTCCCAATGCACGCATTTCCTTGACGAGCACGTTGAACGATTCAGGGATACCTGCCTCGAACGTGTCATCGCCACGAACAATCGCCTCATAGACCTTGGTCCGGCCGGCAACGTCGTCGGACTTTACGGTCAGCATTTCCTGGAGCGTGTACGCGGCGCCATACGCCTCAAGCGCCCACACCTCCATTTCACCAAAGCGCTGACCGCCGAACTGCGCCTTGCCGCCCAGCGGCTGCTGGGTGACGAGACTGTAGGGGCCGATCGAGCGGGCATGGATCTTGTCGTCCACCAGATGATGGAGCTTGAGCATGTAGATGTAGCCCACCGTGACCTTGCGCTCGAACGGTTCGCCAGAGCGGCCGTCATAGAGAACAACCTGGCCTGACGTATCCAGACCCGCCACTTCCAGAAGATCCGACACATCGGCCTCGTGTGCGCCGTCGAAGACCGGCGTTGCCACCGGCACGCCCGGCAGGAGGCTCTGGCTCACATCGATAAGCTGATCGTCCTTCAGCGCGGCAACGGCCTTGTCCTCGCCATAGATGGTCTTAAGCAAATCCTTCAACGGCTTCGGCTTGTTGGTCTCGCGATACTCTTCCAGAGCCTCGCCGATCTTTTTGCCAAGACCCCGGCAAGCCCAGCCCAAATGCGTCTCCAGAATCTGGCCCACATTCATGCGGCTCGGCACGCCAAGCGGATTGAGCACGATATCGACGGCCGTGCCATCCTCCAGATACGGCATGTCCTCGACGGGGACGATCTGACTGATCACACCCTTGTTACCGTGACGCCCGGCCATCTTGTCACCCGGCTGGACCTTGCGCTTCACGGCGACAAAGACCTTGACCATCTTCATGACGCCAGGAGGCATCTCGTCTCCACGCTGCAGTTTGTCGACCTTGTCGACGAAGCGCTGCTCGAGGCGCTTCTTGGCCTCTTCGTATTGACGGCCAATCGCCTCGACTTCGCTCATCGCCTTGTCGTTCTTGAGCGCGATCTCCCACCACTGGCTGCGCGGGATTTCGTCCAGCACCGCCTCGGTGACTTTCGAATCCTTCTTGATCGCCTTCGGGCCCTTGGCAACGATCTTGTGCAAGAGGACATCGCGCAACCGGCCAAAAACGTTACGGTCGAGGATCGCCATTTCGTCGTCGCGGTCTTTAGCGAGACGCTCGATCTCCTCGCGCTCGATCGCCATGGCGCGCTCGTCTTTTTCGATGCCATGACGGTTGAACACGCGCACCTCAACGACCGTACCGGCAACGCCAGGCGGCAGCTTCAAAGACGTGTCGCGGACATCGGAGGCTTTCTCGCCGAAGATGGCGCGAAGCAGCTTTTCTTCCGGCGTCATGGGGCTCTCGCCCTTGGGCGTGATCTTGCCGACCAGGATGTCACCAGGCTGCACCTCGGCGCCGATATAGACGATGCCTGCCTCGTCGAGACTCTTGAGAGCTTCTTCCGAGACGTTCGGAATATCGCGTGTGATTTCCTCCGGCCCTAGCTTTGTATCGCGGGCCATCACCTCGAACTCCTCAATGTGGATCGAGGTGAACACGTCGTCGCGCACAACGCGCTCCGAAATTAGGATAGAGTCCTCAAAATTGTAGCCCATCCACGGCATGAAGGCGACGAGCACATTCTTGCCGAGCGCCAGCTCGCCGAGATCGGTCGAGGGACCATCAGCGATGATTTCGCCAGCCCCAACCGCATCGCCCACACGCACCAGCGGACGCTGGTTGATGCAGGTGTTCTGGTTGGAGCGCTGGAACTTACGCAAATTGTAGATGTCGACGCCGGACTTCGACGGATCGGTCTCCTCCGTCGCCCGGATGACGATACGGGTGGCGTCCACCTGATCGACCACGCCCGTACGCCGTGCACCAATGGCTGCGCCGGAATCCCGCGCCACCACTGATTCCATACCGGTGCCAACCAGCGGCGCCTCAGCAGTCACCAGCGGCACGGCCTGACGCTGCATGTTCGAGCCCATCAAAGCGCGGTTCGCATCGTCGTTCTCAAGGAACGGAATGAGAGCCGCTGCCACGGACACGAGCTGCTTCGGAGACACGTCGATCAAGTCCACCCGCTCTCGCGGATAAAGCTCCACGTCACCGGCGTGACGACAGACGATCAGATCTTCGACAAAGCTGCCGTTAGGGTTCAGAGCGGCGTTAGCCTGTGAGATAATATACCGCGCCTCTTCCATGGCCGAGAGATACACGACCTCGTCCGTGACCTTGCTTTTGACCACACGGCGATACGGGCTCTCGATGAAGCCGTACTTGTTCACGCGCGCAAACGTTGCGAGCGAGTTGATGAGGCCGATATTCGGCCCTTCCGGCGTCTCAATCGGACAGATGCGGCCGTAATGGGTCGGATGCACGTCGCGCACCTCAAATCCAGCGCGCTCCCGCGTCAGACCGCCCGGGCCAAGCGCCGATAGACGGCGTTTGTGGGTAATCTCCGAAAGCGGATTGGTCTGGTCCATGAACTGCGAGAGCTGCGAAGACCCGAAGAACTCGCGCACGGCGGCTGCAGCAGGCTTCGCGTTGATCAGGTCCTGCGGCATCACGGTGTCGATATCGACCGAGCTCATGCGCTCCTTGATGGCGCGCTCCATGCGCAACAGGCCGACGCGATACTGATTCTCCATCAGCTCACCAACCGAACGCACGCGTCGATTGCCGAGATGGTCAATATCGTCGATCTCACCCTTGCCGTCGCGAAGATCGACCAGCGTCTTGATGACGGCCAGGATGTCTTCCTTCCGCAACGTGCGCATCGTGTCCGGCGCATCGAGCTCAAGGCGCATGTTCATCTTCACGCGGCCGACCGAAGACAGGTCGTAACGCTCGGAATCGAAAAAGATGCCGTTGAACAAATTCTGCGCGGCCTCGGGCGTCGGCGGCTCGCCCGGACGCATCACACGGTAGACGTCCAGCAGCGCTTCGTCCGTATTGGAGTTCTTGTCGATCGCGAGCGTGTTGCGGATGAACGCGCCCACATTCACATGATCGATGTCGAGAATGGGAATCTCTTTAAGACCGAGCTCCTTCAGTGTCTCGAGAAGCTCCTCCTCGATCTCCTCGCCGGCCTCGCCATAAATCTCACCCGATTCCAAATTGACGACGTCCTGGGCAAGATAGCGGCCATACAGGTCCTCGTCCTTGATCAGAAGATCTTTAAGACCTTCCTCGGCGAGCTTGTTGGCAAGCCGGGCCGTCACCTTGCGGCCAGCCTCAATTGCAACCTTGCCCGTCTTAGCGTCAATCAGATCGGTCGTCGGCTTAATGCCGCGCATGCGGTCGGCGCGGAACGGCATCTTCCAGCCATTCTTTACGGCCTTCAGCACGATGAAGTCATAGAACGTCGACAAAATCTCTTCGTCGCCGAGACCGAGCGCATAAAGCAGCGTCGTCACCGGCAGCTTGCGGCGGCGATCGATGCGGACGTAGACGACATCCTTGGCGTCGAATTCGAAGTCGAGCCACGAGCCGCGATACGGAATAATCCGCGCGGCAAACAGCAGCTTGCCGGACGAATGCGTCTTGCCGCGATCATGGTCAAAGAACACACCAGGCGAACGGTGCATCTGCGAGACGATCACGCGCTCGGTACCGTTGATGACGAACGTGCCGTTCGACGTCATGAGCGGCATGTCGCCCATGTAGACGTCCTGCTCCTTGATGTCCTTGACGGAGCGCGCGCCGGTCTCCTCATTGATATCGAATACGATCAGCCGAAGCGTAACCTTGAGCGGCGCGGCGAACGTCATGCCGCGCTGCTGGCACTCCTCAACATCGTATTTCGGCGCTTCGAACGCATAGCGCACAAATTCAAGCTGAGCCCGCTCACCGAAATCCTTGATCGGGAACACAGAACGAAACACGGATTGCAGCCCCTCGTCCCCGCGGCCGCCCTCGGGCTCGTCCACCATGAGGAACTGATCGTAAGACTGCTTCTGAACCTCGATGAGGTTCGGCATTTGCGCCACTTCGGTAATGTGGCCGAAAAACTTCCGATATCGCTTGTGACCGTTCGTTTGCGCCATGTGGTCCTCTCAAAACTGGTCGCGACCGCTCTCCGGAATCCCCGCCGCTTGCGGAAACTCAAGGGAACCGTCACGTCTCACGAATATGATGGGTTGGAAGCCCGGGCCGACCCAAGATATAGGACCAGCCCGGACGTCCTTCAACCCAAGCTACTTGAGCTCAACGGACGCGCCCGCGTCCTCAAGCTGCTTCTTGATCTTTTCGGCCTCGTCTTTCGCAACACCTTCCTTCACAGCCTTCGGCGCGCCTTCGACCAGGTCCTTGGCCTCTTTCAAGCCAAGGCTGGTGATGGCCCGAACCTCTTTAATGACGTTGATTTTCTTGTCGCCGGCACCCGTAAGAACGACGTCGAACTCGTCTTTCTCCTCGGCTGCCGCGGCATCACCACCGCCACCGGCGACCGCTGCCATTGCCACTGGAGCCGCGGCGGACACGCCCCACTTCTCCTCAAGCATCTTGGCCAGCTCGGCCGCTTCGAGCACTGTCAGGCTCGAAAGATCGTCTGCAATTTTCTGAAGATCTGCCATTGTTTTATCCTCGTACGTTCAACTCTTGTGTTTCGTTGTCTGTCTCTGAAGCCCTACGCCGCGTCCTTCGCGCCATAGGCGCCAAACACGCGAGCGAGCTGACCGGCAGGTGCCGACACAGTCCGGGCGATCTTACTCGCCGGGGCCTGAAGCAGACCAACCAGCTTTCCGCGCAACTCATCGAGCGAAGGCAAGGAGGCAAGCGAACTCACCGCCTTGGCATCCAGGACCGTGGGGCCCATCGAACCGCCGAGGATGACGAAGTTTTCGTTCCCCTTGGCGAAATTGACGGCCACTTTCGGCGCCGCAATAGGGTCCTCGGAATAGGCAAGGCACGTCGGCCCCGACATAAGTTCCGAAATTCCTTGGGCGTCGGTCCCCTCCAGCGCGAGCTTCACGAGCCTGTTCTTCGCTACCTTAACCTGGCCGCCAGCTTCTCTCATGTCGCTGCGCAGCTTGGTCATTTCGGCAACCGAAAGACCCGCGTAGTGAGCTACGACGACAACGCCGGTCTTGGCGAAGACATCGCTAAGCGCAGAGACAACTTCGCGCTTTTCAGCTCTTTCCATGCTCACTCCGTTCTTTCAAACCCGCAACGGCAAGGGCCATTTGCGGATTTAGGCCACACTGAGCCACGAGACATGCGGGGCGAGACGAACCGCCGCCTCACGGTGATCCCGTAGCGCTCTGTTGCCTGTCCCGCTCGTTCACGCAAAAGGGTGCGCGTGAGCCACATACGAGGTTCAAACCGATCTTCCGGTTGCGGGGCTCCCGCAGCCATCGAACCGTTCGCCTCCCATCTCATGCAGGCCCAAAGGGCTTAAGCGGTTTCCCACACCTGCAATCTCGGACAGGTTTGGATCGCCCGCCAAAAACGGACGACCCTTCGGAACCGAAGCCCCGAAACTCTCTCAAACTTAAGCGCTGCCCAAACTTGCAGGCTCAATCTTCACGCCCGGCCCCATCGTGGACGCCACGACGATCCGCTTTACATACGTGCCCTTGGCGCCGGATGGCTTGGCCTTGTTCACCGCGTCGGTGAAGGCACGGATATTATCGACCAGCGCGTCTTCGGTGAAGCTCGCCTTGCCGACACCGGCGTGAATAACGCCGGCCTTCTCGACCCGGAACTCAACCGCACCGCCCTTGGCTGCCTTGACGGCACCAGCGACGTCGGTTGTCACAGTTCCAACCTTGGGATTAGGCATCAGGCCACGGGGACCAAGCACCTTACCGAGGCGGCCAACCAAAGGCATCATGTCCGGCGTTGCGATGCAGCGGTCAAAATCGATCGCGCCCTTTTGCACCTGCTCGACCAGGTCTTCGGCCCCAACAACTTCAGCGCCAGCCTTCTTGGCTTCCTCAGCCTTGTCGCCCTTGGCGAACACGCCCACGCGAAGCTTGCGGCCCGACCCATGAGGGAGCTGGCACACACCACGCACCATCTGATCGGCGTGGCGCGGATCGACGCCGAGATTCAGCGCGACCTCAATGGTCTCGTCGAACTTGGTCTTCGCCCCACCCTTTACTAGCTTCACCGCCTCTTCAATGGCGTAGAGCTTGTCGTTATCGACCGCATCAGCGGCGGTCCGGAACCTTTTACCGGGTTTGGTCATCGTCTACTCCTGAACCTCAAGACCCATCGAGCGGGCGGAGCCAGCAATGATCTTCATCGCTTGCTCGACAGAGTTGGCATTCAAATCCTGCATTTTCACTTCAGCGATCTCGCGCAACTGATCTTGCGTCACTTGACCCGCAACCGTACGCCCGGGCTCCTTCGAGCCCTTACCGGCCTTCGCCGCCTTCTTGAGGAGATAGGACGCCGGCGGCGTCTTCATCTCGAAGGTGAAAGAGCGGTCCGCATAGACCGTGATCACGGTCGGAATAGGCGAGCCCGCCTCAACCTTCTGCGTGGCTGCGTTAAACGCCTTGCAGAACTCCGGAATATTCACGCCACGCTGACCGAGCGCCGGGCCGATCGGCGGCGAAGGATTCGCCTGCCCCGCGGGCACCTGCAGCTTGATGTAACCGTCAATCTTCTTCGCCATTCCAGTCCGTCCTGCGTTCCGCTAAACCCGCAACTTGTTCTGCGCGTCCGCTACAGTTTTTCTACTTGCGCGTATTCGAGCTCCACCGGGGTTGCCCGGCCGAAAATCGAAACCGCCACTTTGAGCCGCGCGCGTTCCTCGTCGACCTCTTCCACGAGCCCGTTGAAGGATGCAAACGGCCCGTCGGCGACCCGCACTTGCTCTCCAATCTCGAAGGTGACGGACGGCTTCGGCCGCTCGACACCTTCCTGAACCTGTTGGAGAATGCGGCCCGCCTCCTCCTCGGTGATCGGAATCGGCTTGTTCTCTGTCCCGAGAAAGCCGGTCACTTTGGGAGTGTCCTTGATCAGATGATAGCTCTCGTCGTTGAGCTCCATCTTGACCAGTACGTAACCCGGAAAGAACTTCCGTTCCGACGCAACCTTCCGGCCACGCCGCATCTCCACCACCTCTTCCATGGGCACGAGCACTTCCTCAAACTGATCACCAAGACCAGCAGATTCGGCGCGCTCCTTAATGGATTCGGCGACCTTCCGCTCGAAGTTCGAGTAGGCGTGGACAATATACCAGCGCATAGCCATCGGACTAAAGCTCCGACCTCCTAGAAAAATCTAATGCCCAGAATGGTCTGAACGACCATGCCAAGAACCCAGTCCACTCCGAGAAAGAAAATCGCGGCAACAAACGACATCACAAGCACCATGCCCGTGGTGACGATGGTCTCACGGCGACTCGGCCAAGTGACCTTCGATACCTCGGTGCGCACCTGCTGAATAAACTCAAAGGGATTTGTTCTCGCCATCGCCGTTCTTCGTGTTTCTCGATCGTATTTCGTGCCGCGGACCTTCCGGCCCTATTCTTCGTCGTAAGCGCGTCAGCATCAGCTCTTGTCCTGGCTTTTGCCGCCGCGCCCGGTCTCTTTGCCGTGGCAGGAGTGGAGGGACTCGAACCCCCAACCCCCGGTTTTGGAGACCGGTGCTCTAGCCAGTTGAGCTACACTCCTATCGCCTTCGTCGTCGTCAACCAAAATTTTGCAATCAAAAACAATAGCCTCGAGCCCTAACATGCTGGAGCGGGTGAAGGGAATCGAACCCTCATCGTCAGCTTGGAAGGCTGCTGCTCTACCATTGAGCTACACCCGCCCGCGCCCATCTACCTCAACACAAGAGCGGTTGGTGGAGGGGGTTGGATTCGAACCAACGTAGGCATAGCCAACGGGTTTACAGCCCGTCCCCTTTAGCCACTCGGGCACCCCTCCATAACTTAAAGAGTTAGATGGATTGACTGGTGATTGTAACCAAGCAAACAGGCCCCGCCGTCGGCCGGCAGGGTCCGCAATAGCCGCTGTTTATGAGTAGCCAGTGGGTGTCTGTCAACTGTAAATCAGGGGCGAGCGCCTGAAATCCTTAGGGTTTATCGAGGGTGCCAGGCAGCTCCCACCCCTTGCACCGGAAGGTCATCCGTTTATGGCGCGCCAGAAATCAAAGCATTCCAAAAGCCTAACGAGGGACAAGGGCGGAAAGCCTCCCGGTTTCGGGAAAAAGCGAGAGACAGACCGAATCCATCTCTTTGGGCTTCATGCCGTCGAAGCGGCGCTCGCCAACGAAAACCGGCCTGTTCATGCTCTGCGGGCGACAGAGAACGCGGCCCACCGGTTACGGCCGCTGATCGCCAAACGTGGACTCACCCCTGAACGCGTCCTGCCAAAGGATCTCGACCGGCAGCTCGGTCCGGACACAGTTCATCAAGGCGTGCTCTTGGAGGCAAGCCCGCTTGTTGCCCTCTCCCTGGATGACATCAATATCAACGGCACGCTGCTTGTACTCGACCAGGTGACGGACCCCCACAATGTTGGTGCGGCGCTGCGCTCGGCGGCGGCCTTCGGTGCATCAGGACTGGTGATGACCGAGCGCCATAGTCCGCCGCTTGGCGGCGTGCTTGCCAAATCGGCGAGCGGGGCACTGGATCTCGTCCCCATCGTACTGGTTCGCAATTTGGCCGAAACGCTCACTGAACTTGGCGAACGGGGCGTGATGCGGCTTGGCCTTGCGGAAGAGGCGGATCGTGCGCTTGAGGAGATACCCCTCACCGATCCTGTCGCGCTGGTCCTTGGCGCAGAAGGCAAAGGCCTGCGGCAGCTCACACGGGAGCGCTGCGATGCGTTGTGTCGCATCTCAACCGCAAGCGCGCTTGCAAGCCTCAATGTCTCGAACGCGGCGGCGATTGCTCTGCACTGGGCGCATGTCCAACGCGCATGAGACCGAACGATCGCACGGACCCCAGACAAACGAGTGGGAGGCGGCGCCGAAGCACCCCTCCCACTCATCCGGGAATCAACCAGCGTATGCTGGAAGCTCGAAAATCCTAGTTGCAGAAGCGGCGGCCAAACGAATCGTACCAACAGTCGCGGCGCCAAAAGCAATTGCCCGGGCCCAGATTGCAGGTGCGGGCGTAGGCCGGCTGCTTATAATAGGCGTAGTAGTTCGACGACCGGTAATAATAGGCTCGCGGGGCCGGCACGCCGCATGGTGCCACACAAGGCGCAACTGGCGCCGCAGCCACTGGCGCGGCACACGGCGCAATGCACGGTGCCACAGCGACGACTCGCGGACGGCGCCAGCGGCGCAGAGGAATGGGCTGCGGCACCGGAACGAGAACGGCGGCCTCACAGCCATAGCCCATACGGCAATCGGCATCCGCATCGTGAACGGACATCAGGCTGAAGCCTGCCGCCAAGGCCGCGGCGGCGGCAACAACACTCATCAGGGCCTTCATCTTGGAATTCCACTCGGAACTAGGGGGCAGCCGTCCCGCGCTTACGCAAGGCCGGGCCGCTGGCTGCCTCAAGAGTAGTGAGTCCAAGTATCGGTAAGGTTAATGATGTCGCGTTTACACGAAGAAAAGCCTTACGGCACCCTTAACGTGTGGTGCAAATTGAAACGAAACCATTATTGCTTAGTATAACTGACGCCCGTTCTGGAAAAAGACTTGCACGCACCATCACTTCATCGCGCGGTCGACCCAAGCGTTCCCGGACCCGCCCGCAGGCTCCAGATAGTGGAAATAGGGCTCGCAGCGGGGATAATCCTCTCCCGCCGTCGTGTAGGGGCGATAGAACCACCAATAATTCCGCTTGAGGCAATAGGCTTCCGTCACGCGCTTCCGGTGATGGAAACGCAGACCTTCCTGGGCAACCGTGAGCGCGTCGCCCTTCGCGTGTGCCGGGGCCTCAAGAAGCAGCATCGCGGCCAGCGCGGGGCCTTGCGGCGCAAGCACGAGAGCCATGAAAGAGCCCAAGACAACTGCAAAGGCACACCCAAGTCTTGAGCGAGTACGCCTTGAGCGAATACGCCTTGAACGAATACGCCTAGTGCTGACTGCACTCCTGCTGGCGAGCCTGCCACTGGCCATGCCTGAATTCCCCCTGCGGCACCCCTGTTAAGAGATCGGACTCTAAACGATGAAAGAAGCTGCGGCAACGCAAGGCAACGGCAAGACCTATCTAGGCATGCTATACCCGCATGGCATGGCATGGCATGAGATGTCTTGACACGGGCCCAACGTATCGCAACTCAAGACACAAGATGCCCACGGCTTTCGAAGGAGATTTGTCATATGGCGACCGAGCGTAAAGAGACCGAAGACCTGGCCGCGCAGATCGAAGCTATCCGCGCCGAAATGCAGAACCTCACCTCGACCATGGGCCGCATCGCCGGCAAGAGCGTGAACCGGGCGCAGGACAAGGCGATGGAAACCAAGGAATCCGCTGAAGAAGCGATCAAACAAAACCCGCTCCCGGCTGTGGCAATCGCCGCAGTGCTTGGGTTGCTATTCGGCCTCCTGACCCGCCGTTAGGAGACCACCCATGCTGCGGCTCGCACTCTCGCTAATCTCGTCACTCCAGACCGGTGCGCGGATCAAAGACCAGGTCGAGCGGTCGATCCGCCAGGCGGTCATCGTTGCCATCGCCGGTGTCGCGCTGCTCTTCGCGATCGGCTTCGGCCTAGCCGCTGGCTACCACGCCCTTATCGAATACGGCTTTTCGGCACTCGCCGGCGCGAGCATCGTCGCGGGCGCGCTCGCATTCATCGGCATTGTACTTTTGATCTTCGGACTGAGAAAACCAAAGCCAAAGCAGCCGGACTTCGTCAACGCGCCCGCCGAAGGCCTCGCGATGGTCGACCGGAGCATGAACAAGGCCATGCAGCAGGTTGGCCCGTTGACGCTGCTCGCCGTCGCATTCGCCGTCGGTGTCATAGCAAGCCGCAAGCGCTAATCGTCTCTTTCTGGTACTCAATTTGAATTTCCTTAAGCACACGCCGTGCAACCTCAGGATCAGCGAAACGCTATCCACCAAGGGGCAACGCGTAGATACAATGCCGAGAAGCTTAAGCCTGATGTCGCTGGCCACGCTAAGCACGATGGCTAGCTTCGCAGGTGGAGCACACGCACAAGCGGTCGTCGCGGAGGGTCCTCTGCAGGACCTGGTCGAGGTGCCGCGCCCCTATGCTATTCCCCTCCCCCCAATGCCAACCCGAGACCCCAATGGGAAGTTGGCATTCGCTATTGATGGAGTGAGGGCAAAACGAACTACGATTTTAGCTCAAGCCGCGTGAACCCCATCTTGGGAAACCCGACGTCGGTGCTCTCTTATGAGGGCCTTTCTACAAATTCGCTTGAATTCTATTGGTCCGTCCGCAACGAAACGCAGACCTTCTTCAAGCGCATCGCCGGTGGCGGCTGGCTCACCGGCGAGAGCCTCGACGACGAGGACTCTTTCGCCGGCCAGGTCAAATTCTCCGACACCTACAGCAAGATCGACGGCGACGGCACGTTCTATGTCACCTTGGATGTGGGCCAAGACTTCGACGTCGGCTATGGCGACAACCTCGTCGTGAGCCCCTTTCTCGGCTTCAATTACTGGGAAGAGTCGATGAGCGCCTATGGCGCGCGCTGCAATCCGGACCAAGTGGGCGGCGTGTTCTACGGACCGCCAGGCTCCATGGCCGTCCCGTTCGGGACCAAAGTGATCAACAACAGGTCGATGTGGTCGTCACTGCGCCTTGGCACCGAAGTCACGGCACGGCTCTTGGACCGCCTGACATTCCGGGGCGATTACCCGCAGCCTATCTGCTCGACGAGAACAGTCATTCCTGCGCTCGGACGTCGGCCCTGTTCCCAATATCGAGAACAGCGGGGCAGGCTGGGGCTATCAGCTTGAAGGCGAATTGCCGATCGACGTCACCAACAACTGGGCCGTCGGCGCTGGGGTGCGCTATTGGTACGCGGAGACAGGGGGGTTAGCCAATTCATCGAGAGCAACGCGGAGGTCGATCTGCAAGACTTCACATCCGAACGCTTCGGTGTCTTTGGAAACGTCTCATACCGCTTCAGCACGGTTTAGGGGCTCGCCTGAGACGCTTGGTTGCCATATCAGGCGCCCATCGGCGTCACTTCCGCGCGCGCCGCTTGAGCCCTGGGCCAAACCTGCGTTAAAGAGCGTGTGTTGGGACCAGCCGTTGCGCCGCCCATGCTGCCCTGCCATCTTGGCGAGCGGAGCCTATGAGAGAAATGCCGGCTTAGCTCAGTTGGTAGAGCGGCTGATTTGTAATCAGTA
>CALOBK010000001.1:0-100054 GCA_942491645.1 uncultured Alphaproteobacteria bacterium | reverse complement strand
GCACATTTAATGAAAAACGCCAATGGGGCGTAGGATTATTGCAAGAGCACATGACAGAGTATTAAAGGTAAGCCACCGCAGACTACTGAGAATAAAGAATATTGGCAAATCACTTAAGCGAAGCAATTTTGCATAGAAGTGTCTTGATAGAGAGCTATGGAATCATTAGATTTGGTGATCAAGAAAAATGAAATACAATCTTCTAAAGGTTTTGATAAAAAAAACAAAAAAAATAAGCAAAGCTTCCTGCATAAATCCCGAAATAGGCCATAATGTTTCGTAGCTCGTCTTACTGACATTGTGAACAAGGGCAGGCGCCAAAAGAGTTGGGGCGGACTCGAAATCTCGATCTTCCCCGCCCACATAGAACGACGGTAGAAAGAGCCGTCATTCAAACTTCGTTATCGCACTACAGTTTATTTATTATAAGCGGGACTCGGGAGTCACAGTTTTCCAAGCTGCTGGTCGCGGGAAGTCCCGTCTCCGCTCTCTACTTTGCCGACGTAGCTCAGTCGGTAGAGCCAATACCTACAGTATTTAGGTCAGTTTCGTCCCGGTCAACAGTCAAAACTTGGTGGCAACGCGTTTGCGCTGTGGACTTATCGGCGTGCGCTTGTGGCGAAAAAGTACGGTAGCGCCTTTGACGCCCCTTAGCGCAAGAAACATTCTCGCAATACCGCGAGACCCATTGGCACGTCATCGATGCGAAACCGCTTGCCTACCGTAGCCTGCGTCAACACAATCGACTTCCGGGAAGGAAGTGTATGTAGGCCGGCGCGGATGGAGCTGGCAGGCCGTGTAGGACTTCTCACGTTGGCTGGGGCCGAAGAGGGCGCCAGACACCGATCCACGCCGACTGCGCAGGCCAGCGCGCATGGAGCCAGGTTCTGAACCACAGCGCCGGGCCGGACCATCCCCGTCTGGTCAGAGCGAAAGGCTTCGCCGATCAGGAGCAAGGCGCCACCGAAATGTCGAGCGGGCCAGCCACCCAGACGCAGATTCCGAGCGATTTCCACACTCACCAACAGAGTTAGAACGCTCAAAAGACCCGTTCGGTGCGATAAGGCCGCCGTCGTGAGCGGTATCCCGACCTGAAGTCGAACCAGAACTCGGGCCCTGCAGTCCCAGTGCATCGAGAATATCAGCGGCGCGACACGGCGGTCAGCGGCGGCGGGAACTGCGGACCTTCTGTTGCGGCGGGCCTACTCGCATTCTGAGTCGATGCACCGTCTCCGAGGAGGCGAAGGTGGAGTTCTAAGGGCGGGAGAAAGCCAACGAGGGCTTGATGGTCTCCTTCAAGACGCAGCGTTCAGCGATCCTGCAGCACTGCTGTGTGCGCTGAGTGCTCTGTTTTTGCTCAGTGCTCCTCCCACCTCTGCCTGGACGCGTGGCCGATGCCGGAGGGCCCGTTGGTCCCCTGAGATGTATGCTGACCGGAGAACTGAAACAACTCGAGCAAAAGAGTTCTGACCAGGTCGTGGCGGTGACTGCTGCTCCTCGTCGGCCAGCTGATCGCTTACACCGGCTCGGGCGCGGTTGGGGCATTGGCGAGCTCCAACGGCGTTCTGGGCCCCAGTGAGCGCAAGGTCCGCATAGAGGCGGGGATATGGTCTGGGAGCCCATTACCGGACGCCCCGCCGCGGGCCGACAATGTGACCCAACACGCGCGCTCCGCGGTGGCAATTTTCTGCCGGCATCAAGGATATACCTGCGTACATTGGCTTAGGCTCACCGGTCGTGGTTACTGTATGTAGCGATGCGGGTCGAAGTCCCACGATTGGTTCACGATCCTGTCTTGTACATCGCGATCTTTTTGCCGATCATGTACTGTCAGGGTCGGTGCTCCCCCCGCGGCGGAGCGTGGTGGGTTGGGGGCGGCGGCCGCAGCGGCGGGGGGGGGGCTCCGGCGGCGGCGGAAGCTCGGCGGCGGCGGGTCGTCGGGTTAAGCCGTGATGAAAAAGTTTATTGCACGTGGAATCGGTGAGGCGGCGATATCAGCCCACCTGCATCGTCCGCATCGCCGACACGGCGACCGCCACGAAGGGCCGGGTGCGTCCCGCCGAAGGCCTGTTTGAAACCGGAGGCGCGGCGGCGTTCTCGAACCAAACTCCAGGTTTGGTGTTCTGCGGCCCGGGTCATGATCGTGTCCACGGCCATTGAAATAGGGAGCGAAGGGACGGCCCCACGTTTTTCAGCGCCACCCACACATACAGCATCAGCACAACACGTCCTCTTTCTTTAGAGCGAGGTCAGATCGTGCCTTTGTCTTGACGCGGCGCGCTAGCAGGCTGCAGCACCTGTGGGTCATCTCGGCTTGCGGGCGAGACCGTGGCCCGGACGCCTGCCACCGGCCTGTTGCCATGGCCGCCGAGTGCCGAACGCCAGCGAGCTCCGAAAAAAAGCTACCGTCGTCCCTTCCACCACAGTACTTGCCGCGCGAGGGCCCGACGGCTTCATCCCGAAAATGAAGGGGCTTGGTCCGTGGGAAACGCAACCCGCCCGGCCATTGCACTGCGTCCCGCGCATAGCGCGCAACCGCATCGCCGGACGTGGTGAGTCCCGCGCTGCACAGGAGATTGGCGAAACTTTTCCTCATGGAAAAGAGGACCAAGATGTTCGAAAAATTTCCGAGCGCGCGTCTCGTAGGTTGGCGGTTTTTTTGCGGGTGTCCCTACCGTCACATTGCCGAAATTTTAAAGCGCGCTGGCCATCATGTGCGCACGGCAAAAGTGGGTCTTGGTGCTGGCCGAAGCATCCCGGGCGATGAGTCGGGGCCCACCGGGATGAACACGGCTGTGATCGCCGCGGCGACGCCTTGCGCCGAGAAAGGACCAGCGGTGAAATGTGGTCGCGGCACGGGTTCTCATCGGGTTATCATCTTCTGGGTGTGCGGCGCTTACCGCGCTCGCCGGTTGTTCTCATCAATTCACAAATGTTGGTCCATCGAATACAAATATCTGGATGCACCCCGGTGCTCGCGGCCGGCGTCCTGATTGCACAGTCCGAAGGTTTCCGCGTTGCCATCGTGCCACGGCGCCTGAAAACTCGGCCGGGCTCACTCTGCGGGCCATCGAGCAGCCCCGCGCAGAACCCACAGCGACCAAGGGCTCGCACTGGCGCGTCTCCACGTGCGCGACGCCGAACGCCGGCCGGAGGATCGCAGGACGACGCACCTACAACAGTACGTTTGGGACGACTGACGATCCAATGCTGCGCGGCCATCGCGGCGATCGAGAGGCGCGGGGTGCGATCTTCTTGCCGAGCCTGCCCGAACAGCTCGCAAGAAGACGAACCGCCGAACCATCTGATTGCGTTCGATGTGCCAGTCTCACCTGAATTTGGCGTCCCTAACTGCCTGGCGCGGTGTGACCGGGTGGGTGACTGGGCGACGCGTTCTTCTACACATTGATCGTCCGCCGTTTCCGGGTCCGCACCGTACTTGTGACCGGGTTCATGGACGATCCAAGCGCGCTGACAATCGCTCTGGGCTCACAGTCACGTGCTCTGGCGCCAATGCCGACGGAGGCTCTCCCCGCGCAAACCTTCGGATCGCTGCCTCTCGTCCTGTTGGTTGGGTTGGGTCTCCGCAGCCGGCCTCGCGTTTCAGCGCGGTAGCCCTATGTGCCGCTTGTTCTGATCCACGCCGCATTATCCTCGCCACCGTACCAACACGCGAAGATGCGGGCTCGTTTCCGAGCAAGAAGTTGGGCACGCCGCAGCGCCGTGGCGGCTCTCTCGTACTTGTCGCCTTCCCGTGACAACACGCGCATTCCCCACTTTTCTGTTGTCCAACATCGCGTTTGACGCGGAGCGCGGCTGTTGGTCGGCCCGCTCTCACCGCAGCATCCGTCTTACCGTCCTGATGTTCTTCCACGTACCGAAGCTGCGCGCGTCGCCAACTCCCCGATCCGCGAGGTACCGGCTGCTGGCGTTGGTCAAGGACACCCTGCGGCACCACCGCAACGTCGCAGTGTCTTCATGCTGGCGCATGCCTACCATGGAGAGCGCGGGTCTTCGGGACCTATGGGGCGACCGTGTTCGGCTGGGGGGACTACTTGGTCTCGGCATCATCCCCTACCGTCGCGGCCAGATTTGGGGCCCTACCCCGCGGCCCCGACCTACGTAGGGCCGAAGAGGGCGGACGCGGATTCGCCAGCACGCAGGGTCCATGGTACTTCGATCGATCCCGACGAGTTCTTTGTCTCAGTACCTGTCGGTGTGACGCGCATATTTGGCTCTCGCCATACAGCCATTTGGGTTTGCGTTTTCAACTTATAAGCCCAGCCGGTTCCCAAGCCCGCACTATTCTAGAGCAGTACAACGGGTTTCCCTACCGTCACCGCCTGCCATCGGCGTGGCGCGCTTTCCGAGCCGTACGACTCGGCATTTCGTCAGCCTGTCTTTTCCCGCCGCAGGGCTTTGGCTTTTGCTTAGGGGTTCGTCCATCCGGTAGGTTGGCGACCGCGTGAGCCGCCGTACGAGCGGGTGCCGGCGGCTTGGGTTTATCGCCAAGGATCCACTTGGACGATGCACGCGCGCGGTTGCGCACAGCGTGGCGACGCGCGGTGGCACAACGCCGCCCGGACCACCGCGAAACGACAGATCGGGGCGGCCGCGAGCATCTGGGCCCGCTGGCGGCGTGCTCGAGCCGGCCTGCGAGAAACCGCAGGACGAGGCCGGCGCCGGAGGCGCCGCAAAGATGCGGAGGGCCGGCGCGGAGATGCCAGCACCCGACGAGCAAACCGCCGGACGACTTGCCAACCGACGAAGCAGCAAACGAGAAAAAGACCTGCGTGTCGAGGCAGCCGGCCGCCGCGCCGGCAAAGACGCGGAGGCCGGCACGAGATGCCAGCACCCGACGAGAAATCCGGGCGAAAGAAGCCAACCGACGAGCAGCAGCGAGAAAAACCTCTAAGAGACGAGGCCGCTGACGCGCCGGCAGCATGCCAGCACCCCGACCGCCGAGGGCGCGGCCCGAAGCCGCTGTCGAGGAATCAGTGGCCGAGGAAACGAGCGCGGTCCCCGGCCACGGCTTCTGGAAATGCTGTGAGCGAGCCCCATGCGGCAGCGAGCAGCCACCCACCGTGGAAGTCGCACCCTGTTTTTTCAGAAGTAAAAAGCCGACGCGGCGGAATGAGAGCCGGCGACCAAAGAAGAGAAGCGCCGCGACGGAGCGTCACCTGGAAAAAAAAAAAAAAAAAAAAGGGTCCGCCGCGCGGACCCGGAATGGGCGCGAGCCGTTAGGGACCGGAAAAACCGCGTATTATTCGAGCCGGAAGAGGAGATGGATGAATCTAGCGCATGATGAACACTTCGGTCGCCAGAGCGCGTGATGGAGCTGCGTCACGCCCGATGGCAAAGATGGTCGGAGGGATCGCGGTCACGGCCATCGTACCATGGTCGCGGACGATGCACCGAGCGAGCCCCATGGCGGTGAGCCTGCATCCCCGGGCCAGCCTCAGCCGGCTGGGACGGGCTCTAGGCGCAGCGCGCCATCTCAAGACGTCGAGATCCATCAAAGGCCTCCCCTTCGGGGAGGCCTTTTGGATCAGTCTGTGTTCTTGTTGGAGATGCTTAACGGCGCCGGAAATGGCGATGCCGCAATATTCATGGCAAGGCCAGCCTCATCGGCGGCGGCAATCACCTCGTCATCGCGCATGGAGCCGCCCGGTTGGATCACGGCGGTGGCACCCGCCTCCGCGACCACGTGCAGTCCATCGGCAAAAGGGAAGAAGGCATCGGATGCGGCAACCGACCCGGTGGTCAGCGGCTCAGGCAAACCGAGCGCCTCGGCTGCGTCTTCCGCTTTTCGGGCGGCGATACGGGCTGAATCCAATCGCCGGCTCAACGGCCTGCGCCAATGCCCACCGTTGCCCCCTTCTGGTATAGACGATGGTGTTCGACTTCATGTTTGGCCACGGTCAATGGCGAAGACGAGGTCGGCCAGTTCTTGATCTGGTGGGTTTGCGCTTGCTGACGACTTCGGCAGCGTCCGGATCGACCAAGCGGTTGTCACGCGACTGCACGAGCAGCGCCGCCCGCGAGCGACTGGAAAGCTGAGGTCTTGCGCCTGGCGGATCGGGCAGAGAATGGGTGAGCAGGAGCTGCAGATCTCTTTTGCCGCGATGATGGCCTTGGCGTGCTGGTCAGACGGTGCGAAGGATGACCCAGCAGCACCGACGATCTCTTCCGCCGCGTCCTCATCCAGCGTGCCGTTGAGCGCAACGACGCCGAACGCGCTCACCTCATCGCAGAGCAGGGCATTCTGCGCAAGCTTCAGCGAAAGTCGGGGCGATTGCGGACGCCGCACGGGTTCGCGTGCTTGATGATCGCGACTGCGGCGGAAAGGTTCAAGTCGAACCCCGCGACAAGCCCGAAGGCCGCGTCCGTGTCGTTGAGATTGTTGTAGGACAGGTCTTCGCCCTGTACTCGGAACGGCGCCCGCGACCCCCGCGCGCGGCGCGCCGGTCTTATAGCTTCCCCACGATGCGGGTCTCCGTTATAGCGTCTGCGAAAGGAGCGAGCAAGTGGCAACACGCTTATGCGGGCGCGTGCGCGCTGCGACTGTATGGCGTGCCAGTTTGACGATCGCTCCGTCATCTCCCTACGAGAGGGTTCTGGGCGGCAGCCGCCGCCGCGTCGCAGCCTTCATGGGTCGCAAGCTAAATCTCCTGGGAAAAAGCGGGGTCCTCCGCGTCGCGACCACGGCGAAACTCCATGGTCCTTGGGTGAAGCGCGGAGCAAACCGCAAAAAAAGTCGAAATTCGTGAGTCACGTGTCGGCAACGGCGCTCGCCGCACCAAGTCTCCCCCCCCAGGTAGCGTTCTACGACCAGAAGATCGATGGCGGGAATGTCCCGGGTCTGCATCGCCCCCTCGCGCTCTAATTCGACGCGCACGGCCAGCAGACCGCCGTGGATCTTGCAGTAACGCCTTCACCCGGCCTGAAAAAAAAACGGGGCTGCTGGTGAATAGGCGATGGATGTCATCGCAAGACGTGGGGGGGGTCGCGGTCGGCGTGGGGGGGGGACGACACCAGGGTTACGCTGCGCGTGCCAGGGCCGGGGGGGGGGGGGAAAGACCTGTCTTGTCGCTGACCGACAGCAGCGCGCGCCTAAGGTTACCTGCCGCGCGCAACTACGCGTCGTTTTGAGACTCTTGTACTCGTCGTGGGTTGGGGGGATGGGACGTGTGGTAAAAAAAAAAAAAAATATCTTTCGGAGGTTCATCACGATCCGTGGGTTTTTTTTTTTTGATCATGCCGCTCAACACGACTTGGATCATTTGCGGCCGCGCGGATCGGCAAGCACACGCTCTCCTCGACACTCTCCCCGTGTTGGCGCTGAAGACAGCGTCTCTATTTCGCTGTGGTGATGTGTTGCTGATTTCTCTATCGCCCATTTTTTCCGTGGTTTTGAAGCAACGCATAAAAGCGCACGGCATAAGGAACCCGCGATCAGGGACTCGGAGCTCAGTTTTGTCCGCTCTTGGGAACTTGTCTTCTTTGGAAACCAGATTGCCGTCCGGCAAGATCAGGGATTTGCGCGCGCCTCGCCGCAGCGCTCCAGTTGGTCGCTCTCTGATCCTAAATCGCCGCCTCACTCGACCGAAAAAAAGGCGGTCACCGGGCTTCTTCTCCAGCGCCGCAGGTCCCAACTCCTATCCCCGACGCCTACGTCGGCGGCGAGAGACGCGCGCGCAGTGCCAATCCTCGACCTGTGGGTCGGGGCACCACACTGATGGACCATGGGCGCATCGCCGGAGTTCACGGGTCGTAGTCCGTGATCGCATAAGAGCAGCGTTGTGCGCGTCACGCCCGACGCGCACATAGCCGAATTCGCCGCCGAGCGGACGGGAGCGCCTTTCGACAACACGCGCGGGACCAGCCGCTGACGCGCGGCCGGGCGCGCGCCGCGGGCGCACCACTAAACGCCGCGAGCTGACGCCCAACCGGAAGAGCGGAGCATCGGTACGATGCGGTCTACGGCGTCGGTGAGTTTTTGGCGGCGTGAGAACGCGCCACGTTTTCACTCGGACGCGCAGAGAGAAGAAGCTTCAATCAGCTGGGCTCGCGCGAGATGTGTCCGTCAGTCGGGTCTGTCGCTCACGGTAGAACGCTCGCGGCAACACGGGCTGCTGGTCGGCGACGGGCTCGCGCCCCCAGTTATCAGTGACAGAGTCGCGGCAGGCACGTCAGCGCATCGCGGTGTTCGCCTACAGATACGGCTGCGGCCGAAAGTCACAGCTCCGTAGGCCTCGGCATCGAGGATCAGAACCGAGTCGAGACGACACGCCCGGCGGATACGCGCGGGGGTGGCTCTGGCTTTCGAAGCCGGATGAGTCGCGCACGCGACGGCCCGTTCTGCGACAGCTCGGACGCTGCGTGCTAGCGGAGCCAGTCGTCGCGTTCGCGCGCTGACGGTGCCTAGTCTCGAATGAAGCGCCTACTCCTCGGCGAGTTTCCTGCGAGCCCGAAATGGCCGTTATAGACTCGGTCGTAACTCGCATCAGCGGTCCGCAGTTTTGCGCGAAGAGCCGCTCGGCCTGAGCCTCGGATAGCTGACTGCGGCACGCCTTCCATAGACCGTCGCCTGAGTACGGCCCGCCAGTTTCCTCGCACTTCTCCTACACCAGAACGCGCTCAGGCCTGGCCGTTCGCCATAAAGCCACTTCTCCGCACAAGCCGCACCACTCACAGGTACGGCCACTCGTCATCAAAGCGGCGGCTTACGTAGCATGAATCCGGACGTGGCGCCTTTCCCATTGATGAGCCGGCTTGTAGCTACGTCCATGACTGGGGTCTCCCGGGGCCCGGTCCGAAACGCCCCAGATGCGTCGCCGCACCGTCACCGATGCGCGCAGCGAATCGGTCCGTGCCGTTACGCCGCGACTCGCGCTCGCTCTTCCATCTCCGTATGAGCAGGTCGAATAGACAGCGCGCCGCCGGGTCTCACTCACGGTATTAGGACGGCAAGCGTTGCGATGTCATCTCGACTTGAGATAGGCACATTGGGATGGCGGCGGATCAGTCACGGCGCATCGAGCAACGCGCGCCGAATTGTTTCCAGAGTGTATCGGCCCGAATAATGCGGCGCTAGCGCCAAGGCGCCTTCGCTTGTCGCTTAGCGCGACCACGTAGTGGCCCGCCAGGGGCAGCGCACATCCATCGCCGCACCAAGCGCCCTCCGCTGGGAGGTCCTCGGTGGCTCCCTTCGCAGCGAAGAGGCTACCGGGCGGGGAGTCACAGGTACGGGCCTACAGCGCGGCATTTTCACGGTCAGATCGAGGTGGCGGTTCCGGTGAGCTGGGTGCTTGGGCGGATAGCTTCGCACAGCCCTTCCGCAACGCTGAGCGCGCTGGCGTGTCGAAGCACCGGCAATTTTCTCCGACACACGCCGAAGGACAGCGCTGACCCGCTTGGCGCGCGTCCCATTGGCCGGATGGCCCGGCGGCACATTCCATGAAGAGAACGCGCGCCGCGCCAGAGATGCGATCGGGACAGGTACGAGCGCGGCGCGGGCAAGCCGCGCCGACGAGCACCCACGTGCCTACAGCGGGTAGCGACCGCGGGGCGCGCTCCCCATCGCGTACCCACCAGATGCGTTCAGCGGCTGCTTCTGCAACACAAGAGTCGGCGTTTGCCAGTCGCGCGCCGCGGGCAGGCCCACTTACGACGCGCGTGGGCCCACGCCAGGTCATGGGTCGTCTCCAAGTGCTCGGTTTCAAGAATAGACGTGAGCGCCAGTTTGGCCTCACGCGCAAGGCTCGGTGTTACGCGCAGGTCGGCGTCGCGCGTAATGGCTCATCAACCCCGCGCCCGCCGCCTCGGGCTGTGTCGCTGGTTTCCGACACGTTAGCCGGGACGAACGCCTGCGTGCCGGCAATGGGCCGAGCCTGCCGAGCTCTGCTCACGGACGGGGCGGTGCTCATCCGGCCGGCTGTCGCGGGGCGGGATTGACGTGATGCGTCAACCTCCTCCGCCTCTTCGTTGGGGATACGTACCGCCAGTTTTCTGAAGATGCTTCATACGGGTGGCCGCAGATTTCGGCTCCGTATCTCGCGTCCGGCTCACGGACGCCATCTTGCTTCACATCAGGCTGCGCGTCAGATCATGAGCGCACAGCTGGATCAGGCCCGCGCGTCGCGGGCGCCTACTGTAACAGGGCGAAATTCGGCAAGCCCGCGATCGTGATCGTCATCAACAGCGCGTCGTGCGATGGCGGATATACGAGCTCGCGCGCGATCACGCCTCGCCAGCCGTCCTTGTTCAGCGTGCACATCCGGGCAACACCGCACTGTGATTGGTGCCTACCACCAGTGGGCGGACAGAGAATGTAACAAGGGGAGCACTTCCCGGCCTGATCAGCACCGACCATCACACCAACCCTCAGACGAGGCAAATTGACCGCATGGTTTCCGCGACAAGGGGCAACGCCAAGTGCCTGCTATGGCGGACAGCCCGACCAGCCGAATTGAGGCACGCCGGATGGCGCTTGGCAAAAGTGGCTTTGGTGTAGTTTCGGGGTGATGCGAAGAAGCTGCTTTGGCAACGCGGGGAGCATCCGAAGATAAGAACCAGGTTTCGGAATTTAAACAGCGATGTTCCGAGACTCGGAATCTGTCCTAAGGCCTAGCTCGCATTCGTTCGGGGGACTATCTTATAAGTATGGCGGCGCAGCGGCTCAAAAAACACCGAACTCACTATTACGATGGCGGATTTCCCGACCTGCGCGCAACTCCCTAAGTTACGGGTACGCACTTCAAGTCGTCCATTGATTGAGCGATCGCTCCCCGTCAACGGTTTGTCGCGCATACATATCTCTATAACAACAGTGTCATTAGAGATATCTCGCGCAAGCCGCGCGACGCGACGAGGGCGCATCGAACAAAATCTTGCATCTCGACAGACGCAGGTATGATTGATTGGCGGCCATCGTGGGTTTTAACATCTTATGACTGACACCTTATACGCCATGACTTCAAGCATCCTCATGGCCGATGCTCTTCTTCACTCCATCCGAGTGGCGACTGGTGAGACGCCATGAAGCCCTGCGCGTCCTTCGTCGAGCGTCTGCTGGCGCACATCGTTGCCGAGCGATTCGGTTACACCACTGGCTATATCCACTTCCTGCGCCATCAATTCAAGCACTACGGGCAAGTCTGGATCTTGCCCGAGCTGCCGGCCGAGGGTTCGGCTCGGCGCCGACGTGTCAGCGCCGAGACGCCGGAAGATCCGCTCTTTGGCGGGAACGCGGTCGTCCGCCGCGGCGAATCTCTGGAGAACCTTCCTCCGCCAGGACACGCTCCACGGTTCGCCCGAGAGATCGACCCCCTCGCAGTCCGGTGGATCTCGGCGGCGGACAGCTTGCGTTCTCGCCAACGAGCAGATCTTCCGGCGTGTCTCGGCGCCGAACATCGTCGGCGCCGAGCCGAACCTCCTCGGCCGGCGGGTTTCGGCGAAGTCGAGCTTGCCGTGCTTGAATTGATGGCGCAGGAGGTGGATATAGCCGGTGGTGTAACCGAATCGCTCGGCAACGATATGCGCCGGTAGCCGCTCGACGAAGGACGCGCGCAGGGCATTGTAGCGTCTCCGCCAGTCGCCACTCGGATGGGTGAAGTTGGAAGCATCGGCCATGAGGACGCTTATAGAATATGGCGTATAAAGTGTCAATCTATAAAATGTTAAAACACATTGGCCGCAAATCACGGTATCGCCACCTGCGCGAAGAGATTCATCGGATACAAGGCCGCATGCAACGCTGTTCAGACTGCGCCCTTGCGCAAGAAACCGCCCGTCATTGCTCGTCACCGATGCTCCAACACGCGGCGCCTCTCCATGCGTTAAGCATATAACATGCTGATATAGATAATATATATGCTTTTACTTGGAAAGGAACGTTCGATCTCGCTAACGAAGAAAGGAGCGATCGCTCCAATCAATGGACGACTTGAAGTGCACCGCATCCGGACGTATAGCTTAGGGATTGCGCGCCTGAGTCAGAAATCCGCCAGCAACACAATGGAGTGAGCTCGCTGTTTAAACTATCGGAGACTGGCCGCCATCACCGCCATAAGACATAAGATAGTCCCAGACAGTGCAAATCAGTATATCCTGAGGAAATCGAGCCGAGCTGGGCGCCCTCCTAGATTCCGAGCCTCGGAACATTGTGCACCATGTGTCGCGCGAAAATCGCTGCTTCACCCAAAGCCTGCCCCTGGCAAGCCGCTGTGTTCTGGAGAGTAAACACCTTTCCCCGCGTTGCCAAAAGCAGCTTCTTCATGTCCTCGCGGCGCACACCAAAGCCACGCCCGGCTATACAGGCGACCACCTCAACTTCGGCTGGTAGGGAGGCTGTCCCTGCTGTTGCCGAGCGCCCCGAGATGTGCTGGACGCGCGTCACCTTGTCGCGAGCCGTACCGTCGTCCTCGGTCAATTTCGCCTCGATGACGATCTTGCGCTGAACTTGCTCGATGATGAAGTCCGGTGCCTGATCGAACGGGGGCGCGCTCCGGGCGCGTTTGGCCTGCAGGAACCGATCCCCGCCCTGAAGATGACCGGGCCGCAATCCACAGAACGCGGCCGTCGCCGTGACGACGGGATTGTTGCACACGCTGAACAAGGACGAGCTGGCGGGCGTGATCGCGCACGAGCTCGCGCATATCCGCCATCACGACACGCTGTTGATGACGATCACAGCGACCATCGCGGGCGCTATCTCGATGCTTGCCAATTTCGCCCTGTTTTTCGGCGGAAGCCGCGACAGCAATCATGTAGGCCTGATCGGAACTATTGCGCTCATGATCCTTGGCCCACTGGCAGCCGGTCTTGTGCAGATGGCGATCAGCCGGACGCGCGAATACGAGGCCGACACAGGCAGCGCCGAAATCTGCGGCCACCCGCTATGGCTTGCGTCCGCGCTTCAGAAAATTGCTGGCGGTGCGGCCCGCATCCCCAACGAAGAGGCGGAGGAGAACCCGGCCTCCGCGCATCTCTTTATCGTCAATCCGTTACACGGTATGCGGCTGGATAAGCTTTTCACCACCCATCCGCCAATGGAGGAGCGTGTCGCCCGGCTTCGGGCCATGTCGCAGGACCAGAGCTCAACTGATATAGGCTCAGCCGGTACCGGCAGCACGCGGGCCCAAGGCGCGTTCGATCCCGAGCTAGCGAGCCCGTGGTCGGGTAGCGTGCCACACAGCCCGAGGCGGCGGAGGGGACCTTGGGGTTGATGAAGCCATTACGCGCGACGCCAAACCTTTGCGCGTAACGCCGAGCCTTTGCGCGTGAGGCCAAACCCTGGCGCGCGCGGGGGCTTTGTTTCACGTCTATTCTTGAAACCGAAGCACTTTGGAGACGACCCCATGACCGCAACCAAGACAGCCTCCCCCACGCGCGATCATCAAGTGGGCCTGCCCGCACGGCGCACGGCAGCAAGCCTGCTCGATGCTGTGTTGCAAAAGAAGCAGCCGCTGGACGATGTCCTGGGGCAAGTGCGCGATGGGGCCATGATGGACTTGCCGCCCCGTGATCGCGCCCTTGCCCGCGCCATCGTAGGCACCTCCTTGCGGCGCAAGGGTCAGATCGACCAGGTGCTCAAATCGTTTCTTGAGCGCGGCTTGCCCGCGCGCGCCGGTACGCTATATCCGATCCTGCTCTCTGGAGCGGCGCAGATTCTCTTCATGAATGTGCCGCCCCATGCGGCCATCGACCTGGCAGTCCGGCTAGCCCAATGGGACCCGCGCGCCAAGCGCTATGACAAGCTGGTCAACGCTGTCCTTCGGCGTGTCTCGGAAAAGGGTGCCGGTATTGCCGCCGCGCTCGACGCGGGCCACGCCAACACGCCGGAGTGGCTCTGGGACCGCTGGGTGCGGACTTGGGGGGAGGCGCGTACGCAAGCCATCGCAGACGCCCAGCTCACGGAACCGCCACTCGATCTGACCGTGAAGAGCGATGCCGCGCTCTGGGCCGAGAGGGTTAGTGGCCGCGTGCTCCCCATTGGTAGCGTGCGCCTGCTGCCGAAGGGCCGCATTGAGGACCTCCCCGGCTTCGCGGAGGGCGCTTGGTGGGTGCAGGACGCAGCGGCCAGCCTACCTGCGCAGCTTCTCGGCGATGTTGCAGGCAAGCGCGTGGCCGATCTCTGTGCCGCCCCTGGCGGCAAGACAGCACAACTGGCGGCCGCTGGCGCCGAAGTCATCGCGGTGGATTCGTCCAAGTCGCGCCTTAAGCGGCTAAGCGAGAACCTTGAGCGCCTTGGCCTTAGCGCCACAACCGTTCAGGCCGATGCCAGCCTCTGGGAGCCAGGAGAGCAATTCGACGCGATCCTGCTCGATGCGCCGTGTTCCTCGACCGGGACGATCCGCCGCCATCCCGATGTGCCCTATCTCAAGTCGGACAGTGACATCGCAACGCTTGCCGCACTCCAGGCGAGGCTCCTAGACAATGCCGTGAGCCTCTTGAGACCCGGCGGCACGCTTGTCTATTCGACCTGCTCGCTGGAGATGGAAGAAGGCGAGGCGCAAATCGCGGCGCTGTTGGCACGGACCGATTCGCTGCGCATCGATCCTTTGCGCGACGACGAGCCTTTCGGCGACACGGAATGGGCGGAGGCCTCTGGGATTCTCCGCACGTTTCCGTTCCAGCTCCAGGGAGAGTCGCCCCAGTGGAGCGGCATGGACGGATTCTTTGCAAGCCGGCTCATCCGGGAAAGCTAAGGAAGAAAACCGCCCGTCCCCTTGCCCTTGGGTTCATGCTACATGAAAATGACCGCCGCTTTGATGACAGGCGGCGGCGGGGGAGCCTAGCACCCATATTGCGTGGTGCGGCTTGTGTGGAGAAAGTCTTTATGGCGGGCGATCAGGCCTTAGAGCGCGATTCTGGCGCTGAAGAGGTACAGCTTGGCGGGCCAAGCCCCTTCAGGCGGCTGATCCTGTCGAGCGTTGCCATGATCAGCTATCCGGGCTCTCAGGCCGAGCAGCTTCTGCTCGCCCCGCAAGAGTTGCGGACCGCCGATCCGAGTTTTGCGACCGAGGTCTATAACGGCCATTTCGGGCTCGCAGGGAAACTCGCCGAGATGGGCGCTGAGTCACCATTCGAGATTCGTCCACCGTCAGCAAGCTGGGCGCGCGAGCTTTACGGCTTTGGCTGGCTCCGCCATTTGCGCGCAGCCGACTCCGAGCTGTCGCGCGAACAGGCCAAGACGATCGTGCGCGACTTCATCCGGCTGAAAAGCCAGAGCCACCCACTTGCCTGGCAGCCGGAGATCGTCGCCAGGCGTGTCATCTCGTGGCTCTCGAACTCGGTTCTGATCCTCGATGCCGGCGAGCCAGAGGCCTACGAATCGTTCCTGAAGGCCCTGACGGCGCAGCTTCGCTATCTCTCGACAGGCTACCGCGATGCGCCCGACGGTGTGCCACGGCTTCTGTCGCTGATGGCACTGCTCTATGGGGGCCTGTGCATCGCCGACCAGCAGCCCGTGGTCGACCGCTACACGAAGCCGTTCTGCCGTGAACTTGACCGGCAGATTCTGCCCGACGGCGGACACATCTCGCGCAACCCCGAGGCGCTGATTGAGCTTCTTCTCGATCTACTTCCCTTGCGTCAGTGCTTTGTGGCGCGCGACCGCACGCCGCCAAAAGAACTCACCGACGCCGTGGACCGCATCATGCCGATGCTCCGCTTCTTCCGGTTGGGCGATGGCTCCATGGCGCGATTCAATGGTGCCGGGCCGACGCCCACCGACGCATTGGCGACGGTCCGCGCGTATGACGACGTCGAAGGCGCTCCCGTCCGCTCGGCGGCGAATTCCGGCTATGTACGCGTCGAGGCAGGCACAACGCTGCTCTTATGCGATCACGGACCACCGCCCATTCTCCCGCTCACCCGTGAAGCCCATGCCGGATTTCTGTCGTTCGAGATGAGCTCCGGCGATGCGACCATGATTATCAATTGTGGTGCCCCGACCCCTGAATTCGAGGATTGGCGCCTGTTTTCGCGCACGACGCCCGCCCATTCGACGCTCAGCCTCGAGGATGACTCGCTGGCGGAGTTCACGATGCCCGCCGCAGGCGGTGAACCGGCCGCAGACACGACGCTGGAGGGGCCGGTGAACCCGCAAGGCGCCTTTTTCGATCAGGGTGAAGGCGGCAATTTGCGGATCAAGGGCTCTCACGATGGCTATAAGGAGCGCTACGGCGTCAGCCATTCGCGGCAAATCCTGATCGCACCGGACGGCAATCTGATTTCCGGTGAAGACAAGCTCTCAACCCGCGGACTGAAGAGCCCCGAGGGCCTGATCGCGGGCTCTTATGCCGTGCGCTTTCATCTGCATCCTTCCGTGAAGGCGCAAATGATGGGCGATGGAAAATCGGCAACTCTCATCCTGCGCAATGGGGAGACCTGGCGTCTCAGCGCCAACGCCGAGGAGATGAGTGTCGAGGAGAGCGTATTGCTTGCCGATCCGCGCGGCCCGCAAATGACCTCGCAAGTCGTGTTGAGCGGCATGATGGGCGAGGCGCACGAAGTCCGGATCGTGTGGAACCTCGAAAAGACCGGCGAGGAAACCGCACCGCATCCTCTCATCGACCCCAACGACCCGCCCGGTACGGGTCTCAACGACGCGTAGTTCATGCCAACCCGAAAGATTAATAGAGCGCTGCTGTCGGTCAGCGACAAGACAGGTCTTGTGGATTTTGCGAAGGCCATGGCCGCGCGCGGCGTGGTCCTGGTGTCCACCGGAGGCACGGCCATCGCGCTCCGCGATGCCGGTCTTGCGGTAACGGATGTCGCCGAGATCACCGGCAGCCCCGAGATGATGGATGGCCGGGTGAAGACGTTGCACCCAAAGATCCACGGCGGTCTGCTGGCCGTGCGCGGCAATGCCGAGCACGAGGAGGCGATGCAGACCCATGACATTTCCGCCATCGATCTTCTGGTCGTGAACCTTTACCCGTTCGAAGCGACGGTTGCGGCAGGCGCCGATTTCGATACGTGTATCGAGAATATCGACATTGGCGGCCCGACGATGATCCGCGCTGCCTCCAAGAACCATGGAGGCGTTGCCGTGGTCGTTGACCCGGAGGACTACGCCCAGGTGCTTGAAGAGATTGCGACCCATGAAGGCTGCACGACGGGAAGTACGCGGCGGCGGCTTGCCGCCAAAGCCTTCGCTCACACAGCGGCCTATGACGGAGCGATCGCAAGCTGGTTTGCCGATGAGCTGGGCGTGCACGCGCCGCATAAGCGTGTCATCGCCGGCACGCGCCAGACCACGCTGCGCTATGGCGAGAACCCGCATCAATGGGCAGGGTTCTATAAGACCGGCGCGCCGCGCGCAGGGGTCGCGAGCGCCGTTCAGGTCCAGGGCAAAGCCCTGTCCTACAACAATCTCAACGACACGGACGCGGCCTTCGAGCTTGTCGCGGAGTTCGACCCGAACCTTTCCGCCGCAGTCGCGATCATCAAGCACGCGAACCCGTGCGGCGTCGCAATCGCCCCGACTTTGGCTGAAGCTTACGCGAATGCCCTACTCTGCGATGGGGTGAGCGCGTTCGGTGGCATCGTTGCGCTCAACGGCACGCTGGATGAGGACGCGGCGGAAGAGATCGTCAAGATTTTCACTGAGGTCATCATCGCACCGAATGCGACCGACGCCGCCAAGGCCATCATCGCGGCAAAAAAGAATCTGCGGCTCCTGCTCACCGGCTCTCTGCCCGATCCGCAGGCGCAAGACCTCAGCTTCCGGTCGCTCGCGGGCGGCTTTCTCGTGCAGTCGCGTGACAACCGCTTGGTCGATCAGGACGCCTTGAAAGTCGTCACCAAGCGCAAACCCACAGATCAAGAACTGGCCGACCTCGTCTTCGCCTTCACCGTGGCCAAACATGTGAAGTCGAACACCATCGTCTATGCCAAGAAGGGGGCAACGGTGGGCATTGGCGCAGGCCAGATGAGCCGGGTGGATTCAGCCCGTATCGCCGCCCGAAAAGCGGAAGACGCAGCCGAGGCGCTCGGTTTGCCTGAGCCGCTGACCACCGGGTCGGTTGCCGCATCCGATGCCTTCTTCCCCTTTGCCGATGGACTGCACGTGGTCGCAGAGGCGGGTGCCACCGCCGTGATCCAACCGGGCGGCTCCATGCGCGATGACGAGGTGATTGCCGCCGCCGATGAGGCTGGCCTTGCCATGGTCTTCACCGGCATGCGCCATTTCCGGCATTAAACGTCTCCAACAAGAACACAGACTGATCCAACAAAAAGGCCTCTCCGAAGGGAGGCCTTTGATGAGATCTCGACGTCTTGAGATGGCGCGCTGCGCCTAGAGCCCGTCCGGATAGACCGGCTGAGGCTGGCTTTAGGATGCAGGCTCACCCTTATGGGATTCGCTCGGTGCATCGTCCGCGACCATGGGCGGTACGATGACCGTGACATGATCTTCCGCGACGATGACCGTCTTGCCATCGGGCGTGACACCTTCCATCACGACGCTTTCCTCAATGACCGCAGGCCCGTCTGCGCTGGATTCATCCATCTCGTCTTCCGGCACAACTGGTTGCGGCTGGTTCGGAGACGGCGGCTCGCCCATATGAGGCTCGCTCGGCGCATCCTCGGAGACTTCCGGCGAGACCACGGTGACGCCCTCCATCACGGCCTCTTCTTCCATCGCCGGCTCTGATTCCGCCGCGTCGGCCGCAGGCTCTTCTGGCACGACAGGTTGCGGCTGATTCGGAGATGGCGGCTCGCCCGCATGGGGCTCGCTTGGCGCATCCTCGGAAACCGTGGCCGGGACCACGATCGTTTCCTCGGCCACTGATTCCTCGACAGCAACTTCGGGCTCGCCCTCGGCTGCTGCTTCGTCGGTTGGCTCTTCGTCCAACGGTTTCTCGTCGGGTGCTGGCATCTCATTGCCAGCCTCCGCATCTTTTGCCGGCGCCTCAGCGGCCGGCTGCTCGGCTGCCTCGTCCTCTTTCGGTTTCTCGGCTGCTGCTTCGTCGGTTGGCTCTTCGTCCAACGGTTTCTCGTCGGGTGCTGGCATCTCTTTGCCAGCCTCCGCATCTTTTGCCGGCGCCTCAGCGGCCGGCTGCTCGGCATGCCTCGTCCTCTTTCGGTTTCTCGGCTGCTGCTTCGTCGGTTGGCTCTTCGCCCAACGGTTTCTCGTCGGGTGCTGGCATCTCTTTGCCAGCCTCCGCATCTTTTGCCGGCGCCTCAGCGGCGGGCTGCTCGACTGCCTCGTCCTCTTTCGGTTTCTCGCAGGCCGTGAAGACACACGCCGCCAGCAGAACCGAACCCAAACCCAAATACTTCATGACCGCCCCCGATCCTAAGATTTCGCGTCCGATTGGTCCGGGCACATCGTTTGTGCCACCGAGCGTCATACACACTGTGCGCATTCGGCCCCACCGTAGCGCAAACGCGCGCGCATTCCCACGTTGCATCGCGTCCAAATGGATCCCACTTGGCGATAAGCCCCAAGCCGCCGGCACCCGCACAATGAGACTGCGGCACAGCCACACCTGATCGCTCCAACCCTACCGGGTTGGACGAACCCTAAGCAAAAGCCAAAGCCCTGCGAGGAGAAAGACAAGGCTGACGGAAATGCCGAGTCGCTGGCTCCCGGAAAGCGCTGTCACCACACCGATGGCGAGCGGTGCGACAAAGGCGGTGACTTTGCCGGAGAAGGCAAAAAAGCCAAAAAACTCCGTTGTCTTATCGAATGGAATGATGCGGGCAAGCAGGGTTCGGCTGGAGGCTTGCGCCGGACCGAGCGCAAACCCGATGAGCATGGCGAAGGCCAAATATGCACGCTCGCCGGTGGAGGCCAGCAAGCCGGCACCCGGGGCCTTGGGCGTGACGGAGACGAAAAAGAGGATCTCGTCGGGATCGATCGAAAGCACGCCGATGGACCCTGCGACAAAGACGAGCAGCGAGATCACGATCACCCTCTTCGAGCCAACTCTGTCGTCCAGAAGGCCGCCAAGCAGGGCCCCAATCGTGGCCGCGACAGTCAGGATGATGCCGAAGAGACCAAGCTCCGTCGGTCCCCAGCCGAACACGGTCGCCGCATAGATGCTCCCGAAGGCGCCCACCGCCGCAAGTCCATCAGCATAGAGCATGCGCGCCAGCAGGAAGACCGCGACGTTGCCGTGGTGCCGCAGGATGTCCTTGACCGAACGCGCCAAGCGGCCGAGCCCTTCGCGGATCGGGTCAGCGACGCGCGCTGCTTTTGCCCGGTCGGGCGTGAAGTGAAACATCGGGACGACAAAGACGAGATACCACAGAGCCGAGAGCGGGCCGACCAGCCGCTCGCCTTCCCGCGTTGCCACGTCCAACGCGATGATGGGCTGCAAGCCGAATAGGGTCTTGCCGGTATTGGGGTCTGTCACGAGGAGGCCTGCGACAAGGGCAAGACTGAGGAGACCGCCGGCATAGCCAACGGCCCAGCCTGTGCCCGACAGCGTGCCAAGCTTCTTATCCGAAACGAGCCCAGGCATCATCGCATTGTTGAACACGGTGGCGAGTTCGGCGCCGAGTGTCGCTACGGCAAATGAGATCAGAACAAGCGGCACATAGGCTACCGCGCCAGGGGCAGCGAACCACAGCCCGCAGAGGCCAACAACCAACAAGACCGAGAAGGCAGCGATCCAGGGTTTGCGCGGAAAACCTCCATCAGCGATGGCGCCAAGCACGGGCGCAAGCACCGCAGCGACAAGTTGCGCGGCCCCTGTCGTGAAGGCCCAGAGCGATTGTCCGCGCGCTGGATCGTCCATGAACCCGGTCACGAAATACGGTGCGAACAGAAACGTGACGATCAATGTGTAGAAGGGCTGCGTCGCCCAATCGAACAACACCCACCCGACCACGCCTCGCTGGCGCGTTGATTTCCCCTCATGGGGACGCCCAAATTCAGGTGAATTTGGCGACATCGAGCACAATCAAATGGTTCGGCAGTTCGTCTTCTCCGAGCTTTTCGGGCGGGAAATGCTCGGCAAGAATCGCACCGCACCTCTCGATCGCCGCGACAAAGCCCTCAACCCGCGCGCCCCGGCCGATTTGGGCGGTGAGATCGTCAATCAGGTCGTCCCAAATATCGGGCTGTACGCTGTTGTAGATGCCGTCGTCTGCGATCACCTCGGCATAGCGTTCGGCGTTCGACACGTAGAGGAGCACGCCGGTGCGGCCCTTGGTCGTATGCAGGTTCTGCGCAAGGAACTGCTCGATGGCCCGCAAGTGAGCCCGGCCGTGTTTCAGGCGCCGTGGCGCGATGGCAACACGGAAACGCTCGGACTGTGCAATCAGGACGCCGGCCGCGAAGACGCCGAGTTGCATCAGATAAACATATTCGATGGGCCATTTGGTGAGGTGAATGAGAGGCAGCGGAACGGCGAGCGCAACAAGCGCCACACACATCAACGCGAAGAAATGATAGCCCGATGAGGCCCGTGCCACGACCACGACGATTTCACCGCTGGTCGCTTTCTCGGCGCAAGAGATCGCCGCGGCGATCACGGCATGTTCATCCCGGGTGAACGGCTTCATCGCTTATGGTCTTCGAAAGCCGGGCACAAGGACCGCGCCCGTGCCCACTATGGCGATAATGGCGCGCTTTGGAACCGGCAATGTGAACAACGAGAGCTCGGCAGGGCGCATCGTGAATTGCCACAAGCCATAGCCTGCAGAGGGACTTATGCCTTTCAGAGTTTTTTCGAGACCCCGTGTCTTGGTCCTCTTTTCCAAGAGCGTTTGCTGTCTCATACTTGCCTTTGCCGGGCTCACCGCCTCGGGAGATGCGTTTGCGCGCGGGGAAGGCATTGAGGGACGCAATGCAACGGCGGGCGGGGTTGCGTTTCCCTTTGGACCAAGCCTTTCGGCCTCGGGATGGAAGGCCGTCAACTTTCCCCGCCGCCGGCCGGTTAAGTTTACCGCGCGCGGCAAGGACACGCTTGTGGTGGAGACGACTGGTGGCGCCGGGCTGTTGTGGCGTTCGGCGCCGGCGACCATTGCCAACCCCAGCAAGGCCCAGTGGCGCTGGCGCAAGATCCAAGGCGTCGGACCCACTGATCTCACCCGCAAAGGCGGCGATGACCGGGTGCTTGCGCTCTATTTCGCCTTTGCCGATCCGAAAGACGTAAAGGCCGGCACAGATCTGACCTCACTCCTGAAGAGAGGACGTGGTGACGTGCTGATGTATGTGTGGGGTGGCGCTGGCACGCGTGGAACCGTCCTTAAACTTCCCTATTTCAATGGCCGTGGACGTACGATCATGACCCGGGCCGCGAACACCAAACCTGGAGTTTGGTTCGAGGAAAGCGCCTCACTGCGCGCCGATTTCAAACGGGCCTTCGGTAGGACGCCCGGCCGGCTCGTGGCGGTCGCCGTGTCGAGCGATGCGGACGATACGGGTGGGCGCAATATCGCCGCCCTCGCCGATCTCTACGTGCAATAGGCTTTTTATCACAGCTACCAGCTACCCGACGACCCGCCGCCGCCGAAGCTTCCGCCGCCGCCGGAGAACCCCCCGCCACTGCGGCCACCGCCCCAACTTCCGCCACGGCTCCGTCCGCTGCCGGGAGCGACGACCCCGCCTTTGTTTGACAGGTACATGATCAGCAAAAAGATCGCGATGTAGAACAGAATCGTGAACCAATCGATGGGGACTTGGTCCGCATCGCGGCGCACTTTCGCGCGCGCTTCCAGCTCAGCCGCATTGCCGGTGAGCGCAAGCCCGATGTCGCGAACACCGTCCTTGATGCCGGCCGGAAAATTGCCACCGCGAAAGCGCGGCAAGATCGCATTGTCAATAATGACCCGCGACAGGGCGTCGGTGAGGATGGGCTCCAGACCATATCCCACCTCTATGCGGACCTTGCGCTCACTGGGAGCAACGATGAGCAGAACGCCGTTGTTCAGCTCTTTCGTGCCAATGCCCCAATGACGCCCGAGCCGATAGCCGAAATCCTCGATCGGGTAACCTTGCAGCGAGGGCAGCGTCACCACCACGACCTGGTCGGAACTCTTTTCTTCGAGTTGTTTCAGTTCCTCGGTCAGCACCCGCTTGTCCTCAGGACTCAACAGGCCCGCGGCATCGACCACGCGTCCGGACAGAGGTGGAAAGGTGGGATCAGCGAGGGTGGATTGCGGGAAAACACTGAGCAAAAACAGAGCACTCAGCGCGCACAGCAGTGCTTGCAGGATCGCTGAACGCTGCGTCTTGGAGGCCATCAAGCCCTCGTTTGGCAGGACCGGCTCGCCCGCCCCTTAGAACTCCACCTTCGGGACTTTCGTCGCCTCCTCTGAGACGGTGAAATTCTGCATCGGCTTCAAATCCGAGTAGAGCACCATGTGCCAGAGCCGGCCTGGGAAGGTCCGCAGTTCCGTATTGTAGCCTTGAACCGCCGTAATGTAGTCGCGCCGCGCGATGGCGATCCTGTTCTCGGTCCCCTCGAGCTGGGACTGCAGGGCGAGGAAGTTCTGGTTCGACTTCAGGTCAGGATACCGCTCGACGACGACGAGCAGCCGCCCCAGCGCACCGGACAGATTATTTTGAGCGTTCTGAAATTTGTCGAAGGCCTCTTTGTTGGTGAGGATGTCCTTCGGAATCTGCATCTGGGTGGCTTTCGCCCGCGCCTCGACGACCTCGGTGAGCACCTTGCTTTCCTGATCGGCGAAGCCTTTCACGGTCTCGACCAGATTGGGGATGAGATCGGCCCGGCGCTGGTACTGGTTCAGGACCTGGCTCCATGCCGCCTTGGCCTGCTCGTCGAGCGTTGGGATCTGGTTGATGCCACAGCCCGCTAGAGTAAGGCTGACCAGCATGAGAAGTCCTGCACGGCCAAAATGCCCGCTCCACATCCGCGCCGATGCCTGCATGACGACCTCCTTCCAAGTCAGAGCCAAACTCTCGTGTAGTTAGAGCGCAGGCCGGTGACAAGCGGTTTCCCATCAATGGCGAGCGATGCCTCCCATCGGTCCTCTCGCCGGACTGTTGCGAGAATGGAACATCTGCCAACTTTCTCACCCCAAGAAGGCATCAAAACCCTTCCAGAGGCCACCGATTCGGCCTAACACACGCTCACTAAGTGCATGACTTTCAAACATTTTACCACAGCGCTTACGCGTGGTGCGAGCCAGATCAACCCAGCGTAGGCGTTAGGTAATCAGTAGGCTTTGCTAGTCAAGCTATAAGGCCTCTTCTAGGCTGATTCGTGAGTCGTTTTGGGGGCTCTCATGAGGGCAGGTACAGTGTTGCGTAGGCGTATGACCGGTAATGGACTGGCGGGCGCCAAGATGCGGACACATTTTCAATTTCTCGATCTTTCGCCAGCACTGCGATGGTTGCAGCAGCGCTGGCGATCGCGGCTGCGCCGTCTGCAGACGAAACGGCCGACGCACCGGCAGAGGCCAATTCCAACGACCCGATGACGATCGTCGTGTCGCTGCGGAACCAGAAGGCCCATGTCTATCGGGGCATGTCGCTGATCACGAGCACCAGCGTTTCGACCGGAAAGCGGGGCTATTCGACCAAGGCCGGCGTTTACAGCATTCTGGAGAAACGGCGACGCCACTATTCGAACCTCTACAATGGCGCGCCCATGCCTTGGATGCAGCGCCTGACTTGGACTGGTACGGCGCTTCATGCAGGCGTGGTGCCAGGCTATCCGGCCTCGCACGGCTGTATCCGGCTGCCTTATTCCTTTGCCCCCAAACTGTTCTCCATGACGAGTGTCGGCGCGCAGGTCGTGGTCGCAAATAGCATGGTCCGCCCGAAGCCGATCTCCCATCGCGCGCTCTTCCAGCCTCTGCCGCCGCCCATGCCGCCGGAACTTGTGAGCCAGGACAAGGCGAAAGCCGAACCGCTGCGCAAGTCGAGCCTTGATCCAGCGTCGGGCCATTCTGGATCAGCCAAGTCCGGTCTGCGTAAGGCGATGCGGTCTTCTGTGATCTTTGCAAAGGCCGAAGCGGTCACGCCGAGGGCAACGCCGCTCGGCACGTCTGAGCCGAACGTCGCGCTTGTCCGGGAGATCACAGGCTCCATCTCTCCGACCTCCGCCGCGCAAGGCCCCTCAAAAGCCGCGTCCCTTGAGGACACCAACGATCACGCAATCGACCCCAGCGCCGCGCCATTCGCTGGCAGGGCTGCCCAAGGCTTCCCAGCGGAGGACTCCCAATCTCAGGGGATCGTTGAAAACACCGGAACGATTTCAGGCGAATCGCACGCATCTGTCGGCACCTCCGACGATGTCATGAAACACGAGGATCGTCTCAAGCACCAAGAGCGTCTTAAGCACCAGGCCCGGATCGCCGAGCCGACCGACGACCCAGCGCAGGATGCCGAGGCTGTCGCCGATGCCGAACCGCAAGACGACTCCGACCATCATGTGCGGCCCATACTCAACGTTTCGGCCACCACCCTGGCCGCCCGCGAGCACCAACCCCTTTCGGTCTCGCTGTCCTTACTCGGCGTGAACGATCATCCCCCTGTCCCGCTCGAACGGCCGTCCGTGATGATGTCCCGTCTGACCGCCGGTGCCGCCACAGCCGCTGTTCAGGCCGCCGACCCGATCTCGCAGGAGCCCTTGCGCATTTTGATCACCCGGCGCACCGCGCGCGACCGCACGGTCGATATCCAGCACATGCTGTCTGACATGGGCTATTTGGCACCTCAGAATTTCGACGGCACACGCGGTACAGCAACGGTGCGGGCTCTGAAAGCCTTCCAGAAAGCCAACGACATGCCGGTGACCGGCGCGTTCACGGACGACGTGACGAAGAAGATCTACGACGTTGCCGGAAAGACGGAGCCCCCACAGGGCCAACTCTTTGTGCGTCAGAAATTCGCCAGCGTGTTCGCCGTGCCGGTCCACTTCGCCAACCCCGACAAACCGCTCGGCACACATCTATTCACGGTGATGCATTTCGCGCCGGGCTCGACCGAGGCGAACTGGACCGCCATCAGCTTGAACGACAAGGAAAGCGCGAACGCTGTGCTCGACCGGATCGAAGTCCCTGAGGACGTGCGCCAGAGGATCTCGGAGCGCCTGACGCCGGGGTCTTCTTTGATCGTGGCCGATACCGCGATCAACTCGGCCGCGCTGCCGAAGGGCGCAGACTTCCTCGTTTGGGATACGAGCAAGGCGGCCAAAGTTCAGCGCGCGAGCACGACGCCGAAGCGACGTGCGAAAAAGCGGCGGGTGACATCGACGCAACGACGAGTCTCGCCGGCCTATACCCGTCAGACGTATTCGCGGTCGCGCCATTCACGCCGGTCCTCTCAGCGACGCAATTCCTTCCGGTTCTAGTCGGGCGGACTCAATTCCCTGAATTGTCGGATGCGGCGCTTTTGCTATGACCGGGCGGCAACGTCATTGGCACGGCCAACAGGCTGCGGCTCGCGCCCGCGGCGCCGCGCTAACGGCCCGCTCCAAAAAAGGCTGGTTGATCGAGTGCCGCGAGTTTTTGAATTCGGACCAAAGCTGACGGCGCCGAATTTCGTCGTGTCTTACTTATGGGGCCGGTTTCGACCGGCCTCCTTTTTTGTTTGCCGGTCGAGCGCGCTTCTAATTGCGAGGATCGGAAATGAATATCCCAGACCGTTTAATGAATCGGCACGAGGCTTCCGAGTATCTCTTTGAGCGACTCGGAATTCGTCGCACCTACGCGACTCTATCCAAACTAGCTGTCGTCGGAGGCGGTCCGCGTTTTCGGAAGGCAAATCGCGTTCCACTTTATGACGCGGCTGATCGTGACCAGTGGGTGACTGAAATCACTTCGGCATCGGTTCATTCAACTTCCGAGCTGAGTGCCTGCCGACCTTCGTAGGTGGGGCTGGTTGAATATAGCCAGCCCACAATGGGTTACAGGCCGTGGCGCTAACCAGGCAGTCGCGAGCACCTGTGTCACAAGGACCGAATGGCATTGGCAAAAAGGAGCCTAGGCTCCTGGAGTAGGCTTTCGTTCAAACGAACCGACAGGTAGCCGCGAAACTGGTGGATCAGCGAGCGGCGTTCCCGCGTCAGAACGGAGCGGGACGCAAAGGCCGACCGCCTGAGCCCGGCCTCCCTCAACTGAGGTTCTCTCGATCCATCTATGCGCCCGGCTCCGCTTGGCTCCGAGGTTCGTGGCTTGGCCGCACAAGCCAAGCTATGTCCACTCACCACTCTCACCAAGGTTCATGAACAGAAAGAAAGAATACTCAGGCGAACGCGAGGCCGGAGACGCTAGAGGGTCTGCTTAACAGCCAAAACCGGGCATGAAACTTCAGCATCAGAACGTCCGCTAAGTGCCAACAACTTGCGCTCGCGCTTACCAGCTGACGCGCATGCCGGCCTTGCCGCCGAGGCCGGAGATGTCCTCACCGAAGGTGTAGTCGACCTTGGCGAAGACGGAGGTGGTCTCAGAGAAGTTGAAGAAGTTCACACCGGCAGAGACCTCGCCCCAGACATCCTGCAGATCATCCTGGAACTGGAAGGTGCGGCCAGAGGAGACCAGCTTGGCGGAGTTGTCGCCGTTGAGATTGCCCCAGAGGCTGCCGATCAAGAACGGCTCCATCATGGTGCCTTCCCAGGCCTGCATGGTGGTGCCGGTGCGGGCACCGAGACGGCCTCTGACATTCGCATCGTCTGCGAAGGAGACAGCGTTGCCGCCCACATTGAAGCCGTCGATATCGGCCCAGGTCACCTCAATGGTGGCGAGAGGCTCGACGAACGCCCCCGCCGGTGAATGATCCGAAGCGGTAGCCTGCATCAGACCGGAGGCCCACCGTGCTGGCATTGAGGCTGTCGGGGAAGCCAAAGTTGGGTGTGTCGATCTCATAGAGATGCAAATTCAACAGCGTGTCCACGAACAACCCGCCGTTTAGATAGGTCGCATAGGCGCCAACCTGACCGCCTGAGAAGTTGAACTGATCCACGAGCGAGCTGTAGTCGAGATTGCCGTGCACAAAGCCGCCAAGGACACCGAACACCAGCGCATCGCCTTAGCCCAGCACATCCCGCTGCCCGATGTCGATGCCGACCTGCAGGTCGATCGTCTGAAGCTCATTATCGAGATCAAAGGTGTAGTTCCGGCCATAGGCGGTCGTCTTGGCAGAGGCATCCCGATCAAGCCACGACCCGCCGCCCTTGATCCACACACCAGGCGTCAGACCATCGGACACCGGCTCACCCAAAGACTTGGTGCCCGCGTCATAGGCCGGTGCACCGCCGCCGTTCAGCACAACGCGAAGATCCGCCGTGCGGTCGAACCACGTGGCCGAAGTCTGGTGCCAGAGATCCTGCGCCGCCGTCACAAGCTGCGGCAGTGCAAACGCTCTCGCGCCTGCGAAGCTTTTCAAGTCCCAATGGCCGCTACCGGTGGGCGTAAAGAACAGGTCGTAATCGAACAGCCCCGTATCGATGGGCCCGTCCTTAAGCACAAAGTTGCTCTCCCTCGGGGTCTTACCCGTCACGTTTACAACCCGGATGCCCTTGGCATTGAACACACCAAGCCCTGCATTGGTGTTGTTCACCGCGACCTTGGTTGTGCCCGATACATTGCCGTCGACGGTGAAAATGTCGGACTTGGAGCCAGGACCGCCAAGGAAGGCATCCACGGCCAATCTTGAGCCCGACTGAGCCTGGAAGGACAGATCCTTACCACCAGGCGTATTGGAGATGGTGAAGCTGTCGCCTTCACGTCCGTCCATCATCGAGATCAGACCGGCGTTCTTGAACGTCTCAAGCCCTTGGAAGCTGCTGGTCTCTCGCTGCCCGGCCATGGTCGCCGCCTGAACCGTGCCGCCCGCCTGGTTGACGAAGAGATCGTTCTGCTCGGTCAGGTCGACAAAGCCTGTGATGAGGCTCGCGTTATAGATTTTTGTCGTTCCCGGCCCGTCAACGTCGATCGCGAAGTGAGAGCCGGCCGAGATGTCGCCCGTGTTGATGATCGTGGTGGGGTTGTCGGCAGCCACGCCGTAGGCAAAAGTATCAGGATTCACGACGATGCCAGCGGTGCTGCCAAACACCGAGCCGGAGTTCTCGATCAAAATGTTACTGTTTTTGCCCCCGGTGAAGACCCAGATGCCGTAGCCAACCGCACCACGGGCCGTCGCTGTGCCCGCGTTGTGAATGGTGACGTTGCTGTTGTTGCCATCGCTTTGGCCCCAGATGCCGTAGGCGCCAGGGCCCGCACGCTTTGGCAAAGCACCGCCTTTGCCAAGGGCAGTTGCTGTGACGTCATGTATTACTGGAAGAGAAGTCGTGGACACCGGCGAAACCTGTTGCGCCCAAATGTAACCGCCGCCGGAGTGGGAATGGTGCAGACCCAAGATCGGCAAGCCTACTGGACGCTTGTCCTCGGCAAAGAGTAGCCGCTGGGCCTCCCCTCACAACCTTGGCGCATGACCTCAGGCTGCTATGCCAAGGTGCTGAGTTTCGATGAAGCGCGGCGCATCGCCGTGAATGTTGCTAAGCTGCCGGGACTTCTTAGCTTGCCGAGGGAGTAGGTCATGAAAATTACGCTGATGAAAGTAGCGCTCGTGTTTCTGCTTGGCTACGCAGCCAATGATATCGCGCAAGAAGTTGACGCGTCGCTTACAAGGCATGCCCATGCCCAAGTGGCGGGCACGAAACGGGGCCAGTTGGAGCGCGTGGATGACTTTCGCGAAGCAGTCGAAAGTATCGTCAAGTCCATGGATTATTCGAACCTGAAGGGCAGTGACCTTTCAAGTACGATCCGTAACATCGCCAGAAGAGTAACCGAAAATTGCTCCGCTGATAGTGATGGTTCAATCTCCTGCTAGGCAGGCGTGCTTACCTTCGATGACGCGCGGCGCATTGACGTCATGATGGTGCAAGTAGACTTAGCTACAGGGTAATGAGCCGCAAGGCACCCAGGGGGGTCACAAGATACGGGTCCCTATTCCTCCCACTCTCTCGTGATCACATCGAGCTCGTCGCATTGGACGGCAAGGTTGTTGAGGTCCGGCGCTCCGAAGTCGGTCACGCGATAGTCGTGCAAGCCGGAGGCAACCATCCGCTGAGCGGCCTTCTTTGCTTGCGCCAAGGGTAGTGGGTCGCTGGCCATGTCACCGCATCGTGCAGCCCGCTGATTAGGGCCAACCTCCATGACGCATGCCTCGGCCTTCGCGGTGCGATAGCCACCCCATTGGCCGTGTGACGCTGGCACGTCGGTATGGGTTCCGTCGGTGAGTTTCCACGTCACTTCGTTGACCCGTTCAAAGCGGAGGGGTTTGTTTTCTGAGAACTCAATTTCCGGACACGCAACTCTATGTTTTTGTGTGCTTTTTTTCAGACGATTTTGCAGTCCGGTGCTATCGGTCAGGACTTGCCTTTTTGTCCGTAAATTCAGCCCCTCCCGACTTGCCGCTTTCCGGCAACGATCAGAGCAGAACTTGATCGGCCTGCCACGCTGTTTTGATGGGAGATCCGTTCCGCAGTGCTGGCAACTAGGCATCACCCCACCTCCATTCGAAGGCGTTGGGCCCGCTCGTCTAGCTCAAGCTCATACGCATGCGCTTCCGCGATCTGACGCCGGGCGGCTGACCCAATGTTCTGCGTAGTGCCGCAGCGCTTGCCGTGAATGATGCCCTGCTGGCGGCGATGCTCCTTTCGAAGCCGGAACTGCTTCCAGACCTTTGGACCTCCACCCTTTAGGAGGTAGAGGCCGTCAGGGCTGGGCCAGATGACGAGTTTGATCGCGCCATCACCCCAGATACCTCCGCCATGCAGGCCGACGAGGCGAAGGGCAGCCGCTTCCACCGCATGCAATTTTGGTCCTTGCTGGTGCGCGGCGGGGAGATGAAAGAGCAGATGGCAGTGCTCGGCGTCACCGCCTGGACGTTCACGCGCCCACGCACCGGTGAACTCAATGTCGCGACGCTTAAACCACTTGTGCAAGCCTTCACGGACTCTGGCGAAGCGCTTCGCATCAGGATCGTCGCCGGCCTCCGTCACGCCCCAGTGGATCGTGAGATGGGCCACCAGGGGGCTCGGTCAATTGATCTCGCAAACCGCAGGGCCTCCATGAGGTTCGCGGCCTGCGGAACTGGAATGAATCTGGTGCCGCCGTCTCGGTAGCGCGGACGATGGGTGTGCTCGGGCTTGAGAGTGGAGGCTGCAGCGGGGTCACATCTAATAGAGACTAGGGATCGGCTTTCGAACCTACCGCGCCTACAGAACCGCCAGGATTCTGTTCTCGGGACGGTCCGAGAACGTCCAAGTTTTTGTCGATGGGCTTGGAGCTTTGAGTTCCGTAGTTGGCCATCACGCCGCCTCCTTCTTGGAAGCGGCAGGGCTGTGTTCCAACACACCCGCTGAACAACTGGGGAACGTATTACGCACCAATTCCGCGCCACGCACGATTTCGCGCGCAAGCCGATGCTCAGCTATGTCACTGATTGAGTTTTCAGAAAATTGGAGCGGGCGATGGGATTCGAACCCACGACCCCAACCTTGGCAAGGTTGTGCTCTACCCCTGAGCTACACCCGCACTCCAAACCACCGGACAGTCTTGAATTTCAAGTCTCTAGGTGGTCATTTGCCACGTCGTGGCCTTGTAGTCGATCGCGATGGGACTGTCTACTCAAGTCCGGCACTAAACGAACTGAACCAATGTGGCCCCGCCGAGGGGCTCCCATTAGCGGAACTATGGGCCGAACGCAATGGAATTAGCATCCGCCCTGCTCTTTGTCCGGCTTGAACAGCTCGGGATCGCCTGCGAAACAATCGAACACGAGCCCATGTTCACGGTGGAGCAGTCGCGCGCCCTGCGCGGCTCCATTCCCGGCCCCGGCGCGCACACGAAGAACCTCTTTTTGCGGGACAAGGCTGGCCGGTTGGCGCTGGTCATCACCAAGGACGACACCGAGGTCGATCTCAAGGCGCTCGCCAAACGGCTGGGCTTTGGCCGGCTGAGCTTCGGTAAACCGCAGCAGATGAAGGCCGTTTTGGGCGTCGCGCCAGGCTCGGTCACGGCATTTGCCCTGATGCATGCGGGCGCCAGGGAACTCGCCGCTGTCGTGGTAGACGAGACCTTGATGCAATTCGATGAGGTGAATTGCCATCCGCTCGTCAATCGTGCAACGACCAGGCTCGCAACCGGGGATCTGCTCCGCTTTATGCAAGCCTGCGGGCATGACCCACGGATTCTGCCACTCCAATGAGAGCGCTTTGACCCCACACCGCTCAAGGTTGCCAAATGCCCTCATAGGTCCCATCTTTGAGGTGAAGAGCGGCGCCTTCCGAAGCTCCCCAATACATGCCGCCTACGGATGCGAGAATGAGTATGGAGACCCCGATCCTCGGCGGGGGCGGCGAGGATGCGCCCGGCACTGAGGCAATCAAGAACACCACCACCCAGGATTTCATGCGCGATGTCGTGGAGGCCTCGCGCGAGCGCCCCGTCCTGGTCGATTTCTGGGCACCCTGGTGCGGCCCATGTAAACAGCTGACGCCCGTCCTTGAGAAAGTCGTACGCGCAGCCAAAGGCGCCGTCCATCTGGTGAAGATGAACATCGACGATCATCCAGAAGTTCCCGGCCAGATGGGTGTCCAATCCATTCCAGCCGTCTTTGCCTTCAAGGATGGGCAGCCCGTGGATGGCTTCATGGGCGCGCTTCCAGAATCTCAGATCAATGCATTCATTGCGCGCTTGGTGGGCGAGACCGTCGGGGCCGCGGCGGAGGTCGAGACCGCGGAAGCGGCCCTCGAGGCCGGTGATGTCAACGCAGCGGCGCAAGTCTTCGGCGAAATACTTCAGGGCGACCCCGAAAACATGGACGCGCTCGGAGGCCTGACGAAATGCTACATCAAGACCCGCGATCTGGACCGCGCCGAGCAAACGCTGGCGCTCGCGCCCCCAGCCAAGGCGGACAGCGCACCGATCGCAGGCGCCCGAGCAGCTCTAGGGCTTGCACGCAAGTCCGACGATGCCGGCGATGTTGAGGCCGCGCGGGCAAAGGCCGACGAGAACCCAAATGACCCCCAAGCCCGCTTCGATCTTGCCCTTGCTTTGAATGCGAGCGGAGACCGCGAAGGGGCGCTGGAGGCCCTGCTCACGATCGTTGCCAAGAACCGGACCTGGAACGACGATGCGGCGCGCAAACAACTCGTTCAATTTTTCGAGGCCTGGGGGTCCACCGACCCGGCGACAGTTTCGGGACGCCAGAAGCTCTCGTCCTTGCTGTTCGCCTAATCGACGCAAGGAGCCTCGTTTCGTGACCACGCACTATGGGAGCCCTGATGCAGTTCCGAGCCTCATGCCGGTGTTTCCTTTGCAGAGCGCCATTCTGCTGCCGCGCGCATCGCTGACGCTCAACGTCTTCGAGCCGCGCTATCTGAAACTCGTCGACTACGCGCTCGCACACGACCGGTTGATCGGCGTCGTGCAGCCAAGCGCCGAGAACGGGACGGCGGAGTCTCCTGTTGGCAAGGATTTTGGATTGCGCAATGTCGGTTGCGCGGGACGCATTGTTGCGTTCAACGAAACGGACGATGGCCCACTCGTGATTACGTTGTCGGGCATTGCTCGCTTTGTCATTGGAAGCGAGAAACCATCGAAGGCACCGTATCGCCTCTGCAATGTCGATTTTTCTCCGTATACAGATGATTTTGTCAGAGATCTCGGTGAGGACGATGTTGATCGCGTGTCTCTTTTGGAGACATTGCGCCGCTACCTTGAAGCCAATGGACTGAATGCCGATTGGGAGCGCATCAACGCCGCGCCGAACGAGCAGCTTGTAAACACTCTTGCGATCCTCTCCCCATACGGTCCTGAGGAAAAGCAGGCCCTTCTTGAGGCAAGTTGCCTCAGAGAGCGCGCGGATGCTTTGGTGGCTCTTGCGGAAATGGAGCTTGCGGCGAGAGACGATAGTTCGGGGACTTCTCTACAATGACAGACTCAGATACGGGACGTGATCCGAAAGGTGGAGGCGTCGATCCCAAACTGTTGGAGATTTTGGTCTGCCCACTGACTAAAACGTCTCTCGACTACGATGCGGAGCGCCAAGAGCTGATCAGCCGTGCGGCAGGGCTTGCCTTTCCTATTCGTGACGGCATTCCGATCATGCTGCCAGAGGAAGCCCGTACTCTCGACGGGTCCTGATCGCGCGGCGGAGCTGCGAAACATGAAGCGTTAGCTCGTCCCTATACAGAGCATTTGACGAATGTCGTGCGGCGTTTGCCCTGCCTCCCGGCAAGTGCGGATCGCACGTGCGTCGTCGCGTTTAGCAAGACGTTTGCCGGCCTCGTCGCGAACAAGCGCGTGGTGATGCCAGACCGGTACTGGCAGGTCCAGTAGTGCCTGCAGCAGACGGTGGATGGGTGTTGCCTCACAGAGATCCTCGCCACGAATGATATGCGTGATGCCTTGGGCGGCATCGTCGACGACGACGGAGAGGTGATAGGCCGCCGCGCCGATATCCTTGCGCGCCAGAACCACATCGCCGACCTGCTGCAGCATTGTGTCTGGGTCGAGCATGTGCGCGCCCGGCCTTGCCGGACCCGTCTCACACCAGGTGAGTGCCTGTCGGTTAAGGTGGTCCAAGGCTCGGCTGAGGTCAAGCCGGATCGCATCGCCTGGCCCACTATCGGCGAGCCTGCGACCCCGGCACGTGCCGGGGTAGACCGGACCGAATGGTTGGCTACGGGCCGCTTGCGCCGCTGCCTCGGCCGGCACGAACTCTTGAGGCACTGTTTCCTGAGGGGCGGCGAGGGCCGCCCGAATATCGGCGCGCGTACAGCGGCACGGATAGGTGAGACCAAGGCCACCAAGTTTCTCGAGCGCCACGGCATAGGCGTTGCGCCGTTCCGACTGCCGCATGACGGGTTCGGGCCAACTTAATCCAAGCCAAGCCAGATCTTCGTAGATCGCCGCCTCATATTGCGGTCGCACGCGCGCGGCATCGATGTCCTCAATGCGCAGAAGACAGGTGCCCCCGGCTCGATCGGCGGCGTCCCATGCGGTCAACGCGGAAAAAGCATGGCCGAGATGGAGGAGACCCGTCGGCGAGGGTGCGAATCGGGTGACGAAGGGCTGCGGCATCGAAAGGGGGCGTCCTTCCGCGGGCTAGAGGGCCTCGCCCTTCATCAAGCGTGGCACGTCGCCGGTGGCACCGGCTGCCTCACGCACCAAAAATCGTTTCAGGCTTGGGGCACGGTCGACAAGCCCGACACCGAGATCACGGATGGCGCGCAGCGGCGCGCTATCGTTTGAGAAGAGCCTGTTCATCCCATCCATGACCGCACCAGAGAAGGCGGCATCGAAGCGCCGCCATCGTTGATAGCGCTCAAGGCTGGTGGCCGAACCAACATCGAGCCCAAGCCGCGCCGTATCGACAATTGTCTCAACCAAAGCGGCCACATCCCGGAAGCCGATATTCAGACCCTGGCCAGCCAGCGGGTGCACCACATGCGCGGCATCCCCTACCAGCACGAGTCGGTTGCCGATAAAGGCGCGCGCCATTTGAAAAACGAGCGGGAACGACTGCGGCTTGCCCTCTAGCGTGAAGGCGCCGAGCCGGTGTCCGAATCGGCGCGTGAGTGCAGCCATGAAGTCTTCCGGCGCACCGTTCATCAGCGCCTCGGCCTTGTCCTCGTCTTCCGACCACACGATGGAAGACCGATTGCCCTGAAGCGGAAGGATGGCGAAGGGGCCTGCGGGCAGGAAGTGCTGCACGGCACGGCCGCGATGAGGGTGCTCATGGGCGATGGTCGCAACGATGCCCTTTTGCGGGTACGACCAGCCGATACATTTGATGCCTGCACGCTCCCTCAAACGCGAGTTCTTGCCATCGGCGGCAACGAGCAGGGCCGCGCGCAACGTCCTTCCCCCAGCAAGGCGAATGTCGACACCAAATGGGTCCGGCGAAAAACTCTCGACCGCGTCCGGGGAGATCAATTCAATCGATGGGTGCGATGCCACAGCATCAGAGATTGTCTTGAGCAGCCTACCAGCCTCAACCAAATTGGCCTGCATTCCCTTGCCCCCCATCTCGTCGTCGAACCCTAAGACATGCGGGCGCAAGGCCGCATTTAGCGGGCTATCGGTGATTTCAATCGACTGGATGGGTTGTGCGCCTGCAGCCAGATCCGGCCAAAGCCCGACAGCCTCCAAGAGGCTCTTCGAGGCCGCCGACAGCGCAAGGCCGCGCGCTTCGTCCCGAGGGGCGGCATTCTTTGGGGCCGCGTCCACAAGCGTCACGTGGCAGATTTTTGGGGCAAGCGTCGCCAAGGCCAAGGCCAGGGTGCCGCCGGCAAATCCGCCGCCGGCAATAACGATGCGGCACCCGCGATGGACATCGGGCCGTGTGGAGTTAGGGATCTGCGACACACATCTCTATAGGCGAGCAGGCGCAATCGCGCCACTCATGGTCCCACTAAGCCCCCATGCGCTCGAAACGCCCTATCGCTGCGGCTTTCCTACACGGGCTCGGACCTGCTAAGGGCTTTGCCGGGTTTGAAACCCAAAAGACACAAAGAAAGAGGCCAGACCCATGAGCGCCGCGGTTGATGAACTCATATCGATCCTCGATCTGGAACCGCTCGAACGCAATCTCTATCGCGGTTTGAGTCCGCAGGTGGGCTGGCAACGCGTCTTTGGGGGGCAGGTCATTGGACAGGCCCTGGTCGCGGCCCAGCGAACAGTGGACGGTCGCGCGGCACATTCCCTTCATGCCTATTTTTTGTGCGCAGGCGATCCAGCCGTTCCCATAATCTACGACGTCGATCGAATCCGAGACGGAAAAAGCTTCTCCACGCGCCGGGTTGTTGCGATTCAGCATGGCCGGGCCATTTTTTCGATGGCCGCCTCATTCCACAAGGAAGAGGACGGGCTTGAACATCAAATGGCGATGCCTGACGTCCCTCCGCCTGAGGACGTTCCAAATGAAACAGAGCTCACTGAGACGCTGATCGACAGGCTGCCACCGCTGGTCAAGGCTTACTGGCAGGCCGAGCGGCCGATCGAAATGCGCCCCGTGGACCTGTCTCGGTACCTCTCGCCAGACAAACGGGAGCCGAGCCAGCTGATTTGGATCCGGGCGACCGGGGATCTCGGCCAGGATCCTGCATTGCACCAATGCGTGTTGGCCTACGCCTCCGACTTTACCCTGCTCGATACGGCGCTCGTGCCCCACGGGCGCTTCGTATTCGACCCCAATCTGATGCTGGCAAGCCTTGACCACGCGCTGTGGTTCCACGCGCCGTTCCGGGCCGACGAGTGGCTGCTCTACGCCCAGGACAGCCCAATTTCAGGCGCAGCGCGGGCCTTTTGCCGCGGAACCTTCTTCACGCGCGATGGCCGTCTGGTGGCCTCAACGGCCCAAGAGGGCCTTGTGCGTGAGAGAACGCCGGAGAAATAGCCTAAAAAGTAGGCAGACAGTCCTAATTGCCCTCTTTTCGCGCGTGAATGCCGTGCTCAACCAGAGCACTGCACCCCTTTTAATTGTAAAAAACTTATTAAAAACAAGATCTTGTGCCTCCCACCGAAGAGTTGGCACGTAGCTTGACTATGGAATCGGGTTCGCACGGCTGAACTTGAGACGGCAACACACCGAAACAGCCGTTAATTCATGGAGGGCTTAAACAGATGAAGCTGGTGATGGCAATCATCAAGCCGTTCAAACTCGACGAGGTGCGTCAAGCCCTCACCGAGCTAGGACTGCAAGGAATGACCGTTACTGAGGTCAAAGGATACGGGAGACAGAAGGGCCATACCGAGATCTATCGCGGCGCGGAATACGCCGTGAACTTCTTACCGAAGATAAAGATCGAGGTCGTGGTGCCTACCAAAATGGTCGGCAACGCTGTGGACGCCATCGTGGCCGCCGCGAAAACCGGTCAGATTGGCGATGGCAAGATCTTCGTCGTTCCCGTCGAACAGACGGTGCGCATTCGCACCGGCGAAACCGACGATTCAGCACTGTGAGAGGGGGAGAATTTAACATGACGACCTATGCCAAGTATCTATTCGGCGTGGTCGCGGCGCTCCTACTGCTGGCGCTCTACCACATCGATCCGGCGCTCGCGCAGGAGGCCGCTGCCGAAGGGGCAGAGCCGCTTGCGGAAGTTGCCGAAGAGACTGCCAAGCTCGATACTGGCGATACGGCCTGGATGCTCGTATCGACCTGTCTCGTTCTGATGATGGCCATCCCGGGCCTCGCACTCTTCTATGGCGGCATGGTCCGCAAGAAGGGCGTACTGGCCGTGCTGATGCAGGTCTTCGCGATCGTCTGCTTGATGTCGGTCGTTTGGCTCATCTGCGGTTACTCGCTGGCCTTCACCGACGGCGGGTCGGTTAATGCCTATGTGGGCGGCTTGTCGAAGATGTTCCTCGCAGGCGTCGGTGTCGACACGCTGAGCGGGACGATCCCTGAAACCGTGTTCTTCACCTTCCAGATGACGTTCTTCGCCATCACGCCAGCCCTCATCGTCGGCGCGTTTGCCGATCGCATGAAGTTTTCTGCTGTATGCATCTTCATGGTGCTTTGGGCGCTGATCGTCTACGTCCCGGTCTGTCACTGGGTCTGGGGCGGCGGCTTCCTCTCCGAAGACGGCGTGCTCGACTTCGCTGGCGGCACCGTGGTGCACATCAACGCCGGTGTAGCCGGTCTTGTCTGCTGCATCTTCCTCGGCAAGCGCATCGGCTATGGCACCGAGAACATGGCGCCACACAATCTGGTCTTGAGCCTGATTGGTGCCTCGCTTCTGTGGGTCGGCTGGTTCGGCTTTAATGCCGGTTCGGCAGTTGGAGCCAATGGCGGGGCTGGCATGGCGATGGCCGTGACCCAGATTGCTACCGCGGCGGCTGCTCTTGCCTGGATGTTCGTCGAATGGATCGTCCATAAAAAGCCATCCGTGCTCGGGATCCTTTCGGGTGCGATCGCAGGTCTCGTGGCGATCACCCCGGCTTGCGGCTTCGTCGATGCCTGGGGCGCGCTGTGGATCGGTGCGGCTGCTGGCTTGATCTGCTTCTTCATGTCGACCACGGTGAAGAAGGCGCTTGGCTATGACGACTCGCTCGACGTCTGGGGTATCCATGGCGTCGGCGGCATCGTCGGCGCGATCCTGACGGGTGTGTTCGCAGTCGAAGCAATCGGCGGCACCGCCGGCTTGCTCGAAGGCAACCCGGGTCAGGTCCTCACGCAGGTCTGGGGTATCGTGGCCACCGTCGTCTGGTGCGCCATCGCAACCTTCGTGATCCTGATCATCACCAACATTCTCGTTGGCGTTCGGGTGAGCGAACCTGTCGAAATCGAAGGCCTCGATATCAACCTCCATGGCGAGGTTGTTCAATAAGCCTTCGATTAGAAACAGAGGGATAAGAACAGTGGAGAATTTGAGTTAGGTCTCCTCCTCCCTTGAACTCTAGCTCCACCTTGAACCCCGGCGTCACAAGCGCCGGGGTTCTTTCATTTGCAGCCAGAAAGTCCACTGTCGGTAGAGCTTCTCGCAGATCCCTTGCGCAACCTTGCGCCATTGCCGCGCGGCCCCTGTTGGCCTAACACCCAACGCCATGACCCCTAATGCCATGGCAGAACCCGAGACCCCGTCCGCGCCGACGCTTGATGCTGTTGTCCGCTCGCCGTTTGCACGCCTCGCCGCTCTGCTAGACGGACTAGCGCCCGGCGCGGAGCCCCTGAATTTCTCTCTCGGCGAGCCACACGCGTCGCTACCGGCTTTTGTACAGCCAGTGCTCGAGGCACATTTGGAGAGTTTCGGGAAATATCCGCCCATTGCCGGGATCGCGCCTTTACGGCAGGCCATTGCCGATTGGATGGTCCGGCGCTATCCGGCACTTGGCGCATGCATCGACCCGGAAACCCACATCCTGCCGCTGAACGGCTCGCGTGAGGGCCTGTTTTCGGCGATTTTTCCGGCGCGAACCCAAAAGCCTGCTATCGCAAAGCCCGTGGTCCTGATCCCGAACCCGTTTTATCAAGTCTATGCGGCAGCCACGGCCGCAGCGGGCGCAACACCCGTCTTTCTGCCCTCAAGCGAACAGACCCGATTCCTCCCCGTGCTTGAGACAATCGAGGCCTCGGTTCTTGAGCGGACAATCGCGCTCTTTCTGTGCTCGCCGTCGAACCCGGAAGGTGCGGTCGCCTCGGCCGCCTATCTGTCCGAGGCGATCACGCTGGCGAGAGCCCATGATTTCTTGCTTTTCGCCGATGAGTGCTATTCGGAAATCTTCACGGATCAGCCTCCGCCTGGAGCCCTTGAGGTGGCTAAAAGCCTGACGGGGAGCCTGCACAACGTTCTGTCGTTTCAGTCTCTGTCGAAGCGCTCTGGCCTGCCGGGACTACGTTCCGGGTTCATCGCAGGCGATTCGCACTTCATCGATGCCTTCAAGCGCTTCCGGAATGTGGCCTGTCCGCAAGTGCCGCTGCCAATTCAGCATGTTTCGGCTGCTGCCTGGGCAGACGAGGCCCATGTCGAGGCCGGACGAGCCTTCTATTGCGCCAATTTCGAGGTTGCGGACGCGATTTTGGGGCGGCGCTTCGGCTATGGCCGGCCCGATGGCGGCTTTTTCCTATGGCTGAACATGGCCGAATTCGGGGGTGGAGAAGCTGTCACGAAAACCCTTTGGAAAGGGTGTGGTGTCAAAGTCCTCCCAGGGGCCTATCTCACGAAGCCGCAAGCTGGCCAAGCAAATCCAGGCCTGGATTTCATTCGGCTTGCGCTCGTACATGACGCCAAGACAACGCGCGAGGGCCTTACGCGCATCGTCGCCACATTGGGTTAGAAGGATGGCACCGACAGGACGATCGACGACACAGCGGCGACTTCTTCCAAGCGCCATGGAAAATGGCTTACGCCGTCTCATCTTCGGCACCTATGGGTTTTCCCTGATCGCCGGCGCCTGCGCCGTTTGGGTGAGCCTTGCGAGCTGGTCCGTGCAGGATCCGAGCCTTAACAACGCAACGCGCGTTGTGCCGAGCAATTTCCTTGGTGGCTGGGGCGCGGTTGCGGCGGATCTCGGGATTCAATCGCTCGGCCTTGCTGCGATATTCTTGTTCTTGCCGGTTGCAGCCTGGGGCTGGCATCTCGTCAGTGCAACCGTGCCGAACAAGATCAAATACCGGCTTCTTGCCTGGCCGATATCGGCGCTCTTGCTCTCCGCTGCCTTCGCTGCTCTCCCTCAGCCGAAGAGCTGGCCTCTGCCCAACGGTTTGGGTGGGATCCTCGGCGACTTCATCATGGCGGGCGCGCATGTAATCGGCCCCTTTCTGCCCGAGTCTGCCGTGTCGTTTGTGGCGGGCCTTGTGTTTCTCATCGTCGGTTTCGGGCTTCTGTTCTTCGCCTGTGGCACCAGCACGTCGAAACTGATCGGTTTGTGGGCCCCCCGCGCCAATGCGGCGGAGGAGTGGGCCAATGCCTGGGTCGGCGCGGCCATGCATTTCGTGATTGATGGCTTCGCCCGTGCGCAGCGCATGTTCCGCCGCAAGCCGGCAACGGAGGCGCACGAGGACGTGGACCTCGAACCAGACGCCGATGAAGACCTTGAGCCTGATGAGCCGCTTGAGGCCCCAAAAGCGCTAACCTACACCGATGGACGCATCGAGCCCTCATTCGGCCCCGCCCCACTCGTCGACAACCTCTATGAGGGAGATCCACCCTATGAAGGCGATCCATATGACGAGGAGGCAGATGAGAACACCGCAGGGGCCGACTACCGCATCACGCGCGTCGAAAAGAAGACGAAGAAGACGGTCCGGCGCCATGCAAACATGCCTGCGGGCTTTCCGGGCACGCCGTTTGACCCCCCGTCGTTGAAGCTTCTACAGCCGAAGCCCCGCCCCGCCCGTGGCAGCGGTATCAGCGATGAAGTCCTCCAAGAGAATGCCCGCGAGCTCGAAGGCGTGCTTCAGGATTTCGGCGTCAAGGGCGAGATTACCAATGTGCGCCCGGGCCCGGTGGTGACGCTTTATGAGCTTGAGCCGGCGCCGGGCACGAAATCCTCGCGGGTGATTGGCCTTGCAGACGACATCGCGCGCTCAATGAGCGCGATCGCGACGCGCGTCGCCGTGGTTCCCGGCCGCAACGCGATCGGCATTGAGCTTCCAAATGAGCGGCGCGAGATGGTCATGCTGCGCGAGCTGTTCGAATCGCCTGACTTCCAATCCGCCGATGCGCGCCTTGCGCTCTCACTCGGAAAGACCATTGGCGGCGAGCCGATGGTCGCGGATCTGTCGCGCATGCCGCATCTTCTCATCGCCGGCACCACGGGCTCCGGCAAATCGGTCGGCATCAACACGATGATCCTGTCTCTGCTCTTCAGCATGTCGCCCGAGCAGTGCAAATTCATCATGATCGACCCGAAGATGCTGGAACTGTCGGTCTATGACGGGATTCCGCATCTGTTAGCACCTGTGGTCACGGACCCGAAAAAGGCCGTTGTCGCCCTGAAGTGGACGGTGCGCGAGATGGAGGAGCGCTACAAGCGCATGTCCAAGCTCGGTGTGCGCGATATCAAAGGCTACAACGCGCGCATCGCGCAGGCCGAAGCCAAGGGCGAGACCCTGACGCGCACCGTGCAGACCGGATTCGACCGGGAGAGCGGCCAGGCCATCTACGAACAAGAGGAGATGGACTACGAGGCCATGCCCTACATCGTCGTGATTGTCGATGAAATGGCAGATCTCATGATGGTTGCGGGCAAAGACATCGAAGCGGCTGTGCAGCGCTTGGCGCAAATGGCCCGTGCGGCGGGCATTCACCTCATCACGGCAACGCAGCGGCCGAGCGTCGACGTCATCACCGGGACCATCAAGGCAAACTTCCCAACCCGAATCAGTTTCCAGGTCACCTCGAAAATTGACAGCCGAACCATCCTCGGCGAACAGGGTGCCGAGCAGCTCCTCGGCCAGGGCGACATGCTCTACATGGCCGGTGGCGGCCGCATTATCCGCGTACACGGGCCATTCGTGTCCGACGAGGAGGTTGAGAAGGTCGTTCGCCACCTGAAGAAGCAAGGTGTCCCGGCCTATCTGGATGCGATCACCGAAGACGACGACGACGAGGACAAGGACGGCGGGCCTCAGGAGTACGGCGATAGCGGCAACGACATCTACGATCAGGCCGTGGCCGTCGTTTTACGCGACAGGAAAGTTTCTACCAGCTATATCCAGAGGCGCCTTGGGATCGGATATAATCGCGCTGCGACTCTGATCGAGCGTATGGAGAAGGAAGGCCTCATTGGCGCCGCCAATCACGCCGGCAAGCGTGAGATTTTGGTGGGCAACGACGAAGCCACCGCACCCTATTAGCGGCCAATCATCAGCGGTCAATCGGCCCCGGTGAATGAACTGCCGCCAACAAGTTGACCAGATTTTGCGGAATCATATATCGAATGTTGTCGTATGGACGTCCGCGCCGGGCCGGCGACGACGAGGGGGTTTCATGAAAAAGGGCTACGCCGCAAAGGTTGTGGCAAGTTTGCCGATTGCACTGAGCCTAACCTTGGGGCTCGCCTACGCCCAGAACGCGTCCTCGACCGTGTCGAAATCACCAGGCGCGGCGACCGGAGCACCACAGGCAGCCACGCCGCAAGGCGCACTGCGCCCCTCCATCGGCCAAGAGGTCGTGGCGCCGGAAAATGCGGCGCCAGGCGAGGAAATCGTCCCACAGAAGGTCGACGAAGGCGCGAACTGGCAGGTCGCCATCGAGGCCTCGAAAGGGCCGACGCCCTTGATCGGCAAGGCGCAAACCGACGCGGTCGACAAGATCAACGGCTATTTCAACGCCATCACCACGTTAGAGGGTCAGTTCGAGCAGACCGACGCTAGCGAAAAGCGCTCAACTGGCCGCTTCTACGTAAAGCGCCCGGGCAATATCCGATTCGACTATGCCCCGCCCAGTCCTCTGCGCATTGTGGCCGACGGCCATTCGCTGGCCATCGAAGACAAGAGCCTCAACACTGTCGAGAAATACCCCATCAAATCGACGCCATTCCGGCTCCTGCTCGCGGACGAAGTCGATCTTGGGGGGGACGCACGGATTATTGGCGTGGAGCGGGACAACGATGTTCTCGCCATTACGCTGGAGGACCGCAAAGGCACCGCGGGCCATATCAAATTGTCTTTCGACGCCGGAACCAAGCTCCAATTGCGCGCGTGGACAATTACCGATGCCCAAGGGCTGACAACCCGCGTCACGGTCAAGAATCTCGTCGCAGGACGGAAAAAGTCGCCCAGCTTTTTCAAATCCAAAGAAGCGCCAGCCTCGCCCTTTCAAGGAATGGGCGGATAAATTAATATCTTAGCGCTCTCTGCTCTCCTTATTTACGAATTGTTAAGTTTTCGGCACGGTAGGGATTGAAATCGCCGCGAGGACTCCATATTTCAGTAGCAGAAGCGGATCACATCGCTCTCATCGGCAGTGCCCCCCCGTCCAGCCGAAGATGTGGTCTGCTCGAGCCGGCTTCCCTCCCGGCTCGCGCGAAGAACGCGCTAAGGCGTCCAACCCCGCGCAGTGGTTGGGCGCCTTTTTCTCGTCCGGCTCCGCCTGTCCCCCGTCCTGCTCTGTTGATTGCTTGCATAAGGCTCGGCCTGGACGCACATGGCATTGCTCCAAAGGACAGAAGGGAATAGTCAGCCCCTATCATGCGTTTCAGACTGGCAACGTGGAATATCAACTCCGTTCGCTTGCGACTCGACCTTGTTGAGCGCTTCGTGCGAGCCGAAAATCCCGACATTCTGTGCCTGCAGGAGATCAAGTGCCAGGAGCATCAGTTCCCGCGCAAGGCCTTCGAGGACTTGGGGTTTCCCCATGCCGCGATCACGGGCCAGAAGGGTTATCACGGGGTCGCAACACTCTCGAAGATCCCCATCGCACGTACGGATCGGCTGGATCTGTGCGGCGATGGGCATGCGCGGCATGTCTCGGTCGAGCTTGACGGGGCCGGCTCGCGTCAAAAACCATTGCTGATCCATAATTTCTACGTGCCGGCGGGCGGCGACATTCCCGACCCCGCGGTCAATGCCAAATTCCAGCACAAGCTCGATTTCTTGGATGCAATGACCGCCTGGTCTAGCGCCCATCGCACTAAGGCCAAGAACCGCATGATCTTGACTGGCGACCTCAATGTGGCGCCGCTTCCAGCGGACGTATGGTCCCACAAGCAGCTTCTGAAAGTGGTCAGCCACACCCCGCCTGAGACCCAACGCATGCAGCAGGCCATGGCTACGCATGATTGGATTGATGTCATGAGGGCACATGTCGATCCGGAAGAGCCGCTCTTCACCTGGTGGAGCTACCGCAATCGCGACTGGCGCGCTTCGAACCGCGGCCGGCGGCTCGATCACATCTGGACCACGCCGGCCTTGGACGGTGCGGCATTGTCCATGCGCGTTCTCGACGAGACGCGCGATTGGACGCGCACGTCCGACCATGCGCCTGTGATTGTAGACTTCGAGACCGATTGAGGCCCGTTGAGTTGTGGCTGACCTGGTCGCTAAGGAACCAGCTTGTAGCCGCCTGTTTCGGTGATCAGGAGTTCGGCTTGCGAGGGATCTTTTTCGATCTTTTGACGCAGCCGGTAAATATGGGTCTCAAGCGTATGGGTGGTGACGCCCGCATTGTAGCCCCAGACCTCATGCAGCAGGACGTCGCGCGTCACGACCCGCTCGCCTGCCCGATAGAGATATTTGAGGATCGAGGTCTCTTTCTCCGTCAGTCTGACTTTGCTACCGCTCCCATCGAGAAGAAGCTTCGCGGCTGGCTTGAACGTATAAGGCCCGATATTGAAGACCGCGTCCTCGCTTTGCTCATGCTGACGGAGCTGCGCGCGAATACGCGCGAGCAGCACCCCCAAGCGAAATGGCTTTGTCACATAGTCGTTCGCGCCAGACTCCAGGCCAAGAATGGTGTCGGCATCGGAGGCCTGGCCCGTGAGCATGATCACCGGTCCTTTGAAACCGCCGCGCCGCAAGAGCTTGCACGCCTCGCGTCCATCGAGATCGGGAAGTCCCACATCGAGCAAGACGAGATCCACATGACCGCCGCGCGCAAGCTTCAGTCCGTCCTGCGCGGTCTGAGCAAGTTCCGTTTCGAATTCCTCATGCAGCGAGAGCTGCTCGCTCAAGGACTCGCGCAATTCATCGTCATCGTCGATGATGAGGATCTTACGCGAATTGCTCATGGGCCTGTCCTTTTCGAGAATCCCGTGTCGGCGTTTCGGAGGACGTGTCCTCAACAGAGGTTTGTAAGGGGCACACCGCCAAGCCACAAGCCTATAGAGTCTATGGAGAAAGCGCGAATTGAGGTGCGATTTGAGCGTTAGACGGTCAAAGACCATCCTTGTCCGGCGTGCACCTGGCCGTCCCACCGAGGCTCGGATCCAGCTCTCGCACACCGTTCGGCGCGCGGCAATCGGGCGCGGCGGCATCAAAGCCATCAAGCGCGAGGGCGACGGGGCCACCCCTGCGGGGCGCTGGCCCATCCGCTTCATCTTGTACCGGGCTGATCGGGGCCAGCGGCCGCAAGCTGCGTATCCGACGCGTGCGATCCGGTCCGGCGATGGCTGGTGCGACGATGCAAGCGACCGCAACTATAACCGGCCCGTCCAGCTTCCCTATCCCCACAGCGCAGAGCGCATGATGCGGGATGACAGGCTGTACGATGTAGTCCTTGTTCTCGGCTACAACGACAGGCCGCGGATGCGGAACCTTGGAAGTGCGATCTTCGCTCACCTTGCGCGTGATGGATATGCACCCACAGCAGGATGCATTGCTCTGTCGCACCGGGACCTTTTAGCGGTGCTTGCGGAGGCAAGGCGGGGCGGGGCGTTTCTCGTCGCCTCTTGATGCCTCCTACCCTAGTCGAGAAGCACGCGCGCGCCGAATATCGCGGTTCCCACCCGGACATAGGTCGCCCCGAACGCGATGGCTCTTTCGAAGTCGCCGCTCATACCCATGCTGAGCTCGCGGAGCCCTAGCTCGCGCGCAAGCTTGGCCAGAAGCGCAAAATGCATCGAAGGCTCCTCGCCAAGGGGCGGGATGCACATCAGCCCGTCGACCTGCAGACCAAACGTCTCGTGGCAGAGAGCAACAAACGCGGCTGTCTCCTCCGGCGCGATGCCGGCCTTTTGCGGCTCCTCTCCGGTGTTGACCTGGACGAAGAGGCGCGGGCGTTTTCCGGATCGTTCGATTTCTTCTGTAAGCGCACGGGCCAGTTTCGGGCGATCCAAGGTTTCGATCACATCGAAGAGCGCGACGGCCTCCTTCACCTTGTTTGTTTGCAGGGGCCCGATCAGGTGAAGCTCGACGTCTGGATGGAGCGTTCTCAAGCCAGGCCATTTGCCATGGGCCTCCTGGACGCGATTCTCGCCGAAGATGCGCTGTCCCGCCTCGATCGCGTCCTCAATCGCCGCGGCGGGCATTGTCTTGCTGACAGCGATGAGCTCGACGGAGAGAGCGGGCCGCTCGGCGGCCTCGCACGCAAGGGCAATCTCTTCCCGCACCAGGCGCAGGCGGGAAGGGATCTCGGCGGCGGAGTGGCTTTCAGCGCTCATGCAGGGTACCTAGCACTGAACTTTAGCGACGGCGCGTTCTATGGCAACGCTGAATTTGGCCGGGCGCTTGACCGTTTTCGATAATTGGTTTCGATTGCCGCCGAATCGATACGAGGCATGGGCTGAGCGACAAGAGGCATGGGGTGAGAATGGCCGCGGACCGCTACGACGCGCCGGCACGCGAGAAGCACTGGCAGAAGGTCTGGGACGACAAGCGCTTGTTCGAGGCGGCCGAGGATGACGCGCGCCCGAAATACTATGTGCTCGAGATGTTTCCCTACCCCTCGGGCCGCATCCATATGGGGCATGTCCGGAACTACACCATGGGCGACGTGGTCGCCCGTTTCATGCGCGCACGTGGCTACAACGTGCTCCACCCGATGGGCTGGGATGCTTTCGGTCTGCCCGCGGAAAACGCGGCGATCGAGCGCGGCGTTCATCCGGGACAATGGACCTACGACAACATCGCCACCATGCGCGGTCAGTTGAAGAGCATGGGTCTGTCGCTGGATTGGACGCGAGAGCTCGCGACATGCGATCTCGAATATTATCACCAGCAACAAAAGCTCTTTCTCGACATGCTCGCGGGCGGCCTTGTGGACCGCAAGACACGGAAGGTGAATTGGGATCCGGTGGACAACACGGTGCTTGCCAACGAGCAGGTCATCGATGGCCGGGGCTGGCGCTCAGGCGCGTTGGTGGAACAGCGCGAGCAGCCTGAATGGGTCTTCAAGATCACGGATTATGCGCAGGATTTGCTCGATGCACTTGAAGCCCTCGACCGCTGGCCCGAGAAAGTTCGCCTCATGCAGGCCAACTGGATCGGGCGCTCCGAAGGCTTGCTCGTGCGGTTCGAAACGGTGGGCGGAAGCGCCCCAGAAGGCGTTTCGTCGATCGAGGTTTTCACCACGCGTCCTGACACGTTGTTCGGTGCAGCCTTCTTGGCAATCGCACCAGACCATCCGTTGGCGCAGACCATTGCTGCGTCCAACACAGAGGCACAAGCCTATATCGATGCGTGCCATCAGCACGGCACCAGCGCTGCAGAGATCGAAACGCAAGAGAAGACCGGTTTCGATACGGGCGTGCGTGTCGCCCACCCGGTCATCGATAACGCGACGCTTCCGGTCTACATCGCGAATTTCATTCTTATGGACTATGGAACCGGCGCGATTTTCGGGTGCCCCGCGCACGATCAGCGCGACCTCGAATTCGCGCGGGCCTATGATAGGCCTGTGTTGCCCGTGGTGTCGCCGCCAGATGAAGATGCCAAGACGTTCGAGATCGGCGCGGAGGCCTATACAGGCGATGGCACGCTAATCAATTCCGGCTTCTTAGATGGGCTCTCGGTCGTCGATGCGAAGTCTGCAATGACGGACCGGCTTGCCGCGCGCCAGGTGGACGGTGTACCGCAAGGCGTGCGGAAGACGCAGTTCCGTTTGCGCGACTGGGGGATCTCCCGCCAGCGCTATTGGGGCTGTCCGATCCCCATGATCCATTGTGAGAGCTGCGACCTCGTTCCCGTGCCCGATGAGGATCTGCCGGTGAAACTTCCTGACGACGTGACGTTCGACGTCCCGGGCAATCCGCTCGACCGTCATCCGACTTGGAAGAAGGTGCGTTGTCCCAAATGCGGCGGCGCCGCTGAGCGCGAGACCGACACGATGGACACGTTTGTCGATTCGTCCTGGTATTTCACGCGCTTCTGTGCGCCACGTACAACCGTGCCGACCGACCCGGACGCGGTGCGCTATTGGCTGCCCATCGATCAATATATCGGTGGCGTGGAGCACGCGATCTTGCATCTTCTCTACGCACGCTTCTTCACCCGCGCGATGCACAAAGTGGGTCACGTGGCACTGGACGAGCCGTTCCGTGGCCTCTTCACCCAAGGCATGGTGACCCATGAGACCTACAAGGACGAAGACGGCAAGTGGCTCTTTCCCGAGGACGTCACATCGAAGGACGGTAAGTCCGTACAGGTCTCAACCGGCACGCCAGTAACCGTCGGTGCTGTTGAGTCTATGTCGAAGTCCAAGAAGAACGTCGTCGATCCCGACAGCATAATCGGCGCCTATGGGGCCGACACCGCGCGCTGGTTCATGCTCTCCGACACACCGCCAGAGCGCGACATGGAGTGGACCGCGGGCGGCGTCGATGGCGCGCACCGCTTCTTGCAACGGCTTTGGCGTCTGGCAGGCGAGGCCGCCTCCAAAGGGGCCCCGCTCGGCGCGGCGTGTCCGGCCAAGATTGACGCTGAAGCCGAGAAACTTCGCCGCGCGACCCATAAGACAATTGCCGGTGCGACGGCGGCTGTTGAGCGGCTCCGATTCAACTCAGGCGTCGCCCAGATCTATGAGCTGGCAAACGCGCTGTCGTCCGCGCTGCAGGCCCTGGCGGCGGCCCCGACCGAGGGCCTGAGATTTGCCGTCCGGGAAGCCGCCGAAACCTTCGTCCGCCTTGGGGCGCCTATGGTGCCCCATTTGGCCGAGGAATGCTGGAAAATACTTGGATATCAAGACCTTGTTGCTGAGCAGGCTTGGCCGGAGGCCGATCCGGCGCTGCTCGTAGAAGACAGCGTCACCATCGCGGTGCAGGTCAACGGCAAGAGGCGGGGCGAATTGACGATTGCACGAGACGCCGCGAAGGAAGATATTGAAGCGGCGGCGCTTGCGCTGGACGCAGTCGCGCGCGCTATTGAGGGACGTAGCATTAAGAAGGTCGTGGTCGTGCCGCGAAGGATCGTCAATGTGGTGGCGTAGTCCTGCACTTGCCGTGGTGGTGCTTGCTGCCGCCGGGCTTGGCTTGGCTGGTTGTGGGTTTCAGCCGCTATACGGCAACAACACCACAACCGCCAGCGGCGTGAGGCTCTCGGACGTGATGGCGTCCGTAGACGTTCAGCCCATCCCGGGGCGTGTTGGCCAAAAGGTTCGCAATGAGCTGATCTTTGCCAATACCGGCGGCGGCAACGCAACCATACCGAAATACAACCTCAAGATCGCCCTTCGGGAGAAGGAGATTCAGCAGCTCGTCCAGGTCTCCGGTAACGCGAAAGGGCAGGTCTACCAGCTCCAGGCAAGTTATACGCTTGTGGACGCGGCAAGCGGTGCCGTCGTGCACAAAGGAACGGCTGTCTCCAGGGCGCCCTACACACGCTTCCAAGAAGTGTTCGCCAATGTCCGTGCCCGGCGTGACGCAGAGAACCGCGCTGCCAGTACAGTTTCGGACAGTATTGAGAGCCAGGTTGCGGCCTATCTTGCGACCAGTTGAGGCAGCGCGACGTTTCCTGCGCCGCATGAGCCCGCCGGTCACGGTGCCCCATGGTCGCCTATAAAGCCTCCGCTGTTCAGCGCTTCTTGGACGCACCCGCGCCTGAGTGCCGTGCCGTGCTCGTTTACGGGCCGGATGCGGGCCTCGTATCGGAGCGGGCGGCAAAACTCACTGAGATCTTTGCGAACCGTCAGGGAGTAGACGCCGAGATCATCCGCCTTGACGACCGCGACTTTGCGGAGGATTCAGCCCGGCTCGATGTTGAACTTCGCACGCAGCCGATGTTCGCATCCACCAAGGTCGTGCGCGTTGCGGCCGGAAACCGGCTGGATGTTCCCTCGCTCAAAGACCTGCTCGGCCAACCGTCGGACAATGCGCTTGTGCTTGAGGCTGGCAATCTCCGCCCCGACTCGGCCTTGCGAAAACTTTTCGAGAAACTGCCCGAGGCCGCCGCGCTGCCTTGCTACGCCGATGATCGCGGCCTTGCGAACATGATCGATTCTGAGCTCAAGAAAACTGGCCTTAGCATCGACCGCGGCACCAAAACCTATCTCATGAGCCGGCTCGGTGCGGACCAAGCCATGTCGCGCGGCGAAGTGGCAAAGCTCGCGCTCTATGCACAAGGGGGCGGCCGCGTTACGGATGACGACATCGCAGCGATCGTCGGAGACGCCGCGGAGGTCGCACTTGAGACATTCGTCTACGCCGTCAGCGCTGGCGATGCGCCAAGTGCCTTGCGCGAATTGAATCGGCTTACCGCTGCGGGCACCAACCGATCCGTCGCGCTTACTGTACTCGCGCGCCACTACACCAAGCTCTATCTCGTTGCGTCCTACAAAGGAACGCTCGAGGAGGGCGCCAAGACACTCAGACCACCGCTTCACTACAAGCGCCGGGATGTGTTTCTTGCCCATTGCCGCAAATGGCGTGCGGGGCGGCTGGCAAGCGCGCTGCCTCTCATTCAGGAAGCTGTGCGCAGGGCGCGGCGGGCGCCCGATCTCGAATCTGCCTTTGCAGAACATCTTCTGTTGACGCTTACCTCGAAAGTTTGACGGATTCGGCGAGCGTTTCTATGCATAGTTTGCTCTAAGCTCGAGGGACGCGCCATGGACCAAGACGCCGCCACAATAGACCCCGCCACATTCGAACGCCGGAACAAGCTCTTCATGCTCTTGCAGACCCGCGCGTTCCGCCGCGGCCGCATCGTTCTGGCCTCTGGCAAGGAGAGCAATTACTATTTCGACATGAAGCCCGCAATGCTCGATCCAGACGGGGCCGACCTCATGGCAGACCTAATTCTTCATGCAATTCAAGGTGTTACGGCGGATGCGGTCGGTGGTTTGGAGATGGGTGCCGTGCCGCTCATCGCCCCCGTCGCAATGAAGAGCCCAGCCCATGGTCGGTATCTGCCAGGCTTTTTCGTGCGCAAGGCCGTCAAAGACCACGGCACGCAACAGCGTGTCGACGGCAACGATATCGCCGGCAAGTCGGTGGTGATAGTGGAGGACGTGACGACAACTGGCGGATCGGCAATGGATGCGGTCAGGGTCGTCCAGAACGCCGGGGCTCAGGTTACGCTGGTAATTTCCATCCTCGATCGCGGTGAAGGGGCCGCAGCGCTCTACGCAGAGGCTGGCGTGCCGTTCAAATCGCTGTTCAAAGCAGAAGAGTTCCTCAGCGCGGCCCCTGCCTAGCACGGCGTCCGGGGCTCGAAAGCCCTGCGGTCGGCCTTTCGTCAGCTTCTCGGGCGCCGCATCAACCGCATACGGACGTCTTCGAGTTGATCGTAGTTCGTATAGCGAATGCGAAGTTCGCCGCGCTCACCACGCCCTGTCTTGATTTCAACGCGAAGACCGAGGGCATCGTGCAACTCCGATTCCGCCGCACGTGTATCGGCGTCCTTCCCGGCCTTGACCGTCCCCTTCGTTTTGGTGCCCCGATCTTGCGTGAGCGCCTCGACTTGGCGGACTGTTAACCCTTCCTTAACGATACGGGCCGCGATTTTGGCTGCGTCTGCACGGCCGATCAATGCGCGTGCGTGGCCTGCGCTGAGCTCACCGTTCCGCACCAAATCTTGGACGAGCCGCGGCAGTTTCAGCAGACGCAACGTATTCGCCAGATGGCTGCGGCTCTTACCAATCACTTTGGAGAGGTCTTCTTGCGTGTAGGCATGCCCATCCATGAGCGCGTGATAGCCCTCGCCCTCCTCGATCGCGTTGAGGTCCTCGCGCTGGACATTTTCGATGATCGCGATTTCGACGGCTTCTTGATCGGTGAGCGCTCGAATGACGACGGGCACCTCATGCAGCTTCGCCCGCTGGGCTGCTCGCCAGCGCCGCTCACCAGCGACGATCTCGTAAGTGTCGTTGCCGATCGGGCGTACCACCAGCGGCTGAACCAGCCCGCGCTCGCGGATTGAGGATGCGAGTTCGTCGAGCTGCGTCTCGGAGAAGTCACGGCGGGGATTGTAGCGGCTCGCCTTCAAGGCAGATAACGGCACGGCTCTTTGATCGTCAGGCGCCAATCCAAGTCCCTCACCGCCCTCGCCAATCAATGAGGCGAGGCTCCGGCCCAATCGTTTCTTCTGTGTGCTAACTGCCATGGTTATCTCCGCTTCGAGATGGTCGCGTGCCTTACCAGCATCATGCCGCCCGCATGCGGCGTTCACGCTCGATCACTTCCGAGGCGAGACTGATATAGGCTTGGCTCCCTGTGCATTTATAGTCGTACAGCAGAACGGGCTTACCGTGCGAGGGCGACTCGGCGACCCGCACATTGCGCGGAATAACGGTCGTGTAGACCTTATCGCCAAGGACTGCGCGCACATCGTCCACCACCTGATCGGAAAGGCTGGTGCGCTGGTCGTACATCGTCAGCACAACGCCATGAATCCGAAGCTTGGGGTTCAGACGTCCGCGAATTTCCTCCACCGTGCTCAAGAGCTGGGCAAGGCCCTCGAGCGCAAAGAACTCGCATTGGAGCGGTACCAGAACAGCATCGGCAGCGGCAAGCGCATTCAGCGTCAGAAGGTTGAGCGAAGGCGGGCAGTCGATAAGAACATATGTCGTCTTCGTATCGCCGGTCTCACTGGCCGCCAATTCGGCGAAGCAGTCGCGCAAACGGTAATGTTTACTTCCGCTGTCCCCGACTTCGCTCTCGAACGACATCAGGTCGATCGTTGCCGGCACGATCGACAGCCGCGGCACATGGGTCGGGACTTTTGCATCCACGATCGATGTATCGCCGGTCAGAACATCAAAGGTCGAACGGTCGCGCTGCTCGATCCCAAGCCCTGTTGAGGCATTGCCTTGCGGATCGAGATCGACGATCAGCACGTGCTCGCCAACGGCGGCTAGGGCGGTTCCAAGATTGATCGCCGTGGTGGTCTTGCCGACGCCACCCTTTTGGTTTGCGAGCGCCAAGATGCGCATGGTGCTGCGGCTCATGACGGCCTCCGGCGCAGGTTTGAGACTTCGAGGGTCTGCGCGTCGTCCGCTGTCAGGCTTGGATGGAGCTTGACGTCGAAGGACCACCGCTCTTGCGCGGTCCGGATCTCCGCCTCTGTCTCGCGACCTTTCAGGAAAAGCCCCTTGGTTTGATCCCGCAAAAATGGCTCTGCGAGTTCCAATAGACGCGGCAACGGCGCAAGGGCGCGGGCACTGATCACGTCTGGTCTTAGGCTTTGAGCTTTTTCCGCCAACTGTTCAATACGTATCGCATGGATGTCCACAGGGGCCTCGGTCGCGCGAACAACCTGGCCGAGAAAGGCGCATTTCTTTTGGTTGGATTCCACGAGATGCATCCGAAAATCCGAGTCGGCCTTACGGAGGAGAGCGACGATCAGGCCGGGAAAGCCGCCGCCCGATCCTAGATCGAGCCAGAGTCGCCCGTTTGACGCAAGGGCGGAGAGCTGTGCGGAGTCTGCGAAGTGGCGTGACCAGATATTTGGCAGCGTCGAAGGAGCGACGAGATTGGTGGTCTTCTGCCAATGGCTCAGAAGGTCCGCGTAGCGCGTCAGGCTGTGGATTGTTTCATGTGAAACGTTAAAGGCTTGCGCGAACGACTCCGCACTATCGATGAGGCTGAACCCCTTAGGCCGCGCACTCATGCGCTTTTCGCCGCTGCGCCCTTTTTCACATGCGCCAGAACAAGCATCAAGGCTGCCGGCGTCATGCCATCAAGCCGCGCCGCCTGCCCAAGGTTCGCGGGTTTCTGCCTGTTCAGCTTCTGGCGAAGCTCGTTCGAGAGCCCTGGCAGCGCGTCAAAGGCGAAGTCGGATGGAATTGGGATCGCCTCATCTTTCCGGAATGCATCGACGTCCATTTTCTGGCGCGCGATGTAGACCGCATAGCGCGCATCGATAGCGAGCTGCCCGGCCGTCGTCTCGTCGAGCATGTTGATCTCGGGCCAGACCTGCCCAAGGCACCCAATGTCGATCTCCTTGTAGCTTAGGAGATCGATGGCACTTCGTTTGCGGCCATCACGATTGATGCGCAAGCCTACCTTCTCGGCCTCATCCGGCGTGAGAGACAAGCCGCGCAAAAGCGCCTCGCCCTCGGCTAGCCTCTTGGCCTTGGCCTCAAAGGCTCTACGCCGCGGGGCACCGACGCAGCCAGCCGCAATGCCAAGGGGCGTCAAGCGCTGGTCCGCGTTGTCAGCGCGCAGCATGAGCCGGTACTCGGCCCGCGAGGTGAACATGCGATAAGGCTCGCTCACGCCGCGCGTCACGAGATCATCGATCATCACCCCGAGATAGCTATCGGCGCGCGTTGGTGCGAACCGGTCCTGCGAACCCGATGCGCGGTATGCCGCGCTGAGACCTGCGACAATGCCCTGGCCCGCCGCCTCCTCATAGCCTGTCGTTCCGTTGATCTGGCCAGCGAGAAACAGCCCCTGCACGGCCTTTGTCTCCAGGCTCGCATGGAGCTCGCGCGGGTCCACATAATCGTACTCAATGGCATAGCCGGGACGGATCACCTCAACGGCTTCGAGCCCCGGAATCGTTTTCAGGAATGCGTGCTGAACATCCTCGGGCAGGGACGTTGAAATCCCGTTGGGGTAGACCGTGTCGTCGTCGAGGCCCTCCGGCTCCAAAAAGATCTGGTGCGAGTCCCGGTCCTGGAAGCGAACGACCTTGTCCTCGATGGAGGGGCAATAGCGCGGGCCCACGCTGTCGATAGCGCCGGAATAGATTGGTGCACGAGCCAGGTTCGCCTCGATGATTTTGTGAGTCTCTTCAGTGGTCTGGGTGATGTGACAGGAGATCTGCTGCGTCGTAATGCGCTCCGTCAGGAACGAGAAGGGCACAGGGGGCACATCGCCCGGCTGCTCCCGAAGGTGCTCCCAGGCAATCGTCTTTCCATTGAGCCGCGGCGGCGTCCCGGTCTTCAAGCGGCCCATGCGCAGCCCGAGCCCGTAAAGGCGATCGGAGAGGCCAAGCGCCGGCGCCTCGCCGATGCGCCCGGCAGGGATTCTCGTATCGCCAATGTGGATCAAACCGCGCAGAAACGTCCCCGTTGTCAGCACGACCGCACCGGCGCCAAACAGGCGTGCATCAGAGGTGAGGACGCCTGCCACGCATCCGTTCTCGACAACCAGGTCTTCGACCCCGGCCTCGATCACTTGAAGGTTCTCAGTTTCCCCAATCGCGGCCTGCATGGAACCGCGATAGAGCCTGCGGTCCGCTTGCGCCCGGGGTCCTTGCACCGCGGGGCCCTTGCTCTTGTTCAGGACGCGAAACTGGATCCCTGCTGCGTCGGCCACACGGCCCATCAAACCATCCAGCGCATCGATCTCTCGCACGAGATGGCCTTTGCCGAGCCCACCTATGGCCGGGTTGCAGGACATCTCGCCGATGGATGCCGCTTTGTGGGTGATCAGCGCTACGCGCCCGCCCATGCGGGCAGCCCCTGCCGCGGCTTCGCAGCCCGCATGCCCGCCACCAATGACGATGACGTCATAGGTTGTGTTGTTCATCGCCGCAGTCATGAGCGCTAAGTAATCGCTCCGACCGCAGGCGTCAAAGGCGTATGCGGGTCAGTGTTTCACGTGAATCAATTTGCGCCCATACACCGGCTCTATTTCCCGATGCAGAACTCCAAGAAGATCGCCCCAAGAACCTCCTCCACATCAATCCGGCCCGTCAGCCGCCCCAAATGATGGGCGGCAATGCGCAGCTCCTCTGCGGCCAGCTCGGGATCGAGATCATGGTTAACAAAACGTTTCAAAGCGTCCCGGGTTGAGACAAGTTCGACCCGGTGCCGCGTTCGCGTGATGGGCGATTGGGACGTTGTGCCGAGCCCCTTGGTGGCGGCGGCCTCCAAATTGGCCTCTAGCGCCTCGATCCCTTCGCCCGTCTTTGCGGACACCGCCACAACAGGTATCTCATCCATGCCCGGGGGAAGGACCGGCTTGAGATCGGCCTTGTTCAGCGCGAATGCCATGGACTTGGCGCGCAACGAGTGAGGCAGATCGAAAACGGGGCAGGCGCCATCGACCACCCACAAAACAAGATCTGCGTCCTCGGCGCGGGAGACCGCGCGCGCGATGCCCTCGCTCTCGATGACCCCCTTGGCCTCCCGTATCCCCGCAGTGTCAGCGAGAATGACAGCAACGCCGCCGAGATCGAGATGAACCTCAATCACGTCTCGCGTGGTTCCGGCCACTTCCGAGACAATGGCCACATCGCGTTTCGCCAGCGCATTCAGGAGCGAGGATTTGCCAGCATTTGGCGGTCCGGCAATCACGACGCGGAAGCCATCGCGCAAGAGCTTGCCACTGCGATCCGCAAGATGCCTCTCCATCGCATCCAAGAGCGGCAGGGCGGCCGTTATTGCCATACTGGAAGCGTTCTCGGCCACGTCGGCCTCATCAGTGAAGTCGAGCCCAGCCTCCATCAAGCTCTGGGCTTTCAAGAGTGCCGCGCGCCAGCCCTCGTAGAGACGCCGCAAACCGCCATCCGCCTGTGCAAGGGCCTGCCGGCGCTGCATCTCGGTATCCGCGCTGATCAGATCCGCAAGACCCTCGACTTCCGTGAGGTCGAGCTTGCCGTTCTCGAAGGCGCGGCGGGCAAACTCGCCCGGCTCGGCAAGCCGCGTACCTTCGCAGGCGAGCACCGCGTCCACGACACCTCGTACCACCGCCCGGCCACCGTGGACCTGAAGCTCGGCCATATCCTCGCCCGTGAAACTCGCAGGCGCCGGAAACCAGAGCACGAGCCCCCGATCTATCCCACCAATACGCCGCAAGCCGGCTTCACGTGGAACAGGAAGGCTTCCTGTGAGGTTCTCCAATACCGCGCGGGTAAGCGGCCCAGAAATGCGAATGACCGCGACGGCGGACACACCCGCGCCTGAGGCCAAAGCGACGATGGTATCGCCACCCCCCCGGGGCATGACACCATGACAAGCCGGATCATCATTCGGCCTACTGCTCATGGGTTATCCTAGGGGACGGCGGCACAATCGGAAGGCTCGGATGACACAAGACAACAAGAACCAACTCAGTCACGAAACCAGCCCGTATCTTCGTCAGCATAAGGACAATCCCGTTCACTGGCGTGCCTGGGGCCCTGAGCCATTCGCTGAGGCCAAGCGGACGGGCAAACCCGTCTTGCTTTCCGTCGGCTATGCCGCCTGCCACTGGTGCCATGTCATGGCCCATGAGAGTTTCGAGGACCCTGTCACAGCCAAGGTGATGAACGACCTCTTCGTCAACATCAAGGTCGACCGCGAGGAACGGCCCGATGTGGATACCATCTATATGAGCGCACTCCACCTGATCGGGGAACAGGGCGGCTGGCCGCTGACCATGTTCCTAACGCCGGACGGGGAGCCGTTCTGGGGCGGGACATATTTTCCAAAAGAGCAGCGTTATGGACGGCCCTCTTTCGTCAGTGTGCTCAAGGCTGTCTCCCAGACCTTCCACGCAGAACCCGACAAAATCCGCACCAATGCGAACGCGCTTCGAGATCGGCTTGCACCTGCCCAAGGCACAGGCGAGGCGGTTCCGCTCACCGATGCAACGCTCAATGATTGGTCGCGGCGATTCCTCCAAGCGGTGGACCCCACAACCGGGGGCATGCGCGCGGCGCCGAAATTTCCGCAGCCCCAATTCTTCTCCTTCCTGTGGCAGGCAGGCCTCCGATATGGCACAGCCAGCCTCAAAGAAGCCGTCGCGCTAACGCTCACCCAAATCTCCCAAGGTGGCATCTACGACCATATCGGCGGGGGGTTTGCCCGCTACAGCGTGGATGAACGCTGGCTCGTGCCGCATTTCGAAAAGATGCTCTACGACAATGCGCTTCTGGTCGACCTCATGACCGAGGCTTGGCGTGAAGACAAGAACCCGCTCTTTGCCATGCGCATTGAGGAGACGATCTCCTGGCTCTTGAGCGACATGGTCACGGACGGCGGGGGCTTCGCCGCATCTTATGACGCAGACTCCGAAGGCGAAGAAGGCAAGTTCTATGTCTGGAGCCTTTCGGAGATCGTCGAGGTCTTGGGCAAGGACGACGCCAGGCTCTTCGCTGAAATCTACGACATTACGGAAGAGGGAAGTTTCGAGGGCAAGAACATTCCCAATCGTCTGTATGCTGTCGAATTACGTGATCGAGAGACGGAAGCACGACTCATCTTGATGCGCGCAAAACTCCTCGCCCGCCGCTCCCTCCGTATACGTCCTGGTTTCGACGACAAGGTCCTCACCGACTGGAACGGCCTGATGATCGCGGGCCTCGCCAACGCCGCAACCGCGTTCGACGAACCGGCCTGGCTGGAGGCCGCCCAAGCCGCCTTCGCATTCGTCTGTACTCGGATGACTATGGATGGACGCTTGCGCCATGCCTATCGGGGTGGCGTGGCCAAGGCCCCGGCCACGGCCAGCGACTATGCCAATATGGTCTTCGCGGCGTTGAGGCTCGCCGGCGCCACAGGCAAGCAAGACTATGTGGAGCAGGCGATCGCCTGGGCGAAGCATTTGGACACCCATTATTGGAGCGACGAGCTTAGCGGCTATCATCTCGCTGCCGACGATACGGACGACCTCATTGTGCGACCCTTCAGCGGCTTGGATGACGCCACGCCGAACGCTAACGCCATGATGGTCTCGAACCTCTTGGCGCTGACCTCTCTGACAGGAAATACTGCGTATACGGATCGTGCTGAGGCGATTGTTGCTGCCTTTGGCGCGAGTATCACCGCAAACCCTGTCGGCCATGCGGGATTTTTGAGCGCCGCGCTCGACTGCCTAGCCCCAGCGCTCATCCTGCTCATGGTACCGAAGGGAGGTGACGCCTCAGCCATGCGGGCCGCACTGGCGGATGTCTCCTTGGCCAATGCCGTGGTGCGCGAGATCGGGGAAGGCGAGAGCCTGCCCACCTCATCGCCAGCCGCTGGCAAGACCGCGATTGACGGCAAAGTGAGCGCCTATGTGTGCGTCGGGCCGCAATGCTCGCTGCCCGTCACAGACCCGGGCAAGCTCGCCCAGACCATCAAAGCGGCGCGGCAGGTCGCCGTGGCCTAGAAGCCCAATCTAGCTCGGAAGGGCATCTTCATCCCTCCCGATTTGCCGATCGGGAGAGGATGCCACCCACCCCTTACGTGTTCATGGAATCGAAGAACTCGTCGTTGTTCTTGGTCTGCTTCAGCTTGTCGACCAGGAACTCGATCGCATCCATGGTGCCCATGGGGTTCAGGATGCGGCGGAGCACATACATCTTCTTGAGCTGATCCTTGTCCACCAGCAGCTCTTCTTTCCGGGTTCCGGACCGAGCGATGTCGATGGCCGGGAAGATGCGCTTATCGGCGACTTTCCGGTCGAGCACGACTTCGGAGTTACCGGTGCCCTTGAACTCCTCGAAGATCACTTCGTCCATGCGGCTGCCCGTATCGATCAGGGCCGTCGCGATGATCGTGAGCGAGCCGCCTTCCTCGATGTTACGGGCCGCGCCGAAGAAGCGCTTCGGGCGTTGGAGGGCATTCGCATCCACACCGCCGGTCAGCACCTTGCCGGACGACGGCACGACGGTGTTGTAAGCGCGGCCAAGACGCGTGATGGAATCGAGCAAAATGACCACGTCGCGGCCATGCTCGACGAGACGTTTGGCTTTTTCGATGACCATCTCGGCGACCTGAACATGGCGCGACGCAGGCTCATCGAATGTGGACGACACCACCTCTCCGTTCACCGAGCGCTGCATGTCGGTGACTTCCTCGGGCCGCTCGTCGATCAGGAGCACGATCAAATAGCACTCCGGATGGTTGGCGGTGATGGCATGGGCGATGTTCTGAAGAATCACCGTCTTACCGGTGCGTGGCTGCGCCACGATGAGGCCACGCTGGCCTTTGCCGATGGGCGAGACGATGTCGATGATGCGGCCGGTATTGTCTTTCCGGGTCGGGTCCTCGGTCTCCATCTCAAGCCGCTCGTCCGGATAGAGCGGCGTCAGATTGTCGAAGTGGATCTTGTGGCGCTGCTTCTCGGGCTCTTCGAAATTGATCGTGTTGACTTTGAGAAGCGCGAAATAACGTTCTCCCTCTTTCGGGCTTCTGATCTGGCCTTCGACCGTGTCGCCGGTGCGCAAACCAAATCGCCGTATCTGCGAGGGCGAGACGTAGATGTCGTCGGGCCCTGCGAGATAATTCGAATCGGGCGATCTCAGAAAGCCAAATCCATCCTGCAAAGCCTCGACCACGCCCAGGCCGGTGATATCCACCTCGCGGGCGGCAAGCTGTTTCAGGATCGCGAACATAAGCTCCTGCTTCCGCATAGCGTTCGCGTTCTCGACCTTGACCTCCTCGGCAAAGCTCAAAAGCTCAACTGGCGACTTGGTCTTCAAATCTTGCAGCTTCATTTCTTCCATGCGCTGCTTACTCCAAATGTAAAATTGTTGATGATTGTGTTCCCGCACGTATGAAGCGCGCGGTGTGAGAACTGGGGAAGGGATGTACTCTGGTGGGAAGGCGGCAAGGCACCGCCTGCTTCAGTCCGAGGCAAAAGCTGGACTTGAGACTTACGTCTAAGACTGAGTGCGAGTCGCCTTATAGCAGACAGTTTGCCATGCGGGAATAGCAAGATGCATATGCCGCGCCTTCGGGCCTCCTTCCGGACCATAGGGCCAGTAAGCCGCACCCTAGAAGGGTTTCACCACCGCCAAGATGACGATCGCGATCATCAGAAGCGTGGGGACTTCATTGGCTATCCGGTAGAAGCGCTGGGTGTGCGAATTGCGATCTTGGGCGAATTCTCTCGTCCATCTGGACAGGAATCCCGTGAAGCCAGACAGAATTACCACCAGCACAAGCTTAACGTGAAACCAGCCCGAATCGGCCCAATTTACTAAGGTGAACGCCAAAATGAGCCCAAAAAACCATGTGGCAATCATCGCAGGGGTGATGATCGCGCGTAAGAGACGCCGTTCCATGACTTTCAATGTCTCGGACTGGGTCGAGCCCACCTTGCTCTCGGTGTGATAGACGAAAAGACGCGGCAGATAGAGAACGCCCGCCATCCAGGCAATCACAGAGATGATATGGAAGGCCTTGATGTACAGAATAAACATATATTTTTTATTATTTTAGCATCATCTGTCGCCCTTCACTAGGCGAACGAGATGCGCGACATTTTCTATTGGCGTTTCAGGCAAAATGCCATGGCCCAGATTGAAGATGAACGGTCCTTGGCCAAGCTCAGCCAAAATCAGCCGAACCCTCGCTTCTAAAGGTGGCCCACCAGCGGCCAGAAGCACGGGATCCAAATTGCCCTGGACCGGAAGATGGCTTTGCAACTCCTCGCGGATCCAATCGAGTGGCAAGCTCGTATCGCAACCAATCCCATCGATGCCCGTCTCTCGCGCGTATCGAATAGCAGAGGGCCCAGCCCCACGGGGAAAGCCGATAATTGGAATTTCCGGGGCTTTTGCTTTGACCTGATCCACAATGGCCTTGGTTGGCGCGATGCACCAGCGTGAGAAGGCATCCTCAGGCAGGCTCCCCGACCAGCTGTCGAAAATCTGGAGCGCACGGCATCCAGCCTCGAGCTGCCCAAGGAGATAGGCCGTGGATGTCTCCACCAGCATGTCGATCAGCGCCTGGAAGGTGTCGGGCTCGCGATAGGCAAGTGAACGGGCTGCCGCCTGATCCTTACTCCCCGCCCCCTCGACCATATAGGTCGCAACAGTCCAGGGCGCCCCACAGAAGCCGAACAAGGGAACCGAGGCAGGGAGTTCCGACACCACGCGTTCCACCGTCTCATAGACCGGCGACAGCCGGCCAAGGGCCACTATGCGATTGAGCCGGGCGAGCGCCCCTGCATCCCGCACCGGCTCAAGTTTCGGACCCTCTCCTGCCACAAAGGTCACTTGCTGCCCAAGCGCGTAGGGGACGATCAAAATGTCCGAAAAGACGATGGATGCATCGAAGGCAAAACGCCTTAGGGGCTGAAGCGTGACTTCCGCCGCAAGACGAGGTGTCAGGCAGAGTTCCAGAAAGGACGAGACCGTGCTTCGAACCTCTCTGTATTCGGGCAGATACCGGCCTGCCTGGCGCATGAGCCAAAGAGGGGGCGGTGTGCATCGTTCGCCCTTGAGAGCGGAGAGCAATGGTGCGTGTGGATCGGACATACGCCTCTCTAAAACTAATAAGAAGAGTCTTTAAGAAGCTTTCTGTTATTTTTATTGTCCCGTGAATAGCGGACATTCATATTCTTCACCACCTCATCAACAAGTTCGCCAAGTGCGCATGTGACGGTTCTGCGAAAAGTAGGCCCTCGTGTGATTATGTCCGCTTGATAGGCTGGGCAATACACCGCACTCATTCCGTTTTTTCCTCCGCAGCAGTCCTTGAGAAGGATTTGGTTTCTTGTGGGCATCTGCTTTCGGACCTGGGGAGGAAAAAGCCTCTTGTCACCCTAACTGATAAAGTTCGTCATGTTTTGGACATAGGCGAATCTGTGAAGAAGTTGGCGGGTAACTTCGTGTCAGCGGGGACAATTCCGCTCGATGTCGGTGTTGCTCCCGTTCCTCGCCCCAGTTATCCAAAGGGCATACCATGGATATCCCACAACGAACCTTTAACCTGCACATGATCTCGGACGCGACCGGCGAGACGCTTGTCACGATGGCCCGGGCCGTGGGTGTGCAATACGCGCAAGTGCGCGCCATCGAACATTTGCACCCGCTTGTGCGAAGCCGGCGCGAACTCGAGAGGGTCCTGAAGGATGTGGAGGCGGCGCCGGGCATTGTGCTCTACACGCTCTTCAACCGGGAGCTTGCCGAGGAGCTGGAGCGGACCTGTAAGAAATTCAACGTGCCCTATGTTGCCCCGTTGATGAACGTCCTGAAGGTCTTCGAGTCCTATCTTGGTATGACCTCTACGCCCATGGTTGGTGGACAGCATCAGCTCGATGCCGAGTATTTCCGCCGGATCGAGGCGCTGAATTTCACCATGATGCACGATGACGGTCATTTGCCGGAGCGGCTGGGCGATGCGGACATCATTCTGCTCGGCATCAGCCGGACGTCGAAGACGCCGACGAGCATCTACCTTGCAAATCGCGGGTTTAAGACCGCCAACGTGCCTTTGGTTCCGGACGTACCATTGCCGCCGCAGCTTGAGCAGAAGACCGCGGCCTTTGTGGTGGCGCTGGTTGCGAGCCCGGAGCGCATCTCTCAGGTGCGCCATAATCGCGTCATCGAACAGGCGCACGGCCATTTGGAAGACTATGTGGACCGCGATGCGATCGCGTCGGAGATCGCACAGACCCGTCGGCTTTGCGCGCGCCATGGCTGGCCAATCATCGATGTGACCCGCCGGTCGATCGAAGAGACGGCCGCGGCGATCATCCGTCTCCACGGGGACCGCGACGCACCGGCACTCGAAGCATGACCAAGCTTTTTGCAACAAGGTCGCTCGCCCTTGATTCTTGGCTCCAGCAGTAAGACGCGGGCAAGGATTCTTGAAAGGGCGGGGCTGGAATTCAGGGCTCTGGCGCCCGATCTGGATGAGGCGGCTATGTGTGCGGCAATGGGCGATGAAAATGCGCTCGATCCCAGCGACGTGGCCGAGGTTCTCGCCCGAGCAAAGGCGGAAGCCATCAGCCACCTCGCGCGTGAGGCCATCGTTGTTGGCGGGGATCAGGTCTTGTCTATGGATGGGCGGATTTTCGGCAAACCTCGATCGATGGAGGAGGCGCGCACGCAGCTCCTCGATCTCAGCGGGAAGACCCATCAGCTTCACACCTCTGTTGCGCTTGCCAAAAATGCCGTCACCGTTTGGGCCGAGACGGATGTGGTCACACTCACGATGAGGCGGCTTTCGCCTGAATTCATCGGGCGCTATCTCGCAACAAGCGGCGAGGCCGTGCTTGGCTCGGTCGGCGCTTATCAAATCGAGGCGCTCGGCATTCAGCTCTTCGAGAAGATCGACGGAGACTTCTTCTCGATCCTCGGCCTGCCGCTCCTGCCCCTGCTCGATGCGCTCCGCCGCGAAGGGGCGATCGAGGCATGAGGATATGATGAGCATCGCCCCGCGTGCCTGTGTGATTGGCTGGCCAGTGGAGCATTCGCGCTCGCCTGTGATCCACCGCTACTGGCTTGAGAAATACGGTCTCGATGGCGCCTACGAGAAAGAGGCGGTGAAGCCTTCGGATGTGGGTGAGTTTCTAGGTAAGCTCGCTGCGCATGGCTATGCAGGCGCCAATGTCACGCTGCCACACAAAGAGGCTGCCTTGCGAGTGGCCCACACGGCAGATGCGGCTGCGCGTGCGATCGGTGCGGCCAACACGCTTTGGCTCGATGAGGACAACGTGCTTCATGCGAGCAACACGGATGCTTACGGCTTCATGACAAATCTCGACACTGAAGCGCCCGGCTGGAAAGAGGGCTGCGATGTTGCGACGGTTCTCGGCGCCGGCGGTGCCGCGCGAGCCATTCTCCATGGCTTGATCGAGGCGGGTGTGCCCCGCATTCTTCTTGCGAACCGGACGCTTGCGAAGGCAGAGGATTTGGCCCGTGAATTTGGCCCACGCATTGAGGCGATCGCTTGGGACACCAAGGACGCCGCCTTGTCCGCCTGCAATATTCTCGTCAACACAACGAGCCTTGGTATGGTTGGGCAGCCGCCTCTCGAGATCACCGTGGCTGCGCTTCCAAAGACCGCGGTGGTCACGGACATTGTCTATGTTCCGCTGGAGACGCCGTTGCTTGCCGCGGCCCGGCAGCGGGGCCTAGTGGCGGTCGATGGGCTCGGCATGTTGCTTCACCAGGCGGTCCCGGGTTTCGAGCGGTGGTTCGACGTACGCCCGGAGGTCACGCCAGAGTTGCGGGCCCGTGTGGTCGCGACGCTGGGAGCCGGATGATGCTTGTCGTTGGACTCACCGGCGGAATAGGCATGGGCAAGAGCTCTGCGGCCGCACGTTTCAGACATCACGGCGTGCCTGTGTTCGATGCGGACGCTTATGTGCACCAGCTCTATGAACGCGCGGCTGTGCCCGCGATCGAGCAGGCATTTCCAGGCACGACGCGCGATGGCCACGTCGACCGCACCCTTCTCGCCCGGGACGTGGCGGGGCGGCCAGAAAGCCTGAAGGCCCTTGAGGCCATCGTCCACCCTCTCGTGGTCGAGGCCGAGATCGACTTTCTCTGCAGGCAGGAGGCGGAGGGCGAACCGCTGGCCGTGCTTGAAATTCCGCTTCTGTTCGAGACAGGGGCAGAAAAGCGCGTGGATGTCACAGTGACGGTGAGCGCGCCGGAGACCGTGCAGGAGACGCGCGTGCTCGCGCGGCCCGCCATGTCGGCCCAGAAGTTTGAGGCGTTGCGCGCCCGGCAACTGTCTGATGCCGCGCGGCGCGGTAGGGCCGACCATGTTCTGGAGAGCGGATCAACTCTGGAAAACCTCCATGGGCAACTCGATGCATTGATCGAATCGCTTAGGCTTCAAGATGGGACAGTGATGGAGCGGCTGCGCCGCTCGCCCGCTTAGCAATACGGAGAGATCTAAGCTCTTGCGCGAAATCATTCTGGATACGGAAACCACGGGGCTCGACCCGCAGGACGGTCACCGAATCGTCGAGATCGGCTGCGTCGAACTGGTGAACTCCATTCCGACGGGGCGGACTTGGCACTGCTATCTCAATCCCGAGCGCCATATGCCCGAGCAGGCCTACGCCGTGCATGGACTTTCGGCGGAATTTCTCAGCGACAAGCCGCTTTTTGCCGACACGGCTGAGGGGTTTTTGGACTTTATCGAAAGCGCCATGCTGGTCATTCACAATGCGAAATTCGATTTCGGGTTCTTGAACGCCGAGTTGGAGCGCGCAGCAAGGCCACCTCTGACATGGGACAGAATTGTCGATACCCTGGCCTTGGCCAGGCGTCGGCATCCCGGTGCGCCGGCAAGCCTCGATGCGCTCTGCCGGCGCTACGGCATCGATCTCAGCGAGCGTGACTTGCACGGTGCGCTGCTCGACTGCCGGTTGCTCGCCTCTGTCTATGTGGAGCTTGTTGGCGGGAAGCAAGCCCGGCTCGAGCTTGCCGCTAACGGCACCCAGCGCTCAGACGTCCAAGGGAACACGACTGCGGTCGTGCCACGAGCGGTCCCGCTGCCCTCAAGGCTCAGCGCAGGCGAGCAAGAGGCCCATCGTGCGTTCGTCGCAACGCTTGGCGACAAACCTCTCTGGCGCCGCTACGAGTGATTCAGCCGCGTGGCAGTCCTCGTGTTGGAACGAGCGCCTTCGTTCGGTTGGCTGTGGCCTCTTAGTTCGGTTGGCCCTGGCCTGTTCCTTCGCCTTTGGACAGATTCTGCGCATAGAGCCGGCCGAAATCGATCGGGTCCAGCATCAGGGGCGGAAAACCGCCGTCGCGCACCACATCGGCGATCACGCGCCGCACAAAGGGGAAGATTAGCGTCGGGCAATCGACGAACATGACCGGCTGCATCAGGTTCTCGGGCACATTCTTGATGCGGAATAGCGCGCCATAGTCCAACTCGACATTGTAGATGACGCCTGCATCGCTTTTGGCATGCGCCTCCAGATGGACGATGACCTCGTAGAGATCGTCGCCGCGAGGGCCGCCATTGACGTTGACGCCGATCTGAAGCTGCGGGTTTTCGCCGGGCCCTTGAAGGGTTTGGGGCGAACCGGGGCTCTCGAACGAAAGATCCTTCACATATTGGGCGAGGATGTTGAGCTGAGCTTGCGTGCCCGTGCCGGCTACTGGTCCATCGCCATTGGGCTTTTTCGTCTCGTTGTCTTTATCGTCTTCCGCCATATGACCCTCCGTCGACGCAACTTGCGTTTGCTGGCTAACACGGGAGGCAAGAGGCGCGCAATTCAGCAGTCGGCGGCGCTTTGTCCAATTCTCGCGAAAACCCTTTGGGGTTGGCGTCTTGGTGGGGAATGCCCTAAGTTGACACTGAAAAGTTGCGGATAGGGCGAGGAAAATCGCACCGTGGCATTCTTGTGCCGCTAGAAATTCTCCAGGCGCGCGACGATATTGGATCCGAGAGCTTTAGGCATGGATCGTGGCTCCCAAGCCAATGGGTGGCGGTCACGGACGGAATGGCGGCAAAGGTATGAGTGAAGCCTTCGATATCTACACATTGCTGTTCTTGGTTCTGGCGGTCGTGATCTTTATCCGGCTACGCAGCGTTCTCGGTCGCCGCACGGGCAGCGAGCGCCCCCCTTATGATCCCTATACGCGGCCCGATGCAAAACAGGCATCGGAGGGAACCGTGGTTGCATTGCCGCGCGGCCGCACGGCGGAGGCGCCCGTCTCCCAGGATGTGGGACCCTCGGCGGAAGATATCGAAGAGCGGCTGGAGCGCTACGCGACCACCGGCAGCCCGCTTAGCAAAGCGCTCACCGCGCTCATCAAGGCGGATCCGGGCTTCGATCCCGGACAGTTTCTGGATGGGGCCAAGGGTGCGTACGAGATGATCGTGGCCGCCTTTGCCGAAGGCGATGAGAAAACGCTGCAGCAGCTTTTGGGCGAGGATGTCCTGGATGGCTTCACGCGCGCGATTTCCGAGCGTGAGCAGCGCGGCGAAACCCATCACAGCACTTTGGTCGGCATCGACAAAGCCGACATTATCGAGGCCGAGCTGAAGGGCAGCGAGGCCTATATCACTGTTAAGTTCGTGAGTGAGCTGATTTCAGTCACCCGCGATGAGGGCGGCGATGTGATTGAGGGTGACCCCAAGAAGGTGCGTGAAGTCACAGACATCTGGACGTTCAACCGCGATACCGCCTCGCCTAACCCGAACTGGAAGCTCGTCGCCACCGAGGCGGCCAACTAATCTGGCGACTTCGTCTCGAGTGACGCGATCTGGGTGCCACCCGCTGTGGACGATCTGGACAACGCATTTCGAGCTCTGGCATTCCATCAACTTCCAGATTGGGCCGAGGACGACCTTGCCGCGGCCTTTCGCGCTTTTCTGGGATCGTGTGATGTGGACCCCTTTGAGGAGACCCGGTTTGGTGCCATGCCGCGCGAGGCGGCGTTGGCTCTTGGTGCGGATATCGGCGATGCTGCCGTGCGTCGTTTCTTCGAGGCGCACTTCACTCCGCATGTCTACTCGGACACCTGTGAACCCGGCTTCGTCACTGGCTATTACGAACCGGAACTGCGCGGCTCTCGAAACCGCCATTCCAGATTTCATGTTCCGGTATTAGGGCTCCCCGACGACCTCATACCGCTCTCTGCGGATCTCTATCGCGCGCTCCACAACAAGGGCGTCAGCGTGAAACGTCAATGCGGGGACGAACTCGCCGACTACTTCACCCGTGCGGAGATCGAGAGCGGTGCCCTTGAGGGCCGCGGCCTTGAGCTCCTCTTTCTGGAGGATTGGGTCGAACTCTTTTACATGCAGGTCCAGGGGTCGGGACTGGTGCATCTCGATGATGGCAGCGACGTGCGCCTCACCTATGCTGGCAAGAACGGTCATCCCTATACATCCATTGGCAGGCTTCTCGTGGAGCGACACGAAATCGCGCTAAACGCTATCGATATGGAACAGGTGAAAGCATGGCTGCGCGCCGATCCCGCGCGTGGCCGCGCCTTAATGCAGGAAAATAAGTCCTACATCTTCTTCCACGTGCTTGGCGGCGACGAAGGGCGGTTAGGGCCGCTCGGTGCCAAGTCTGTTCCGCTCACACCGGGGCGCAGTCTGGCCGTCGATCCGGTCTATGTGCCACTTGGGTGTCCCGTCTATTTGGTCGCTGATGATCTTGTCACGACAGGAGCGCAGCAGTTCTCAAGGCTCATGATCGCCCAAGATGTCGGATCGGCAATTCGCGGACAGGTGCGCGGCGATATTTTTTGGGGCACCGGCGAGAGTGCCGGGGCGATCGCTGGGACCACGCGTCATCGTGCGCAGTTCATCTTCCTGATGCCGAACCGTTAAGGCACATGCGCTATTGTCGGCAGATGGGAAAGCGGGACAAAACCATAGAGGACGATGCGGATCTCTGGGCAAGGGTCGCCGAGACCGCGACGCCGCTCACGGCCAAGAACCGGCTCACCAAGGGGGCAGCCGTGCCTGAGCCTGGCCCCGCGTCAAAAACGAAGCAACCCGAAAGAGGGGACGTGGTCTCCGCCGCGCCGCAGATCAAGACTGCGCCAGAATCCACACCAAAGGTCACGGTCAAGAAAAGTCCTTCCCCGACTGCCGGCCTCGATCGGCAAACGGCACGTAAGCTCGACAAGGGTCACCTAGCTGTTCAAGCGCGGCTCGATCTGCATGGCATGCGCCAGCGCGAGGCCCATAGCGCTTTGCGCAAATTTCTCCACTGGGCGCGCGGTAAGGACTATCGCCACGTGCTGGTCATCACGGGCAAGGGCTCTGGCAGTGAGACCTCAAACTTCTATGAAGAAGAGGCCTGCGGCGTGCTCCGCCAATCGGTGCCGCACTGGCTCGCCAATGGCGACCTGGCGCCATTGATCGTCAGCTTTTCGGAAGCCCCGCGAAGGCTCGGCGGCGGGGGCGCCCTCTATGTGCGGCTGCGGAAGGGGCGGTAAGCGCGCTTGCACCTAAAGAATGAACTTCGAGAGATCGGCGTTCTTGGCGAGGTCGCCGATATGCTCGCGCACGTAAGCAGCATCGATGGTGATCGTCTCGCCGTGCTTGTCGGCGGCCGAGAAAGAAATCTCATCGAGAATGCGCTCCATTACCGTCATGAGACGGCGCGCACCGATATTTTCAACGGAGGTGTTCACTTCCACCGCGATATCGGCAATGGCCTCAATCGCATCGTCGGTGAAGTCGAGCGTCACGCCCTCTGTGCTCATGAGTGCCACATATTGATTGATGAGGCAGGCCTTGGGTTCGGTCAGAATCCGCCGGAAATCGTCATGGGTGAGCGCGCGCAGTTCCACGCGAATGGGCAGGCGCCCTTGTAGCTCCGGCAACAGGTCAGAGGGTTTTGCGATGTGAAACGCGCCCGATGCGATGAAGAGAATATGATCAGTCTTCACCGGCCCGTGCTTTGTTCCGACCGTCGTACCCTCAATGAGGGGAAGGAGGTCGCGCTGCACGCCTTCGCGCGAGACGTCGGCGCCGGCCCGGTCGGAGCGCGCACAAATTTTGTCGATCTCGTCCAGGAACACGATGCCGTCGTTCTCGACGTTTGCGATTGCCTCTTGGATCATCATGTCATCGTCGATGAGCTTGTCGGATTCGTCCGCGACGAGAATGGCAAAGGACTCTTTTACGGTCACCGCGCGTGGCTTGGTACGTTGCCCAAAGGCCTTCCCCAGCATGTCGGACAGGTTGATCATGCCAACTTGGCTCCCCGGCATGCCGGGGATATCGAAGGCTGGCATGGATGCGACATCAGCAACTTGAATCTCGATCTCTTTGTCATCGAGTTCGCTTGCGCGGAGCTTCCGCCGAAACGATTCGCGGGTCGAGTTGCTGGCGCCCGCGCCCACAAGCGCATCTATGACGCGTTCCTCGGCGTTAATCTGCGCCTTGGCCTCGACCTCTTTGCGCTTGGCATCGCGCACAAGGCCGATGCCGGCTTCTACTAAATCACGGACGATTTGCTCCACGTCACGGCCCACATAGCCCACTTCAGTGAATTTGGTCGCCTCGATCTTGATGAACGGCGCGCTGGCGAGCTTGGCCAGGCGGCGGGAAATCTCTGTCTTGCCGACGCCCGTTGGCCCGATCATCAAGATGTTCTTCGGGAGCACCTCCTCGCGCATATCGCCTTCGAGCTGCTGCCGGCGCCAGCGATTACGGAGCGCGATGGCGACGGCGCGCTTGGCATCGCGCTGGCCTATAATGTGGCGGTCTAGTTCGGAAACGATCTCGCGGGGGGAAAAGCCGGTCATGAACTCTCTATGGACTGAAAGATCTACGAAGAGATGGCGTCGAGTGTTTCGACGGTAAGGGCGTCATTGGTGTAGACGCAAATCTGGGCGGCAATGGCCATGGCCCCGCGGGCAATTTGTTCCGCATCGCGCTCTGTATCGAGCAGGGCCTTTGCCGCGGCAAGCGCATACATACCGCCGGAGCCAATGCCCATCACCGCATCGTCCGGCTCCAGAACGTCGCCCGTCCCCGTCAGCACCAGGCTCTCGGTGGGGTCCGCCACGATCATCATGGCTTCAAGGCGGCGCAAGTAACGGTCGGTCCGCCAATCCTTGGCAAGCTCGACGCAAGCCCGCTTTAGCTGATCGGGAAAACGCTCAAGTTTGGTCTCAAGCCGTTCGAACAGGGTGAAGGCGTCGGCGGTCGAGCCCGCAAAACCAGCAATCACTTGGCCTGAGCCGACGCGGCGCACTTTTTTGGCCGTGCCTTTGATGATGGTCTGGCCGAGCGACACTTGGCCATCGCCCGCGACCACCACCTTGCCGCCCTTCCGGACCGTGAGGATCGTCGTGCCGTGCCAGACCTCGGGGGAGGAAGGGGGAGCATGCATACTAGGAGGCGATATCGGGCTTAAGCCGCCATTCGTCAAGCGGTCGCCAGCAAGTACGTGTCTCCAACATGTTCCGCTCTAGCGTGTTGGACGTCCCGTCCCGGAGCGCAGTGACCCGTTCTCTAAGCCGAGACCGCTTTTCATCACAACAGACGATATTGTTGAAAGACCGCGTGAGACCGCCTCTCGTATCGCACAATCTGTCCACGCTGCTGTAGACGAAACCAGACTTGACCAAATGCTGGCAACAAGCGCGCCCTACGCCCGCGACGCGGAAGCAGAGAAAATGGTCGCGACTAATATCGGCAAACTCAGCCAATTTTCATTCGAGTCCCGCCGGCCTCGCCAAGAGTTTTGAGGGGTCTCGCCTCCTGGCCGGCATCGGGGCTAAAGCAGATATCTCACGCCGCAGTTCGACGCATGCGCACTTATGAGGCCACGGCCTAGTTCCCGCTCGGGATCAGCGTTTTGAGCGGCGGCATTTCGACCTTCGTCACGCGCCAGCGAAAGCCGTCCAGGGTCATGAATGACGTGATGATCGGCAAGGAGGCATCGTCCGGATCTTTGAGTTCGATCTTGAATGTGGTGGGTCCTGAAAAGAACGCATAGTGGACAAAGTTCTCTAAACCTTATCTTTTTCCTGGTGCTCTACCACGGTGGGGTTCTTTAGCACCGCCTCCGGCGTCACAAGATTGTCCACGGTCCCTCCGACAATTGAAGGGCCGAAGGCCTCAGTCAATGCCCGGCCGATATCTCCGAGAACCGGTCTCTTTTTGGCCAACTCATCTGTCTTCGCCAGCATTCCGCCCTCGACTTGGCCCTTGAGGCCCACTCGGATGGCCGGAAAATCAACGATTTTTCCCAAGGATTCCGTGCTGTCGGTCAGAAGCGCCCGCTCCAGCCGGTAAAGGGTCCAATAAGGATAGGCGACATAGGCGGCGATCAGGATCAAGAGGAGCAGGAACAGGCGTCGCATGGGCAAATCCTCGAGGGGTCTACATTTTTTGGAAGTGTCTACATTTTTTGAGTGTGGCCCATAGTACGTCCGCATGCCGGGTCGTATAAGTGCGGCTGAAAGAAGCGAATTGCTAAGAGCCTTTGGGCTAAGCTGGCAGACATGCAAAAGCGAAGCAAATCAGTAGGGGACTTGGCGTTGCCGGAAGATCGATCAGCGTCGATCAAACGCCGCACCAAGGAGACCAATATCAGCGTTGCCGTCAATCTCGACGGGAGGGGCGCCTATGATGTGTCTACCGGCGTTGGTTTTCTCGATCATATGCTGGAGCAGCTCGCGCGCCATTCGCTCATCGATATCGCACTCAAGGCCGAGGGCGATCTCCACATCGACCAGCACCACACGACGGAGGATTCCGGGATCGCGCTCGGTCAGGCCTTCGCCGAGGCCTTGGGCGGCAAGGAAGGTATTGCCCGCTACGGGTCCAGCTATCTGCCCATGGACGAGACGTTGACGCGCGTCGCGCTCGATGTCTCCGGGCGGCCATTTCTCGTGTGGAAAGTACATTTCAGCCGCGCGAAGATCGGCGAGATGGATACGGAGCTGTTCCGTGAGTGGTTCCAGGCCTTTGCTCAGAACGCCGGGATTACGCTGCATGTGGAAAATCTCTACGGCGAGAATAACCACCACATCGCCGAGACCTGCTATAAGGCGCTCGCCCGAGCGCTGCGTCAGGCCATCGCAATCGATGTGCGGCAAGGCGGACGGGTGCCCTCTACCAAGGGGCAGCTGTGAGTAGGGTTTGGTCTAGTCTGTCGTTTTGACATCGTCCAGGGCACGCCAGTGGCGTGACATGAAGTGACTGTTTATTCCGTCTATGAGCCACCGGGCGACGCCGATCTCGCGGCGCGCGCCGACAAGGTCTCCTTCGTCAAGGATGGCTTTAGTTGGCTTGCGCTCTTCGTGCCGATCTTGTGGTTGATTTATCAGCGGATGTGGCTGGAACTCTTCGTGTTCCTAGCCGTCTTTGCGTCGCTTCCGTGGCTCTTCGGAAATGACCCGGCCATGAAGGCGGTCGTGGGCTGGGTCTCGTTTGGGCTGACGCTGGTCTTTGCTTTCGAGGCGAACGATATACGCGGCTGGGCCTTGAGGCGCCGTGGGTTCACCTTGGCGGGAACAGCCAGGGGCCGGGACCGGGAAGAGGCCGAGGCCTCGTTCTTCACACGCTGGCTTCCACGACAAGAGCGGCCCAGGCAAGAGCAGGTCCGCTCCGTTGTCGCCCCCGCCCTGCCGAACCCTGCAAAACGGACTGCGTCCGCACAGGCATATGGCAGCGCGCGCGATGAAGTCATTGGATCGTTTCCGCGAGGTTAGGGTCCATGCACGCCGCCATCATCGACTATGGGTCCGGGAATCTTCACTCTGCCGCGAAGGCCTTTGAGCGCGCGGCGAGCGAACAGGGCTTGCCGCTCGAAATCAAAGTCACGGCCGAGCCCGATGACGTTCTCTCTGCTGAGCGCATCGTGCTCCCGGGCGTCGGTGCCTTCGCCGATTGCAAAGCGGGCCTTGCGGCGGTTCCCGGTATGATCGAGGCGTTGCACGAAGCGGTCGAGCATCGCGGGTCCCCGTTTCTTGGGATTTGCGTCGGGCTTCAGCTCATGGCGAGCCGTGGTCTGGAGCATGGGGTAACGCCCGGGCTCGACTGGGTCGGCGGCGAGGTCCGGGCCATCGAGCCCGCCGATGCATCATTCAAAATTCCGCATATGGGCTGGAACACGCTCACGCTCACAGGCAATCACGCCCTGTTCGAGGGAATCCCAACGGGGCCGGAGGGGCTGCACGCCTATTTTGTGCACTCCTATCACTTCGTGCCAGCGGACCCGGAAGTCCGTCTCGCCACCACCGACTATGGGGGCGAGGTCACCGCCTTTGTCGCACGCGACAACATCGCGGGCAGCCAGTTCCACCCCGAAAAGAGCCAGAAGCTCGGCCTGGCGCTGATTGCCAATTTTCTGAAATGGAAGCCGTGACCAGAGCCCCGCGATGATCCTATTCCCCGCCATCGACTTGAAAGACGGACAATGCGTGCGCCTGCGCCAGGGCGAGATGGACCAGGCGACTGTGTTCAACGCAGATCCCGCCGCCCAGGCCAAGACATTCGAGGATCAAGGCTTCGAATGGCTGCACGTGGTCGATCTCAACGGCGCCTTCGAAGGCAAGCCCGTGAACGGTCCGGCTGTCGAGGCGATTTTGGAGGCGATCGCGCTTCCCATTCAGCTCGGCGGCGGCATTCGCGATCTCAAGACCATCGCCATGTGGCTTCACAAGGGGATCGACCGGGTGATCCTCGGGACCGCGGCTGTGCGTGATCCGGGTCTTGTCCGCGAGGCGGCACGTGAGTTTCCTGGCCGCATCGCCGTCGGTATCGATGCGCGCGATGGCAAGGTGGCTATTGATGGCTGGGCGGAGATCTCACAGATGACGGCGCTCGATCTTGCGCGCTCATTCGAAAATGCCGGCGTTGCCGCGATCATCCATACGGACATTGTGCGCGATGGCCTTCTGGAAGGCCTCAACCTTGATGCCACCGCCGAACTTGCTGATGCGGTCTCGGTGCCTGTCATTGCCAGTGGCGGGCTTGGCTCCTTTGAGGATATCAAGCGGCTCGTTGAGCCACGCTATGCCGAGCTCGAAGGGGCGATCGCAGGCCGGGCGCTCTATGACGGGCGGCTGGTTGCCAAAGAGGCCCTTGATCTGATTGCGAAGAGCAAAAGCCGCGACGGCGTGATGGGGCAAGTCTGAGCCATGCTCAAAGTCCGCGTCATACCCTGCCTCGATGTGAAGGACGGCCGTGTCGTCAAAGGCGTCAATTTCGTCGATCTGCGCGATGCGGGAGATCCGGTCGAAGCCGCCACAGCCTATGATGAGGCGGGCGCGGATGAGCTTTGCTTTCTCGACATTACTGCAAGCCACGAGAAGCGCGGGACGATCCTCGACATTGTCCGGCGCACCGCGGAGCGCTGCTTCATGCCATTGACCGTAGGCGGGGGCGTGCGGACGACGGACGACGTGCGGGCGCTGCTTGAAGCCGGCGCCGACAAGGTGTCGATCAATACCGCTGCCGTGCGCGACCGCGCCCTTGTGCGTCGCGCGGCGGAGAAGTTCGGATCCCAGTGCATTGTGGTTGCCATTGATGCCAAGCGCACTGGCACGAATGGAAAGGCGCCGCGCTTTGAGATCTTCACCCATGGCGGGCGCGAGCCGACCGGGATCGATGCGGTTGCCTATGCTGAGGAGGTGGTCTCGCTTGGCGCGGGCGAGATTCTTCTCACATCGATGGACCGAGATGGAACGCGCGCGGGCTTCGACAACGAACTGACGCGCGCCATCGCCGATGCCGTGTCTGTTCCGGTGATCGCCTCGGGTGGTGTCGGCACCCTGCAGCATCTCGTGGATGGCGTCCGCGAGGGCCATGCCTCGGCCGTGCTTGCCGCCTCGATCTTCCATTTCGGGGAGCACTCGATTGGCGAGGCGAAGGGCTTCATGGCCGATGCGGGTCTTCCCATGCGGCTCGATCCTTGAGGCACGAGCCCGCAGCCACAGTCCCTGCCCCCTATTCCCAGCGGGGCCAGCACGGTGTAAGAGCCACCCCATGAGCAAAGATGCACTGGACAGGCTGGCCAGGACAATCAAGGACCGCCGCGACGCGCGCGGAGAAGAATCCTACACGCGCCAGCTCCTGGACGACCCAATCAAGTCGGCAAAGAAGGTCGGTGAGGAAGGCGTCGAGGTTGCCATTGCGGCGACCGCGCAGGATCGAGCGGCGCTCGTCTCCGAGAGCGCGGACCTCGTCTACCACCTGCTTGTGCTGCTGGAGTCCCGTAACGTCAGTCTCGATGAAGTCTGCGATGTGCTTGAGGAACGCATGGGTACATCCGGTCTTAAGCGCCACCAGGCGTCGTCGGACTAGCCGCGCCCGGCTCCGTCATGGAACCCAAGCCCTCTGTCGGGTTTTCGCCCTACACAATCTATTCGCGCAGCGACTGGGCGCGGCTGCGGGAGGACACGCCACTCACGCTGAACGAAGCAGACCTTGAGAATCTCTCAGGCGTGACCGAGCGCATCTCGACGCATGAAGTGGTCGATGTCTATCTGCCGCTCAGCCGTCTTCTCAATCTCTATGTGGAGGCCTCGCAAGGCCTGCATGGCATTACCGAGGAGTTCTTGCGCAAGGGCAACGGCAAGGTGCCGTTCGTCATCGGGCTTGCAGGTAGTGTCGCCGCCGGGAAGAGCACCTCGGCCCGTGTCCTCCAAGCGCTTTTGGCGCGCTGGCCGAGCCACCCCAATGTGGCGCTGGTGCCGACGGATGGATTCCTGTTCCCCAACGCGACCCTCGAGGAACGCGGTCTTATGGACCGCAAGGGATTTCCCGAAAGCTACAACCTGCCCCGCTTGCTCAACTTTCTGGGTGACGTGAAATCGGGGGCGAGACGGGTCGAGGCGCCAGTCTATTCCCATGTTGTCTACGATGTCCTTCGTGGCCAGTCGCTCGTGGTCGAGCGGCCCGACATCGTCATCGTGGAGGGTCTCAACGTGTTGCAGCCCGCCACTCTGCCAAAGGACGGCGAAGCCATTCCTTTCGTATCCGACTTCTTCGATTTTTCGATCTATATCGATGCGAGCGAGGCGCATGTTGAGAGGTGGTATGTGGAACGCTTTTCTCGGCTGCGCCAAACCGCCTTTCGTGATCCGGCAGCCTATTTCCATCGCTATGCAACGCTGTCGGAGGAGGAAGCGCGCAAGACCGCACTATCACTGTGGCGCTCGATCAATCTCGTCAATCTGCGGCAGAACATTCTTCCCACCCGTCAGCGTGCCGACCTTATCCTGCGCAAAGGCGAAGGCCACGCGGTCGAAAGCGTCTCGCTCAGAAAGCTCTAAACGCGCCGTTTCCGCGATGGGCGCCCGACGGGGCTTGGCGCTGTTCGGCGTGCGCGCGGCAAGAATGCCGGCTCACCTCAGCTGAGAAGACCGCGTGCTTTGGCGAGGTCCAGCAAATTCACTTCGGGACGCGCGCCGATATGGGAGATGGCCTCGCCAGCCGCCAGGCTCCCCAACCGGCCACACACAGAAAGGGGCAGGTCCTTCGTAAGACCGAAAAGGAAGCCAGCGGCGTAAAGGTCTCCGGCCCCTGTGGCGTCCACCACCTGTTCGACAGGTGCTGCCGGAATTTCTGTTGTTTCTCCTGCGCTCACAATCATTGAGCCTGCTTCAGAGCGGGTCAGAACGGCCATTTCACAATCCTGCAGGGCCGCATCGGCTGCCTCAAGGAAGGTGTTGGTCTCATAGAGCGCGGTGATTTCCTTCTCGTTGGCAAAGACGATGTCGGCGTCTTCTTTTACGAGCTTACGGAAGTCCTCGCGGTGACGGTCAACGCAAAAGGGATCCGACAAGGACAGGGCCACCTTTGCGCCTGCGTCTTTCGCGAGCTTGGCCGCCTCGCGAAAAGCGGATTTGGCGGCATCCTTGTCGAAGAGATACCCCTCCAGATAGACAATCTTCGCTGTCCCGATCAGGCCTTCGTCAATGTCGGCAGGGGTAAAATCCACGCTCGCCCCCAAAAACGTGTTCATGGTGCGCTCCCCGTCAGGGGTCACCAGTACGAGGCAGCGGGCGGTCGGTGCGCCGTCCGTGGCGGGCTCCGTCGTATATTCGATCCCCAGCGACCGGATGTCGTGGCGGAAAATACCGCCGAACTGGTCTGCGGCGACGCGGCCGATAAAGCCGCAATTGGCCCCGAGTGAGGCAAGGCCGGCGATGGAATTGGCGACCGATCCTCCGGAACGCTCCGTGGCAGGCCCCATGACCTCATAGAGTTCGGCGGCTTGCTCGGCATCGATCAGGCGCATCATGCCCTTATGGAGGTCCTGCTTGGATAGAAAGCTGTCGTCGCAGCGCGCGATGATGTCCACGATGGCATTGCCGATGCCAACCACGTCGTAAGTCTTTGCGGCCATATCCTGAAGGGGTCCCCCGATTTGACGTCTTCAAACTTGTTTGGTGGCTGGCAGTGGCGCCCAGAAAAACGCGCACTATAGTCGCCCTGCCAATCGCACCAGGACAAATTCATGCTCTCCGCAGCAGGTCAAGCCTTAGAGGAACTGTTTTCGCCGTCATTTCGCGCGGTCATGGTGAAATGCGTCGCCTTCACACTGGCGCTGCTCGCCGGGCTGATCATTGCTGTGCAATGGTCCTTCACCCATTTCGTGTCCTGGCCCGATTGGGTGGAGACCGCCATCCAATGGCTGGGTGGGTTTGCGCTTATTGCCGCCTCGATCTTTCTGATCCCGCCAGTGACATCGCTGATTGCTGGTCTTTATCTCGACGACATCGCTTCGAAGGTAGAACGCGCGAACTTTCCGAACGATCCACCAGGGCGCGACCTGCCCACCGGGCAATCAATCTGGCTCGCGGTCCGGTTCTTTTTCGTCGTGCTGATCGTCAATTTGATTGCACTCTTTTTACTCCTGATCCCAGGGGTCAATCTGATCGCGTTCTATATGGGCAATGGCTATCTGCTTGGGCGGGAATATTTCGAGCTTGCAGCTATGCGCCATGTGAGCGGGGCGGAGGCGAAGCGCATCCGCCGTGCGAACAGGCTCACCGTCCTGCTCGGTGGCTTGGTGATCGCTGCGCTTGCCTCCGTTCCGATTCTGAACCTTGTCACCCCGCTCTTTGCCACCGGCTTCATGTTGCGCATGTGGAAGCGGATTGCGGCCAAGTCCGGCATCCGTCTCGTCTCAGAGGGGCAGCAGCAACGGTTACGGACATCTTCGGCCTAGCTCTGCCAGTATCGCCCTACGATATTGTCTTAGGCTTGAAGACGCAGATGTCGGCCACGGTGCAGCGCCAGCATTCGGGCTTGCGCGCTTTGCATACATACCGACCATGCAAAATGAGCCAATGGTGGGCGTGGAGTTTGTACTCGTCCGGGATCACCCGCTCCAAGGTCTCCTCGACCTTGAGCGGGGTCTTGCCTGGTGCCAGACCTGTGCGGTTCGAGACGCGAAAAATATGCGTGTCGACTGCAATTGTCGGCTGCCCGAAGCCGACATTGAGCACCACATTCGCCGTCTTTCGGCCTACGCCCGGCAGGGTCTCCAGATCCTCGCGTGTTTCAGGCACTTTGCCGTCATGGTGTGCGATGAGCTTTTTGGAGAGCGCAATGACGTTCTTGGCCTTGTTTCTGTAAAGACCAATTGTCTTGATCCGCTCGCTCACGCCCGCCTCACCGAGCGCGATCATCGTCTCAGGCGTGCGGGCCACCGCGAACAGCGCAGGCGTCGCCCGGTTGACCGAGATATCAGTTGCTTGAGCTGACAGCACGACGGCAACGAGCAGCGTATAGGTGTCGTGATAGTTGAGTTCGGTCTCAGGTTCCGGATCGGCGGCCCGGAAGCGTGCGAACATCTCCTCGATTTGAGCGCAGGTGAGCTTGGTGCATGAGGATTTCCGCTTCGCGCTCGTCGTCTTGCGTTTCGCGCTTGTCGTCTTGCGTTTCGCGCTTGTCGTCTTGCGTTTCGCGCCAGAGGCTATTCGGCGGCTTTTTTGTCTCCCCTCCCGTCAGTCGCTGTGCCACTTGCGTCTTGCCACCTCCGATAACTGGTTTAGCCTTGAGGCTATGACAGAGCGCGCGCCCATACCAGAAGACGGCGACGCTGAGGACTCGTGTTTTCGCGCCGTGCTGACGCCCCATCGCTCGCTCGGGCCTCGGGGCTTTCTGATTTTCATGCTGGCTGTCAGCGTCATCTCGTTCGGAACTGGGCTGATGTTCTTTCTCATGGGCGCCTGGCCGGTCATGGGCTTCATGGGCCTTGATGTGCTTCTCGTTTATGTGGCGTTCCGGATCAATTTCCGGGCGCTTCGGATTTATGAGACTGTCGACTTGACGCAAGAGGTGCTGACGGTGACACGCGTGCCGCCAAATGGGAAAGAGCGGTCATGGCGCTTCAATCCGTATTGGGTCCGCATTCACCTCGAAGAGCGTGTCGGCCGCACATCGGAGCTGGCGCTTGTCAGCCATGGCACGCGGTTTGTTTTTGCGGCGTTCTTGACCGATCCGGAACGGGAAGATTTTGCCGCAGCCTTGAAAGCGGCACTTCAAGACGCGCGGGCGCCTCAAGTGGCTTCAGCGGCGCCGGCCTAACCTAGGCGGCGAGACTGCGTTTCTCGACAAGGCTACCGTCTCGTTTGACGCGATAGATCACGGGCGTTGCTGTGGCCAGCGAATAGTCCTGGACCTCTTCGGGCGTCAACTTGTCGAGTTCCATGATCAGTGAGCGCAGCGAGTTGCCATGGGCAACGACAATTACGTTCTTGCTGGCCTGCAATTCCGGCACGATCCATCTGTCGAAGAACGGACAGACCCGCGCGGCGGTGTCTTTCAGGGACTCGCCGCCAGGGGGTGCGACGTCATAGGAACGCTGCCAGATATGGACCTTGTCCGCGCCGAAGCGTTTGCGCGCTTCTTCTTTGTTGATGCCAACAAGGTCGCCGTAGTCGCGCTCGTTCAGAGCTGCAGCTTTAACAATGGGAAGCTTCTTCTGCCCGAGTTCGCCGAGGATGAGATCGAGTGTGTTGTGGGCTCGCTTGAGGGTCGAGGCGAAGCCGCTGTCGAAGATCAGCCCTTCTTCTTTCAGCCGCTGGCCGGCCCGATGGGCCTCTGAAACACCTTCTTCGCTGAGCCCGACATCTTTCCAGCCCGTGAACATGTTCAGGCGGTTCCACTCGCTCTGGCCATGGCGGACCAGAACAAGAACATTATCCGAACCCTGCGGTTTCTCGTCAGTCGTTTTAAGCATGTCCCCTAAAAGACGCCCTTTCATCGTGTGATCTGTTGACCTTTGCGAAGCCTTGATGGCTCCCTTGTTTCTGCTGGCGACTATAGGCATAGAAAAATAAATGCCGGCGTCACTATCGCCCCGTTTTGGGGTGACTTTTTGACTGGGTGGAAAACAAGGTCTTAGCTCTTTTGCCCCGCATTATCCATTCGTTGAACGCCAGTTATCACCACGGTGTTACAATCCGAGCACATCGGCCATGGAATAGAGCCCAGGCGCCCGCCCTTTAGCCCAGAGGGCCCCGCGCACGGCACCACGGGCAAAGATACCCCGGTCGGAGGCGATATGGGCGAGCTCGAACCGCTCGCCGGGCCCGGCGAAAATCACCCGATGCTCACCAACGACGTCGCCGCCTCGAAGGGCAGCGAAGCCGATATCGCCATCCTTTCGGGGGCCCGTGTCTCCGTCCCGGGTGCGCACGGCCTTGTCTTGGAGCGCAACCGCACGGCCCTTGGCAGCGGCCTCGCCCAGCATGAGAGAGGTGCCTGAGGGCGCATCACGCTTGTGCCGATGATGCATTTCCAAAATTTCGATGTCGAATTCAGACCCGAGGATCTCCGCAACCCGCTTGGTCATCGCCGCCATGAGATTGACGCCCATGCTCATATTGCCGGCTTTCACGATGGTGGCATGGCGCGCGGCAGCATCGAGCTGCGCCAACTCCTCTTCGGTGAAACCGGTGGTGCCAATCACATGGACGATACGGGCTTGCGCCGAGAGCGCGGCAAACGCCACTGTGGCGTTGGGCATGGTGAAATCGAGCACGCCTTCCACATGAGCAAACAGCGCATGGGGGTCGTCGGTCACGGCCACGCCCAATGGCTCAAGGCCGGCCACTTCGCCCAGGTCCAGCCCGACGGCAGCCGATCCTTTGGCCTCGAGGCCGCCAGCGGCTTCGCAGCCCGGGGTCTCATGGAGCGCCCGGGTCAGCGCTTGGCCCATGCGCCCGGCGGCACCCAAAACGGCGATCCTCATGTCACTCATGGTCCGTGGCTTCCCCATGCCCTCGTCACCGCACCACAATCGAACGATGCAGCGATAAAGTTCTTCGCGTCGTTTTAGGACGGGGCGGAGCTGGTCACAAGTCTCAGCACTGTCACACGATATAGGACCATAGTAGGGGGGCCAGATGCGCCACATGCCGGCACCCGTCAGATTGATCGGCCTCTTGCTGGTCCCGCTTCCGCTCCCGGGCCTAGCCCGCCTGAACGAAAACGCCTATTTGCCCCTCTTGTTGAATGTCTGAGCGAATATCACGTCGCCGGAAATCGCCGACCATGGCGCCGTTTTCCGGTGCAATAGGCGCCGCGGTATGGACGTCTGCCTTGCCGAGGCAACGGAGGCGCGCCAAACCTGCATGGTCAAGCGGACCACGTATGGTTAATGAATGGTTAAGCCTGCCGTGCCCCGTCAGGACCACGCAAACGCGATCTTCCGTAGGCTGGTCTCGCCAAAGCCCTCAGCCCCCTCGGCGATGGGCTTGCCGCCTTGGCGCAGATAGAAACTGCACGCCGCCTCATTGTCCGCAAGAGCCCAAACCAAAAGGCCCTTCAGGCGCAGTTCTCCAAGCCTCTGACGGGCGCCGTCGAACAGTCGCGGCCCAAATCCAAGGCCCTGATAGGTGGGGTGGAGATAGAGTTCAAAGATTTCGCCTCGGTAGGGACCGCGCGACGTACGGCAACGCCCGAACGTCACATAACCGGCGGCCTCTCCGCGAAAATCCAGCACAAGCACTGCGGCTCGTCTTTTTAGGACGCGCTGCCACCACTGCGGTCCGCGGCGGGCGATCATGCGTTCCAGATTGAGATGAGGGATGATGCCCTGATAGGCGCCGCGCCACGCCTCTTCGTAGGCGCTCGCGAGCGCGTCTGCGTCCTTTGGCCGTGCGGGCCTCACATGAGCGACGTCGACGGACATGGGCAAAGCCTACCCTACGATCCGCCGGTCGGGCAAAGGAGACCTTGGTGTTATTCCACGGCAAAAAGAAGGGCGGACCGCTTGCCGGACCGCGCTCCGCATTCGCGTGCTTTGGCGCTGCACCGATTTGGCCTCGGTGATTTGGCCTCGCCAGCTTAGCCTAGTCAGCCGACATCAGGAGGATCTTGCCGTCTTTGTCGAGGTTGATGTCCATCTTGCCGCAGGAGCAGACGCATCTTCGATCTCGATCGTGCCGATGTCCTCGACCTCGACTTCCTCATAGCCCTTGCAGCAGAGCGTGCTCAGAACTTCCTCTACCTTTTCGACCACGCCGGCCGGGAGCTTTTCGTCGTCATCATTGTCGTCGGCATAGGCAGTGCTTTGTTGCGGCAAGAGCCAGGGCAGCAGCGAGTGAAACGGCCCCGATCATCTGAAAGGTTCTCCTCTGTGCTTGGGATGCGCGAGAGGTGCCCGCGTGACATCGCTCGTGGTAACGAGCGATGTCACGACAATGCGAGAGGCGGCGGGGATGTCAGCACCAGGATTGAGCGCTAAAACATCTCAACTGAGCCAGGAAAATTGTGCAAAGCGCCATGCCATGGCCACGCAGACCGCTTCTTCCGCGTAGAACCGGGTGTTTTGCGTTCGGCGGCCCGATTGCTAGGCCGCGTTCTTCTCCTCGCGCTGGCGCTCTGCCTTCTTCCGATCGTTTGGATCGAGATGGCGTTTGCGCAGGCGAATCGAGTCCGGCGTGACTTCTACGAGTTCGTCGTCCTGGATGTAGGACAAAGCCTTTTCCAGGACCATCCGCATTGGCGGCGTCAGGCGGACGGCTTCGTCCTTCGATGTGGTGCGGATATTGGTAAGCTTCTTGCCCTTGAGCACGTTGACTTCCAAGTCGTTGCCGCGTGTGTGCTCCCCAACAATCATGCCGCGATAAACGCGGGTCCCCGGGTCGATCATCATTGGACCGCGGTCTTCCAAGTTGAAGAGTGCATAGGCGACCGCATCGCCCTGGTCGGTGGAGATCAAGACCCCGTTTCGCCGGCCTTGGATCGGGCCCTTATGGGGAGCGTATGCGTGGAAGAGCCGGTTCATGATTCCCGTTCCACGCGTGTCTGTCAGAAGCTCTCCCTGATAACCGATGAGGCCGCGCGTGGGAGCGTGGAACACGACGCGCTGACGCCCACCGCCCGACGGCTTCATCTCGATCAGATCAGCCTTGCGCTCTGAGAGTTTCTGGACCACGGAGCCCGCATGCTCCTCGTCGAGATCGATCACCACTTCCTCTATGGGCTCAAGAAGCGTTCCATGATCGTCGCGCCGCAGCAGCACTCTCGGCCGCGAGACTGAAAGCTCGAAGCCCTCACGGCGCATGGTTTCAATGAGAATGCCGAGCTGGAGTTCACCGCGTCCGGCCACGACCATGGAGTCGCGCTCGTCGGACTCGGAAACCTTCAGCGCCACATTGCCTTCGGCCTCAGCCAAGAGTCGGTCGCGGATCATGCGGCCGGTGACCTTGCTGCCCTCCGTGCCGGCCAAGGGCGAATCGTTCACACGGAACGTCATGGACAGCGTCGGCGGGTCAATGGGCTGGGCCGGGAGCGGCATATCGACTTCAGGGGCGCAAATCGTATGCGCGACCGTGGCGTTAGGCAGGCCCGCCAACGAGACGATGTCGCCGGCTTCGGCCTCGTCAAGCGCGGCGCGTTCAAGGCCCCGAAAGGCGAGGACTTTGGAGATGCGTCCCTGCTCGACCAGATTGCCGTTGTGATCGAGCGCCTTCACCATGGCGTTGGGTTTGATTTTTCCCGACGTGATGCGGCCCGTGACGATGCGGCCGAGATAGGGGTTTGCCTCTAGGATCGTGCCAAGCAGGCGGAACGGCCCGTCTTCGACCGAAGGCGGCGCCACATGGCGCAAGACCAGATCGAAGAGCGGCGTCATGCCCTGGTCCTTCGGTCCCTCAGGGCTTTCCGCCATCCAGCCCTCTTTGGCAGAGCCGTAAAGAATCGGAAAATCGAGTTGTTCCTCGCTGGCATCGAGCGCAGCGAACAGGTCGAAAATCTCGTTCAACACGTCGTCTGGCCGCGCGTCAGGCCGGTCGACCTTGTTGATCACCACGATGGGCTTGAGGCCCATTTTGAGGGCCTTCGACACCACGAACTTGGTTTGGGGCAGCGGACCTTCCGCTGCATCGACCAGCACGAGCGCGCCGTCCACCATGTTGAGGATACGCTCGACCTCGCCTCCGAAATCGGCGTGGCCCGGGGTGTCGACGATATTGATGCGCGTGTCGCCCCAATTGACCGAGGTTGCCTTGGCAAGGATCGTGATGCCGCGCTCGCGCTCCAGATCGTTGGAGTCCATGGCGCGCTCGTCGACGCGCTGATTGGTGCGGACGGCGCCGGACCCTTGCAGGAGACGGTCGACCAGGGTTGTCTTGCCGTGGTCAACATGCGCGATGATAGCGATATTGCGTAATTTCATGTTCGGAATGGTCTTTCGGTCGCCATGCGGCAATGCCGCCAGGCGGCTGTTATTGCGGCGCAATATAGGGGTTTTCCTTGAGCCCGCAATGGCGCACGCACTCGATTGGGCGCCTAGCTTGTGCGGATCCTGCCAGGACCATCCGTCTACGAGCATCAGTGTCCGGGCGCTCAGTGTCCAGCACCCTGTGCCACACTGTCATAGCTTAAGGCCAGCATCTTCTGCGCCGAGCCTTCTCCAGGGGCGGCCAATGAGCCCGCGTTTCTTGTCTGGTTAGGCCTGGGAAAGCGCGGCAAGGGCATCCTTGGCCAGCCACTCCGTGAGCTCACGCGGGCCCATCGATGGGGGTAGCTTGGCTGCCTGGCCGGACCAGAACGGTGAGAAATCCGTGCGCCCCTCGGATTCGGCCGTCTTACGCAATGACGCGATCGCCGGGCCTGCGCGCGGGAACGATGGCGCGGCCTCGTTCATGGGTCCTTGCTCACGCCTAAAGCGGTTCATGACGGCCCGGGCCGGGCGTCCCGTCAGCACATTGGTGATGGCTGTCTCGCGCTCCGGATCGGCGATGGCGGCGCGATGCATGAGCGGGGTGAGGGCCTCGGAACACAGCAAATACGCCGTGCCGATCTGCACCGCGGATGCACCGAGCGCGAAGCAGGCCGCGATGGCGGGGCCATCGACGATGCCGCCGGCGGCGATCACTGGGATCTCCACGGTTGCGCTGATGCCTCGCACAAGCGCCAACATTCCGGTCTGCGTGGAGACGTCCGTTCTTAAGAACATGCCGTGATGGCCACCGGCTTCCGCACCTTTAGCAATGATCGCATCGACTGACCGCGCGGCAAGAAAACGAGCCTCGGCTAGGGAGGTCGCCGAGCAGATCACCTTGCAGCCCGCCGCCTTGACTCGCTCAAAGAGGGGCGCGGACGGCAAGCCGAAATGAAAGCTGACAACCTCTGGCTGCAGTGCTTCGACGAGGGTGCAATCAGCTTCATTGAAAGGCGGACGGCCGCTTGCGAGCGGCAATTCCGGCGGCTCTACACCAACTGCGTTGTAATAAGGAGCGAGCCGCGCAAGCCAGGCACTGTCACGCTCCGGGTCGTCAGGCGATGGCTCGTAACAGAAGAAATTGAGATTGAGGGGCGCCTTTGTCTGAGCGCGCTAAAGGGCGACGTCCGTCTCAATGGTCTCCGGCGACAGCATTGCGCAGGGAAGCGCGGCCAGGCCCCCCGCCTCAGCCACGCCGAGCGCCAGCTCGATGCCGGTCGAATTCGCCATCGGTGCCTGGAGGATCGGGACCGAGATGCCAAAGAGGTCAAGCAGACGGCGATCGGGCCAGGGCATAATTGTTAACCTCGCAGTTTGCCGAGCGTCCGCAAGCGCAGTGCGTTCAGCTTGATGAAGCCTTCTGCGTCCTTCTGGTCGTAGGCACCTTCGTCGTCCTCGAACGTCACGATCTTGCTCGAATAGAGCGATTTATCGCTTTTGCGACCGATGACGATGACGTTGCCCTTATAGAGCTTGAGGGTCACTTCGCCCTCGACATGGTCCTGGCTCTTGTCAACCAGGGCCTGCAGCATTTCACGTTCCGGTGCGAACCAGAACCCATAATAGACGAGCTCCGCATAGCGCGGCATCAACTGATCCTTGAGATGCATGGCCTCGCGGTCCAGGGTGAGTGACTCGATCGCGCGGTGTGCGGCCAGAAGGATCGTACCGCCCGGCGTTTCATAGATGCCGCGCGACTTCATGCCGACGAAACGATTTTCGACCAGATCGACCCGCCCGATCCCATTGTCATGCCCGAGCTCATTGAGCTTGGTCAGAAGACTTGCGGGCGACAGGGCCTTGCCGTCGATCGAGACGGGATCGCCCTGCTCAAAACCGATTGTGACGATCGTTGGCGTATCGGGCGCATCTTCCGGTGCCACAGTGCGTTGAAACACGTAAGAAGGCGGCTCGGTGCCCGGGTCCTCCAGCACTTTTCCTTCGGAGGAAGAGTGCAGAAGGTTGGCATCGACCGAGAACGGCGCCTCGCCGCGCTTGTCCTTGGTAACGGGAATCTGATGCTTCTCGGCGAAGGCAATGAGGTCCGAGCGCGATGTGAACTCCCATTCGCGCCAGGGTGCGATCACCTTGATGTCTGGATTGAGCGCGTAGTAGCCGAGTTCGAAGCGGACCTGATCGTTCCCCTTGCCCGTTGCCCCGTGACAGACGGCGTCCGCACCGGTTTCGCGGGCGATCTCGATCTGACGTTTGGCGATCAAGGGCCGCGCGATGGAGGTGCCGAGCAGATAGACGCCTTCATAGAGCGCGTTGGCGCGGAACATTGGGAAGACATAGTCGCGCACGAATTCCTCGCGCAGGTCCTCGACGAAGATTTCCTTGATGCCGAGCATCTCGGCTTTCTTGCGCGCCGGCTCCAACTCCTCACCCTGACCGAGATCGGCGGTGAAGGTTACGACCTCGCAGGCGTACGTCTCCTGAAGCCATTTGAGGATGATGGAGGTGTCGAGGCCGCCGGAATAGGCGAGTACGACCTTCTTGATGTCGGTCATTCTTTTTGTCCTGGAACGGAGCGCGCGGTCTTCGCGATGTGGATTTGGCCGGGACTATAGGCGCAGGCGCCGCATGTGCAAGTGGGCTTGCAGCCAACAGAGCGGCCGATAAAGGCTGGGCGCGCCGCAACCACAACCGGCCTTAGGCGCACCCGAGCGTAAGGCGAGCGGACGGGTGCGGCTAGTCGGGTGGAGGGCGCCGCCGCAAGGCCTGGCCCGCGTTGCGAAGCGTGGTGCCAACGTAAGTTAGCCCCGTCCCAATGCCTGCCAGCACGACGGCAACGGACCCGTGGATTGCGAACGCGACCCGCTCAATGACCGCCTCGGTCCGCGCGTCGTTGCGCCGGGCAGGCAACAAGAGCAGATAGTAGAAGAGCAACGCCACGGCGATGGTGAAGATGCCGGAGAACAGGACATCGCTCAGAAAGTGCCGCCCGAATGCGATGCGGAGCCCGCCAACGGATGCACCGAACAGGACAGCGCCCCCCATGGCGAGAGGCCGGAATTGAGGTGGGGCCAGCATGGCCGGCGCCACGGTCCAGAAGGCCAGGCTCCCCTCGCCGGACACAAAAGAGCAGTTTCGCTCGCACGCCCCACCGGGGAGCCACCAGGGCACGAAGTCCGCTTTGCCTCCGAACTCCTCCACCTGGATGGGACGTGGGCGCCCCCAATTGTCCTTCAAAATGAGGTTGCTCAGGACCCCTGGGCCCGCGATGAAGGAGCCGATCAAGAACAGCACCACGGACGAGGCGATGGCCATCTTGGTGCGGGGGAAAATGAGTTTGCGGATGAGAACGAAAAGGGACGGGGCAATCAGCAGATAGGGCACAAAATAGGCGAGGTCTCGGACGGTGTTCCAGCCCGCGTCCCTGGAGATGGGAAATCTGGATGTATCGCCATCGAAAAAGAGGGCCGCGGCCATAAGGTCGAGCACCGGATAGATGGCGAACACCACCCCGAAGACCAGGCCAAGAGCGAGAGTTGCGAGCAGCCAGCGCCGCGCCAATTCGATCCCCTAAGACATTCAAGCCAGAAACGATGTCATGGCCGTCCGCGAGGATTCGCAAAGGGCGGTTCTCGACAAGCCAATCGGGGGCTTTATGGCGCACCCGTCAGAGCTTGCCAACATCGGCATAGGCCTTCGAGGGACCGATGCCAGATGACGGCTTTATGATCTTCGCACCACAGTGGGAACCACTGCCCGCAAAGATGTGTTGGCTCTATAGGACAGTTGAGGAGTTCGCAGATGACTTCGCCCAAGACTTGCAACATGCCTTCGCTCGAGACGAACGATGAGAGCAAAAGGGACGCCGCTGCCCTCACAGCAGACCGACTTGGGTTCGCATGGCGGCAACGGGGTCGTTGCCGTGCATCCGATGCCTGGCACAAGACCGTGACGCACTATCACCCGGAGCCCTGGCTGGTCGCCGTGGAGCACGAGCAAATGCGCCTGCGCGTCAAGCTCCGCGCCCTGCCAGAAGCCAATAGATAAGCCCGCCCGCAAACCCGGCCGTCGCGAAGATCGTCATATACTCGCTGGCGGGAAGCGCGGCGGCATTGTCTTCGAGGGAGGCGGCAGCCAGAAGCGGGATTGCCGTCATCGCGGCGCCACCCCCAAGCACGTAATACATCCACGATCTCAAATGTAGAAGCTCCCCGGCGATGGCCACAGCAAAAGCAGGCAGCGCTGTCAGAGCCGGTAAGACAGTGCCTGTGAAGAGGGCAGCGCCCACAGCCATGGCGCCGCCATGACGGAGCAAGGGGTCGTGTGGCGCAACCGCTTGCAGCTCATCGCCGACCCACAGCGCGCCAAGGGCGAAAAGCACGGCAAGGCCCGTGCCGATCGCAATGCAGAATGCGGCGGCAATGACAATGCCGCGCCAGATCAAACGTCCAATCATGTCTTGCTTAACAATGTCTCGCCCAATCTTCGCTGACCCAAAATCCACACGCCCTGATCTTTCGCCCTGGTAGTGACGCACGCTCTGCGCCGGACTATAGGGGATGGGCGGTGATGTGGGGACGCAACGAATGATGGATGTTGAATTCTGGTATGAATTCGCCAGTACCTATTCCTACCCGAACGCCATGCGGATCGGACCCCTGGCCGAGGCGGCGGGCGTTCGGGTGAAATGGCGGCCGTTTCTTCTCGGACCGATCTTCAAGGAGTTCGGCTGGACCGACTCGCCCTTCAATATCTTTGCGGCAAAGGGGCGCTATATGTGGCGCGACCTTGAACGGATTTGTGAGGCCGATGGGCTGCCTTTGAGGCTGCCGCCCGTGCGCTTTCCGCAAAACGGCGTGACTGCAGCGCGGCTGGCGCTTGTCGGCCAAAAGGACGGCTGGACCCCGGGCTTCACCTGCGCCGTTTTTGCCGCCAACTACGCCGAGCAGAGGGATATCTCAGACGAGGCCAGCTTGCGCTCCATCCTCGATGGATTGGGCGTCGATGCTGATGCAGCCATGGCTGCCGCGAGCAGTCCCGACATCAAGGCGGCTTTGCGGACCCAAACCGCCGAGGCCAAGACCCGCGGCCTTTTTGGTGCGCCGTCCTTCACCGTTGGGGATGAACTGTTCTGGGGGAATGATCGGCTGGAGATGGCACTCGCCTGGGCGAAGGGCAGCGCGTGCAGATCGCTCAAGCGGTCACACCGCTCTGCCGCTGCGAGGCGCGCTGTTTCAGACTCGCGCTCTTGAGCTGCCCGCAGGCGGCCATGATGTCGCGGCCTCTTGGGCTGCGGACGGGGCTTGCATAGCCCGCGCGGTTCACGACCTCCGCGAACCTTTCGATCTGGTCCCAATCCGAGCATTCATATGGGGCGCCGGGCCAGGGGTTGAAGGGGATGAGATTGATCTTCGCCGGGATCTTGGCGAGGAGGCGCACAAGCGCCTTGGCATCAGCGATGGAGTCGTTGACGCCTTTCAGCATCACATATTCGAACGTGATGCGTTTGGCATTCGACAGGCCGGGATAGGCGCGGCACGCTGCAAGCAAGTCAGCAATCGGCCATTTCTTGTTGATGGGCACCAGCTCATCGCGCAAGCCATCGCGCACCGCATGCAGCGAAATGGCGAGCATGGTGCCCGCCTCCTCGCCCCAGCGCGGAATCTCCGGGACAATCCCTGAGGTAGACAGCGTAATGCGCCGCTTCGAGATCGACAGGCCCTCTCCGTCGGCCGCGATCGCGCAGGCATCGCGCACATTGTCAAAATTGTAGAGCGGCTCGCCCATGCCCATGAGCACCACATTGGTGATCTTGCGCTCGCCGCTCGGGAGGCCCGTCGGGTCCTCAGGGGTTGCGCCCGGCCAATCGCCGATCCGGTCCCGGGCGAGCAGGATCTGCCCCACGATCTCGCCAGCAGTGAGGTTCCGCACAAGGGCTTGCGTGCCCGTATGACAAAAGCTGCAATTGAGCGTGCAGCCTACCTGGCTCGAGATGCACAGCGTGCCCCGGTCTTCTTCCGGGATATAGACCGTCTCCACGTCCTTGCCGTCGGCGAGGCGCAGCAGCCATTTGCGGGTGCCGTCCACGGAAACCTGTTCGGTCACAATGAGGGGGCGCGACAAAGTGAACTGCGCCTCAAGTTGTTCGCGCAGATCCTTCGCAATGTCGCTCATGATGTCGAAGGAGGTCGCCCCGCGCACATACATCCAGCCCCAGAGCTGGCCGACGCGCATGCGCAATTGCCGCTCCGGAACGCCAGCCTTGCTAAGCTGGTCGGCAAGCGCATCGCGGGCAAGCCCCACGAGCGACTCTTTCTGCACCTGTTCGGGTGCGACCGGCGTCGCCACTTCTTTGATGAGCGTAGTCGTTGTCATGGCACCTCATATCATGAGGCGAGCCGCAAATGCCAAGGGCGCGCGGTCAGGCTTAAGCGGGGTGGGTACCTTACCCAGCCTCCGCCGTGCACTCCTTGGTGATCCGTTCGAGCGCGCCGGAGGTGCCACTCAAGGAGTAATTGTCGGTCGTGTTTGTGCCACGGGCAGAGCGGCCTTGCACCTTCATGGAGCTTCCGACCTTCAAGGCTTCGAGGATTTTGGCCTCGTCCTCGGGCTTTTCGACGAAGGCGCCCTCATCCTTGGTGAAGAGTTCGAACTTGTCTTTGCCGATTGTCATCGTGACCTTGCCGCCAGGCGGAAAGGGGTAGCCCATCTTGACGCTGATCTCGCCGGAGACTTTGTCGCCAGGATAGTCCGACACATAGAAATAGATCGGTCCACGGCGCACGTTCTTCGGCAAGGAGCTTCGTGGTTGTGACACCGCAAAGCAAACCTTTGGGCTGCCTTGCGAAACATAGGCGGCCCAGTCGTTATACTTTTGCAAAAGCTTGACCTCTTGCGTGAAGGCTGGCGTTGCGCTCAATGCCAGTATCACGCAAGCCGCTACAACGGCTCGGCGCATCTCCCCGTCCCCGTGTCGTGAGCAGATCCAACGCATGAATGAGGTGCAGTCTTCCCTAGTTCGGGGGCTGAGGTCAACCCTGGCGCCGCCGCCGTTTTGGTTTACCCTGGATATGGGGTGCAAGTTCCACTGCCTCGGCCGCCTCGCTCACGGGGCGCGCGGGGAAGCGTCCGAGCGCGCGCAGCCGGTCATACATGACGATGGCTCCTGCCGTTGCAACATTCAGCGAGAAATTTGTCGGAATCCGAATCAGATGCTGGCAGCGCGCCATCACAGACGGGCTTAAGGCGCCGCGTTCCGGGCCGAGCACATAGGCACACCGCAAAGGATGGGGAAAACTCGGCAAGTCCGCAGCACTGTCGAGAATTTCGATGCCCACCAAGCTGCAAGCGTTGGGAAGCTGCATCTCGCCCACGTCGTGCCAATGATAGACGGGCAGATGATTGTCGGCCTTCGATGTGTCCGAGCGCATCTCAAAGGCCCGGTCGTCCGCACCCAGTGTGAAGGCGAAATTGGCGCCGAAGGCATTGGCGGAGCGCAGCAGACCTCCAAGATTGATCGATTTGGAGATGCTTTCGGCGCCAATACCAAAATAGCCGCGTATGGATCGATGATGCGGTTTCACGCGTCATATTTGCCACAATGGGTGAGTTGACAAAAGCCGGATATCAGTTCGGCGTGCAACGCGGGCTTGTTCTCACACGGCTCTAGGGTCAAAAAGTCACGCGACAGAAACCATGCGGCTTACGATAGCGTCCGAGCCCAAGCGGCCCTCAACGGTTCGCACAAGTTACCGGGAACCAACAAATGCGCGTCATGCAGTTCAGGGAGTTTGGCGGGATTGACGCCTTGGGTCTTGAGGAAGAGCCCGCGCCAAACCCTGCGGCCGGCGAGGTTCTCATCAAGGTCACAGCAGTCGGTTTGAACTTTTTCGATACGCTGATTCTGCGGGACAAATACCAGTTCACGCCGCCACTGCCATTTTCGCCAGGCGGGGAGATCGCCGGCGTTGTGGAGGCTCTCGGCGAGGGGGTCGCCGAATTCGAAGTGGGCCAGCGGGTCATGGCCTTTATCGGAGGCAATGGCTGCCGCGAACAGGTTGTGACCACTGCAAAGCGTGTCATTCCCATTCCCGACGGCGTTGACGACAACGTGGCGGCTGGGGTTTCGATCACTTATGGCACGGCGATCCATGGCTTCAAGGATCGGGCGAATTTGCAACCGGGTGAGAGCGTCGCGGTCCTGGGGGCGGCGGGCGGCGCCGGGTTGGCGGCTGTCGAAATTTCTAAGCTCATGGGCGCGCGCGTCATTGCCGTTGCCTCATCCGATGACAAGATCGCGCTTGCCATGCGCCATGGCGCGGATGAAGGCATCGACTACACTAAGGACGAGCTGAAAACGACGCTGAAGCGGCGCACCGCGCCCCATGGCCTGGACGTTCTGTATGACTGTGTTGGGGGCGACTCGGCGGAGCCGGGCCTTCGTGCTCTGGGGTGGAGGGGCCGCTATCTTGTTATCGGATTCGCATCAGGCGAAATCCCGCGTATTCCGCTCAATCTCGTTCTGCTCAAGGGATGCGATGTTCTTGGCGTGTTTTGGACATCCTTCGCCGACCGGGAGCCGGAGGCGCATCGCGCCAATACGATGCAGGTTCTCGATTGGTGCAAAGAGGGCAAGCTCGTGCCCCACATCCATGGGGCCTATCCGCTTGCCGAGACACCAGAGGCGCTCAAGCTGATCGTCGGACGCAAGGCCAACGGCAAGGTGATCGTGCGCCCGCAGGAATAGCAGGTGACGCCCGCTTGGGCCGCCCTAGTCTTGTTCGGGAAGTGCCTTATCGAGGGCCCGCGCCGCGGCCGCGCGGTGGACCGGTTTGATGCTGGCCGACACAAGGCCAATAACGGCCGTTAGAAGCGCCATGTCGTCGGCGAAGCCAAGCCCCAAGACGATGTCGGGAATGATGTCCAACGGCATGATGAAGTAGGCGAGTGCTGCGAGCAGCATGCCGCGCACGCGGATGGGCGTTGCAGGGTCCATCGCGCAATAATAGGCCGCGACAAGATCCTCGACGAAAGGAACATGCCCGGCGACGCGTTTGAGTTTTGCCCAGAAGTCACGCCTAACCGTCTCCTCGCGTTCTGAAAGCGTGTCCACCGAAATTTCCTGGCCCATGTCTCCACTCACGCCCCACCCATGGCTGCCTCACGCAGACCCGCCGCGTCTTCAAATGTGGTCATTGTTCAGCACCTCATCGATTGTCTTTCAGGGACATAGCTCCCTTTAGATATGAGACCGGCGGGCTCCTTTCGCAAGGTTTCGCAAGGTTTTACAAGGTTTTACAAGGTACTGCGAGGTCTTGAGGGGCCGCGGGCTTGCGCACCGTTGGCCCCCATGGCATGGACCCCCATGACCGAGGACGCGACTGCCAAACACCGAATTCTCTTTGCCTGTCTTGGAAATATCTGCCGCTCGCCAATGGCCGAGGGCGTCTTCCGGCGTGTGGCCGAGGATGCGGGACAGCTCCATCTCTTCGAGATCGACTCGGCCGGGATGGGAGACTGGCACAAGGGCGAGGCGCCCGATCATCGCGCGCAAAAAGCGGCGCTGGCGAGAGGCGCCGATATTTCCGGACAGTCCGCGCGCAAGGTCGAACTTGAGGACTTCGAGGCGTTCGATCTTATCCTCGCCATGGACGGCTCGAATATCGCGGATATGTATGAGATCGCGCCGATGGACGCGCGGCACAAGATCCGGCGCTTTCTCGACTATGCACCGCAGCTTGGCGAGGAAGACGTGCCCGACCCCTATTACGGTGGTCCGGCGGGTTTCGACCACGCCCTCGACCTGATTGAGGCGGCGGCGAAAGGGCTACTCGCGGAACTGGCGCGTGAACGCCAAGAGCCTGAAAAAGAGGCTGAAAACCGCTAGGGGTCGAGGCGGTATTCTGCGCTCTGGTCGAAATCGTAACTGCCAAGATAGTCGGGCTCTTCGTCGTCCAAGTCGTAGGCGGCCTCGACGACATAGGGCCCGCCGCCGACCGAATTTCGCGACGCATAGAGAACGAAGCGCGTCACGGTGAAGCTATCGGCGATAAGCCCGCTATTTTGAAGATAGGCGGCGACGGCGCCGGGCCGCGCGCCGCGGAGCCGCGCGATTGTCACATGTGGCTTGAAATTGCGCCTCTCGGGGGGGAGGCCGGCCATGCGGGCTGCGCCCTCATGAGCGTGTTGCAGCGCGTCAAGTTCCGGGGATGGGTCGATGCCTGCGAACATGGCTCGGGGCTTGTTTCCGCCAAAACTCCCCAGACCGTTCAGTTTCAGCGCAAAGGGTGTGGCAAGGACCTGGCCTAACGCGTCGGTAAAGTCGCGGGCCGTCTCCCCATCCACGTCGCCGATGAAGCGCAAGGTCAGGTGGTAGTTCTCCGGATCGATCCAGCGCGCCCCGAGAAGTCCGGAGCGAAGCATCGAAAGGCGGTCGGCGATGCTCCTTGGAATCTCAACTGCGGTGAAGAGCCTGGGCATAACCGAATCAACATGTTGTTTCGACTCAGAGTCTCACGGGCAAGGGTTGGGGTAGTCAAGGTGGATCTGATCGATCTCCTCAAGAACGGTGTCGGACAGGGTCAACGCGGCGCCGTCCATATCGGTCTTGAGCTGCTCAATGGTCGTTGCACCAAGGATCACCGACGTCATGAAGGGGCGCGACACCGCATAGGCAATCGCCATCTGCGCCGGATCCAAGCCCTGCTTCTTGGCGAGAGCCACATAGGCGGAAATGGCACGTGGGCCGTTTCCTTGCTCGTAGCGTCCGAGCCGGTTGAACAGGGTCTTGCGGGCCCCTTGCGGAAGGGCCCCATCCTCATATTTGCCGGTGAGATAGCCTTGGCCGAGCGGCGAATAGCCGAGCAGTCCAACCTGTTCCTCATAGGTGATTTCTGACAGGCCCACCTCATAGCTGCGATTGACTAGGCTGAAGCTGTTTTGAATGGAGACCGGCCGCGGCAGCCCGTGCTGTTCGGCAAGCCGTAGGCAGGTCATCGTGCCCCATGGCGTTTCGTTGGATAGGCCGATGAAGCGCACCTTGCCGGATTTGACGAGCTCGCCCAGCACCTCGAAAATCTCGTGAAGCGAATGGGCATCGCCTGGCAGACGCTTGTATTCAAGGCCTTCGAAAACACGCATGGGCCGGTCCGGCCAGTGGAGCTGGTAGAGGTCCACATAGTCGGTCCTGAGCCGCTGCAGGCTCTTGTCGATCGCCTCATTGATCTGCTCGGCGTTCTGACGCGACAGCAAGGGTTTCTCGCGCAGCCAATCGATCGCGGTGCTCCGGCCCGCGACCTTAGTCGCGATCAGGACCTTGTCCCTGTTCTTGCGGGCGTGGAGCCAACTCCCCACAATTTCTTCGGTCGCCCCTTGCGTATCGCGCTTTGGCGGGACCGGGTAGATCTCCGCAGCGTCAAAGAGATTGATGCCGCGTTCGAGGGCAAAGTCCATCTGCGCATGCCCCTCGGCTTCCGTGTTCTGCTCGCCGAAGGTCATTGTGCCAAGGGTGAGTGCGCTCACAGTCACGCCCGTGCGGCCAAGCTCTCGATACTCCATGAGGTCTCCGTTTCTGGGATCGGTCCATTCGGGTTTTTTTGAGGGATAACAGATTGTTACTCGTGCCCACTCTATTCTGGTTGATAGGGACTTTTCGCGTTAGAGGGTAGAGCAATTTTGGCGAATCGAGGCTCTGCTGCCTGCGCCGTCCTTGAGCCCGCGCCAGGATGCATGAGGCGCCCCCGATGCCACAGGCGTCCTCGTTCTCGCACGCATTTCGCGGTTCGAGGACAGATGCGTTCCATCGGCTGTTTCGTGGCGCGGAGAAGGTCGGACGCGCGGCTAAGCCGAAAGGAGCGTCGACATCTCGATCGCCCCGACCTGCTCTGCCTCGACGACGGCTTCTTCACTCGTGAACATGTAAGTGAAAATCAGCCAAAGGACGAATGCGGCGATCACGAAGATCGCAACGGCTTTGCCGAAGGGGCCGAAGGATAGAGGCATGAGTGAAGGCTCGCTTCTGCTTTGCGCGGCGAATCTGCGTGTCTCAAGACGGTCTTTCTTGCGCGCCGACCCTAGCCCAAAGGCCTCGCCTCGATCAATGGACATGAAAAACGGACTTGAGCCTAGGGGCTGTCTGTTAGACACATAGTCCTTAACTGTTGGCTCCAAGATTTTGGGCGAGGTTTTTTTGCCGAATGACCGAGAAACCCCGAGACTTGGGTGCGGCCCTTGACGTTGTGGAGGATGCCGTCGAGCTCCAGCAGACGGCGCCCGACGTGTTGCTTTCGGAACTCGCGACGTTGCTTCTCGGCTTTCCACGGGATTCGTTCGACAGGCCCCGCGTGCACCGCATGCTTGGCGTCGTGTACAGCCGGATGGACCGCGAGGCGGACGCGTTTAGCGAACTGCGCGATGCCCGGGCCTTGGCGTCGTCTCTGTCACCACCGAACTATCGCGAACTCGGCAACATCGCGCGGGAGATGTCGGTGATGTATGCCGCGCGGGGCGAGGATAGGCGCGCCACGGACGAATTGATGATGGCGCTTGCCTTCACCTCGATTGGGGGCGACCGCCGGGAGATCACAAGGCTCATTGCTCAGGTAGGGCATGGCGAACTAAAGGCGCAGCGCTATGACAACGGAGCCTTATTGTTCGGCTTCCTGATCTCCGGCGACAAGACCTTCAAAGTCCGCGAGCATGCGGTTCAGGCTGCTCGCATCAGCCTCATTCAGGCGCTTAATGCGCTCGGCCGGCACGACGATGTCCATCCGCATGTCAAGGACACACACGCGACCTTGACCGAGGCGGACAGTCGGCTGCGCTTTCTAACTCAGCTAGAAGCGGCGCGCGCCTTCGCCGGGCTCGGCCGTCACGACGAGGCGGAAGGGGCCCTGCTCGTAGCGGAGAATTTTCTGCCCGACAGTGACACGGCGTTAGAGCATTCCGAATTCATTGAGGCGGTGATGGAGTTGCAGGAGGTGCGTGAGCGGGGACTCGGCCATTGGGAAGTCTCGAAACAGCTTGTAACACAGCACACGGAGCGAAAATCAGCTGACCAGGAGAGTGGGTTGTCGGTGCGCCGTAGCGCTGGGCTAATGTGCTGTTG